>JBBAKN010000001.1:0-3533 GCA_040403555.1 Sphingobacteriales bacterium
CTCTGAAACCCTTTATTAATAGGGCTTTACATTTTAGCTTAACAATTTGTATCGGTAAATAAGTTTCCTCATTTTTTTGCATATTTAATTAACTCATTTTTTTCTATGCGCTTACATATCATTATTTTACTAGTACTTACTAGCTCTGTTTTACATTCTTGTTCAAAAAAAACGAATACCACTGCTATAGCTTCTTCACCAGAAATGTATTTAGGCGCTGATTTATCGTATATCAACGAAATAGAAAATTGTGGTGCCCAATATCGTCAGAATGGACAAAACATAGAACCATATGCACTTTTTGCTGCAAAAGGCTGTAATTTGGTAAGGCTCAGGTTGTGGCACAATCCCACCTGGAGTGGTTTTTCTAATTATGCCGATGTGAAACGAAGCATGCAACGGGCAAAAGCTAAAAATATGCCCGTATTACTAGATTTTCATTATTCTGATACCTGGGCTGATCCCGGAAATCAAGCCATACCCGCAGCTTGGGCAAGTATTACAAACGTAACAACCTTAGGCGATAGCGTGTATAATTATACCCTAAATACGTTATTGAAATTAGCCTCTGAAAATTTAACACCCAGCATCGTTCAGGTTGGAAACGAAATAAATAGTGAAGTGCTGCAACCTGCTGGGCAACCCAAATATTCTATTAATTGGATCCGAAATGCGCAATTAATTAATCGAGGCATTCAAGGTGTACGCGAAGCTTCTCGTAGATTAAATAAAAATATTGAGGTGATGCTGCACATTGCACAACCCGAAAACGCATTATGGTGGTTCCAACAGGCATCAGCTAATTTAATTAGCGATTACGATTGGATTGGGGTTTCGTATTATCCCCTTTGGTCGACCACTTCTCTTACGAACCTACCCGGAACCATTCAAACTTTAATAAATACCTACCGTAAAAAAGTCATGATTGTAGAAACGGCTTACCCCTATACTCTGCAAAATGCCGATGGTTCGACTAATATTTTAGGTCAAACAGCCTTATTAAGTGGGTATCCGGCTACACCAGAGGGGCAGAAAAATTACATGATTCAATTGGTGAAACAAACACTAGCTGGTGGAGGAAAGGGTGTGGTGTATTGGGAACCTGCTTGGGTAGCCAATACCTGTACTACGCCATGGGCTACGGGTTCGGCCTGGGATAATGCCACTTTTTTTAATAGCCAAAATCAAAACGAGGCATTGCCTGTTTTCGATTTTTTCAATCAAACGAATTATAGATAAAAATGAGTGCATTAACCGAAAAAGTAGTTTCAGCCTTTCATCAAACTTTTCAAAGCGAACCAAGCTATACCATTTTATCTCCAGGCCGAATTAATATTATTGGAGAGCACGTAGATTATAACGACGGTTTTGTATTGCCGGCAGCCATTAATAAATATGTTTGTTTTGCCATTGCCGAGAGCGAAACTAGCCAATGTACCTTCCTAGCACTTGATTTAGATAAAAGTTACACATTTGATTTAAATACAGACCTAGCTCCCGTTGAAGAGATGTGGGTAAACTATATTTTAGGTGTGATAGCGCCTTTAAAAAATAAATTAAAAGGTTTTAACCTAGCATTTAGCAGTACCATTCCCATGGGTTCTGGCTTATCTTCATCGGCGGCGGTAGAATGTGGAGTTGCTTTTGCATTAAATACGCTATTTGATTTAGGCCTTAGCAAAGAGCAATTGGTAAAATTAGGTCAACAAGCAGAACATACTTTTGTAGGCGTAAAATGTGGTATTATGGATCAGTTTGCCAGTGTTTTTGGTAAAACTAATCAAGTACTTAAGTTAGATTGTTCTACGCTTACATATCAGTATTACCCAGCAAACCTTGGCGATTATTGTTTGGTGTTGATAGATAGTAAAGTAAAACATACCCACTTAACATCTGGTTATAATACTCGAAGAGAAGAGGTGGAAACCGGTTTACAAATTATAAAATATGCTTTTCCGGAAATAAACACGTACAGAGATTGTACTCTTGAGCAAGTGGAGAGAGTAAAAGATAGGTTGGGTGAAACCCGCTATAAACGTTGTTCTTACGTGGTTAAAGAAATTAATCGCGTAGGTGAAGCTGTACAAGCATTATTAAGCAACGACTTTGAAACCCTTGGTAAATTGATGAACGCCACTCATGAAGGTCTTTCTGCAGACTACGAAGTCAGTTGTGATGAGTTAGACTTTTTGGTAGCTCAAGCCCAAAATATACCCGATGTTTTGGGTGCCCGTATGATGGGAGGTGGCTTTGGAGGCTGTACCATTAATTTAATGAAACAATCGGCTTTATTAAAACTTGAAGATGAGATTCAATTTGCTTATAAAGAACGTTTTGGAATAGATTTAGAGGTTTATAAAGTGGCTATTTCGGAAGGAACACATCTGTATAATTAAAAATATTTAGGCAGTTTAAAACACTTCTGTAAATAAATTTAAAATTGCTGTTTTCAACAATTTAATATTCAAAAAACCTATATAAAGTATATTCAGTTCATTTTTTTTGTAAAATGTTGATAATTATACCAAATCTATCCATTCAATAACTATGTGTTTTTAAAAAATTATTGTTTATTTTTATTTAAACCTAAATAAAGTGGTAGCAAGACCATCTCAAAAAATCTGGGCGTTTCCGAAAAGCCATACGAGTAGGACTTAACCAAAAATAAACATTATGTCAAATCTTTTATTAGATGCTTCTATGGTCATTTCTAATACTGACTATGTTGCTTTTACCTTTTTTATAGGCACCATGGCAATGATGGCTGCTGCTGTTTTCTTCTTTTTTGAAGTAGGAAACACCACCCCAGAGTGGAGAACTTCTGTTCTTGTTTCTGGTATCATTACATTCATTGCAGCTGTACATTATTATTACATGAGAGGTTACAGTTTAGAAACTCATTCATCACCGGTATTTTTCCGCTATGTAGATTGGATTTTAACAGTGCCTTTGATGTGTGTTGAATTTTATTTGATCACCAAAAAAGCAGGTGCTAAAACCAGCTTATTGTGGAAACTTATTTTTGCTTCGGTAATTATGTTAGTTACCGGATATTGGGGAGAGGCTGTTGCCAGAGACCAAGCTGCATTCTGGGGCTTAGTATCAGGTTTAGCTTATTTCTACATTGTGTATGAAGTATTTGCTGGTGAAGTGGCAAAACTTGCAAAAGCAAGTAACCCTGCTGTACAAAAAGCAGTAAATGCTTTACTTAAATTTGTAATCATTGGATGGGCAATCTATCCAATTGGATACATGGCTGGTACTGCTCATGGACAATGGTATTCTTTTGTAAAAGATTTACCACTTAACATGGATATTATTTACAACATTGGTGATGCGGTAAATAAAATCGGTTTTGGTTTAGTGATTTACTCACTTAGCCGTTCTAAGTAATTTTATCATTTAGGTTTAACTTAAAGGTACTCGTATTTTACGAGTACCTTTTGTTTTTTGTACACATGCACTACGATATCATTTTACTAGGAGCTGGATGCTCTTCTATGCAATTACTACATGCCATGTTGCACACAAGT
>JBBAKN010000001.1:3543-246595 GCA_040403555.1 Sphingobacteriales bacterium
CGTATACTAATTCTTGAGAAAGAGCAAGATTTTCCTGAAAAATCATGGTGTTTTTGGTCTAGAAATGCTACAGAATACGATTCATTGGTATCTAAAAAATGGAATCAGATCGAATTTTTTACAGATAGTTATTCATTACATAAAGTCATAAATCCATATCAATATAAGTACATACACTCCCAAACATTTTTCGATTTTCACGTAGATTTAATCAATAAATCGGGAAATGTAGATTTCTTTAGAGAAGAGGTCTTAAGTGTTGATAGAAATGATCAGATCTTTACTGTAAAGACTACTAAAACAACGTATACAGCCGCTAAAGTATACTCCAGTATGTATACGAAAAGTGAATTGCAAAAAAATGAACTTTTACTGTGGCAACATTTTTATGGTTTTTTTATCAAAACAGAAAAGCCGGTATTCAATAAAGATGTGTTTAGAATGATGGATTTTAGAATACCGCAAAGTGCTACAGGCAGTCATTTTATTTACATTCTTCCCTTTTCAGAAACCGAAGCTTTGGTTGAATTTACTGCGTTCTCATCGGTAGAAAGTTATACAGATACAGAATACAAAGATTATTTAGCTACGTATATTAAAACACACTTTCCAACCAATTACCAAATTACCAGAATTGAGCGGGGTAAAATACCCATGACAAACGCCCAACCCAATACCGACAATTTAGATGGAATAATTCCAATTGGAGGTAGGGCAGGTGCTATTAAACCAAGTACCGGTTACGCCTTTAATCGGATTAGGAAAAATACACAAGCACTTTTTTCAGATGATTTCGGCAGCGTATCAGCTCCTTCTTTTAGCCAAAATAGATTCCAGCTTTACGATACACTATTACTTCAAATTATTAAAACTGATCCGCAAAAAATAAACTTGGTTATGGAACAGTTGTTTCGAAAAAATAACCCAACTACGATATTAAAGTTTTTAGATGAAGAGACAACTATACTAGAAGATATTAGCATTTTTTCACGCTTGCCCATTCCATTATTTTTAAATCAATTAAAAAATTATGTAAAAAATCGGATATGAGAATACGTATACTACTAATCGGTTTTTTATTGAGTATTTGCTCTTTAATACTAAATTTTACGCCTTTACAACAAACCTATCTGCTCTTTGTTGGCGTAGCTATCATCGGTATTCCGCATGGCTCTATTGATCATTATTTATACATGACTAACAATAAGCTTAGTGGATCATTTATACATTTCTTCAAATTTTTAACTCAATATATAGGTATTGGATTTATTTATGGGGCATTATGGTGGTTAAGCCCGGTAGTAGCGCTATTCATTTTTATAGGTATATCTGCTTTTCATTTTGGAGAATTAGATACCTTGAATTTAGATTTTAAAAATAAAAAATTTGCCTATCTAGTTGCATTTACCTATGGTTTATTGTTTTTGTTGAATCTTTTGTTGTTTAATACCAAAGATGTGTTGCCTATTATTCAATCATTTCCAGGCATTTCACTTACTAGTACAGAAATGCTCCAATCTAGTGGTTTATGGATACCCATCTTCCCCATAATATCGGTTATCATTTTCTTTATCGTTCTCCTTATTTCGCTCGAAAAAAGTGCATATTTTTCAAAAAAAACACTTATAAATCTGCTTTTTTTAGTCTTTTTGCAAGTCTTAATTTTTAGCATGCCATTAATTTTAGGCTTTGCCTTTTATTTTTGCGCTTGGCACGCTGTATTATCTTTTAACAGTATTTTAAAGCATTTAGAGTGGCGAACTAAATCACCCGTATTTGTGCTTAAAAAACTTATACCTACCAATTTAGCTGCTTGGTTATTTCTAGGCTCACTTATGTTTTACTTTAAATCAGATTTAAACAGATTAACAGCCATTTTATTTCTAGGTATTGCAGTGTTAACCGCTCCTCATATTGGTGTGATAAGTAGCATGTTGCAATCACAGAAAGTAAAAGATAAGCCCATTTGATTTTAATGTAACATTTAAAGTTTTAAAATTTTAAATTCCCAATCAAACGACATTTCTAATGAAAAAAATCTTTTTAACTATTTTAATATTATTCGGTATATATGAGCATTCATTATGTCAAAAACCAGAAGGTTTCCCTCAAAAAGAATACCCTGTTAAATCGAAATTTCTTATAGAGACTAAGGAGGGTGTTGATATTAATAAGATTTCTGTAGGAGATAAAGTTGATTTTACCATTGTTAATTGTGAATACAACGGTAAACAATTAGCAATTGAAAGTGGATTTAATATTAATGCTCAAATTTATAAAATTGAGAAACCTACTTTTTTTAAAAAAACCGGTAAAATTGAAATAGTAATTAGATCATTAGAATTTAGAGACAAAATCAATATTTTATTGAATCAAATCATTGAGTTTCCAATTGATAAATCTTATCAATCTGCAATAATCGAAAGTGAAGTTATTCTGAACTCCAGGATATTGGTAGACATCGACTACAATAAAGTCATAAAAGGGTATTATGAGAATAGTTTTGCTTCAACAATTGATGAATTTATTTCTTCCAAAAAATTCAAATTTATTACAACTAGTGGAGAATGGGCAGAAAAAAAAATCTATTCGGTTACTGATTCTTTAAATTATATAAATACCAATACTAAACATAAATACTATATAAATACTAGTGCAGATACATTTTCACCCCTATTAAAATTTAACAATGAATTTCTAAAAGCTTATAATCATATAGAAAAAGACAATGCATTTAGAGCACTCTTTAATTTACATTATAATAAATCTTTGCCAAGGGAGCTAGCAAAAGAAATGACAAAAGGGTGGGAAGATTCACCTAAACCAGAAGAAAGAGTTAATACTTACCTAAAAAGCGAATATGAATATCTGCCGAAATCGGGTTTAATTTTATACAATACGCTAGGTGGTACATTCGGAAAAGATGCCTACAATATTTATATATATGTATTTCATCCAATTTTTGGTCCAGTAAAAATTTCAGAATCTACTACGGGTTTAAAACTTTTATTAAAACAGAAGATGGGTATTGATTTCTCGGTATTTAATAGTTCATTTGATTATTTCTATACGAAAGAAAAATATCCATACACCTACGGTAATACAATTTATTTCGAAACTTTAGATGGGAGCCACAGATTAGATGGGGATTGGGGTGAATGGGATGAATATGAGAAAAGAGCTAACTTTTATAAAATAACCGATTTTGATGTGAATAAACAATTCAAACTAGGTGAAAACCATATAACAATTGTAAACGATAAAGAATATAAATATTATCCACCTTATGAGGAAAAGGAAGTTTTGTACAATTGTTGTAATTTATCTCGTTCAGATTTAATAAATCCCAACTACTACTATTACAAAAAAGAACCATACGGAGAAATTTACAAATATACCTTGTTAAATAACTATTTCACGCCGTTAACGTATCCAAATTATTACGATGAAATTATTGAAGCAGAGAATAATTATTTCATTACAAAATTTAATGGAAAATATGGGGTAATTTGTATGAATCAGTCTAACATAGAAAAAAATAGCATCAAAATTTTCGATAATAAATTTGATAAAATTGTATATCTAAAAAATGGAATATTTGAACTTAATTTAAATACTACTAAAGAATATGTTGATTTTAATGGTAATCTATTAATAAGAGAAATAAATGAATAAACTGATTTTTCTGATTTTAACACTTACTCTTCCGGCTTCATTATTTGGACAAAGGCCAACACCTTCTCCAAAAATCACCAACATTTTAGACTCTTATCCAAATGAACTTTATGCTTCATTGCAAGGAGAGCATGAATTACTAGAAAGTGTGGGTAAAGAGAATGCGGGTTGGATTACTTTTGAGAATTTCAACTTTAAATTAACTGCCACATGGTCAAAAAAAGACAAAATGCTTGGTATGGGAACTGATCATCCAGGTCAAGCCTATTATAAAACCTCAGCAATTATAAAGGGGCAATATTCTATTGAAGAAATTAAAATAGATAACAAGCTAGATTATACTGAAAAAGACAAATATGGAGATCCGGTAAAGGTTATAAAAAGTGGGTTTATTTATGGGTATAAAATTTATTTTTCAGGCACTGACGAGAATGGTAAGTATTACAATTTTTGTAGTGATGTTGCTCAAGAGTATAAAAATGGATATATGTACAATTGGGTAGTAGGCAATTATACATGCGGAAAAGGTACCAATGAAATTGATTTAAGTTTTAATATTACAAAGTATTTTAAAGGTGATCCTGCCGCTTATAAAAAAGCTGAAGCGCTCAGGCTTGAATTGAAACGGAATGAAGAAATTGCATTGAAGAACGAAGAAAGAAAGAGAAAACAGGCAGAAGAATTAAAATTGAAAATTAAATTAGAAAACGAAAATGCATTTTACAGCAAGTTTAATTGTATTATAAAAAGTGACAGATTTAAAAACCTAAAATATGACTCAAATATAGACGTAATAGGATTACCAAAATATATTCGTTACCTAAAAAATGACACTTTGTTTTCGTTTCATGAGAACGATTCTGTTAGCTATGAGTTTAAGGACACTAAGCTCATTTTCACACGTTCTGGAACTTCGTTTACAAGAGAAATTGTAAAAATCAGAGGCACTTGGAAGTGTGGGATTAATGAAAGTTTGATTTTTACGGATGATTTTGAAAATTACTTAATAGAAAAGGATAAGATTAACAAAAAATCTGCTCAGATAAAAATGGATTTAGAAAATGAGAAAAAGCAACGAATTGCACTACTACCACAAAAGATTGATTTTAATAAATACTCGTATAAAGGATATATAATAATTATATCTTCGGTACTTAATGTGGATAGGCGACCCACCGAAATGAAATGTATGTCAATTTTTAAGAATGATATCCAAGTGTCTGAATCTGACTATCCTTTCCTTCTATCATATATGGAATCATCATCAATTGGTTATTTAGAAGATCTTCGAACAAAAATTGAGACAGAGTTAATAAAACTTAACTTGAACAAGTAGAATGTTTTATTGAGATATAAAATGGATTTCTTAAGTTTAATTTCAACTATTCCAATAGGTAGCTAGGCAATATTTGCTTAATTTAGCGTCCTTTAAACCACCTAGTTCTTTATAAAATTATGCCCTTAAAACTCTATTTATTAGTAGGTTTAGCCTATTCTTGTTTCTTTTGTACCGATATTCTTATTCGGAAATACAGTGTAAATGCCAATTCGTTTTCATTTATTTTAAAACGTAGTGCCTATACCGTTTTACTTTCATTTGCTTTACTGGTAGGCTCCTTAACTATCTTAACTCCGCCTAGTGTATTGGTGGCGCTACAAATTATTGGTATTTCCATTATTTGTGGTATGGGTTTGTGGCTCTTTATTTTAGCCAATAGGCTTATCAGCTTCCCAAACGTAGTAGTAATTAATTTATTTGGCTTATTGGTGCAGCAATTAGCAGCCAGGTTTATTTTAGGCGAACATTTTAGTCCGTATTTCTACCCAAGTTTAGCCATTTGTGTATTAGGCTTGTTGGTGCAAGCCTCGGTTCCTAAATTACAAAAAGGACTCGTGTTGGCTTTATTGAGCATAACCTGTTGGTCTTTTGGCTATTCCTTATTATCAATTCCGTTAAAACATACCCAAGTTACATGGAGTACCTTTATTATGGAGAGTACTATTTTGCTTTCGGCTTGGTTTATTTACCAATTCTCCAAGAAACAGATTTCAACTACACCCGAACAAGCAGAAAATCCTATAAAGCCTCTTAATTTTATGATTATAGCGGTACTAACCACCATGGGGAGTTTGCTCATTAAGCAATCGTATAAAGAGTTTCAGGTGGGAGAAATTAGTTTGCTCTATTTATTCCTTTTTCCGTTTTCCTTGCTGGTGAGCAAATGGTATTTTAAAGAAGAAATAAGTAAACGAGAATGGCTAGGCACCTGTATTATTTTTATCGGGATAGCCTTGTTTGTAATTAGGTAAGTTCTATTCAATATGCTATACTTGAATAAGATTTATTTTTTATGCCTAAGCCGGTATACCTTTCAAGTTTTCAATTAGATTATTTGCGTGTTCAATTACAGCATGTTTCTGGCATTTCAATTTCCGATGCCAGGGGTTGTAAATCATTGGTAGAATATTTAGAAAAAACGCACAGGGTATTTATTAGTGAGAGTACATTAAAAAGGCTATTTGGTCTCATTTCTTCCAATAAATCAGCTTCATTATATATCCTTAATTTATTAGCTGAAGTATTGAGTTTTAAAAATTGGAAAAAACTAATAGAGCGTATAGAACATACCAGTTTCGAGGAAATAAACCACGTTTTATTAAATCAATTTTTACCCGATCAAGGGTTGGTACCCACTTCCCTTTTAAATTCGCCCGAATTAAAATTAAACTCCTGGTCAGAAGCCTATCAATTGTACATTTATTCCTCTAATTTAATAGTAAGCCAAAATTGGGAGGCCATGCATGAACTGTTTGACTGTGCAGTGCATTCCGATGATTTACAACAGTTTGATTATCTCATATTTGCTTTTCAACCCTTTTGTTTGCATGCTTTCCAAGGTAATCAAGCATTAATCGATTTTATAGATTCAAAACTTAAAACTTCTGAAATTGCCCAAATATTTATACTTACTGGTCAAGTATTTGATACCAAATTGATTGATTATTATGGTAAATGGATTGATACCTTATCGCAAGATACTCCCGAAAAATTGTATCCTTTTATCAAGCTCATGCAGTGCCAAAAGCAGTTTATGAATAAGAATACATCCGCTGCTCAGCACACACTTACTGAAGTGATAAAATATAGTGAAACCAAAGCACTTCATCCCATACTAACGGGTAGAGTAGGGGCCTGGAGTTATATTTTAAATCACGACGAAGACTATTTGAACAGGGCCTTGGCTAAGTATAGCGATGAATTGTCGCAGATAGAAATTTTGCAATTTGCCAGCCGATTGGTTTGGCAATATGCAGATGCTGAAAAAGTATTCAATCAATTTGATAATTTATCGCACACGGAAGCTAATTTAACCAATACCTTTTACCAAAAAGGACGCTTAGATTGCTATAAATTGGCTCATGCCTATAATCTCAAACTTCAAAAATCTACCCAGTATAAAGAAGTTTTAAAAGAGGTAAACCCACATTACTTTCATCTTTCCGATTTAGCTTGGCTGCAAGCCCAATACCAGCTGTTGATGGATTGATTGCGTTTGAACACGTTTGAATTCATATGAACCATTCTTATTGAGTTATTTTTAAATAACCAAAAAAAGAATTATGAACGCTAAAATTTACAAAGCATCAAGAGTTGCAGAGGGAAACAGATTATTTCCTGCAGAAATTCATATCGAAGAAAATGAAATTATGTTAAAACTTCCCGGTTTTTTCAGCAATAAATCAAGGCATCTAATTTATACACAAATAGAAGGTGTAAATATAGATACTCCAATGATTGGATATTCAACAATAACATTTGTAGTTGGTGGAGAAAAACTTGTTGGGCATGGATTTACAAAAAGTGAAGCCAAAGAAATTAAAGAGATTTGCTCCGAAAAAATGGTGGCTCATAGCCCCTTAAGTCAAACGCAATTAATTGCTGATGCCATTACTGCTGCAGCGGGTGTTTCTAATACTGGTGGACAATTTAGTGTATCAGAAGAATTGAAAAAATTAAAAGACTTACTTGATGGCGGGATAATTACACAAGAAGAATTTGATGCACAAAAAGTAAAACTTTTAAATACCTAATGTATAGTCAATCATTTTAAACCATGTTAGTCTTAAATAGAGGGCAACTGCATATAATTAAGCAATTGCCCTTTTTTATTTATACCTCCGCTATATTTCAACAAGGTTATTATTGTCTTATAATTAATATTATGTTAAATAATAATTCGAGATAAAAGAAAACCCCAACCTATTTAAAGATTGAGGTTCTCTGTAGAAAAGTATATACCCTATTGCAAGGCAGAAATTTGTTTGCTTAACTCTGCTACTTTAGCAGCGTTCTTTTTAATTACGTAATAGGTTTTTAGATTTTGCAAAGCATTCAAAGATTTAGGGTCTATTTGTACGGCCTTGTCTAAATACGGAAAAGCACGATCAAATTCAGCTTGGGATGTTTTCATGGCAATATCGTACTCTTTTTGCTTATTTACTGGTAAGGTATTGGCTTTATTGTATAAATCAATACCGTTGTTTAAAATGCCACTACCTAGGTTTAAGGTAGCATCAAAATAGTTGGCATCTAGTTCTATTGCTTTTTTGTAAGCATCTTCCGCCTTTTTGTATTCTTTTAAGGCATCGTAAGCAATACCTAAATAAAAATGCTCCAGTTTATTTTTAGGGTCTAAGGCAATTTGGGCTAATATTCTTTCAATTATTTGTTTTTGTTTACCACTCATTAAGCTCAATTCTATTTCTTGTGTAGCTAAAGCCTGATCGTTAAATTTAGTGGCATAGGTACTAGCTATAGCAATGGCATTCACCGTATCTTTATCCAAGGCATATAATTTAGATAAATCTAGGGCAATGAGTTTGTTAGCAGAATACTCAAGTTTTACCAACTCTCCATATTTCTTTATGGCTGCTTTGTAATTTTGTGCATTAATAGCCGATAAACCGGCATAATAGGTTAAGGTCGTATCGCTTGGTTTGTAAACTAACGATTTTTCGAACGCTTCATAGGCTTGGCTAAATTTTTGTGTTTGGAAAGCTCGTACGCCTATATTCAATTCAAACTGAGCAAATAAATTGTTTGTACGTTCAATATTTCCAGCATTCTGTGCTGCTGCTCCTAAATCGATGGCTTTCTTTAGGTCTTCTTTTGCAGTAGCCAAGGTTTGCAAGGCACTTAAACTAACGGTATCTAATAAAGCTAGGTCAGCATAAATCATGGCTTTATACATCCATGTTGAAGCATCTACCGCAGTTTTTTCATTTACAGCGGCTTTGTCAATAGAAGCTTTTGCACTAGTAATACTAGGCATAGCCAAAACTAAAGAACCGGCATCTTTTAGGGTAATAAACTTTTCATAATTCGTTTTAGCAGTACTCAACTCCCCTTTTTGTGCAGAGGCACTGTACGCACAGCCTAACAAAGCAAAGGCGAATACAAGTGATTTCATTTTCATAAGTTAAAATTTATTGGTTAATACTCGTTTATTCTGGATTTTCTTCAGTAGGCTCCACTCCTGTTTCTGGCGTGCTTACATCGGGTGTTTCCTCTGTAACGGTGCCATCAACAGCAATCGTATCCTCTAGGTCGCTTTCATCTTCGTGGGCAACCTTAGCAATAGAAGCAATTTCATCTTCGCCTTTAAAGGTAATTAAGCGCACGCCTTGCGTAGCTCGGCCCATTACTCGTAAATCGGCTACGCCAAGACGAATTACAATACCCGATTTATTGATAATCATTAAATCATCGGTATCGATTACATCTTTAATGGCAACCAATTCACCGGTTTTTTCGGTAATATTAATGGTTTTAACCCCTTTACCACCACGGTTAGTTACACGATAATCTTCAATATCGGTACGTTTTCCGTATCCTTTCTCAGAAACCACCAATACCGTTACTTCTGGATTGTTTACGGTAATCATGCCAATAACTTCATCTTTAGCATGTGCTAAGGTTACCCCACGTACTCCTGTTGCCGTACGTCCCATTGGGCGAACGGTAGATTCGTTAAAGCGAATGGCTCTGCCGGAGCGTAAAGCCATTAACACTTCACTTTGGCCGTTGGTTAAGCAAGCTTCTAACAATTGGTCGCCCTCATTAATATTAATGGCGTTAATACCGTTTGCACGAGGACGTGAGTAGGCTGCTAACGACGTTTTCTTAATGGTCCCTTTCTTGGTACACATAATAATAAAGTTGTTTTCTAAGTACTCTTGGTCTTTCAGGTTAATTACCTTAATAAAGGCCTTGATTTTCTCCTCTTTTGGAATATTGATGATGTTCTGAATAGCTCTTCCTTTAGAAGTACGTGTGCCTTCCGGAATTTCGAATGCACGCAACCAGAAACAACGTCCGGCTTCGGTAAAGAACAACATATAGTTATGTGCCGATGCCGTAATGATATGCTCAATAAAGTCTTCATCTCTCGATTGAGAACCCATAGAGCCTTTTCCACCTCTACCCTGAATGCGGTAATCGGTTAAAGGCGTACGTTTAATATAGCCTTCGTGCGAAATGGTAATAACCACTTCTTCGTCGGCAATAAAGTCTTCCATGCGCATATCCTCAGCAGAATGCACAATTACCGAACGACGCTCATCACCATATTTCTCTCTAATTTCTATCAATTCGTCTTTGATGATTCGCATACGCATATCCTCATCGGCCAAAATAGATTTCAAGAATTCAATGGTTTTCATCAACTCCGCAAACTCTTCTTTAATTTTATCACGCTCTAGTCCGGTTAAACGGCGAAGCGTCATATCTAAGATTGCTCTCGATTGAATGTCAGAAAGGTCGAATTTCTCCATTAAGCCCGTACGAGCATCTTCTGGCGTATCCGAATTGCGAATCAATTTAATTACCTCATCTAAATGATCTAAAGCAATTAATAAACCCTCTAAAATGTGGGCACGCTTTTCGGCTTCAGCTAATTCAAATTTGGTTCTGCGTACTACAACTTCGTGGCGGTGTTCCACAAAGTATTTAATCATGTCTTTCAGGTTCAATAACTGAGGACGGCCCTTTACCAAGGCAATGTTATTCACTGAAAATGAGGTTTGTAGCGCAGTATATTTAAATAAATTGTTTAATACAATAGATGAATTGGCATCACGTTTAATTTCGTACACAATACGCATACCCTCTCTATCCGATTCATCCCGAATTTCAGAGATACCTTCAATTTTTTTCTCGTTTACCAATTCGGCAGTACGCTCAATCATATTGGCCTTATTAACCTGATAAGGTATTTCGGTTACAATAATGCGTTCTCTGTCGTTTCCGTAGGTTTCAATCTCGGCTTTAGCACGCATCATAATACGACCTCTACCGGTTTCGAAAGCCTCTTGCACGCCTGCGTAGCCGTAAATAATACCTCCTGTTGGGAAATCGGGGGCTTTAACGTATATCATTAGGCCAGACACCTCAATGTTATTATCATCAATATAAGCCGTAATGGCATTAATTACCTCGGTAAGGTTGTGCGGAGCCATATTGGTGGCCATACCCACAGCAATACCCGAAGCACCATTGACTAATAAATTGGGGATTTTAGTTGGTAAAACAGTTGGTTCTTCTAAGGAATCATCGAAGTTTAATTGATAATCAATGGTGTCTTTATTGATATCATTTAACATTTCTTCGGCAATTTTCTTCAATCTAGCCTCGGTATAACGCATAGCCGCTGGGCTATCCCCATCAATAGAGCCAAAGTTTCCTTGGCCATCTACCATGGGGTAACGTAAACTCCAATCTTGGGCCATACGCACCATGGTGTCGTATACTGATGAATCGCCGTGTGGGTGATACTTACCTAATACATCACCGACAATACGGGCAGATTTTTTATAAGGTTTGGTACTAGTTACACCCAAATCGAGCATGCCATACAATACCCGGCGGTGTACAGGTTTTAAACCATCGCGTACATCGGGCAAAGCACGGGAAACAATTACCGACATCGAATAATCGATGTAGGCAGATTTCATTTCCTCTTCAATATTGATTGGGATTATTCTGTCGTTTGTAGGTTCCAAATTTCCTTTTTCTGTTTCTTCAGCCATTTCGTTTGGTAATCTTGCTAATTTTAGTTTTTCTTGTTAAAATATGCGTAAAGCATACGCGAATATACGTATTTGAGAAACGTAAATGAGGCAGTGTGGAAAAGTTTTACAATTGCTAAAAAAAGACGTTATTATAGCGTTAAACCCAGTTTATATCCTTCTTTAAGAGCGATAAAGTTTCGGCCTCTAAACTCCCCTCGGTTGGTATGAAATTATACACCCAATTTGCTTGCGGTGGCAGGCTCATTAAGATCGATTCTATACGGCCATTGGTTTCTAGACCAAACTTTGTTCCGGCGTCGTATACGAGGTTAAATTCGGCATAGCGGCTACGGCGTTGGTATTGCCATTCTTTTTGTTCTTGGGTGAAGGCTTTGCTGCGGTTACGAGCAATAAGCTCGGTATAAATAGGTAAAAAACTACGCCCAAGAGCTTTGGAGAATTCGAAAATTTCATCCCAATCAATGTTTGCGGTCTTAGGACTTAAGCGATCGTAGAAGATTCCGCCAATGCCACGGGTTTCTTCGCGGTGTTTTATGTAGAAGTAGTTATCCGCCCAGGTTTTAAATTCTTGGTAAAAGGTTTTATTGAAGCTATCGCAAACCTTTTTTAAACCTTGGTGGAAGAATTTGGCATCTTCGTAAATGATATAATGTGGGGTTAAATCGATGCCGCCACCAAACCAACGAACTTCTTCGGAGAGTTCGAAATAGCGTATATTCATATGAATAATAGGCACCCAAGGATGGTTAGGATGAATCACTATAGAAATTCCGGTAGCAAAAAAATCCTCTTCGCTTACGCCAAAGGCTTTTTTAATGGGTTCGGGTAATTTGCCATATACCGCCGAGAAATTAACGCCTCCTTTCTCAATAATGGCTCCATGTTGAAGTATCCGGGTACGACCCCCTCCTCCACCTTCACGTTCCCAAATCTCTTCTTCAAATTTTCCTAAACCATCGGCTAACTCTAAACCAGCGCAAATTTCATCTTGAATAGTTTGGTAAGCTGCTGCTATTTCTTCACGTGTAGGCATAGCCAAAAATGAGATTTTAAAATGAATTTTGAGTAACGGGATTGATAATTAGACAAAGAGATGATGCTAGAGACCTGTTTCTCCAGATTCTTCTAAATAATCGAGTTCTTTACCAAAAGTTTCTTCCAAATGCCATAAGGCCCAATACGCTATACATACGGTACCTGTACCCACTATTATAGCGGCATTTACTAAACCATAGTGTGCTTTTAGGCTAGTAAAAGCTAGGGTAACTAAAATGAGAGAGCCTCGAACCATATTGGGCACAGTAGTGGTAACTGTGGCTCGTAAATTGGTACCAAATTGCTCAGATGCCATGGTGACAAATACCACCCAATAACCTGTAGCTAAGCCAAAATACACACATAAAATATAAAACTGGGTAGCGCTTAGGCCGTTAGAGTTTAAAAAGAATAAAATGCCGGCGAAGGTGAAACTTAAAAAAATGAATACGATTTTCTTTCGAGTTTTGAACAGTTGGCTAAGGCTTCCACTTAAAAAATCGCCAAAGGCAATACCAATATAGGTAAACATAATTCCTTTGCCGGGCTCTATGGTTCCGATAATGCCTAATGGTTTCGCAAAATCGGGGGCAATTCCCACTAAAATTCCTACTACAAACCAAACAGGAACGGCAATTAGAATACTATAAATGTATTTTTTCATTCTAGTTTTTGAGGAAAAAAGCATGCTTAAATCACCCTTTTTTACAGATTTGTTTTTCATGTTGGCAAACATTCCCGATTCAAATACCCCGATTCGGAGTAAGAGCAATAGCATTCCTAAGCCTCCGCCCACTAAGTACGCAATGCGCCAATTAAAGGTGACACCTACAAAATAAGCTGCCACCGCACCAAACAAACCAATGCTGGCCACAAGCATGGTGCCATATCCCCTATTTTCTTTACTCATAGTTTCGCTAATGAGCGTAATTCCGGCACCCAGTTCACCGGCTAAGCCTATACCGGCTATAAACCGCAAGGCCGCATACCAACTTACATCTTGTACCAAGCCGTTGGCAATGTTGGCTAAGGAATAGAGTAGAATTGAGCCGAATAGTACATAAATACGCCCTTTTTTATCGCCCAATACTCCCCATAATATGCCTCCGATAAGTAAACCGGCCATTTGCCAATTCATTAATTCTAAACCAATGGAAGTGAGTTTATCGGCAGGTACTCCCAAATCTGTTAAACTCTTACTTTTAACAATCAAAAAGAGCAATAAGTCATATATATCTACAAAATAACCCAATGCAGCTACCAAAATAAGTAAGGATATAGATTTTGAGATTGGGCTATTTTTCATAATACAAGTGTAAAATATTCTAAAGAGTATAATATTTAGTTGCAAGTTATTAATTTTAGAATTCTTGCACACACTAGAATTTTAAACATGGAAAATTTTGAACGTTTTAATCCAACAAAGCTACTTTTTGGAAAAGATGTAATGGATGGTATATGCACCGAATTGAAGCCGCTAGGCACTCGAGCTTTTATCATTATTGGTAAAGGATCGGTAAAAAAGAATGGGCTTTACGCTCGTTTGGTTTCTTTATTAAATATTGGAGGCATTGCGCACCTAACGTTTGAAGGCATTAAATCAAATCCAATTTATCAGGATGCAGATGCGGCGGTAAAAGAAGCCAAGGCTTTTGGAGCAGATTATATTATTGCACTTGGCGGTGGTTCGGTTATAGATACAGCCAAAGCGGTAGCCATGGGTGTTCCGGTAACTCATTCTGTTTGGGATTTTTACCTACAAAAAACTAAGCCAGAGCAAGCATTGCCTATTTTTGCTATTTTAACTTTGGCCGCAACTGGTACAGAAATGAATCCTTTTACGGTTTTACAAGATACCGAGGGTGGTTCTAAACGTGGATACGGATCTCCTTATTTATATCCTCGGGTATCTTTTTTAGATCCAGCCTTAACCACTACCGTTCCTGCAAATTATACAGCTTATGGTGTAGCCGATTTAATGGCACATGCGCTCGAGCAATTCTTTGGCTTAGGAAATTCGCCTTTAACTGATTTGCATACCGCAGCGGTGCTTAAATTGGCTGTAGTGTACGGGGAAAAGGTTGTGAGCCATCCCGATGACTACGATACTCGTGCAAATATTATGTGGTTGGCCACTACGGCACTAAACGGTTCGTTAACGGCCGGTAAAAATGGAGGCGATTGGGCTTGTCATGGTTTTGAACACTCTTTAAGTGTATTATTTGATATTGCCCATGGTGCAGGTTTATCTATCGTGTTTCCGGCTTGGTTGAAACACAATCAGGATAAATTTCTTGATAAACTGGCGTTTTTAGCTAGACATGTTTTTGAATTAGAAGGAAGCGATGAGCAGTTGGCTCCTCAATTTATTGAGAAATTGGAAGTGTTTTTCACCTCAATTCAAACGCCTACACGTTTAGCTCAAGCAAATATTGATAAAAGTTCTAAAGACGCTATTTTAGCGAACTTTAAACAACATAAAGTTTCTGGGCAGGTTTACAAACTAAACGAAGAAGACCACAGCGCAATTTTAGACTTAATGTGGTAAAATCCTAAAAATGAAAATATCGGAAAAGGCTCTCACGTGGGTCATGCGCTTATACCCACCACTCCTTTTCCAACGCATTTGGGTGCGTCGCTTTGAGCCTGGTTTTAGCGGGGTTGATGTAGTTATTGTAAAGAGTTTTATGAACAAAAACTACAATAAATCTATCTTCGGAGGTACAATTTTTACTGCTACTGATCCATTTTACGCTATTTTATTCGATCAGGTATTGCAACGCAGAGGATTAAAATGTCGTGTTTGGCTTAAAAGTGCTCAAATTAGCTACTTAAAACCCGGTAGAACAAACCTCAGTTTTCGCATCCAACTTTCAGAAACAGAAATAAAAGAAGCTGAAGAAATCCTGCATACACAAGGAAAATATGTAAAAAGTTTTCCAATAGAATTATACGACACCACGGGCATATTGTGTGCCACCGTTCAAAACGAAGTATACATTCGAAATTTACATAAAGGCGAAGCCGATATTGTAGCCTATTAAATATTTATAAGTTATTTATTAATAGCTTATTATCATACTTTAATTTATCTAACACTTGAAGAAATTTTACCATACCTACAAACCGCATTATAAAACCAATTTAGCTTTGGCTATACCGGTGGTAATATCTCAATTGGGGCATACCTTGGTGCATACAGCCGATAGTGTAATTGTAGGTCATTTCGCCGGAACCATTCCATTAGCAGCGGTTTCGCTTGTAAATAGTGTGTTTACCATTGTATTGGTATTGGGTATTGGTATTTCTTATGGCATAACGCCACTCATTGCACAAGAAAATGGGCGTAAAAACTATACCGAGTGTGGCAAATTGCTGTACAACAGTTTAGTTATAAGTGCCATTACAGGTTTAGTACTATTTTCTGCCATCTATTTTGGTACCATGGCCGCCATTGATCATTTGGGACAAACGCCAGAAGTGGTTACGCAGGCTAAACCATTTTTATCACTTCTATCTATTTCTATCATCCCATTGATGTTTTTTATGACGGCCAAGCAGTTTGCAGAAGGTCTTGGCTTTACTAAACAAGCCATGTACATTTCAATTTGGGGCAATGTGTTAAATATAGTGCTGGGCATTATTTTCGTAAAAGGTTTATTTGGTATCACTCCCATGGGTGTGAGAGGAGTTGGTTTAGCTACTTTAATAGATAGAACGATAATGGGTGTAGTGATGGTGGCTTATATTTTCCGTTCTAGCCATTTTAAACGGTATTTAAAAGAATTTGGGCGTACGGCGCTTACCAAAACTCGTTCGCTAAGTATTTTAAAAATAGGCACACCCGTAGCCCTACAATATACATTTGAAATAAGTGCATTTAGCGGGGCAGCTATTTTGATGGGGACACTTGGGGCCGTTCATCAAGCAGCACATCAGGTGGCCATAAACTTGGCTGCCATGACCTATATGATGGCCAGTGGCGTTGCCGCTGCTGCTGCCATAAAATCTGGCAATAATTTTGGCGGGAAAGATTTTGTGCAGTTGCGTTTATCAGCTATTTCTAGTTACCACATTGTATTGGCCTTTATGAGTATTACGGCCTTGTTCTTTGTGTTTTTTAACAACTACCTGCCTTATATGTATACTGAAGATACCCGTGTAATTGCCATTGCAGCTCAATTGTTAATTATAGCCGGATTTTTCCAACTATTTGATGGAACCCAAGTGGTTGGATTGGGTGTGTTAAGAGGCATGGGCGATGTTAATATTCCTACGCTCTTTACTTTTATTGCCTATTGGCTAATAGGATTACCGATGGCTTACTTTTTAGGCATTGTGCAAGGTTTGGGTGCAAATGGTATTTGGTACGGACTTACATTGGGTTTATTGGTTTCCTCTGCCCTCTTGTTTATGCGTTTCCAATATTTTAGTAGGAAACTAATTCTAAGAATACCAGACTAATTACATCTTATCTGGCACCTGAATGCCCAGTAAGCTCATGGACATTTTAATGGTTTTGGCAGTGGCTGCGGATAAGGCTAGTCGAAAGGCTTTAAGCTCTTCATCTTCTAATTTCAGAATGATTTCTTCGTGGTAGAATTTATTGTAGAGTTTAGCTAGCTCGTAGGTATAGTTGGCCACTAAAGCAGGGCTATGTTCTTGAGCAGCAGCTTGTAAGAGGGACGGATATTGGCTTAAACAAACCAAAACATCGCGTTCTGAAGAGGTTAATGCGCCTGAATAATTAGTTTTAGCATTAGCCCCAAAATCTGCTTTGTTTAATACCGATTGAATACGAGCATGGGTATATTGAATAAAAGGTCCGGTATTTCCTTGAAAATCTATAGACTCATTCGGATTGAATAAAAGACGTTTTTTGGGCTCTACTTTTAATAAAAAGTATTTGAGTGCGCCTAGGCCAATCATTTGGTAGAGCTTCTCTTTTTCTTCTTCAGTAAAGCCTTCTACTTTACCCAATTCTTCGGTGCGTTGTTTGGCGGTAGCTACCATTTCGGCTAATAAGTCATCGGCATCAACCACAGTTCCTTCTCTCGATTTCATTTTACCCGAAGGTAAATCAACCATACCGTAGGATAAATGGTGTAAGCCCTTGGCCCAGGTTTTTCCTAATTTTTCTAAAATGAGAAATAAGACTTTAAAGTGATAATCCTGTTCGTTACCCACCACATAAATCGATTCATCCATGCCGAAATCATCGTATTTAAGTTGTGCAGTACCTAAATCTTGCGTAATGTACACCGAGGTGCCATCCGCACGTAATACTAATTTTTCATCCAAGCCATCGGCAGTCAGATCTATCCAAACAGAGCCATCAAGCTTTTTAAAAAACACACCCTTTTTTAGACCTTCTTCTATGCTGTCTTTACCCAATAAATAAGTATTAGATTCGTAATAATATTTTTTAAAGTCGACGCCTAAAGTGGTGTAGGTTTGCTCAAAACCAGCATAAACCCAGGTATTCATTGTTTTCCAAAGACTGAGTACGGCTTCGTCGCCGGCTTCCCAAGCTTGTAACATCGCTTGAGCCCCCAGTATCAATGGGGCTTGTTTTTTAGCCTCTTCTTCGGTTTTTCCTTGGGCTATTAAGGCCTCTTGTTCGGCTTTGTAAGCTTTATCGAATAGCACGTAGTATTTTCCTACCAAGTGGTCGCCTTTTAAGCCACTACTTTCTGGAGTTTCGCCATTTCCAAATTTCTGCCAAGCCAACATCGATTTGCAAATGTGAATACCGCGATCGTTTACCAAATTGGCTTTTATTACCTCATAGCCACTGGCAGCCAATATTTCGGCTACGCTATAACCCAATAAATTATTGCGTATATGGCCAAGGTGTAAGGGTTTATTGGTATTTGGCGATGAATACTCTACCATAACTTTTTTGCCATTGGATATTGATTGATAATTACCAGCTTGTTCTAAGCTATTAATCCAATAGCTATCGCTTATAGATAAGTTTAAAAAACCCTTAATCACATTAAAAGCTGATACTTCGGAAATAGCATTTTGCAGATATAATCCCAATTCTTCGCCGGTTACTTCGGGCGATTTTTTCGAAAAACGGGTTATAGGGAACGTAACCACCGTAATTTGACCATCGAACTCTTTGCGTGTTTCTTGTAAATTGAATTCACTGACAGGCATTTCGGCCTGATATAAATCGGAAACAGCTTGGGGTAAGGAATGAAGGATTTGTTCTTCTATGGTCATTGTATTCGGGTGTATTTAGTCGTTTAATAAAGAGTTGGTTGCTCTTACTAGTATTTCAAAGGCATTTTCGGCCATTAAGTTTTCTTTATCTAGAGTTGGGTTTATCTCTACCATTTCAAAACAACAAACTTTAGCTGAAGTTAGCAACCTGGAGATTAAATTACCGGCTTCACGTTCGGTTAATCCATTGGATACAGGTGTGCCCGTTCCTTTAGAAATGGCACTATCGAGTACATCTACATCAAACGATACGTAAATTAAATCGCAGTGATCTAGAGCTTGTATGGTTTCAATGGCAATACGTTCTACGCTCCGTTTACGTATATCGGCTATTGTAAAATTTTTGACTTTATGCCGTTTTAATAAAAAATCTTCCTGGGGTTCTACATCGCGAACACCAATATAAACCACATCTTTATAATTTATTTTGGGTGCAATATTGGCGACGTTTTTAAGCTGAAACCAATAATTAAGCGTTTCTTGATCTGGCTTATTTACTTTTGAGTCTAGGTTATCTTCGTCTAACACAATAGCCATAGTCATACCATGTAAATTACCCGACGGTGTGGTATAGGGTGAATGTAAGTCGGCATGCGCATCTACCCAAATTACGCCTAATTTAGATTTAGGGTAAGCTTTACGAATACCCGAAATAGTACCAGCTGCCGTACTGTGATCTCCGGCTAAAATAATGGGAAATAAATTATTTTCGAGTGTTTTAGCCACTTCTTCTGCTACACGCTCTACCATGGTTAAAACGCCAGATATGCGCTTGGCATAGGCATTACCGGTAGCTTCTAGTAACAAGTGGTTTTCGTGGGGTATTTCTAGAGTTTTGTGTTTTTTAAAATACCTGCTTCCAAAATCTAGTGCGGCTATTTTAATGGCATCTACCCCTAAGCTTGACCCTCTTGTTCCAGCGCCAATTTCTGATTTAACCTCTATTATTTTTAGTTCTTTCATGGAAATTTATTTTCCTTAAAACGGAAACAGATAAAATTAAATTACCTAAACACTACACGTGATGCAATTTGCTTTTTTATATTTGCCAAAAATACTAAAAAATGCAGAGCTACGCGGAATTTCTTGACCTGAGTGTGGGTTTCCCTCAAGACGGTTACCAAGTTATTGATGATGAGTTGTATTTCCACGAATTAAACCTCATGGAAATGATAGAAACCTATGGTACGCCACTACGG
This sequence comes from Sphingobacteriales bacterium, assembly GCA_040403555.1. GTDB lineage: Bacteria > Bacteroidota > Bacteroidia > Sphingobacteriales > Sphingobacteriaceae > JAIPAN01. The sequence goes on from JBBAKN010000001.1 coordinate 23,775, forward strand.
TTTACTTATTTACCTATCATCTCAAAAAAAATTCAAGAGGCTAAATTGTTGTTTCAAACGGCTATTGTTAAAAACAATTACCGCGGTGGATACAAATATTGCTATTGTACTAAAAGTTCACACTTTAGGCACATTGTTGAAGAAGCGCTTAAAAACGATATTCACTTAGAAACCTCTTCAGCTTTTGATATGCCCATGATTGATGCGCTAGAGAAAAAAGGCGTATTGGATAAAAAAATCACTGTGATTTGTAATGGATTTAAAACCTTTCAGTACAAACAATATATAATTGATATGTTACACGATGGTTATCAAAATATCATTCCGGTATTGGATAATAAAGAGGAATTTAACCTTTACGATGATGAATTAGATATTCCTTGCAGTTTAGGTATGCGTATTGCTGCCGAGGAGCAACCCGATTCACAATTTTACACGTCTCGTCTGGGTATTCCTTTAGAAGATATAATTGATTTTTACAAAGCTAAAATTTCAGAAAACCCTAATTTTAAAGTTAAATTATTGCATTTCTTTATCAATTCGGGTATTTCTGATACGCCTTATTATTGGAACGAATTAGAAAAATACGTAACGCTGTATTGTCGGTTTAAAAAAATTAACCCCGATTTAACTACGCTCGATATTGGTGGTGGTATGCCCTTTAAAGATTCGTTGGTATTTGATTTTGATTACGAATACATGGTAAACGAAATTGTAAAACGTATTAAAGAAATTTGTGCAGAGCACGACGTAATGGAACCGGATATTATTACCGAATTCGGTAAATATACCGTAGCCGAGGCTTCGGGTATATTGTATAAAGTATTGGGTCGTAAGCAACAAAATGACCGTGAAAAGTGGTTGATGTTAGATGGTTCTTTTATTACCAACCTACCCGATGTGTGGGCCTTAAATCAGAAATATATTTTACTTCCAATAAACAATTGGGATGCTGAATACGAAAAAGTGAATTTGGGTGGTATTACCTGCGATGGCCAAGATTATTACAATCAGGAGGCCCACATGAACAACGTTTTTATGCCTAAAACTCGTAAGGTGCAGTATTTAGGTTTTTTCAATACCGGAGCTTATCAAGAAGTATTGAGCGGATATGGTGGTATTCATCATTGTTTATTACCTTCTCCAAAACACGTAATTATTCGCAGAAATAGAGACGAAAGTTTCAATTTTGAAGTATTTGGTGAGGAGCAAAATAGTAAGCAGGTACTTAAAATATTAGGCTATACTTCCTAAGTTATTTATCAAACTTATCAAGTAATTTTAGGAGTGTCGCAAAATCTTTAGGATAAGGCGCTTCAATTGTTACTGTATTTTCCGGGTTAATTTTAAAGGTAATTTGCTTTGCATGTAATGCAAAACGTTTCATAATGGGCAGTTCTTCCTGATCTTTACCGAGTTTATACCCTCGTTTAATACCCGAAAGCAGTACTGGTTGGCCGCCATACAATTCATCGCCGGCAATAGCTGCCCGTTGTGAGGCTAAATGAATCCGAATTTGGTGCATACGTCCGCTAACCGGTTTGCATTCTACCAAAGTAAAGTTTTTATAGTAAGTAAGTGATTGAAAATAGGTTAAAGCCGTTTTACCCTCTTGCTTATTTATGGCTACGTTTTTATTACCCAAGTTTAAAATGGGTAAATCTACCTTTAAGGAGTCAAATTGATGGGTTCCATTAATTACAGCATGATAAATCTTATTTACTTCACGGTGTTCAAACTGCATAGAGATGAACCGGTAAGTTTCTGGATTTTTAGCTACAATTAGCGCTCCTGAGGTTTCTTTATCTAAACGATGGCAAATCTGTGCATCGGGGCTATATTGTTTGGCTAAACGAAGTAAACTAGGCTCTGCTCCTTCTCTATTATCTAAAGAACTTAAAAAGGCTGGTTTGTTTACTACAATCAGATCGTCATTTTCAAATAAAATAAGATCTTTAAAAACGGGGAATTTCAATAGTATGTGTGTTTAGAAACACAAAAATACGGATGTTAGTTGATATTTAAGCGTTGAATTTGTAGCCTACACCTTTCACTGTGCCCACATACTTGTCACCAAGTTTTTCTCTCAACTTTCTTATATGTACGTCAATAGTTCTATTGGTTACAATAACAGATTCTTCCCAAATGCTTTTAAGAATTTGATCGCGGGTAAATACTTTGCCTGGTTTAGATGCTAACAGGTGTAAGAGTTCGAATTCTTTTTTTGCTAAAACTACCTTTTTGCCAGCTTGATAAACCAAAAAGGCCTCTCTATCTATTACTAAATCTTCAATCTCCAGTTTTTTGTGGGGTTGTTCTTGTTCGTTTTTCTGGCTGGTTCTACGTAAAATGGCGTTAATTCTACTAACCAGTGATCTTGGTTTAATGGGCTTGGTTATGTAATCGTCGGCACCCACATTAAAACCAGAAATTTCTGAGTATTCTTCATTCCGAGCGGTTAAGAAAACCATAAAGGTTTGCTTAAATTCAGGTAGTGTACGCATTAAACGGCAGGCTTCTATACCATCCATTTTTGGCATCATTACGTCCAATAAAATTAAATCGGGTAGCACTTTTTTCGCAACATTGATAGCTTCCTGGCCATTTGTAGCCTTAAAAACCTGAAATCCTTCTAGTTTTAAATTGTACTCAATAAGTTCTAGAATATCGACTTCGTCGTCTACAATTAATATTTTGGGTTTTGTGCTGCTCATTATTCTACTAAGATAAACATTTAAAGTACAGAGGGTATAAACAAACTGTTAAGAAATTATTAGCCAAGTATTACTTAAGGGTTTGACTTAGAAACTTAGTTAAGGCTTCACCACGTAAGTTTTTGGCTATAATTTTTCCTTCTGGATTTAATAAAAAATTAGCAGGTATGCCTTCGATTTTATATAAATTAGCGATAGGACTCTCCCAACGTTTTAATTCCGAAACATGAGTCCACGTTAATTTATCGTCTTTTATAGCTTTTAGCCAGGAAACTTTATCGTCATCTAAGGAAATGCCTAAAATGGTGAATTTTTTATTTTCAAAAGCTAGATAGGTTTTAACCACATTCGGATTTTCTGCTCTGCAGGGTCCACACCACGAAGCCCAAAAGTCTAATAAAACATATTTACCTTTAAAATCACTGAGTTTAACAACTTTACCATCAGATGAAGCCATTTCGAAACTTGGTGCTAACTGACCAATGGAAACAGGCTTAATGGCTTCCATACGTTTTAAGAATTGATCTACAGCTGTATTGTTTTTAAACTTGCCTTTAATATTTTCTGCATAAGTGATTAAAACTTGTTCATTATTTTCTTGGTCTAGAGTTCCCATGGCATAAAAACCGGCCAAATTAGTGCTATTGGCTAAACCAAATTCTGTAGTTTTTTTCGAATAAGTGCGCATATTTTCTTCAAAACGAGGTAAAAGCACTTTACGCAACGAATCTTGTAAGGTTGAATCTTTACTTACTTGATCTACAAATTCACGTTGTATATCGTTGAATAAGCTGGCGTATTTAGTTGCTATAACGGAAAAATCATGCACTTTTTCAGTATCATCAGAACCACTAACCACATAATCGCTTTGGGTCTGAATACCTTGAATGTTCAGCTCCATTTCATCCCCATTTTTGGCAATCAATATAATCAGTTTATCTCCTACACTGAGGTTAAAAAAGTCAGCATCAACACTTTTACGAGTAAAACTAAATTCTTTTTTATCGTTTAAAAATGCAGAATCTATAATGGTATCGTGTTGATACAAGTATACTTTTTTAACATTGCCTACGGTATCAATTTTACCAGTTATGGTAAAAGAATCTTTGCTTTTACAAGCGAAAAGAAAGGCAATTGAGAGAAAGATTAAGGATGTTTTTTTCATGAAAATATAATGATACTCAAAGGTACTAAAACTGTATTTAATATGGTAAAGAAAGTAGATAACGTTGAAAAAGTACTTAATCATATTTCCGATTTTCTGTAGAACAATATAAATTGAACGTTTTCGCTCAAGCAGAAAAATGTATGTTGAGTTCAATACCCCAGCTAATACTACTATTGCTCGAGGTAGCGGTAAAGGTTGATGGATTTTACGGTGATAAAGTGTGTTTAAGGTAGGATAACGTATGCTGTCATCTTTACTATTTTTTATCTAGAAATCTCAATCTTCACTTTCTTATTAGATATTTTTTCGTTTTTAATTTGCTTCACCAATTGCTGAATTTTAGCTCTTTTAACTGCTGCATATGATGCATGGTCAAAGACTTCAATAAGACCTAATTCATCTTTTTGTAAGCCACCTTTCTTCAAAACTAAGCCTACAATATCTACTTTATTTATTTTATCTTTTTTGCCGGCACCTATATATAGCGTATCCCAATCAGTCGGTGTAGGAATTCTGGTAGTAGTAGGTAAAGCTTGTCTATTTAAGTTTTTAATAAAGTCAGGCAAATGTTCGTCGTTAGAAAGCAAAATATAGGAAGTACCTGAAGCATGCATACGGGCCGTACGCCCATTCCGGTGAATAAACGATTCTTCGGTATGTGGTAACTGATAGTGAATAATGCATTCGATTTTAGGAATATCTAAACCCCTGGAAGCTAAATCAGTAGTAATTAAAAGCCTACTGGTGCCATTTCGGAATTTTAACAATGCTTTTTCTCGATCTTCTTGTTCCATACCGCCATGAAAAACAGCGTGAATAATTCCTTGATCTTTCAATATATCGCTAATACGGTCTACGGCATCACGGTGGTTGCAAAAAACCAAGGTTGATTTTTCGCCAATCAGACAAATTAATGAAAACAAGGTTTCTAATTTTTCTGCAGCCTCGGTTTCTATGAGTTTTATTTCTAAATCGGGTGCTATTTCGGCTTTTTTAAGAAAATTTAGCGCTACTGGTTGATGAATACCAGTAAACTCTGGGATATTATTCATCCGGGTAGCAGAGGTTAAAATACGTCTTTTTAACCCTTTTAATTCTCCAATAATAAACGACATGTCGTTCTGGAAGCCATATTCTAAGGCTTTATCAAACTCATCTAAAATAAGGGTATGTACGCTTTGCGGATCTATGTTTTTATGCTGTAGGTGGTAGGCTAAACGTCCAGGTGTACCAATTAACACCATGGGTGGGTTTTTTAGACTATTTACCTCAACTTTTGTATCGTGACCACCATAACAGCAGGTTACTTTATACCCCGTACCCATGCCTCTAAAAACTTGCTCAATTTGTAAGCCCAATTCTCTAGAAGGAACCAATATTAAAGCCTGTACGCCTTTTTTTTCGGGATCTAAAAGATTTAATAAAGGCAGTAAAAAACCCAGTGTTTTGCCCGAACCTGTGGGGGCATACAACAAATAATCTTGCTCAGTTTCGGCAGCTTTTAAAGAAGCTTCTTGCAATTGGTTTATGGCTTGTATGCCTAAGTTCTTTAATGCTTTTTGAATCATAATGGATGTGATGTGGGCTTGTAAACAACAAAGGTTCAAGATACCCTGAACCTTTGTTTTAAACGTAAATTATGTAAAGATAATTAGTGAATATAGGTTTTGGCTTGAGCTAAAGCCTTTTCTATACCAGCGCTATTTTTACCACCTGCAGTGGCGTAAAAAGGCTGACCACCACCTCCACCATCAATTTCTTTGGCCAATTCGCGAATAATAGTACCGGCATTTAAACCTTTTTCTTTTACTAAATTATCCGATAACATCACCGTTAAACTTGGCTTTCCATCAATATCAGAGGCCAGAACAACATATAAATTAGCCAACTTATCCTTTAGACTATAGGCCAATGTTTTTATCGCCTCGGCGTTAGGTAAATCTACTTTCTGAGCAATAAAGTGAATGCCGTTAATTTTTTCGGCTTGTTTAGCTAAATCGGCAGTTAAACTTAGGGCTTTTTCTTGTAAAGATTTTTCGACTTCTTTCTTTAGACTAGAATTTTCTTGAAGTACTTGATTTAAAGCATCTAATAAATCTTTCGGATTTTTAAGCGCCACTTTCAATTCTTGTACTAAATTATCTTGCTCACGAATGAAATTTGCAGCTGAGGTGCCGCTAATTGCTTCTATACGCCTAACGCCTGCTGCTACCGCACTTTCGGAAATGATTTTGAAATAGCCGATTTGTCCGGTGCTTGCTACGTGTATACCGCCACACAATTCTTTCGAAAAAGCATCATCAAAAGTAATTACACGAACAAAATCGCCATATTTTTCGCCAAATAAGGCCGTTACGCCTGAATTTAATGCTTGTTTATACGGGACATTCCGCTCTTCTTTTAAAGCAATATTTGCACGTATTTTCTGATTTACAATTTGTTCAATTTGAAGCAACTCTTCATCACTTAATTTGGCAAAGTGAGAAAAATCGAAACGTAAATATTCTGCATTAACCAATGAACCTTTTTGGTTTACATGACCACCCAATATTTGCTTTAAGGCAGCATGTAGCAAATGCGTTGCCGAGTGATTTGCGGCTGTATCGGCACGGTTTTCAGAAGCAACTTGAGCAGTAAAAGTAGCCGTTAAATCTAAGGGCAACTCATCGGAAAAGTGTACAATTAAGCCATTTTCTTTCTTGGTATCCGTAATATGAAGAGTACACGTTCCATTAGAAAGCGTACCAGTATCTCCTACCTGGCCACCACTTTCGGCATAAAAAGGTGTAATATCTAATACCAATTGGTAATTTTCTTTGCCCTTTGCATTTACCTTGCGGTATTTCAATATTTTGGCCTCAGCCTCTAGACTATCATAACCTACAAAATTCACTTCTTCTGAAGCATGTACTATTACCCAATCACCGGTATCAATCGCGGTGGCTGCTCTCGATCTATTTTTTTGGACTTCTAAAGCCTTTTGAAAACCTTCCATATCTACAGCTAATCCTTTTTCACGGGCCATCAATTCGGTTAAATCAATAGGAAATCCGAAAGTATCGTAAAGTTCAAAGGCAAATTCGCCATCAATTAGTTGCTGATCGGCCGCATAGCGTTCAAAACGCTGTACACCGGTGGCCAGAGTGCGTAAGAAAGAGTTTTCTTCTTCCAAAACTACTTTTTGAACAAAATCACTTTGCGATTTCAGTTCATCAAATACGCCCGAAAACTGCTCTGCCAAAACAGGTACTAATTGGTTTAAAAACGGTTCTTTAAATCCTAAACTGGTATAGGCATAGCGTACGGCACGGCGTAAAATACGACGAATAACATAACCAGCACCAGTATTCGATGGCAATTGTCCATCGGCAATGGCAAAACTAATGGCTCTTATATGATCGGCCATTACCCGCATGGCTATATCGGATTGTTCCTCTTTTCCATAAGCAATACCCGATTCTTTGGCAATTACCTGAATAAGAGGTTGAAATACATCGGTATCGTAGTTAGAGCTTTTATTTTGTAAAACTCGTACTAGGCGCTCTAAACCCATGCCGGTATCTACGTGTTTTGCCGGTAAAGGCTGCAGAGAACCGTCCTTTAGACGGTTGAATTGAATAAATACGTTGTTCCAAATTTCAATCACTTGTGGGTGATCATTATTCACTAATGTTCTTCCGTCAATATCGTGTTTTTCGGCTTCAGGGCGGCAATCTACGTGTATTTCAGAGCAGGGTCCGCAAGGTCCTGTATCCCCCATTTCCCAAAAGTTATCTTTTTTATTGCCTAATAGAATCCGGTCTTCGGCAATGCGTTGTTTCCAAAAATTATAGGCTTCGTTGTCTCTAGGTAAACCTTCCTTGTCATCGCCCTCAAATATGGTAACGTATAAATTCTCTTTCGGAATTTTATATACTTCAGTTAATAACTCCCAACTCCAAGCGATGGCTTCTTCTTTAAAATAATCTCCAAAACTCCAATTCCCCAACATTTCGAACATGGTATGGTGATAGGTATCAATTCCTACTTCTTCTAAATCGTTGTGCTTGCCAGATACCCGTAAACAACGCTGTGTATCGGCAATACGTGGGTATTTTATAGCCGCTTCGCCTAAAAACAATTCTTTAAAAGGATTCATACCGGCATTGGTAAACATCAATGTGGGGTCGTTTTTAATCACCATGGGAGCCGAGGGCACAATTTGGTGATTCTTGCTTTTAAAGAAGTCTAAAAAGGTTTTACGTATTTCTTGGGTAGTCATTATGGTTTTGTATAGCTACAAAGTTAATTTTTTGCCCCGAACATAGAAACATTAATAATTGGTTTTTATTTACCATTGTGGTATTTTTGAGTGCTAATCCTCTAAACATGCCTTATCAAGAAGACAACGAAATAACCAAACGCTATTATACCATGGGTGAAGTAAGCGAACTATTCGGGGTTAATTCATCGCAAGTACGTTTTTACGAGAAAGAGTTTGAAATTCTTCAACCCAAGAAGAATAAAAAAGGCAATCGCTTATTTACCGCCGAAGATGTAGAAAACCTTAAAATCATTTTTCATTTGGTAAAAGAAAAAGGTTTTACCCTACAAGGTGCCAAAGAGCATTTAAAAGGCAATAAAGAGGTAGTTAAAGAGAATCAACGGGTTATTGACTCTTTAGAAAGCCTAAAACAATTCCTTTTAGAGGTAAAAGAACAACTCTAATTAGTATGCTCTTGCAAACAATACCCGCTGGGTAGACGCTTTGCCACTTAAAATACACACTCCTGCTTCTTGTTTATTGTTTAATGGAATGCAACGAATGGTTGCTTTAGTTTCTTCTTTTATTCGTTGTTCTGTTTCAGGCGTACCATCCCAATGTGCAGAAATAAATCCAGGCTGTTCGTCTAACAAACGTTTAAATTCTTCATAATTATCAGACGTACGGATGTTGTCTTCACGAAAAGTAAGTGCCTTTTTGTAGATAGCTTGTTGTATATCTTCTAAAAGTGTTTCTAAATACCCATCTAAATTGGCTTGTGGCTGCGACGATTTTTCACCGGTATCTCTACGGGCAATTTCTACCGTTCCGTTTTCCATATCTCTAGCACCAACAGCTATACGTACTGGTACTCCTTTTAATTCGTATTCGGCAAATTTAAAGCCAGGGCGTTGCGTATCTCGGTTGTCGTATTTAACCGAAATGCCTCTTTTTTTCAATTTGGCAATTAAATCATCAGCAAAAACACCAATGGTTTGTAATTCTTCTTCGCTTTTGTAAATAGGCACAATAACCACTTGTATAGGCGCTAATTTTGGAGGTAAAACCAAGCCTTGATCATCGGAATGGGCCATAATTAAGGCACCAATTAAACGGGTAGATACTCCCCAAGAAGTAGCCCAAACATGCTCTATTTTACCTTCTTTATTGGTAAATTTTACATCAAAAGCTTTCGCAAAATTCTGTCCCAAGAAATGGGAAGTTCCGGCCTGTAGCGCTTTACCATCTTGCATCAATGCTTCAATGCAATAGGTATCTAAAGCACCTGCAAAACGTTCGTTGGGTGTTTTTCTACCTCTTACAACGGGCATAGCCATCCATTCTTCGGCAAAAGTGGCATATACCTCGAGCATGCGTTCGGTTTCTTCTACGGCTTCTTGTGAAGTAGCGTGAGCAGTATGCCCCTCTTGCCACAAAAACTCGGCGGTACGTAAAAATAAACGGGTACGCATTTCCCAACGCACTACGTTTGCCCATTGGTTTACCAAAATGGGCAAATCTCGGTACGATTGTATCCAGCCTTTATAAGTATTCCAAATGATGGTTTCTGAAGTTGGACGTACAATTAATTCTTCTTCTAATTTGGCAGTTTCATCAACCACAATATTCCCATTGCCATCGTTTTTTAAGCGATAATGTGTTACTACTGCACATTCGGTTGCAAAACCATCAACGTGTGAAGCTTCTTTTGAGAAAAAAGATTTAGGGATAAAAAGCGGAAAATACGCATTGGAATGGCCGGTATCTTTAAACATTTGATCCAACACAGCTTGCATTTTTTCCCAGATGGCATAGCCATAAGGCTTTATAACCATGCAGCCTCTTACCGCAGAGTGTTCTGCTAAATCTGCTTTGGCTACCAGTTCGTTATACCATTGAGAATAATCTGTGCTTCTGCTCGTTAAACCTTTGCTCATAGAGTGTATCTTATATGTGGGATATAAATTGTAAATTTAGTGTAAATAGGAAGTCTACAAATTTATAAAATAAAAGCTATTCGCAATTTTTGAATTATAAAATCTACGCATTATGAAAAAGGAAATTGTTTATTTAAGTGTAGTTTTAGTTTTTGCTGCTTGCACAAGCCGTAAAATGGCCACCTCAGACGATAATGTATATATATCTAAGGCCAAAGCGAAAGAATATCAACCTTATGTTCGTCCGGTAGTTCAAAAACAAGAAACGCCTATAGAAAATGCCTATTCGTATGAAGAAACGAATACGTATAGCAGCGATTACGATTATCGCTACGATGATATGAATTTTAGCTCTCGACTGGATCGTTTTCATAATTACTCACCTTGGCGTAATTATTACGATTCTTGGTACGATTACCGTTATGATCCTTATGCGTTTAGATCTCCATGGTCATGGAATGTGTTTATAGGTCCGAGTTATGGTTGGAATTACGGTTATAATCCATGGGATTATAACCCCTACCGCAACCGATGGGGTAATTATTGGGGTATGTATTCGTATTATAACCCTATGCCCTATTATCCGGGCAATTACAACGGAAACTATCCAAGCATTTCATATCCATATAATCCACGCACTTATAGACCAAAACCAGGGCGTGGAGGTGATAGCATGAACCCTAATTTTGGAATTGGAGGAAATGCAAATGGAAGTCGTGCTGACCGATATAATGGCGGTTCACCAGCCAATCCACCACGTTCTGGCGGTAGTGTTACCAGCCCACGTCCAGATCGCTCTAGTGGTAGCACCACAACACCCGATCAAACTAGATCAAGACCAGCGGATTCGGGACAACAAGCCAGGCCAGCAAGAACGGAACGTCCTAGTACTCCTCCATCTACGCCACCAGCTAGTTCGGGAGGTAGATCGGATAGTGATAACAGTGCACGGCCAGCTCGTGCTAGAGACGGAAAATAAATTAATACACCATGAAACGATTTTTATTAATACCCTTATTCACGGGCTTCAGCTTTGCTTTGCATGCGCAATACGCAGGCGATGCCTTGCGCTTTTCGCAAACACAACCCGGTTCTACAGCTCGGTTTGCCGCTATTGGAAATGCAAATACTGGCATTGGTGGAGATTTAAGCAGTTTTGGTGGAAATCCCGCCGGTTTGGCTTTGTTTACTAAATCGGAGGCCAACGTAAGTTTTGAATTTAACAATTATAACAATACGGCTAAATACCTTAATGCCTACAGCAAAGGAAGTCTAGATCGGTTGAACATGCACCAAGGTGGGGTGGTTTTTTATATACCGGCATTTAGGCCCAAGGGCTCTGATTTAGAACAAGGCTGGGTAAGTTTTACTACTGGTTTAAGTTATAACAGACATGCCGATTTTGGCAATAATTTGCTGTATAAGGGTACTAATCCTAACAATTCTATAGCCGATAACTTTTCAGAATTGGCAACCAAAAATTATGGTACACCCAGTAGTTTAGCACAGGGTTCTATTGAGCGTATGGCCTATGATTCGTATTTAATTGGTTATGATGCTGCTGGAGATTATTATTTTCCGGAAACAGATGTAAACAATATTCAAACAAAAAATGAAGAAAGACGGGGTGGCCAAACGCAAGTAAATATGTCTTTTGCTGCCAATTATAGCAATAAATTTTACCTCGGACTTAATTTAGGCTTTGCAGGCATAAATTACACTTCAAACAGCGGATATAGCGAAAAGGGCTTTAATGTAACTGAAAATAGCAATTACCAAGCATCTTTTTTACAAGATCAGGTTACAAGCGGTAAGGGATTTAATGCTAAAGTTGGATTTATATACAAACCCAATGCAACCTTTCGGTTTGGTGCCAGTTTCGAAAGCCCTACCTGGTACCAAATAGACGATAGCTATACAGAAGTGCTTAATAGCAAATACACCAAAGCAAGTTTAAATTATACCAATGCTGCAGAAAATTACAGCTTTGTATACCGTTTACGCACACCACTTAAATTGAGTGGTGGTTTGGGTATATTTTTTGGCAGTGCAGGTTTTATTTCTGCTGATGTGGATATGATTGATTATTCTACAATCCAATTTAGAGGAACTAACAACTTGGATTTGCAAACCATAACCGACAATAACCAAGATGTATTTGCTGCATATAAAAAAACATATAATTATCGTTTAGGTGCCGAGTTCAGAATTGATCAAATTGCACTACGTGGTGGATATGGGATACAAGGAAACCCGCATAAAAATTTACCCGATGCTAGCCATACAACTAAAACCTATAGTGCTGGAATTGGCTATCGAGTAAAAAACTACTATGCCGATTTGTGCTACCAACAATTAACAAGTAGTGCTAGCCTAAAGCCTTATACCTTGGCAGATGGATCGGCTCCTACGGCCTTAATTGATGCCAAAAAAACAAACATTTTTCTAACATTTGGGATAAGATTCTAGTTTGTAAGCTGCCTAAGCTATATATTTTTAGTAAATTTACAGCGTTCTAAAAAACAAACTATGCTTCATAAATATCTGTATATATTCTTATTTATGCTACTTTCTGGTAGTGCGCTAGCCTCAGGAATTGATTCTATTGGCGTAGAAAATCTGGAAGGAAAACAATTGATTTTACACCGCATCACCCCAAAAGAATCCTATTATTCCTTAGGTCGGAAATATGCAGTAAACCCTGCTGCTATTATTGATTATAACCGAAACAAAGCTTTAGCAATTGGCACACTCGTAAAAATACCTACTCAACGCCCTTTCATTTCAATTAGTGCTACGCCAAGTAGTCCAATAGTTTTACCTATTGCTACCGATGACGTGCTCGAATATGCAGTGAAACCCAAAGAAACATTATTCAGTATTGCTAAAAAATTTGCTGTATCTATTCAAGAACTGAAAGACTTTAATAAACTTAAAACCACATCGTTAAAGGTTGGGCAGGTATTAAAAATTAAAGGCAGAGTAGAACCTGTTTTAACTACGAATACGGTTCAGCCAATTGCCGAGAATACCATCTTTAAAACGGACACTACTACCAAAACTCCCATGGCAGAAAGTGCAGAGCTCGATAGAAAATTACCCGCCGCTAAATATGGCTTACGTGAAATAAAGGAAAAAGGCTTGGCTACCTGGATAGAGGAAGCTGAATTAGATGCCGGACGTATGTTGGCATTACACCCCAGTGCCCCTATTGGCACCATTATCAAAATAACCAACCCCATGACCCAGAAAAGCACTTTTGCCAAGGTGGTTGGTAAATTTACCGAAAACGAGTCGACCAAGGGAGTAATCATTGTACTTACCAGAACAGCTGCCGAATTAATTGGTGCAGCCGACAAGCGTTTTCAGGTGAGTTTAGTTTACGGGGTTCCGGATAATGAGCAATAAACCTTTTGTAATTGGCATTGCTGGTGGTAGTGGGTCTGGAAAAACCTTCTTCTTGCATTGTTTCTTAAATCATTTTCGTTCCGAAGAGGTTTGCTTGGTTTCTCAAGATGATTATTACATTCCCGTGGGTGAAATGACCGATGAAGAAAACAAACTATTCAATTTCGATTTACCCAATACCATCGATGATGCGCTTTTTTTAAAAGATATAAACGCCTTATTAGCTGGTGAAACGGTGTATAAAAAAGAATACACCTTTAACAATTCCAAGGCTACACCCAAATTATTAGAAATTAAATCGGCTCCAATTATTATCGTTGAAGGCTTGTTTATTCTCCATTTTAAAGAAATTGCCCAATTATTAGATCTTAAAATATTTATAGATACCGAAGAAGAAATTGCTTTACAACGACGCTTAAAACGTGATTTAGCCGAACGGGGTTATCCCGAAGAAAGCATTTTGTACAAATGGTTTAACCACGTAGTGCCTGCTTTTAACGCATATTTACTGCCTTATAAACCTGCTTGCCACAAAATAATAACAAATAACACCCACGTGGCTGAAGATATTGTTCAAGTCTCAGAAGCTATTTCTCAGGAATTACGTTCCGATATATTGCCTAAACGATTGGGTATTTAGATACTCATTTCAGGAATTTCTCCCTCAATTACTAGTTTTCCAAAGGTGGCTGCTTTAATTTCTTCTACCGATACGCCCGGTGCCCGTTCTTCTAACTTGAAGCCCCCATTGGGCAAAATGCTTAATACGGCTAATTCGGTTACTATTTTTTTTACGCACTTCACTCCTGTTAATGGCAAGGTGCAAGCAGGTAACAATTTACTCTCTCCAGCTTTGTTTACGTGTTGCATAGCCACAATAATATGTTGTGCCGATGCCACTAAATCCATAGCGCCACCCATACCTTTTACCATTTTTCCAGGTATTTTCCAGTTGGCAATGTCTCCGTTTTCGGACACTTCCATGGCACCTAAAATGGTTAAATCTACTTTTTGAGCCCGTATCATGCCAAAACTCATAGCCGAATCAAATACGGCCGAACCAGGTAAGGTAGTAATGGTTTGCTTTCCGGCATTAATTAAGTCGGGGTCTTCTTCGCCTTCAAAAGGGAAAGGGCCCATGCCCAATAAGCCATTCTCTGATTGCAATACCACATTAAAACCTGTTGGAATGTAATTGGCTACTAAAGTGGGAATACCGATACCTAAATTAACATAGGTACCGTCTTTAATCTCTTGGGCTATGCGTTTAGCAATGCCTATTTTATCTAACATAAACCTTATTTGCTACGTGTTGTTCTATTTTCTATGCGCTTCTCGTAATTTGTTCCTTGAAAAATACGGTGCACATAAATACCCGGTGTATGTATTTGATCGGGATCTAGTTGTCCTGGATCTACTAATTCCTCCACTTCGGCAATGGTGATTTTACCGGCCATAGCCATAATGGGGTTGAAATTACGGCTCGTAGATCTGAAAATTAAGTTCCCAGCCGTATCCCCTTTCCAAGCTTTAATTAAGGCAAAATCAGCTTCAAAAGCCAATTCTAATAAATATTCTTTGCCCTTAAATACTCTGATTTCTTTACCCTCGGCCACTTCGGTACCTACGCCTGCCGGTGTAAAAATAGCAGGCATGCCGTAACCTGCGGCTAGACAACGGGTAGCTAGTGTGCCTTGCGGAATGAGTTCTACTTCCAATTCACCACTCAGGAGTTGTTGCTCAAAAATGGCATTCTCTCCAACGTAGGAAGAAATCATTTTCTTCACCTGTTTTTGGTGCAACATAAGGCCAATACCAAAATCGTCGACCCCGGCATTGTTTGAAATACAGGTTAAGTTTGTAGTGCCTTGTTTTACCAAAGCGGCAATGCAATTTTCGGGAATACCACAAAGGCCAAAACCGCCAAAAAGAACGGTCATTCCATCTTTTATATCACTAATGGCTGCTTCTGCAGAAGATACTGTTTTGTTAATCATATTTAATCTATGCCCTAAAAATACGAAAAGGAATGGCATCGGGCAGTACCCGCATAAAAAAAACCTGCTAGTAATCTAATAGCAGGTTTTGAAAATATTTATTTATTTTATTGTTTAGTCATTGTCCAGGTACCGCCATCGGTTGTACTTGGAGTATTTCCCCAGGTGCCTGTTAAAGTTGCACTTTTAGAATTGAATGGAGAAGTAAGGGACACTTTTGTACCACTACCATAATCTACAATGGTAGAAAATACTCCATTAACAACCGTCCAAGTACCAGTCGCGGTTATTTGGCTTTTATTAGCGGCATTATCCATCACATCCAAGGTTCCACCAGATTTAATATTAAGAGCGTAATAAAAGTCTGCCGTTCCATCGTTAACAACGCCCTCCCATTTGCCTTGTATTGTATAAATTTTATCTTTTTTACAAGAAGACAAACTAATAGATAGTCCAAGTAGTAGAAATAATAGAAATGAAGTTATTTTCATTGTTTTCATAATTTTATTGTCTAGACAATGTCCAAGTACCGTGCATGGTATTTTCTCTAACGTACCAGGTACCTGCACTCATTAGGCCTGTTTTGGAATCGTAGGTTGCGTTATACACGTAGGTAGAATTAGGATCTAAACGAGAATTATAGGTAATAGATAGCGTATTATCTTGTAAAAGCCAAGTTCCTACTCCTTCCACCAAACGACTATCTAGATAAAAATCTACTGTATAATCTGTTTTAAACGTAAAACCAATTGCTGTACTGCCGCTACCTGCCTCGGTTTGGCTGCCTACCCAACTACCGGTAAGGACTTTGGTGCTAGGTGCTGTAGTTGATTTATTTTTACTACAAGCTATGGGTAAAACGCCGCAAGTACCTATTAAAAGTGTGAACAGCATAAGTGATTTTACGTTTTTCATAGCTTTTATTGTTTAGTCATTGTAAACGTTGCTAAACCAGTTTTATTAGGCTTAAAACCCCATGTACCACTACTTATTATACCTGTTTTGGCGTCAAAAATTGAGGTAAAGCTGAATTGACTTTGATTTCCAGTGAAAGCAAATTCGCCGGTTAATACATCTCCGGTTAAGAGCCATGTACCTGCGCCAACCATCAAATTACTTTCATCGTAAATTTTCAGGGTTTTGTCTGCGTTAAAACTAAAAGACAAGTAATAATTAGTTGCGTCTCCTGTAACTTTATAATTTCCAACAAATTTTCCGTCGAGGGTTTTTAAGGGTGCGGGTGTATCTTTTTTACACGAAAATGTAAGCATGCTTAGCCCTAAAACCAGGCAGCTAAGTAGTGTGAGATTTTTTAATGTTTTCATATTTTTCTAAGTTATTTTCTGTTATAACTTCGAAATACATGAAGATATTGTGGACTTTTAAAAATAAATATAGGTAATGCCATCGCCACCCCGGTCGGGGTGTTCGTCTTCCATGCGGCTTATTTGGCTATATTTTTTAAAATACGTACGAATGAGTTTACGCAAAATACCATCGCCTTTGCCGTGTATAATTTTAAGGCTGGGGTAGCCGGCAACTAGAGCTTTGTCCAGTCGATTTTCAATTTCATGTAGCGCTTCTTCTCCCCGCATGCCCCGTACGTCCATTTCGGATGAAAAGCTAGACTGGTCGGCTAGATAATTTAAACTGCTTCTTTGTTTTGCTTTGGGTAGATCTTTAATAGGCACAGCATATACTTGCGTTTTCTTTACAATCGTACGCAATTCGCCAAGGGCTAATACTAGCGTGTCTTTTCCAACTTCTAATACCTGGGCCAAGGCATCTGATTCAGCTAATTTTACCCAATCTCCAGTTTTTACTTGAGCTGCCGGTAAGGCCTGTTTAGGAGTTTCTTTAGTAGTATGAGTGGCTTCTTCCGCTACTTTTAATTGTTGCCGCAAGACCTTCGTTTTCTCGGTATCGGCCTTGCTTTGTTTAATTTGCGCAATGGTTTGTTCTACCAATTTATTAGCGCCTAAAATTATTTGTTGTGCTTCTTGCTTGGCTGTTTTAAGCGCCTGCTTTTTTTGTTCGGTTAAGGTGCTTTGTAGGGTTTGGTTTTCTTCTAAAAGCTTTTTAAGATGCTGCTCTTGCTGGTTAAAGGTCTGTTGCTTTTTCATCAACAGAGTTTTATCGCGTTCTAAATCCACTAATAAAGTGTCTACCCGTTTTTGCTGGTAGCCTACTTTTTTACGAGCAGCCTCTAAAATCACGGGCGATAAACCTATTTTTTGGGCAATTTCAAAAGCATAAGAACTGCCCGGTTTGCCAATTTCGAGTATATATAAGGGCTTTAAAAGTTTAGTATCGAACAACATGGAGGCATTTTCTAAGCCTTCGGTAGAATTGGCAAATAGTTTTAGATTGGAATAATGGGTGGTAATAACACCTTTTACTTGTTTCTGATTTAAAGATTCCAACACCGCTTCGGCCATGGGGCCTCCCATTTGCGGATCAGTTCCGGTACCAAATTCGTCGATAAGAATTAAGGTTTGCGACGTGGCATTTCGAGCGAAATAATTCATTTTGGTAAGATGCGCACTGTAGGTACTCAAATCACTTTCTATGGATTGATCGTCGCCTATATCGGCAAATACTTGCTTGTAAACGCCAAGTTTAGAATTGGGGTCGGCCGGAATGAGTAGACCTGATTGTAGCATGAGTTGCAACAAACCAATGGTTTTCATACATACCGATTTACCTCCGGCATTGGGCCCAGAAACGACTAAAATTCGATGCTTAGCATCTATTTTAGCATTCAATGGAACCACTACTTGGCCTGTTTCTTTAAAATTAAGGCTTAAAAGTGGGTGCTTGGCTTGTAGTAAATACGTACTAGGTTCATCCAACAATTCGGGCATGTGGGCATCTAGGTCGATTGCAAAGAGGGCTTTTGCCCGCACAAAATCAACTTTAGTGAGAAAACCATGGTAAGAAAAGAACAAAGCTGTGGAGGGCCTTAATTCGGTAGTAAGTTCGGTGAGAATGCGAATAACCTCCCTCCGCTTATCAAATTCTAAATCGCGTAATTGGTTGTTGAGGTAAAAAACCTCTTCGGGTTCTATGTACACAGTTTGGCCCGAAGCCGATTCATCGTGGATAAATCCTTTTAATTTTCGCTTGTTTTCGGCTAAAATAGGGATACACAAGCGTCCCTCCCGAACGGTTAAACTGCCATCGGCCACCCAATTATTTCCCTGGGCATGCTTGTAAACTTGATCTAGCTTGCGCCGTGCTTCTTGTTCGGCCTTTACAATGGCTTGGCTTAATTCTTGCAGTAATTTAGAAGCATTGGGCTTCATTTTACCGGTATCGTCTAGTACCCGAGAAAGTTTTTCGACTAAACTGGTATCAACCGGCAAATGTTCGAACAAAGCCTCTAAAGTGGGGTATTGGTTTGCCCGTTCGTTGAAATAAGCAATGAGTGCAAAAACAGTTTGCAAGGATTTAAGCGCCTGAAAACATTCTTCTTCCGTTAAAAAAGTCCCTTCAATTTTAATCTTCTCGGCTAAGATTTTTAAATCCAATACATGGTGTATGGGTAGCAGACTATCATTTTGGAGTAGGTTTTTAAACTCTTGTGTTTGGCGTAAAAACTTATCAATCTGGTCGAATTGACTCAATACTGAAATTTTTTCCACCATGGCTACTCCCATCGGGCTCATGCAATGCCTTTTAAGCAATTCTTTAATATCGGTAAAACCCAGTTTTTCAAGGGCATTAAGTGGATAAATCATAAAAACATTTATTGTACAGCTTTGGGTAGCATGTTTTTACGATTAACTTTGTTTAAATCGTCGTAAATCTGTTTATACATAGAATCTAAAACAGTTGGTTTGCTTGCATAAAAGGTTAAACTAGCTTTAAATTCGGTGAGCGAAGTATGGTGTTTTGTAAAAACGTTTTTAAAAAGTTTCCCGGAAAGAACCTTAATTTGTAGCGTATCCGATAAGGTACCTAAGTAGGCATCTGCCAAGTGTAAATCTGTTAATACCGCTTTCATTTCGTCGGGGGCCAATACATCTTTAGGCCTGCTGCTTAATGCACAAGCATTTAGAAAAAACGGGAAGCATAAAAGTAGTATTAAGCGCTTCATTTAGTACCTTTGGCCATTATTTATTCAAAAATACTGATTAATGAGCATTGTAGCTAATCTTACCAAACTAAAAGCCGAATTAGACCCTATTGATGTGCGTTTGATTGCGGTTTCTAAAACCAAGCCCATTGAAACTTTAAAAGAGGCTTATGATTTTGGTCAGCGTATTTTTGGCGAAAATCAGGTACAAGAATTGGTACAAAAAGCAGAGGCCTTACCTAAAGATATAGAATGGCATTTAGTTGGTCATTTGCAAAGCAATAAGGTAAAATACATTGCACCCTTTATTTCCCTCATTCATTCGGTAGATAGCTTGAAATTGTTAGAAGAAATTAATAAGCAAGCCCTAAAAAACAATCGGGTTATTGATTGCTTATTACAAATTTATATTGCCGATGAGGATACCAAATACGGATTAGATTTTGCTGAAGCCATTGAACTTTTACGTTCGGATACCTTTGAATCCCTTAAAAATATACGCATTGTGGGCTTAATGGGCATTGCCACGTATACCGACAATCAGAAAAAAATAGCTGAAGAATTTTATGAACTTCGTACCTTGTTTAAAGGTTTAAAAGAATCTTTTTTTAAAGAAAGTGCTTATTTCAAAGAATTATCAATGGGCATGTCGGCCGATTATACCTTGGCAATTGAACAAGGCAGCACCATGATTCGTTTAGGTAGCACTATTTTTGGTGAACGAAATTATACAGAAACTGAATGAATGCAGCCATTAGAGAAGCAACAGTAGCCGATTGTAGCCGTATATTAGAATTAATTAACGAATTGGCTGTATATGAACGTGCACCCGAAGAAGTTACCGTTACACTTGCAGAATTTGAAGATGCTGGATTTGGACAAAAGCCAGTTTGGAAAGCATTTATAGCCGAATTAGATAATATTATAGTAGGCTTTGCATTGTATTATGTGCGTTATTCTACCTGGAAAGGTTGTAGATTATACTTAGAAGATTTTATAGTAACGGATAGCCATCGAGGAAAAGGTATTGGTAAACAATTATTTGATACCATTGTACTAGAAGCCCACGAAAAAGGGTTTAATGGCATGACTTGGCAGGTACTCGATTGGAACGAGCCTGCGCTTAATTTTTACAAAAAATACGAAGCTGGTGTAGAAGCCGGTTGGTTAAATGGTTCATTAAGTAAACAACAATTAGCTAGCTATTATGAAAAATAAAGTTTTTTACATGCTTATCCTATTAGGTGGTATAAGCTTTGGTGCTAATGCCTGTGCAGTAGATTCACTCAGTTATCAATATAAAACCTTAAAAAAAGAGAGTAAAGCACGTATTACTGCAGATAAGGATACGATCATAAGTACCATTGAATTAACCTATCCGGTTTTTAAGAACCCCGTTTGGAATGAACAGGTGAAACAACTCATTTTTACTGGCGAAATAGAAAAGTCTAATTACGCTACGTACGATGATTACTTAAACGCTTTTATCGATGAATCGGTAGAAGCAAATGCTGAGGAAGAAGAGTACCCACGTTCGTGGTCGCAAGATATTACAGTACGGATAGAACCCCAATTTGCTGGAACACAAACGCTGAGTTTGAGTTTATTTTCTGATAGTTATACTGGTGGTGCACACCCCGTTAGTAGCCTCATTTATGTTAATTATGATATTTTTAGTAGAAAAATAATCAAATTAAGCGATCTGATAAACCCTAGCATGATGTCTAGGTTAACCTACACTGCTAGCACTATCTTCAGAAAACAAGAGGGCCTATCTCCTACCGAATCGTTGGAAAATTACTTTTTCGAAAATCAAAAATTCAGTTTAAATACAAACTTTTTAATTACTAAAAAGGGTTTATTATTTTTCTACAATCCCTACGAAATTCGTTCTTATGCAGAAGGTCCCATGGAACTTTTGGTGCCTTATACGGCCATTAGCAGCCTGTTAAAGATTAATCCCTACACTCCAAAAAATCTAAAATAAATGACCCAGGTTTTTAAGTTTGGTGGTGCATCGGTAAAAGATGCACAAGGGGTTCGTAATTTAGCCGATATATTAAAAAAGTATGCGCCTAAAAACTTGCTTGTAGTAGTTTCGGCCATGGGTAAAACTACTAATGCTTTGGAGGAATTGAATGAAGCTTATATGGCAGGAGAAAGCTCTACAACAACACTTTTTGAATCTATTAAAGCCTATCATTGGGCTATTGTGACAGATTTATTCCCCGATACCAAACACGCTATTTATGATGATTTGGCCAATACTTTTGTAGAAATAGATTGGATTTTAGAAGAACCCCCACATCCAGATGCTGAATTTAATTACGATCAATTGGTATCTATTGGCGAAGTTTTATCTACTAAAATTATTGCTCATTTTGTACAATCATTGGGTATTCTTTGCAAATGGGTAGATGCACGAAATTACATTCAAACTGATAATACCTACCGTGAGGGACAAGTAGATTGGGAGAAAACAACACAACTTATTAACGAGAGCATTCCTGGTATTTTAAAAACAGAAATAGCGGTTACACAAGGGTTTATAGGCAATACTTCCGAAAATTTCACCACTACCCTTGGTCGCGAAGGTTCTGACTACAGTGCTGCTATTTTTGCTTTTGGACTAAAAGCCGAAAGCTTAACCATTTGGAAAGATGTACCAGGTGTGTTAAATGCTGATCCAAAACTATTTAGCGATACGCAAAAATACGAGCAACTAAGTTATGCCGAAGCTTTAGAAATGACCTATTACGGTGCAACAATAATACACCCAAAAACCATAAAACCACTACAAAATGCTGGCATTTCACTGCTAGTAAAACCATTTAATGCTCCCAACGAATCTGGAACACTTATTTCAGATAAAGCTGATAACCAAAACTTGATTCCTGCCATTATTGTAAAGAAAAACCAAGTATTAATTTCTATAAGCACCACAGATTTTTCCTTCATTACCGAAAATCACTTGAGTGAGTTGTTTGCAACTTTTGCCCAATTGCATATCAAATTAAATACAATGCAGATATCGGCTTTAAGCTTTTCGGTATGCATAGATTACGATGCTAAGCGTTTCCAAAAATTACAAGAATTACTAGCCAATAGCTTTAAATTTAAGTATAATGAAGCATTGGAATTAATTACCATTAGGCATTTTACTACCGAAAAAATTGACGAATTAAGTGCCGGCCGAAAGGTATATATGGAACAATTAAGCAGAAACACGGCTCAATTAGTTGTAAAATAAATGAATGCGGTAATTTTTAATTCAAAGGTACAGGCATTCATTCAAAAGAACCTACATACAGATATTACTAAGTTAATTCTCAAAAAACCCACTTTTGAAAAAATTAGCAATACTGAACTAGCCGAATACATCCAAGGAAAGATAGCTAGCGAAAAAAAACTACCCACTTGGTTTAGCACAACAGGTATATATTTTCCAAAAAAACTAGCCATAGAGCAAAGCTCCTCTGAAAAAACAGCGGCTTTTAAAAGTATGCTAATTCAAGGAGTTAGTCTGCTCGATTTAACAGGTGGACTTGGAGTAGATACCTATTATTTTTCTAAAACATGTAAGCAGGTAACCCATATAGAACGCCAAGAAGAACTATCGGCTATAGCAAAACACAATGCGGACGTATTGCGGGTAAAAAATTGCGAATTTATAGTGGCCGAAAGCCTCAATTTTCTAAATAAAACCGAACGTAGCTGGGAAATCATTTATATTGACCCCTCTCGTAGGGTGGCCAGCCAAAAAGTAGTAAAATTAGCCGATTGCGAACCCAATGTAATTGAGTTATATGCGCAATTGGCTTCTAAATGTAACTTGATCTGCATAAAAGCAGCGCCTTTATTAGATATTAAACTAGCACTCAGCGAACTTAAAAATGTGCAATCAGTTCAGGTAATAAGTATTGGGAACGAAATGAAGGAATTACTTTTTTTACTAAACACCCAAACTGAAACAAAAAATCCCGAAATACGATGTGTACTACTAAACGATTCGGAAAGCCATAGCTATAGTTTTACCTATAAAGAAGAGCAACAAGCAGCTCCAGCCCCTTGCGCTGCTCCTAAAACCTATTTATACGAACCCAACGCAGCTTGGTTAAAAGCTGGTTGCTTTAAATTACTGGCTTCTAGGTACGGACTCGAAAAATTACATCAACATACCCATTTATATACCTCCGATACCTTTATAGCTGATTTTCCGGGTAAAATTTTTACAATTATAGCCAATTGGACCTATACTGAATTTGGCAAAACGATACCAGTGAAACAGGCCAATTGTATCAGTAGAAATTTCCCTTTACAAGTTGCAGCGTTACAAAAAAAACATAAATTAACAGATGGTGGTAGCTCATCGCTGTTTTTTATTACCGACCATTCTGGACAGCTACGGGTACTACAAGCCACTAGATATGAAAAAAGCCCCCAATAGTTGGAGGCTTTAATTTTTCGTTTGGTATGGTGTTAAACTTTCTTCACTTGCACAGCCTGTAATCCCTTACGACCGTCTTCTACCTCATACTCTACGTCATCGTTGTCTTTTAGGGTACCATTACCACCCTCTACATCTTTAAAATGCACAAAGATTTCAGTTCCATCTTCTTGAACAATGAATCCATAACCTTTTTGGGTGTTAAACCATTTTACTTTACCAGTTTTCATAATGTTAGGTATTAAAGGAACTCGTTAAAAATTAGCTATTAAAGGCTATAACTCTTAATAAAGTTCCGGTATAAAAATTATTAATTAGTTGAAGATAGTTAAAAGCAAATTGGAAATAAAAAAATATTTTATTTAATTAGTTTTCTTGCGTGGAGTTTTTACTCAATCAACATACTCAAAATCAATAGCATACTCTAAAAAAAGTTGTTTAGCAGGTTCTAAAAACATGTACTCTAACTCATCTACAATAAATACTTTAGAAACTTGCAACTTTAAACAAAGCGCTAAAAATTGATGTATATAGCTTGGTGATTGTGGGGATGGTAAGTTCTCGAATAAGTCAACAGATCCAGGATAGGTTGGTAAATCGTAATAATCGCCCATAATAACCTGGTGCTCTGTTATAGACCGTTTAAGAGCATGAGCCTGAGGCAATCGGGCACCTGTAATTAATATCACGCCCATTTATTTACTTATTAAACCATCTTTCATCACCAAGGTACGGTCGGCCATGTTTGATAATTCAGTATTATGCGTTACAATAATAGATGTTTGATTGAGTTCCCTCTTTAAGTTTAAAAACAACTGGTGTAAATCGGCGGCATTGGCAGAATCTAAATTGCCAGAAGGCTCATCGGCTAACAGAAGTTTTGGCGAATTCATAAGGGCTCTGGCCACGGCAACCCGTTGTTGCTCACCACCGGATAGTGCCGAAGGTTTATGATCTAACCGAGAATTCAGATTCAAAATGCCCAACAATTCTTTTGCACGATTTTCCACTTCTTTTTTTGGTTTATTAGCTATAAAACCAGGGATGCATACATTTTCGAGAGCAGTAAATTCGGGCAATAAATGATGAAACTGAAATACAAAGCCAATAGAACGATTTCTAAATGCGCTTAGTTGCGACGCTTTAAATTGGTGCAGAGCTTCGCCATCTAAAAAAATTTCTCCCGAATCGGGTCTATCTAAAGTTCCCAAAATATGTAGTAAGGTACTTTTTCCGGCACCCGAAGCACCAACAATGGCTACCAACTCTCCGGCTTGAATATGCAAATCAACCCCTTTTAAAATGGGTAAATCACCATAATTTTTTATAATTCCGCTAGCGCTAAGCATACACGCAAGATACGTATTTTTTAATGCAACAATTCAGTTTAAAGGTTTCAAAAATGAATACAAAATGGTAGTTTTACACAAATTAAATACAAATGAATATACACGAATATCAAGGTAAAGAAATTCTTAAATCTTTTGGCGTACGGGTACAAGAAGGTATTGTTGCCGAAACTCCTGCACAAGCTATAGAGGCTGCAAAAAAACTTAAAGCCGACTATAATTCGGATTGGGTAGTTATTAAAGCTCAAATTCATGCCGGTGGCCGTGGTAAAGGGGGCGGTGTTAAACTTGCTAAAAATCTGGATGAGGTTAAAGAAAAAGCAAAAACCATTATTGGTATGCAATTGGTTACGCCACAAACAGGCCCCGAAGGCAAGTTGGTAAGTAAAGTTTTGGTTGCTCAGGATGTATATTATCCGGGCGAATCTGAAACCAAAGAATTTTATATCTCTGTATTATTAGATAGAGCAAAAGGCCGCAATATTATTATGTATTCTACCGAGGGTGGTATGGATATTGAAGAAGTTGCTGAGCATACGCCACATTTGATTTTTAAAGAAGAAATTGATCCTATTGTAGGTTTACAGGCTTTTCAAACTCGTAAAATTGCTTTTAACTTAGGTTTAAGTGGCGAAGCATTTAAAGACATGTGTAAATTCATCGCCGCTTTATACAAGGCCTATGATGCTACCGATTCAGCTATGTTTGAAATTAACCCGGTATTAAAAACCTCTGATAATAAAATCTTAGCGGTAGACGCCAAAGTAAATTTGGATGATAACGCTTTATATCGCCATGCGGATTATGCCGCTATGCGTGATGAATCTGAGGAGGATCCAACCGAAGTAGAAGCCGGAAAATCGAACCTAAACTATGTAAAATTAGATGGTAACGTAGGTTGTATGGTAAATGGTGCAGGTTTAGCCATGGCCACCATGGATATTATTAAATTGGCCGGGGGCGAACCAGCTAACTTCCTAGATGTGGGTGGCTCTGCCAATGCCGAAACGGTAAAAGCAGGCTTCAACATCATCTTAAGCGATCCGAATGTAAAAGCCATCTTAATTAATATTTTCGGTGGTATTGTACGTTGCGATCGTGTGGCTCAAGGCGTTATAGATGCCTACCAAGAAATTGGTAACATTCCCGTGCCTATTATTGTACGCTTACAGGGCACAAACGCAGTTGAAGCTAAAAAACTAATTGATGATTCTGGTTTAGAAGTATTCTCGGCCATTCAATTAAAAGAAGCAGCCGATTTAGTTACCAAAGTACTTAAAGGCTAATCATAAGCTCTGATACAAAAAAGCCCCTCGAAATTCGAAGGGCTTTTTTTTATGTATCTCTACAGCTTATTTTACTGCATCAATTACTGCTTTAAAGGCATCTGGATTGTTCATTGCTAAATCAGCTAATACTTTACGGTTTAAACCGATTTCTTTAGTGGCTAACTTACCAATTAGTTGTGAGTACGAAATTCCATACTGACGAGCTCCGGCGTTGATACGCTGAATCCATAAAGCTCTAAATTCTCTCTTTTTAGTTTTACGATCGCGGTATGCATATTGCAAACCTTTTTCAACCGTGTTTTTAGCAACGGTATAAACCTTGCTTCTCGATCCCCAATAGCCTCTAGCTAATTTTAAGATCTTTTTTCTTCTGCGTCTAGACGCAACTGCGTTAACCGAACGTGGCATGTTGTTTTGATTTTTGGTAAGCGGTGTTCCGTTTAGGAATCTTGTAAACCGAGTACCTGGTTAAAAATTAATTAATTATTTACCGATACAAAGCATACGCTTTACATTGCCCATATCAGCATCAGACACCAAACTGGTCTGACCTAAAGCACGCTTACGTTTGGTACTCATCTTGGTTAAGATGTGACTTTTGTAGGCATTCTTTCTGGCGATTTTACCGGTTCCAGTAAGCTTAAAACGCTTTTTTGCACTAGAACACGTTTTCATTTTTGGCATAACCTATTTATTTATTGTGTGTACTATTTGTATTTATTTTTTTCCACCTTTAGGAGAAACAGTTAAAAACATCCGTTTACCTTCTAATTTAGGCAACTGCTCTACTTTTCCAACATCTTCTAAAGCTTGAGCAAACTTAAGAAGTAATATCTCACCTTTCTCTTTGTATACAATAGCTCTTCCTTTAAAATGAACGTAAGCTCTTACTTTTTCGCCACTTTCTAAAAAGTTAATGGCATGTTTCAGCTTAAATTGGAAATCATGGTCGCTGGTATTAGGCCCAAAACGGATCTCTTTGATAACCGTTTGCTTGGCATTCGCCTTAATTTCCTTCATTTTTTTCTTCTGTTCGTAAAGAAACTTGTTGTAATCAACAACTTTACAAACCGGAGGAACTGCATTTGGAGAAATCTCCACTAAATCTAATTCTAACTCTTCAGCAATGGCCAAAGCATCTTTAAGGGCATAAACCCCTACTTCTACATTATCACCCACCAATCGTACCTCGACGGCTCTGATGAGTTCGTTAATATAGTGTTCCGCTTCTTTTTTCTTAAACGGTGGACGTGGTCCTCTGTTAAATCCTGGTCTTCCTAAAGCCAATTATGTATTAAATTTTAGTTTCATTAATTAACTGATTTTCAAATTCTTGCATGCTCATACTCCCCAAATCTCCTTCACCGTGCTTACGAACTGAAACCATTCCTTCGCTCATTTCTTTCTCTCCAATAATCAACATATATGGGATTTTTTTTATCTCGGCATCACGAATTTTGCGGCCGATTTTCTCATCTCTCATGTCGATTAGCCCGCGAATATCGGAATTATTTAAGGATTCTAAAAGTTTTTTCGCATATTCTTCATATTTCTCCGAGATAGGAAGCACGATAAATTGTTCGGGAGTTAACCACAATGGGAAGTTACCAGCACAATGCTCAATCAGCAGGGCAATGAATCGTTCTAGGGAACCGAATGGTGCCCGGTGAATCATTACGGGCCGGTGCTTGGCGTTATCGCTGCCAGTATATTCTAATTCGAAACGTTCGGGCAGGTTATAATCTACCTGAATGGTTCCTAATTGCCATTTACGGCCTAATGCATCACGAACCATAAAATCGAGTTTAGGGCCATAAAATGCAGCTTCGCCATATTCTACTACAGTTGGCAATCCTTTTTCGTTGGCAGCTTCTATAATTGCCGCCTCGGCTAAAGCCCAATTGGCATCAGATCCGATGTATTTGGATTTGTTATTCGGATCGCGAAGGGAAATTTGTGCGGTATAATCTTGGAAATCTAAAGCACTTAATACATACAATACCAAGTCTATTACCTTTTTGAATTCTTCTTTTACCTGATCAGGGCGGCAAAATAAGTGGGCATCATCTTGTGTAAAACCTCTTACCCGGGTTAAACCGTGTAATTCGCCACTTTGTTCGTAGCGGTAAACAGTTCCAAATTCGGCAAAACGTACCGGCAAATCTTTGTAAGAGCGTGGCTTGGTTTTATACAATTCGCAATGGTGTGGGCAGTTCATCGGTTTTAAAAAGAACTCCTCTCCTTCTTGCGGGGTTTTAATTGGCTGAAATGAATCGGCACCATATTTATCGTAATGGCCAGAAGTTACATACAGGTTTTTATGCCCGATATGCGGAGTAACCACCTGCTCATAGCCCATTTTTTGTTGAGCCTTTTGGAGGAAACTAACTAATTTTTCTCTAAGTGCGGTTCCTTTAGGTAACCACATGGGTAAACCCATCCCTACTTTTTCGGAGAAAGCAAATAATTCTAATTCCTTACCCAATTTACGGTGATCACGCTTTTTGGCTTCTTCTACCATTTCCAAGTACTCACTCAATTCGCTTTGTTTGGGGAAGGTAACGCCATAAATACGGGTTAACTGCTTACGGGTTTCATCGCCACGCCAGTAGGCACCTGCCACATTCATCAATTTTACGGCTTTTACAAACCCAGTATTGGGGATGTGTGGCCCGCGACACAAATCGGTAAAATTACCCTGCGTATAAAAGGTAATCGTACCATCGGCCAAGTCTTTTATTAAATCGAGTTTATATTCATCACCTTTTTTGGTGAAATATTTCTCAGCCTCGGCTTTACTAATATTTGTACGCTCATAATCGGCTTTATTTCGAGCCAATTCGAGTATTTTATCTTCTATTTCCTTAAAATTATCAGACGAAAATTCGCAATCACCGAAATCTACATCGTAATAAAAACCAGTTTCTATGGCCGGGCCAATACCTAGTTTAACGCCCGGATAAAGCGCTTCTAAGGCTTCGGCCATTAAGTGTGCCGAGGAGTGCCAAAAGGTACTTTTACCTTCGGTGTCGTTCCAAGTTAATAATCGTAAGGTGGCATCGGTTTCAATGGCACGTGAAGCATCCCAGATTTCTCCGTTTACAACAGCTGCTAATACGTTTCGGGCTAAGCCTTCTGAAATGGAAAGGGCTATTTGGTGGGCGGTGGTTCCTGATTCGTAAGCACGAACCGAACCGTCCGGAAGGGTAATATTGATCATCTACAATATGATTTAACGTTCGAAAAAAAGGTTATTAAACATCACCTACTATGTGATGGTTCACAAAAATAGCAATATCTTCTAAATTTGGGCATAAAAAAAGCCCCGAGCTATCAGGGCTTTATTTTTATATTCTTTTTTTATTGCTGAATACGGATTTGACGATCGCCGCCGCCGTTTCTGAATTTTGCCCGCATTTCTTCCATTGCTTTTTGATATTCTTCTTGAGTAATGGTTCTGCCCTTTTTAGGTGCGGCTACTTCGCTGTCTTTAATTTTGGTATACTCTACGCTGGTCGCATAAAATTTCATACGATCGGTTTCGATACCCAATACTACACCGGCTACCCAAAGGTTAGCCATGGGCGATGCTTTTAAAGCAAGTTCAGTGGTATACCAAATAGTTGTTTGTGAACCATTTCTACCACTTACAACCGCTTTTTTACAATCAAAACCACTAATTTTTTTAGTTTCGGTACTTAGTTCTGTCTCTTTAGAACCACTTCCTAAAACAGATTCTAACAATACACCTTCGCCATTTAATTCAAATGATTCGGTTACTTTCTCCGTACCATTAAAATACAATTCGCGATCACCTCCACCAAAACGCATCATGCGCATAGCACCACCCGAACCTTCTCCACCGGCAGGTGCTGTAATATCTTCAGTTTCTGATTTCTGAAATTTTGCTCCCGTTGGATTGTAGGCGATTTCGAATTTATTGGTAATTTTATCTGGCATTCCTGAGCCATTGGCACCTACAAAGCTGCTCATTACACGTACTTCTCCGCCATTGCCACTTGCTCCTTGTTGTTGGCCGCCTGCCATAGATTTTAAATCAATTACTTGATCGTAATAAATTACTCCAGCTGTTTTTTGCTGAGAGAATACATACGAGCTTAATAAGGTACAGAATGCAATGATTCCGAAAAATTGTTTAGTCATGATATATGTTGTTTGATAATCAAAAGTATGCTTAAAACGTGTGTAAATTTGTTAAAAAAAGTTAAACATTTCCCCAGCCATTTGCCAATACATCGGCTAAATGCATGGTTTTTATTTTTAAATTTTCTTTATCGATGTATGCTTGTAAATGCATTAAGCAAGAAATGTCGGTAGAAATGATGTATTCGGCACCCACAACTAAAGCATTGTTTACCTTTTGCTGGGCCATGGCACTAGAAATTCCTTCAAATTTTACGGCAAATGTGCCACCAAAGCCGCAGCAGGTTTCCGTATCAGGCATTTCGAGCAATTCTAAGCCGTGTACTTTTTCTAATAAGGCTCTCGGTTCAGCTTTAATTTTGCATTCTCTTAAACCTGCACAAGAATCGTGATAAACTGCTTTTCCTTCTAATTCGGCACCGAAATAGTCTTTATTTAACACATTTACCAAGAAATCGGAAAGTTCGATAATATGCGATTGTATAGAGCGACATTTATTGTGGATGGCGGTATTGGTAAACAAATCGTTGTAGTAGTTTTTAACCATGCCCGTACAGGAAGCAGATGGCGAAACAATGACCACATTATCAGAAAAATCTTCTAAGAATTTATACCCAATGGCTTTAGCTTCATCCCAATAGCCGGCATTAAATGCGGGTTGGCCGCAACAAGTTTGTTCGGCATTGTATTTAACCTTACAGCCTGCTTTTTCAAGCACTTTTACCGTATTATAAGCCGTTTCGGGATATAATTGATCAATAAAGCAGGGTATGAATAGTTCTACGGTCATTTCAACATGGTGTTCGGCAAAGGTCTAAAAATATCTGTATTAGTTGGCTATTTTTTTACGTTTTTGCAGCGAAATAAGTACTAGAAATACCAAGCCTAAACTGAAAAAGGTGGTGAGTGATACAGCTGAATTACGCATATTTCCCGTAAATTCTTCGATATAGCCAAAGCTAAATAAGCCAATAACAATGGCTAATTTCTCGGTAACATCGTAAAAACTAAAAAAGGAAGCCGTATCGGGCGTATTTTCGGGTAGCAATTTGGAGTACGTGGAGCGTGATAGGGATTGTATACCGCCCATAACCAAACCGACTACACAAGCTAAGGCGTAAAATTGATATTCACTAGTTATAAAATAGGCCGAAATACAAACAAATATCCAAATAAAAACAACAAAGATGAGTACATTGAAATTACCAAATTTACTAGCCATATATGACATTAAATAGGCACCTAAAATAGCCAATAACTGGATTAATAAAATAGTAATTATCAGTTTTGGAGCTCCTAAATGAAGTATTTTTTCCCCAAAATTGGCTGCCACCAACATAATGGTTTGCACCCCCATAGAGTAAAAGAAAAAAGCACCTAAGAAAAACTTAAGTGTACGCATCTCTTTAACCTGAAGCCATACTTTATGTAATTCTTGAAAACCACTATGAATCAGGTTTTTGTTTATCTTTTTGTAGTTCGTACTTCCGTTCGGTAAGCGCTTAAATGTGATTTGAGCAAAGCCTATCCACCACAGTCCTACTAATAAGAAAGATAACCGGGCAGGAAAAGAAGGATCGGTAATACCAAATGTATCGGGCATTAATACAAAAATGAAACAGATAATCTGCAAAATAACACTGCCAATATATCCCCAAGCAAAGCCTTGGGCACTCACTTTATCTTGATGATCGGGCGTGGCAATTTCGGGCAAGTACGAATTATAGAATAAGGCCCCTCCAATCCAGCCAACAGCAGCCAAGGCAAATAAAATTACCCCCAACTCGAGTGTTTCTAGTTTAAAGAAAAACAAGCCTATACAAGCCAAACCACCCAAATAGGTGAAAAACTTCATGAAACTTTTCTTATTCCCATGGTAATCGGAAACGGAAGAGAGAATGGGAAGCAAAAAAACCATCAGTAAATAACCTACTGCCATGGCATAATTGCTTAATGCGGTATTTACAAACCATTTTCCAAAGAAAAGCACTTTATCTCCATGCTCTTTGGTCGTAGTAATTGCAGTATAATAAACCGGAAAAATAGTGGAAGTAATAACTAGGCTGTAGGCCGAATTTGCCCAATCGAAATAGGCCCATGCTTTAATTACTTTGGGGTTGTTTTTTTCTTGCATTAACTAATGTAGGTATAAAAATAAGAATGAGAAAATTAGCCCAGGTGCAACAAGTCATTACTCAAACGAAGCTTACCTTCATCTATCAACACTCGAATTAGTTCTAAACGTGCCGCTTCGCTGCCCTCATGTAGGCTATCTACCAAAACTTCAATAGATAGAGGTTCTACACGCAATTTTTCCAAAATGGCTAACCTCAGAACCGCTTCCGAATGCTTTTTTCGAGCCCCAATGCATACATCACATACGCCACACGTTTCTTTAGTGAGCTCATCAAAATAATTTAAGAGTTGTTGCGATCTACAAATGGGTTTGTTCACATAGTTGAGCACACTTTCTACTTGCTTTTGGTAGATTGCTTGGCGCTGGGCCAAGAAGGTATAATCGATGCCTAAATGGGCCCTATCTACTCGTGGACGCAAAAATTGAATTTGAGATTGATCTGTTTTGGGCTCGTAGGCAATTAATTGAAAATCATTCAGCTTGCTCAGTAGTTGAACCACTTGGTTAACAGAAATTTGCAAACGCTTGGCCAAATCTTGCTCTTTAATGGGCACATACTGATCGTACAAACTTCCATACGAACGTAACAGTGTTTTTAACAGCGGTTCATAAGCGGTATTGCTTAGCTGGAAACTATATAAGGCCTCGTAATCGACCACTACTTGCAATCGAGATGGTAAATACACGCTCTCAGTTAAACCAATATACCCTTCGAGACTAAGTACTCTTAAAATATTTATAATTTTTATGGGTTCTAACTTATATTTTTTGCAAAATTCTGCTGGATCAAATGGGAATAACAGGCCCTCTCCGGCTCCGTAAGCTACCTGCAAATGGTTACCCAATTGATGATAAACTAACTGTATGTCGGCTAAACTTGGGCTTCCTTGAGCTAATTTCCGTTCTAATGCTTTCACATCCGAATCGTTATAAAAAAGCACTGCATAGGCCTTTTTTTCGTCTCGGCCTGCACGACCAGCTTCTTGATAATATGCTTCCAGGCTTTCGGGCAAATCCATATGAGCCACAAAACGCACATCGGGTTTATCTATTCCCATGCCAAAAGCATTGGTAGCCACTATAACTCTGAGCGTATTTGCTTTCCAATCGTCTTGTTTTTGAGCACGTACTTCAGCTGGAAGGCCAGCATGGTAAAAATCAGCTTTAATATCTTCTAAACAGAGTTGTCGAGCCAGTTCCTGAGTTTCTCTGCGGTTACGCACATATACAATGCCACTACCTTTTACCTTTTTTATTACGTTAAGCAAACGTTTTAACTTATTTTCTTCCTTGGCCACCACATAGCTCAAATTGCTCCGTTCAAAAGATTTACGAAATACCTGAAAACCCTTTTTGAAAGCCAATTTAGATACAATATCATCAGCTACTTGATGGGTTGCTGTAGCAGTTAATGCCAATATGGGCACTTTTGGATTCAATTGGCGTAATTCGGCTAGTTGCAAATAATGCGGCCTAAAATCGTAGCCCCATTGCGAAATACAATGAGCCTCATCAATGGCAAATAAGTTTACGTTCATGTGCCGAATGCGCTCCTGTACTAACGGCGAACTCAAACGCTCGGGAGAAATGTATAGGAATTTGATTTTACCATACACGCAATTATCCAACAAAATATCTACTTCTCTTTTGCCCATGCCCGATACTATGGCTACGGCCTCTATTCCTCGTTCCTTTAAATTTTCTACTTGATCTTTCATCAAAGCAATTAAGGGAGAAACAACCACACAAATACCGGGCTGTAATAAGGCAGGAACCTGAAAACAAATAGATTTACCACCACCGGTGGGCATTAAAGCCAAGGTATCTTTCCCATCCAGCACCGATTGTACAATTTCTTCCTGCAAAGCACGGAAAGTATCGTAACCCCAATACTGTTTTAATACCTGATGAATGGTCATGGATCAAATTTAACTAAAAGAATGGGCTTTAAATATGTTGTGCGATTACATAGCCACTAGCCCAAGCCCATTGAAAATTGTAGCCACCAAGCCAACCAGTTACATCTACACATTCGCCTCCAACAAATAAACCAGGTACTTTTTTAGCCTCGAGGGTCTTAGAGGAAAGTTCATCTGTTGAAATACCGCCACGCATAACCTCGGCTTTATCGTAACCTTTATCGCCAGCAGGTTTTACGGTAAAATGATGAATAAATTGCGCTATACTTTCTAAATCGGCTTTGGTAAGCGATGCTAAATTGGTTTCTAAGGGCAAAAATTTACCAAATGCATCGGCCAATTTTTTGGTGTAGATGTTGGATAAAAAAGTACGCAGGCTTTGTTTACCATTTAGCCCACGCTCTTGCGAAATGCGTTCCAAGATTGATTCGTCGGGAAATAAATTTAGCTCAATAGTTTGACCTGGGCGCCAATAGCTCGAAATTTGTAAAATAGCTGGTCCACTAAGCCCCCAATGAGTAAAAAGAATATTTTCTTTGAAACTAATTTCTTCAGTAGAAACTTCGCAATACACGCTATTGCCGGATAATTGTGCATACCAATCGGCATCTTTACCAGTAATGGTTAAAGGAACCAAGGCCGGAGCTGTTTCTGTTAAACGCATGCCGAAAGATTTCGCGGTTTTAAGTGCAAAATCGCTAGAACCTAATTTAGCAATGGGCAAACCACCCGAAGCCAAAACCACTTTTGGAACCTGTATCTTAACTAACTTACCAAGATGGGTGTATTCTATTTCAAAGCCAGTAGCACTTTTTTTTATGCTTTTAACTTCGGCTTCTAGTTTAATTTCTTGACCTAAATCGGCACAAAGATTTTCGAAAACAGCCACAATATCTTTGGCCTTATTGGTGGTAGGAAATAGTTGACCCAGTGTTTTCTCTGCACCTTGTATACCATATGTCTCAAAAAAACCGATGGTATCTCCTACCGTCCATTGTGAAAATGCCGATTTGGAGAAATGTGGGTTGTCTGAAATAAAATTTTCAGCCTCGGTATACACATTCGTGTAGTTGCAACGTCCGCCACCCGAAATTAAAATTTTAGCTCCTACCCGATCATTACGCTCTAAAATAAGTGTTTTTTTACCCAAATAACCCGCTTGTACGGCACACATTAGGCCACAAGCACCACCTCCAATAATTACGGCATCAAAACGATTCATTTAGCGAATTTAGGGTTAAATTTTAAAAGCGTAAACAAGCGCATTTTGGGGTTCAAAAATTGCCTCGAATACCCTATCTTTGCCACTCCATGAAGCACATACGTAATTTTTGTATTATAGCCCATATCGATCACGGAAAAAGCACTTTAGCCGATCGATTGTTAGAATATACCAATACCATAACCAAACGAGAAGCACAAGCGCAATTGTTAGATAATATGGATTTGGAGCGTGAACGTGGTATAACCATTAAGAGTCACGCCATCCAAATGAATTATATAGTAGATGGCCAAGAATACGTATTCAATTTAATTGATACACCTGGCCACGTCGATTTTTCGTACGAAGTTTCGCGTTCTATTGCAGCTTGTGAAGGTGCATTATTGATTGTAGATGCAGCTCAAGGGATTCAGGCACAAACCATTTCCAATTTATATTTGGCTTTGGAGCACGATCTCGAAATTATCCCTATTTTAAATAAAATGGATTTACCTGGGGCCATGCCCGAAGAGGTAAAAGACCAAATTGTAGACTTAATTGGATGCAAACGAGAAGAAATTATTGCTGCATCGGGTAAAACCGGTTTAGGTATTGAAGATATTTTACGGGCCATTGTAGAGCGAGTACCGCCTCCGGTGGGTGAACCTACCAAAGAATTACAAGCCCTAATTTTTGATTCTGTTTTCAATTCGTTTAGAGGCATTATTGCCTATTTCAAAGTTGTAAATGGCGAAATTAGAAAAGGTGACAAAGTAAAATTTGTAGCTACCGGAAAAGAATACTACGCCGAAGAAATTGGTACCCTAAAGCTAAATCAAGAACCCAAGGATATAATTAAAACAGGGGATGTGGGCTATATCATCTCTGGAATTAAAGAAGCAAGGGAAGTGAAAGTTGGCGATACGATTACCAACGTGGAGCGCCCTTCAACTGTAGCCATTCAAGGATTTGAAGAGGTGAAACCCATGGTGTTCGCGGGTATTTACCCTGTAGATACTGATGATTACGAAGAACTACGCGAAAGTATGCACAAATTGCAGCTAAACGATGCATCCTTAGTTTTTGAGCCAGAATCGTCTGCTGCATTAGGCTTTGGTTTCCGTTGCGGCTTCTTGGGTATGTTGCATATGGAAATTATCCAAGAACGCTTAGAGCGTGAGTTCAACATGACGGTAATTACCACCGTGCCCAACGTATCGTATAAGGCCTATACCACCAAGGGCGACGAACTACAAGTACACAATCCATCCGATTTACCCGACCCAAGCAAATTGGAATATGTAGAAGAGCCATTTATTAAAGCCAATATCATTACCAAAGCCGAATTTGTGGGTTCAGTAATGTCACTTTGTATTCAAAAAAGAGGCATTATTGTCAATCAATCGTACTTAACCTCCGACCGGGTAGAATTGGTATTTGAAATGCCCATGGGTGAAATTGTATTCGATTTCTACGATCGCTTAAAAACTATTTCTAAAGGCTACGCATCATTTGATTACCACCAAACAGGTTACCGAAAATCAGATTTAGTGCGCTTAGATATGTTATTGAATGAGGAGCCTGTTGATGCGCTTTCATCGCTAATTCACCGCAGTAATGCCTATGAGTTTGGAAAGAAGATTTGCGAAAAACTGAAAGAATTGATTCCTCGTCAACAATTTGAAATTAAAATTCAAGCCTCTATTGGTGCAAAAGTTATTGCCCGTGAAACAATAAGCGCTTTACGTAAAGATGTAACTGCTAAATGTTATGGTGGCGATATTTCTAGAAAGCGGAAATTATTAGAAAAACAGAAAAAAGGAAAGAAACGCATGCGCCAAGTGGGTAATGTAGAAATTCCGCAATCGGCCTTTATGGCGGTATTAAAACTCGATTAAGTATTATGCAATTACTCGACGGAAAAAAGGTGTCAGAAAAGCTTAAGCTAGCATTAGCTGCTGAAGCAGCCCTAGTTAGTCATCAAATTGGCCGAAAACCACATTTGGTAGCCATTTTAGTTGGCAACGATGGTGGCAGTGAAACTTATGTGGCTAGCAAAATGAAAAATTGCGAAGCCGTTGGCTTCCGATCTACGCTCATCCGTTTTAACGAAACGGTTACCGAAGCGGAGTTACTCAGTCAAATTGAAAAATTAAATAACGATGGTGAAGTAGACGGCTTAATTGTACAGTTACCCTTGCCAAAACATATCAATGCCGAAAAAGTGACCGATGCTATTGATTACCGCAAAGATGTTGATGGCTTTCATCCTATTAATTTAGGTCGGATGCAACGCAATTTACCTTGCTTTATTCCGGCAACTCCATATGGTATTACCCTGCTTTTAGAAGAATATGCCATTGAAACTGCAGGTAAACATTGTGTGGTGGTGGGCCGTAGCCAAATTGTGGGTTTACCTATGAGTATATTAATGGCTCGTAATGGCCATCCCGGGAATTGCACCGTTACGCTTTGTCATAGTAAAACCGCCAATATTTCCCAATACACTCAAAAAGCTGATATTTTGGTAGTAGCCATTGGTAAAAAGAACTTTATCACCGCCGATATGGTAAAAACCGGAGCGGTAGTAATTGATGTGGGCATGAACCGAGAAGTATCAGATACAACTAAATCGGGTTATAAATTATATGGCGATGTAGATTTTGAGCAGGTAGCTCCAAAATGTTCGTGGATAACTCCAGTACCAGGTGGTGTGGGTCTATTAACCATCATCGGCTTGCTAAAAAATACCTTAGCGGCCGCCAATAAATCTATTTACGCATAAATATGGCACAACAAGTTCCCGAAGATGGCACGTTATTGCCCTTAATGGAAGAGTTTTACACCATTCAAGGAGAGGGTTTTCATACCGGTAAAGCTGCCTATTTTATCCGTTTAGGGGGTTGCGATGTGGGTTGTCATTGGTGCGATGTGAAAGAAAGCTGGAATGCCGAATTACACCCGCTGACCTTGGCCGACCAAATTGTAAAAAATGCCGAATGCTACCCGAGTAAAACCGTTGTAATAACCGGCGGTGAGCCTCTTTTATACAATTTAGATTACCTAACCACCCAATTGCAACAACGAGGCATTAAAACCTTTATAGAAACTTCAGGGGCCTATCCCCTTTCTGGGCATTGGGATTGGATTTGCCTTTCACCAAAGAAATTCAAAGGTCCACGTCCCGATATTTTGCCATTAGCTGGCGAATTAAAGGTAATTGTATTCAACACATCTGATTTTGCTTGGGCCGAAGAACATGCCCAACACGTTTCTCCCCAAACAAAGTTGTACCTTCAACCCGAATGGTCGAAAGCGGCAGAAATTACGCCTTCAATTATTGACTATGTAAAAGAAAATCCCCGCTGGGAAATATCTTTACAAACGCATAAATATTTAAATATCCCTTAAAAAACCAATTATGGAACAAAACTTCAAAAATCACGCACGCATGGTACCAGGCTACCATTATGTTTTAGGAACTCTTTTACTAGCTGGCTTAGGCGGTTCTATTGTAAACTTATGTCGCTCTGGTTATACAGAAGCGCATTACTCAGCTGCATTAATATGTTTATTATTTCTGATTGCTATATTTCTTACCGCTTTTACCCGTTCTTTTTCACTAAAAGCGCAAGATAGAGCTATACGTGCCGAAGAAAATTTTAGACATTATGTATTAACAGGTAAAGCCTTACCTAGTGCATTAAACATACGTCAGATTGTTGGTTTGCGTTTTGCTTCGGATGCAGAATTTCCGAAACTAGCTGAAAAAGCAGCAAAAGAAGGCTTATCTGAAAAAGCTATTAAACTTGAAATTAAAAACTGGAAAGCGGATAATTACCGAGTATAATTTCCAATTTATAAAACAAAAAATCCCCATGCAGTACAAAAACTCATGGGGATTTTTTTATAGAATATGGTTTTACAAAATAGATTCGCGAATACGAACCAATTTGGTTAATAGTGTTTCTAAATTATCTAAATGCAACATATTGGCACCATCGGATTTGGCTTGTGAGGGTTCGGGATGGGTTTCGATGAACAAGCCATCGGCCCCAACTGCAATTGCCGCTTTGGCAATGGTTTCAATTAAAGCAGGTTTACCGCCGGTAACGCCTGAACCCTGATTGGGTTGTTGCAACGAGTGGGTGCAATCCATTACTACCGGTACGCCAAATTCACGCATTTCCGGAATGCCTCTAAAATCAACAATTAAGTCTTGGTAACCGAAGGTGTTTCCTCTATCGGTTAAAATTACGTTTGGGTTGCCTGAATCTTTTACCTTATCTACGGCAAACTTCATAGAACCAGCCGATAAAAATTGGCCCTTTTTAATATTGATTACCTTTCCGGTTTTAGCAGCAGCTACTAATAAATCAGTTTGGCGGCATAAAAATGCGGGGATTTGCAATACATCTACATAGGCTGCAGCCATAGCAGCTTCGCTACTTTCGTGTATATCGGTTACAGTAGGTACGCCAAATTCTTTACTCACTTTAGCCAATATTTTCAAGGCTTTTTCATCGCCAATACCCGTAAAAGTATCTACTCTAGAACGGTTGGCTTTACGGTACGAACCTTTGAAAATATAGGGTATGTGTAATTTATCGGTTATGGTAATTATACTTTCGGCAATTCGTAGAGCCATATCTTCGCTTTCAATAGCACATGGTCCGGCCATTAAAAAAAAGTTTTTACTGTCGGTAAATTTGATTTGGGGGATATTCTGTATAGTCATTTAGTTTCCTAATTCTGATAAAAATTTGATACGCATTAACTGAATTTCTTCACGTGTATAATCCTCTTCACCCAATTCGTTTAGGGCATTGTCAATGTCGTCGTTTTCTGCTTGGCGAAAATAATCATAAACTTCGTCTTGTCTATCTTCATCAATCATTTCATCAATGTAATAGTTTAAATTCAGCTTGGTACCCGAATTCACAATCATATCAATTTCGTTCAATATATCTGCATAACTTAAACCTTTAGCCGAAGCAATGTCTTCTAATGCCAATTGGCGGTCGATATTTTGGATAATAGATACTTTTAAAGCCGATTTATTGGCCGCACTCTTAATCACTAAATCTATCGGACGATCGATATCATTTTCTTCTACGTAGCTCTTAATAAGGGAGGCGAAAGGAGAACCAAATTTTGAGGCTTTACCATTTCCAACCCCCGATATTTGCTTCAACTCCTCTAAATTGATAGGGTAATGTGTACACATTTCCTCCAAGGAAGGGTCTTGAAAAATAACGAAAGGTGGCAAATTTTGCTGTTTAGATATTTTCTTGCGCAAATCTCTAAGCAGTTGAAGTAATTCGGTATCTAAGGCTGCAGTACCTTGTGCGGCTTGCTCATCGCTATCTTCCTCGGTACTTTCCATAGGTTTGTTTAACACAAAACGCAGCGAATGCGGGTTTTCGATAAAGTTTTTACCCAATTTGGTAAACTTTAATAAGCCGTAATTATCAATATCTTTAAACAAGAAATTATTTAAAACAGCTTGTCTAATAAGCGATTTCCAAAGCAATTCTCCATCGTCTTTACCTGAGCCAAAAAATTCGTGTTGGTTATGGCTATAAGAAGATATTTGTTGATTATCTATACCCAACATCACGTTTAGGTAATACAAATCGTCGAATTTTTCACCTACCTCATTAATAAAAGTGAGTAGTTTGTGTAAGTGTATTTCGGCATCAAAATGCTGAATGGGGTTACGGCAATTATCACACATGCCGTTGCAGCCCGTTTCATTAAAGTTTTCGCCAAAATAATGCAGTATTTGCTTACGTCGGCACACACCAGATTCAGAATAATCTATTACCTCTTTTAAAATTTGGGTGCCAATTTCTCTTTCAGAAACGGGCTTATCTTTCATAAACTTGGTCAGTTTATTAATATCTTTTTCAGAATAAAAAGCTACACATACGCCTTCACCACCATCTCTGCCAGCTCTACCTGTTTCTTGGTAGTAACCTTCCATACTTTTCGGAATATCGTGGTGAATTACAAAACGTACATCGGGTTTATCAATACCCATACCAAATGCTATAGTGGCTACTATAACATCTACATCTTCCATTAAAAAGGCGTCTTGTGTATCGGCACGGGTTTTGGGTTCTAAGCCGGCATGATAAGGCAAGGCTTTAATACCATTTAATTTGAGAGCCTCGGCTATTTCCTCTACTTTTTTACGACTTAAACAATATACAATACCCGATTTTCCGGGCTGGGTTTTAATGTAGCGAATCATTTCTTTCACTACATCTCTCTTTGGACGTACTTCGTAGTATAAATTAGGTCTATTAAACGATGACTTATACAAAACCGCATCAGTCATTTGTAGGTTCTTCTGAATATCTTGCTGCACTTTAGGTGTAGCCGTAGCCGTTAGAGCAATAATGGGAATATCTTCCCCTAAAATATTAATTACTTGACGTATTTTACGGTATTCGGGTCTAAAATCATGGCCCCATTCTGAAATACAATGTGCCTCGTCAACCGCTACAAATGAAATAGGAATGAGTTTTAAGAACTCCATATTCTCAGCTTTAGCCAAAGATTCGGGTGCCACATAGAGCAATTTGGTATCGCCTTTTAAAATATCTTGTTTAACCTGTGTAATTTCTGTTTTATTGAGCGATGAATTTAGAAAATGAGCAATGTGATTATTGCCCCCAAATGCTCTTAATTGATCTACCTGATTCTTCATCAAGGCAATTAAGGGCGAAATAACAATGGCAGTACCCTCACTCATTAAAGCGGGTAATTGGTAGCAAATAGACTTACCGCCACCAGTAGGCATAATCACAAAGCTATCTTGCTTTTGCAAAATACTTGTAAT
This sequence comes from Sphingobacteriales bacterium, assembly GCA_040403555.1. Lineage (GTDB taxonomy): Bacteria > Bacteroidota > Bacteroidia > Sphingobacteriales > Sphingobacteriaceae > JAIPAN01. The sequence continues at coordinate 66,673 of JBBAKN010000001.1, forward strand.
AATTGCTTCCTGTTCGCCTTTGAAATTATCAAAGCCAAAGAAATGCTGTAAGTTGTCAAATAATGACTTTTTTACCTCCATTGGATACCCTTAAAGGGAAATATTAAGATTTGTATAATATTAACTCTGAAAATAACATAAATTTGTCGGATTATCAGCAATTCTCTAAAAATATTACACTTGAAAGAAAGAGACGATATACTAAGATTGGCAAAAAATGCCTTAAAGCTCGAAATTGAAGGCATTCAGCAAGTTTCTGATAGCCTAAACATCGACTTTGTAAAATCGGTAAATGCCATTTTAACTAGCAAAGGACGTGTTGTTATAACCGGTATTGGTAAAAGTGCTATTATAGCCCAAAAAATTGTAGCTACACTGAATTCTACGGGCACACCTGCTCTGTTTATGCATGCTGCAGATGCCATTCATGGTGATTTAGGTATGATTAGGCAAGATGATGTGGTTATATGTATCTCTAAAAGTGGCAATACACCCGAAATTAAAGTACTTACTCCCCTATTAAAACAAACTGGAAATATATTAATTGGCATAGTAGGCGATACGAATTCTTTTTTGGCTAAACAGGCCAATTTAGTACTAGATACCACTACTGCTCAAGAAGCTTGTCCACATAATTTAGCTCCTACCACTAGCACCACCGCACAATTAGCTATGGGCGATGCTTTAGCGGTATGTTTGCTAGAAAGTAGGGCGTTTACGAGTGCGGATTTTGCTCGTTTTCATCCCGGTGGTGCCTTAGGTAAACGTTTATACTTAAAAGTTGGTGATTTAGCTACCCAAAACGAAAAACCACAGGTTTCTTCAAACACACCGGTAAAAGAGGTATTATTAGAAATTACAAAAAACCGATTAGGAGCTGCAGCTGTAGTAGAAAATTCTAATTTAGTTGGTGTAATTACCGATGGGGATATTCGTAGAATGTTAGAAAAAGGGCAGTTTTCTGAAACATTTACCGCCAAGGATATTATGGGAACAAATCCAAAAACAATTGATGCTAGTGCATTAGCCGTAGATGCGTTACAACAGATGAGATCTCTTCATATTTCTCAAATTTTGGTAATCGAAAATGGGGTTTATGCTGGCATTGTGCATCTTCACGATTTACTAAAAGAAGGAATTATCTAATTCTCAAGCATGAAGAATTACTATGTATTAATTATGGCTGGTGGAGTTGGAAGTCGGTTTTGGCCCATCAGCAGAACTGCCCATCCAAAGCAATTTATCGATATTTTAGGTACTGGAAAAACGCTTATACAAAGTACATACGATCGTTTTGCTAAGTTTATCCCGCAAGAAAATATTTTCATTGCTACCAATGATCAATACCTTAGTTTGGTAAAAGAGCAGCTGCCAACTATTACCGACAAACAAGTTTTAACCGAACCTGTGATGCGCAATACCGCACCTTGCATTGCCTATGCGATGTATAAAATACGCCAAATAAATCCAGATGCGGTGGTAGTAGTAGCTCCTTCAGACCATTTAATACTTGAAGAAAATGTATTTAAAGAGGTTATTATCAATTCTTTATACACTGCAAGTATAGAAGATTGTTTAATAACATTGGGTATTAAACCTTCAAGACCCGATACTGGATATGGGTACATTCAATACACCACCAAAGCATTAAATGAGAACTTTTTTAAAGTAAAAACCTTCACTGAAAAACCCGATTTAGAGATTGCTAAATCGTTTTTACAAAGTGGCGACTTTTTATGGAATGCGGGTATTTTCGTATGGTCGGTTAAAAACATACTGCATGCCTTTACTTTGCACTTACCGGAAATGAACCAAATTTTCAAAGAAGGCATAGGAGCCTACAATGGTATGAAAGAGCGTGAATTTATACAAACAGCCTATTATCAGTGTACCAATATCTCTATTGATTATGGGATTATGGAGAAAGCAGATAATGTGTACGTTACTCCTGCTGCATTTGGCTGGTCCGATTTAGGTACATGGGCATCGGTTTATGAATTGTCTGAGAAAGATTATGTGGGCAATGCCGTAGTACCCGAAAAAAGCGTCATGATGTATGATTCTTCAAACTGTATGGTGCACGTACCCAAAAATAAATTGGTGGTTTTACAAGGCTTACATGACTTTATTGTGGTAGAACAGCATAACATGCTACTCATTTGCCCAAGAGATGAGGAGCAAAATGTAAAGAAAATAGTGGCGGACGTAAAAGAGCGTTTTGGGCCAGACTTTATTTAGCCAGGATACGCTGACGAACAGCCTCGTATAAAATTACCCCTGCCGAAACAGATACATTTAACGATTCAATTTCTCCAAATAGCGGAATTTTGGCCAAATGATCAGAAATTCGAATCAATTCATCGGAAATACCATCATCTTCTGATCCCATAATAATGGCTGTTGGGGCCGTATAATCTGGTGTATATAAAAGTTCCTCAGTTTTTTCGGTACAAGCTACCAATTGCAAACCCGATGCTTGTAAGAAACGAGCTACTTTCTGTAAATTATCGTGGCGGCAAACCGGTAAGGTATACAAGGCACCTGCCGAGGTTTTAATCGTATCTGGGTTAATTTGTGCAGATCCTTTGATTGGAACAACCAGTGCATGTACCCCAGAGCAAGCAGCCGTACGGGCTATAGCACCCATATTTCGCACATCGGTAATGCCATCTAATACTAAAATAAGCGGCGTTTCACCTTTTTCATATATAGCTGGAATAATATCTTCTATTTGGTGATACGTAATTGGCGATATAAAAGCAACTACGCCTTGGTGATTCTTTGCAGTTAAACGATTCAGTTTTTCTACTGGCACTAATTGGGCAGAAAGTTGATATTCGTTCATCAACTCTCTAAGTTCATGAAACAATTCTCCTCTTAAGCCCCGCTGAATGTAAATACTTTCCATTTCTTGGCCGCTTTTAATGGCCTCTATAACGGCACGTATGCCAAATACCAATTGATTGTTTTCTCGTTTAGGTAGAAATGAATATGTGTACATGGCTTAGAATATATATATTCAAAGGTACGTATATTTTAAAAAACCGGCTATTAATCGTAATTTTAAACTAAAGGTTAAAGTCATTTTCAACAATTGTCAAAATTTTACACATAGTCCATTTAAGTGTATATATCTTATTTAGTGGCTATTTGCTAACAGCTTATTCACATGGCTTGTGGAAAACCACCTTTAAAAAAATGAGCATGTAGGCACATTGGAATTTTCGTGCCTTAAGCGTGTGCAGAACTTAACCATAACACTACCTGCTAATTCTATATTTTTGAAATCATGAGTACCGAGAACGAACAAGATTTTAACAGAGAAAATACGCGAACCAATGCGCCAACCCGTACCCGATTAAATAATTTGGTAAGTGGGTTAGGTAAACTACCGCCACAAGCCCTCGATTTAGAAGAAGCGGTTTTGGGTGCCCTTATGCTCGAAAAAGATGCCTTATCTGCTGTTATAGATATTTTAAAACCCGAGGTTTTTTATAAAGATAGTCACCAAAAAATATTTGAGGCTATTCAAACGCTCTTCCAGAAATCATCTCCTGTTGATATTTTAACCGTAACTGCTCAATTACGTCAACAAGGCAATTTAGAACTTATTGGAGGTGCCTATTATATTACTGAACTTACTAACCGTGTGGCCTCGGCAGCAAATATTGAATATCACGCTCGTATTATTTCTCAAAAATTTATTCAGCGTGAGCTCATAAAAATATCTACTGAAATTATCAGCAATGCCTACGAAGACACCACCGATATTTTCGATTTACTAGACCATGCGGAAAAAAATCTGTTCGAAATTGCGCAAAACAATTTACGTAGAGATTCTAGAAAGATGGACGACATTTTACGTGAGTCTTTAGACACCCTTGAAAAACTAAAAGATAAAGTAGATGGCCTCACTGGTGTGCCTTCTGGTTTTACTGCTTTAGATAAAATAACATCCGGCTGGCAACCATCCGATTTAGTAATTATTGCGGCACGCCCTGCAATGGGTAAAACGGCTTTTGTATTAAGCTGTGCTCGAAATGCAGCCGTTCAGTTTAACAGACCAGTAGTGGTATTTTCGCTAGAAATGTCGTCACTACAATTAACAAACCGTTTAATTTCGGGCGAAACTGAAATTGAACAAGAAAAAATTAGAAAAGGTAATTTGGCCGAATGGGAATGGCAACAATTACACTCTAAAATTGGTAAATTAACCGAAGCCCCACTGTTTATTGACGATACACCCGCACTGAATATTTTTGAGTTTAGAGCCAAATGCCGTCGCCTTAAAGCACAGTACGATATCCAAATGATTATTGTAGATTATTTGCAATTGATGCATGGTAAAGGTGATGGAAAAAATGGAAACCGTGAGCAAGAGATTGGTAGCATTTCTAGAGCTCTAAAATCGGTAGCCAAAGAATTAAATGTACCCGTAATTGCCCTATCGCAATTAAGCCGTGCTGTAGAAACCCGGCCAGGAGGCAGCAAAAGACCCATGCTTTCCGATTTACGTGAATCGGGTTCAATTGAGCAAGATGCCGATATGGTGTTGTTTTTATACCGTCCCGAATACTATGGTTTAGTAGAAGACGAGCAAGGCCGCTCTAACGTTGGTATTGGTGAAGTAATTATTGCCAAACACCGTAACGGCGAAACAGGTACCGTTCCGTTACGATTTAAAGCTAACTACGTGAAATTTGTTGATTTGGAGGATGATTATAGTGGTGGAACTAATTTTGGTACTACAGATCCCATGGCAGGAATTGCGCCTTCGCCGAGTTTTGAGAAACCTAATAATTTCATTATTAAACCATCAAGAATGGACGATATAGATGAAGAACCTTTGTTTTAATTGTTATTTGTTACTAATAAAAAAAAAGCCCCCCTATATTCGGAGGGCTTTTTTTTATTTGGCTAGTTCTTTCAATCGATCCTTTACCGAGGTAACTTTTTTATTAAGCGTATCGCTTTCAATCAAACCATCACGCATACGCACTATTCGGTGGGCATGTTTGGCAATATCTTCTTCGTGGGTAACCAAAATAATGGTATTCCCTTTGGCATGAATATCTTCTATTAAAGCCATAATTTCTACTGATGTTTTTGAATCTAAATTTCCAGTAGGCTCATCGGCTAAAATAATAGATGGGTTGTTAATTAAAGCACGAGCGACAGCCACACGTTGGCGCTGACCACCCGAGAGTTCATTCGGTTTATGATCTAAGCGGTTGCCTAAACCCACATTTTCTAGTGTTTTAATGGCACGTGTATCCCGATCTTCTTTTTTTACCCCAGCATATACCAAAGGCAAGGCTACATTCTCTTTGGCAGATGAGCGTGGCAATAAATTAAAGGTTTGAAAGACGAATCCTATTTCTTGATTTCGCACTTCAGCCAATTCACTGTCGCTCATTTCGCTAACATTAATGCCGTTTAAAATATATTCTCCTTTGGTAGGCGTATCTAAACATCCCAAAATATTCATTAAGGTAGATTTACCAGAACCAGAAGGACCCATTAAGGCCACGAATTCGCCTTTTTTAATGGTTAAGGTAACCGATTTTAACGCATGTATGGTTTCTGCACCAATTACGTATTTACGGCCTATATCGGTAATCAGAATTAAATCTTCTTTGGACATGGTTTTTTTTTATTTTTAAGACAGTATAACACCGCTATTTGTTACAGTTTAATATGATTTTGCAAAAGAATTTTGTTGCAATTTTTCGTAAACCAATTCTTTAAGCGTATCGGCGTCATCAGTAGTCATACCGGTAGTCTCAATAGGGCTATGTACATATAAATTTCGTACACCTGGCTTACTACCATACACAAAACCATTGTCCCACATCAATTCCCATAAGCAATCAATAGTTACAGGAATAATAGGAATACCACGTTCAATAGCCAAACGAAAGGGCCCATTTTTAAACAGATGCAAAATAGGTGGATATTCACAACCAATTTTTCCCTCCGGAAAAATTACCAAGCTTAATCCATTTTGTAAGTATTCATCGGCTCTTTTAAAAGCCCTATACGATGCTATTTTACTTTCTCTATTTACGGCAATATCGATAGTTTTAAAAAAAATGCTAAACACCGGATTATGCAACAATTCTTCTTTACCCAAAAAAGCAAAATTACCATGCATTATACTGGTAATGGCTGCAATATCTAAATTAGATGTGTGGTTGGCACACACAATAAAGGGTCTATCCCAAACAATGTTTGTTTCATAAACATGCTTGTAAAACACCCCTGCCAAAGCAGAACTTAAAAAGGCAAAACCTTTTCTAAACCAATTTAATGTAGGATATCTGCTTACTTTTCTAGAAAAATAATAGAAAAATGGGAGTAATAACAAGAAGCTAAATACTACCGAAAAAATATACCAGACAGCATGTATGCGTTTCAAAAATCGAATCATCATCCTCAAAAATAGAAAAAATACTTACTTTCGTGTGTTATGGAAACTGTTGTAAGTGGTATTCGAAGTACCGGAAAACTTCATTTAGGAAATTATTATGGTGCCGTGCAAAATTTTGTACGCATGCAGGACGATTACAACTGCTTTTTCTTTATTGCCGATTATCATTCGCTAACCACCCACCCCACGCCCGATAATTTACACGGAAATGTAAAACAGGTATTGGTAGAATATTTAGCCGCCGGTTTAGATCCGGAGAAAGCAACGCTTTATGTACAATCAGATGTTCCGGAAATTGCCGAACTGTATTTATACTTGAACATGAATGCTTATTTAGGTGAATTGGAGCGCAGCACTTCTTTTAAAGACAAAGTACGTGCCCAACCCGATAACGTAAATGCGGGTTTATTAACGTATCCGGTTTTAATGGCAGCCGATATATTAATTCACAAAGCAACCAAAGTACCAGTTGGTAAAGACCAAGAACAACATTTAGAAATGGCCCGAACCTTTGGCAACCGATTTAACCGCTTGTATAATAACGAGTATTTTCCTGAACCATATGCATTTTCCTTCTCCGAAAAATTAGTAAAAATTCCAGGATTGGATGGAAAAGGCAAAATGGGTAAATCGGAAGGTGAAAATAATGCCGTTTATTTAGCCGATGATGAAGATACCATTCGTAAAAAAGTAATGCGTGCGGTAACCGATAGCGGTCCTATAGCCGAAAATCAGCAAAAACCAGAAGTTATTCAAAACCTATTTGATATTTTAAAAGTAGTATCTACGGCCGATACCTACCAACATTTTGATGAGGCCTATGCCAAAGCACAAATACGTTATGGCGACTTTAAAAAGCAGCTTGCCGAGGATATTATTTTGGCTACAGCCCCAATGCGCAACCGCATAAACGATTTGGCTAAAGACACCAACTATTTACAAAAAGTAGCCCGTTTAGGCAACGAAAAGGCCCGTGAAAGTGCTGGTAAAACCATAAAAGAAGTACGTGAACTCATGGGCTTCAGAAAGTTTTAAGTATATCCCTCACTCTACTTGTTCTAATAAAGAATTTTAGTAATTTCAACCTCGTAATTATTTAGAAGCCTATACCATATGCACATTGCCATTGTTGGAAACATCGGAGCTGGTAAAACAACCCTAACCGAACTATTATCAAAACATTTTACTTGGGAAGCCCAGTTTGAGGCCGTTGATAATAACCCTTATTTAGAAGATTTTTATGGTGATATGAAGCGCTGGAGCTTCAACCTTCAAATTTATTTTTTAAATAGCCGATTTCAGCAACTTATTGAGTTACAACAAGGTGATAAAAATATTATCCAAGATCGTACGATTTATGAAGATGCTTATATTTTTGCAGAGAATTTGCACGATATGGGCTTAATGTCTAGCCGCGATTACGAAAACTACCGTGCCATTTTTGATAACATCACCACCTTTATTAAACCACCCGATTTATTAATTTACCTCAAGGCATCTGTACCCACACTGGTAAATAATATTCAGCGTCGTGGTCGCGAATACGAAAGTGGTATTCGCTTAGATTATCTTTCTAAATTGAATGATAAATACAAAAAATGGATTGATAACTATAAAGAAGGCAAATTATTGGTGTTAGATAAAGATAAATTAGATTTTGCCAATAATCCGGAAGATTTAGGTTTTATTATCCAAAGCATTGAACGTGAAATTCACGGTTTATTTTAAGATATTTTAAGCCCATGAATGCGCCAATAGACAGACAAGATCCAGAAAATTGGTACTGGGCAGTATTTTACTACAATACCTCCGATAAGCAACTATTTGTACCCAAACGTTTTGGTTGGGGATGGACATTTAATTTTGCTAACAGGTGGAGTTGGGTGCTACTAGTAATACTAGCAGCAAGTATCGCCTTTCCCTTTATTTGTATACCATGAAAATTTTAGGCATTATACCAGCTCGTTACGCTTCTAGCCGCTTTCCAGGGAAGCCCCTGGCAGATATTTGCGGCAAAAGCATGATTCAGCGGGTATATGAGCAAGCCAAAAAAGCAAAAACCCTAAGCGATGTGGTAATAGCCACCGACGATAGCCGTATTGAAGAACATGTATTGGCTTTTGGTGGAAATGTAATTCGTACCGCACCTACACACCAAAGCGGAACAGATCGTTGTGCGGAAGTAATTAGCTTAACTTCCGATTTTGATGCTGTAATTAATATTCAAGGAGATGAGCCACTTATAAACCCCGAACAAATAGATTTAATAGGCCATAAATTAACTAGCGAAGGTGTTTCAATAGCCACGCTTATAAAACGCATTCATAGCAAAGAAGAACTTTACAATACCAATACCCCTAAAGTGGTATGCGGTCTAAATGGTGAAGCTATTTACTTTAGTCGCCAAGCCATTCCGTATGTTAGAGCAGCGGAAGAAAACCAATGGTTAGAAAATGGTACTTTCTATAAACATATTGGCATCTATGGGTACCAAACAGCTACTTTAAAACAACTAGCAGCCCTCCATCCTACTCTGCTAGAACAAACAGAATGCCTAGAGCAATTGCGTTGGCTAGAACATGGCTACACCATACACACGGTAGAAACCACGCTAGAAACACAAGCGGTAGATACGTCAGAAGATCTAGAAAAAATTATTCAGCATATTCAAAAAAGCGGCTTATAAAATTAGAATAAGCACTAATAGAATAATAATAATAGCAGCAACCGATAGGTAAACGCCTCCTGTTGCAATACCACCAGCTTCTTTTTTCAATTGAATAACCTCTTTACGTAAAGCTTTACGTTCCTGTCTACTTAACGAGGATAAATCCATAGATTTAATTTCGTGCACTCGGGCATCAATTTGTACAATTCTGGCTTGTTGCTCGGCACTTAGGGCTACAGCTTTAGCATGTGGTTTGGCATAGCTCGTGCTCGATAAAAGCACCAAAGCCACTGCCACTAAAAGTAATCGGCTTTTCATAGCGTATAGATTTAAAGGATAAAACATACCCTTTAACGCTATAGCGTATACTATATTTTAATTAAAGCTTAACGGCTGGCCTGCGGACGTTTTTTCCAAGGTCCTTTTCCGCTTCTTTTTGGATCAAAACGTTTTAATTCTGGTTGGTAAGCTGGTCCTTCACCCAATTCTTCGGGTAAAGGCAATTTATCAAGTACTTTACAAATTAAATTTTCAATGGCTTGAAATTTACGCTGGTCGCGTTCATTAATAAAGGTAATGGCGGTACCTGTAGTAGCTGCTCTGGCCGTGCGGCCAATGCGATGAATATAATCTTCGGCATCGGGTGGTACGTCGAAATTAACCACCAATTCAATACCTTCTACATCAATACCTCTCGAAAGCACATCGGTACCAATTAAAAAAGGTAATTGTCGGGCTCTAAAAGCCTGTAATAAACTCTCCCGTTCCGATTGATCTAAATCTGAATGGAAGGCTTTTGCTTGAATGCCAATCTTTCTAAAAGCTTTATCGAGCTCTTTCACTTTATCTTTAGTAGACGAAAAAATAATCCCGCTTTGGTAGCTGTTATTTTTCAATAAAGCCTCAATTAGTGGTAATTTTTGATGATCGTGGGTATTGTAAGCCTGCTGCGTAATGCCTTCGGCAGGTTTAGAAATTGAAATAGTTACTTCTTCTGGGTTTTGCAAAATTGACGTAGCCAAGCCTTTAATTTTAGGTGGCATGGTAGCCGAAAATAATAGGGTTTGACGTTTTTTTGGCAAAAAAGAAATGATGCGCATGATATCGTCGCTAAATCCCATATCCAACATCCTATCGGCTTCATCTAGTACCAAATGTTGCAAATAATCTAAATTGATAGCGCCTGAGTTTAAATGCGCAATCAAGCGGCCCGGAGTAGCAATAATAATATCAACCCCTTCTCTCAAAGCTCTTTTTTGGGTTTCGTAAACGGCACCATCGCCACCACCGTATACCGCAATAGAGCTGATTCCGGCAAAATAAGCCAAGCCTTCTACTTGTTGATCTATTTGCTGTGCCAACTCTCTGGTAGGCGCCAAAACAAGTGTATTGATGTACTTTTTCTCCGTTTGAGCTATATGATGCAATATGGGTAACAAATAGGAAGCGGTTTTACCCGTACCGGTTTGTGCACAAGCAATCAAATCTTTGTGTTGTAGCACCAATGGAATGGCTTGAGTTTGTATAGGAGTTGGGTTCTTATAACCCATGCTTTGCAGGCCTTCCTGCACTTCGGGGGCAAACTGAAAATCGGAGAATGTCAAAATAAGGTGTTAAATCTAAAAATGGACTCAAATATACGTGTAAATAACGGAATACCTTGCCATTTGCCTCAGTCCTATTGTTTACTTCAGCTTGGTTTATCCACAAACACCAATTTCTCCACAAGCTAGTGGATAATTAAAAAAAGGCGTAGATTTGAATCCCGTACAAATAGATTCTTTTTTGCTCCAATAGCCTGAAAAAATCGACAAACTAAATAACATGACTAAATACATTTTTGTTACGGGGGGCGTTACCTCATCCCTAGGTAAAGGCATTATTTCGGCATCCTTAGCCAAACTTTTACAAGCCCGTGGTTACCGTGTAACCATCCAAAAGTTCGACCCTTATATCAACATAGATCCTGGAACATTAAACCCCTACGAACATGGCGAATGTTATGTTACCGAAGATGGCGCTGAAACTGATTTAGATTTAGGCCACTACGAGCGTTTTTTAAACGTGCCTACCTCTCAGGCAAATAATATCACCACTGGACGTATTTATCAAAACGTAATAAATAAAGAGCGTGAAGGAGCCTATTTAGGTAAAACTGTACAAGTTGTTCCACACATAACCGATGAAATTAAACGTAACATGCGTTTGTTGGGGGAAAGTGGCGATTTCGATGTAGTTATTACAGAAATCGGCGGAACGGTAGGCGATATTGAGTCTTTACCTTATGTAGAGGCTGTACGTCAATTACGTTGGGAGCTAGGTCATCAAACTGCTTTAGTTATACACTTAACTTTAATACCTTATTTGGCTGCAGCAGGCGAATTAAAAACAAAACCTACCCAACACTCCGTAAAAACCTTACTAGAATATGGGGTGCAACCCGATATTTTAGTTTGCAGAACCGAACATCATATTTCGGCTGAAATACGAAATAAAATTGCGCTTTTTTGCAACGTAGATACCAATGCCGTAATTGAATCTATTGATGCTAGTACCATTTACGATGTGCCTTTATTGATGCGCAAAGAAAATTTAGATGGCATTGTGTTAAAGAAATTAAAACTATCAGCCAAGGTAGAACCCGATTTGGAGAGCTGGAAAGATTTCTTAGGCCGCTTAAAAAACCCAACTTCTGAAGTAAAAATTGGCTTGGTGGGTAAATATGTAGAATTACCCGATGCCTATAAATCTATTTCGGAAGCATTTATACATGCAGGAGCTAAAAATGAATGCAAAGTGCATGTTAAATATATCCCATCAGAAAGTTTAACGAAAGATAATGCGGTAGAGAAACTGAAAGGCCTTGATGGGGTTTTGGTTGCTCCGGGCTTTGGCAGCCGTGGTATTGAAGGAAAAATAGAAGCTATTAAATACATCCGCGAAAAAAATATTCCGTTTTTTGGTATTTGTTTGGGTATGCAATGTGCCGTAATTGAATTTGGCAGAAATGTATTGGGATTAAAAGATGCACACAGCACCGAAATGAACGAAAACACAAAAGATGCAGTGATTTCGATTATGGAGGAGCAAAAGAAAATAAAAAATAAAGGTGGAACCATGCGCTTAGGTGCCTATGCTTGTGAACTCAAAAAGGGCTCTAAAGCAGCCGCTATTTATGGCAAAACCAAAATATCGGAACGTCACCGCCACCGCTACGAGTTTAATAATAAGTATTTGTCTAGCTACGAGAAAGCTGGTATGATAGCTTCGGGCATTAATCCCGAAAACAATTTAGTAGAAGTGATGGAACTTAAGAATCATCCGTTTTTCGTGGCTGTACAATTCCATCCCGAATTAAAATCAACTGTTGCGAATCCTCATCCGCTTTTTGTTAACTTTGTTGCCGCTTCATTGGCCAATAGCCAAAAGAAATAAAGCTACGAACATTATAATTTATGGATAAAAATACATTTTGGGGTCTGTTCTTGATCCTTGTCATTTTGGTAGGTTCAACCTACCTTATGAAACCTTCTGAAGAAGAGTTAAAGAAAGAACAATTGGTGCAAGATTCTATTGCACGGGCTACAAAAAGAAACAAACAAAGTCCTAAAGCAACACAACTGCCGCCAAGTGCCAAAGCAATTAGTACAGATACAACCAGCTTCAAGGGTCCGTTTGCAAACCTCCAAAAAGGAGATAACACGCCTGTTGTACTCGAAAACGAAAATATAAAAGTAACCATTAGCCCCAAAGGTGGTAGAGTAAGTTCGGTTGAATTAAAAAAGTTTAAAACCTACCAAGGCAAGCCGCTTATTCAATTTAAGGGTGATGCAAATAAATTTGGATTCTTGCTTCGTAATGAAGGTTCTTTTATCTCAACCAACGATTTATACTTCAGTAAAATGAATGCTGAAACGAATCAAGTCGTATTTCGCTTACAAAACCAAGACGCTAGTTTTGTTGAGTACGCTTATACGTTACCAGCAAATAGCTACAAAGTTGAACTAACAATTAAAACAAGTGGTATGGAAAAACATACCAGCAATCCTCAAAAAATTGAATTGCAATGGGAAACTGTTTTAGAACAAAAAGAAAAAGACTTAGCAAGTGAGCAGCGTTACTCAACAGTTTATTTTAAACCAGTAGCTGATGATGTAGACCATTTAAGTGTAAGTAAAGACGATACTAAAGAATTATCGGAAGGCAAAACCCAATGGGTATCGTTTAAACAACACTTTTTTTCCAATGCATTAATTGCGAAAAATGGATTTGATAAAGGAAAAATAGCTGTAACTACACAAACAAGTGCAGAATTGGTAAAAGGATATAAAGCCAGCTTAGAAATGGCCTTAAAGGCAAATTCAGAAAATACCTTTCCCCTAGAATTTTACTTTGGGCCCAATGAATTTAGTACGCTAAAAACACAGGGATACGAGCTCGAAAAACAAATAGATTTAGGTTGGGGACCTTTAAAATACATTAACCGCTACGTAGTAATACCCGTATTTAGCTTTTTATCTGGCTTTAATTGGGGCTATGGATTAATTATTTTAGTACTCACCATACTCTTAAAAGTTGTGCTATTCCCACTCACGTATAAGTCGTACTTATCTATGGCTAAAATGCGTGTATTAAAGCCAGAAATGGACGAAATTAAGGCCAAGGTAGGGGAAGATAACGCTACCCTATTGCAACAAGAATACCTCAAATTATATAAGAAAGCAGGCGTAAATCCTTTGGGAGGTTGCTTGCCTATGCTTTTGCAGTTACCCATTATCATGGCATTCTTTTTCTTCTTTCCTAACTTATTCGAGTTGCGTCAGCAAAGTTTCTTATGGATGAGTGATTTATCTACCTACGATGCCTTTTTTAACTTCGGTTTTAAAATACCATTCTTAGGAAACCATCTCAGTTTAATGTGTATTTTAATGACCATTTCTACCCTTATTTACACCTACTTTAACAACCAGGTAAGTGGAGCTACTGGGCAAATGAAATACATCGGATACATTACGCCCATAATTTTCTTTGGTGTATTAAATAGTTATCCATCGGGCTTAAACTACTATTATTTCTTAGCAAACATGCTAACTTTTGGTCAACAGTACATGATTCGTATGTTTGTTGATGATGAAAAAATACATGCTAAAATTCAAGAAAACAAGAAAAAACCTGAGGTAGTAAAAGACAAGAAATCTAAATTTCAGCAGCGCATGGAAGATTATATGCGCCAACAACAGCAAAAAGGAAAAAAATAAGTTTTGTGTGTTGTATAAATAAAAAAAGCCCCGAGAAAATCTCAAGGCTTTTTTTGTACCCCCAACAGGATTCGAACCTGTGACCGACGGTTTAGAAAACCGTTGCTCTATCCAGCTGAGCTATGAGGGCATTGCTACAAAAGTAAAAAAAGCTTCTAAATATTATTACAAAAGCTTTTAAAAAAAAGCCCCGAGAAATTCTCGGGGCTTTTTTGTCGGGGTGGCAGGATTCGAACCTACGACCTCCTGGTCCCAAACCAGGCGCGATACCGGGCTACGCTACACCCCGAGTCTTTTTTCGAAGGGACTGCAAACTTAGCATTTTTGCAGCTCATAGACAAATAAAAAGTATTTATTTATCGGTGTTGGCGGAGAGGGCGGGATTCGAACCCGCGGTACCGTTGCCAGTACGACAGTTTAGCAAACTGTTCCTTTCGGCCACTCAGGCACCTCTCCTTTTACCATTTTGGGGAGTGCAAATATAGCAATTCGGCAATGCCTTCAAAAAATATTTTTACTTCTCTAAGGTGTATGAAATTCGGACATGAAATATACTCATAAGCATGGTTTTAAATATCTGTTTGATGAGTTGAATATCTTTTAGCGTGATGTCGCTGTCAATTACTTGATTTTGAGCAAGTTTGTAATCGATAATGCGATTTACTAGCTCTGTAATTGCTTTTTCATTTGGGTTTTTTAGGCTTCTTGACGCTGCTTCTACCGAATCGGCAAGCATGAGCACTGCGGTTTCTTTTGTGAAGGGTATGGGGCCAGGATATCTAAATATCTTTTCGTCTACAGATTGTTCGGGGAAATTTTTTAGAAAAGATTGGTAGAAATAATCTACCCGAGTATTTCCATGATGGGTTCGGATGAAATCAATTAATAATTCGGGGATTTGATTTTTACGGGCTATGTCAACGCCACGGTATACATGTTGTATTATTATTTGAGCACTTTTATCGTAAGTTAATTTGTCGTGAGGGTTTATGCCGCTATTTTGATTTTCAATAAAATATTGTGGATTTTCCATTTTACCGATATCGTGGTATAATGCGCCTGCTCTAACTAATAAGGCATTTCCTCCTATTTTATAAATGGCGGCTTCGGCTAAATTGGCTACTTGTAAGGAGTGCTGAAATGTTCCGGGGGCTTTAAATGCTAGTTCTCTTAATAGGATTGAATTGGTATTGCTGAGCTCCATCAATGTAATTTCGGATGTTATAGCAAATAGTTTTTCGAATACATAAATTAATGGATAGGCTAGTAAGGTAAGTAATACACTTATGGCGAATGGGATAAAATTTGTCCATTCTATTTTAACGAAAGAGGCATCTTTGATTAATAAAATACCAAAATAGGCAATGATATAGGTACTTAGGATTAGCAGTGCGGATATTAGGAACTGCTCACGTCTGACTAATTTTTTAATGCTATAAATTGCGGTCATACCTGCAGCGATTTGCAGAAAGGCGAATTCGAAGCTATTGGGAACCCAAAATGATGCTATTAGAACCACTAATAAGTGAATATTAAGAGCTAAACGGGTGTCGAAAAGTATTCGAATAATGATTGGTACGATACAATAAGGGATGAAATAAATATTAGGCATATTTAGTTTTATTGCCCAAGAGAGTGTCAAAATCATACCGCAAATGACTACGAGTATGAGTGAAAGCTTGCGGTGGTCTTGAAAAATATCTTTTCTAAAAAGATATAAAAATATCATTAATAAGAATACAATTAAGCTTACTAGAATTAATTGGCCAATAAATAGCCACTGCCGACTTGCTCTGAGCAAGGGATCGCCTTCAAATGCAATTCGTAATGATTCTAATTTTTGGAAGGTTTCGGCATTTATAATATCTCCATCGCTTATGATCAATTCTCCTTTTTGAACCATTCCTAAAGCAGGAGAAATATTGGTATATGCTTCTTTCTCAAGTTTATCAGTTAAGCGTTCATCAAAAACCAAGTTTTCTGAGACAAATTGACATATAAGTTGGTAAAAAGCTTGTTTTTGTGCTAATACTTCTTGCTGCTCAATTGCTGTTTTTAATATGCTTTTTGCACCTTCAATATCGTGTACATCTAAGGTATTTTTTTCGGTAGCTAGGCCATTGTTTACTACTATGAAATTATAATAGGGTTCTAGCTGCTTATATTTAGGCAATAAACGGGCAACTCCTTGTTTATAAACCATTCGAAGTAAATCTACGCCTAACAGGGTATACTCATTTTGTGCTTTTTGACTTAACTGCCATTGGCTAGCCTGTGCAGATAGGGCAATGGTAAATTCTTCTATCGAACTTGCCTCTACTTGAGATTCGTATCTATATATGGGTTTTACAGACTTAAATATTTGCTTTCGGTCATTTTCTAGTTGTTCGGGTGTTTTTTGAATGGCAAAAGCGAATGGCGATACCAGATCTTTTTGAGTCCATACCTTACCCTTATCGTATTCAAACTTAAAACGTGCCTGTTTGGGCAATACAAGGCAAATGAATAGTGTAGCACCCAACATCATTAGGTATTTAATGAGATTATGATACCTGAAGTAGAGAAGTTTATAAACTGGTTTTTTTATACGTGCCACATTAAGATTTATATAATCAAATGTACTAAATATGTTTAAAGCTATAAATTATATGATTTTAAAGCTCTTTTGTAGTTATAAAATGCTTTTTTGCTATTGGGGTTAAATAGTTAAATTGCAATCATAAAATCTAAATGTTTACCTATGAATGAAGTTGTTATTGTTTCGGCCGCTAGAACCCCTATTGGCAGTTTTGGAGGTAATCTAGCTTCGCTATCTGCCAGTCAGTTGGGTGCAGTAGCTGTAAAAGCTGCTGTAGAACGTGCGGGCATTCATGCTAACCAAGTACAAGAGGTTTATATGGGCAATGTATTATCGGCCAATCTTGGTCAGGCACCTGCTACCCAAGCCGCTAAATTTGCCGGCTTACCCGATATTCCTGCTACTACGATTAATAAAGTGTGTGCATCGGGCACCAAGGCTATTATTTTGGCCGCTCAAAGTATTGCTTTGGGTGAAAATGATATTGTGGTTGCTGGCGGTATGGAAAGCATGAGTAATGTCCCTTATTATTTAGATAAGGCTAGAACTGGTTATCGTTTAGGCAATGGAGAATTGCTGGATGGCTTGGTAAAAGATGGACTTTGGGATGTATACAATAATTACCATATGGGTGTTGCGGCTGAGCTTTGTGCTAGTGAATGTGGCATTAACCGAACTGAGCAAGATACTTTTGCGATACAATCGTACACAAGAGCACAAGAGGCACAAAAAAGCGGCAAATTTGAACAAGAAATTATTGCTGTTGAGCTAAAAGATAAAAAAGGAGAATCTGTTTGGATTAGTAGCGACGAAGAACCAATATCTGTAAATTTTGATAAAATACCTACGCTGAAACCCGTATTTAAAAAAGATGGTACAGTTACAGCTGCCAATGCTTCTACCTTAAATGATGGCGCAGCGGCCTTGGTATTAATGAGCAGTAACAAAGCAAAAGAACTAGGTTTAAAACCCTTAGCCAAGATTTTAGCTTATGCAGATGCACAACAAGCTCCTGAGTGGTTTACTACTGCCCCTTCTAAAGCCATTCCCTTGGCCTTAAAGCGGGCTGGGTTAAGCACCAACGATGTAGATTATTTTGAGATAAATGAGGCTTTTTCAGTAGTTGCATTGGCTAATAACAAAGAAATGAAGCTAGATAACGATAAAGTTAACGTAAATGGTGGTGCTGTAGCTCTTGGTCATCCACTTGGGGCCTCGGGTGCACGCATTGTAGTGACATTATTACATGTTTTAAGCCAGAAAAATGCTAAAATTGGTGTTGCAGGAATTTGCAATGGCGGTGGTGGAGCCAGCGCAATAGTGATAGAACTTTTGTAAGCAAATGAAAAAACTAGTTATTTATTGTTTCTTAAGCATGCTTACCATGCGTTCTGTGGCACAACACAGCCACGAACCTGCACTTATTTCGCACTTACCTGCTTTTCAAGACAGTTTACTATCCTTAAGCAAACAATTTATTAATAATGAATCGGAGCCTGAACGCTACAATGCCAATTATCAATTTATTAAAACATTGGTAGAAGCATTAAAAGAACCTAAATCCTTCTATTTTGAATTTGATTCATTAAAAACTATTTCGATGGTGAGTGCGCCCGATAAAAAGTTTAGAATATTTACTTGGCATGTATTAAAAGACGATGGTTCGTACCGCTATTATGGTACCATTCAAATCAATAGCAGCGATGGTAAACTAAAACTTTTCCCATTGAGTGATTATAGCGCATTTATCCAAAACCCGGCTACTCAAGAATTGAAAACCGAAGAATGGTTTTCGGCTCAGTACTACCAAGTACTAGAAGTTAATCAAACCACTGCTAACCCTTACTACGTTTTACTGGGATGGAAAGGCAAGAATAGCAACTCCACGCAAAAAATAATAGAAGTGCTCCAGTTTGTGAATGGAATTCCCTACTTTGGTTCGGCTGTATTCGATGGCAACAATCAATATTCAGGAAATAAACGGATCATTTTTGAGTACTCGAGAGAAGTTTCTATGTATTTAAAATACGATTACACTAAAGAGCAAATTGTTTTTGATCATTTAGCACCCATAAAACCAACATTTAAAAACGATTTTTCTAAATACGGACCGGATATGACCTACGATGCTTTTCAATTAAGTAAAGGCCGTTTAAAATTTCAATCCAATTTAGTGTTAAATAATGCGCCATCAGACAAAGACGATTTATTTAACGACCCAAAAAAACTAAAACAAAATACACAACCTATCAGGAAATATTAACCAATATATCGTATAAACTTAAGCAACAAACATGAAAAAAATCTTAATCCTGCTTTTAATTAGCACCAGCGTTTTTGGACAAAGCAAAAAAACGTTTACACTCGAAGATGTATTTAAAAAAGGCACCTTTAGCACCAAAGGTATGCGTGGCTTACGTAGCATGCAGGACGGCAATACCTACCTTTCTGTAGAAACAGATGAGAAAACAAAGGTACGCTATGTAGCAAAAAACAACTACTTAGACGGCAAACTAAATAGCATTTTATTTAAAGAAACTGATTTAGTTTATAAAGGCGACACCTTACCTATTAGCACTAATTTCAACGATAATGAAACTAAAATATTAATTCCTGTGGGCGAAGAAGCGATTTATCGTCGCTCATCTAAGGCAAATTATTTTGTATACGATTTGTTGACTAAAAAAATTACCGAGGTATCGGGTAATGGAAAACAGCTCTTTGCTACGTTTTCGCCAGATGGCAATAGTGTAGCTTTTGTGCGTGACAATAATTTATTTGTAAAAAACCTATTGAATGGCGAAGAAAAACAATTAACCAGCGATGGCAAAAACAATGAAGTAATTAACGGTCGCTCAGATTGGGTTTACGAGGAAGAATTTTCATTTGCCCAGGCATTTTATTGGAGCCCCGATGGTAAAAAAATTGCTTTCTATAAGTTTAACGAAAAAGAAGTACCAGAATTTAGCATGACCATTTTCGATGGCTTATACCCTACCGAATACAAATACAAATATCCAAAACCAGGTGAAAAAAATGCCATAGTAAGCATTCACGTGTATGATTTAGCATCATCTAGTATAAAAACTGTAGATATTGGTACAGAGCCAGATCAATACATACCACGTATTCGCTGGACTCAGGATGCAAATACGGTATGTGTATTGCGCATGAACAGACATCAAAATAAAGTAGAATACCTTTTAGCAAATGCTAGTACAGGTGCTACTAACACAATGATGACTGAAACTGATAAATACTATATTGATATCGAAAAAGAGCAACTAACCTTCCTAAATAATGGAAAACAATTTGTAAACGTGAGTGAAAAAGATGGGTTTAACCACATTTACTTATACGATTTAAGCGGCAAACAAATCGCTCAAATTACCAAAGGCGCTTGGGAAGTAACCGATATTTACGGCATTGATCAGAAAAATGGCTTAGTCTATTATCAATCTAGCGAAAGCTCTCCCCTACAACGTGATGTGTATGTTATTGGTTTAAACGGCAAAGGTAAACGGAAAATTAGCACACAAGCCGGTACCAACACTGCATCGTTTAGTACCACGTTTAATTACTATATTTTAGCCAATAGCAGTGCTAAAAGCCCAAGCTACGTAAGTTTACACACGAACAAAGGAGCAGTAATTAGAGTATTGGAAGACAATGCCAAAGCAAAAGCCAAATTTGCCGAATATCAATTAAGCCCTACTGAATTCTTTAGCCTATCTACCTCAGAGGGTGTTAATTTAAATGGTTACATGATTAAACCCGCCGATTTCGATCCGAACAAAAAATATCCGGTATTTATGTACGTATACGGTGGCCCAGGTAGCCAAAACGTAGTAGACTCGTGGGGTGCATCCCGCAACATGTGGTTCAACTATTTGGCTCAAAAAGGATATATTATAGCTTGCGTAGATAACCGTGGCACTGGATTAAGAGGTGCCGAATTCAAAAAAATGACCTACCAAAACCTAGGGCATTACGAAACAATCGATCAAATTGAGGCCGCTAAATGGTTAGCCAAACAATCGTATGTAGATGGCAGCCGCATTGGTATTTGGGGTTGGAGCTATGGTGGTTACATGTCATCACTGTGTATTACCAAAGGCGCCGATACCTTTAAAATGGCTATTGCTGTTGCACCGGTTACTACCTGGAGATATTACGACAGCATTTATACCGAGCGTTACTTACGCACCCCACAAGAAAATGCAAAAGGATACGACGAAAACTCTCCAATAAACTTTGCCGATAAATTAAAAGGTAAATTTTTATTAATACACGGAACTGCCGATGATAACGTACACTTCCAAAATAGTGTCATGTTCTCTGAGGCTTTAATTCAGGCAAATAAATCGTTTGAACAAGCCTACTACCCAAACAAAAACCACGGTATTTTTGGTGGCAATACCACCATACAACTTTATACCAAAATGACCGATTTTATTTTAAACAACTTATAATTTAGAAGCTTAGAAGCAATGAGTAAACAATCATCTTTCCAAGAAACGGGGCATCCAAAAGGACTGCGGGTTTTATTTGCCACCGAAATGTGGGAACGTTTCAGTTATTACGGCATGCGGGCCATTTTGGTGCTCTTTATGACCAAAGCCTTATTATACGATAAAGCCTTGGCTTCTAACCTATACGGGAGCTACACCGGCTTGGTTTACCTCACTCCCTTGGTAGGTGGCTATATTGCCGACAGGTATTGGGGAAATCAACGCTCCATTATAACAGGCGGCTTGTTAATGGCTATAGGGCAATTTTTATTGTTTTTTTGTGGCAGCACGTTCCAAAGTTCTCCAGGCTTATCTACCCTCTTGTTTTTTGCTGGTTTGGGTGTTTTAATTGCTGGAAATGGTTTTTTTAAACCGAACATTTCCTCTATGGTGGGTCAGCTCTACCCTGCCGGCGATCGTAGAATAGATGCCGCCTACACCATTTTTTACATGGGTATTAATACCGGTGGTGCCTTAGGTCCATTGGTTTGTGGTTTATTGGGCGACACCGGAAACCCTGCCGATTTTCGCTGGGGCTTTTTAGCTGCAGGTATAGGTATGCTCTTGGGCGTTCTTGTCTTCCAGTTGTATAAAGACAAATATGTGGTAGACCCAAGCGGAAAAACTCTAGGTCTCACACCCGAAAGTGCAAGCGGCAAAAAAGAACTTAAACCAGCTCAAATTTTAATTTATGCCGCTTTATTGGCTTTTTCATTGGCCGTAATTGGCATTTTATATATTGATGCCCGCTTATTTGGTATACTATCTTATTTATTAGTGATTTCGGTGGTAGGTATTGGTTACATGATTATTGCTGATAAAACACTTACACTAGTCGAAAAGAAGCGAATAAGCGTTATTTTTATTGTTTCATTTTTTGTGATTTTTTTCTGGAGTGCCTTCGAACAAGCCGGTGCCTCACTAACCTTTTTTGCTTCCGAACAAACTCAACGTGATTTAGGCATTTTCACCGTACCGGCAAGTTTCTTCCAATCCTTAAACTCCATATTTGTAGTGAGTTTTGCACCACTATTGGCTTGGGTTTGGATAAAATTAGGTGCTCGAAATGCAGAACCAGCATCGCCTACTAAAATGGCCTTTGGTTTGTTTTTCTTGGCTATTGGCTACTTAATTATTGCCTACGGCGTAAAAGGTGTGCAACCGGGTGTAAAAGTAAGCATGATGTGGCTAACTAGCATGTATGCCTTCCATACTTTTGGAGAGTTGTGCTTATCGCCTATCGGTTTATCTTTAGTAAACAAATTAGCCCCATTCCGCTTTGCATCACTATTAATGGCTGTTTGGTTCTTAGCAAATGCAGCCGCAAATAAATTTGCAGGCGTATTAAGTGCACTATATCCCGAAGCTGGCAAAGCCACTCCCAATTTCTTAGGCTACCAAATCACCGGTTTATATGAGTTTTTTATGCTCTTTGTTGGCATGGCGGGTATTGCTTCGCTAATTTTATTTGTAGTAAGCAAGTACCTCCAAAAAATTATGAATAGCGGCCAATAAAAAATTATGCCCTAATAAAAAACCTCCTCGATATTCGGGGAGGTTTTTTTGTTGGCTTATAAATCCTATTTTTGAGCCCATATACATGCTCAGTGAAAACAAATAGCCTCGTACTCATACCTACCTACAACGAAAAAGAAAACATCGAAAAAATAATTCGGAAAGTGTTTTCTTTGGCTACGCCATTTCATGTGTTAATTATTGATGATGGCTCACCCGATGGTACCGCCGACATTGTTAATAAACTCCAGAAAGAATTTCCAGAGCAATTATTTATAGAGGAACGCAAAGGGAAATTGGGTTTAGGAACGGCTTACATTCATGGCTTTAACTGGGCTTTAAAACATGCCTACGACTTTATTTTTGAAATGGATGCCGACTTTTCGCATAACCCCGAAGATTTACCCCGCCTGCGTGAAGCCTGCCTGAACGGTGCCGATGTGGCCATTGGCTCCCGCTATATTAAAGGCGTAAACGTGGTAAATTGGCCCATGGGTAGGGTACTCATGTCGTATTTTGCCTCGGTTTATGTGCGTATCATTACCGGCATAGCCATACAAGATGCCACTGCTGGTTTTAAATGCTACCGTAAAGAAGTATTACAAACCATACAACTCAACAAAATAAAATTTGTAGGCTATGCTTTTCAAATTGAAATGAAATTTACGGCCATAAAGCACGGTTTTAACGTGGTAGAAATTCCTATCATTTTTACCGACCGTACTGAAGGCACCTCCAAAATGAGCCCACGTATTTTCCGCGAAGCTTTTTTAGGCGTTATCCAACTTAAAATTGGGTCTTGGTTTCGCAGCTACCCCAAAGCAAAAAGCTAGCTTATTTTAAGTTATACAATTGCGTAACCTCGGCTGGACTGAGGGCTCGGTTGTAAATGTATAATTCATCTATAAAGCCTTGTAAATAATTATTATATGATATGTTATACCCTAAATTAAGAAACTGAAAATACCCGGACGTAGTTCCACTATGAGTGTTTGTAGCAGCTAAAATTCCATTTAGGTACAACTTGTTATCCGTACCATTAAAGGTCATTGCCACATGAGTCCAGGTTTGTGAGCTACAACTACCTTCTGCATTACCAGCTTGGGTGCCAAGAAAGCAAGATACTATGTTAGGTTTTGTAATATCAAATGCGACATAATCTGAATTTTTATCAGTTACACTAACCATGATTCTCGGATTAACATCTTGGGGGGTCACAACATTCACCCAAAAGGCAATACTTACCCCCACAGGACTTTGTGTGGGTGTTGCAAGAACTTCCACTTTTTGGTTTATTCCATTTAGCGCAAGCGCTTTACCGATTTTACCAGCAGTAAAAGTCGGGTTACCAAAGGGTATACCATCGCTGGCGTAGCCTTTTTGGTCTTTAAAATTGTCATCAAAATTAAAATAAGAAACTAAGCCCTTTTGCAAATCACCGCTGGGTTTATCTTTTTTACAAGAAATAGTGGCCAATAAAAGGCCGCATAGTAGGAGAATTTTTGTTTTCATGATCAAATCGTTTTCACCATAAACGCAAAAGCAGAAGTTTTCGTATTTTTAGTGCATGCTTAACGAGAACCTAGACCCCAATACCGAAAATTTAAATCCCCTAGAGCGTGATATTGAGAAAGTTTTGCGTCCGCAGGCATTTGAAGATTTTACCGGCCAACATAAATTGCTCGAGAACTTGCGCATTTTTGTGCAAGCGGCTAAGCAACGCCAAGAAGCGTTAGATCACGTGCTCTTACACGGCCCTCCAGGCTTGGGTAAAACCACCCTGTCGCACATTATTGCCAACGAAATGGGCGTAGATATTAAAATTACCTCGGGCCCGGTATTGGATAAACCCGGCGATTTAGCGGGCTTATTAACCCATTTAGAAGAAGGCGATATCTTATTTATTGACGAAATACACCGATTGAGTCCCGTGGTAGAAGAGTATTTATACTCGGCCATGGAAGATTTCAAAATCGATATCATGCTAGAAACGGGTCCGAATGCCCGTTCGGTACAAATTTCATTAAATCCCTTTACTTTGGTGGGTGCCACTACCCGCTCGGGCTTATTAACCGCTCCTTTACGAGCTCGGTTTGGCATCAATTCTCGTTTAGAATATTACGATGCCAAGCTTTTAACCACCATTGTGTTGCGTTCGGCCGATATTTTAAAAACACCAATTAGCGACGAAGGGGCCTATGAAATTGCCCGCCGTAGCCGTGGTACACCTCGTATTGCCAATGCACTTTTACGCCGTACCCGCGATTTTGCCCAAATTAAAGGCAGCGGAACCATTGATACCGATATTGCCCAATACGCCCTCAATGCCTTAAATGTAGATATACATGGCCTCGATGAAATGGATAACAAGATTTTGCTAACTATCATTGATAAGTTTAAAGGTGGCCCTGTGGGTTTAAAAACCATTGCTACCGCCGTTGGCGAAGACGAAGGCACCATTGAAGAAGTTTATGAGCCTTTCTTAATTCAAGAAGGCTATATCATGCGCACCGCACGTGGCCGCGAATGCACCGAATTGGCCTATAAACATGTAGATAGAACTAAACCTGGAGCAACGGGTTCTTTGTTTTAATCGCTGTGGAGCTCCCGCTAGAAAAATACAGCCAATTTATTAAAGCCGAAGCGCAACGCTTGGGCTTTTTGTTTTGTGGCATCTCCAAGGCTGGTTTTTTAGAAGAAGAAGCTCCCCTACTAGAAAAATGGCTAAAAAATAGTTATCAAGGCGAAATGAGCTATATGGAAAACCATTTCGATAAACGCCTCGATCCTCGTTTATTGGTAGATGAAGCCAAATCGGTGATTAGTTTGGGGCTAAACTATTATTCGGAGGCCCAACAAAGCGACCCCGAAGCGCCTAAAATCTCTATGTATGCTTATGGTGAAGATTACCACTCAGTAATTAAAGTAAAGCTTAAAACCTTATTAAATCGCATTCAAGAAGAAATTGGGGACGTACATGGACGGGCCTTTGTAGATTCGGCACCGGTTTTGGATAAAACCTGGGCCAAAAAAGCAGGCTTGGGGTGGGTGGGTAAACACAGCAACCTCATTAATCAACAAAATGGTTCTTATTTCTTTTTAGCAGAGCTTATTGTAGATGCCGAATTGGCTTACGATATAGCACCCCAAGCCGACCATTGCGGCACCTGCACTCGGTGTATAGATGCTTGCCCAACGGAAGCCATTATAGCGACCTATGTAGTTGATGGCAGCAAATGTATTTCTTACCTGACCATTGAACTCAAAAATGAAATTCCTAACGAATTTGCTGGTAAACTAGACAATTGGGCCTTTGGCTGCGATGTATGTCAACAGGTTTGTCCTTGGAATAAATTTTCCACACCACACCATGAAACTGCGTTTATACCTTCTGCCGAATTGCTAGCCCTACCCAAAAAGGAATGGGAAGAAATTACCGAAGAGGTATTTGAAAAACTGTTCTCCAAATCGGCAGTAAAACGCACCAAACTAGCAGGCTTAAAGCGGAATATTTCTTTTCTAAAACCCTAAACTACTTCCCAAACTTATCTTTCAATTGGTTCAACAAATCGGAATCAATTGGTTTTTCGGGCTCAAAGCTCAAAGTGGCTTGCTGAGGAGCTGATGGAGCTTCTTTTACAGGATCTTTTTGGGCATGCATGCGATCCCAAATTTTGGTGAGTTTACGTTTGGTATCTAAAGGGAAATCGCCTTGTTGCATCCAAGAATAATAACTTGGCTCGGCTTTTAGCACCTCTTCGCAGGTACGACCTTTGTGTTTTCCGAAATTAAAGAGCTCTACTCCTTTATCGTTATACACCATACGGGCGCCAAAATCTACGGGTTTGTTTAGGTTGGTAAACTTGTGTAAGGCTTCAACATCATTTTGTACAGGAACGCTTTTTTGGCCTTTTTTATCTTCCCACTCTTTGTTTTCGTAGCGGTCTAATTGCGCCAAAAGCACTTCGTAGGTTGCTTTAATATCGGCTTCGGCAGAGTGCGCATTTATGATGTCTTTATCGCAATAAAACCTATATGCCGCTCGTAGGGTGCGTTGTTCCATTTGGTGGAATATATTCTGAACATCTACAAAAAAGCGGTTATCTACATCAAAATCTACGCCTGCACGTAAAAATTCTTCTACCAGCATCGGAATATCAAATCGGTTGGAATTGTAGCCTGCCAAATCGCAATCGTCTAAAAAACGAGCCAATTCTTCGCCTACTTGTTTAAAGGTAGGTTCGTTGGTTATATCGGCATCGTAAATGCCATGTACCACAGAAGCCTCTAGTGGAATGGGCACTTGGGGATTGATGCGTAAGGTTTTGATGTTTTCGGAACCATCAGGCATGGCTTTTAAAATAGATATTTCTACAATACGATCGGATGCCACATTAACGCCAGTGCTCTCTAAATCGAAAAAGGCTAAGGGTCGTTTTAAGTTTAATTTCATAAAATTGGTTTAACTGAAAATAAGGATACCCAGCAAAATGCCTAGCACCATTAAAAGGTACATCAAAATTTCGGTAGTAGCGAATTGTTTATAACGAGTCCAAAAGGAAAAATCTTGCTTGGGTTTCATCTTTTGTTAGTTTTTAAGTAATCGTTGAATTTCATCGAGCTTCATTAAGGCTTCCACCGGCGTAAGGGTATTTACATCGAGGTTGTTCAACATGTCACGAATTTTTTCCAAAACCGGATCGTCAATACCAAACATTTGAAGCTGATAGGCCTGAGCCTGCACTTTTTTAAAGCTGTCTTTAATGTGTTCGCCACCGGTACGTTCTTGTTCTAGGCGTTTTAAAATTTCGTTGGCTCGTGCAATCAGTTTTGGTGGCATACCGGACATTTTAGCTACGTGTATACCAAAGCTGTGTTCGCTACCACCTGGCACCAATTTGCGTAAGAAAATGACTTTATTGCCTACTTCCTTTACCGAAACATTGAAGTTTTTAATGCGACTGAAGGAGTTGGTTAATTCGTTTAGCTCGTGGTAATGCGTAGCAAAAAGCGTTTTGGCTTGTGCGGTGGGATGGTTGTGCAAAAATTCGGCAATGGCCCAAGCAATAGAAATACCATCGTAGGTGCTGGTTCCACGACCAATTTCATCCAATAAAATTAAACTGCGTTCTGACAAATTATTGAGAATGCTAGCCGTTTCGTTCATTTCGACCATAAAGGTCGATTCTCCCGAAGATAAATTGTCGGAAGCGCCTACCCTAGTAAATATTTTATCAACCAAGCCAATGTGGGCTTCTTTTGCTGGCACAAAACTGCCCATTTGTGCCATCAGTACAATTAAACCCGTTTGGCGTAGTAAAGCCGATTTACCAGCCATATTGGGACCCGTAATAATCATCATTTGCTGGCTTTCGCTATCTAAGTATACATCGTTGGTAATGTACACCTCACCCGTGGGTAAGTTTTGCTCAATTACTGGGTGTCGGCCACCCTTTATGTCGAGTACAAAACCTTCATTAATTTCGGGTTTTACATACTGATGTTTGATGGCGGTATGGGCAAAATTGAGCAATACATCTAACTGAGCCACTAAGTGCGCATTCAGTTGTATGGGTTTAATGTATTCGCTTAGGCTGAATACCAATTCGGCAAACAAACGACTCTCCAGAGCATTGATTTTTTCTTCAGCTCCTAAAATTTGCTCTTCGTATTCTTTCAGTTCGGGCGTAATGTACCGTTCGGCGTTTACCAAGGTTTGTTTCCGTAACCAATCGGACGGCACTTTATCTTTATGGGTATGAGTAACTTCTAAATAATAGCCAAATACATTATTAAAGGCAATTTTAAGTGATGGAATACCTGTAGCCTCGGCTTCTCGTTTTTGCAATTCTAGTAAATAGCCCTTGCCACCAAAGGCTATTTTACGCAAACGATCTAGTTCGGGGTCAATACCTTCGGCAATTACACCGCCTTTAATTACCAATACCGGAGGGTCGGGCTGTAATTCTCGTTCTAAACGCTCTTGAATGAGCGTACAGGGGTTTAACTGCTCGGCCAATACCTTTAAAGCCGTATTATCTGAATGGCTACAATACTCTTTTAACTTGCCTATAGCACCCAAAGCACGTTTCAACTGAACCACCTCTCTCGGATTGGCCTTCAATAAGCCAATTTTAGAAATTAAGCGTTCCACATCGCCAATAAGTTTCAATTCAGTAGCCAATTGCTCCCTCAATGCTTCCTGAGATACCAAATAGTCCACAATGGCCAAACGGTCTTCAATAGGCTTGCGGTCTTTAAGTGGCATAATCATCCAACGGCGAAGCATACGGGCGCCCATGGGCGAAAGCGTATGATCTAAAATATCGACTAAGGTAATGGCATTCTCGTTGGCCGAACCTACCAATTCTAAATTGCGAATGGTAAAGCGATCGAGCCACATATAACGCTCTTCTTCTATTCGGGCCATTCCCGAAATATGCTGCAAATTGCGGTGTTCAGTTTCGTTGAGGTAATGTAAGGCCACTCCCGCCGCTATGCTAGCCAAAGCCATTTTTTCTATACCAAATCCCTTTAAAGAGGTTACTTCGAAATGTTTGAATAGAATTTCGTTGGTATAATCTGTTGTATAGGGCCAATCTTCGAGGCCATAGGTATAAAAACGGTCGCCAAAAGTATCTACAAAATCTCTATGAAAGCGTTTCGGGAAAATGACCTCACTAGGCTTAAAGCTTTGTAGCAATTTATCTAGATAGTCGGCATTGCCTTGAGCTACTAAAAATTCGCCAGTAGAAATATCTAAAAAAGCAACTCCATATTGGTTTTTATCGGCATAAACTGAAGCCAAATAATTATTTGATTTCTGGTTAAGGATAGTATCGTTAGTTGCCACTCCGGGAGTTACCAATTCAGTTACACCCCGTTTTACAATGGTTTTAACGGTTTTAGGATCTTCTAATTGATCGCAAATGGCTACTCTTTGCCCGGCACGAACCAATTTAGGCAAATAGGTATCTAAAGAATGGTGTGGAAATCCGGCCAATTCGATGTGAGATGCCGCTCCGTTGGCTCTTCGGGTAAGCACAATGCCCAAAATTTGGGAAGCTTTTATGGCATCTTGGCCAAAGGTTTCGTAGAAATCGCCCACTCTAAACAACAAAAGCGCACCAGGATATTTCGCCTTGATGGTATTGTATTGTTGCATTAAAGGGGTTTCTTTTCCAGTATTTTTTGCCAAAGTATGAGGTGTTGAATGGGTATAAAAATAAGAATTTAGGGCTGTTTTCGATGTAGTGTTGAAAAATTAAGCCCGTACCGAAAATGCATACCGAGTTTCGTGGATATAGGTTTCGCCTGAGCGAAGAAGGGTATTGGGGAAATGGGCATGATTTACCGCATCCGGATGTACTTGGTCTTCTAAACAAAAGGCAGTAAATGGGCCATAATCTAGACCGTTTTTACCTTTCATGGGGGCCAAATGTTTCGCCGTATAAAACTGAATGGCAGGTTGATTGGTAAAGAGTTCCATACAAATTCCGCTTTGGGGGGCAAAAACCGTGGCTGCTGCATTTTGATCAACTGCATTTAATACAAAAGTTTGATCATAACCCATGGTAGCATCCAAATCGGTAGCAATGGCTTTTGGCTTAGTAAAATCATGAGCAGTGCCTTCCACAGACTTTAATTCACCAGTTGGCACAAAATCGGCGTCTTGTATTAATATGTGATTTGCTGAAATTTGTAACTCATGCCCCCCAATATGCCCCGTTCCTTCTAAATTAAAATAACCGTGATGTGTTAAATTTATAGGTGTGACTTGATCGGTTTGGGCAGTCATAGCAATGGATAATTCATTCGTTTCGGCTAATTGGAAACGTAATTGTACTATTAAATTTCCGGGAAATCCCTCTTCCCCATCTTTGCTGTGGTATTGCAAAACTACTTCTTGATTAGTACTAGCAAGCACTTCCCAGACTTTCTTATCAAAACCCATATTACCGCCATGCAATTGATGTTTTCCAGCGTTGGTACTCACTTGGTATGTTTTCCCGTCTACAGCAAAATTTCCTTGAGCAATCCGATTCGCATAGCGGCCAATAATTGCTCCGAAATACGGATAGTTTTCTAGGTATTCATCCGACCAATACTCCTGAATATGTTCAAAACCCAATACCACATCAACCGCTTTACACGCTTTATTAGGCACGATGATAGATTGTATAATTCCGCCATAATTACTCAAGGTGACATACATACCCTTTTCATTGGAAAGCGTAAAGCAAAAAACATCGGCACCTTGATGCCGACAAACGAGTGTGGAGGTTAATTTCATAGCGTTAGTGCACTAAAACTAAAGAAAAATTAAGCTTAAACCTATTCTAAACAATTTTTATGGGTTTGGCTAAATCTAGCTACTTTTGTGCATGGCTAAATTAAAACTGGACGAACTTAACCGAGTTAGTGTAGAAGCGTTTAAAACGCAAGAAAAATTACCTATTGTATTGATCTTAGATGAAGTGCGAAGCTTACACAATGTGGGTTCCATTTTTAGAACTGCGGATGGTTTTGCTTTGGAAGCAATGGTATTATGCGGCATAACGGCCCAACCTCCCCACCGAGAAATAGAAAAAACGGCACTTGGTGCTACACAATCCGTAAATTGGTCATACTTCCCTACTACGATAGC
Organism: Sphingobacteriales bacterium; assembly: GCA_040403555.1. Lineage (GTDB taxonomy): Bacteria > Bacteroidota > Bacteroidia > Sphingobacteriales > Sphingobacteriaceae > JAIPAN01. Next base: position 98,280 of record JBBAKN010000001.1, read on the forward strand.
AGCTGTGCTCGATTTAAAAGCAAGGGGTTACACTGTTTTAGCCTTAGAACAAGCCAGCGAAAGTATCATGCTTACCGATTTTACTCCATCAGCAGATACAAAATATGCCATCATTTTAGGCAACGAAGTAAATGGCGTAAACGAGGAGGTGATGAAACTAGTTGATGGCTGTCTCGAAATACCACAATTCGGCACCAAACACTCTTTTAATGTGGTAGTATCTGCAGGTATTGTACTTTGGGACTTTTTTGCTAAATGGCACAAAAAATAGGCAGGTTCGCTGTTGTCAAATCCCTAAAATTTTCCCACTTTTGTCGCGGGCAAGTCTTTTACGACCAGCTCCCTTTAAACTCCCCCAGGGTGGGAACACAGCAAGGGTAGAAGGTTGTAGCGGTGCGATAAAAGGTGCTTGCCCATTTTTTTCTTTTTAAACTTTTTCTCTATGAAATTCTTCATCGATACCGCCAATTTGGCCCAAATTAAAGAAGCGCAAGACTTAGGCATTTTAGACGGCGTAACTACCAACCCAAGCTTAATGGCTAAAGAAGGTATTTCTGGCGATGCTAACGTAATTAACCACTACAAGGCAATTTGCGACATTGTAGATGGCGATGTAAGTGCCGAAGTAATTGCCACCGATTTTGATACTATGGTTAAAGAAGGTGAGCTATTAGCCGCTTTAAACCCAAAAATTGTGGTAAAAGTACCCATGATCAAAGACGGGATAAAAGCCATTAAATATTTTAGCTCGAAAGGGATTAAAACAAATTGCACGCTGGTATTTTCTAGCGGACAGGCCTTGTTAGCAGCCAAAGCAGGTGCCACCTATGTTTCGCCATTTGTGGGCCGTTTAGATGATATTTCTACTGATGGCATGCAACTTATAGAAGACATTCGTTTGATTTATGACAATTACGGTTATGAAACTCAAATTTTAGCTGCCTCAGTACGTCACCCAATGCACATTATACAATGTGCGCAACTAGGTGCAGATGTAATGACTGGTCCTTTATCTGCCATTTTAGCCTTAATGAAACACCCACTAACCGATAGCGGATTGGCCCAATTTTTAGCCGATCATGCCAAGGCTGCAGGGAAATAAACCATACTATTCGTTTAAAGAGCCAGTTGATAGCCAACTGGCTTTTTTTTGTGGAAAACCTTTTGAGCGAAGCAATTGATAGAACTTTTATATTAGACTAACCATTCATAAAAATTATGTCAGCAAAAGAATTCAAACCCTATGTACCGGCCAATACCAAAATGGCTGAATTTACTGTAAAATCGATTTTATTAGGCGCTCTATTCGGCGTAATTTTTGGCGCAGCAACCGTGTATTTAGCCTTGAAAGCCGGATTAACTGTTTCTGCTTCTATCCCGGTAGCGGTATTGGCCATATCTATCGGTCGTAAATTTTTCAAAACTACTATACTAGAAAATAACATCATTCAAACTACGGGTTCGGCTGGGGAATCTATTGCTGCCGGCGTGGTATTTACCCTGCCCGGATTTTTATTTCTATCGGCAGGTAGCCAGGGTGAAAGCTTTTTCTCCTATTGGCCTATTTTCTTTTTAGCCGCTTTAGGAGGTATTTTAGGCACCTTGATGATGGTTCCACTACGTAAATCATTAATTGTAGATGAACATGAAAACTTGCCTTACCCAGAGGGAACCGCTTGTGCTTCCGTGTTAATTGCTGGCGAAAAAGGTGGCGATTTTGCAAAAACTGCCTATCAAGGACTTGCTTTCGCTTTTGGCTATGCCATTTTGCAAAAAGTATTCCACGTCATCGCCGAAACACCAGCCTGGGTAACCAAACAAAGCAATAAATTTTTCCCTTCGGCAACGGTAAATGGCGAAATTACCCCTGAATACATGGGTGTTGGCTATATTATAGGGCCTAAAATTGCCGGCGTATTGGTTGCGGGTGGGGTGTTGGCATGGTTGGGCTTAATTCCACTCCTTGCCTCTCTTGTTCCTGCAGAAACTACTGCCTTACAGCTAGTTAAGCTTGGTTATTTAAAAGATTTATTAACTCCTGGTGGTCCGGGCGGATGGGATCCTATAAGCAAAACCTTTGCCGATACCGCTTCGGCTATTTACAGAGCCTATGTGCGTCAAATTGGGGCAGGTGCAGTGGCTGCAGGTGGTTTTATCACCTTAATTAAAACCATTCCAACTATTATTTCCTCATTTAAATCGAGCTTTAGTTCGATGAATAATACGAATGGTAAAATACAAGAAGTAAAACGTACAGATCAAGATTTATCGATAAAAACAGTGGTTTTGGGCAGCTTGGGCTTGGTTATTTTAATGGCTGTATTGCCACAAATACCAGGTGATTCGCTCATCAATAAATTATTAATTGGAGTATTGGTAGTAGTCTTCGGTTTTTTCTTTGTAACCGTTTCAAGCCGTATTGTTGGCTTAATTGGCTCTTCTTCTAACCCAATTTCTGGGATGACCATTGCCACCCTGATGGGCACTTGTTTAGTATTTATAAGTATAGGCTGGACTGGGCATTTATTTGAACCTATGGCATTAGTAGTGGGCAGTATGATTTGCATTGCAGCAGCTAATGCTGGAGCCACTTCGCAGGATTTAAAAACGGGTTATATTGTGGGTGCAACCCCTAAATATCAACAATTAGCCTTATTTGTAGGAGCCATTGTATCGGCGGTAGTTATTGGTTTTACCCTTTCCATTCTAGATCGTCCAACAACAGAAATGATGGCACAGGGTATTCAACACGCTATTGGTACCGATTTATACCCTGCCCCACAAGGAACGCTTATGGCCACGTTAATTAAAGGCTTATTATCGTTTAATCTCGATTGGCAATTCGTATTGGTTGGTGTATTCTTATCTATCACTATGGAATTGTGTGGAGTAAAATCGCTTTCTTTTGCCGTGGGTGCCTATCTCCCACTATCAACCACACTCCCAATTTTTGCCGGTGGTGCCATTAAAGGATTGGTAGATATGAAAACCAAAAAGAAAACTGCTGAAGAGGATGAACTGGGTAAAGGCAGCTTATTTGCAACCGGATTAGTTGCGGGTGGTGCCTTAATGGGTGTAATTTATGCCTTTTTAATGGCCTTCCCGAGTACGGCCGTGCCTGTGAGCAAACTAAATCTTGAAGAAAATTTAAAACATGTTTTAGGTGCAGATGGCTTCCAATTATTAGGTTTCGGCTTCTTTGTACTTATGGGGTTGGTTTTATACCGTATTGCCAAAAAATCAGATTAAGGCTTTTGACTGTATGTATAAAAAAGCCCCTCGAAAATTCGAGGGGCTTTTTTTGGATAATAACTAATTTAGAGTTGACTAGCCCCTCCAGAAACTACCAATTTCATAGCTTCACTAGCGCTCATTTTTAAGGACTTTACTCTACTAGCGGGTACAATAACCAGTTGGCCAGCAAAGGAATATGAAAAAGGGAAATACACAGCAACTTCACCCGGGAGTCCTATTTTTTTAAGATCTTTTTGAGTTAAAAAACCTATTTTTTTAAGTCCTTTTTCATCCATATCCACTAAAACTGGTTCGTTAAATTTTTTCTCATCGCCTACAAAAGCTTCTGTAAAATCCTTAATAGAGCCATAAATAAAATTAAATACAGGAAAACGTTTCAACCAACGATCGAACCAATTGTAAATGGGTTGTGTAATAAAGCTGGTAACAAAAATACCGGCTAACATGATGAGTATAAGTACCGTGAAAATTCCTAAACCCGGTATATATAAAGGCTGCCCTGTTTGTGGATTAAGCCAAAACAAATTACTCAAATTTAAGCTTGCATCAAGCGCCCTTACCGACCAAACCACAAAGTAAATAGCCAAACCAATTGGTACTACCACCAATATGCCTTTTACAAAATAGTTGACTAAAATTTTAAATAGTTTATTCATCATAATTTATTATTCGTAGTAATATACTCGTTTAACTCGTTGAGAAATACCCGAAAGTACTTCATACGGTATAGTTTGTAATTTTTTAGCGATGTCTTCTACCCTCAATTCTTCATTAAACACAATTACTTCATCGCCCTCAGCTACCGATATTCCAGTCACATCAAGCATGCACATATCCATACAAATACTGCCAATAGTAGGTACTAATTGTCCATTAATCAACATCTTCCCTACTCCATTCCCTAAACCTCTATCGTAGCCATCGGCATAGCCAATTTTAACGGTAGCAATGGTACCTCCATTGGGTAATTTACCCAAGCGGTTATACCCAATCGTATCTGTTGGCTTAATGGTTTTAAGCTGGCTAACTGTAGTTTTTAAGGTGGTTACCGTTTGCAAAGTACCTGCAGGGAGTGTTTTATCAATTCCATACAAGCCAATCCCCAAACGTACCATATCAAATTGAGCAGGTTTCCAACGGCTTGTAGCCGAAGTATTGGCCAAATGACGAATAAAGTTATAACCCAATGCCGTTTTCAAATGATCTGCAGCATTCGTAAAAATGTTTAGTTGCTCTTGTGAAAAGGTATCTTCCGCTTTGTCTTCGGCGGCAGATAGGTGAGAAAAAACAGTTTCAACCTTCATAGAATTGCTGTTGGTCAATATGTCAGATAGCCGAGAAAGTTCATCCGTATCAAATCCTAAACGGTGCATACCGGTTTCTAGTTTAATATGTACGGGATAATGTACTTTTTGATGCTTTTTTAGGGCCAAATCGATGGCAATTAGTGTTCTAAAACTAAATATTTCGGGTTCTAATTCATACTGAATAAGGGTGTCAATAGAGGCTATTTCGGGGCTCATAACCATTATAGGCAGGCTAATACCACTTCGGCGTAAAGCAACTCCTTCATCTGCATAAGCAACCGCTAAATAATCTACTCTATTAAACTGTAAAAGGTTCGCAATTTCTACACTACCATTTCCGTAAGAAAAAGCTTTTACCATGGCCATTACTTTTACACCTGGCAACAGCTGAGATCGGTAATAGTTTAAGTTGGTTTCTAGTGCATTTAAGTTGATTTCTAAAACTGTTTCGTGTACTTTCTGCACCAACTGTGCACTCAGTTCTTCAAATGCATACACTCTAGCACCTTTAATCAGAATGGCTTCGTTAGTAAAATTGAGAGAAGCTAAATCGTTTACCAAAGCCTCAGTATTGGGATAAAATGATGAGTTTTTAGGGAAAAGTGATGAAAATTGAGTAATTATAGGACCTACGCCAATAACTCTACTCACCTGAGCTTCCTTCACTAAATCTGCAATTTGCTGGTAAAGGCTTTCATTTGATAGCGATGATTCAGGAATATCGGAAAGAATTAAGCTATGTTTTTCGTGTTGTTGTTGTTGTTTTAAAAAGTTTAAAGCAATGGTCAAGGAACTTACATCGCAACTATACGAATCGTCTATAATGGAGCAATTGTGTATGCCATTTTTAAGTTCTAAACGCATTTCTACCGCCTGTAAACGACCCATTTTTTCGAAAATAGTTTCGGTAGATAGGCCTAAAGCCAATAATGTAGCCCAGCAACAGATGGCATTTTCTATAGCCGCAGCATCGGTAAAGGGAATACTGATTTGTTGTGGATGTTGATTATAATTCGCAGTAATGAGTGTTTTGCCTCCAACAGAAGTGATTTCTTGCACTTGCAAGTTTGCAGATGCCTGTTTTCCCCACACAAATGCAGGAACCTTGGTAGCAGGGGCATATTCGTCGCTAATTACGAGGGTTTGCGCACCTTTAAACAACTTTAACTTTTCAGTCAATTTGGCCTCAAAAGATAAAAAACCTTCTGCATGCGCTTCGCCCATGTGTGTGAGTATGCCTATGCTTGGCTGAATCATTCGGGCTAGATTATCCATTTCATCCGGTTTAGAAATACCGGCTTCAATAATTGCCAAGGTATGATTATCGGTCATTTCCCAAAGGGCAAGTGCCACACCCAATTGCGAATTGTAGCTTTTGGGGCTACGAACAATATTATAATTTGACGAAAGCAATTGAAATAACCATTCTTTAACAATCGTTTTTCCATTACTGCCAGTAATACCGATAACTGGATAGTTGAATTTACTTCGATGATGGGCGGCTAAATCTTGTAAAGCTTTTAAAGTATGCTCAACGAGATAGAAATTGGCTTCTGGAAATTGATTGGTGGCTATATTTTTATCAGAAATTACAAACGAACGTACACCTGCTTGGTACGCATCGTGCAAATAGGCATGTCCGTCTCTACGATTTTGGAGCGCAAAAAACAGGCCGAAAACCGTATCGTGTAGCTTACGACTGTCCGTCAATAAGGTTCTTATGGTTGCCTCTACCCGATTAGTAATCGGCTTGGCTCCCATGGCCTTTTCTAATTCGTGTACAGAATATAGCAGGTGGTTCATTTGGTTACGAATTTCATCAAAATTTTAACAATCTGCGAAGAATTTCCGAATTTAAGCGAAATATGGAAAACGAAGCCCCAAAGCGAAGTCCTCTCTCTCCGGAAAAGGCACATGCCAAGGCACAAAGCTATTGTGCCTATCAGGAACGCTCTCAACAGGAGGTTCGAGATAAATTATACGATTGGGGACTTTATTCGACTCAAGTAGAGCAACTTATATCTACCCTTATTCAGGATAACTTTTTAAACGAAGAGCGTTTTGCCCTAGCATTTGCACAAGGCAAACTACGTATTAAGGGTTGGGGCCGAATAAAAATTAAACAAGCGCTTAAATTTAAACGGGTACCGGAAAAACTCATTCAAAAAGCACTTAAACACTTAGATTACGACGAGTATGAACGAAAATTAATAACTGTTTTCCAAAAAAAAGATCGGCTATTGACTGAGAAAGATGCATTTAAACGCCGTTATAAATTACAACAATACCTACTCGGTAGAGGTTTTGAATCGGATTTAATTTATGAGGTGCTGAAAAACAAGAACTTAAGCAGCTAGAGAAAAAAAACAAAAAAAAATCTTGTCAAAATTGCATTTCTCTCTATATTTGCAATCACCAAAAGCGAAAGTAGCTCAGTTGGTAGAGCACGACCTTGCCAAGGTCGGGGTCGCGAGTTCGAATCTCGTCTTTCGCTCCAAAACCCTTCCACCAGTGGAAGGGTTACTTTTTAAAAAAGTAAATCACCTGCTCGGATGGTGGAACTGGTAGACACGCAGGACTTAAAATCCTGTGCCCTTAACAGGCGTGCGGGTTCGATTCCCGCTCCGAGTACAAAAGCTGAACCTAGGTTTGGCTTTTGTTGTTTCTAGACCGAAATTACTCTCCTATTTTTAATACATCATTTTTCTGAGCAATTTTAAAATAAATTTGTATTTGATAAATCTACAATCGTATATTTACGATATATAATTAAACTATGGCACAAAACAAAAAAGCAGACTTTAGTCTTAGCGATCAGGAGATGGCCAATTTTGCCAAAGCGCTCTCCCACCCGGCTCGGATAGCCATTATTAAAATACTGGCCGAACAAAGTTCCTGCATTTGTGGCGAAATTGTAGAAGTGTTGCCTTTAGCACAATCAACCGTATCGCAACACTTAAAGGAATTGCAGAAAGCGGGCTTAGTAAAGGGTACGGTCGATGGAAAAAAATCATGCTATTGCATACATTGGGAAAACATGGATGCTTTTAAAAATCAATTATCGGGGCTATTTACTACCCTAAGTGAACAAAAAACTTTTTCTTGCTGTTAATATTATGAATCCAAAACTTTCTTTTTTAGACCGCTACCTTACCCTCTGGATATTTTCTGCAATGGGTTTAGGAGTAGCTTTAGGGTATTTTATTCCCGGTACTGAAGCTTTTATTAATTCTTTTCAATCGGGAACTACAAATATTCCTTTGGCTATTGGACTCATTTTAATGATGTACCCTCCTTTGGCTAAGGTGAAATTTGAGGAATTACCCGAAGTTTTCAAAAACACCAAAGTACTGGGTATTTCTTTACTTCAAAATTGGATTATCGGGCCTGTATTTATGTTTGTATTAGCCATTGTATTTTTAAGGGATTATCCGGAATATATGACGGGCTTAATACTAATTGGCATTGCCCGTTGTATTGCTATGGTAATTGTTTGGAATGATTTAGCTAAGGGTGATAGAGTATATACAGCTGGTTTAGTAGCTTTTAACTCCATTTTTCAGGTGCTTTTTTATAGTGTTTATGCGTGGTTTTTTATCACTAAACTCCCTCCTTTATTAGGCTTAAAAGGGTTTGAAGTACAGATAACCATTGAACAAATTGCACAGAGTGTATTCATTTATTTGGGCATCCCTTTTATCGCAGGATGGCTTTCTAGAATACTAATTATTAAAACAAAAGGTAGAGATTGGTTAGAAAATGTTTATTTACCAACTATAAGCCCAATAACCTTGATTGCTTTGTTATTTACCATTGTGGTCATGTTCAGTTTAAAGGGACAACTCATTGTAGAAATCCCTATGGATGTCCTCCGAATTGCTATTCCGCTAGTTATTTATTTTGCTGTGATGTTTTTTGCAGCCTTTTATTTGGCAAAAAAGGCGGGTATCAATTATGAACGTTCTACTTCCTTAGCTTTTACCGCTGCTGGCAATAATTTCGAGTTAGGTATTGCGGTAGCTATTGCGGTTTTTGGCATACATTCGGGTGTGGCATTTGCTGCTGTTATTGGCCCGCTAATTGAGGTGCCGGTGCTTATTTTATTAGTGAATTGGGCTTTAAAACAGCAGAAGAAATTTTAAGTATGAAAAAAAGTTTTCTGTTCGTTTGTATCGAAAATAGTAACCGTAGTCAAATGGCACAGGCTTTTGCTAAGATTTGGGGAAGTGAAGAAGTCGAGGCATACAGTGCAGGTTCCCGCCCCTCGGGAAAAATAAACCCAAAAGCAATTGCGGCTATGGACGAATTGGGTTATGATTTAAGCACGCATGAGTCTAAATCATTAGATGAAATTCCAGCTATTCAATTTGATTATGTGGTTACCATGGGTTGCGGTGATGCCTGTCCTTGGGTGCCGGCTATTCAGCGTATAGATTGGCAAATACCTGATCCGAAAGAAATGGACCCTAAAGAATTTAATGAAGTACGAGATCTGATTTCAGAAAAAGTAAACGAATTGGTTAGCGCTTAGTATCGGCGTAGCCAAATACTTTTTGCAATAAGGCACTGCCCCTTGCACCGGTATTTTGTCTAATTTTTAATTCTTCTAAAGCAACTTCATAAAAAAGTCCATCAATTGCCTTTTGGGTAACATACCCTTCCAAATCAGGATTTATTTGAGTAACTAATGGGAGTTTATTATAGCGTGTCATCACAACGCCCCAATATTGGGTAGCGCCCACCTTGGCTAAACTGGCTTGAATAATTGGCTGAAACTTAAGACGTAATTCATCGCTACTTACCCGTTTAAAATATTGGGTGGCTCCATCTTGCTCTTTGCCCAACAAAATCTTACTGGCATCGGCAATGGTCATTTGTTTAATTGCTGAAACGAAAATGGGTTTTGCCTCCTTTGCAGCGTCTTCAGCAGCCTTGTTTAAACTTAAAATTACTTGATCTGCTAAAGAATTCAATCCTAAATTTCTAATTGTTTTTTCTACTTTTTGCGCTTCGGGAGGAAATAAAATTTTAACCCCTATGTTATTAAAAAAGCCATTTTCTAGTGAAAGTCGGCCGGTACCTGCAGAAACTCCCACTTCCAAAGCTTCTTTTAATCCAAAACCTATTTCATCGGCAGTTGGACTAGTCAGGGCAGCCTTCGCTTTGTTTAGGAGATTCCCGAATTTACCTTGATTTTGTGCTACACAATTCGTGTATAGCAATAAGCATAAGACAAATGAAATACTGTAAATTCTTTTCATATTTTTTTATGAAGTTAATAAATAGCTAACGCTTATTTAGGATGATAACGTATTTAACGATTCAAAGCTGTAGGAATTGACTTCCTATTGACGTTTTGAGAAGTAATTAGCGCACAAAAAGGTATATATTTGCACTTAATGAGTAAGCACGGCAGAATTTTAGTCGCCATGAGTGGTGGTGTAGACAGTTCGGTAGCATCGGTGATGTTGCACGAGCAGGGCTATGAGGTGATTGGCCTTACCATGAAAACGTGGGACTACGCAACAGCCGGCGGTTCTTCTAAAGAAACGGGCTGCTGTAGCTTAGATAGCATTAACGATGCTCGATCTTTAGCTGTTGGCTACGGCTTTCCGCATTATATTTTAGATATCCGCGAAGAGTTTGGCGATTTTGTAATTGATAATTTTGTAGACGAATACCTAGCTGGCCGCACTCCCAACCCCTGCGTACTCTGCAATACATATATAAAATGGGAAGCCCTATTAAAACGTGCGGATAAACTCGATTGCGAATTTATTGCTACAGGCCACTATGCCAACATTAGGCAGCAAGATAGCGGCCGTTACGTAATTTCAAAAGGAAAAGACGAGCATAAAGATCAGTCTTATGTATTGTGGGGCGTTTCTCAAGAAAATTTAGCTAGAACTAAATTCCCTCTAGGCAGTTTCGCCAAATCGGAAATTAAACAAATGGCCCTTGATATGGGTCAGGTAGAATTAGCCAACAAATCGGAGAGTTATGAGATTTGTTTTGTACCCGATAACGATTACCGTGCTTTTTTACGCCATAAAGTGAGCGATTTAGATGAACGTATTGGGCCAGGAAACTTCATGCTAAGTAATGGGAAAGTTGTGGGTAAACACTTGGGCTATCCATATTATACCATTGGCCAACGTAAAGGTTTGGGTATTGCCCTCGGCGAACCCATGTTTGTTACGCGTATTTTACCCGAAAGCAACACGGTGATGTTAGGTACTCAAAATGAATTAGAACAGGTTAGCGCACGAGTAAAAAACCTCAACTTGGTGAAATATGACTCTATTTTAAGCCCGTTAGAAGCCGTTACGAAGGTGCGGTATAAAGATGCGGGCACCTTGAGTACTATTGTACAAGAAGGGGATGAATTAAAAATCGATTTTCACCATGCCGTTTCGGGCATAGCTCCAGGACAATCGGCGGTATTTTACGAAGGCAACGATTTATTGGGTGGTGGATTTTTGATGTAAACATCCCCAGCCATAAAAAATATTGGTCCAAAACAGTGCCTAATTTTGCATTCCTTATTATAATGTCTTTATTTGCACAAATTACATTTCTACCAAATGGCTAAAAATCTATTAATAGTTGAGTCACCGGCCAAAGCCAAAACCATCGAAGGATATCTGGGCAAAGATTTTCTGGTAAAATCGAGCTACGGACATATCAGAGACTTGGTAAAAACCGACGAGGCTATTGATACTGCGCATAATTTTGAACAGAAATATGAAGTTCCAACCGATAAAAAGGCAATAGTTAGTGAACTTAAAAAACTAGCCAAAGAAGCCGAAATGGTGTGGCTAGCATCCGATGAAGACCGCGAAGGAGAAGCCATTTCTTGGCACTTATTTGAAACCCTTGGCCTTAAAGAAGAAAAAACAAAACGCATTGTGTTTCACGAGATTACCAAGCCGGCAATTTTAAAAGCCATTGAAAGTCCGCGAACCATTGATTATAATTTGGTGAATGCCCAGCAAGCCCGTCGGGTTTTAGACCGCTTAGTGGGTTTTGAACTATCGCCGGTACTTTGGAAAAAAGTAAAACCTTCCCTATCTGCAGGCCGAGTACAATCGGTTGCGGTACGTTTAATTGTGGATAGAGAGCGTGAAGTGAATCAATTTAATGCCGAAGCTGCTTTTAAAGTAGTTGCTATTTTTTCTACCGATAGTGCCAAAGAATTATTTAAAGCCGAATTAGGTGAACGTTTTAGCCAAAAAGGAGAAGCGGAACAGTTTCTAAACGATTGTAAAGCCGCCATTTTTACCATTACTAGCTTAGAAACCAAACCCAGCAAACGGAGCCCCTCTGCACCCTTTACCACCTCTACCCTACAACAAGAGGCTAGCCGTAAATTGGGTTTCTCGGTAGCCCGAACCATGTCGGTAGCACAAAAACTATACGAAGCAGGTAAAATTACCTACATGCGTACCGATTCGGTAAACCTATCGGATACTGCTTTAGGTGCTGCAGCGAACGAAATTAACTCGTCTTTTGGCGAAAAATACCATCAAGTACGAAAATACAAAACCAAATCGGCCGGTGCACAAGAAGCACATGAGGCCATTCGGCCAACCTATTTTGAGGTACATACCCTAAACGGCGATCCATCAGAAAAACGCTTATACGAATTAATTTGGAAACGAGCTATTTCTTCTCAAATGGCCGAAGCTCAATTTGAAAAAACAACTGCAAAAATTAGTATCTCTACCCGTAAAGAAGAATTAATTGCTCAAGGTGAGGTGTTAAAATTTGATGGTTTCTTAAAAGTATACATGGAATCTTCAGATGAAGAGGACGATACCGAAATTACTACAGAAGACAGCAAGCAAGATGCTATTCTACCTCCATTGGTAAAAGGGCAAAGCCTTAATCTTGTTGAATTGACGGCAACAGAACGTTATTCTCGTCCGCCTGCCCGATATACCGAGGCAAGCTTGGTAAAAAAATTAGAGGAATTGGGTATCGGCCGCCCTTCTACCTATGCGCCAACCATTTCAACGGTACAAAACCGTGGATATGTGGTTAAGGAAGATAGAGAAGGCAGAACCCGCAATTACGAGGTGTTAACGCTTAAAAGCGGAGCTATTAGCGGCGAAACTCGTACAGAGAATACCGGAGCAGAAAAATCGAAATTATTCCCAACAGATATTGGTGCCATTGTAAACGATTTCTTGGTAGAACATTTTAAAGGGATTGTTGATTTTCACTTTACCGCCAAGGTGGAGAAAGAGTTTGATGATATTGCCCAAGGCTTAACCAATTGGACAGCCATGTTGCGTAATTTCTATGACCCTTTTCATGCAGAAGTACAAAACACGCTGGATAATGCTGAACGGGCCAATGGTGGTCGTGAATTAGGGATAGACCCAGTTTCGGGTAAAACCATTTCGGTACGTATTGGGCGTTTTGGACCTTTTGTACAAATTGGAGATACCGAGGGCGAAGAAAAACCACGTTATGCCAGTTTGCGTACCGGGCAAATGATGGAGAGCATTAGTCTAGAAGATGCCTTAGAACTATTCAAACTGCCCAAAACTCTTGGCCAGTTTGAAGATAAAGATATGGTGGTGGCTATTGGTAAATTTGGTCCATATGTACGCCACGATGGTGCTTTTTACTCTATTCCAAAAGAGTTTGACCCACATACTTTAGAAGAGGCTAAGGCTATAGAAATTATCCAAGAAAAGCGCCAAAAAGATATTGATAAACTTATAAAAGTGTTTGATGAAAACCCAGATGTCCGTATCGAAGATGGACGATGGGGTCCTTACATCAAATTTGGTAAGCTAAACATCAAAATACCAAAAGATAAAACACCCGAAAGTATTAGTTATGCCGAAATATTGGTTTTAGCCGAAGCTGCCGAAAAAGAGCCTAAAAAAGGTAAAGCTAAACGTTTCGCCAAGAAAAAATAAGCTTTTTCTGCTATGAAAAAAGATATTCTGCATCCGCTGGTGGAAGGCATCTCTATCGCCGTAGTACTCGAAAGCGAAAACCCACAGGGCCGCAACTGGAAAGTATACCTCCTAAACCAGCGAAACGAAGCTATTGACACCGTATTAATTGCCGCTAAGGGGTATGGAACTCTACAAGGTAAAGAGCTGAAAACTTCTACCCTACGCCACGCTATGGGAACCGTAGCAGCACACACTGCCGTAGCTGTAGAACTTATAGATGAGGCTGTTTTTGGCTTAGCGAATGAATATTGGGTAAGTTATTACATCCACAATAATTTATTCGATAAGAAGTTTGTATTTATGCCCGAGAGCATTGTTGATAGCAATTTAATACGCATTCCATTGGTAAATAAACCCGGAGTAATGATTGGGCAATAAATGCATCTCTGAAAAAATAAGTTTAATTTAACCGTATGTTGCAGCAAGTAAATTTAAAAAACGTTTTGGTACTCGATGTAGAAACGGTACCCCAATATGCTTCTGCAGCAGAAATTCCGGCTAACGTATTAGAACTTTGGGCGCACAAAACTCGTTTTATGCGTAAAGAGGGGGAAACACCCGAAGAATACTATTCCAAAGCAGGTATTTTTGCCGAATTTGGTAAAATTATCTGCATTTCTTTCGGCATTTATATTAAACGCCAAGGTAAATTGAGCTTTCGCATTAAATCTATTGCTGGCCACGATGAAAAAGAGATTTTAAGCGCTTTTATCGAAATTATTAAAAAACAACCTGCCAATGTGGTACTTTGTGCACATAATGGCAAAGAATTCGATTTTCCTTACCTCTGCCGCCGTATGCTAATACATGGCTTAGAAATACCTAGTTGCTTGCAAATAGCAGGCAAAAAGCCATGGGAAATTAATCACCTAGATACCATGGAATTGTGGAAGTTTGGCGACTATAAAAACTATACTTCCTTACATTTATTGGCCACTATTTTTGGTATTCCTAGCCCGAAAGATGATATGGAGGGCAGCGACGTGCATTGGGTATATTGGAAAGACCAAGATTTGCAGCGCATTCAAACTTATTGCCAAAAGGATGTATTAACCACCGCACAACTGCTACTTCGCTTTAAGGGTTTACCTAGCATTACAGAAGAAGCCGTGATTATTGTGAGTTAAAATGCGCTTTTTCTGTTAATTTTTCGTGAAATCTACCTGAGCAATTAGCCAATACCTCCGAAATTTGGTACCTTAGTCTACATGTCTAAAAAAGCCCATCATTTTAAAGAAGTCTTAACGCAACTGATTTTAGAAATTTTTCAGAAATCAGGCCAACAACTCCTAAACCCAAAACAAGTTTCTGCAAAACTAAAATTAGACGATGCAGATGCTCGAGATGCTATTGCGGAGATTCTTCGCAACGAAGTTAGAAAAGGAACCTTGAGAGAACCAGAACGTGGGCGTTTTCAATTAAAAGAACTTAAAACATTGGTAACAGGTCGGGTTGATTTAACCACCGATGGTTCGGCATTTATCATTACTGAAGATGAGTTTGAACCTGATATTTACGTTGCTCCACGAAAATTGCGCAATGCGTTACACGGAGATACCGTACAGGTTTATGTGTACGCCAAACAAAAAGGCGGCCGTAAAAAAGAAGGCGAAGTAGTAGAAATTCTAGTACGAGCCAAAATGGATTTCACTGGTATTGTGAAACTATCCGATCGTTTTGCCTTTTTTGTCCCCGACGACCGCAAAATGCAGCACGATATTTTTATACCACTGACGGATTTAAATGGGGCAAAAGACAATGAAAAAGCTATTGCCCACATTAGCGAATGGCCCGAAGGAGCCAAAAATCCCATCGGTAAAATTATACACGTATTAGGAAAACAGGGCGATAACAATGCCGAAATGAACGCTATTTTGGCTGATTTTGGTTTCCCTTTAGCTTTTCCAAAAGATGTAGAAGCAGCAGCAGAAGCCATACCCGAAACTATACCCGCTTCCGAGATAGCCAAACGCCGAGATTTCAGAAAAGTACTCACGTTTACTATCGACCCATTTGATGCCAAAGATTTTGATGATGCCATATCTTTTCAAAAATTACCCAACGGAAACTACGAAATTGGCGTACATATTGCCGATGTATCACATTATGTACTCCCCGATTCGCCTTTAGATGTAGAAGCCTACGACAGAGGAACCTCGGTGTATTTGGTAGATAGGGTTATTCCCATGCTTCCTGAGCGCCTTTCGAACGGATTGTGCTCTCTACGCCCCAACGAAGATAAATTGTGTTTTTCGGCAGTTTTTGAGCTCGATGAAAAGGCAAATATCCATTCCGAATGGTTTGGGCGTACCGTAATTCACTCCGATAAACGCTTTGCATACGAAGAAGCCCAAGAAATCATAGAAGGAAAAAAGTCTGATTTTTCGGAAGAAATACTTAAACTAAACGAACTAGCCTATATTTTACGCGAACGTAAATTTAAAGCCGGTGCCATAAGTTTCGAATCGGCAGAGGTGAAATTTAAACTTGATGAGCAAGGCAAACCCATTGGCGTGTATGTAAAAGAGCGTAAAGATGCACACAAACTTATTGAAGATTTTATGCTCTTAGCCAACCGAAAAGTAGCCGAATTTGTGGCTAAAAAAGGTCAAGGGAAACATAAATACACTTTTGTGTACCGTGCCCACGATTCGCCAAAAGAAGAAGCTTTATTAAACTTTGCACAGTTTGCCTCCAAGTTTGGCTATAAAATAAATACTCAATCCGATAAAACCATTGCCTTCTCCTTAAACGCTTTATTGGTAGATGTAGAAGGTAAAGGTGAGCAAAACGTATTGACGCAACTAGCCATAAGATCTATGGCTAAAGCCATTTATACCACCAAAAAATCGAGCCATTATGGCTTAGCCTTTGAATATTATACACACTTTACCTCTCCCATTAGGCGCTACCCCGATGTGATGGTACACCGTTTATTAGCTCATTATTTAGCCGAAGGCTCAACGGCTAATGCCGATCACTACGAAAAATTGTGTGTACACTCTTCCCAAATGGAAAAAAGAGCAGCCGATGCCGAACGTGCTTCTGTAAAATATAAACAAGCCGAATATCTGCAAGACAATGTGGGTAATCAATTCGAAGGTATTATTTCGGGCGTTACAGAGTGGGGTATGTACGTAGAATTAGTGGAAAATAAATGTGAAGGAATGATTCGTTTACGTGATATAAATGATGATTTTTATGTTTTAGATGAAAAAAATTATTGCATTATTGGGCAGCGTAAAAAACGCAAATACCAATTAGGCGATCGTGTAACCATTAAAGTTAAAAAAGTAGACCTATCGAAACGTCAAATTGATTTTTCTTTAGTAACCTAATAAAGAGTACATGCATACCATTGAAGAACTACAAGAACTGCTGGCAAAAGCAGTAAGCGCTAAAAAATATCCCAACCAACCGGCCGAATTGTACGAGCCCATAAGCTACATCATGGCCATGAGCGGCAAGCGCATGCGCCCCGTATTGCTATTAATGGGCTGTGAACTATTCCGTGGCGATATTCAGAAAGCGATAGACCCGGCATTAGCCGTTGAAGTTTTCCATAATTTTACGCTTATGCACGACGATATAATGGATAAAGCTCCCCTTCGTCGTGGAAAGCAAACCGTTCACGAAAAATGGAATGCCAATATTGCCATACTTTCTGGCGATGTAATGCTGGTGCAAGGTTACATACTTTTACTGAACAGCTTAGAAGAACAATTACTACGCCCCGTGCTTCATGTGTTTAACGAAACTGCCGTAAGCGTATGCGAAGGGCAACAGTTTGATATGAATTTTGAAACCCAAGTAGCCGTTTCACTTACAGATTATATTGAAATGATACGCCTAAAAACAGCTGTTTTATTGGGTGGAGCTTTAAAAATTGGTGCACTTATTGCAGGTGCATCTACCGCCGAAAGCGATTTATTGGAAGGCTTTGGCGAAGATTTGGGCATTGCCTTTCAAATACAAGACGATATTTTAGATGTGTACGGGAACCCTGATAAATTTGGCAAACAAGTAGCTGGCGATATTTTAGCGAATAAAAAGACCTATTTACTCATAAAAGCACAAGAATTGGCTGCAGGCAAGGATGCCGATGAGTTAAACCACTGGCTTGAAGCAAGTACATATCAGGCAGAGGACAAAATTAAAGCTGTAACCGAACTATACAACCGTTTAGGCGTGCGTGAGTTAGCCGAAACTGCCATGCAATACTATGCAAAAAAGGCAATTGAGCAATTAGATGCCATTCAGGTGGAAGCTGCTCGTAAAGAAGCCCTACGCAATTTTGCTGCTCAACTTATTAGTAGAGAGCAATAAAAAAGCCTCTCCGATATACGAAGAGGCTTAAATAAAAAAAAATAAAAAACTTATTTCTTTGGAGCAGCTTTCTTAGCTGGTGCTTTTTTCTCAGCAGCCGCTTTCGGAGCAGCAGCCTTCTTAGCTGGAGCTTTAGCAGCAGGTGCTTTCTTAGCTGGAGCGGCTTTTTCAGCAGCAACCGGAGCAGCAGTTTCTACTACCTCGGCAACAACTGGAGCAGCTACTTTCGGAGTTGTAGCTTTCTTAGGAGCAGCTACCTGTACTTCTGCAGGTAATATAGAAACGTATGATTTATTATCCGCACGTTTTCTGAAAATTACGGTACCATCTACTAAAGCAAAAAGTGTGTGGTCTTTACCTAAACCTACATTTTTTTCTGGATGGTGTTGTGTACCACGTTGACGTACAATGATGTTACCAGCAATAGCCAATTGACCACCAAAAATTTTAATACCTAAACGTTTACTATGGGATTCGCGACCGTTTCTGGAACTACCGGCCCCTTTTTTATGTGCCATGTTTTATTTACTTATGAATTGAAAAAACAATTCTAATGAACAATCTAAACTTATAATTTAATACCAGTAATCTGGATTTTGGTGAATTGTTGGCGGTGACCGTTTTTCTTTTTGTAGCCTTTACGACGTTTCTTTTTGAAAACAATCACTTTATCTCCTTTTAAATGAGACAAGATTTTAGCCGAAACCACCGCACCTTTAAGCGTAGGCGTACCTACTTTAAATTTACCGCCATCTTCAGCCAATAATACATTGTCAAATTCAATACTAGCGCCTTCATCTCCTTGTAATCTGTGTACAAAAAGATGCTGGTCTTTAGCAACTTTAAATTGCTGTCCGGCTATATTTACTATTGCGTACATGGTTATTTATTGGTTTTATTGTTAAATGAGGTGCAAATATAGTACATATATTTCTTAAATACTAGCAAAATCTAAATATTTAGAAAAGCCAATTCGGGGCTATTGCTTACGTCAGACACGCTTTTCGCTGTAAGCCCTATGGGCTATCCGCTGCAATCGGGTTTAAGTTACCTACTTTCTAAAATTTAACTAAATAGTTTACACTAAAGCGTTTAAATAAGCGTTCTATGGCAGTAAACCTATAAAAATAAGAAAATGAAAAATTTTATTCACACATGCATGTGCTTGCTCTTTGTAATAGCTGGCTTATCATGCAAAAAAAATACCACAACAACTGCCGCCAATACGGTTAAAGATATTGACGGAAATGTATATAAAACTATTAAAATTGGTAACCAAACCTGGATGGCCGAAAACCTCCGTAGCACCAAATACCGCAATGGAGATCCTATTCCCTTAATTACAGACGCTGGTGCTTGGAGTAACTTAAGTAGCGGGGCTTACCAGGGACCCTTTATTTCAGATAAATTTGAATATGGTAATTTTTACAATTGGTTTGCCGTTAGTGACCCTAGAAATATAGCCCCCGAAGGTTGGCACGTAGCAACCGATGCAGAATATACTGAATTAGCCAGCTTTTTAGGTGGAAATGCCATAGCCGGAAACAAACTAAAAGAAACAGGAACCACACATTGGAACGATCCGAATACCGGCACAAACGAGAGCGGTTTTACTGCTTTAGGTAATGGAATTGTAGATGCTGTCGATGGCACGAAACCAATAGCTTGGATAAAGAGTTTTTTTACTGTTTGGACAAGTACGTTGGCTCCAGGCACTTCTTATCCAATATTATATAGTATAAAAAATGATCT
Source organism: Sphingobacteriales bacterium (assembly GCA_040403555.1). Taxonomy (GTDB): domain Bacteria; phylum Bacteroidota; class Bacteroidia; order Sphingobacteriales; family Sphingobacteriaceae; genus JAIPAN01. Next base: position 117,895 of record JBBAKN010000001.1, read on the forward strand.
GCCGGATTTTAATAAAAAAATATCTAATACTATTTTGGGAGCATCAGCACCTAAAAGACACGGCTGTGCTGTACGTTGCGTTAAAGATTAGTATCAACAATTATTTAAAGCCCTTGTCATTCTTTACTAATTAAAGAGTTATAAGGGTTTTTTAATGTTTTCGCTGTCTACCTTCAGCATCGTTAATGGTGGTACTTACCGTTTCAATTAAGGTTTTGGCAGCATCTTTCAGCTTTCCATTTCCGGCATAATCGGCATCAAAATCAAGTATTTTGGTTTTGCGCTGGTATTTAAATTCTAAATAATAATGAGGGGCTGTTTTACCAGTACGATCTTCGGGATTTAGGCGCATATTCTGCGGAAAATTCCAAAAACCCAATTCTACGGCCTTGCGGTGTAAATAGAGTAAATCATCTTTACTTAATTTCACTTGGGTTTTTACCAAAGAATCTTGGTCATTTACATATTGGTAAAGGCCTGTTTTGCTATCGTATTGGTTTATTAAGCTATCCCCTAGCCCATATTTTAAGCTTACAGACTCCATTTCAGTAAATTTGTAGGGCGCATTTTTAATCATAATGCCATAATAATACATGCAGTAAGCCAAAAAAGGTACTACAATACAAATGGCTAAAAATATTTTTTTCTGTCTGTCTGTCATCGGTACTATACTTATTCTTGGTATTCGCCCAATTCACCTTCCCACTTGCTAATAACGGCCGTGGCCACGCTATTACCCACTACGTTAGTTGCCGAGCGGCCCATATCCAACAAAGGATCTATCCCTATCAATAAAGCTAAACCAGCTTCTGGAATATTAAAGGTGGCAATAGTACCTGCAATAACTACCAAGGAGGCTCTAGGCACACCGGCTATCCCTTTACTGGTAAGCATTAAAATAAGCAACATAGAGAGCTGCTGTTCAAAACCCAAATGAATGCCATAAGCTTGAGCAATAAAGAGCGAAGCGAATGTCATGTACATCATAGAGCCATCTAAGTTAAACGAGTAACCCAAAGGCAATACAAAACTTACAATCTTGTCTTTACAGCCAAAACGCTCTAACTGAAGCATTGTTTTAGGGTAGGCTGCTTCGCTACTTGCGGTACTAAATGCCAACAAAACCGGCTCTTTTAGTCCGCTTACCAAACGAAAAATACGTTTTTTGAGAATTAAGAAGCCAATGAAAATAAGTACTAGCCACAATATGAGTAAGCCAGAATAAAATTCGCCAATAAAAATGGCATAGGTAGACAAAATGCTTAAACCTTGTTTGGCAATAATGGCTGTCATGGCGCCAAATACAGCAAATGGAGCGAAATTCATCACATAGCCGGTAACCTTTAAAATTACGTGTGCAAAAGCGTCCATGGCTTTAATAACAATGGTTCCCTTTTCGCCAATAGCGGCAGTAGCTACGCCAAAAAACAACGAAAAAACTACAATTTGAAGAATTTCGTTATTCGCCATGGCCTCGGCAAAACTTTTTGGGAAAACGTGTGCAATAAAATCTTTAAGTGATAGTGCTGCTTTCTGTATACCGGTATCAATGCTGGCATCCGGTAGTGGCAAATGCATGGTTTCGCCCGGGCGAAAAATGTTTACCAAAATCATTCCTAGGGTAAGAGAGAGCAAGGTAGCGCTCAAAAACCAAAGCATGGTTTTGCCGCCAATACGGCCTACGGCCTTAATATCCCCTACTTTGGCTACCCCAACCACTAAAGTGGTAAATACCAAAGGTGCCACAATCATTTTTATTAAGCGGAGAAAAATATCGCTCAAAAGCGTAAAAGGCTCCAATTTTTTATCTCGAATGGTTTCGTTTTTTTTACGAATACTCAATTGTTCTTTACGCTCGGTTTTCATGGCTAGATAAGCTACCGAAGTCGTATCGGTAGTTTTAGCCAATTGCACCTCTAAATTGATTGCCTGTTTATCGGCTTTCGCAATTTGATCGTTATATTGGCCTATCCAATTTACATTAAGTAAGTAACCGGCTACAATACCAACTACTAAAGCGATGAAAATAAATAAAGTAAGTTTGTTTTTTTGCATACGTTTTATGTGTAAAGCGAACGTAAAACTACAATAATTTAACTTTAAACCATGCACCTTTTTAGCCTCCAAGAACAAAAAAAAGAACTACATCAACTCTCAAAAACAGAGTTAGAGGCTATTTGTTTGCGTTTTGCCCGATATAAAAAAGAAAATAAAGAGTTGTTAGAATTTGTGCTTTTTCACCAAGGCAATCCACAGGCCTATGCCGATGCCTTAAAAAAGGACCTTGAAGAAGTGTTTAAATCGCTTAGCGGAGCAAATTATGCCGATGCTAAAAAGCTAAGAAAGATTACAAAAGCACTAAATAAACATGCAAAATACATGCAAAACCCTGCTCTTGAAGCAGATTTGTGGATCTGGTTTTGCTATACCTACTGCTATTCTTTGGCGGCAAAATCTACCGCACAAGTTATCCGAAATTTCTTCGTAAAAGCAGCGCTTAAGGTAGAGAAAATTCAAAGTAAATTGCATGAAGATTTGGCTTTTGATGTAGCACAAGAATTAGGAAAAATTGGCCAAATAGCAAGTAAAAGCCTAAATTGGTACGCTGGCTAGTGTAACAATACCCTCAAATACCGCTCTAAAAGGCATAGTATACATGGAAAACAAAGAAGCACTCTTTAAAGAAATTTTTCGGACAAACTCCCGAAAGATTTACCATTTATGCTATGGTTATACCGGCGATGACGATACCGCCAACGATTTAGTACAAGAAACCTTCTTAAAGGTGTGGCAAAATCTCGATAAGTTTCGTAACCAGGCTATGATTTCTACCTGGATTTACCGAATTGCGGTGAACACCTGCTTATCTCACCTCCGAGTAGAAAAAAGGCAAGCCAAAGAAGAGCTTACCGAGAAAATTATTGATGAGAAAGCGGAAGAATTTTCCGAAAAAAACGAACAAGTAACCCTACTCTATCGTTGCATATCTAAATTAGAAGAGAACGAACGTATCATCATCACCTTAGTGCTTGATGAAGTGCCCTATGCAGAAATTGCGGAAATTTCGGGCATTTCTGAAGGCAACCTACGGGTTAAAATACACCGAATTAAACAAAAACTAACTGAACTTTATAGCCGATATGAACGATTTTGATTTATTAAAGGATATCTGGCAAAGCCAACCCGAACGTAAACTAGCCGCAGAAGAAATTTTGAAGCAAGTAAAACGTTCGAAAAACCGCCTAGCGAACAAATTGCTTTTCGAAGTGTTTGTAATGAGCCTAGCCATTGCTGCATTAAGCTATGCCTGGTACATGGTGCCCTTTAAAATGTGGACTACACACCTATCGTTACTTATTTTTATGGCATCGTGTTTATTTGCCTTATTTGCCCAATTATCTGCCTATAGAAGCATACATGTAACTGCCCACCTCATTGGCAAGCCCGATACGTACATTAAGTATTTAAAACAATACCAGAAAGATCGGCATCGGTTAAATACGCAAAAATATAAGGTTTATACCCTGTTTTTGGGCATTGGGCTTGTAATGTTTTTTGTTGAAATTTTCTTTGTAGCTACCCTCTGGTTTACACTTATTAGCTTTGTGGCATCCTTAATTTGGATTGCCATTTGCTATTTCTGGCTCATGAAAGCATACATTAGAAAAGAAGATGGGTATTTAAACGGCATGATAGCCAGTTTAGAACACCTAGAACCTCAGTTTGAGCAAGATTAAGCTATTTCTTTTTCTCTGTAATTTCCGACAACTGAAAACTATTATTGCGTAAACGGTAAGCCAAAGTTCGTTTAATTGTTTTTTCTGTTGTTGCAGGCTCTTGATACAAAAAATCTCTACGTAGCTCCCCTTCTTTTATATAAATAGAGTCTTTTCCCTTAAAACCTGCTTTTGCTTTATCGCTAAATGCCGGAAAACGAATGGCACTCCCCGTACCCGAAGCATCAAACTCATAAATGTATAAATCATTAAGGCCTGTGCTCAACAATACCTGCACGGCCAATTCGGGATTACCATCGGTATCTAAATCCATATCCCAAACATCCAGAGGCTTGCCCACTAAATCGGTGTTTAAAGCCTCAAATTTTTGATGCGTAGAATCGGAACGCAAAATGAGTAAGGCCGAAGTAGAATCTTTCCCTCTACCCCAGGTGAGCACATCAAAAATAAGTCCTGGTTTTACTTCTAAACTGCGATGAAATCTAAATGGAGTAACTAAAATTGCTTTTTTAGGTGCCGAATTTTGCGTTTCTGAATCGCTACCGCAAGCTGCAATTAAAACCGTCCCTAGAAGCAGTAAGCTGATTGAAAACTGATTTTTTAACATCGTATAAAATTTAATGGGTATATAAGATTTGAGGTATTTCTTGGCTCAATCCGCTAGGAAGTTTCATCACTAATTTTAAAGCCGAACCTCCTCCAGACTGAAAATATTTTACTTCAATTTTATGGTACCCTTTTTGCAGACGTATGGCGCCAGTTACCGCGAAAGCAGCATGTTTATCGTCATTATCTACCACCAATTTGTCGTCAATCCACAATGCAGAACCATCATCGGAAGTTAAGGTAAACGAATACACGCCATCTTCTGCGGCTTGCAAGTATCCATTCATCACCAAACCAAAAGTTCGAGCCATGGTTTTGTATTTTCCTAAAGCAACAGTAGGTACAATGGCCTGTTCATTTGCTTTTAGTGTATCAATTTCTTTCGTAAAATTAAAAAGACCGGGCACAAAATAAACCTGCAAACCCGGTAATAACCCCGGATTGGTACTAGCGGCCAAAGGCAACGAATTGTCTAAAATAGTGGTAGAAACTGAGCTCTGCTTACCGCTTGGCGCAATTACCCGTGTTTTTAACACACGTTGTCCATCGGGCTGAACCTTTACGGCAAAAGGCTGAGTGTATTGTTGTGTAGTGGCATCGGGGGTATAGCCGTCTAGTGTGTAGTAAATTTTGGCACCTTTCACTGGAGCTTGTAGTGAAAAAGTAAATTCCTCCCCTAACAAGGTTGTATCTTTTATGCCAATGGGGTTTGGAACCCGATAGTTTATAGCGGTTTTATCTAGTTTAGCTAAATGCTCTGGAACTGCTAGACTAACGAAATTTGTCCAATTTTTATGCTCTGGATTTGTCCACGCAATTTCTGAAAGGGCATATAATCTTGGCAAAAGCATGTATTCTACTTTTGCCGGATTGGTCATATACTCGGTCCACATATTGGCTTGTACACCAATAATACGGGCTTGTTGTTCTACGGTTAAGTTTGTAGGTGTTGGATTGTAGCCATAAACCTGCTCTAATGGGGTATATCCACCAATACTTAAGGGTTCTTGGTTGCTTTTCCCTTGTGCATGATCGAAGTATACATAATCGCCTGGGGTCATGATGGCATTGTGGTTTTGTTTAGCTGCTGCAATTCCTCCATCGGTGCCTCTCCAGCTCATTACAGTAGCATCGGGGGCTAACCCTCCTTCTAAAATTTCGTCCCAACCAATAATTTGACGGCCTTTACTATTTAAATACTTTTCAATACGCTGTATAAAATAGCTTTGTAGGTGATGTTCATCTTTTAATTTTAAATTTTTGATGCGTTTTTGGCAATAGGGACATACTTTCCAACGTGTTTTTGGCGATTCATCGCCACCAATGTGTATGTATGTACTCGGAAAAAGTGCCATCACTTCATCCAAAACATTTTCTAAAAATGTAAACGTTTGGTCTTTACCTGCACAATATACATCGTCAAAAACTCCCCATTTTTCAGCAGCGGTAAATGGTCCAGGATTATCTCCACAAGCCAATTCCGGATAGGCAGCAAGTGCCGCTAAAGAGTGACCCGGCATTTCAATTTCTGGAATGATGGTAATAAAACGTTGCTGGGCATAGGCTACAACCTCTTTTATTTCCTGTTGTGTATAAAAACCCCCATACGGTGTTTGATCGAAAAGTTGCGGCATACGATCGTGGTAATTGCCCACCAAGGTTTGAGCTCTGTAGCCCCCAACCTGCGTAAGTTTGGGGTATTTTTTAATTTCAATTCGCCAGCCTTGATCTTCGGTTAAATGCCAATGAAAAGTGTTTAATTTATAGGTGGCTAATAAATCAATATATTCTTTAATGAACGATATGGGAAAGAAATGTCTACCCACATCTAAATGCATACCCCGATAGCTATAACGAGGCCAATCTTCAATATCAAGGCCATTTAACAGAATTCGATCTGATTTTTCTGGGAATAACTGAAACAGGGTTTCTGCTGCATAAAATAAACCTGCTCCTTTTCCTTTTAACTCAACTTGCTTAGCGTCAATATGCAAGGTATATGATTCGGGTTTATAGTTCGTATCGGAATTTTCTAGCAAGGTAACTCGTTTGCCTTCGGCCTTAGCCACTAGGTTTAATGTAAAGCCATAGGTACCCGAAATATAGCTTTGCAGCATTTTTGCGATGGGTAAATTCTCAGGTATACCATATTCAATACTAGTTTGGGAATCTAGTACAAACTGCTGCGTGGTGTACGTAATTTTTTGTGGTGCTGGAATAAGCACAGCGCTTTGATTCGCATTTTGGGCTAATGCGGGCAACGTGAAGCAGGCAAAACAAATTGCCCATAATTTAAATTTGGTCATAAGGTTAACTTTATATACCAAATCTAAAAAAAAGAATGATTTTTTAAGCGTGTTCTTTTGCAGCTAAATAACGTTCGGCTTCTAATGCAGCCATGCAACCACTACCTGCAGCAGTAACGGCTTGGCGCCACATGGTGTCTTGCACATCGCCACAAGCAAATACACCTTCTATATTGGTTTGGGTACTATCTGGCTTGGTAATGAGGTATCCGGTGGCATCCATATCTAATACATCTTTAAACAATTCGGTGTTGGGGTGATGTCCAATAGCCACAAAAAAACCAGTTATGGCTAGGGTTTGTTTGGTTTGGTCTTGATTATTTTTAACACGAACACCTGTTACATTCTGGCCATTGCCCATAATTTCTTGCGTTTCGGTATGGTATAGCACGGTAATATTGGGGGTATTTAACACCCTATTTATCATAGCTTTAGATGCCTTAAACTCTCCTTTACGCACAATCATGTGTACGTGTTTACACAGTTTAGCTAAATAGGTAGCTTCTTCACAGGCAGTATCGCCGGCTCCTACAATGGCTACATCTTGGCCTTTAAAAAAGAAACCATCGCATACGGCACAGGCCGATACGCCAAAGCCATTGTATTTTTGTTCGCTCTCTAAACCTAGCCATTTAGCTGAGGCACCGGTGGCAATAATCACGGTATCGGCTGTAATAGATTTTATCTCATCAATAACTACTTGGTGTGGAGTTTTAGAGAAATCGACTTTAGTGGCATAACCAAAGCGGATATCGGTACCAAACCGGGCAGCTTGTTCGCGGAAATCTTCCATCATCTGTGGTCCCATCACCCCTTTCGGATAGCCCGGGAAATTTTCTACATCGGTAGTTTGGGTTAACTGACCTCCGGGTACAATACCCGTATAAACCACAGGTTTTAAATCTGATCTAGCGGCATAAATAGCAGCGGTATATCCGGCTGGGCCCGATCCGATAATAAGACAATGTACGTGTTCGATTTCTGTTGACATATTGTATGGAATGAGTTTCAAATTTAGTAGTTTAAAAAGGTACAGACAAGCCTTGAGAAAATTAATAGCTGATGAAATTCGGTTTTTCTAAATTTTACCTTTAGAAATGCAAAAGCTACTTATATTTGCGCTACAATGCTCGGGTGGCGAAATTGGTAGACGCACCATCTTGAGGGGGTGGCGTTCGAATGGACGTACGAGTTCGAATCTCGTTCCGAGCACTTATTAAACCAAGTTTATACACAGCCCATCGTAAGCAAGTTCCACTCCAGCGGGTACGAGTTCTGAAATTTTTTGATGGGTGCCCAAACGGTGGCTAATGTGTGTAAAATAGGTTTTTTCGGCTCCAATTTCCTGGGCAAACGCCACTGCTTCTTCTAGTGTGAAATGCGAAATGTGTTTTTCTTGCTGCAGCGCATTAATGACTAATACTTTGCTTCCTTTAATTTTCGCTTTTTCCACCTCTGTAACGGTTTTTGCATCGGTAATGTAGGTAAAATCGGCTATTCGGAAGCCTAAAACGGGTAATTGAAAATGCATGACCTCTATGGGAATAAAGGGTACGCCGGCCACCTCAAAAGGATGATGACCAATTTCAAATAAATCTAATTGAGGAATACCTGGGTATTTATGATGGGCAAAAATGTAGGAAAATTCTTTTTTCAGCGCATCCTGCACCCGTTTATGGGCATATACTTTAATGGCTTCGCCCTGCTTATAATTAAAGGCCCTAATATCATCTAGCCCTGCGGTATGGTCTTTGTGCTCGTGGGTAAATACCAATGCATCTAAGTGCATTACACCAGCTCTAAGCATCTGATAGCGAAAATCTGGGCCAGAATCGATGACAATATTTTTATCGTCAACCTGCAAGAGTATGGAAGAACGTAAACGCTTATCGCGGGTATCTGCCGACGTACATACCGCACAGCTACAAGCAATTACGGGTATGCCTTGCGAAGTGCCGGTGCCTAAAAAAGTAACCTTCACAGCTTTAGGGTAGTTTGTTTTAATTGATTAAGGAGTTGTTTTTGCTTATCGTCTAAAAACTGATCTTGCACTTCCAAAGTGGCTATTAAATCGACTAAACCCTGAATTTTACTTTCTAGGTTAGCAAATTTATTTACTACTACTACCCTACTATTTTCGAGCACACAGGCGCCAGTTTTAAAATTTCCTTTTTCGTAACGCACCCGATAGTCTAGGGCTTTTAAAAGGCTTTCTACCTTATCAAGCGTATGGGTAGTTATTGATAAGTTCATGAGGATTAGCGTAAATCTACCAGTTCTACTCCCGGATATTTTTTCACATCAAAGGTGAAAAACGTTTCGGCTACTTTTACATTTGGGGCAAACGCTTTAATGCTGTAGGTATATTTGTTGCCATTTTTATCAAAAATAATGGCCTGCGTAATTTGTTTAGATGCTTTATCTATTTGCAATTTTACTTTAAAGTAAGATCGTTTACTATCTAATGGTGTTAATTCAATATTGTGAATCGTTTTTCCGGCTTTTGATTTACTATCTCCGGTAAATAAAAACTTAAAGCCTTTCTCATAAATGGTAAATAAACGAGCAGGGTTCATCGCATCCGATGAGTTATCTACTTCGCTCAATTGCACCTCTTTATCTGCTTTTAAATAAGTCCATTGGTTTTTACCATCGCTTACCAATTCTTGGGCTTTTAGCACCACTTTAAACTTATTAGCTTTGGTTTTTGAGTAAAGCGTACCTGTTTGTGTTTCTTTTACTTTAGCCTGCGGATTATCGAGCGTGTACGTAAATTCGGTTTTGATTACGTCGAAAGAACGGTATTTTTTGCTCACTTCGGCCAAAATTACTTTTGCTTTTTCGTCGGTTTGCGCCATTGCTACAAGGCCTAACAAAAGAAATATGAACGTATTCGCTGCTATTTTCATCTTCATTATCTAATTTTTTAGCTTAGGGTGTTCAAAAATTGTTCCAAAGCATATTCATCTGGTATGAGCACTTCACGGGCTTTACTACCCTCAAATGAGCCCACAATACCGGCTCCTTCCAATTGGTCTATAATACGACCAGCTCGGTTATAGCCTAATTTTAATTTACGTTGAATTAATGAGGTAGAACCCTGTTGGTGCATCACAATTAATCGTGCAGCATCTTCAAATAAGGGGTCCCGATCATTTGGGTCGAAAACTTTGCTTGAAGCTCCATCGCCGCTTTCGTCTACATATTCAGGTAACATCCAGGCCGAATCGTAGCCTTTTTGTGAACCAATAAAATCAGATATACGTTCTATTTCGGGCGTATCTACAAAGGCGCACTGCAAACGTATTAAGTCGTTTCCGGTAGATAATAACATATCGCCTCGGCCAATCAATTGATCGGCTCCACCGGTATCTAAAATGGTTCTCGAATCTATTTTAGACAACACTCTAAAGGCCAAACGAGCCGGGAAATTGGCTTTAATGGTGCCTGTAATAATATTTACCGATGGGCGCTGTGTGGCAATAACCAAGTGAATACCTACCGCACGGGCCAATTGCGCTAAACGGGCAATAGGTGCCTCTATTTCTTTACCGGCAGTCATCATTAAATCGGCAAACTCATCTACAATAAGCACTATAAATGGTAAAAACCGATGGCCATCTTCGGGGTTTAACTTGCGGCCTACAAATTTTTGGTTGTATTCCTTTAGATTACGTACTTGGGCATTTTTCAGTAAATCGTAACGCAAATCCATTTCTATACACAAGGAATTAAGCGTATTAATTACTTTTTTAGTGTCGGTAATAATCGCATCTTCTTCGCCGGGTAATTTGGCTAAGAAATGACGTTCAATTTTACGGAAAAGGGTTAACTCTACTTTCTTAGGATCTACCAACACAAATTTTAATTGCGATGGATGCATTTTATATAGTAAAGAAGCCAAAATACAGTTAATACCCACCGATTTACCTTGACCGGTGGCTCCAGCAACCAATAAATGGGGCATTTTAGCTAAATCGGCAATGTACACTTCGTTGGAAATGGTTTTACCCAAAGCTATGGGCAGCTCCATGGTAGTGTTTTGGAATTTTTCTGTTCCCAATAACGAACGCATTGATACCATATCGGGGTTTTGGTTAGGCACTTCAATTCCAATAGTTCCTTTACCTGGCATGGGAGCTATGATACGAATACCCAAGGCGGCTAAACTCAAGGCAATATCATCTTCTAAATTTTTAATTTTAGAAATACGTACACCAGGCGCCGGAATAATCTCGTACAAGGTTACCGTTGGGCCAATGGTGGCTTTAATTTTATCAATCTCAATATTGTAGTGGTTAAGCGTTTCTACAATTTTAGTTTTATTGGCCTCTAATTCTTCGGCGTTTACCGAAATTTTAGCCGAGCCATAATTTTCCAATAAATCTAAATGTGGATGCTTATACTGAGATAAATCTAATTTAGGGTCAAACGCACCAAATTTTTGCACCAATTCTTCAGCGGTAGCTTCTTCGGGTGTTTTCTCAATAGTCAACTCCGGGCCTTCTGATACTGCACTAATTTCTGGATCTAAACCATCTTCCATTACCTCTGTTTCTAATTCTAGATCGGCTATTCGGGCATCTTCTTTAGCTAAATCATCTTGAAAGCGATTGTTTAAGGGAAATTCTACAGGTTCAGATATATTTTCTTCCACCAATTCATCGGGCCCAACTTCGGGTACCACATATTTTGGCGCACGTTCCGGTAATTTAAAATCAAAATTATAGGCAATGGTTAATGTGGTTAAACTGGCAAAAATTAGCAAACCTAAAGTACCCGCATTACCTATTTGAGCTTCGAGCAAGCGATTAGCCCAAAAGCCAAACTCTCCTTCTAAATAATGCGGAAAATCGTTCACAAATGCATGAAAATAAGCTAAGGTTAGCGATACAAATAGTAAAGAGAAGAAAGAATAAGCCAAGGTTTTACCTATTGGCAATAATTTCACTTTAACCAATAAGCGGAAACCCAATACAAAAAGTACGAATACAAACAAGAAAGAAGCAACACCAAACCACTCGTAAATAAACTGGTGCGACAATAAGGCACCAAACTTACCCATCCAGTTTTGCACAATTCCACCGGCAGCTACTTGTGAATTTGCTAATTCTGCAGGGGTTTTAAATAGATTAGACCACCCTCCATTAGCATCAATGACGTAGCTTTGGTCGTCTTGCCAAGTAAGTAAATAAGAGGTAAACGCTACCATAAAGTAGGTTGATAGCAAGAGCATAAACAATCCTAAAACCTTAACCAAACGACCGCCGGCTAGGTTAAATGGAGGAAGTTTTTCTTCGCCTTTTTCGGTAGCTCTGGCAGTCCGAGGTCTGGGTTTTACGGTTATAGATTCGTGTTCTTCAGCTTCTGCTGCCGAATTACGTAACGAATTGGATGGTTTAAATTGATTTCCTTTCAAGGACTTGGTTCTTTTGTACGTTACAAATATAAAAAATAAGACCTATCCTTTGAACAGGTTTACTGGCTGTGTAAAAATAAATATTTCGAGGGTTTTATTCCATCTAATTAGAACTAATTTTTTGTAAAATTTGTGCACCAATACCGCACGATACACATTTTTTTCTGTCACATACTGTTTTTTTCAACTGCAACAGGCCTTGTGATGATGCTGCATTCACCACAGATATACCTACAGCTGCAAACTCTCTAACTACTATATTGCTTTCTGCCGGCATACTTTCTAATAAATCAATGGCCCATAGTTTATACTTTTCAGCGTTTAAATATTTACCATAAGCATATAAAAAGGTAGCAATGGTATTAATAAGTAGTGATTGTACGCTGTTTACCCCAAGCTGAACGCTGTGTTTGGGACTATGTTTATCGAACCGATAATGGGTTTTCCAATATTCATGTACAGGCAATTCGTGAAATAATTCGTGCAGGGCTACTATGCTTTCCGTTTCTAAAACAGTGGAAAACAAATGTGTAGATTTTTGTACCAAAGCCGAAAATTGCGCAATTCTAAGACTTGGAAAGTTTGCTGGGCGGGCTCTAAAAAATTTCCAAAATGTAGGTTCTAAAGTGATTAATTTATGCTTATGTTGTAAATAAGCATATTCTTTTTGGAGCGTTAATGGGTACTTTTCTGTAAAAGATTCTAATAATAAACCAGCCTGACCAAATAATAGCGCATCTACTTGTATTGGCACATTTTTATACTTTGCCAACAGCAATTGAGGTATACTTTTGGCTAACAAGGTAAAAGGAAGGGCATTTAACTTAAAACCAAAAGCAGCAGACAAACTAATATAAAAAGCATCGTCCCAACTTCCATATAAGCTATTAAGCAACTGAATATGTGCATCGGCTTTTTCTTCTAAACGCTGTATAAGCAATCGATACACTTCATGTTTCGTATACAGTTCATCTACCTGAGCTACTTGTGCTGCACAAGGTATCCAAGATTGAGCCTCAATGAGCTTCCGATAATTAGCTAATAGGTTTTGAGGTATTAAACCTTGCAAAACCAAAACCGGCAATTCAGTGCCATCGGATCTAAAAACAGCCTTATCATGTTGGTATACCACATGTAAAATCACATTTTCGTACGCTTTATCTTGTTCGTGGTGGTGGGCATACCAATCGGATGATTTGAGGTGCATTTCTACCGAACCTGCCCATAAGGTATCTCCTATTTGCAGTTGAACTTCCTCGAAATCGGGCCCAGCGTGGCTATTTTGGTAGCCAATACGCACTAATTTTATTGGATCACCAACATGGGTAAATACTGGCCGAGCAAATAGTTGCTTCGATTTCCAAAAGAAATGCAGGAGGTCTTCGTTAAAATCCACTCCTGAAAATACGAAATTAACTTTAAGTTAAAAATTTATTTTGTCTAATTCGATGGCCATTTCTTGTTGCATACGCATGGCTTCATCACGAGCACGTTCGGCAAAATCAGTACCATTAGATGCATAAATAATTGAACGAGAGGCATTTACCAATAATCCGCAGTCGCTAGTAATACCGAAACGGCATACATCAGCTAAGCTACCGCCCTGTGCGCCCACTCCGGGTACCAATAAAAAATACTGAGGAGCTAATTTACGAATGGTTTTGAAGGCTTCGCCACGGGTGGCACCCACCACAAACATTACTTGCTCGGGGCTTGACCAGCTTTGTACTTTTTGTATTACTTGCTCAAATAAAGGGCTATTATCTGGTCCATAATGCTGAAAATCGACACTTCCTTCATTAGAAGTTAAGGCCAGTACAATGGTCCATTTATCTTTAAAAGCTAAAAAAGGTTTTACCGAATCGCTACCCATATACGGAGCAACAGTAATGGCATCAAAACTCATTCCCGAAGAATTTTCATCAAAAAAAGCCTGGGCATAACGGGTAGAGGTATTGCCAATATCGCCCCTTTTGGCATCTGCAATGCTTAAACAATCGTTAGGAATGCTTTGCCAGGTTTGCACCAAATCTTGCCAACCGGCGACTCCTCTACTCTCATAAAAGGCAGTATTAGGTTTATATGCTACGCATAAATCGTGGGTAGCATCAATAATTTGTTTATTAAATGCAAGTACCGGATTGGGTAAATGCTTTACACATTCGGGCAATAGCTGTACATCGGTATCTAAACCCACACATAAAAATGAACGTTTTTTGCGAATTTGCGCTATAAGTTGGCTGCGGGTCATAGTAGCATATTTTGAATGAACGAAAATACTTAAAAGATTTTGAGGTGCTATTAAATTTTATTTTTTTTGAAAATATTGAAATAAATGCATACAATTGTACTCGATATCTCGAATTTATCCCCTTAATCAGGGCAATCGCTGTAATTTCTTTTCTAAATTCACGTTTTGTTCTCCTGAGTATTTCGGATAAATACTAAACATTCAAAATCCCATACCTATATACTAAATTTTAATGCTAGAAATTAACAAGTTAAACGATATGCTCGTTTCAGAGCTTCGTGAAGTAGCTAATAGCTTAGGCGTAGCTGATACAGATACCCTACGCAAACAAGAACTTATTGATCAAATTTTGGAGCAACAGCAAAATGGAGTAACACCCAATATTCCAACAGACCCTGCCAACGAAGATTTAAAAGTACGTAAGCGCATTCGTACCCCAAAAAGTGACTTAGATAGAATGAAGGTGCCTTCAGATGCAGACAACTTATTTCAAGATTCTTTTGAAGATGAACCGCAACCAGAAGAAGAACAAGTTACTCCTACTGAAGAGAAATCTGAAATAGAAGTGGCACCAGATGCAGCGCCCATCGAACAAACTGCAACAAAAGTTGAACGTAAGCCATTTGAGCACGGCAAACAAAATCAGTCTAAAAAAGAAGAGCTAAATCTCGATTTTGATAATGCGATCATCAATGAGGGTATTTTAGAAATTATGCCCGATGGTTACGGATTCTTACGTTCATCAGATTATAATTACTTATCCTCTCCAGATGATATTTACGTATCGCAATCGCAAATAAAATTATTTGGACTAAAAACCGGCGATACCGTACGTGGAAGCATTCGTCCACCAAAAGAAGGAGAAAAATATTTCCCTTTGGTGCGTGTAGAAGCCATAAACGGGCGTATTCCGGCCGATGTACGTGATCGTGTACCTTTCGATTTTTTAACCCCTTTATTTCCATCAGAACGCTTAAATCTGTTTACCGATGCGAATAATCATTCTACCCGAATTATCGATTTATTTACCCCCATTGGTAAAGGACAGCGTGGTTTAATTGTGGCACAGCCCAAAACAGGTAAAACCATGTTGCTTAAAGATGTGGCCAATGCCATTGCTAAAAACCACCCAGAGGTATATTTAATTATTTTATTGATTGACGAACGCCCCGAAGAAGTAACTGATATGGCCCGTAGCGTACGTGCCGAAGTCGTATCATCAACTTTTGATGAGCCGGCAGAACGTCACGTAAAAATTGCCAATATTGTGCTAGAAAAAGCAAAACGTATGGTAGAATGTGGACACGATGTAGTCATTCTACTCGATTCTATCACCCGTTTAGCCAGAGCCTACAATACCGTTGCACCAGCTTCAGGTAAAATTTTATCGGGTGGAGTTGATGCCAATGCCTTACATAAACCAAAACGCTTTTTTGGAGCAGCCCGTAAAATTGAAGATGGTGGTTCACTTACTATTTTAGCCACTGCACTTACCGAAACGGGGTCTAAAATGGACGAAGTGATTTTCGAAGAATTTAAAGGAACCGGTAATATGGAATTGCAACTAGATCGTAAACTATCTAACAAACGTATTTTCCCTGCTATTGATTTAACTGCTTCGAGCACCCGTAGAGACGATTTATTGCTTGATAAAGATACTTTGCAACGCATCTGGATTTTAAGAAACCATTTAGCCGACATGAACTCTCAGGAAGCCATGCAGTTTTTACAAGCGCAAATGAAAGGTACCCGATCTAACGAAGAGTTTTTGGTCTCAATGAATTCCTAAGTTTTCATGAAAAAACACATTCCAAATACCATTACCTGCTTAAACCTACTTTCGGGCTGTATGGGCCTGGTTTGGGCTTTTGAGCAACACTTAGACTGGGCGGCCTATGCCATTGCAGTGAGTGCCCTTTTCGATTTTTTAGACGGCATGCTTGCTCGTTTATTAAAAGCCTATAGCGAAATAGGTAAAGAATTAGATTCTTTAGCCGATGTAGTTAGTTTTGGCGTATTGCCTTCGGTAATTGTATTCCAATTATTTAAACAAAGCGGTACAGAAATTTTCTTATTGCCTTACTTAGCTTTTTCCATTGCTGTTTTTTCAGCATTGCGTTTAGCTAAGTTTAATGTAGATACCCGACAAGCAGAAAACTTTATAGGATTGCCTACACCGGCTAATGCTTTGCTTTTGGGTTCATTCCCGCTAATTATTGCTTCTGATGAACAAGGAATTGGTGCCGTTATTCAACAGCCTCACGTTTTAGCCATCTTCTGTGTACTTATGAGTGCCCTTTTAGTAGCCGAAATCCAGCTATTTTCTCTAAAATTTAAGCATTGGAGCATAAAAGGCAACGAATTCAAATTTGGGTTAATCTTCCTATCGCTATTACTATTCTTATTGCTTAAATTTGCAGCTGTACCCTTTATTATTGGGCTATACATACTTTTATCCATGATTCAAACCCAGTTAAAAAAATGAAATTCACTGCACAAATTAATGTGATGCCCCTCAAAGAAATTCTAGACCCCCAAGGTAAGGCAGTAAGCGGTAGCTTTAAAAATATGGGTTTAGGTGAAATACAACAAGTACGTATTGGCAAACACATAGAATTAGAAATTGATGCACCAAGTGAAGCTGTTGCAAAAGATAAAGTAGAAGAAGCTTGCAAAAAATTACTAGCTAACCTCATTATGGAAAGCTACGAATACACCCTAAAGGCCGTTTAAATCAGCCAATTCTTTTCGCAAGAGGAGCAATTTTTCAAATAAAGCAGTACTGGCTATTTGCACCTGTTTAAATAGTGGAGCTATTTGTTCCAAATCTCTACCAGATCTGGCAATGGTTTCGATTTTAGCCATTTCATCTTTCGTTTCATTAGCGCCAATAAATGCGAATGTTGGACGTATTTTATGGGAAATTTCTGCCACAGTTTGCCAATCTTCCAAAAACAGAGCTTGGTCTATTTCTGCTAAATATGTTGGCGTTTGTTTTAGAAAGATATCCATCATTTCAATCATAAACTCTGCATTTCCATCAGCAATATCTTGCAAATAGGCTAAACTAAGGCTAGGCTTATTAAATTTAGGTGATTCCTTTTCCATAATTAATTGGCTAGTTTCCGAACAGATAAATCACTAGCTAGATTGGCTAAAAGTGTATAAATAGTTTGTTTTAGAATAGGATGTTCCAAATTTGGTGCCAATTCACATAAAGGGGCCAAAACAAAAGCCCTTTCCTGTAAAAAGGGGTGCGGAACTACTAAATTTTCATAATTAATAATCATTAAATCGTAGAACAAAATATCAATATCAATGGTTCTAGCTGCCCACTTTTCTGTACGTTCCCTACCTAGCTTTTTTTCAATCGCTAAAATGGATTGTAGAACTTCTTCAGGGGCTAGATTACAGCTTACTTCTACAACTTGGTTCATAAAATCAGGCTGATCTGTTTTTCCCCAAGCAGCCGTTTGGTAGATAGATGAACTGGCTAGGATGGCACCAATTCCATTTCCTATGTGCGTACGGGCATCAGCAAGAAATTGCAAGGAATTTCCCATATTACTACCCAACAATAAATACACAACCGACATCTGTTTTTTGAGATAATTTGTAACAAATATAGAGATTGATCATCTTTATAAATGTATAGTGCATAGATATAT
Source organism: Sphingobacteriales bacterium (assembly GCA_040403555.1). Taxonomy (GTDB): domain Bacteria; phylum Bacteroidota; class Bacteroidia; order Sphingobacteriales; family Sphingobacteriaceae; genus JAIPAN01. The sequence goes on from JBBAKN010000001.1 coordinate 135,882, forward strand.
AAAATCACTCCAAAAATGAAAGAATTCTTCAAGTTCGTATTTGCATCCATGATAGGTGTACTCCTTAGTGTATTCGTCATGTTTGTACTTGGCATACTACTTATTATTGGCATCGTTAGCTCTGCTTCAAACGAATCAAAGGTTACAATTGACGATAATACTGTGTTACACCTTAGTTTAAATTATCCAATAAGCGAACGGACCTCAAAAAATCCATTTCAAAATTTAAATTTTGGTGGTTTTGAAACTAAAAGCAATCTCGGCTTAAACGATATTTTAGAACATATTAAAGAAGCAAAAACCGACTCTAGAATAAAAGGTGTCTATGTAGATGTTTCGGCTATTCAAGGTGGTTTTGCAAGCATTGAAGAAATTCGAAATGCCCTACTCGACTTTAAAAAATCGGGGAAATTTATATTAGCCTATAGCGAAGTGTACACCAAGGGAGCTTATTATTTAGCTTCAGTGGCCGATAAAATATATGTGAATCCAGAAGGTATGGTAGATTTTAAGGGCTTTAGCACTGAAATTATGTTCTTCAAAGGCGCCCTCGAAAAATTAGATATAGATGCACAGGTAATTAAAGTGGGAACTTACAAAAGCGCTGTAGAACCCTACATTCTAGATAAAATGAGCAAACCAAACCGCGAACAAATTACCTCCTTCTTAGGTTCTATGTACACGCATTTTTTAACAAAGATCGCGATCAACCGTAAAATATCTGTAGATACTTTAAGAGCTATTGCCAATACGGCTGCGGTACAAACAGCAAATGATGCGGTAAAATTCCGCCTAGTAGATGGAGTAAAATACAAAGACGAAGTGCTTACAGAGCTCAAATCTTTATGTGGAATTGCACAAAAAAAGGAGCTACGTTCTGTTTCTATTACCGATTATAGTCCGCAAACAAAAGAAATAAGCAAAGCAAGTGCGGATAGAATTGCCGTGGTGTATGCCGTTGGCGAAATTGTGGGTGGTGAAGGCGACGACGAAACCATGGGTTCAGAAAATATTTCTAGAGCCATTAGAACAGCTCGATTAGATGATAAAGTAAAAGCACTTGTGCTCCGTATAAACTCACCAGGTGGCAGTTCTTTAGCTTCTGATGTAATTTGGAGAGAAGTAGAACTTACCAAAAAAGTAAAACCGGTTATTGTTTCTATGGGCGATGTTGCAGCCTCTGGCGGTTATTATATCGCTTGTGCGGCCGACTCTATTTTTGCGCAACCCAATACCATTACGGGCTCTATTGGCGTATTTGCCATTATCCCAAACATGAAAAAATTCTTCAACAATAAACTAGGAATTACCTTTGATGAGGTAAAAACAGGCAAGTTTTCGGAAATTTCTATAACCCGTCCGCTTAGCGATGACGAACGTTTGTTATTACAAGCCGAAATAAACAACATTTACAAAACCTTTACCCAAAAAGTAGCCAATGGACGCCATAAAACACCCGAATTTATAGATAACATTGGCCAAGGACGTGTTTGGACGGGTGCTGAAGCCATTAAAATTGGTTTAGTAGACCGTTTAGGAAATATAGAGGATGCCGTAAAATCTGCAGCTAAAAAAGCAGGATTGAAAGAATACAAATTAGTGGCCTACCCTTCTCAAAAAGATCCCTTAAAAGAATTATTTGATGATTCTGCTGATAAAGTACGCACCTATTTCACCAAACAAGAACTAGGCGAAAATTACAACTACTACCAAAAAATGCAATCGGTTCTTAAAACCACTGGCATACAAAGTAGAATGCCGTATGAGGTGGTTATTAAATAAGTTCTAACAAAAAATAATTCCTAAAGTCCCGGTAGGTATGCCGGGACTTTTTTATTTTTGAATACTATGGAAAACAAAACCATTGCTCGTACCCTACGCTTATTTAGTCAGTTATTAGACTTACACGATGAAAATCCGTTTAAGGTACGCTCTATAGCCAACGCCGCTTTTAAAGTTGATAAACTACCCTTTGCATTAAACAGCAAAACAGAAACCGAATTAAGCGTAATAGACGGTATTGGAAAAAGCATTGCCACTAAAATACACGAACTAAACACTAGCGAACATATTGTTGAGCTAGACGAATTGTTAAGCAAAACACCCAAAGGCGTACTCGAAATAATGCAAATTAAGGGCATTGGCCCTAAAAAAGTAGCCACCATTTGGAAAGAGCTAGAAATAGAAAGTGTAGGCGAATTGTTTTATGCCTGCAACGAAAACCGCTTAATTGAGGCCAAAGGCTTTGGCTTAAAAACCCAACAAGATATCATAAAGCTCATAGAGTTTAAGATGGCCAACAATGGCCGATGGCTCTTTGCCAAAGTAGAAGCCTTGGCCGAAGAACTCCTTAAAAATTTAGAAGGCCATTTCCCCAATAGTCTAATTAGTTTAAGTGGCGATTACCGCCGTAGAATGGAAATTATCGACCAATTGGATGTATTAATAGGTATTTCCGAAGATGAATTACGAAGCCACCCAATTGGAGAACAAGTAGACAAAAAACTACAATTTAAAACTGAAGAAGGCCTAAATATCCAATTTCATTGCTGCACCTCCGAAGATTTTGGTTGGTCACTCTTAGATACCACCGGAAATACAGAGCATGTGGCACAGCTACAACAAAAACTAAGCAACATATCCCTTTCGGGTAAAACAGAAGCCGAAATTTATACATTAGCCGGCCTAGATTATATAGAACCAGAACTCAGAGAAGGCCAAAATGAAGTAGAGTGGGCAGCCAAAAAGCAATTACCCAAACTTATTGAGTTAACTGATTTAAAAGGAAGTTTACACAACCACAGTACCTGGAGCGATGGCGTAAATACCCTCGAAGAAATGGCCCTTTACTGCAAAAATGAACTAAAAATCGATTATTTAGGTATTTGCGACCACTCCAAATCGGCTTTTTACGCCAATGGATTGAATGAAATTAGAGTAGCAGCTCAACACCGCGAAATTGATGTACTCAACCAAAAATTGGCTCCATTTAAAATATTTAAAGGAATAGAATCCGATATTTTATACGATGGAAGCCTAGATTACGCCGATGATGTATTGGCAAGCTTCGATTTTGTGGTAGCATCGGTACACTCGGTTTTAAAAATGACGGAAGAAAAAGCCACGGAACGCCTCATAAAAGCTATAGAAAACCCATACACCACCATTTTAGGTCACCCAACGGGTCGCTTATTGTTAAGCCGGAGTGCCTACCCCATTAACCATAAAAAAGTAATTGATGCTTGTGCTGCTAATAACATTGTCATCGAAATTAATGCTAACCCCCTACGACTCGATTTGGATTGGCGTTGGCATCAATATACCATCGAAAAAGGCGTTTTACTAGCCATCAACCCCGATGCGCACCGCACCGAGGGATTTTTAGACATGCACTATGGCGTATTGGTAGGCCGTAAAGGGGGCTTAACTGCCAAGAACTGTTTAAATGCATTTTCTTTAACCGAAATTGATACATTTTTCAAAAACAGCAAGCCCGCCTAAAATAAATCCCTAATTTTACCACATGATTAGTAAACGCTGTAATTCCATTTTCGAGCAGGTTATTGCCGATTATCACATCAATAATAACATCGATTTAAAGCCAGAAAACCCATACAAAAGCGACAGTATTGAGTTTTTGCTCTATGCTAAAAACTGGATAGATACCGCCCAATGGCATATGGAAGACGAAGTGCGTGAACCTAGCATTGCTCCCGAAGCAGCCCTGGTTTGGAAACGCCGTATAGATGCTTCTAACCAAGAACGGACCGATTTAGTAGAATACATTGATAGTTATTTTTTAGCGCAATTTGAAAACACACAAGGAAAAGCAACTGCAACGGTAAATACCGAAAGTCCGGCTTGGGCCATTGATCGCCTCTCTATATTAGCGCTTAAAATTTACCACATGGCAGAAGAAGCCAATCGGGTAAGCGCCAGCCCCGAACACCGTGCTGCCTGCCAGAAAAAATTAGACGTTTTATTCGAACAAAGAGTCGATTTATCTAAAAGTATTGATGAATTGATAGCTGATATTGAAGCGGGAAATAAGTATATGAAAGTGTACAAACAAATGAAAATGTACAACGACCCTAGCCTAAATCCGGTATTGTACAAAGACGCCAAGTAATGCCTCAGCCTGCAAAAATTCTAGTTTTACGTTTTTCGGCCATGGGCGATGTAGCCATGACCGTACCCGTATTGAAAGAACTTTTGGCAAACTACTCCAACATTACGCTCGTAGTGGTTAGCAGAAAAGCCTTTGAACCCTTTTTTGCAGGTATTCCCAATATTGAATTTCATGCCTTCGAACCTAAAACCAAGCATAAAGGTTTACTAGGAATTTTACGCTTGTTTAAAGAGCTTAGAAGCTACAAAGCCACGGCCTTAGCCGATTTACACCAAAACCTTCGCAGCAACGTACTAAGCCGCTTATTTTGGTTTACAGGCATTCCCATTGTCACTTTAGATAAAGGCAGAACTGAAAAAAATGCCCTTACTCGGAAAAAAAATAAACAATTTATAGCCCTAAAAGCGACCACACAACGCTATGCCGATGCTTTTGCTGTGTTAGGCTTCCCTTTTACCTTAAAAAATACACTAAGCAAACAACCCGAGCCGCTAAACAAAAACGTTTTAAAGCTAAATGGTAAAAAAAGTGCACAAAAATGGATTGGTGTTTCTCCTTTTGCCCAACATGCACAAAAAGTATACCCTTTAGATAAAATGGGCAACGTACTTACTGCCCTAGCTGCCAAAGGCCATCATATTTTTGTATTTGGTGGAGGGCAAGAAGAACAAAAAATTGCCGAAAATTGGGTAATGAGTATCGAAAATATCACCTCAGTTATTGGAAGATTAAACTTAAGCGAAGAGCTGATCCTAATTTCCAATTTAGACATCATGCTCAGCATGGATTCTTCGGGCATGCACCTAGCCTCCTTAAAAGGCATACCCGTAGTTTCTGTTTGGGGTGCCACCCACCCCAATGCTGGTTTTTTAGGCTATGGGCAAAACCTTGCAAATTGCATACAAGTAGATTTATCGTGCCGCCCCTGCTCTATTTATGGCAACATACCCTGCCACCGCGGCGATTTTGCTTGCATGAATCAACTCAGCGAATCACGCATCATCCAAAAAATAAGTGAAGTTATTTCTTAAAAAATGCAATAATGTAACTTTTTTAAACGTTTAGATTCAAAAAACGCAACATGAAAAAGTTAATTGTAGTATGTGGCTTCATTGCCTCAATGGTTGGTATGGCAAATGCACAAATTAGAGTAGGTGCAAAAGCAGGAGTTAATTTTTCTAAAATAGATTATCAGGATCAAACTTTAGGAGATGTTCTAAATTCATCGAGTACGAGTTATTTTTTTGGAGGAGTTGTAGAATTTCCGTTTTTGGGTAAGTTACACTTGCAGCCAGGCTTAATATTAAACGGACAAGCCGGAAATATAGGCTCTGGAGTAGATAAAGTAACCCTAAATATGATGTATGCAGAAGTTCCGGTAAACATACTAGGCCGAGCAGATTTAGGAATAGGCTCATTTTATTTGGGTGGTGGCCCCTACGCCGCCTATGCTATTTCAGGTAAGATAAAATCGAGCGGCATTAGCGAAAAAATAAAATTTGGCAATACTGTTGATGATATCATGAAACCTTCCGATTACGGAATAAACGTATTAACTGGATTAGATATGAAAGGTGGTTTAAGTTTGGGTTTAGGCTATAAATTAGGCTTGAGTGATAATGTACCAAAGACCTTAACCGAAGCATTAAATAGTAAAAATAGCAGTTTTAGTATTTCATTGGGCTATATGTTAAAACTATAATATCAGTATATTTTACTTCAGTAAAAGCGAAAGTCTGTTGCAGATTTTCGCTTTTTTTTATACCAAAATACACCTATTACCAGGTAATATCTGAACAAAACCAGCTAATTGTAAATCTAACAGCACTAGAGAAAGTTTACTTTGTGAAAAGCCCGTGAAGAGGACCAATTCATCTAGCGAAATAGCTGTATTTTCTGCTAAAATGGATAAAATTCGTTGTTCATCGGCAGTCCTATCAGCCCAATTAATACGGGATACCCGTTTTTGAGTTGGGCTAGTTATATCCCAAGCCAATAAGGAGGCAATGTCTGCTGCGTGTGTAATTAAATGTGCTCTATTTGTTTTGATAAGTTCATTGCAGCCAAGGCTGTATTCATCCGTAGCCCTTCCAGGGAATGCACACACTTCTTTGTCGTAAGAATTGGCTAAATCTGCCGTAATAAGGGCACCGCCTTTTATATTGGCCTCCACCACAATAGTAGCATCGGCTAAGCCAGCAATAATGCGGTTGCGCTTGGGAAAATTTTCTCTATCGGGATTACTTTGTGATGGGAATTCGGTTAATAAACCTCCATTTTTTTGCAGCATTTCTGCTGCTAGTTTACGGTGAGCATGGGGATACATTCGATCTAGCCCGTGTGCCAAAACCCCGAGAGTGGGTAATTCGTATTTTACACAGGCCTTATGTACTGCGGCATCTATACCATAAGCTAACCCACTCACTACCAATGCCCCATATTCGGCTAAACCCTTTACCAATTCGTCGCAAATCAGTTTTCCGTGGGCTGTAGCATTTCGAGTACCTACCACACTCACTATTTTTTGTGCATTTAAATCGGCCTTACCTTTATAAAAAAGCACGATTGGCGCATCGTAACAGTGCAAAAGTCGTTTTGGGTACTTGTCATCACCCAAAACAAGTGTTTGAATACCATGAGCATTCACAAAATTCAATTCTGCAGCGCTGGTATCAAAGTCATCAAACTGACGAATATTTCGTGCCAACTGAGGGCCAATACCCTCTACATGGAGCAATTGCTTGTAGGAAGCATTAAAAATTGCTTCAGCAGCTCCAAAATGGCTAAGGAGTGCACGAGCCAATACGGCTCCTACACCCGGAATTCGGGTTAAGGCTAATAAATATACAGTTGACACGTTACGTTATTGTGCTTCGAAGTACACAACGTATTTTGTAGCAAAAAAATCTTGAGGAAAGTATTTTGTGATAGCAAATTGTTTTACACCTTTGAGTTTGGCTGCTGCCAACTCTTCGGTTAAATCGCCTCCTTTGAGGTATAAAACCCCATTAGCAAGGGTATTTTTGCCCCCTTGTCTAATTTTGGCTCGTACCCAAGGATAAAATTCTTTTAACTGTGTAACGGCTCTTGAAATAACAAAATCAACCGTTCCCTTTACTTCTTCGGCACGCATGTGGCTTGCTTGTACATTTTTTAAACCAAGGGCTTGAGCTACTTCTTGCACTACTTTTATCTTTTTACCTATAGAATCTACCAAATGAAAAGACGTTTCGGGGAACAAAATCGCTAAAGGAATGCCCGGAAAGCCCCCTCCTGTTCCTACATCTAGCACCGTTTCTCCAGGTAAAAATTCTAGTACTTTGGCAATACTCAGAGAATGGAGCACATGATGCTCATAAAGCATATCGATATCTTTTCTAGACACCACGTTTATTTGGGCATTCCAAAAACGATACAATTCATCTAGGGCCTCAAACTGTTTCTGTTGTTCGGTGCTCAGATTCGGAAAATATTGAAAAATATTTTGTACGCTGGGTTTCACTAGCTGTTGTTTTTAATAAGGTATACCGCTCTAAGTGACATGTTTTGAAGCAAATAAATGGGTTCTAAAATAGGTATTGCCCATTGTATATTAGTGTGTTTTAAGCGTTTTGCTATTTTAAAATACACTGCATATTGAAGGAATAAACGGAACAAATAGGCACCAAGTACTACTGGCCAACTGAAACCAAGAATAAGCAAGCTTATACTTAATAGATAGAAAAGCACAGCAGAATAGACCCCTACTTGTAAGCGCAAGCGATTGCCCAGTGTAAATAGCTTCTGTGTATCCATACGGGTAAATTTATCTTTTACAAACTGAGCATAGCTGTATTTTATATCCGTAAGCACATGACTAGCGGGGTTTATTTCTACCCTAGTATTTTTACGGTTGGCATGTTGATTTATAAAAAAATCAGTTTCTCCGTAGGCTAAATGCATGTGTGAAGCATAGCCTTTACCTGCAAAGAAGATTGTTTTAGTAAAGGCTATATTCTGCCCATAGCCACTAAATGCTTTTCCTTTAATTGCAAAAGAAAGACTGTATAAAGCCGTCATAAAATGATCGAAACGGGTAAGTAAAGTGCTAAAACTAGCACCCACAGGAAAGGGTATATAACCTAATACTAGCTCTGTTTGTTCAGTAAAATTAGCTTGCATGTGCGCAATCCATTTCTTGGAACGTGGCAAATAATCCGCTTCAATAAATAAAATTTGTTCGTATTGCGCTGCTTTAATGCCAAGCGTTAGGGCATACTTTTTAGTGCGTCTAAATCGATCGTCGATAGGCACATTCACTATTTTTACCTGCGGATAGGTAACAGCAAGTGTTCTTAAAAGGTCTTCCGTATCGTCCCAAGAGCAATCGTTTATCAACACTAACTCAAATGTTATATCTTCTTGGCTCAACCATTCGGGTATGTTTTTTTCTAAGTATGCAGCATGATTTCGAGCATATACAATTACCGAAATGGGGGTTTTTTCACCAATTTCTTTCTTTTTAATAGGATACCTTGCTAAATGTAGTTGTACAAAAATCAGCTGATAGAGCTGTATTAATGTTACAACAATTAATATGCTGAAAAGTACCAATGAAGGCACAGAAAAATCTGCTAGGTGCTGAGTAATAAAATCCATAAAGTTGTTAGCTGTGTTGGGCCTGCAAATTTGTTATTTTTTTAACACAATTTGGGGGTAAAATGAAAATTAAAAGCCCTAGATACAGGTATTTTTTTGCTATTTTGCAGGCTCTATACTATTCATGAAGTTTACATTAGCAGCTACAGACGCTCATTCTAAGGCCCGGGCGGGCGAAATTGAAACGGCTCACGGAACCATCCAAACGCCAATTTTTATGCCCGTTGGTACCGCCGGTACAGTAAAAGCCGTTCATCAACGAGAACTAAAAGACGACATAAAAGCCCAAATCATTCTAGGCAATACCTACCATTTATACCTACGCCCCGGGCTAGATACTATTGAAAAAGCAGGCGGATTGCACAAATTTAACGGTTGGGATGGCCCCATTTTAACCGATAGTGGTGGTTATCAAGTGTATTCGCTTTCTGGAGTACGTAAAATTAAAGAAGAAGGCGTTACGTTTTGCTCACATATTGATGGATCAAAGCATTTATTCACCCCAGAGGGTGTAATGGATATTCAGCGGACTATTGGTGCCGATATTATCATGGCATTTGATGAGTGCACGCCCTACCCTTGCGACTACACGTATGCACGTCAATCGATGGAAATGACGCATAGGTGGTTAAAACGTTGTTGCGATCGTTTTGATAGCACAGAATCGAAATATGGCTACGATCAAACTTTATTTCCCATTGTACAAGGCTCTACCTTTACAGATTTACGCATAAAATCGGCTGAAACCATTGCCAGCTTTAACCGCGAAGGAAATGCGATTGGTGGCCTTTCTGTAGGCGAACCTGCCGAAGAAATGTACGAAATGACCGATGTTGTTTGCAGCATTCTACCCACAGATAAACCACGCTACTTAATGGGCGTAGGTACGCCGGTAAATTTGCTCGAAAACATAGCCCTTGGCATAGATATGTTTGATTGTGTAATGCCTACCCGAAATGCTCGTAATGGCATGCTTTTTACCAGCAATGGCATTATCAATATTCAAAATGAAAAATGGAAAAACGACTTTTCGCCTTTAGAAGCAGATAGCGAATTGTTTGCCGATACGCAGTATACGAAGGCTTATTTACGTCATTTGATGCAATCTAAAGAAATTTTAGCTGCACAAATAGCTTCTTTGCATAACTTGCATTTTTATTTGTGGTTGATGAAAGAGGCTCGTAGCCAAATTATTGCGGAAACTTTTTACGATTGGAAAAACAAAATGGTTAAACAATTGGCACAACGTTTATAATGGATCGGATCAAAATTATTGATTGGTATATTATTAAAAAGTACCTCGGCACTTTTGTGTTTACCATGGCTATTTTTAGCGTGGTTATTGTCATTTTCGATATTTCTGAAAAGCTAGACAACTTTTTGGAGTACCACGCCCCACTCAGCAAAATTGTTTTTCAGTATTATGTAGGTTTGGTACCCTTTTACTTAAACATGTTATTGCCGCTCATTAATTTTATTGCGGTAATCTTTTTTACTGCAAAAATGGCCGACCAAACCGAGATTGTGCCTATTTTAAGTGGTGGAGCTAGTTTTATGCGTTTTTTACGCCCTTATTTTATTGCATCTTCAATTATTTTCTTCTTCTCACTCATTTTCAATTTATTTATCATCCCAGAAACCAATCAGCTTAAAATTGATTTTGAAAACACCTACATAGAACCGGTATCATTTAACTCTAAAATGTACACCAATATGCGTTTGGATAAGAACACATACGTTTACATTGAGAATTTTGATAATGTAAATAAAATTGGTTACCGCTTTACGCTAGATAAATTTAAGGGGCAAAAATTAGAACAAAAATGGGTAGCCGACCGCATTGTATGGGATTCGGTAAAAAACTCTTGGAGCATTGATAACTACTCGATACGCAGAATTAATGGATTAAAAGAAAAAATGGATTATGGTCAAAAGAAAGATACCATTTTAGACATGAATCCAAGTGATTTTAAAGTGTACGACAATGTGTATCAGGCCATGAATATGGGAGAACTAAACGAACGCATACGGAAAGAAGATATGAGAGGTACGGGAGTTATGAATAATTTACTTATAGAAAAATACAAACGTTTTGTGTACCCATTTTCGGCCTTCGTGCTTACGCTTATGGGGGTTTCATTATCTTCTAAAAAAGTACGGGGTGGCGTTGGTATTTCCTTAGGTATAGGCATATTTCTCAGTTTTGCTTACATTTTATTCATGCAATTTTCTACCATGTTTGCGCTAAAGGGTGCATTATACCCGTTTATTGCCGTTTGCATACCTAATATTATTTTCGGATGCCTTGGTATGTATTTATTAAAACGGGCCCCAAAATAAGCGAATGAGCCAGCATAAACTATCTGCACTAAACCGGAACTTACTAATTTTACACCTCACCGTAGTGGTTTGGGGCTTTACGGGGATTTTAGGGGCCCTCATTTCTACTCCTGCTATTCCATTAGTATGGTACCGCGTACTTATTGCCTTTATTACACTAGGTATCTATTTTAAATTTACCAATACCACCATTTGGGTATCAAAAACTACATTTTTAAAATTATTTTTTACCGGAGCCATTGTAGCCGGGCATTGGGTATTGTTCTTTTTATCTATCAAAATAGCCACCGTATCGGTAGCTTTGGTTTGCCTTTCGGCACTCACGCTATTTACAGCCATTTTAGAACCTATTCTCGAAAATAAAAAAATATCGAAGCTTGAAATTGTAACCGGATTATTCATTATAAGCGGCATTTACCTCATTTTTAAGTTTGAAACAAATTATACCTGGGGAATTATATGTGGCTTAGCCAGTGCATTATTAGCAAGCATATTTTCGATTATAAATTCCAAACAAGTAAAAAATCGTCCGGCGCCAATTATAGCATTTTACGAACTTATTGGAGCTTGGTTTTGGGTTGCTTTATACATGCTATGCACACATGGTTTTACAACCGAGTTATTACTAAGCACCAGCGATTGGATTTATTTGCTCATTTTAGGCACCATTTGCACCTCAGGAGCTTATGTAGCAGGTGTTTCGGTAATGAAAGAACTTACTGCATTTAAAGTTGCCCTTATAACCAATTTAGAACCTATTTACGGCATTCTATTGGCCTTCATTGTATTTGGTAAGCGGGAGCAAATGACCATTGGGTTTTATGCCGGTGCCTGCATTGTGTTGAGCACTATCTTTCTTTTTCCGATTGTGAAAAATAAGATCGAAAACCGAAGATTGCGTAAACAAGCCCATCATATCTTATAAAAAAAATATGAAGGCCCTTACCCATAGGGTGGGGGTAGGGTTTCGGGAAGCAAATTAGTGGGCAATAATTTGCCTGTAAAAGAGTTTAATTGGTATAAAATTTGCTCATGTTTATAGCCTATTTGTGAAAATATTAGCACCTTTGTAAAACACGCTTTTTTAGTAAAAATGATATAAAATTGATTACATATTTTAGACAAAAATTTATTCATAATAAATTGAAAATCAGTTTATTAAAATATTATAAAAAAGTAAAGATTTAATTAAAATAAAATCCTTTACTAAAATATATAGTAAATGTACGAATTCACAAAATATAAAATAGTTAATATACATATAATCAGCATTTTAACTTTATTTATATTAAGTATAAATTTATCTATTGCAAAGGCTCAACTTTTCGACACGGGACAGAACCCTCCGGGTTTAAAATGGAGGCAAATTAATACCCAACATTTTCAGCTTTTATACCCCGCCCTACTCGAGCTTGAAGCACAACGAATGGCCAACAGTTTAGACTATATCATTGGTCGTGTTAGTAGATCGATAAACAAAGATCCAAAGCACATTACGGTGATACTGCAAAACCAAACTGTGGAATCGAATGGATTTGTACAACTGGCGCCGCGACATTCAGAATTTTACACCACTCCGAGCCAAGAGTTCGATTCGCAAGACTGGCTGAACAGTTTGGCAGTACACGAGCTTAGGCATGTGGTACAAATAGATAAGCTAACAGGCAGTATTCAGGCTCCAGGTTTCGAGTCTTTAGCCTTTGCTTTCTTTGGCGTGAGCCTTCCAGCATGGTTTTTTGAGGGTGATGCCGTACTTAGTGAAACGCTGTTAACAGAAGCTGGAAGAGGGCGCCAGCCAAGCTTTAATTTATATTTGAGAGCCAATTTACTTAGCAACAAGAACTACAGTTATGGCAAAAACTACTTAGGATCGCTCAAAGACCTCACTTCTGGCTATTATCCATTAGGTTATTTTATGGTTACCAAACTCCGCAGAGATTATGGCGATTTTATTTTAGACACCCTTCTTCGCCAAATGGCCAATCACCCATTCCGTTTACATAATTTAAGTAAAACGAGCCAAAAACTTACTGGCTTAACTACAGAAATGTGGTACAAAGCTACCACCAACGAACTTACACAGCTTTGGACTGAACAATTAAACAGTATTAAGCATACTGAATATAGCCCAATAAACAAGCGAAACGCTAATTTTGCCGAAGATTATTTATTACCCCAACGTAGTTACGATGGAAGCATTATCGCACTAAAACATAGCAAAGCCCATACTAGCCTGCTTGTAAAAATCGATGAAAATGGCAAAGAAAAGACGCTGCTAGCTATTGGCATACAGCAAGAGCCTAGTATGCAGGTAATGAATACTAAAGTGGTTTGGGATGAGCTAAGAGTGGATGAACGCTATTCTAAGCGATCGTATAATGTAATTTGCATTTTTGATTTAAGAACACATAAATACCTTCAAATTACCCATAAAACGAGGCTATTCTCTCCTGCTTTGTCTCCAAATGGCGAAAAAATTGTTGCTATTCAAGTTGATTTTAGTAATAAAATGACTTTAGTAGAATTGGATACCAAAACCGGAAAAATAGTCAAGCAATTTGCTAATTCCGATTTCAGTATCCTGCAAAGTCCAAAATACCACGCATCTGGAAGCAAAATTGTGTACTTAAAAGTAAGTCAACAGGGTACTGCTATAGAAGAACTTGACTTAAGTACCCAAACTGTACATGAAAAATTAGCACCCGAAGTTTCTTTTATAGCTAGGCCTAGCTATGCTGGTGATAGCATTTTATTTAAAGCGCATTACAATGGTATCGATAACATTTATCAGCTATCCGCAAATGGGGTTAGCCAACTCAGTTCTGTTAAATTTGGTGCGTATTACCCCTATTTTGATGAAAAAAATAAGAAGGTACTTTTTAGCAATTTTGGGCCAACAGGGCACGATATTGCCGAATTTGATCTAGATACGCTAAAAAAACAAGCTATTAGCACCATTAAAAACACTTTTGTTGATTATGCAGCTCCCTTAAAATCACTTGATGGGGCACCAATTGATTTCAAGAAAGTACCACAAAATTTATTTCAATCGGATAGGTATAGCCAGGTAAAGCATGCGTTTAACTTTCACAGCTTTGTACCCATTGTAGCTAACAACGAATTTACCGACGAATTGAATTTGGGCGTAAAAGCCGTATCGAACAATTTGATGAATACGGTAGATTTTTATGCAGGTTACGTATACAATCAAGGTTTAGGGAAAAGTGAATACCAGGCAGGAATCACCTATAAGGCCCTCTACCCTATTATAAAACTCGATTTTAAAGATAGAGCCCGAAGGACTGTATACAACAATGCTCCCATTACTTGGCGTGAACAAATGAGTGAATTGAGCATAAACATACCATTTGCATTCAATCACCTTGATAAACACGGTACTGCAGGCCTTGAAATAGCAACAAGCTATACGGCTAGAAATCAAATTTACGGAGTACCCCAAGGCCTAACCCTAGCTAGTTCATTGGCCTTTCCCATGCAATACAGCATCTATCTAAATCAAAATACAAGGCGAAGTACTAGAGATTTGGCACCTAGATGGGGTCAGAATTTTTTAGTGGCCTATGAACACCTCCCCTTTGACAAACACCTAAAAGGTACACTATTAAGCACCCAAAGCTTGTTCTTTACACCTGGATTATGGCGCAACCATAGCTTTTCTGCTAGTTTTAATACCCAAACGATTAGAGGAACGGCCTATGATTACGCACTAAATATTCCAACAATAAGCGGTTACAACAACCTAATAAATACCGAACCTTTGCAAAATACACTGCTATTAGACTACCGTTTCCCCATTGCCTATCCCGATTGGGAAATTGGTAGTGTGGCGTATATCAAACGTATTAGAGCCGCTTTATTTGCCGATTATGAAAATTTGGCTCCAAACAAAGCCTTGATTCCCCGTACTTATGGCTTTGAATTACGGGCGGGCGTAAATTTACTACGCTTTTACCTACCCAACTTTAATGTGGGCGGAAAGATGATTTTCTCGAGCGACAAATCGGTTAAAAACCCGATATTCGAATTCGGTATCAATTATTCGTACTAACATGAGCGTAAAAAGTATTTTCATTATTTTAATAAGCATTCTGGCAACCCTCGTAGCCATAAACAATACCGATGCCGTAAATTTTTGGATTTTTGGCGACACCGAAATTTCTAAGCTGGCTATAATTGGAGGTGTATTCTTTGCTGGATGGTTGATAGGTTTTTTAATGGGAAAATCGGGTAATAAACCGAAAGAAAACACCGAAATTGAAGAATACGAGGAAGATGAGTCGGGCTTAAGCCACGAGGATAGGAACTATATTAACTAAACACCATAGTACACCTGAGCCTTTTTCTCCAAGGCGGTTAACACCACTGGTTTTTCAAAAATCCCAACTACCGACGAACCGCTACCCGTCATAGCCGCATACACCGCTCCAGCTTCGTATAAAGACGATTTAAGCGCTCTTATTTGCGGATAGGTTTCGAATATGTGTTTCTCAAAATCGTTACTAATAAAATTCTTCCACACCGAAACGGGTTTTTGAATGCTTTCGAGCAAACTATAAACGGCAGTAGCTGGTTTTACTCCTCTATAAGCCTCAGCCGTAGAAATATGTAAATCAGGAGTGACCAAAACCAGGTAATAGGAGCTTAAATCTAAAGCGATTTCTTGAAGCTGATTGCCTATACCGGTAGCAAATGCTGGCTTATTTTTAATAAAAAATGGGCAATCGGCGCCTAAGAGACTTGCATAAGCTTCTAACTGCTCTACGGATAGGCTCAATTTGAACTTATCATTCATTAGTTTTAAAAAAAATGCCGCATCAGCAGAGCCACCACCCAAACCGGCACCAATGGGTAGATGCTTATGCAAATGAATATGAACTTGCGGCAATAAGAAATCAGCAGCAAGCAACTGATAGGCCTTTACACATAAATTACTATCGGCATTACCGGGAATAGCCAAGCCAGAAGAAGTAAAACTTAATTCGTCGCTCTCAATAACTTCTAAGGCATCATGCAAACGGATAGGATAAAAGACACTCTCTAGGTTGTGATAACCATCAGCACGACGATCGGTTACATTTAAACCGAGATTAATTTTTGCGTTTGGGAAACAAATCATTTTCTAAACATCGGTGTTTATTTATAAACAATGTTAGGATGCCAAAAATACATTTATTTTATTTGCATAGGAGTAGAAAATAATGAAAGCATATTTAGACTTGATGCAGCATGTGCTTAACGAAGGCACACAAAAACACGATCGAACGGGAACGGGTACCATTAGCGTATTCGGCTACCAAATGCGCTTTAATTTACAAGAAGGCTTTCCATTGGTAACTACCAAAAAATGTCACTTACGTTCTATCATACACGAACTTATTTGGTTTTTAAAGGGCGATACCAATATTGCCTATTTGAAAGATAATGGAGTAAGTATTTGGGACGAATGGGCCGACGAAAATGGGAATTTAGGTCCTGTATATGGCTCTCAATGGCGTTCTTGGCCAACAGCCAATGGCCAGCATATTGATCAAATTAAGCAGGTAATCAACCAGATAAAAAACAATCCAGATTCTCGTAGACTTATTGTTTCGGCCTGGAATGTAGGCGAAATTGAAAACATGGCGCTTCCACCCTGCCACGCTTTCTTTCAGTTTTACGTGGCCGATGGCAAATTGAGCTGTCAACTATATCAGCGTAGTGCCGATATCTTTTTGGGTGTGCCTTTTAATATAGCCTCATACGCATTATTAACACTGATGGTAGCGCAAGTATGTGGCCTGCAAGCTGGCGATTTTGTACATACCCTTGGCGATGCACACCTTTACAACAATCACTTAGAGCAAACACGTTTGCAATTAAACAGAGAGCCCCACCCGCTACCAAGCATGAAACTTAATCCGAAAGTAACGAACATCTTCGACTTTAAGTTTGAAGATTTCACACTAGAAAATTACGATCCACATCCACACATTAAAGCTCCGGTAGCAATTTAATATGGCTGCTATACTAGAACTTGTTGTTGCCATTGATGAACATGGCGGAATTGGCAAAAACAACCAATTGCTTTGGCATTTACCTGCAGATTTAAAGCATTTTAAAGAAATTACCACCGGCCATCCCATTATTATGGGGCGTAAAACGTACGATTCTATTGGGAGACCACTTCCAAACAGACGAAATATGGTAATTAGCAGGCAAACAGATTTACAAATAGAAGGTGTAGAGGTAGCAAACAGTCTGAACAATGCCATTGCTTTAGTAGATAATGAAACTAAGGCATTTATTATTGGTGGGGCCGAAATTTTTAAACAAGCCATGCCTTTCATAAGCAAAATACACCTCACCATAGTACATCATAGTTTTGAGGCAGATACTTTTTTTGAAAGCCCATCTCCAATTGCTTGGGAAGCTATTGAAACCGAAACCCACCAGGCAGACGAAAAAAACGCCTATTCATATACTTATATCACCTATAAAAAGCGATAATTTAAGATTCTGACAAAAACCACAGCGCTTTCTAAAAAACGGCTACCTAGCTAAGAAAAAAATAGTTAGATTTGCCGTCTTATTAAAAAAAGCTAAACGCACATTACACTTACAATTTAGAACAAAATGCAAGGAAAAGGACTAGTAAAATTTGTAACCATCGCATTAACCATTGCGTGTTTGTATTCGCTATCTTTCACATGGATTGCCAAAAAAGTAGAAAGAGATGCTAAAGCCTATGCCAAAGGTGATGCTACCAAAGAAAAAACATATTTAGACTCTGTAGCCAATACACCGGTTTTCAGTGCAGTTAAATACATAACGTACCAGTATGCCAAACAACGCGAAATCCCATTAGGATTGGACTTAAAAGGCGGTATGAACGTAACCATGGAAATTTCGTTAACCGAATTGGTACGTAACTTAGCAAACAACCCTGCCGATGTAAATTTCAACACGGCTTTACGCAACGCCGAAAGTCGTTTAAAAGAAAGTCGCCAAGATTTTATTAGCCTATTTGGTGAAGAATTTGAGAAAGTAAGCCCTGGTGCGCCCCTTGCTCCTTTCTTTGCTACCAAAGAAAATTCACAAAACATTAAAATAAACGCCACCAATGCCGATGTATTGGCATTTTTAAGTAAAGAATCTAACAGTGCTATTGAACGTTCATTCAATATTCTACGTACCCGTATCGATAAATTTGGGGTTACCTCTCCAAACATTCAATTGCAAGAAGGTTCTAACCGTATTTTAATTGAGCTACCTGGTGTATCCGATCCAGTTCGTGTACGTAAACTTTTACAAGGTTCGGCTAAATTAGAGTTCTGGGAAACCTATGATAACACCGAAATTTATCCACTTTTAGAGAATGCTAATAAATTGGCAGCTAGCACCATTAAACCAACTGCTACTGCCGATACAACCAAAGCAGCTCCTGAAAGCAGCAAATTAGCCGCATTGGGCAAAACAGATACCACTAAAAAAGATGCAAAACTAGCGCAAGACAAAGAAGCCCTAGCTAAACAGAATCCATTATTTGCGCTACTAAGCCCAGCAACATACCAAGGAGAAAATGGCCAAACAGCCTTACGTCCAGGTCCGGTAGTTGGTTTTGTTGCTCAAAAAGATACCGCTAAAGTAAATGCCTTATTAAGCAGCCTTGCTATTAAATCAATCATCCCAGCAAGTATTAAACTATTTTGGGGTGTAAAACCAGTAACAGAAGAAAGTAAGGTTTTTGAACTGTATGCCATTAAAGTAAGTAAAGTAGATGGCTCACCGGCTTTGGGTGGTGATGTAATATCTGATGCCCGTGATGATTTTGATCAACGTGGCAATCCGGAAGTGGTGATGGTTATGAACTCCGAAGGTGCTCGTGAATGGAAAAGCATTACGGCCTTAGCATCTTCCGATCCCAATAATAAAAAAAGCGTTGCTATTGTTTTAGATAACAATGTATACTCTGCTCCTACGGTTCAGGGTGAAATTCCAAACGGTGTTTCGTCTATTTCTGGAAGCTTTAAAGTAGAAGACACTAAAGATTTAGCCAACGTATTGAAAGCAGGTAGGTTACCTGCCCCAGCAAAAATTGTAGAAGAAGCCATTGTAGGTCCATCACTAGGTGAAGCCGCTATTAATGCTGGATTAACTTCTTCTTTGGTGGGTTTAATAGTCGTATTGGTATTTATGATGCTTTATTATAACCGTGCTGGTACTGTAGCTAACATTGCCGTATTTGTAAACGTATTCTTCTTAATGGGAGTATTAGCCTCATTAGGAGCAGTACTTACCTTACCGGGCATTGCAGGTATCGTACTTACCTTGGGTATGGCGGTAGACGCGAACGTATTAATTTACGAACGTGTACGAGAAGAATTAGAACATGGAAAATCTATCTGTTTGGCTATTGCCGATGGATTTAAACACGCCATGCCATCTATTCTCGATTCACAAATCACCACATTCTTAACAGGTATTATTTTGTATGTTTTTGGTAATGGTCCAATCTTAGGATTTGCTACTACTTTAATGATTGGTATCATCACTTCCCTATTCACATCTATTTTCATCTCTCGTTTGGTATTTGAATGGATGTTAGAGAAAAAATGGGAAATTAAATTTTCTAATCCTTGGAGTTCACATACCTTCAAAAATGCCAACTATGCCTTTGTTAAAAACCGTACTAAGTTTTACTTATTCTCTGGTTTATTCATCTTAGCCGGTTTAATATCCATGTTTACCAGAGGCTTTAGCTTAGGTGTAGATTTTAAAGGCGGTAGAACATATGTAGTGCAGTTCGATAAATCGGTAGAAACCGAAAAAGTAAGAACCCTTCTAAACACTACTTTCGGTACTACAACCGAGGTTAAATCATTCGGTTCTGATAACCAGGTGAAAGTAACTACTGCGTATTTAATTGATAATAATAACGAAACGGCAGACGCACAAGTAGAAGCTAAATTAAACGAAGGCTTGTCAAAAGTAGGTGGCAAAACCACCATTTTAAGCTCTCAAAAAGTTGGTCCAACCATTGCAAACGACATTAAGATTTCGGCAATTTATGCGGTAATTTTCTCCATCATCGCCATTGCACTATACATCTTTATTCGTTTCCGTAAATGGACCTTCAGTTTAGGTGCCTTGGTAGCCTTAACCCACGACGTGTTGTTGGTATTATCATTCTTCTCTTTATTTAACGGATACTTACCATTCTCTTTAGATATTGACCAGGCCTTTATTGCGGCTATTCTAACTGTTATTGGTTACTCAATTAACGATACGGTGGTAGTATTTGACCGTGTGCGTGAGTACTTGGGCTTACACCACTCTAAAGCAGATAACATGAAAGAAGTAATTAACGATGCGATTAACAGTACCCTAAGTCGTACCGTAATTACCGCATTAACCGTAATCTTCGTATTGGCGGTACTTTTCATCTTCGGTGGAGAAGTAATTCGTGGATTCTCTTTTGCCTTATTAATTGGGGTTATTTTCGGAACCTACTCTTCTATCTGTGTAGCTACACCGGTAGTAGTAGAATTCCAAAAAGACAACCAAGACAAAAAATAAACATTCGCCTATTGCTAGATAAAAAGCCTCTCGAATTTCGAGGGGTTTTTTTATTTCAAAAATATTTCAGATATTTGTTGTACTAATTATTGCTATGTCAACAGATCCGTTTTACGCCTATTCTCATTTACTCGACCGAACGGCACGAAAGGTAAAGCAATATGCCCAACGTCAATTTAATACCCAAAAATTTGACATTACGGTAGATCAATGGCTAGTGCTCAAAAACTTAAAAGAGCAGGAGCACCTCAACCAAAGTGAATTGGCCGACCTTTTAGGAAAAGATCATCCTACACTTACCCGAATTATCGATTTATTGTGCAAAAAAGACCTAGTTGAGCGTCGTATAAATCAGACTGATCGTCGTAGCTTTACCGTGCATTTAACTAGCACTGGGAAAAATAAAGCAGCCGAATGGAGCCCAAAAATGGGTGAAATACGCATGAAAGCCTGGGAAAATTTAAGTGAAAGAGATTATACCGACTTGAAACGAATTTTAAACACCATCTATACTAATTTAGATACGAACACCCTATAAAAATGATTACAACAGATATTTGCATTATTGGAGCCGGCCCGGTTGGCTTATTTACCATTTTCGAAGCCGGATTGTTAAAAATGCGTTGCCATTTAATTGATGCACTACCTCAAATTGGCGGTCAACTATCCGAAATTTATCCTCAAAAACCCATTTATGATATTCCGGGTTATCCTGAAATTAAGGCCCAAGAACTTATTGATAAGTTAATGGAGCAAATTGCCCCATTTGAGCCAGGCTTTACCCTAGGCGAACGGGTGGAAGAATTAGAGAAACAACCTGACGGATCATACATTGTACGCACCAACGAAGGAACGGCGGTACATTGCCAGGTGGTAGCCATTGCCGGTGGCTTAGGTTGCTTTGAACCCCGTAAACCGGAGATTGTAGGACTTGAAGATTTTGAAGGCAAGGGTGTTGCTTATATGGTGAAACAACCCGAGCTATTTCGCGATAAAAACATTGTATTAGCAGGCGGTGGCGACTCTGCGTTAGATTGGACAATTTACCTAGCCGATGTGGCCAAAAAAGTAACCTTAGTACACCGAGGCGATACCTTCCGTGGTGCGCCCGATTCGGCAGAAAAGGTATTTGACTTGGCCAAAGAGGGTAAAATCAATTTGGTATTGCAATCGAACGTATTAAGCATTTCCGGAAACGAACATATCGAATCGATTACTCTGGTTGGAAAAGATAAAGAAGAGAAAACATTAGAAACCGACTACTTAATTCCGCTCTTCGGCTTAAGCCCTAAATTAGGCCCGCTAGCGAACTGGGGCTTAAGCATTGATAAATCTGCCATTGAGGTTAATACTTTTGATTATTCGACTAGTGTAGAGCGTATTTTTGCTATTGGCGACATCAATACCTATCCAGGGAAATTGAAATTGATTTTATGTGGTTTCCACGAAGCGGCATTAATGGTACAAAGTGCCTTTAAATTTGTATACCCCGATCAAAAATTAAGTTTTAAATACACCACCGTTTACGGCGTAAATGCATTCTAATATGATGATTAATGTAACTGTTGAAGATCGCGATGGCGCTACCCAAGTGGTGGAACTACCTACGGATATCAATTTAAACCTCATGGAAGCCCTTAAAGCTTCTGGCTACCACATTTTAGCTACTTGCGGCGGTATGGCGCTATGCGCCACCTGCCATGTACAAGTACTA
This sequence comes from Sphingobacteriales bacterium, assembly GCA_040403555.1. Lineage (GTDB taxonomy): Bacteria > Bacteroidota > Bacteroidia > Sphingobacteriales > Sphingobacteriaceae > JAIPAN01. The sequence goes on from JBBAKN010000001.1 coordinate 158,279, forward strand.
GAAGGCATAGACCAATTACCCGAAGCGCAAGATGCAGAATTGGATATGTTAGATACCTTACCCGATGCCGGCTTTGATAGTCGTTTGGCTTGCCAATTGCGCATTAACGAAAGTTTGGACGGGGTAAAAGTGAAAATAAGGGGCGACGAACAGTAAAAAAATCGGATTTAGCCTTTTAACACCATTTTAAAATGCTGAATTCCGGCTTCTTCAAACTGTGGGCCTTCGGCTACGAAGCCAAATTTGCTATATAAACCCATAGCATTTACTTGTGCATGGAGGTAAACGAAGGTTGAATCTTCTGGTAAATCGGCTAATACCGCGGTTACCAAAGCTTGGCCAACTCCCTTGCCTCTATAGGCCATTGCCACCGCAAAACGCTCTAACTTATAGCCCTTATCTGTTTTGCGCCAACGGGCTGCACCCACAGGCAATTCGTCTAATCTGGCTAAAAAGTGTGTAGATTCTTCTTCAAACTCCCATTCCAACTCGGGTGGACAGTCTTGCTCGTCCACAAAAACCTCTCTACGAATTTCGAAGACGTGGGCTAATTCAAGTTCAGAATCTACTTTATTTACGAGTATAGACATTACAGTTTATCGTTTACGTTTAGGCAATTTAAATCTTCAAAAGCTTGCGTTAAACGGGTTACAAATTGATCTTCGCCTTTACGCAACCACACACGTGGATCGTAAAATTTCTTATTGGGCACATCATCTCCCTCGGGGTTACCAATTTGAGCTTGTAAATACGCTTCTTTTGCTTTGTAGAAGTCTAAAACACCCTCCCAATATGCCCATTGCATATCGGTATCTATATTCATTTTAATGGCACCGTAGGAAATGGCTTCTCTAATTTCTTCTTGAGAAGAACCTGAACCACCGTGGAAAACAAAATTTATTGGTTTTTCTGGACTTAAGGAAAATTCTTGACGGATAAATTCTTGCGAATTTTTAAGAATTACAGGCTGTAATTTTACATTTCCGGGCTTGTAAACGCCGTGTACATTTCCAAAAGCAGCAGCAATGGTAAATTTATCGCTTACACTGCTCAATTCTTTGTAGGCATAGGCTACTTCAGAAGGTTGGGTATATAATCTTGCGCTATCTACATCGGTATTATCCACTCCATCCTCTTCGCCACCGGTTACGCCTAATTCAATTTCTAAGGTCATACCCATTTTGGCCATACGGGCTAAATAGGTTTTACATATTTCTATATTTTCTTCTAAAGATTCCTCTGATAAATCAATCATATGCGATGAAAACAAAGGTTTAACATGACGGGCAAAGAATTTTTCGCCATAATCTAACAAACCATCTATCCAAGGCAATAATTTCTTAGCCGCATGATCGGTATGTAAAATTACCGCAATGCCATACTGTTCGGCTAGCAAATGCACGTGCTCAGCAGCTGAAACAGCTCCTAAAATACAAGCTTGTTGGTTTTCGTTGCTTAATGATTTACCGGCATAAAATTGAGCTCCACCGTTTGATAATTGGATAATAACTGGCGATTTTACCGCTTTGGCAGTTTCCATAACTGCATTGATAGAATTGGTGCCAATTACGTTTACAGCCGGCAGGGCAAATTGATGTTTTTTGGCAACTTCAAACAATTCTTGAACAGCATCGCCTACTAACACTCCGGTAAAATTTTTTAAGCTCATATGGTTTTTTTATTAAGAGAAATTATATCGCCCAAAAATACGCATTTTGCCTATATAACGGATAAAATTGCCTATTAATATTGCAGTATTTGGAAATTTATAGCGGTATGATTTCTTATTTTTTTGTTTCTTTGTAGCTCAATTAATAACAATATGCCTTGGTTTAAGAGAGATAAAAAGGGAATTCATACGTCTACCGAAGATAAATTAGAAGCTCCAGATGGTATTTGGGAAAAATGTCCATCTTGTAAAAAAGCCCTTCATTATCAAGAACAAGTAGATAATTTACATGTTTGCCAGTATTGCAATCACCATTTACGCATTGGATCTAGAGAGTATTTTGAACTGTTGTTTGACCACAATGATTTCAAAGAATTGTTTGGCAATTTAACCTCTGGAGACCCCCTAGACTTTACGGATAGTAAAAAGTATACCGATCGCATCACTGAAACCACCAAAAAAACAGGCTTAAAAGATGCTATTAGAGCTGCTCATGGAAAAATTGAGGGGCAAGATTTAGTGATAGCTTGTATGGATTTTGCCTTTATTGGAGGCTCTATGGGATCGGTAGTTGGCGAAAAAATTGCCCGGTCTATTGATTATTGCATCAAAAATAAGACTCCGTTTTTATTAATTTCTAAATCGGGTGGAGCCCGCATGATGGAAGCGGCCTTTTCGTTAATGCAAATGGCCAAAACATCAGCTAAATTGGCTTTATTAAGTAGAGCTAAAATTCCCTATATTTCTTTATTAACAGACCCAACCACGGGTGGGGTAACCGCTTCTTATGCCATGCTTGGCGATATTAATATTGCAGAACCGGGCGCCTTAATTGGCTTTGCCGGCCCAAGAGTTATTAAAGAAACCATTAAAAGAGATTTACCTAAAGGATTCCAAACATCGGAGTTTGTGCTGGAGCACGGCTTTCTAGATTTTATTGTAAACCGTGGCGAAATGAAGGCGAAAATAGCCTCTTTTATTCGCATGATGGGAAACTAAAATGGATTTGTTTGGGGTAAATTCTGAGCACAATGTATTGCCTTTTGAGGGTACAGTTAATTATTTTGGATCAGTGCTTACACCTAAACTTGCCGATCATTTTTACCATCAATTATTAAACACTATTGACTGGAAAAATGATGAGGCTCATATTTTTGGCAAACAGTACATTACCAAACGAAAAGTTGCCTGGTATGGCGATTTAGGCTATTCTTATGCCTATTCCAATATTGCAAAAGTGGCTTTACCCTGGACTCAAGACTTGCTTGATTTAAAAAAAGTAGTGGAAGATACAAGTGGTTTTACCTACAATTCATGCTTACTTAATTTGTATCATTCTGGCGATGAGGCTATGGGGTGGCACAGCGATGACGAAAAATCTTTGGGGAAAAATAGCTGCATTGCTTCACTTAGTTTAGGTGCAGAACGAAAATTTAGCTTTAAACACAAAAATAGTGGGCAAACAGTATCTCTAGATTTAGAACACGGGAGTTTATTGCTTATGAAAAACGAAACTCAAACCTATTGGCTGCACAAACTAAATAAAAGCACAAAAATTAAAAAGCCTAGAGTTAACCTCACCTTTCGGACCTTTGTAGGCTAATTACTTTTTCTTTAAATAACAGGTTTTAATCACAATAACCGAACCTTCTACTTTACCTTCAATGGCATCTTGGTCGTCTGTTAAACGGATATTTTTTACCACGGTGCCCCGTTTAATCCCACTCGAAAATCCTTTTACTTTGAGAGTTTGTGTCACTACTACCGAATCGCCGGCTTGTAGAATATTTCCGTTGCTATCTTTTGGTTCCATGGTGTATATTTTGTGTACCCAGAGGGATTCGAACCCCCATCTGCAGAACCGGAATCTGCAATTCTATCCATTGAACTATGGGTACAGGTTAAAAAGGTTTAGATAAAGGTACAATTAAACATTAAAGCGAAAATGCATCACATCGCCATCGGCTACGAGATAACTTTTACCCTCTACGTTTAATTTTCCTGCTTCTTTACAGGCATTTTCCGAACCTAGCGCAATATAATCGATGTATTTTATGACTTCGGCACGTATAAAACCTTTTTCAAAATCGGTATGAATAACACCAGCAGCCTGTGGGGCTGTCCATCCTTTTTGAATGGTCCATGCTCTTACCTCTTGCACGCCAGCTGTAAAATAAGTGGCAAGGTTCAGCAAAGAATAGGCCGCTTTTATAAGTTTGGCTACGCCCGATTCGGTTAAACCTAAATCTTCTAAAAACAATTGTCGCTCTTCGTAGCTTTCTAATTCGGCAATTTCGGATTCTATTTTGGCTGAAATAATCAATACTTCGGCGTTTTCTTCTTTTACGGCTTTTTTTACACGTTCCACATAGGCATTGCCTTTGGTTACCGAGCCTTCGTCTACGTTACAAACGTATAAAACCGGCTTGGCGGTTAGTAAAAAGCAATCGGCTAAATAGTCCATATCTTCGGCACTAATTGGTGCCGTACGCACCGATTTACCCGACTCTAAATGACTTTTAGCTATTAAAGCAATCTCGTAAGCCTTTTTGGCATCTTTATCGTTACCCGTTTTGGCTTGCTTTTCTACTTTTTGTATTTTTTTAAGTACCGTATCTAAATCTTTCAATTGCAGCTCGGTATCAATAATTTCTTTATCACGAATGGGATCAACAGACCCATCAACGTGTATCACGTTACCATCATCAAAGCAACGTAAAACGTGTATAATAGCGTCTGTGGCACGAATATTTCCTAAAAATTGGTTACCCAACCCCTCTCCTTTGCTGGCTCCTTTTACCAAACCTGCAATGTCTACAATTTCTATCGTGTTGGGTAAAATACGCTGAGGTTTTACCAATTCAGCTAATTTAGTTAGACGCTCATCGGGCACAGTAATAACCCCCACATTGGGTTCTATGGTACAAAACGGAAAGTTTGCCGCTTGTGCTTTTGCGTTAGATAAACAATTAAATAAAGTCGATTTTCCGACGTTGGGCAAGCCAACAATTCCGCATTGTAATGCCATGTGTGTTGTAAAATTTGGCGCAATTTAGCAAAAAATGCCCGTTTTATAAAGCCTAGAAACAGATAGAGGCCGTTCTTTGGGGAACAGCCTCTATACATGATTTAGGTTGATTAAATTTCGAAGTTAAAATCGTCGTCGCTTACTTTGGTAGATTCAGCTGCATTTTCGTTGTATTCGTAGCGTTTTTCTACCACTTCTTGATTTGCTTTCACATAATCAATTGTTTCTTTGAAGCCTTCGGCAAACTTCTCAAAATCTTCTTTGTACAAAAAGATTTTGTGTTTAATAAACACGCCATCTTCTAATCTTTTTTTGCTCTCTGTTACGGTCACGTAGTAATCGTTAGAACGTGTGGCTTTTACATCGAAAAAATAGGTGCGTTTACCCGCTCTCACTTTTTTTGAAAAAACTTCTTCCCGCTCTTTGTTATCAAAATCTCCCATTCGTATTGTGTTTTTTATTGCTTAACGTAAATATAAAACATAAATATAGAAATTTCCAAAAAAGAAAAACACAATTGATTAGTGGTCTGCCATTTCTTCTTCTAACAATTGCTTTTGGTAAAGTTCATAATAGAACCCTTTTTGAGAGAGTAACTGATCGTGGGTACCCGATTCAATAATTTCGCCGGCATCTAATACCAAAATCTGGTTAGCTTGCTTTATACTAGAAATTCGGTGTGCAATAATAAGAGTAGTACTATGTTTGGTATAATGATCTAAATTTCTCAAAATTTGTTCTTCAGTGCGGGTATCTACGGCCGATAGCGAATCGTCCAAAATCAATAAGGAAGGTTTTTTAACAAGGGCTCTAGCAATAGAAACACGTTGTTTTTGTCCACCCGATAAAGTAATACCACGCTCTCCCAATAGCGTTTGGTACCCTTTTTCGAAGGTGCTTATATTTTCATGTACGGCGGCTTGCTTGGCAGCTTTTTCTATTTCGGGCAGAGTGGCGCTACAGCCAAATGCAATATTATTGGCAATGGTATCGGAAAACAAAAACACTTCCTGAGGTACAAAACCTAACTGGGAGCGGTAGTGAATGAGATTTAGATTTTTGATGGGCTGTTCTTCTACACAAATTTCTCCTGCTTGTACATCATACATGCGCATTAATAAATTGGCTAAGGTTGATTTACCAGAGCCTGTTTTGCCTATAATGGCTAATAATTCTCCTTGCTTAAGTTCAAAATTCACATTTTTAAGAGCCTGTATTCCAGTATCTGGATAGGTGAAACTGACGTTTTTGAAGCGAATATTGCCCTTCAAATTTATATCGATATGTCCGGTCTTAATCTCTGAATCGATGTGCAAAAATTCATTAATACGCTTTTGAGAGGCTGCTGCCCGTTGAATTAGGGAGGTTACCCAACCGAATGACATTACCGGGAAAGTAAGTTGAGTGACATACACTACAAACTCTGCAATATTACCAGCTGTTATGTGGCCATTAATTACTTCAAAACCACCTACATACACAGTAATAATGGTGCTTAACCCTACCAAGAGTAACATAATGGGGTAAAACAAAGCTTGCACTTTTACTAAATCCATGGAGTTACGCTGGTAGTTTAAACTCGATTCTGTAAAACGGCCTGCTACCTCATTTTCTCTCACATAGGCTTTAATTAAGCGAATACCCGAAAAAGTTTCTTGTACAAATGATGATAAATTTGAGAGTTGTGCTTGTATGCGTTCGCTACGACTATTGATAATGTTGTTTACCAAATAAATAGTTAAGGCTAAAAATGGCAGAGGCAAAAGGCTCAAAATGGCTAATTTTAAATTCACCGAAACCATAGCATAAATAACCAAGATGAAGAGCACCACGGTGTTGATAGAATACATAATAGCTGGGCCTAAATACATACGCACTCGGCTCACATCTTCGGTCACCCTATTCATTAAATCGCCTGTAGTATTTTTTCTGAAAAAAGCTAAGGACAAGGACTGGTAATGACTATAAATCTCATTCTTTAAATCATACTCTATATGCCGCGACATGAGAATTATGGTTTGACGCATAAAGAATAAAAAAAGTCCTCTAATTAGCGCCAAAAGCAATACTACCAACCCAAAAAAGAGTACGCTATAACCAAAAAGCTGCAGCACAATGGTTTGCCGCTCGAAACCTGAAAAAAGTCGATAAATGGCGATATTATCACTTACCAAATTAAAAGTAGTTCTAATAACTTGTGCGGGCAAAACAGCAAAAAGATTGGCAATTATCACAAAAATAACTCCCGGGATAAGCCTCCATTTGTATTTTAAGAAGAATTTGTTGAGATATGCTAGGTCTTTCATCCGGCATAAAAGTACAGATTTTTCTACAGCTAAAAGTCCTGTATTAAACCGAAATCTTGTTTAAATTTTACTACTTTTGCCCAACGATATCATTCAAACACATGTCATCAAACACCAAAAATACGCTTTCCATTTTTGAACAAATGAGCCAATTTGGGCATCAAAATGTTGTTTTTTGCAACGATGCCGAAACTGGACTTAAAGCTATTATTGCCATACACGATACTACTTTAGGCCCTGCATTAGGCGGTACCCGCATGTGGAGCTACGCAAATGAGCAAGATGCCTTACACGATGTATTGCGCTTATCGAGAGGAATGACCTACAAAGCAGCCATTACTGGTTTAAATTTAGGTGGTGGCAAGGCGGTAATTATCGGCGATAGTCGGACCGATAAAAACGAAGCCATGATGCGTAGATATGGCAAATTCATAAAAAATTTAAACGGCTCTTTTATTACCGCCGAAGATATGGGCACCAACACTAAGGATATGGAATACATTCGCATGGAAACTGAACATGTTACAGGCGTTCCAGAATCATTAGGAGGTAGTGGAGACCCCTCTCCTGTTACCGCAAAAGGCGTTTTTATGGGCATTAAAGCTTGTGTAAAAGAGCAGTTTGGGAATGATAGTTTAGCTGGAAAATCTATAGCTGTACAAGGCATTGGCCATGTGGGCGAAAATTTGGTACAGCTACTTCGCGAAGAAAATGCTAAGGTTTATGTAAGTGATATTGACGAAGACCGTTTACAAAAAGTAGCTAAAAAATATGGTGCCGAAGCTGTGGCCAATAATTCTATTTTTGATTTAGATATTGATATTTATGCGCCTTGTGCCTTAGGTGCTACCGTAAATACCGAAACTATTGAGCGCTTAAACTGCTCTATTATTGCTGGAGCGGCTAACAATCAATTGGCCGACGAATCGGTACACGGAAAACTGCTTTTAGAGAAGGGTATTTTATACGCCCCCGACTACTTAATTAATGCAGGTGGCTTAATAAATTGTTATTCAGAAATTGCCGGTTATAGCAAAAAAAGAACCATGCAATTGGCCGAAAATATTTACGATGCCACCCGAAACGTATTAAAAAAATCTAAAATCGAAAATATACCTACTAGCGAAGCGGCCAATAAAATTGCTGAAAAACGCATTGAAGATATTAAGAAAATTAAAGCAAGTTTCTAACTAGTACACCTGGTTAATTTTAACCAAATCGTTCTTTATTATGCTAAACAGAAGGCAACTGAGAGTAAAAGTATTACAAACCCTATATGCGTACCACCAGGCCGAAAATAAAGAATTAAAATCTTTCGAAAAAGCCTTGATAAACCTTATAGAATCGGTAAATGAAATGTATTTCTATACCCTATCTTTACTCATTTTGGTGGCCGATTATAGCAGCACAGATGCCGAAGATAGAGCAAATAAATACCTCCCAAGCGCCGAAGATTTAAATGCCCCTACCAAATTAAACCAAAACTTATTTATCAGTGCGCTACGCAATCACCCTGCATACCTACAAGGTGTAAAAGAACACAAGGTAAATTGGAATTTCGAGCCCAGCATTGATAAAACCATATTTTCTTTACTAAAAACTACACCGGAATATGCCTCTTTTTTGCAACTAAACGAACATAGTATTGCTAGCGATAAAGACGTAATGAATCATATTTTCAGAAAAATTATACTTAAAACACCTGCAATTGAGCAAATTTTCGAAGAAAAATTCATAAACTGGTCCGTAGATAAAGAAGTACTAAAAGGCATGATTGCAAAAACCTTAAAGAACTTTAAAGGCAATAGCCCTCTAGAAAACTCATTGGCCCCATTGTTGCAAGATGAACAAGAAGATCGGTATTTTGTGTTGGATTTATTGCAAAAAACAATCAACCATCAAGACGAGTATTTACAGTTGATAGATAAGAAAACAACCAATTGGGATTCAGACCGGATTGCCCTGATGGATGTATTGCTAATGCAAATGGCTATTACAGAATTAGTGCACTTTAAAGAAATTCCTGTGAAAGTAACTATTAACGAGTACATAGAAATATCTAAAGATTACAGTACACCAAAAAGTAATTCGTTTATAAACGGTATTTTAGATAAAATTTTAGCCGACTTAAAAAAGAGCAAACAAGTGCTAAAAATTGGCCGAGGCTTATTAAATTAATTTATGAAACAGTTTATTCCACTCCTATTTATTGCCGTATTGACTATCGCATGTTCTTCTTCTAACAGCACCGAAGGCAAATCAACAGTAGATAAGGCTACCGCACCTGTTATGACTTTTGCGAAAGAATCGCACGATTTTGGCCAAGTCAATGAAGGCGATAAGGTGGTGTACGACTTTTTCTTCACCAATACCGGAAAATCGGCCTTAATAATTAGCAGTGCCGCCGCCACCTGCGGTTGCACCGTACCCGAATATCCAAAAAAACCTCTTGCTCCGGGCAAAACAGGCATCATTCATGTGGTGTTTAACAGTACCGGAAAAGCAGGCATGCAAAACAAAACCATAACCTTAACAACCAATACCTTTAGAGGCAACGAAGAGTTGCACCTAGTGGGTAATGTAAAACCTAAAAACAAGTAAAAATGATGTTAAACTCTATTTTATTACAAGCTGAAGCAGCTAACCCCATTATGCAATTTTTGCCAATTGTATTAATTATTGTGGTATTTTATTTTTTCATGATAAGACCGCAAATGAAAAAAGCAAAAGATCACAAAAAGTTTGTAGAAGAACTTAAAAAAGGTGATAAAGTGGTAACCAGCGCCGGAATTCACGGTAAAATTGTTGATATGAACGAGAATACTTTTGTAATTGAAGTAGAAGGTGGCACCAAAATTCGTTTCGACAAATCAGCTGTTTCATTAGATGCCTCAAAAGCAATCAGTAAATAATTTACAACCACAATCTATTAATAAGCCACACCAACACATCGGGGTGGCTTATTTAATTCCCCAGTTTCGGGGTAAAAATATGTTTCTTACTTTTGAGCATGCCCTGGAATCTAATAACCAAAGTCCAAAAAAGAAAATTCAACATTTTCTTAAGCTCTTTGCTTGTGGCATTGTGCCTATGGGTTTTCTTTTCGCTCTCTAAACCTTACGCATACCAGAGTAGCATTGCCGTTCGATTTAGCCATTCACTTTCTACTAAAAGTTTGCGAATCGATACGTTTAGTGTAAAAGTGCTAGGCACTGGCTGGGATTATTTATTCCACGCACTAAAACCTACCCCGACGCTAACAGTAAAACTTAGTACCATACAAGCCGATATTGAGCTAGATAGCCAATTAGATAGTTTCAACAAACAATTAGGTAAAAACCTTCGCATCTTATCTATTTGGCCATCTAAAATTTCGTTTAGAACAAAAAATATCGAAACAAAAGTAGTTCCTGTTTTATTTCGGTCTAAGCTTGCTTTTGAGCGCTTTTATGGTTTATACGACACAATTACCCTTCGGCCTATAACGGTTACCCTTAGCGGATCGGCAGAAAAACTTCGCGAAATTAAGGCTATATATACCGAAGTACTCGAGCAAAAGAAAGTAAATACCTCTATTAAACAATGGGTAAAACTAGAAAACACGTATGAAAAAATTGACATGTACCCTAAGCAGGTATTAGTAACTATTCCGGTTAGTAGTTTTACAGAAAAAGACCTCACCTTACCCGTTAGCATTAAAAACAATAGCAAACACCCCAACGTAGCCCTAATACCAGCAAAAGTACATGCACAAGTATTGGTAGCACTAGTCAACTACAACAAAGTTAGCACCGCCGATTTTGAAGTTTACATTGACTTGGAAAACTGGAATCCTGAAAAAAATACTGCTTTACCCATAAAATTTGGAAAAATATTAAACTTTGTACGCATCATTCGAACAGAACCTCAAACCGTTGATTTACTAATTTATCGCTGATGTTAAAAATTGGAATAACCGGCGGAATTGGAACGGGCAAAAGCACCATTTGTGAGATATTTGCCCTCTTGGGAGTACCTGTATATTATGCCGACCAAGCGGCAAAAACGCTAATGGCCACTAATTCAGGTTTAAAACAGCAATTAATAACCGCTTTTGGCTCCGCCACATTTACAAACAAAGGCGAACTTGACACCAAGTATGTAGCCAATAAAGTGTTTAGTGATGAAAAGGCCTTAGAGCAATTAAATGCGCTCGTGCATCCGGCAGTTTTAGCCCATTTTGATAAATGGTGTAGTCAACAACATAGCCCCTATATACTTAAGGAAGCCGCCCTGCTCATAGAAAGTGGTTCGTATAAGCAATGTGATTATACAATTTTAGTAGAATCGCCCATGGCATTAAGAGTAAAACGTCTAAAAGCAAGAGATAATAGCAGTGAAGCACAAATAAGGGCACGAATAGCAAATCAATTGCCCGATGAGGAAAAGGCCAAATTAGCTAATTTTCTAATTTTAAACGACGAGAAACACCTACTCATTACGCAAATTATAGCGCTCCATACTCAATTTTTAAAAGGCAGTAGCGGAGTATGATATTAGCTGATTTTATTATACGCACAGACCAGGGTTTATACTGCCCTTATGGATCATTTTACCTCGATCCGAGCAGTGCTGTAGATCAAGCCCTTATTTCACATGCCCATGGCGACCATGCTTGTAGAGACAATAAACAGGTATGCTGCACCCCAGAAACAGCCGAAATTATGCGTTTACGCTACAAAAAATCGGCGGGAGGAACTTTTAACATAAAATCGTATGGTGAGTCTTTTGAGCTAAATGGCGTCAAGGTTTCGTTCCACTCGGCTGGGCATATTTTAGGCTCTGCACAAATTCTTTTGGAGTATAAAAATATACGCTACCTCTATACCGGCGATTACAAATTGCAAGAAGATGCTACCTGTACCGCTATAGAATTTATAAAAGCCGATGTGTTGATTACCGAAACAACCTTTGCCCATCCGAATACGCAACACCCCAACCCCGTTGAAGAAATAAAAAAACTAAATGAACATTCTGAAAACGTGCTTCTAGGAACCTATTCATTAGGCAAAGCCCAGCGTTTAACCCGTTTAATTAACGACCATTGTCCCAACCGAAAAGTGGTCGTTCATTTCCAACTATTACCACTGCACCAATTGCATGAAAAATGGAACATAAACTTAGGCAAATACCAGCTTTATACCAGAAAAATGATGAAGGAGGTAGAAAAAAACTATGTTTACTTAGTGCCCCCGCTTACCTTTAAAAGCTATGCTAGAGCCACCAATGTGTGTAGGGCATTTGCATCGGGCTGGAAAAACTTACAAAACCAAAACGATTTGCAACTTCTTATTTCCGACCATGTAGACTGGAACGATATTCTAAAAATGATTGACCTAGTAAAACCTACTGAAGTATGGACTGTGCATGGTGATGGAGTACATTTAAAAGCTTATTTTAAGGATAAAATTCCAATCAAAAGCTTATAAAAATGAAGTCAATCTCACTTCATCGAAGAAAAAAAATACTCCTTATTTTCTAAAAAAATTATTAAATTATCTTTTTAATTAATTTTTTTATTAAAATTGTAAAATATTATGAGATTAGAAGACGAAATATCATCAAGCAAATTTACTAGCAACTACCATAAATCTATTGTAGATATATTGTATACTTATGGTTGGATTACTAATTTATTAAAAAAGCGTTTAGACGATCGAGATATCACACTCCAACAATACAATATTTTGCGTATTCTTAGAGGGCAATTCCCTAAACCAGCTACAGTAAATTTATTGCGTGATCGCATGTTAGACAAAATGTCTGACGCCTCTAGAATTGTAGAACGCTTGCACAAAAAAGGCTTACTAAGCCGAATGGCGAACGAAAAAGATCGCCGAGCAGTAGATATACTTATATCTAAACAAGGCTTAGCTATTTTACAAGAATTAGATGTAGCTATGGATATGGATGAACTATTAAAAGAAAATTTAACTGTAGATGAAGCAGCTAAACTCTGCGATTTACTAGATAAATTTAGAGGCTAAAGCTAAAACCCAAAATGGCTCCTGCCAAACCCAATAGTACCGCTAACATTTTCTTAAAATTAAATCGATGATCTACACTCGATTCGAACAAAATGGTTGTGGAAATATGTAAAAACATACCTATTACTACTGCCATAATAGGGCGTATCCAAGCGCTAATACTACCAGTTTGAGCTTGCGCCCCTACTAAATACCCCAATGGCGACATTAGGGCAAATAAAATTAAATAAACCAATAAGCGGTAGCCAGATATTTTATGATGCAATAATACCGTACCCAAAGCAAAAGCAGCAGGTAAATGGTGCAAAGCTATACCAAATACTAATTCATTCCCTCCACCACTTACTAAAGGAATGCCTTCAAAAAAAGCGTGAATACATAAACTCAATATTACTCCCAATGGAAAAGCCTTTTGAGCATGTGCATGTACGTGGATATGCCCATGCTCAATACCTTCAGAAAACTGCTCCAAAATAATTTGAAACACAAATCCACCTAAAATATACAAGCCAATACTAGCTGTACCACCAATGTATACCTCCGGAATTAAATGTAAAACAGTAATGGCAAATAAATAGGCTCCGCTAAAAGATAAAATAAGTTTAAGCCCATTGGCACTAATTTGTTTCGAAAGAAAAACGGTTAAACCGCCCAATAAGGCACTACTAAATAGCAATACTACTTTCCAGATTTCCATAACTCAGTTGAAAAAAAGTGTTTAAAAATATAGCTCAAAGCTATGCCTATGAGAGACCCTATACAAGCTCCGCTAATTACATCAACGGGGAAATGTACGCCCACATATACCTGGGCAAAGGCAATAGAAAAAGCCCAAAATAAAGGCCATAAAATAGCCCCTTTAAAATGCTTACCAAACAACATTGCAAAAAAAACGGCCAATGCAAAGTGGTTAGCCGCATGCGATGAAGGAAAACTGAAACCCGTGCCACAATCTACTAAAGTACGCACACTCAATCCGGGTGTGTTGCAGGGCCTCAACCGAGCTACCAAAGGTTTAAGTATACTAGCCGATGAATAATCGGCTATTGCAAAACATAAAACACCAAACAACAGCATAAAGCCACCAACCCGACCAAATTTTTTGATGGCAAAATAAGTGGCCAAAAGATAGAGTGGCAGCCAAGTTAGGCGGTTTCTAAGAATAGGCATAAGCACATCAAATACCGGATTGACTAGGCCCTGATTGATGGCAGAAAACCACTGTTGATCTAGCTGAAGAAGTTGATTTATCATAGGGCTTTCTTACAAATAAATATCAAGCGATCTGAACGCTCTTCGTCAAAGGGATTCAACTCATAATCTCCAAAACAATCTTCTATAAGCCAGCCACTTTGTGCAAATAACTGCTCAAAATCGGCCATAAGAAAAGCTTTTACCTGTTCTTTAAAGGAATATTTTATGCCCTTATCACTAAACACAATGGTCTTTACAATTTGATTATTAAGCACCTCTTTAGCAATACTGAAATCAATTTTTTGAATAGTTTTGTGGGCTGTGGGAGCCAAATTCCTCATTATTTTGGTCGTATTAAAATAATCTAATACCAACGTTCCATTGGGCTTTGCAGACCGATTAAACTGCTTCAATGCAAGCACATGATCGTCAAAAGTATCGAAGTAGCCAAAACTAGTAAACAAGTTAAAAATGGTATTAAAAGATTCTCCAGTAAAGGAATTACGCATATCATGCACAAAAAAATGTAGGTTTTCTTGTTGAAATTCTTGTGCAAATAAAATATTCGATTCAGACAAATCGATGCCAGTAACCGAAAACCCTTTTTTATTTAAATAGATGGCATGTCGGCCTCTTCCACAAGCAATATCTAAGAAATTAGCTTCTGGTTCTGGTTGCAAATAAGCAAGTAAATTATCTATAAATAACTCTGCTTCAGCGTCGTTACGCTGATGGTAAAGTATATGATAATAGGGTGAATCGAACCAATTTTTAAACCACTCCTTAGTCATCTCTTAGCTTTTGTTTAAGTCACAAATATATCGAATAAATTTTGGCAGATTAGGCGTAAAATCTACTGCTCATTTAAGCCGAAAAGTGTATTTTTGAGATATAAAGAAAATTTAAGGTGAGTTTAATAAAATCCATTTCGGGCATAAGAGGAACCATTGGCGGCAAACCAGGAGAAGGCTTTACCCCACTAGATATTGTGAAATTTACTGCGGCTTACGGTACTTGGGTAGTACAAAATACCAATAACCGTAAAATTGTGGTAGGTAGAGATGCCCGAATTTCGGGAGAAATGGTACGAAATTTAGTAATTGGCACCCTGCAGGGTTTAGGAATTGATGTAATCGACTTAGGCCTATCTACCACGCCTACGGTAGAATTAGCCGTACCCATGGAACAAGCTGGCGGAGGTATTATTTTAACAGCTAGCCACAACCCAAAACAATGGAATGCCCTAAAACTGTTAAACCATACTGGCGAATTTATTAACGACGAAGACGGTAAAGAGGTTTTACGTTTAGCAGAAAGCGGGGAATTAACATTTTGCGAAGTAGATAATTTGGGCAAAGTAAGCACCAACGACAGCTACCTACAAAAACACATAGATCACGTATTAGCACTAGATTTAGTAGATATTGCGGCCATTAAAGCTGCTAAATTTAAAGTGGCTGTAGACAGCGTAAATTCTAGTGGAGGTATTTTTGTGCCGGCACTTCTGAAGGCATTGGGTGTAGAAACCACTTATTCTTTACACGATACGCCTAATGGTCAATTTCCGCATAATCCAGAACCATTACCCGAAAATTTAAAAGATTTATCAAACGAGGTTATTAAGCAAAAAGCCGATTTAGGCATTGCTGTAGATCCGGATGTAGATCGTTTATGTTTTGTTTGCCAAGATGGATCTATGTTTGGCGAAGAATACACCTTGGTAGCGGTAGCCGATTATGTGCTTAGCCATACTCCGGGGAACACGGTTTCTAACCTCTCCTCTACCCGAGCATTACGAGATGTAACTGAACAAAAAGGTCAAAAGTACTATTCTGCAGCCGTTGGAGAAGTAAATGTAGTTACGCTAATGAAAGCCAGTCATGCCGTTATAGGCGGCGAAGGTAATGGTGGAGTAATTTATCCAGCTTCGCATTATGGGCGTGATGCCTTGGTAGGCATTGCCTTATTTTTAACCCATTTAGCCAAAAGTGGAAAAGATATTTTAAGCCTAAGAAAAAGCTATCCGAGCTATTTTATCTCTAAAAATAAAATCGATTTAACACCCGATTTAAACATTGATAATTTACTTAAACAAGTAGCAGAAAAATATAAAAATCAACCTATAAGCACTATAGACGGTGTAAAAATAGAGTTTGACAAACAATGGGTGCATTTACGAAAATCTAATACCGAGCCTATTATTCGTATTTATTCGGAAAGCAATACAGCTGCCGAAGCCGATGCATTGGCTCAACGCATTATTTCAGATATTAAAACCATAGCGAACCTCCACTAAAAACATGAGAGTTTATTTAGATAATGCCGCCACTACCCCTCTAGATAAAGAGGTAATAAAAGAAATGTGTAACGTAATGGAAAACCAATTTGGCAATCCATCGTCTATACATGCACATGGCCGTGAAGTACGATCGGTGGTAGAAAAAGCACGTAAAAGTGTAGCAAGCCTTTTAAATACCTCACCGGCTGAGATATTTTTCACCTCAGGAGGCACAGAGGCAGATAATACAGCCATTCGCTGTGGCATTATAGATCATGGAATAACACATGCCATTACCTCTAAAATTGAGCACCATGCCGTTCTACACACCTTAGAAGCCTTGGCAAACGAAGGTATTATAAAACTTAGCTTCGTAAAGATAAATGAGAAAGGAAGTATTGATTTAGCGCATTTAGAAGAATTACTTAAAACCAATCCCAAAACATTTGTATCGCTGATGCACGCCAATAACGAAATTGGCACCCTTACCAATATTGAGCACGTTGGTGAACTTTGTGAACAATACGATGCGCTTTTCCATAGTGACACAGTTCAAACAATGGGGCACTATCGCCACGATTTAAGCAAACTAAAGGTACATTTTTTAGTATGTGCCGCCCATAAAATACATGGCCCAAAAGGCGTTGGATTCTTATACATCAACCATAAAATTAAGATTAAGCCGTTTATTTACGGAGGTGCACAAGAGCGTAACATGCGGGGTGGCACAGAAAATGTATATGGCATTGTAGGCTTAGCCAAAGCATTGGGACTAGCTTATGCAGATATGGAAAAACATCAGGCTCATATTCAAGAAATTAAATCATACATGATTGACGAGTTGAAAAGAGCTATTCCCGGCATTGGTTTTAATGGAAAAACATCTGCAGATGAAAGCTTATATACCGTACTCAATGTATCTTTTCCAAAAATGGAAATGCCCGATATGCTGCTCTTTAATTTAGATATTTCCGGAATTTCTGCTTCTGGAGGTAGTGCATGTAGTTCGGGAAGTAACATTGGCTCCCATGTATTAAGTGGTATTGGTGCCGATAGTTCAAGCCCTGCAGTACGTTTCTCTTTTAGTAAGTATACTACCAAAGAAGAGATTGATTTTGTAATCAGCAAAATCAAAGAATTGAATTTATTCTAGGTCGCTAAATCGGCAATAGCCGAATATGTGGCCTCTACAGATACAAAAAAAACAATACCTATGAAAAAATTTGTTCTATTCAGTCTCATGCTATTTGTACTAAACCAAGTAAAGGCGCAAAAAGTGGGCTTGGTATTGAGTGGTGGTGGGGCAAAAGGCTTGGCTCACATTGGCGTTTTAAAAGCATTAGAAGAAAATCATATCCCTATTGATTATATAACGGGAACCTCTATGGGCGGAATTGTGGGTGCCTTATATGCTGCTGGCTATTCTCCATCCGAAATCGAATATATTGCAGAAAGCGATGATTTTCAAGAATGGGTAAACGGACGTTTTAAAAGTGATTTCAGGTACTATTTTAAGAAGAAACCTGATAATCCTGCCTTTTTAAATGCCAAGCTAGAAATTGATACCAGTTTTAATGCCAGTTTTAGAGCCAATTTAGTAAACGATATTCCTCTAAACTTTGCTTTGTTGCAATTATTAGGACAAGCCTCGGCTACGGCTCAAAACAATTTTGATAACCTTTTTGTACCCTATCGTTGCATTGTATCTGATATTTTTGATAAAAAAATGGTTCCTATTGGTAGCGGTAGTTTGGTAGAAGCCGTACGAGGCACTATGGCCGTTCCGCTAGTTTATCGTCCGGTAAAAGTGGGCAATAGGTATGTATTTGATGGGGGTATTTACAACAACTTCCCGGTAGATGTGATGAAAAGCAATTTTAAACCCGATTATATCATTGGGGTAAATGTATCCTCAAAAACCTACAATGAATATCCAACAGAGAATGATGATCGGGTTGTAAACCGCTTTTTGATGTATATGTTTTTAGCCAATTCGGATACTGCAAGCGTAGGTAAAAACGGGACAGTAATACAACCCAATATAAGCTCATTTTCGGCCACCAATTTTAGCGATGTTAGTGCCATTATACAAAGTGGATATGAGGCCGCAATGGCCGATATGTCAAACATCTTAAACGCTGTAAAACAAAGGAGTGATGCTTATAAATTAAAAGAAGAGCGAATTGCCTTTAAAAATAAAAATGCCAATCTTGTTTTCGACCAAGTTCTTATAAATGGCATTAACTCTAAACAAAGAGAATATGTACAACATGTTTTTTTTGCCAAAAAACAAGAATTAGACTTGCTAGGTATAAAAGATGGTTACTATAAACTAGCGGCCGACGAAAATTTTGAAACCATTTATCCACGTCTTTACCAAGATTCTTTGACCCAACAGACTACCTTTGAGCTACAAGTAAAACCACAAAAAAATTTCCGGATAGATTTTGGCGGCAGTATATCTACCCGGCCAGTAAGTAATGTATTTTTAGGGCTGCAATACAATTTTCTTGATAAACAATCGTACACTTTTGGAGCAAACTTATATTCAGGTAGGTTTTACGAATCGGTGCAAACTACAGTTAGAATGGATGTACCCACTACCCGAACCTATTATATAGAAAACGAGTTTACGTACAACCATTGGAATTTTTACAGCACCAGCCAAATTATTGTAGATAAAGTAAAACCAACCTACGTAGATCAATCAGATAGGCAATGGGTAGCCAAACTAGGTACACCCTTTGGCCGTAGTGGTAAGCTGGAGTTTTTAGCAGGTTATTTCGATTTTAATGATCGATTTAGTCCAAACAACAATTATGTATATGGCGATATTTTTGATGAGAGTACCTTCGCTGGCTTTAAAGCAGGCATTGATTTAAGAAAGAATAGTTTGAACAAAAAACAGTATGCTACCAAAGGCCTATTTTTTCAATTTCAAACAACATTTTTTGGAGGTACTGAGAACTATTCACCAGGTAACGTATTACGCAACGAACCTATTTTTGCTCAATTACATCCTATCGAAACAGCACATCATTGGTTACGCCTAAAAGCAAGTATAGAGCATTACCCCATCAGTAGTAAACACGTCACATTTGGTTATGCATTAGAATCAATATTGACTAATAAACCGTTATTCAGTACCTATAAATCTAACTTATTAAGTGCCCCTGCATTTTATCCCTTGCAAGATTCAAAATCGATATTTTTCGAAGGATTTAGAGCCAATTCCTATGTGGCTGGGGGAATAAAAAATATCATTTCGCTGCACAAAAATATTGATTTACGATTGGAGGCTTACTTGTTTAAATCTATTAAAGGATATGAACTTGTTGGCTTACAAGATGTATCGTGGAAACAATCTTCTAAAGCTCGGTATGTGGCTACCGCAGGATTGGTCTATCAGAGTCCAATTGGACCCATTAGCCTCAGTGTAAATAGATACGATGATCAACAGAAGCCTATCGGGGTAATGTTTCATGCAGGCTTTTTGCTTTACAACAAACGCAGTTTAGATTAAAATGGCATGCCTATACCAAAGTTATATTGCACAAAGCGATATACATCTGGATAGTGTGTAGTGGCATAGATTTGTTTAAACTCTTTATTTAACATATTTTTTATAACCCACTGATCGGAGCCTGTAAACTGCGGATCGCGAATTTTAACCGCGGCATCTAATCTGAAAATGAAATAATCCATATCGAAACGTAAGCCTGCACCCGCACCTATGGCAAATTGCTTTAAGAATTTAGAAGAATTGAATTCTCCTCCGGGGTTTTCGGCCACAGCACGTATACGCCAAATATTTCCAAAATCGGTAAAAGTGGCACCTTTTACTTTGGCTCCAAATAAGTTATTTAGTATTTTAAAGCGATATTCTAAGTTACCCTCAAATTTAATCTCTCCCAGCTGGTCCAAATTACGCAGGTTTTGTCTAATCTGCGGATCAATATCTGCTCTATTATAATTACCAGGCCCTAATGTTCTAGCTTGCCAAGCCCTAATGCCGTTAGTTCCACCAGCATAAAAATTCTTCTCAATAGGTAAAGCGGTATTATTACCATAAGGAATACCAAACCCTGGATTCAATCTAAAAACCAATTGCTTATCGCCACCAAAGTATTTATACCAACGTATATCTAATTCTGCCTTAGCGTATTGCAAATAAGGTAAGCCAAACACTGTTCTATAACCTTTCGCATCTATTTTTAAATTCAATGCTTTACTTAACAAGCCCAAGGTATTGCCACTTAAATCTGCAGAGGCTTTTAAATAAAAGAAATTGCTTTTGGTGCTTAATAAAATATTATTGAGCGTAAACGCATACTGGCTACCAAAGTTTACAAATTGCCTATCGTTGGTTTTTACATACAATGAAAAGCCATTTGCATCTAAATAATCTCTAAAATCAGCATCTAATTGGCCATTTCTATACTCTAAATTGAAGGGCGTGAAGGTGTGTTTTTTAAACTTGGTTTCCATCCAATCATAAGAAATTGCATTTATGAAGGTTCGATTTTCGAAAGCGCTTTTTTGACGAAAATATTGGAAACTCGTAGAAAAAGTGGTGTGAGGTAAGCCATTTTTGCTCGAAACGGTATTCTTAAATGGAATGAGTATACGAGGAAATATAAAATTAGCACCGAGTTCAAACTCTCGGTTAAATGCTCTATCTGAAAGTTGGCTCAAAGATTTTGATTCGAACAATACACCATATCTGAACTTAAGATCAAACTGCTCGGCTCCACCAAACAAATTACGGTTTGTATAGGTATTACCAATATTAAAACCATTTCTAGCGGCATTTAATGTGTATTCGCCCTCTAGCCGGTTAGACATTTTTTTAAGTGGCGTAAAATCATAAATGGCATCTAACACATGTGAGGTGTCGGATTGTTTTTGATAACTAATTTTTATATTTCTAAATACGTTTAAATCATATAAGCGGTCGTAAGTTAAGTTCTCGGCCTCTAAATTATAATTAGTCCCTTTTTTAGAAAATATATACCTTGTAATGGGCTTCAATTTAAACCTACCTGAATAATCTTTCAGATAATACTGATTGTCTAATACTGCAGAATCTAATGTTGTGGAATTTAGTAAACCAGTACTGGTACGAATAGCCAAATAACTATTACCAATGGTATACCTTTCATGAGAAACTTTCCCGGTCGGATTGGCAATAAACAAATTTAACTTGGTTTTATGCTGCATGCCGTTCGTATCTACCTCAAATCGTAAATACTGACGTAAATACTCATAATACCCGCTTTTACGCATCAATTGGTAAACTTGTTCTCTCTCTGCGTTCAAGGTATCAGCATCGTAGCGTTTATCCTTTGCAACACTTGAAACAAATTGTTTATTTTTTAGATATAAGCTTCGCACCGTTGTATCTGGAATAGAATAGCTCAACTCATTTATGGTGAATTCTGCTCCAGGAATAGCAGTAAATGTAATTTGGGCTTTTTGTTTTTCAATAGCAATGGCACTTTGAACTTTTGCACGCAAAAAGCCTTTAGTCTGTAAAAATTTCTCTATCTGTGTTCTAGATATTTCTACCAAGGAGCTATCTAATAAAGCGGGCGCTTCACCTATTTTTTTAATGTTATCGGTTCGATAACGGCCATTTTTAACATTTACTAGATTGTATAAACGCAAATTTAACCAAGATGGCTTTTGCAAATCTTTTTGCACGTATTGGTATGCTTGTTCCTCAAAACGAGGGTCTACATTTTTTAAATCTATCTTTCTTACTAATACCTGCTCTTTTTCTAAAAACCTAGTAGGCGAACAGCCAATCACAGAAATAAAAAGAAAAAGCAGTATTATTGCATGAACAAAAATGGACTTAGTGGCGTATGCTTTCAAAATCAGAGATCGGTTTTATAAAATCATTGCAGCAAAAGAAATGCCGTAAAGAGCATGCTCTATTTGTGGTGGAGGGGCTAAAATCTGTTCTCGAATTTCTTCAATCGGGATATCGTGTACACTCCGTATATGGCACTTCTACTGTACTCCCAAAATTGGGCAAAATCTCCCAAAATATAAAGTTATTAGAGGTTAAAGCTGATGAAATTGCTAAAATATCGGGTTTAAATACACCTCAAGACGTATTGGCGGTGGTTTATATTCCACAAAAAGACGAAAATGATCTTATAATTGAAGCGAATACCTTCCATTTACTCCTCGATGGCGTTCAAGATCCGGGGAATTTAGGCACCATTATTCGTACCGCCGACTGGTTTGGATTTAAAGAACTCATTTGCTCTACCGATACGGTAGAAGCTTACAACCCTAAAGTGGTACAAGCCAGCATGGGCTCTTTAGCCAGAATAAAGGTTATTTACACCGATTTAGAGGATGTAATCCAAGGCAGTAGTTTACCCACTTTTGCCGCTACCTTAGGCGGAACCTCCATTTTTGAAACCACTTTTGGACATGAAGGGTTACTTATTCTAGGCAACGAAGGCAATGGCATTCGACCCGAAATTTTAGAAAAAGTAAAAAATCAAGTAACCATACCTCAGTTTGGTGCTGCCGAATCGTTAAATGTGGCAGTAAGTGCCGGTATTTTTTGTGCCGAAGTACGCCGTAAAGCTTAAGCTTGTTATTCGCTCAATTCTAACCAGCGCAATTCTTTTTCATCCAACAAGTCCACCAATACTTGAACTCGTTCGGCGGCTATTTGCAATTCATCGTAGCCTATGCCAGCATTCATGGCACTCTCCAGAGCGATTTTTTCTTCTCCAAGTAGCGCTATTTCTTTCTCCAATGCTTCAAACTCACGTTTTTCATTAAAAGATAATTGTACTTTTTCTTTGGTGGGAGCCTTTGGTTGACTTTTATCTACCATAATTTGGTGCGCTGCTTTATCATCCTGAATTAAGCCATTAAGCAAGGCCTCCCGATATTGAGTATAATTTCCAGGATAATCACGCACTACCCCGTTTCCTTCAAAAGCAAAGAGGTGATCTACCATCCGATCCATAAAATACCTATCGTGACTTACAATGAGTATACAGCCCGGATATTCTAATAAAAACTCCTCCAGTGTACGCAGGGTTTGTAAATCTAAATCGTTGGTGGGCTCATCGAGTACCAAAAAATTAGGATTGCGAAACAGGACGCTCAAGAGCTGCAAACGGCGTTTTTCGCCACCGCTCAGCTTGCTTAAGGGAGTGTATTGCTGCTGGGCATTAAACCCAAATTTTTCCATAAACTGGCTGGCGCCAATTTTAGATCCATCGGCCATTGGGAAATATTCGCCCATAGTTTTTACGTATTCAATGGCTCGTACATCTTCTTCGTAGCTCAGCCCATCTTGGCCAAAATTGCCAAAAACTACAGTTCCACCATGATCAATGGTGCCACTATCGGATTGTTCTAACTGCAGGGCTATTTTAAGAAAAGTAGATTTACCAACGCCATTTTTACCCACTACCCCAATGCGTTCGCCACGCTGAAAAGTATATTCAAAATCGTTTAAAATGCATAAATCACCAAAACTTTTCGATACATTTTTTAACTCCAAAATTTTTCCACCCAATCGGGTCATTTTTATTTGCAGAGATACTTCACTTACTTCATTTTTCTTTTTAACCCGATCCTCTACTCCAGCAAACGCATCTTGTCGGCTTTTACTTTTGGTAGTTCTAGCTTTAGGTTGCCTACGCATCCACTCCAACTCTCTACGGTAGGTATTTTTATCTTTTTCGAGTTCGCTTTGCTCCATTTCTTGGCGCAAGCTCTTTTGCTCTAAAAAGTAATCGTAAGTGCCTTTGTATACAAATACTTTCTCTTCATCAATCTCTACAATTTCATTGCATACGGCATCTAAAAAGTATCTATCGTGGGTAACCAACAATAAGGTAAGTTTTTGCGCACTTAAATAATCTTCCAACCATTCTATCATACTTACATCGAGGTGGTTGGTGGGCTCATCTAAAATAAGCAAACACTTGCCCTCGTGTAGTTGTGCCTCAATAAGGGCTTGTGCAAGCGCCACTCGTTTTTTTTGCCCACCACTTAAGGTAGCCATGGGTTCATTTAGGTGATGTAAATTGAGTTTTCCTAAAATCTGTTTTAAATCGCTTTCAAAAGTCCAGGCATTCAACTCATCCAAATCACCCATTAGTTTGGCTAATTTATCGTGATCATCCGATCCTTCTTCTAAAAACAATTCATACTCTTTTACCACCTTCACTACTGGGTTTTCTAAGCGAAGTACATTATCCCAAATAGATTTAGTGCCGTCAAAGTCATTATCCTGCTGCAACATCACGGTTTTAATATCTTTATGCACCCAAACAGTGCCGCTATCGGGCGTATCTAAACCAGCTAAAATTTTCATGAGCGTGCTCTTTCCACTTCCGTTACGAGCCACTAAGGCAATTTTATCGCCTTCATCTATATTAATCGTAATATTTTTAAAAAGGGTGCGTATTCCAAACGACTTACTTACATTTTCTACCGAGGCGTAATTCATGCCGCAAAGGTAACATTGGCAAGGTTAACACAGCGTTAAAGCCTAAATTTTGCTGCATATATTTTCAACAACTAGTTTCAACAAAGAAAAGCTGAGTATTTATGGTTATAAAAATAATATTTTACTATTTTTGCAGTCCTTGAATAAAGGGTCGGATGGCCGAGTGGCTAGGCTCAGCTCTGCAAAAGCTGCTACAGCGGTTCGAATCCGCTTCCGACCTCAAGAAAAAACTTAAAAAAGAAAGACCATGGGAGTAACTCGTTTAAAAAGAAAAGACAGAAGAAACAAAACTGTTTCTCGTTTAGAAGTGCAATTTTTGAAAATGGCTCACAACATTGAAGTGGGTAGCCGTTCAAAAGAGAAAGCTAGCAGCCAAGTTTCTAAAAACAATGCTGTTTTAGCTCAAATTGAAGCTAAAGCGAAGTAAGCTGCATTACCGGCATTTTTGCCGATAAAAATATATAGATCACCCGATTAAGCAATTAATCGGGTTTTTTTGTTTAAAGCAAGACAAGGAAATTAATTTTGTGCTATGCCTTTATTAATAGCTTTAATTAAGCCCGGGCCTTCGTAAATAAAGCCGGTATACACCTGAACCAGACTGGCACCTGCCTTTAACTTTTCGAGTGCATCTTCGGCAGAGTGAATGCCACCCACGCCAATAATTGGAAATGCATTTTTAGATTTTTTACATAGGTAGGCAATTACCTCGGTAGCACGTTGGCTCAGTGGCTTTCCGCTGAGGCCTCCAGCTTCATCTGTTACTGTCTTAGGGGAAGCCAAGCCCTCACGATTTAAGGTAGTATTGGTGGCTATTAAGCCAGCAATTTTGCTTTCTAATACAATGTCTACAATATCATCTAATTGAGCATCGCTTAAATCGGGAGCAATTTTTAACAAAATAGGTTTAGATAAACCACCTTTATTATTGCGCATTTGCAAAGTTTTAAGAATATGTGTTAAGGGCTCTTTCTCTTGCAATTCACGCAAACCGGGCGTATTGGGTGAACTCACATTCACTACAAAATAATCCACCACATCAAATAAACGATCAAAACAAATCACATAATCGTCTACCGCCTTATCGTTTGGCGTGACTTTATTCTTGCCAATATTTCCACCAATAATCAATCCATTTCGTTTTACTCGGCTTAGTCGATCGGCTACCACATCAACCCCTTGGTTGTTAAAACCCATGCGATTGATTAAGCCTTCATCGGCAGGCAAACGGAACATACGAGGTTCAGGGTTTCC
The DNA here is from genome assembly GCA_040403555.1 of Sphingobacteriales bacterium. Classification (GTDB taxonomy): domain Bacteria; phylum Bacteroidota; class Bacteroidia; order Sphingobacteriales; family Sphingobacteriaceae; genus JAIPAN01. The sequence goes on from JBBAKN010000001.1 coordinate 184,528, forward strand.
GGGCTGAAGTAAGGGCGTTACGGTTCCTATTTCTATAAAACCAAAACCAAAACTGGCTAAATCTTCTATATACTCTGCATTTTTATCGAAACCTGCAGCTAAGCCCACCGGATTTTTAAAGGATAAGCCAAATACTTCTTTAGCCAATTTAGGGTCATTAAAGGTGAACACCGATTGTATAGCCTTTCTAAAAACACCAATAGAACACGTTGCTTTTAGCCCTGCCATTACCCAATGGTGAACTCGTTCTGGAGAAATTAAAAAAAGAATGCGTTTAACAAGGTTGTACATGCCGTAAAAATAGGACTTTAGATTGAATTGATAACAATTGCCAATCAGATACGTATATTGTGAAAAATAATTATGAAACTTCTTAAAACTAGTCTTTGCTTTTTTCTTTTAGTGTTGAGTGTATCCGCTCAGGCTCAAAATTGGGATATTCGTCTATTAGACAAGTTGAATAGTGCACCCCAAGCACAAGATAAAACTTGGCAATTTGTTTCGAATAACTCAGGGACAATAGATATTGCTTTACCCATAGGTTTGGTAATAACTGGATATCTAAAGCATAATGATGTTCTTAGAAATAAAGGTGCCGAAATGAGTGTCTCCTACTTAGCTACTGCAATTCTCACCCAAACGCTTAAAAATACAATCCGCAGAACTAGGCCATTTGAGGCCTATCCGGATTTAATTTTCAAAAAAGGTACTGGTGGAAATTATTCCATGCCATCGGGGCACACCTCTTCGGCATTTTCTACCGCCACCTCACTAAGTTTAAACTTCCCGAAATGGTACGTAGTTGCACCTGCCTATACCTATGCAGCGGCCGTGGGTTACTCACGCATGTATTTGGGTGTGCATTACCCGAGCGATGTACTTGTAGGTGCACTACTCGGTTCTGGCACCGCTTATCTTACTTGGAAAATAAATAAAAAGTTACAAAACAAACGAAAAAACAGGTAATTAAGCATGTTTTTCGTATTTTCGCGGCTTCATGATCGCAATAAACAACTTAACCTTCGAGATTGGCGCTAGAGCCTTATACGACGATGCCAACTGGCACATTAAACCAGGCGAAAAAATTGGACTTATTGGTGCCAACGGAACCGGTAAAACTACTCTTCTTAAAATTATTGTAGGCGATTATACAGCAACCAGCGGAACTATTTCTATGGCAAAGGATCTTAAAATGGGATACCTGAACCAAGATTTACTCTCCTCACAAGTAGATAACACCATTTTACATGTAGCCATGGAGGCGTTTGAACGCCAAAACCAATTGCACTATGAAATTGAAAGCTTATTAAAAAAACTGGAAACCGATTATTCTGAAGACCTATTGCATAAACTAAGCGATAAACAACACGAATTTGAAGCACTAGATGGTTACAATATTGAATACCGGGCACACGAAATTTTAGCCGGTTTAGGTTTTTCTGATGCCGATACCCGTCGTCAGCTTTCTGAATTTTCTGGAGGTTGGCGCATGCGGGTTATTCTTGCCAAAATACTCTTACAAACACCAGATATTTTATTACTCGATGAGCCTACTAACCACTTGGATTTACCATCCATTAAATGGCTAGAAGGCTATTTACAAGCTTTTGAGGGCGCCATCGTTATTGTATCTCACGATAGGTATTTTTTAGATCGTGTGGTAAATAAAATTGTAGAATCTCGTAAAGGAAAATTAATCCCGTATGCCGGAAATTATTCGTTTTATGTAGAAGAAAAGGGGCTTAGAGAAGAAATTCAAAGCGGACAATACAAAAATCAACAAGCAAAAATTAAGCAAGAAGAAAAGCTAATTGAACGCTTTAGAGCCAAAGCTAGTAAAGCCAAAATGGCGCAATCGCGAATTAAAGCCCTGGAACGAATGGAACGTGTGGATGATGTAGATGACGATAACCCTAGTGTAAATTTCAGCTTTAAATTCAGTAAACAATCGGGCCGCCATGTTATTCGAATGGAGCACGTTTCCAAATCGTATCCGAACTTACCTATTCTAACAAAAACTACCGCCACCATTGAAAAAGGTGATAAAATTGCATTAATAGGTGCCAATGGCCGTGGTAAATCGACCTTGTTGCGTATTATTGCCTCAGCTGATAAGAAATATGAAGGGCGCTGCGAAACCGGGCATAACGTAACTCAAACCTTTTTTGCACAACATCAGCTAGAAGCACTCCACCTGGATAATACTATTTTAAACGAATTACAGACCTTTGCGCCAAAACATACCGAAACGGAATTACGCTCTATTTTGGGTTGTTTCTTATTCACCGGCGATGATGTATTTAAACGGATAAAAGTACTTTCAGGAGGCGAAAAATCGAGGGTAGCCTTGGCTAAAGCCCTTACCGCTGATGCCAACTTTTTAATTCTCGATGAGCCCACCAACCACTTAGATATTCAATCGGTAAACATCTTGATACAAGCCTTAAAGCAATACGAAGGCACCTTTATTGTGGTTTCCCACGACCGTTATTTATTAGATAATGTGGCTAATAAAATTTGGTATATTGAAGATCAGCAAATTAAAGAGTACCCAGGCACCTACGCCGAGTACGAAGAATGGCTAGCCAAGCGTCCGAGCAAACCAACTAATTTGGCTACTGAACCACCAAAGGAAACTAAAAAAGTTGAAAATGCTCCCATGCAAGAAGATAACAACAAGATGCTAAAAAAATTGAATCAAGAAATTGGTACCTTGGAGGAAAGTCTTGCTAGCTTAAAAGAGGATTTAAGTGAAATTGAAAATTCGCTTGCCAAGCCCGAAATTTATGGTGATGTTTCAAAACTTTCGGAGCATACCACACGTTATGAAGAAGTAAAAAGTACGCTTAACCAAACAAAAGTAGCATGGGAAGCATTGGCCGAACAAATTCTAGAATTAGAATCCTGCTAAAAACTGGATTAACCTTACTTTTTATAACGCTATGCAGCCTTGCTTGGGGCCAAAAAAAGGCGAAATTAATGCCATTATCTGCTCCAGAGCAGGTCTATAGCTACGAAAATGCAACCTATATTCCTGAAATACGTACGGTAGAATTTTACAACCGAAACAAAGAACAATCCTTCCCCGTATATACTTTAAATTCTTCAGAAGAACTCCTGTTGTGTTTCGACGATTTGCGCCCCGGAATTCGCTCGTTATACTATAGCGTAGAACACTGCGATGCCGAGTGGAATAGCAGTCGCCTCTCTCCAATAGAGTATTTAGAAAGCTTTCCCGAGGAGCGTATTACTGACTATCGTTCTTCTTTTAATACCCTCCAAAAATACACGCATTACGAAGTCATTCTGCCAAATTTTAGCATCAAACCAAAACTATCCGGTAATTATTTACTTAAAGTTTATGAAGATGCCAACCCACGTAAAATACTGCTAACTAGGCAGTTTTATGTAGAAAGTAAGCATGTTAGCATTCAGGCTGAACTGGTCCGTTCTTCAAACATATCGGCAAGAAACGAAAATCAAAAAATTAATTTCAGCATACAAACCTCGGGCCTAAGTATACAAAACCCCTACCTCGATGTGTGGGCAAAGGTGTTTCAAAATAACCGAATAGCCGATGCTCAAAAAATAACTAAACCAACTTTTGTGCGTGGCGATGCGCTTGTTTATTACGATCTAAACACCTTAGATTTTGTTGGTAGTAATGAGTTTCGGCATTTCGATTTGCGAAGTTTGCGTTACCAATCGGAACGTGTAAGTGCTATAACTAAAGATTCGGCCAATTGGGTAATACTAACGCCCGAACCTTCTTACGCAACAGCGGCATATAGTTTTGTTTTTGATGCAAATGGTTCATTTTTTATTCGCAACCAAGAAGGCAGAAGCGCTACCACCGATTCCGATTACGCTACAGTTCAATTCAGATTAAATGCCACAAAACCTGTAGAAGCAGGAACTGCATATATTGTAGGGGCTTTCAATAATTTTCAATTAAAAGAAGAAAATAAACTTACTTATCTAGAATCGAGCCGAAAATTTGTAGGAAATACATTTTTGAAACAAGGCGTGTACGATTACCAATACGTTTGGCTAGCAGCAGATGGTGTGTTAAATAACACCTATTTTGAAGGTTCACATTTCGAAACTGAAAATAATTACCAGATTTTAGTGTATTATCGTAAGCCTGGTGGGCGCTGGGATGAATTACTAGGTTTTACGCAGATTAATTCAGCTAATCGTTTAAACTAGCTTAACCGCCCTTAGCATTTCTCTCTTTCCGGGTGCCCCTGGTGCTTTTTCAATAGCAAAACCTAATGATTTCATGCTGCGTTTTAAATTTCCGGTTATGGCATAGGTTACAAATACACCACCCGGTTTTAAATACCTGCAAACTTTTTCTAAAGCTTCGGTAGTCCACATTTCAGGCTGATGAATAGCTGCAAAAGCATCAAAATAAATCACATCTACTTGGCCTTCCATGGTAAAATCGGCTAATAAACTCTTTGCCACGTTTAGGTTAATGCCAGAACAAATTACGTTAGGTGCCGAAAATGCTTTTTGATAGTTAGCCAGAAATCCCTCCCAAATATCCTTCTTCACAAACTGATTATAACCCGTTTGTGCAAGTAAAGTTTCGGATAAGGGATAAGCTTCTATAGCTGTATATTCCAGTTGTACTGAATGTTTTGCAGCATAATCTGCTGTTAGCAAGAAATTTAAACCGGTACCCAAACCCACTTCTAATATTCGTACCGCAGGCTGAGCGTTTTGCGCCAAAAAATAATCCAAACCCGACTCTATAAAAACGTGCTTGCTCTCTTGTAAAGCACCATGTTTAGAATGGTAGTTTTCGCCTACTTCGGGTTGAAATAGGGTTAATGAGCCGTCGGCAGTGGGGACTAGAAAAGGGGTTTGCATTGCCCAAAGATACTAGCCAAAACTTTTGTTGCCTAATTATTTAAAATCAGGCTTTAGAATAATAAACAAAAGGATAAAAAAGAGATACAGCAGCACTGGCAACGTAGGAATAGCCAAAACACAAACAGCTGCTAGCAATTGATTAAAATAGGTTTGTAAAATAATACCGAGTACAAATAGAAAGACCACTAGCAATAAAATGGTTACTAAAAGCCCCATGTCTTTATTCGCACTTTTTAGATTAAAAACAATGAAAAAAATCGAACAAAAAGTTATGAATAGCTCTATGCGGTATATCCAAATCATACGCTATTAACTTAAAAATTAAGTAGTTTATTATGTAAGCATAAAAAAAGCCCCTGAAATCAGGGGCTTTAAATTTGTTTACCAAATTTTAATTCGGTCTTCGGGTTTTTTGTACAATTTGTCGCCCGGTTGAATATTAAAGGCTTTATACCAAGCATCCATATTTACAGGAGCACCAATGGTCCGGTATTCGCCTGGAGAGTGCGGATCGGTTACAATTAACTGAGCAGCTGTTTCGGGTAAGATGGTAGTACGCCAAACTTGAGCCCAAGCCAAAAAGAAACGTTGATCTGGGGTGAAACCATCAACTGTTTTTGCAGCTTTCCACTCATCGGTCATTTTATAGGCCTCGTAGGCTGCGTTTAGGCCACCCAGATCACCAATATTTTCGCCCATGGTTAATTTACCATTTACGTGAATGGTATCTAACACCGTATAAGCATCAAACTGAGCTTGTAGTGCCTTAGCTTTCTCTTTAAATTTGGCTAAATCTTCCGTAGTCCACCAATTTCTCAAATTACCATCTTTGTCATATTGGCTACCAGAATCGTCAAAACCATGAGAAATCTCATGACCAATAACCGCTCCAATTCCACCATAGTTTACCGCATCATCGGCCTTAGCATCGAAGAATGGGAATTGCAAAATACCTGCAGGAAATACAATTTCGTTTAATACCGGATTGTAATAGGCATTTACGGTAGGTGTACTCATACCCCATCGGGTTTTATCAACTGGCTTTCCTAATTGGCCTACCATATCATTGTAACCCCAAACTGCTGCATTACGAAGATTTTGCAAGAAATTTTCTTTAGAAACAGCTAAGCCATCGTAATTTTTAAATTGATCTGGATAAGCAATTTTAGGGGTAAATGCATGCAACTTATCTAGTGCTTTCACCTTGGTTTCGGCACTCATCCAATCTAAATTTTTGATACGAATTTCGTAGGCCTTAATTAAGTTTGCTACCATTTGCACCATACGAGCCTTGGCTTCTGGTTTAAATAGTTTTTCTACGTACAATTGGCCTAACAATTCACCCAAAGTGCCGTCGGTTAATTGCGACATACGTTGCCAACGCGGAGTTTGTACTTTTTGGCCCGTGAGCACTTGTGTAAACGCAAAATTGGCATCAACAAAAGCAGAACTTAAATAAGGTGCCGATGTTTTTAGCACATTCCACTGCAAATACGTTTTCCAATCGCTTACCGGCGTGGCTACCAAAAGCGCATTTAAATCGGTAAAAAACTTAGGAGCACCTACCAGCATCGTATCCTGACCGCTTACCTTCATTTTAGGTAATAAGAAAGCCCAATTGATGTTAGGTGTGGTTTTAGCAAAATCGGCTACCGAAAATTTGTTGTAGGTTTTATACGGATCACGCATTTCAACTCGACTCATTTGCGAATTGGCCAAAGATTTTTCGATGGCGAAAATAGTTTCGGCATTTTTCTTGGCTTGGGCCTCAGAAGTACCGCTCAATACAAATAACTGAGTGATGTATTTTTTATAGGCATCCTGAATTTTAACATTACGAGCATCCGACTTTAAATAATAATCGCGATCGGGTAAGGTAGTACCACCTTGGCCTAACTGAGCAATCATTTTGGTGGCTTGCTTACGATCTTGCCCTACATAAAAACTAAATAAAGGAGAACCTAATCCTTGCGTACGCATTACGGCTGCTTCGCTAATAATATCATCTAAACTAGTAGCTAAGGCAGCTTTAGCTAATTCTGGCAAAATAGGGCTAGAACCCAATTTTTCGATGCCAATACTATCCATACCAGCAGCATAAAAGTCGCCAACACGGCGTTTTACCGAACCAGCTTTGGCGGTTTTATCATTTTCGGCATCTATTAAAATGTCTTTAACGGCATTGATATTAAAATCACGCAGCACGTTAAAACTACCCCATCGGGTTTCTTTGGCAGGCACCGGATTGTTCTTAATCCACGTACCACTAGCATACATGTTAAAGTCATTACCCGGCTTATAGCTAAGGTCCATGTTAGTAGAATCAATAAATTGTTTCTTTGGAGTTCTAGGCGAATCGTGTTGGGCCGAAGCCGATAATCCGCAACATAAAGCTGCACTTAGCAGCCAATAGGATGAATATTTCATATCTTAAGGTGTGATTTTGATACGATGAAGATAAGAGAAAAATTAAGCGAAATGAAATTTTTCTGCTAAAAAAGCGTACAAAAAACGTCGAAATTGTTTGCTTAAATGCTATTTTTGCAGCCATACAAACTAAAAATGAGTATATCTAAAACATATAACCCAAAAGAAGCAGAAGAAAAATGGTATAGCTACTGGCTGGAAAAGAAATTTTTTCGTTCCCTACCCGATGAGCGTGAGCCATATACCATTGTTATTCCCCCACCAAATGTAACGGGGGTGTTGCATATGGGGCATATGTTAAACAATACCATTCAGGATGTATTAATTCGTAGAGCCCGCATGCAAGGCAAAAATGCCTGTTGGGTACCAGGTACCGACCACGCTTCTATTGCTACCGAAGCTAAGGTTGTGGCCATGCTCAAAGAAAAGGGAATCGAGAAAAAAGACTTAAATCGCCAAGAATTTTTAGGCTATGCCTATGAATGGAAAGATAAATACGGGGGCATAATCCTCAAACAATTAGAAAAGCTAGGTGCTTCTTGCGATTGGGATCGCACCCGTTTCACCATGGAAGAATCGCTTTCAGAAGCGGTTATCGATACGTTTATACACTTGTACAAAAAAGGCTGGATTTACCGTGGTGTACGTATGGTAAACTGGGATCCGAAAGGAAAAACGGCCGTTTCTGACGAGGAGGTGATTCGTAAAGAAGTAAATCAGAAACTATATTACATTAAATACGCCATTAGCGGAGAGGCAGGCAGCTATTTAACCATTGCAACTACCAGACCTGAAACGATTATGGCCGATGCGGCCATTTGCGTAAACCCGAATGACGAGCGTTATGTTCACTTAAAAGGCAAAACAGTATTCATTCCTTTACTAAATCGTGAAATACCTGTAATTCAGGATGAATATGTGACCATGGATTTTGGAACCGGCTGCCTAAAAGTAACTCCGGCCCACGATTTAAACGATTATGAATTGGGTATTAAGCACAAATTGCCCGTAATTGATATTTTAAGTGAAGATGGCACCTTAAACGAAAAAGCTGAAATATTAGTCGGCGAAGATCGTTTTACAGCCCGTAAAAAGATTGCACTGCTTTTAGAAGAAGCTGGCCATTTAGAAAAAATAGAAGATAATAAATCGCAATTAGGCTATTCTGAACGTACCGATGCAGTAATTGAACCCAAACTATCCATGCAATGGTTTTGCAAAATGGACGAAATGGCCAAGCCCGCTTTAGACTATGTGTTGAATGGCGAAGTAAAACTCATCCCCGAGAAATTCACCAATACCTACAAACATTGGATGGAAAATGTGAAAGATTGGTGTATTAGTCGCCAATTGTGGTGGGGACAACAAATTCCGGCCTGGTATTTACCAAACGGGGAGTTTGTAATCGCAAAAAACAAAGAAGAAGCTTTTACTGAAGCGCAAAAACTGGACAGCACTATTCAATTAGCAGATCTAAAACAAGACGAAGACGTGGTAGATACCTGGTTTTCTTCTTGGTTGTGGCCAATATCGGTTTTCGATGGCTTTAAAGACCCCGATAATAAAGAAATTAACTACTACTACCCTACCAACGATTTGGTAACTGCTCCCGAAATTTTATTCTTTTGGGTAGCTCGTATGATTATGGCCGGACACGAATTCCGTGGCCAAGCACCTTTTAAAAATGTGTATTTAACCGGTATTGTACGTGATAAATTTGGCCGTAAAATGTCTAAATCTTTAGGCAATTCTCCCGATCCTATTGACTTAATTGAGAAATACGGTGCCGATGGCGTGCGTGTGGGTATGCTTTTATGTTCACCGGCGGGCAACGATTTAATGTTCGACGAAAGTTATTGCGAACAAGGCCGTAACTTCTCTAACAAAATTTGGAATGCCTTCCGCCTAGTAAAAGGTTGGGAAGTAGATGCCAGCTTGGCCTGCCCCAACGAGCAAAGTATGGCCTGGTTTGAGAGTAATTTCAATCAAGCTTTACAACAAATAGAAGACGATTTTAACAATTACCGCCTTTCCGAAGCCCTAATGGGTATTTACAAATTGGTTTGGGACGATTTTTGTGCTTGGTACCTAGAAATGGTAAAACCGGCCTATCAGCAACCTATAGATGCGAATAGCTACCAAGCTACGCTGAACTTTTTTGAAAATATTTTAAAACTCATCCATCCGTTTATGCCGTTCTTATCTGAAGAATTGTGGCACGATGAGCTTTTCGAAAAACGAGGCGAAATGGATTGCTGTATTGTTGCCACTTACCCAAAAGTTGAGACTATCAACGCAGGCATCACCAAAGATTTTGAAAATATACAGCAGGTAATTTCTGAAATAAGAAACATCCGAAACACCAAACAACTCTCTCCAAAAGAATCGCTTGATTTACAAATTAAAGCCAACTCTGGCATCGAATATCAACGCTATACAGCCATTATTTGCAAATTAGCCAATATTGCCCATATCAGTTTTGTAAGCGATAAACCGGCAGGAGCCGCAGCCTTTATGGCCGGTACCGACGAGTTCTTTGTTCCTTTAAGTGAGAACATTGATGCCGATGCCGAAAAAGAGCGCATTGAAAAAGAATTGGATTATTTGTACGGGTTCTTAAAATCGGTAGATGCCAAGCTAAGTAACGAACGTTTTGTGCAAAATGCCAAACCAGAAGTGCTAGCCAACGAACAGCAGAAAAAAGCCGATGCCGAAGCGAAAATAATCGTATTAAAAGAAAACTTAACCGCTTTATAAATCGGCGAATACAGGCAATTCGGGTACAAATTGGTAGCTTTTCTCCTCCCAATTGAGTAAACAACAATAATGGGCCAAGCCATTACTTACCAATAGCCAAGGCACTCGGTGTACAAAATTATAACGGGCAATTTGATCAAACGTATCTTGGCTAATTTTTATACTAGGCGCTTTGCATTCTACCAATAATACTTTTTCGCCGACCGCATTAAATACCAAAATATCACTTCGTTTTTGCAGGCCATTATAATTTAATCCGCCTTCTAATTGAATAAGGCCTTTAGGCACTTTTTTCTCCTGAATTAGGAATTTCACCACGTGTTGCCGTACCCATTCTTCGGGTGTAAGCACTAAAAACTTCTTACGCACTTCATCAAAAATAAACAATGAATCACCCTCTTCCTTTAATTTAAAGGAATACGACGGAAAAGCTAAAGGCGTTTGTTGAATGGATAACACAGTCGCTAATTTCAGAAAAAAATGGTAGAAATGGGGCTAAATAATTTGTAATTTGGCAGCACCCATGACGCTTGCCGAAATTGTAAGAGATATAAAAGCCCGCAGTTTAAAACCCGTGTATTTATTACATGGCGAAGAACCGTATTTTATTGATAAAATAAGCGATTTACTAGAAAATACCGTATTAAGTGATGCCGAAAAGGGCTTTAACCAAACGGTATTGTATGGCAAAGAAACCGATATTGCTACGCTCCTAAATACCGTAAAACGCTACCCTATGATGAGTGAGTACCAGGTGGTAGTGGTAAAAGAAGCTCAAGAAGTAAAATGGGGCAAAGACGACGACGATAAAAAAGGAAGCGACCCATGGTTGGCTTATTTAGAAAATCCACTACCAAGTACCATTCTAGTACTTTGCTACAAATACGGCAAATTCGATAAACGCAAAAAAACCTATAAAGCCATAGAAAAAAATGGCCTAGTAATTGAATCTACGCTGCTATACGACAATAAAATTCCGGCTTGGATTGAAGAATACGTTCGCGAAAAAGGATTTGGCATGCATGCCCGTGGAGCAGCCTTAATGGCCGAATACCTAGGCAATGATCTTTCTAAAATTGCCAATGAACTGGATAAATTATTGTTGAATTTGGCAAAAGGCTACGAAATTACCCCCGAACAAATTCAAGACAATATTGGCATTAGCAAAGAATACAACGTATTTGAATTGCAAGATGCCTTGGCCAAACGAAACGTAATAAAAGCCAATCAAATTATCGATTATTTTGCAGCTAACCCTAAAGCAAACCCCATACAAATGGTTTTGGGCGTACTAAATACCTATTTTAGCAAGGTGTTAAAATATCACTATGCCATAGATAAATCGCCACAAGGTTTGGCTAGAGAATTGGGCGTTAACCCGTTTTTTGTAAAAGATTATGAATTTGCTGGCCGTAGCTATACCAAAGCCAAATTATTTCAAATTATTGGCTATTTGCGCAATTACGACTTAAAATCTAAAGGTGTAGATGCCAGCGGTAATACCACCGACGGCGAATTGTTAAAAGAACTTATTTTTAAAATTATCCATTAACATGAACTATTGGTTAGTAAAATCAGAGCCCTTTAAATATAGCTGGGCAAAGTTTAACGAAGATAAACGCACTTTTTGGGATGGCGTTCGTAATTACCAGGCCCGAAATAATTTAAAAGGCATGAAAGAGGGTGATTTGGTATTGTTTTACCACAGCAACGAAGGCATGTGTGTAGTGGGAATTGCCAAAGTGCTTCGCGAATTTTATCAGGACCCCACCACCGACGATGCCAATTGGGTAGTGGTAGATTTAGCCCCGGTAGAAACACTGAAAAATCCGGTTACTTTAAGCCAAATTAAGGGCGATGATTACCTGAAAGATATTTCTTTGGTTCGCCAAGGCCGTTTATCGGTAATGCCGCTAAAAGCTGCAGAATTCGATCGAATTTTAGAATTAGGAAGCTAATTATTCTTTGATAAAAAGCGCTTTCAATTCGGTTGCATCGTCGGCTTTCATTTTACCGGCCAATACCAAACGCAATTGTCGGCGACGCAATGCACCGTCATATAACTTTTGTTCATCGGCAGTTTCTACCAAAATTGGAGGAACCGGAACAGTTTGTCCCAATTCATCTAAAGCCACAAAAGTATAATAAGCCTCATTCGATTTAAACTTAGTACCCGATGGAATATTTTGTGCCCAAACATCCAAACGAACTTCAACCGAGGTATTGAATGCACGGGTAATTTTCGATTCAATCGTCACCACATCGCCCAATTTAATAGGCTGATGAAACGACACATTATCTACCGAAGCCGTTACTACAATGCGGTTGCAATGCTTTTGCGCCGAAATGGCGGCGGCAATATCCATCCAATGTAATAAACGGCCCCCCATTAAATTATTTAAGGTATTGGTATCGTTGGGCAATACTATCTCATTCATTACTACAAATGAAGACGATGCTGGTTTGGCAGAATTGGTTTCCATAGCTACAAAAATACACATTTTGATTGATTGCTTAATTTTGACATTGAAATAGAAAATTAAGCCTTACCTTAGTTTTAAAAAAAATAACATATGAAAATACTCTTAACCCTAGCCGTGTTGGCACTTAGCAGTGCCGCAGCATTGTATTACCTCAATTTCTTTCAAAAAGGTAATGAAGTGAATACCGTTTCCGGAAAATCATTTTACGATTTATCTATTACTGCCTTAGATGGAAAAACTAAAATCAACTTTAAAGATTTTAAAGGTAAAAAAGTGTTGTGCGTAAACACTGCTTCTAAGTGTGGTTTTACCCCCCAATATGAAGGATTACAGCAACTACAAGAACGTTATAAAGACAAATTAATCATTGTGGGCTTTCCCTGCAACCAATTTTTAGGGCAAGAATCGGGCACCGCAACAGAAATAGCAGAATTTTGTTCTAAAAACTATGGTGTTACTTTCCAAATGACTGAAAAGATACATGTAAAAGGAAAAGAACAACACCCTGTTTATCAATGGCTTTGCCAAAAAATAAACAACGGGAAAGAAGATGTTACCGTGGGTTGGAATTTTGGTAAATTCTTAATTGATGAAAATGGTAATTATGTAGCTTATTTTCCATCGAAAGTAACTCCCTTAAGCACAGAGATTACGTCAAAACTATAATGCCCGCCAATATTACGCCAGCTTCAGCAGCTAGTCCAGCGCCAGCTTTTGAACGCTTATTAACCATTATGGATACCTTAAGGGTGCAATGCCCTTGGGACCAAAAGCAAACCATGGAAAGTTTGCGGCACCTTACCATTGAGGAAACCTACGAACTTTCGGATGCTATTTTAGATGGCGATATACAAGAAATTCGCAAAGAATTAGGCGACCTCATGCTACACCTGGTTTTTTATGCACGTATAGCTTCAGAAACACAGCAATTCACTATTACCGAGGTGCTTAATGGTATTTGTGATAAATTGATTTCACGCCACCCACACATTTACGGAGATATTACGGTAAAAGATGAAGCCGAAGTAAAACGCAATTGGGAACAATTGAAACTTAAAGAAGGCAATAAATCGGTTTTAGGAGGCGTACCTAGCTCTTTGCCGGCTCTAATTAAAGCATCACGTATTCAAGAAAAAGCACGTGGAGTAGGCTTTGATTGGGAAGAAAAAAGCCAGGTTTGGGAAAAGGTAGAAGAAGAAATGCAAGAATTTAAAAACGAATTTAATGCCACTTCTACCGAAAAAATTGATCTCGAAAAAGCCGAAGGCGAATTTGGCGATCTACTTTTCTCTCTCATCAATTACGCACGTTTCATTAATATTAACCCCGAAGATGCGCTAGAAAAAACCAATAAAAAATTCATTAAACGCTTTCAATATTTAGAAAGCAAAGCGCAAGAACTAGGTAAAAACCTTAAAGAAATGAGCTTAGAAGAAATGGATGTGTTTTGGAATAAGGCTAAAAAATTAAGCTAATTACGAAAAACGTAGGGCTTTTACAGGCAGTATACGGCTAATGAGCAGGCTTGGCAATAATAGTACGAGCAAGCAAACAAAAAGCGTTCCTAGGTTAATGCCAATTACATCCATCCATTCTAATTGAATAGGCACAAAACTCATGTAGTACGAGGCCTCATCTAATGGCAATATGTGGGTATATTGCTGAATGAGTCCAAAACCTATTCCCAAAACATTACCCAAGAGCAAGCCCAACCCAATAATATACACCGCTTGGTATAAAAATATTTTTCGGATAGCCCAGTTTGTACTTCCCAATGCTTTTAACAAGCCAATAAATGAGGTCCGCTCTAAAATCATAATTAGCAATGCCGATACCATATTGATGAGCGCCACAGCCAACATTAAAGCAAAAACCACCTGCGTATTAATATCCAAAAGAGATAACCACTGAAAGATAGTGGGATACAATTCTTTTACTGTATACGCCTTTTCTTCAATAGGTAAACTTTGGTGAATGGCCGCTGCCCGCTCTTCCAAATTGTTGAAATCTTTCAATCTAATTTCATAGCCCCCTACTTGGTTATCAGACCAATTGTTGAGCCGGCGTATAAGGGATAAACTGCCTATTACATAAGAATTATCTACTTCTTCTACCCCTAAATTATACATACCCACAACGGTAAATTTCCGTTTACGAAGCGGCTCTTGCACAAAATACATCACCAATCCATCGCCCACTTTCAAATGCAATAACCTAGCTGTATGGGTAGAAACCAAAATTTCTTTCTGTGCTTGCAGCGTATCGGTAAAGTTGATGGACCTGCCCGAAACCAATATAGATTGAATGCTTTTAACCGAATAGCTTGCATCTATGCCTTTAAGTACAACCCCTTCAATTTCATTATGTACTTTAATAATACCGGGCTTGGTAGCAAATGCTTCTACAGAAAGTAGCGTGGTATCACTCTTAAGTAGTGCTAAAACTGGCTCGGGTAGACTGAAGCTCGAATTTTCAAGCGAAAAATTTAAATCATTTTTAAGCACCTGCACATCGCCCGAAAAAGCACGTACCTTTTCTCTAATTTCCTGCTTAAAGCCTTTTACAATGGCCAAAGAAAGAATCATAACCGCTACACCCAGTGCAATAGCCAAAACCGACATCCGAACGATTAACTTTGAAAAGGTTCGTTTAGATTTTAGGGTAAGACGCTGGGCTAAATAAAAGCTAAAATTCAAGGAAATACTATTTTTTGTACCTTAGCAAAGGTGCAAATTTTTCTGATAAGACCTTTACAGACAAAATGATAAAACAACTTGCTACAGCTTTTTTAATTCTCCAAAGTGCTTATTTTGCAGCAAAAGCACAAGTAGCAACCTCAAGCATAAGCCCCGGCGCTAACCAAACAGCAGCCTATTTTTCTCACTTAAAAAACAAAAAAATTGGTATGGTGGTTAACAATACCTCCACTATTGGGCAAAAATTGAGTGTGGATAGCCTTGTGGCTGCTGGTTTTTCGCCAAGCAAAATTTTTGCCCCAGAGCATGGATTTAGAGGTGAAAGTAGCAATGGAGCAAGCATTTCCAACAACATCGACGAAAAAACAGGAATCCCTATCATCTCCTTATACGGCAAACATCTAAAACCTAGTGCCGACAATCTAAACGGTTTAGACTTAGTTATTTTCGATATCCAAGATGTTGGTGCACGTTTTTACACCTACATTTCTACCCTACACTACGTTATGGAGGCTTGTGCCGAAAACAACATCCCTTTACTGGTTTTAGACCGACCCAATCCGAATGGCTTTTATGTAGATGGACCCATACTAGAGCCAGCCTTCAAATCTTTTATTGGCATGCACCCGGTACCCATTGTGTATGGCATGACCATTGGCGAATACGCACAAATGATTAATGGCGAAAAGTGGCTAAAAGATGGTTTAAACTGCAACTTAACAGTAATTCCGGTAGCTAATTATACCCACAATAATCAATACACATTACCTGTTAAACCATCGCCTAACTTAAATACACAACAAGCCATTTTACTATACCCAAGCTTATGTTTGTTTGAAGGAACTATCATTAGTCAAGGAAGAGGTACCTACAATCCATTTCAAGTTCTTGGAGCTCCTGCTTTGTCAGGTAAATTTTCGTATTCATTTATTCCTCAATCTATTCCAGGCATGAGCGAAAATCCAATTCACCAAGGCCAAAATTGTTTTGGTTTAGATTTAAGCAAAGAAAAAACCGGTGAACTGCTTAATTTAGATTGGTTACTTACTTTTTACAAGGCCTATCCAAATAAAAAAGCATTTTTTGACAACAAAAACTATCCGCAAATGGGTAATTTTGACAAATTAGCTGGCACAGCTAGTTTGAAACAACAAATCATACAAGGCAAAAGTGCCCGGGCCATTCGCAAAAGTTGGGAACCTGCACTAAGTCGTTTTAAATTGATTCGAAAAAAATATTTGATATACCCCTGATGAGTAGCTGGAGAATTGTTTTTATGGGTACGCCCGATTTTGCTGTAGAATCGCTAAAGGCCTTAATTGACTTAGGTTTTAACGTTGTGGGTGTAGTTACCGCCCCCGATAAGCCTGCCGGTAGGGGGCAAAAGCTGAGTGAGTCGGCGGTAAAAGAATATGCTCAAGCCCAAGGCTTACCTATACTGCAGCCTCTTAAATTAAAAGATTCCGAATTTATTACGCAATTAAGTGCACTTAAACCCGATTTACAGGTAGTAGTAGCCTTCCGCATGCTACCCGAAGTGGTATGGAATCTTCCTCCTCAGGGAACGGTAAACGTACACGGTTCCTTACTCCCTAAGTATAGAGGAGCTGCCCCTATTAATTGGGCCATTTTAAACGGAGAAAAAGAAACTGGCGTTAGTACCTTTAAACTACAACATGAAATAGATACAGGTGACATTATGTTGCAAGAAAAAATGCCCATTGGCCCCGATGAAACGGCCGGCGAATTACACGATCGTATGAAAGTAGTAGGTGCGAAACTTCTAGTAAAAACACTCCGAGAATTGGTCAGTGGCAAACTTACAGTTAGCCCACAACAACTAAATGCCGAATCTCAACATGCTCCCAAATTATTTAAAGCCGATTGCGAAATAGATTGGAATAATACTGCGGAACAGATTCACAACCAGATTCGTGGTTTAAGCCCATACCCTACTGCTTTCACGGTTTTAGGTGATAAAACACTAAAAATTTTTAGTGCTGTGATAGAACCGGGCAAGCCGGAAATTACTCCCGGAACCTTTATGACTGACGATAAAAGCTATCTTAAGTTTGCAGCAATAGACGGTTACCTTTCGTTGAAAGAGGTGCAATTAGAGGGCAAGAAAAAAATGGAAATAGATGAATTTCTTAGGGGTGTTCGCTTATAATTTAGCCAACTCTTCACTTAAAAATTTAGAAACGCTGTTAAAGTAACGTTTGTTATCGTAACCCAATACCCACTGTATACCCTTACTGGCATTGGTTAAAAACACCTCATCTGCTTGCGCTAAAATGGCTGGATTTAATTGTGCTTCGAGCACCTCGAAACCGTGTTTCTTAGCCAAGCCAATCACTACTTGTCGCATTACCCCAGCAATACACCCTTCTTGCAATGAAGGCGTATAAATTTTTTTATCGTACACTATAAACAGATTACTGCTATTGGCTTCACACAAAAACCCTGCTTGATTGAGAATAAATACTTCATCTAAGCGCTGTTGGCTCTTATAAATACCTGCCAACACATATACCAATGCATTACCCGATTTAATAGCAGATAAAGCTCCCGTTGGCTTTGTTACTTCCGAAAATACTTCAACCAACAAACCTTTCGAATTCAGTTCATAGTTTGATGTATCGGCAGTACTAACCTCTAAAATCCAAGCCATTTGGTTGGTTTCTGGTGCGTACAAACCTTGGCCATCTCGGTATGCGGTTAATCGAGCACGAACATGGGGTCCGAGCTTATTTCTTCGGGCCAAATCTTGTACTTTATCTTGTAAAAAAGCAGCATCCAATTGCGTATAGCCTTCCATTTTAAGTATTTTCATACCTCTTCGCAACCTATCGGCATGTAAATCAGCAAACTTAAGTACTCCGTTTACCATACGCATCGATTCAAACAAACTATCTCCATATCGCCATGCACGGTGTGTCGCCGCAAATATGGGATGCGTGGTAGGTACCAACTCATTATTTAGATAGATAAACTGCGTACTCATGCTCATTAATTATACGGATTGATTATAGTGAATATAATGTCTCCACTTCTCTAACACCGCAATAAAATCTGCAGGCATTTCCGTTTCAAAATGAATAAACTCTTTGGTTCCTGGGTGAATAAAGCCCAAGCTTTTAGCGTGTAAGGCCTGCCTTGGAATGATGTCGAAACAGTTTTGTACAAACTGCTTGTATTTTGCATTCACCGTACCCTTTAAAATTCGATCGCCACCATAACTTGCATCACTAAACAAAGGATGACCAATGTGTTGCATATGCGCCCTAATTTGATGCGTACGACCCGTTTCTAATTGACACTCAATAAGCGTAACGTAACCAAAACGCTCCAATACTTTATAATGTGTTACCGACCATTTACCCTTCGTTTCATCGGCATAAATATCCATCGTTCGTCTATCTTTTATACTGCGGCCAATGTATCCGGTAACGGTGCCATCTTCGGAAATATCGCCCCATACCAAGGCAATGTATTTACGAGCAATACTATGATCAAAAAATTGACGGGCCAACTGAGTTAAAGAGGCCTCATTTTTACTAATGAGCAATAATCCTGAAGTATCTTTATCTATACGGTGAACCAGGCCAGGCCTCCCCTCATTACCGGGCAATTGTGGCAATTGCTTTATATGAAAGGCCAAGGCATTAACCAAGGTTCCGGTATAATTGTTAAACCCAGGATGCACCACCATACCCGCAGGTTTGTTTACAAGGATTACATCGTCGTCTTCGTATAGAATATCTAATGGAATATCTTCTGGGTAAACCTCTGTATCTCGAGGTGGATGTGGCAATACCACCGAAATAACATCTAAAGGTTTTACTTTGTAGCTAGCCTTAATTACTTTATCGTTTACTAAAACGTTACCAGCTTCAATGGCATTTTGTATACGGTTTCTGGTAGCATTTTCGATGCGGTGCATCAAGAATTTATCAATGCGCAACAAAGATTGGCCTTTATCTACCACCAAGCGGAGGTGTTCGTACAAATCTTGTTCGTCTTGTTCTACTGCATCGAGCAATTCATCCATGTCCAAAAATAAGGCTATTTCTGATTGGGAACGAATAAGATTGGCATAATAGTTGCCATTACATTACACGAACAAACGCTAAGAATATTTTAAATCGATGCGTTATACTTCAAAAACTGTAAATTTAGATAGAAACCAACCCAATTCAATTATGAAAACAACCCTATTTTCTAAAAAAGGCATTGTATTAACGGTGTTATTTTCAGCGCTTTGCATACAAGGTTTTGCACAGTCTGATATTGAAGGATTATTTAAATCGAGTCAATCTGATGCTCAAAAACTCATTCAAGCTTACATGAACCCCTTCTTTAAAGGAATGGGCACCGGCCTTAATTCGGGTTGGAACAATACTGCTGCTAGTAAAAAATTAGGTCGATTTGAGCTACGATTTGGCCTAACAGGAGCAATAATTTCGGAAAAGGACAAAACTTTTGACGTAACAAAATTGGGCTTATCTAGCAATTTAACACCAACCAATCCGGCTCTGGTACTTAGCCCCACCATTGGGGGTGCAAAAATAGCTGGACCATCTATGAATTTAAAAAATGGAGGTTCTACAGTGGGGACATTTGTAATGCCTCAAGGTGCTAAACTACCTTTTGTGCCGGCACCGCAATTACAAGCCAGCATTGGCCTCTTTAAAGGACTAGAACTTACCTTACGTACTATGCCAACCATTAAACTTGGTGACAAAGCAGGTTCGGTTGGTATGACGGGAG
Source organism: Sphingobacteriales bacterium (assembly GCA_040403555.1). Lineage (GTDB taxonomy): Bacteria > Bacteroidota > Bacteroidia > Sphingobacteriales > Sphingobacteriaceae > JAIPAN01. The sequence goes on from JBBAKN010000001.1 coordinate 204,542, forward strand.
CTGGATTAAAAATAAACCTGGTGCGCATGTTGGCTGGCAAAAAAACAGATAAAGTACTACCATTTGATCTAGCTGCTGCAATTGGCTATACCAAGCTTAGTTACAACCTGCCCTTAGATGTACAAACTAGCAATAGTACTTACACCGACCAAGTCCTAAAAGCTAAATTCACTGGGGTAAACGTTGAAGCTATTATCTCTAAAAAATTAGCCTTCTTCACTCCTTTTGCAAGCATTGGTTACCAAAGTGCTAAAACCAGTATCGATTTAAAAGGTACTTTTCCTTTTGAAACCGGTGCACAGGGTGCTAATAATCAATATACTACGATCGTAGATCCGATTGCCATTTCTCAAAATGACATCAGTGGGCTGCGTACCAATCTTGGGTTTCAATTACACCTGGCTTTTTTACGTGTGTACGGATCATACAGCTTGGGCGCCTACAAATCGTTTAATGCAGGTCTGGGACTTGGTATTGGCAAATAAGCCAGTCTCAACTACTTGCATTTTTTGGAAAGCTCTCTTCGGGGGGCTTTCCGTATGTTTGTACCTATGCAACTACACTTACCAAGCCCTATTCAACAATTATTAGAGCCATTGTATGAAAAAATGGGCGTGCAGGTATTTGTAAAACGAGAGGATTTGATTCATCCACTAATTTCGGGAAACAAGTGGCGAAAACTTAAATACAGCCTTCAGAAAGCAGCCGAAGAAGGAAAGCAACATGTGGTTACTTTTGGTGGAGCATATTCTAATCACGTGTTGGCCACGGCTGCAGCTGCACAAGCACTAGGTTTACAAGCCAGTGCCATTATACGAGGTGAAGATCAACATAACGAAGTGCTCAACTATTGCAAATCGGTGGGCATGAAACTTCATTTTGTTGATCGATTAAGTTATACTTATAAAAATAAATGTTTAGAGCGTTTTTTTAAAGGCAATACCCAAATTTTTGTCATACCCGAAGGGGGTGCTTCGCCCGAAGGGGTGCAGGGCTGCGAAGAAATTTTAGCTGAAAGCAACGAAAGTTTTGACCATATTTTTTGTGCAGCAGGTACGGGTACTACGGCTTCGGGCTTATATTCCTACATACAAAAAAATAAATTAAATACCACACTACATGTAGTTCCGGTACTAAAAGCTGGTGATTTTATACGAAATGAAATAGCCTATTATCTTCCCATAAAGGAGCAATTGGAACTACATACGCTCTACCATTTTGGCGGCTATGGCAAAAGCACAGCCGAACTCCTACGCTTCATTGTAGCTTTTTACCACAGGCATCAGGTATTGCTCGACCAAGTATATACCGCTAAATTGGTTTTTGGTTTACACGATCTAATTGCTAAGGGATATTTTGCCCCAAGTAGTCGCATTTTATGGCTTCATACCGGTGGGATCAAGGGCTTAAACGGCGTTAAAAAGGAGTTAGTAGAGATTGATGTAACCTTTGCAGAATTGCTTGGCAAAAGCCTCAATTAACTTTTAAATAAGATTCTGATTCATCCACTAAACGAATAAAAAATTCGTTACTAGTGTAAAATGAGTAAGCCAAAAAAAGAATAAAATTCCTCTTCTTTTTTTGGTAAATTTGAGTAAACCTCAACTACCTATTATGTATAAATTAAACATAGATCCAACCGAGGTTCACCAAACCTTAGGCAAACATATATTAGCCGATGGCTTTGATTTAACCTTTGATTTAGAAAAAAGCAAAGGCGTATACATTTACGATGCCAAAAACAAGAAAAAGCTATTAGACTTTTTCACCTGCTTTGCGTCGGTACCGCTCGGATACAATCATCCAAAAATGTTGGAAGATGAGGTATTTAAAGAAAATTTACTTTTAGCTGCATTAACCAACCCCTCTAATTCGGATATATACACCACGCAGTATGCTCAATTTGTAGATACATTTTCGAGAGTAGGTATACCGGAGTATTTACCGCATGCGTTTTTTGTGGCGGGTGGTGGCTTGGCTATCGAAAATGCCATTAAAACAGCAATGGATTGGAAGGTGCAGAAAAACTTTCAGAAAGGTTATAAAGAAGAAAGGGGCTTTCAGGTACTGCATTTCGAACATGCTTTTCACGGCAGAACGGGCTATACACTCAGTCTCACCAATACGCATCCCGATAAAACAAAATGGTTTGCCAAATTCAATTGGCCCAGGGTAAGCACCCCTAAAATTGAATTCCCGCTAATAGCTAATAATTTAGAGGAATTGAAAAAGAGAGAAGCGCTATCCATTGCTCAAATAAAAAAGAGCTTTGCAGACAATAAAGACGATATATGCGCCATCATCATAGAACCTATACAATCGGAAGGTGGCGATAACCACTTACGTAAAGAGTTTTTTGAGCAATTGCGAATTATTGCGGATGAAGAAGAAGCTTTGCTGATTTACGACGAGGTACAAACCGGCGTAGGACTAAGCGGTAAATTTTGGTGCCACGAACATTTTGGCGAAAATGCCCGACCCGATATTTTAGCTTTTGGTAAGAAAATGCAGGTATGCGGAATTTTAGCTAGCAAACGGGTAGATGAGATTGAACAAAATGTATTCAATACGGCCTCTCGTATAAATTCTACTTGGGGTGGAAATTTGGTAGATATGGTACGGGCTAGCAAGATTATGGAAATTATCGAAGAAGATAAACTCGTAGAAAAGGCGGCAACAACAGGAGAATATTTACGAACTAAACTTCTTACCATAGCAGAAAAATATTCCATAATACACAATATAAGAGGTAGGGGTCTAATTGTAGCTTTCGATTTTCCTGACAAAGAAACTAGAGACACCTTTATCGAAAAGGGCGTAGAGAGAAACGTGATGTTTTTGGGATGTGGCAATCAAAGTATACGCTTTAGACCGGCACTAATAATGGAAAAAGCAGATTTAGATCTCGGTTTACAAGTACTAGAAGATATTGTAAAAACACTCTAGTCTTATTTTAAATCGAATAAAGAAGCTACACCCAAGATTTTGTTAGAGGTAAAGCCTTCAGCGTAACTGCATTGTATTGACCTGCCAAATTCTCTGGCACGAGCCTCTATTCCAGCTAAAAAATCGGATGAAGAAATATAGGTATCTGGCTCTTGCAAATCGGGATTAAAAAACTGGGTTTTATAGGCTTTTATAGCGGCTACTTTTTGTTCCCAAAACGGAGTTATATCAATTAAAATATCGGGTTTAATATATCTATCTTGAATGTAATTTAGCAGTAAATTAGGGCGCCAAGCCTCCTGCTCAATCCCGGTTTCACTTGTTTTTATTTTAGACAAGCCCGCCAAAAAAACTGCTTCGGTTACTAAAACAGCAGCCCTACCATGATCTGGGTGGCGATCATCTATCGCATTTGCTAAAACAATTTGCGGACGATATTTACGAATGATTTCAATAAGTTGAAGTTGATGCACTTCATCGTTTACGAAAAAACCATCTCTCATTCCTAAATTTTTTCGCACATGCACACCTAAAATTGCGCTGGCATCGGCCGCCTCTACCTTACGTGTTTCTTTACTGCCTCTACTACCTAATTCACCGGCAGTTAAATCAACAATACCTACTTTCTTTCCTTCGGCAATATATCTTAAAATGGTTCCAGAACAGCCGAGTTCAGCATCATCTGGGTGTACGGCAAATACGAGTATATCTAATTTCATTAAAAATAGTTTGAATACGAAAACGAGTGGCCAAAGCCTTACATGCTTTGGTAATAATAGGGTGATGTTTGTATAATACTTTCAATATCGCGGTCTTCTTGTGCATCATAGCGGTTTTTTAAATTATTACCAAAAACCCTGGCTAAAGATTGATATAAAAAAGCGGTAAATCCACCTTTCATCTCCTTTAAAATATCAAAGCTACTAGTGCCCAATTCTCTGTCTATCAGCTTAATTAAAATACCACCTTGCGTAATGGTAAGTTCCTTAATTTCTCTATTAAACATGTCTTTAACCTCTTTTTCGAACACTTTTTGTAAAATTCTTTGTTCCTTTTTATTGTTTGTTCGAGACAAATCGGTTTGTAATTGTGCATATCTAGAACGAGCATACATGGCATAAGGCAACACCTTTAACACATTATAACGCAATCTATTATAGGCAACCTGTTGCTCGGCAGTACGCCAAATTCGAGTATCCACAATTTTTACCTCGGGCAAGGCAAGCCACGGAATAAGTTCATTATCCACCAAAGTTAAGGCCACCCGAATGGTATCGTTTTTACCCTTTACCAAAGGGTCGTGCGGCTGCTGTGCCCTAGCTGTAAGGGCAAAAAATGTACAAAAAAGAACTAAAAGCTTGAAAAATTTCATAAATTTAGCAAACAAAGTTACGGCTATTTTTAAATATATAGCATTGGTATTATCTAGCAAAAATCAGACCAAATTTAATCTATTCGCTAGCTTATGCTATAGCTAATTTACGCATTATGACCCAATTAGTAATTAATTTAGAGGCAGAAAAATCCGAAATCTTAAAAAGATATCGTGCATTGTTGCGTGCCTGTAAAGAAACTTTGCAAAAAGGGGATAAGAAAATGATTAGAAGGGCCTTCGATTTAGCCCTAGAAAGTCATCAAGATATGCGTAGGAAATCTGGTGAGCCTTATATCTACCATCCTATTGCTGTAGCTCAAATTGCGGCGGAAGAAATTGGCTTAGGCACAACCTCTATAGTTTGTGCACTATTGCATGATGTAGTAGAGGATACCGACATAACCCTTGAAGATGTTGAACGTGGATTTGGCAAGAAAGCATCTAAAATTATAGACGGCCTAACAAAAATTTCGGGCGTATTTGATTACAACAGTTCTTTACAAGCAGAGAATTTCCGAAAAATGCTTCTTACCCTGGCAGATGATGTTCGGGTAATTCTTATAAAGCTTGCCGATAGATTGCACAATATGCGTACCATGGAGTTTATGCCGCGGGAGAAGCAACTTAAAATTGCGTCGGAGACGGTATACCTATATGCACCACTAGCACATCGTTTGGGTTTATACGCCATGAAATCGGAATTGGAAGACCTTTCGATGAAGTATACCGAAACGGCTACGTACAAATACATTGCCCAACGATTAAATGAGAAAAAAACCGAACGGGAAAAATTCATTAAAGAATTTATTGACCCCATTCAGAAAATATTAGACGAACAAGGATTAGCGGCTAAGGTATACGGTCGGCCTAAATCTATCAATTCTATTTGGAACAAAATGCGCAAAAAGAACATCCCATTTGAAGAGGTGTATGATTTATTTGCCATACGAATTATTCTAGACAGCCAAATAGAGCAAGAAAAAGCCGATTGTTGGAAAGCCTATTCCATTGTAACCGATTTTTATCGCCCCAATCCTGATCGACTACGCGATTGGATATCATCGCCAAAATTTAACGGATACGAATCGCTACACACCACCGTAATGGGCCCAAAAGGCCAATGGGTTGAGGTGCAAATACGCACCGAACGTATGAACGAAATTGCCGAAAAAGGGTTTGCAGCACATTGGAAATACAAAGAAGCCCCACATGCCGAAAGTAGTGGACTAGACCAATGGCTACAAAAAGTACGCGAATTATTAAACAATCCAGAATCGAATGCCCTAGACTTTTTGGACGATTTTAAAATGAATTTATTCTCTGACGAGATTTTCATTTTTACCCCAAAGGGTGCACTTATGCAGTTACCGGCTAATGCCACCGCCTTAGATTTTGCTTTTGAAATTCACTCCGATTTAGGCGCCAAATGTATTGGGGCCAAAGTAAATCACAAATTGGTGCCTTTATCGTATCAATTACAAAATGGCGATCAGGTTGAAATTATCACCTCCAACAAACAAAACCCCAAAGAAGATTGGCTAAATTTTGTTATTACTGCCAAAGCTAAATCAAAAATTAAATCGTCATTAAAAGAGGAGAAACGCAAAATTTCCGACGAAGGGAGAGAGATTTTAGACCGTAAACTAAAATCATTAAAAATACCGAGCACTATTGAAAATATTAACAAAATTACCCACTTCTTTAAATTACACGCAAGCCAAGATTTTTTATACCAAATTGCCAAAGGAGGTATTGATATTGGGGACTTAAAAGAGTACGTTACCTTTGAAAAAAATGCAGGATACAAGCCATTTGAGCGTACCGATCCGGCAGAGTTTGTTAAAAAAATAAAAAGTGAGGAAGATACACTACTAATAGGCGAAGATCTTCAAAAAATAGATTACAAGCTTTCTACGTGTTGCAACCCCATACCCGGCGATGATGTGTTTGGCTTTGTTACCGTTGGCGAAGGGATTAAAATACACCGTACGAGTTGCCCCAATGCAACCAAGCTCATGTCTAATTTCGGCTACCGCATTGTAAAAGCACGTTGGAATTCCCAAAAACAATTGGCGTTTTTAACCGGATTAAACATTACCGGAATTGACGATGTGGGCTTAATAAACAAAATAACAACCATTATCTCGAACGATTTTAAAGTGAATATGCGCTCCATTACAGTAGATTCACACGAAGGAATTTTTGATGGTAGTATTATGGTTTACGTAAACGATACCCACCACCTTAATAACCTAATTGCTAAATTGAAACAAGTAAATGGCGTAACCGATGTACGTCGTTTCGACTCTGATATTACTGTGGAAAAAGCGTAGTAAATATGTTGGGTGCTATCCATTTTTTTAAATAAATTTGAGGGCACACAGCAACGCATATGTCCAGCACCGAAACCCGAGATCTCGTTAAAAAAATTTTTGAAGCTTACCTAGAAAATAAAAGCTTAAGAAAAACCCCCGAACGCTTTGCTATTTTAGAAGAAATTTATTCTAGAAACGATCATTTTGATGTAGAATCCCTTTACATCCATATGAAAAATAAAAAATATCGCGTAAGCCGAGCAACCGTGTACAATACCCTCGAACTATTAGTTGCATGCGATTTAGTTACCAAGCACCAGTTCGGTAAAAACATGGCCCAATTCGAAAAATCATACGGCTACAAACAACACGATCACATTATTTGCCTCGATTGCGGGAAAGTAGTAGAATTTTGCGACCCCAGAATTGAGCAAATACAAAGCATGATGGGCGAATTACTCCAATTTGAAATTAAACACCACTCTTTAAACTTATACGGCAATTGTGCCAAACTAAAGGCAGGAAACTGCGATTCTTATCCCAAAAATTAAACACATATATGGCTGTTGATGTACTACTAGGGCTCCAATGGGGCGACGAAGGAAAAGGCAAAATTGTAGATGTATTGAGTCCTGATTACGACCTCATAGCACGCTTTCAAGGAGGTCCAAATGCTGGGCACACCTTGGAGTTCAATGGACAAAAATTTGTATTAAACACCATTCCATCGGGTATTTTTAACCCGAAAACAATGAACCTTATTGGGAATGGCGTAGTGGTTGATCCGATCATATTAAAAAGAGAATTAGATGGCCTAAAGGCTCGTGGTTTCGACCCCGTAGCCGATAAAAAAATGGTAATAGCCCGCCGAGCACACCTCATATTGCCCACGCACCAATTATTAGATGCAGCTTCTGAGAGCCGTATGGGCCTTGGTAAAATTGGCTCTACGCTTAAGGGTATTGGCCCAACCTATATGGATAAGACGGGAAGAAATGGACTACGAGTAGGCGACACACAATTACCCGATTTTAAAGAGCGTTACCAAAAACTGGTAAACAAACACCTATCAATTTTAGCCTATTACGGCGATTTGCCCGATTTTTCAGAAAAAGAACAAGCCTTTTTCGAAGCTATAGAGGCCTTAAAAATTATTCCACAAGTAGATGGAGAACATTTTGTAAACCAATACTTGCAACAAGGAAAAAAAGTATTGGCCGAAGGCGCTCAAGGTACCATGCTCGATTTAGATTTTGGCTCCTACCCTTTTGTAACCTCTTCTAACACCACCACCGCCGGTGCTTGCACTGGCTTAGGTATTGCACCCAAAAATATTGGTAAAGTAATTGGCATTTTTAAAGCCTATTGCACCCGAGTTGGTGGCGGTCCTTTTCCTACTGAATTAGAAAATGAAACCGGCGAAAAATTACGTGCTATTGGCCACGAATTTGGTGCTACTACCGGGCGCCCCCGCCGGTGTGGATGGATTGATTTGCCAGCCCTTAAATACGCCATTTTATTAAATGGTGTAAGCGAAATGGTGATGACGAAAGCCGATGTATTGAGTGGATTTGACACCATTTATGCCTGTACACATTACCAGTACAACGGCGAAAAAATTGATTACATGCCTTATGATATCAATGCCATTACCCCAGTACCAGTGCTAGAAGCTATACCAGGTTGGAACGAAGATTTAACTGGTATTAGAGCTGAAAGTGAGATTCCAACTAAGTTGCAAAACTATATCAGCTATTTAGAAAAACACTTGGGGGTTCCCGTTCGGTATTTATCGGTAGGGCCAGATAGAGAGCAAACCCTAATTTTGTCTTAATACTGTTTAAATCGCCTAAGCGATGTCGACTAAGCAAACCTTTGCACTTGGCAAACCTGCAGAATTTAAGTTGAAAGCCCTGAACTGGGCCAATCAATTTGATACGGCTTGTTATTTAGATTCGAACGAATACCCGAGTAAATACAGCAACTTTGTAGGCCTAATTGCCGCTGGTGTTGAGGAAGAATTAAGAGCAGATAGCGGTGACACTCTTGCGCAAATAGATGCCTTTATAAAGAACCAAGACCGTATCATACCCGGTTTCCTCAGCTACGATTTAAAAAACGAATTAGAAGTGCTAGAATCGAACAATTTGGATCACTTAGATTTTCCTGATGCCTATTTTTTTAAGCCTCAACACCTGATTACCATTTCGGGGCAAGAAGTGGAAATAAGTTCCGAAAACCCGGAAGACATTTGGGAAGAAATTGACCGAATTCAATTAAGTGAAACTTCTTTAAAATTTAAAGGAAATGTAGCCCAACGTTTTAACCAAGCAGCATATATTACCACGGTAAAAAAGCTCCAAGAACATATCCAACAAGGCGATATTTATGAAGTAACCCTGTGCCAAGAGTTTTATGCAGAAGAAGTAAACTTCGACCCATTGGCAGCTTTTATAGCCCTAAATCGCATATCTCCCACTCCATTTGCCAGCTTTTTTAAACAGGATAATCACTACATTCTCTCTGCAACACCCGAACGCTATATTGCCAAAAGAGGCAACACGCTCCTCTCTCAGCCCATTAAAGGCACCGCCCGCCGAAGTAACGATAAGAAGGAAGACGAAACCATCAAACAAGCCTTGGCACAAAGCGAAAAAGAACGAGCAGAAAATGTAATGATTGTAGATTTGGTTCGGAACGATTTAACCCGATGCGCCCTGCCTGGAACAGTAAAAGTGGATGAACTTTTTGGCGTGTATAGTTTTACACAAGTGCATCAACTCATATCTACCATTTCGTGCCAAGTAGCACCCGAGCAATCATTTTCTAAAATATTGAACGCTACATTCCCAATGGGTTCTATGACCGGTGCACCAAAAATTAGGGCCATGCAATTAATTGAGCACTACGAACGCAGCAAACGAGGTGTTTATTCGGGCTCGGTGGGTTATATTCAACCCAACGGCGATTTTGATTTCAACGTCATTATACGAAGCATGCTCTACAATGACAACACGAAATACCTTTCTTTTCAGGTTGGTGGGGCCATTACGGCAAAATCTATCCCGGAAGAAGAATATGAAGAATGTCTGCTAAAGGCGAAAGCAATTAGCCAAGTTTTGGGGGTTTAGTTAGATAAATATTAATTTATTCAGTTCTTGGTCTGCTTTGAATAGGAAGAATAATATCGTCCTTAAATGCCTTTTGAACAAGTTCGGTTAGTTTATCATATGTATTTACAAAATCCTTAAGAATACCATATTCGGGGAAAGAGCCGTAGCAATTTTGCAGATAAAATGACGGGGCATACGTATTAATACTCTTTTTAGAATTTTTTTTAAATTCATAAATATACAAGGTCCCATCGTCATAAATTTGTTCTTGTAAAGTATCTACTCCATGAATTATGGTACATGGTTGTGAAAATTTAAGATAATCCTCATTCGAATGTTTAAATGCGTCTGTGGGTGCCATTAATTTCAGATAGGTTAGAGCTTCTATTCTATTAAGTTTTTTTTGATTGATTTTTAGCTTTGCATTTTTTCTAAAATACTCTAGATTGGCCAATCTCATTAAATAATATGCTTTCTTTTTCCTCACTATAGCATAAAATATATAATCAATCGGTATCCAATTAGAAGACCAATGTGTTAACAGAGCATAGTCGATCTTATTCAACTGCATAAATTTTTGTAACGAATCAACTTCAGGAACAAGTGATTTTCTCGTCTCCGGTAATATTTTTACTTGAGCAGACACAGCAGTACTCAGCAAAAATATAGCTGTAAACAGAACTTTTTTCAGGTGTTTCATCATTCTTTATCTACGGTCCAAACTGAAGCTTAGAATCTAACCGTCAAATCCATTCTAAGAATATGCGGTGTAAAATAAATCCAATTTTCTATATCAATGTAGGGATCTCTGGGTAGCGAAAACAATGACATAGCGATTTCGTCACAATTGGGTTTTCTGTTTTGTTCTGGCCATTCTTGTTTCCATACATCTAAAATAACCGGAAATATAAAGGTCGCCTGATTGCGATTTCTCATAAATACGCCATAGTTTATGTCTTTTAAAAGTTTATAATTCGGGTATAAACAGTATGCTATGGAATCATTAACGGTGAATGAAATTACTTTAGCCTCACCTTTAACATTTTTCTTTACTATTGCCTTAAATGCGAAAACATAAATTTTGCTAGTATCCAAAATGTTCTTCTCAGGGGTATTATTTTCGAAAAACTTGTAAACCTTAAGCTGTTCTTGCCGTTTCAGTTCTTCTTGGCCAAACAATACTTTCCCAAAACTTATAAACAAGATGAATAGTGTGTATTTTTTGATTTTATTCAGCATATCGATCATTGCAATTGGTTTTAATCTTACGCTTAATCATCGGAGCCTAAATAGGTACTCACTTGAATCACTTTATATTGGTTAGCATTTATATATTCAACTATAAAAACCCGACTAAAAGGGAAGTTTTTGTGATCAAAAATATCATAATTTATGTTTTTCAAAACCTCAAATTGTTTCACATTCCTTTTCATGAAGCTACTGTCTCTGATACAATAATTATTTTTACTTAGTGTTTGAAGTTTATATCTACGCCTTCTTGTAGTATCTTGTAAAGTGTATTGATAGGTATATATGTCATACTCATACTCGGGTATATATTTTTTCTTTTCTGGACGTATTAGCGCTTCATCTTTTCTACTTTCCTTAAACATTCCTTTTGAATGATTCTCACGAAAAAAGATATACAAATCTGGTTTTACTTTTGTTTGTCCGAATGACCTTTTAGAATAAAAAAAGACTCCCGATAAAAGAATGACAACAAAAAGGGATCTATTTTTTAGTTTATTCAACATATCGATCATTGCAATTGGTTTTACTTCTTCCACTTAATAATTGGGCTGCTTTATTATTTATGGCGATGGTATCAGATGCTGGTTTGTTTTTCCAAACATCAGTGGCATCAAGACCTTAGAAGGCTTAAAACCTAAAATGTGTTGGTGTAATTTCAAGAGACAATCAATTTAAAGGTTCAGTAATTGGGCATAATTTTATTTCAATTAAATAATCATATCTGGGATCAATCTCAAGGTTTTTAATTCTCAACTGATGATACATGAGATTCTTGATATAAAAATTACAGGTCCCTTTTCCCAAGAAAATTATATCCTCATTATCTCTATAGTAAAAAAAATACTTATTATTAATTGATATTAGAGTTAAATCAAGTTTTGTATCAGTTGAGATTTCTTTTATTATGAATCTTACTTCTGCACAAATTCTATTACTAAAATTTGGATTTAACCTTTTAGTAACTTGAAAGGTTGGTATTTCGGGTTTGCCCAAAAGTTTTTTTGATGAACTGCAGGAAAAAAGAAGCAAACACACTATTAATAAATAGAAAAAGTGCTTAATCATATAAAATGCAATTTGACAAGCCTCCTTGTTGTATTTTTGGGTTTCCATTACTATCAATTCCTGTCTGTTCAATTAAAATATTATTTATTATTCTTTGTTGATCTGAAATATTTGGTACCATGTTTTTAAAAACCTCTGTTAGGGTTCCATCTTTATTTTGAGCAAGGCCTCCCCAAGCCAAGTCACCGTAGAATTGATTAGAAATACTATAGCCCTTATTTGTACCAAATTCTTTAAGTGAAGTACTTATATCCGAAACAAAATTTTTAGTCATTAAATCATGTTGAAAGGCGTTCAGGTCTGAATTTTTTTCAATGAGCCACTTCTCGAGTAATTTCCCATAATCCATTAGATAAGCATTCGGATCTGTTTTATAATAAGCTACTAAATATGCATGCACCGATTCATGTAATATAGTTCTAGCAATTGCTAAATCTGAAGCATTATTAAATTTCTGACTATCAAAGGTAGTAGTTACAGTTCCAGTATTATTATTGTATTTTGGACTGGTAGCCGCATTCCAATCAGGAGGTAATACCCCATCCTTTAATTTCCAATTAAAACCGGGCGTTTCCCCTGCAAATTTTTGAATAATTCCAGCTACTGACCCATTGGAAAGGTTTTTAATCCCATTAAGAATACTTTTCATGCAGGGCTTCAATTGCGTGTCATCAATTTTATTCAAGAATGTTCCACTTGGCGGCTGTGGAGGAGGCGTATTATACCCACCAGCACCACCATGTGGCATGTTACCATAGTCTGGTCCAGTAGGCAGGCCGCTCCAGTTGCCTCCTCCACCTCCGCCTCCACTAGGGCCAGTATCGGTATAAATAGTAAAACATACCTGTGAAATATCGTAATGGGTAGTACAACCCTCTGCCCCGCCGCCACAAACGGTTATTTGCCAAACCTGGCTATAACAGAATTGTTCGGCTAGCATAAGGTTATTGGTAGGGGGTATTTGCCCTTTTGCTTGTGGTGCTACATAACCTAGCAGGTTTTCTGGGCCAGCAATACCTAAGCCTATGTTTTTTAGGGTATTGCCCCACCAATCTTCTACCAGAATGACACCTTTAAAGAGAGTATTGGGGGTTTTGTAGTTCGGCCAATAGTTCTTTTCGGGTAGTTTTGTAACTACTTCGCTATGGTATTGTTTCTGAGCATCTTTATAAATAAGGAGATAGCTTAATTCGCTGAGGGGGATATTCCCGCTTTGGGTTTGCAAGGCTATGGCTTGCTCGTAAACCAAGGGTACCACAACCACCTTTCCAAAAGACATATTTTGAACACTTGCCTCGGCCCAAAGGGGTTCTTTGGCTACGCCATGTCGGGTAGTGCTATCTGGGGCTGTGTGGCTGGTATCGGTAAGTATCTGGCTTTCGAAATAGTTTTGTGCGTGTGCTATAATTTTTTGTGGTGTGGTACTTTCTTTTTGGCAGGTGGTGAGGAAGGAAATCGCTAAAATTAGCAGTGTACACAGTAAAAGGTGGTTGAAGGGTCGCTGTGTTTTCATTGGCTTGGATTGAGCTTTGAAAACGCAATGTTTTGGGGGATAGTATCTGAATTGAAAAAAATACTTTTTTAGAAGACTGCCGCTGTAGTACATGTAGTAGCACAACAGCAAAGTATTAGGCCTTTAGCGCTTGGCGGCTTGGTAATAGCTAAGCGCTTCGGGTAAACTTTTCTTAATATCGGCAATACGAGTAGCATCACTCGGGTGGGTGCTTAAAAATTCGGGTGGGGCACCGTTTGCACCTTTCGAAGTAGCCATACGCTCCCAAAAATCTACTGCTTTTTCGGGGTTATAACCAGCCATAGCCATAAAAAGCAGTCCTAAATGATCGGCTTCCGATTCTTGATTACGAGAATATTTCAACAAGGCTAAGGAACCCCCGATCCCATACAATTTACCAACAGCTTGTTGAGTAGTTTGCGATTGATTTCCGGTAATGGCTCCTAAAATATTACCGCCAGCTCGGGCAGCCAAAGTTTGTGAATAGCGCTCGGCCGAGTGACGGGCAATAGCGTGAGAAATTTCATGCCCCATAACCGTAGCCAACCCTACATCGTCTTTAGTAATAGGCAAAATACCAGTATAAACTGCCACTTTACCGCCGGGCATACACCAAGCATTAATTTCTTTACTTTGTACCAAATTAAACTCCCATTGGTAGTTTTGAGCCGCATTGGGATACTTTTCTTTTAAATAGGCATCTATTACTGTAGCAATTTTCTTTCCAACATTTTTTACCCGTTCGGCATCGGCGGTATTGCTAATTACTTTCGTTTTGGGTTCTTTTAAAAAATCTTGATAAGCCGTAACTGCCGATTTGTTAATGGTTTCATCGCTTACCAAACTTAACTGGCGGCGACCTGTAACCGGTACTTTAGCGCAAGAAACTGCGAACATCACCAAGGCTAGTGCCGCAAAGAAATGAGTACTTTTTTTCATACAGCTATAACGATAAGAAAACTAAGGTGTTTTTCGTTTAAACAAATTTACTCGACTTTCACTCCCTCTGAGCAAACGTTCTAAATTTTTCTGGTGGGTAACCAAAATAAGAACGCAAATACACATTCCATATAATAAAACAGAACGTATGGGTGAATGAAACACAAACACAATACTCAACGGAAAAGAAAATCCGGCAGCAATAGAACTCAAAGAAACGTATTTGGAAATGCTTAGGACCACCACAAAAACCACTACGCAAATGATAGCCGCCTGAAAATGAACCGCTAAAATCATCCCGAAAAGTGTGGCAATACCTTTACCCCCTCTAAAACCAGCAAAAATGGGAAATAGGTGACCCAATACCGCCGTAATGCCTAAGGCTAATTGGTAATTTACAAATTGTACCGAATCTTGAGGACCAGTAACGGATAAGCCGATAAAAGCCGCCAAATTAGTAGCCGTCCAACCTTTAAAAATGTCAATAAGCATCACTGCAATGCCAGCCTTTTTTCCTAAAACCCTAAAGGTATTGGTTGCCCCAGCATTCCCGCTACCATATTCCCGAATATCAATACCATAAAATCCTTGCCCCAGCCATACTGCAGTAGGTATAGAGCCAAATAAATACGCTAAAATTAGTGCCGATATAGAATAAATAGAAATCATGCGGGTACAAGTATACGGAAAATCAGTTTTAAACGCTAATTCGAGCGTTTAAGCACCGCATATTAGTAAGCATTTTGGTATATTTGTAGGGTGAAAACAAAAAAGACCGTACTCCTAATTATGGATGGTTGGGGCTTAGGCAAGTCTGACTATTCTGACGCTATTGCCCAGGCCAAAACGCCTTTCTATAAACACTTACTTCAAACCTATCCGAATGCTCGTTTAGAAGCTTCTGGAGAAGCCGTGGGCTTGCCTGCAGGCCAGATGGGTAATTCGGAAGTGGGTCACATGAATTTAGGTGCCGGAAGAATTGTATATCAGGAATTAGGTAGAATAAATAAAGCCGTACAAGATGGCAATTTGGCTAGCAATCCGGTATTAACAGAAGCCTTTGCTTATGCCAAAAAAGAAGGTAAAAATGTGCACTTTATAGGTTTATTATCCGATGGTGGCGTGCACGCACACATTGATCATGTAAAAGGTTTATGTGATGCGGCCAAAGCAAACGGAGTATCTAATGTATTTATTCATGCCTTTTTAGATGGCAGAGATACCGATCCTAAATCGGGGCTAGGTTTTATCCATTCACTTAACAAGCATCTAAAAACAAGCGTTGGCACCCTAGCTTCGGCGGTGGGCAGATATTACGCCATGGACCGCGATAACCGTTGGGAACGAGTAAAATTAGCTTATGATCTATTAGTAAAAGGCCAAGGTAAGGCATGCACCAATATTTCCGATGCGGTGCAAAAATCCTACGCTGAAGGCATTACAGATGAATTTATGCCTGCTCTACTGGCAGTAGATGCACAAGGAAAAGCACTTACTCATATTGCAGAAAAGGATGTGGTTATTTGCTTCAATTTTCGTACCGATAGAGGCCGAGAAATAACACAGGCATTAACTCAACGGGCATTTCCAGAGCAAGATATGCATCCGCTAGCTTTGCATTACATTACCTTTACTAGCTACGACGAAACGTTTAAAAACGTACAAGTCATTTTCCACAACGAAGATTTAAAAGATACACTAGGAGAAGTATTGGCTCAAAACCATAAAAATCAGATCAGAATAGCCGAAACGGAGAAATATCCGCACGTAACCTTTTTCTTTTCGGGTGGTAGAGAGGCTGAATTTCCGCAAGAAAAACGAAAAATGGCGGCCTCACCAAAGGTGGCTACCTACGATTTACAACCCGAAATGAGTGCTGCTAAACTAGCAGAAATTGCTTGCGAAGAACTTAACTCGGGCTGGCCAGATTTTATATGCTTAAACTTCGCCAACCCCGATATGGTTGGACACACCGGTGTTTTTGAAGCCGTAATAAAAGCCGTAGAAACGGTAGATAGCTGTGTAAAGCAAGTGGTAGAATGCGGCATAAAAAACGGTTATTCCTTTATCATTTTAGCTGATCATGGCAATGCCGACTTTATGATTAATGCAGATGGTACACCAAACACCGCCCATACCACCAATTTGGTGCCTTGCATTTTAATTGATAGCGAATTTACACATATTAAAGATGGTAAACTAGGCGATATTGCACCTAGCCTCTTAGCATTAATGCACCTAAACATTCCATCAGCAATGACCGGAACTGTACTGGTATCTTAACATGATAAAAAACCTATCACTAGTATTTTTGGCACTAAGCATTGCCGCTTGTCAGCAAAAAGAAATCAGCAAAAAACAACTAGAATATGTTGATTTGCAGGGGTTTTTTAGCGCCGAAGCGAAGCGACTAAACAAGCTAAAGCCCACAGTCCTAAAAACCGTTGGCATTAATAATAAAAGCGAACATAAATTACTCAACAAAAGCATTGATTGGGAGAAAGAACTAAGCGTATTTAAAGAAGCTGACATTAATAAGCCTGCTTTTAAGGGGATGTACAAAATAAGTAGACTGCCTAAGAAAACCATTTACAACGCCCTCAACACAAATGCGCTTGTTCAACGAATAGAAGTAGAATGGAGTGTTACTAAAAAACCTAGGGGTATTCGCATTTTCCAACTGACGAAAAACATGATTTACCACGCTACAGATACCCTAAGCTATTACCCAGACTCTGTGTACAGCATTCATAAAAAGCAAAAGGTACAAGTGTTAGGTACAACGGTTTACACCATCGATGGAAAATTCAACTAAGCTTATTGGTTGCTTACGTTTTGTAGGTGCGAACGTGCTTCCTCTAACTGAGTAGCAATATCTTTGCGACCGGGGTTAGCCACTAACACTTTCTGAAAATCAACAATACAAGCTTTTAGTGCCTCAATGGCTCTAGGCTTATCGTATAAACGAGGTATTTTTTGTGCTTTTAGTACGCCATAATCGTGGTAGGCAATGGCTCTATTTTGATAGTATTTCAAATCATCACTATTCAAATCAATAGCTCTACTAAAATCTCTAATAGCCGATAGTAATAGTTTTTCTCTCTCCGAATTGGCAATGTTAGGTGTATAATTGGCCATATAGCTACGGGCCTTACCGCGGTAGTAATAAGCGGAAGTTTCGCTCGGCTTTAAAGAAATCAGCTTCCCAAAAGCAGCAACCGAGTTTTTATAATCTTCGGCATGATAATAAGAATAGCCCAACATGTATAAGGCATTTAAATTGGTAGAATCAGCCACCATGGCCTTTTCTAATTGCATTACCGCCAACTTAAAATTACCATCTAAAAGTGCCTTTTTGCCTAATTCTTGATAAGAATCTTGAGCAAATACCCGAGCACCTACAAGCATTAAAAGAATGGCAAAACGAAATACGGTCCTCATGTGCTATTTTTATGATGATTGGTGATTTACCAAAACATAAGTAAAAATAACAAATTATGACTAGCTGTAATTCATTCATCCAATTATTTTAATTATATGAAATTATACCTATGCCATTTTCTGCCATTTTAGCAGAAAATATAGAGATAGCTGTATCTTAGCCAGCGTATAATAAGGCGAATTACCCATTGGCATGGCGCTTGCTTAGTAATCAGTCCGCCTTAGTGAGCGGAGAAGCAGTTATATTAATGCCATATTGACCCAAAAGAATTTATGAGTAACCACAATCCATACGATTTCAACAATGCAATGCCGCTAATCAATGAAGATACGGAGTTCTTCCCCCTCATGTCACAAGAAGATGAGGAGGAAATGAATAAGGAAGAAACGCCCGATGTTTTAGCCATTTTACCACTCAGAAATACCGTACTGTTTCCTGGAGTAGTTATTCCCATAACTATTGGTCGCGATAAATCCATCAAATTGGTGAAAGATGCCTATAAAGGCAATCGAATTATAGGTGTGGTTTCGCAACGTGATGTGGCCATTGAAGATCCTGCATTTGAGCAGTTAAATACCATTGGAACTGTAGCGCTCATTATTAAATTGCTACAAATGCCCGATGGTAGCACCACTGTTATTATTCAAGGTAAGCAACGCTTTAGCTTAAAAGAAGAAATACAATCGGAACCTTATATCAAAGCAAGTATCTCAAAATTTGAAGAAATAAAACCTAAAGTTACTGCCGAATTTAAGGCCATTATGGCCAATATAAAGGAGATGGCTATGCAAATCATTCAGTTATCACCAAACATTCCAAGCGAAGCGGCCATTGCGATTAAAAATATTGAGAGCCCTTCTTTTTTAATTAATTTCATTTCTTCTAACATGAATGCCGATGTAGCCGACAAACAAAGCATGTTAGAAGTAGCTAAGTTGAGAGAACGGGCACAAATGGTGATGGAGCATTTAACACAAGAACTGCAAATGCTCGAATTGCGCAACCAAATTCAATCTAAGGTACGTACCGATTTAGACAAGCAACAACGCGAATACTATCTCAACCAGCAATTAAAAACCATTCAAGAAGAATTGGGAGGCAACTCACCAGATTTAGAATTAGAAAACCTGAATAAACGAGCTTCCGAAAAAAAGTGGACTAAAGAAGTAGCTGAACATTTCAAAAAAGAATCAGATAAATTGGCTCGTATGAACCCGGCAGCAGCCGATTATTCCGTGCAAATTAATTACCTTGAGTTATTGCTCGATTTGCCTTGGAGCGAATTTACCAAAGATAATTTCGACCTAAAAAGAGCACAGAAAATATTAAATAAAGACCACTTCGGACTTGATAAAGTAAAGCAACGCATTATTGAATACTTAGCTGTATTGAAGCTAAAACACAACATGAAAGCACCAATTTTATGTTTGGTAGGCCCTCCGGGAGTTGGTAAAACATCGTTGGGTAAATCTATTGCCAAATCATTGGGGCGCAAATATGTGCGCATGGCTTTGGGCGGCATTCGTGATGAAGCTGAAATCAGGGGTCATCGAAAAACTTATATAGGCGCCATGCCGGGTAGAATTATTCAATCGCTGAAAAAAGCAGGCGCCACAAACCCTGTATTTGTATTAGACGAAATTGATAAAGTAGGCACCGACTTTAGAGGCGACCCCTCTTCGGCCCTACTGGAAGTATTAGATCCAGAGCAAAACAACGCTTTTTACGATCATTACGTAGAAGTAGACTACGATCTTTCGAACGTATTATTTATTGCAACGGCCAACAGCTTAAGTACCATTCATCCGGCACTTCTAGATCGTATGGAAATTATTGAAGTGAATGGCTATACCATTGAAGAGAAAATGGAGATTGCCAAACGCCATCTTTTACCCAAACAATTGGAACAACACGGTATTAAAGCGAAAGATATTACCTTAAAACCAGTCTTTATAGAAAAGGTGATTGAAGAATACACCCGCGAATCGGGCGTAAGGGGTTTGGAAAAAAAAATTGGCTCTTTAGTACGTGGCGTAGCCACCAAAATAGCCATGGAAGAACCCAATGAGCCTCTTTTGAGCAAAGCAGATGTAGAAAAAATATTAGGCGCCCCTATTTTTGATAAAGATTTATACGAAGGAAATGAGGTAGCTGGTGTAGTAACTGGTTTGGCTTGGACATCGGTGGGTGGCGATATTTTATTCATTGAAGCAAGCCTAAGTCCGGGTAAAGGCAAACTAACTCTTACCGGAAATTTAGGCGATGTGATGAAAGAATCTGCCAGCATTGCCATGGCTTACTTACGTAGCAATTCGGCTCAATTCGGCATCGATTTTAGAGTATTTGACGCTTGGGATGTACACATACACGTACCTGCAGGCGCTACCCCTAAAGATGGCCCTTCGGCTGGTGTTACCATGCTTACTGCCCTCTGTTCTGCTTTTACGCAACGCAGGGTAAAAGCACATTTGGCTATGACTGGCGAAATTACACTTCGCGGCAAGGTGTTGCCGGTTGGTGGTATTCAAGAAAAAATCTTGGCGGCCAAAAGAGCAAATATTAAAGAAATCATTCTGTGCAAATCAAACGAGAAAGACATATTAGAAATTAAAGCCGATTATATTAAGGATCTCAAATTCCATTATGTAAAAGAAATGAAGGAAGTAATTGACTTTGCTTTAAGCAAACAAAAAGTCAAAAACCCCACTGATCTAACTTTTAAGGAAACTCATAAATCCAATTAAAATTACCGTTTTTGACAGAAAGCTACCTTTAAAAGGTGGCTTTTTTTATACCTAGACTATAGCTATTTTGTATATTTACGTGTTTAAACTTTGTATGATTAATAGTTATACAACCCGATACACAGTAGATGAGAAGAAAAGCAAGTTTATTAGTCCTCCTTTTAGGATTAAGCATCAGCACAAGCGCACAAAATCACAACAAACAAATTGGCTTTAAAAGCGATAATGATGCCTATTTGGCCAGAGGCCAAGACAAATACTACACCAATGGCATTTTTATAAGTTACCGCTTTACAAACAAATCCAAAAAAGAAAATTCTGCCCTAGCTAAACAGATTACTCAACTAGAAATAGGGCAAAAAATGTACAATGCACAATCAGGCTACATACCCGATATTGTATACGTAGACCGCCCAATTACTGCCTATTTATACGCAGGAGCCAGCAAACATTGGTTTTACACTTCTGAAAACAGCTTAAGTGTCGGAGTACAATTAGGCACTATTGGGCCAAATGCTTTAGGCCGGCAAGCACAAGAATTAATTCATAAAATAGGTGGCTTCTATCCTCCCAAAGGTTGGGAATATCAATTAAACAACGAAATAGGCCTAAACTTCAACATGGCTTATACCCATTTTTTACAACGCTCTCCTTCTAAAAAATTAGACCTCTCTATAAATACCGGAGGTAACTTAGGAAACACCTACAGTGGGCTAAGTGCGGGCTTCACTTTGCGAACAGGCAGAATGAATTCGCTTAATTCTACGGCTTATAACCGGAGTAATCTAGCGGATGTAAGCAGTTCAAGCGAATTTTTCTTCTTCGCCAAACCACAACTCGATTGGGTAGCCTACGATGCTAGTATTTCGGGTGGATTATTTAGAAAAGATAAAGGGCCCATAACCTTTAATAGCAAACCATGGGTGCTTAGCCAAGAATTCGGATTGGTGTTTGCGCAAAAACGTTGGAGTGCACAACTATCTTACACCTTTAAAACACACGAAATAAACAGTTCTGCAAAAGCACATCAATTTGGAAGCATATCTACCTATTATCAATTTAAATAGGTGTAATTTTAAAATTTAGCAGCATGTTATTAGTGCCAAATTGTACCTTTGTTTAGCAATGAGTAAAAATATAGTAGTAGCCATAGATGGCTATTCTTCATGTGGGAAAAGTACCCTAGCTAAGGCCTTAGCCAAAAATTTACATTTTGTATATGTTGATAGTGGTGCCATGTACAGGGCAGTAACACTCTATTTTTTACGCAATTTGGTAGATATTACTTCCCAAGAAGCCGTTACAGAAGCACTCGAAAACATCCATTTAGACTTTCATGCCAGAGATTACGAAACACACATTACCCTAAATGGCGAAGAAGTGTCGAATGAAATTCGTGACATGAAAATTTCGGAAATGGTTAGCCCAGTAAGTGCACTCAAAAAAGTGCGCACAGAAATGGTAAAACAGCAACAACGTATGGGTAAAACAGCCAATATTGTAATGGATGGCCGTGATATAGGTACAACGGTTTTTCCTGATGCTAGCCTTAAAATTTTCATGACTGCCGACCCTAAAGTACGTGCCGAACGCCGATACAAAGAAATGATTGCCAAAGGCGATAGCATTAGCCTAGAAGAGGTATTTGAAAACCTTGCCCACCGCGATTTTTTAGATACCACCCGTACAGAAAGCCCCCTAAAACGTGCAGAGGATGCAATTATTTTAGATAATACCGAACTTACGCCCAATGAGCAACTAGGCTTTGCACTTAACCAAGTACAGCCTTTCCTAAAAAAATAGTAGACCACTTTCCTACTTAGTTTACTGAAAATCACGCCCAAAGACGAAAAAAAACAATAGAATTATTTTTTTTACTTAGGTATTTACCTACCTTTGCAGTCCTGATTAAAAATTGGGAAAAAGGAGACAAATTAATTAATGGCTAAAAAACAACAAGCAGAAAAAGAGTTAAAAGCTAAAGAAGCTGAACTCGGCACTGACACCGTAGAGGTGAAAGAAACAGAAATCATTGAATCTGAAGCAGATTCTTTGTCTATCGAAGAGATTAAATCTACTACGATGGTTACCCCTTCCGGCGATTTCGACTGGGATGCGGATGACAAAGGTTTCGGAAATTACACCGATGCAGAACGCAGTAAGCTGGAAGCATTGTATTCCGGAACATTCAATTCTATCAATACTGGAGAAATTATTTCAGGTGTGGTAGTATCTATCAACAACAAAGACGTGGTATTAAACATCGGTTTCAAATCAGATGGTTTAGTATCTATTGCCGAATTCCGCGATACCCCAGAATTAAAAGTGGGTGATACGGTAGAGGTATTTGTTGAATCGCAAGAAGATGCCAATGGGCAATTGATTTTATCACGTAAACGTGCAAAAACTCAAAAATCTTGGGAAACCATTAACTTGGCATTAGAAAATGATACCATCATTAATGGTTACGTTAAAAGCCGTACTAAAGGTGGTTTAATTGTTGATATTATGGGTGTTGAGGCATTCTTGCCTGGCTCTCAAATCGATATCAAACCCATTAGAGATTACGATATTTATGTTGGTAAAACAATGGAATTTAAAGTGGTTAAAATTAATCACGAATTCAAAAACGTTGTTGTATCGCACAAAATCTTAATTGAAGACGATTTAGAAAGCCAAAAAGCTGAAATCGTTTCTAAGTTAGAAAAAGGACAAGTTTTAGAAGGTACAGTTAAAAACATTACCGATTTCGGTGTATTCATTGATTTAGGTGGTGTTGATGGTTTACTTCATATCACAGATATTTCATGGGGCCGTATAGAGCATCCACGTGAAGTGTTGGCATTAGATCAAAAAATAAACGTAGTTGTTTTAGATTTTGATGACGACAAAAAACGTATTGCCTTAGGTCTAAAACAATTAACTTCTCACCCATGGGAAGCATTAGATACCAAATTAGAAATTGGCTCTAAAGTAAAAGGTAGAATTGTAACCGTAGCAGATTACGGTGCATTCTTAGAAATTGTACCAGGCGTTGAAGGTTTAATTCACGTATCAGAAATGAGCTGGTCACAAAATTTACGCAACCCACAAGAGTTTTTAAAAGTGGGCGACGAAGTGGAAGCTCAGGTATTAACCTTAGACCGCAACGAGCGTAAAATGAGCTTAGGTGTTAAGCAATTAACTCCAGATCCTTGGAAAGACTTAGCAAAACGCTACCCTACAGGAAGCAAACAAAGTGCTGTGGTTAAAAACATGACTAACTTTGGTGTATTTGTGGAGTTAGAAGATGGAATTGATGGATTAATTCACATTTCAGATCTATCTTGGTCTAAAAAAGTAAACCACCCGAACGAATTTACCAAAGTTGGTGAAACTTTAGAAGTGGTTGTTTTAGAGCTCGACGAAGAAAACCGTAAATTAAGTTTAGGCCACAAACAATTAGAAGAAAACCCTTGGGAAACTTTCGAAACTGTATTTAACTTGGATTCTACACACCAA
Source organism: Sphingobacteriales bacterium (assembly GCA_040403555.1). Classification (GTDB taxonomy): domain Bacteria; phylum Bacteroidota; class Bacteroidia; order Sphingobacteriales; family Sphingobacteriaceae; genus JAIPAN01. Next base: position 228,746 of record JBBAKN010000001.1, read on the forward strand.
GGTACTGTATTGAAAGTAACCGATAAAGGTGCTGTAATTGCCTTACCATATGGTGTAGAAGGCTTCTGCCCAAGCAAACATATGTCAAAAGAAGATGGTACTGTGGTTAAAGCCGATGAAATGGCGGACTTCAAAATTATCGAATTTAACAAAGATTCTAAACGCATTGTAGTTTCTCATGCCCGTATTTGGGAACAGGTAAAAGCAGAAGAGCGTAAAGAAGAAAATACCCAGAAGAAGAAAGATGCGAAAGCCTCTCAAACTGCCGTTAAAAAAGTAAAAGACTCTGTTGAGAAATCTACTTTAGGTGATTTAGGTGTACTTGCTCAATTGAAAGCTAGCATGGAAGGTGCAGAAACTAAAACTGCAGCAAAAGCTAAAAAAGCAAAAGAGGAAGCTCCAAAAGCCGAAGACGCTGAGTAATCTTTTTCTCACACCAAAAAGCCCTCGAAATTCGGGGGCTTTTTTTATGCCTAAAACTGAAAAAATGTGTTTTAAAATTTGGGCACAATAGCGTACATTTGCTAAAATATAAATATTGATGGAAACCTTAACCTTGCTAGACGGTCAAAAATTCCAAATAACCATTCAGCGGCTTTGTCATCAATTAATTGAAAACCACAACACCTTTTCCGACACCGTTCTTATTGGCATTCAGCCCAGAGGAATTTATTTAGCCGAGCGCATTCATCAGGAGCTAAAACGGATACAACCCCATACCGAATTACAAGTCGGGAATCTCGATATTACCTTTTTTAGAGACGATTTTAGAACCAATAAAGATTTGCCGGCGGCTAGCACTACGGCCATCAATTTTATTGTAGAAGATAAAAATGTGATTTTAGTTGATGATGTTTTGTGGACCGGAAGAACTATTAGAGCTGCTTTAGATGCTCTTTTGGCATTTGGCAGACCACGAAAAGTAGAATTATTAGTATTGGTTGATCGCAGATTTTCACGCCAATTACCCATTGAACCGAATTATATAGGCATAGAGGTTGATTCTGTAGACTCACAAAAAGTTGTAGTAAGCTGGAAAGAAACCGACCAGCAAGATTGTGTAACCTTATTATTAGATAAATAACAATGGCAGAAAACCCATCGAAACTCAGCACTAAACACCTCCTAGGCATAAAAGACCTAAGCACCGAGGATATTCAACTGATTTTAGAAACTGCCGATAATTTTAAAGACGTATTACAACGTCCAATAAAAAAAGTACCCTCACTCCGCGACATTACCATTGCCAATATCTTTTTCGAGAACTCTACCCGCACCAAACTATCGTTCGAATTAGCTGAAAAACGCCTATCTGCCGATACCATTAGTTTTGCCGCCAGTTCATCATCGGTAAGCAAGGGAGAAACCCTAATAGATACCGTAAATAATATTTTAGCCATGAAAGTGGATATGGTGGTTATGCGCCATCCGCATGCAGGGGCAGGCGTATTTTTAAGCAAGCATGTAAACGCACAAATTGTAAATGCCGGCGATGGTGCCCACGAACATCCTACCCAAGCATTGCTAGATGCCTTCTCTATCCGAGAAAAATATGGCGATGTACGAGGCAAAAAAGTAGCCATTATTGGCGATATCTTACATTCTAGAGTTGCACTATCCAATATTTTATGCCTGCAAAAATTAGGTGCCGAAGTTATGGTGTGTGGCCCAACTACCCTCATACCAAAATACATCGGAAGCCTAGGCGTAAAAATAGAACACAACCTCATGAAAGCCCTTAATTGGTGTGATGTAGCCAATATGCTCCGCATACAATTGGAACGCCAAGACATTAAGTATTTCCCATCGTTAAGAGAATACAGCATGATGTATGGCCTAAACAAACAAATTCTCGATTCGCTGGACAAAGAAATAACCATTATGCACCCCGGGCCTATAAACCGAGGTGTAGAAATTACCAGCGATGTGGCCGACAGCAAGCAAGCAATCATTCTAGATCAAGTAGAAAATGGGGTGGCTGTACGCATGGCTGTACTCTACCTACTAGCCAATTCTAAAGATTAATTCTTTTTTTCAACATCCACCCGTTTTGGGTACCCATTTTTGTTAATTTGTGCTTATCAACACATGTTAATTTCTATTTTAAAACAAACCCACTTATTTGGCTACTTTTAAATAGAGACCTAGATGTATTAGACCGATGTTAAGTTTTAAAAAAATAGTTACTAGCCTATTAATCAGCAGTATTAGCCTTTCTGCCAATGCACAAGATGCGGTAATTGGTGTTTATAAACACGGTTTAGACTTACTTGAAAAACATAAATACGTAGCTGCCTCCCAACAATTTAGCCTAGTGCTAGCAGGTGGCAAAGAACAAGAATTAAACTTGTTGCAAGAAAATGCTACATTTTACCAAGCACTGTGCGCCCAAGAACTTGGCCACGCCGATGCCGAAAATTTGCTCTTAGCATTTGTTACTAATCACTCCGAAAATACACTTAGCCAACAAGCCTATTACCACCTCGGACGCACCTATTTTGCAAAAAAAGACTACACTAAAACCATCAATTGGCTAATTAAAACAAGTGCTATAAACTTGCCTGCAAGCCTAGTGATTGATTATAATTTTAAACTAGGCTATGCCTATTTCGAAAACAAAGAATACGTAAAAGCCGAGCCTCTTTTTGGTCAGCTTAAAAATGGCGCTTCGGTCTATGCCGAGCCAGCCACCTATTATTATGCCTATATCAATTACTTAAATGCCGACTATACCACGGCTCTTAAAGAATTTGAACGGTTAAAAGGATCAAAGACCTATGCTGAAAGCTATCCCTATTACATTTCTGCTTTATATTTCTTAGATAAGCGCTACGCCGATGTATTAAGCTATGCCCTACCCCAACTAAAAAACATAAACGCCAAATACGAAACAGAGTTATTACGCATTATTGCAGCTTCTTACTTTACCAATTCGGCCTATACCGAAGCGGCTGCCTACTACCAAAAATTTCAAGATAAAGACGGTGGAAAGACTCAAAACAACCAAGATAGTTACCAAATTGGCTATACGGCACTTCAATTAAAAAACTACCCGAAAGCCGTTACCGAACTAGAAAAGATAGAAACTGCCGATGAGTTTTTTCAAAGCGGTATGCTTGCATTGGGTGAATCTTTTTTGGCTGTAGGCAACAAACAAGGTGCCAGAAATGCCTTTTTTAAAGCCGCTAAAGTAAATTACGACAAAGATATTCAGGAGGAAGGTGCCTTTAATTATGCCAAACTTTCCTATGAGTTAGAATTTCATCAAGTCGCATTAGATGCTGCCCAGGAATTTATTAGCAACTACCCGGTTTCAAAAAAAATAAACGAAGCCAAAACCCTATTGGGCGAAATTTTATTGACTACCAAAAATTATAAGGACGCTATCGATATTTTAGAGAGTATTCCTAATAAAAATAAGGATGCCCAAGAAGTTTATCAGAAAGTATGCTATTACCGTGGCTTAGAATTTTATAATGAGCGGGCCTTTCAAAACGCTATATCGGTGTTTATGCGCTCCAATAAATGGGCGGTAGATGAAGAAATTGCAGCATTGGCTACCTACTGGATGGCCGAATCGATGTACGAGGTACGGAAATTTAGCGAAGCTATTGATAAGTTTCAAGCATTTTTAAACATGCCTGCTACTCGTAAAACGAGGGTATATAATTTTGCCAATTATGCCTTAGGCTATGCCTATTTCGAAGATGAAAATTATTACAAATCTGCCTTTTACTTTGAAAACTTCTTGAGAGGAAAAGACCTAGATGAAAATACTAAAAACGATGCTTGCTTACGACTAGCCGACGCTTACTTTGTGCAAAAAAATTACCCTAGCGCTTTGATAAATTACAACAAAATCATCGAAAATACCTCTTCAGGAGAAGATTATGCGCTCTTTCAACGTGGTATGATTCAGGGTTTACAAGGAGAAAATGATGCGAAAATAAACACACTTGAAGCATTGTTAGCAAAATATATTGGCTCTAACTATGCCGATGATGCCAGCTTTGAAATTGCAAATACCTATTTTATCAAGGGCGATTTTGAACGAGCAAAAACTGATTTAAACGCCCTACTTGCAAAATACCCACGAAGCAGTTATGTAGCCAGGGCGCTAGTAACTATTGGCTTGGTGCAATACAATCAAGACACGAACGACGCTGCCCTAGAAACTTTTAAAAAAGTAGTGAATGAGTATTCGGTTACCGATGAGGCCCAACAAGCCTTAGCCGCAATTAAAAACATTTACATGGATAAATCGGATGCAGACGGCTATTTAGCTTATGCCAATACAACCAATATTGGTAATTTAAGTGTAGCAGAACAAGATAACTTAACTTTTCAGGCAGTAAACAACCGCTTTACCAACGGCGAAACACAAACCGCTGTAGATGCCGTAGATGCTTATTTCGATAAATTTCCGAATGCCATTCATGCCAAACAAGCCCGCTTTATTAGAGCAGAATGCTTGGTTAAACTACAAAAACCCGATTTAGCTATTCCTGATTACGAGTTCATTTTAAACGATTGGACCAGTGATTACACCGAACGAGCACTCATAAGCATTGCCAAAATTTATTTAACCCAGAAAAAATACAACGAAGCAATTGTGCACCTAAAAAAACTAGAACTTACATCGGAGTACCGTGCTAATTACGGTTTTGCGGTAAACAACCTCATGGAGTCTTATGCTAGTTTAAACCAAGCCGATGAAACCTTAAAATATGCCGAATTGGTAAAAAATTTCGAAAAATCATCTGAAGAGGATAAGCTAAAAGCCGATTTATTTGCGGCAAAAGCCTACCTACTTAAAAACGATTTAGCAAGTGCTTTTACCAACTTTAAAGAAGTAAGCGAAAAAACAAAAACCATTTTAGCAGCCGAAGCTCGTTACCAAATGGCAGCCATCCAATTCCAGCAAGGAGAATTTAAAGCTGCTCAACAAACCGCATTCGATCTGATTAAAAATCTACCCTCATTTGATTATTGGGTGGCCAAAAGTTTTCTGCTACTGGCCGACACCTACCTGGCTTTAAAAGATGAATTTCAAGCAAAAAGTACGCTACAAAGCTTATTAGATAATTACACTGGCAACGATGAAATTATACCCGCTGCAAAAGAAAAATTAGAGGCCCTAAACAAAAAGAACTAGCATGAAGCCTACTTATAAAATACTCGTATTCATTTTAGGCGGCTTACTTAGTACAGTGGCCTTGTATGCACAAGATAAACCTGCAGAGAAAAAACCTGAACCCAGTGGCACGCTCTCGGAAGAAATTGAGGTAGTACGCCCGTACAAACCCGTGCTGGCCAATGCAGCTAAAATTCGCAGAAACCCCGATTTAACTACCACTCCGGTATTTAAGCCGGTAATGAGCTACCAAATTTTAGATCGTAAATTAGAACTAAATACCGATATAAGACAATTGCAATACCAACAATTGGCCGAACAAAAACTAGCTAGCCTAACAAATAATTACTTAAAAATAGGTGCAGGTACACTAAAAACAGGGCTAGCTGAACTATACCTCAATACAAAGCGTAACGAAAATTCACAAGCTGGTTTAGTTTTCACTCATTTTTCGGCACAAGACAAATTGCCAAAACAACAATTCGAAAAACAACAATTCTCGGCATTTGGAAAAAATATTGGCACCAAGTATGTGATTTCAGGAAGAGCTAATTACGATCATTTAGGCACCTATTTTTATGGCGGCGATCCAGTTGCACTTCTAAATCCAAATCCAACCAAACAAACGCTTCAAGCCATTCAGTTGCAAGGAGAATTGGCAAAAAGATTTGTAGAAGGCGATAAAAAATGGACCTATGGCCTAAGTTTACAAGCTGATCTATTTAGCAATGCTACTCAAGGCAAAGAAAATAACATAATGATACATACAGCTGCAAGTAAAACAGTGAAAAAATTTAGTTTTGGCATCCGTACCAAGCTTGATCTTAGCTCCATAAAACAAGGAAGTAGTACTCTGGCCAACAATCTATTCAAAGCCAATCCCTATGCTACGTACAGCAAAGATGATGTTAACCTAAGTATTGGACTGAATATAGCACAAGAGTTTGGCCAAATGTCCCGATTAAGTACCCTTCCATCGGTTGAAATTAGTGCACCACTATCCGGAAAAGATGTTTTCTTTATTGCAGGGTTAAAAGGTGATGTTGTTAAAACCACTCTTTTCGAATCTTCCTTCATCAATCCCTATTTGGGCGGCAACCAAAGCATTATAAATAGCATCACTAAATCAGATATTTTTGCTGGGCTAAGTGGAAATTTTGGTCCGAGCGTTGGATTTAAAGCCAAAGGTTTTTTTAAACGGATAAGCAATTTACCCTTGTTTATTAATAATAGTAGTGATTTGAGCTCGTTCAATCTAATTTACGATGTAGGAACTAGTAACCTAACGGGTGTTAACCTAGATTTACATATTCAAGTATCGGATGTATTTAGTTTAGAAAGCAGGTTAGAAAGTATCACCTACAAATTAGCTACAGAAGCAAAGGCATGGTCTAGACCCAACTTTACTCTGAACACAGAAGCACGTGCACAGGTAAATCCCAAAATGGCCCTATCGGCAAGTTTAAATTACCGCGGACAAAGCTATGGTAAACTAGTAAATCAGCCAGTTACGTTAAAAGGATATCTAAATATGGACCTAGGTACTAGTTACCAAGTAGCCAAAAAATGGTCGGCCTTTGTACAAGCAACCAATCTGCTAGACACCAAATACCAGCAATATCTCTATTATAATGGCTTTGGGCGTCAAATTTTTGGTGGAATTAGTTATTCCTTCTAAGGTTTATTTTGGGGTTACTTAATTAAGGCTTAAATTTACCACAATGGACATCAGTAGCTACATAGCCGAATACATACGAGAAAACCCAAAATTGATTGTTCCGGGCTTGGGAACCTTTACAAAAGAACAAGTTCCCGCTCGTTTTGATGCAGCCAACGATCGTTTTTTGCCACCAACCGAACGTATTGTATTCAGTAGCCGTTTTAGTGATGATTTGGCACTTCAAAAATTTATTTGCACTGCCGAAAAGGCAAAACCAAAAGCCGTTACTCAATTTATTGAGCAATATGTGAGTAATTTAATTGATTTACTAGCCACCACCGAGGAGATAAAAATTGATGCATTGGGCACCTTTAAACGTACCAGCACCAAACTTACTTTTAAAGCCGACGAAAGTTTAGCAAGCAATGCAAGCTACTTTGGATTAAAACCTCAAAAAGAAAAATCGGGCATACAAGCACCACTAGAAGAAGTTTCCCAAATTGCAGAAGAGGCACCAATTACCGAAATACCAACAGAAGAACCGATACTAGAAAATGAAGTAGAAGAAACAGAAGAAGTTCAGGGTTCATCTAAACTCAAGAAAAGTATCCTCATATTGCTCATACTAGCACTTTCGGCATTAGCAGGTTTGCAAATTTATTGCCCAAGCTTAGTAAGTCATTTATTGAATGCCCCGGTAGCAGCAAGTAAACCCGTAATAGATACGCTCAATACCAAAGCAGATACTACGCTTAAAGCAGACAGCACCTTAAAAAGTGATACCACTGCATTAATGCCTGATAGCGTAGCCCAACTAGTACCCGCAATACCTCCAACTTTACCAAGTTTCGAGATTATTATTGCCGCTTTCCACAAACAATCGGAAGCCGATGAGTTTATTGCGCAATTAGCCGCACGTCAAATCAATGCCCATAGCATACAAACCAAAAAAGGAGGTTTGTTAAAAATTAGTGTGGGTACTTTTAGCGATGAGGCTACGGCTACCACCGAATTACAAAAAATACATCAAAATTTAGCAAAAAGCGCCTGGATTTACCGGGTTAAACCATTAAAAACCACAGAAAATGTTTCTACTACAAATTGATACCATTACCAAAGCTGTTGCCGATACTACGGCACAAGTTACTACCGCTGCGGCACCAAAAGAATTGCGTTTTATCGACTTACTTTTTAGTGGAGGTTGGGTAATGATTCCGCTTTTATTGCTTTTCTTTTTAGCCCTAGTTATTTTTATTGAGCGTTACCTAACCATACGAAAAGCCAGTAAAGACGAAACCAATTTGATGCAACAAGTAAAAGAAAGTATCACCGCGGGCAAACTCGATTCGGCCTTAGCAATTTGTCGCGGCAGCAACACCGCCCTTGGCCGCATGTTACAAAAAGGCCTTTTACGTATTGGCCGCCCTATTAAAGATATAGAAGGAGCCATTGAAAATATTGGCAAATTAGAAGTATCCAAACTAGAAAAAAACATCAGCATATTAGGTATTGTGGCTGGTATTGCACCCATGCTTGGTTTCGTTGGAACCATTTCGGGTGTAATTCGAATTTTCTATAACATCTCCTTAACCGATAATATTAGCATGGGCACCATTGCCGGAGGATTATACGAGAAAATGATTACTTCTGCCAGTGGCTTAATCATCGGAATTTTGGCCTATGTAGCCTACCACGTACTAAATATTATGGTAGATCGCGTTATTTTAAAGATGGAAATAGATGCTGTAGAATTTATTGATCTATTAGAAGAACCAGGACGATGAATTTAAGAAGGAGAAAAAGACCAGGTGCAGAAGTGCACACCTCAGCCATGAACGACATCATGTTTTTCTTGCTGTTATTCTTCTTAATTGCCTCTACCATTACCAATCCGAATGTGGTTAAATTATTACTTCCACGATCAGATTCGGGACAGTCGGTTTCTAAAAAAACGGTCACGGTATCAATAAGCAAAGACTTAGAGTATGTAGTTGATAAACAAACCGTACCCGTAGATCAATTAATGTCCACCCTACAAAGTTTCCAAGGCTCTACTCAAGAATTAACCATTGTGTTGTATGTAGATAGGACCGTAGCCATCGAAAACGTGGTAAATGTAATGGACATAGCCAACAAACTAAAAATAAAATTAGTTTTAGCCACCGAACCTAAAAACTAAATGGCCTATACCGAAGAAAATAACTATCCCAAAGCCTTAGCCCTATCGGCTATGGCCATGGCTATCTTATTAATTATCAGTTATTTTGTGATTATTGGTACTCCTTTTACCCCACAAGAAATAGGAACCGGAGGCATTATTGTAAATTACGGCACCAGCGGTGAAGGTATGGGCGATGATTATCTAAGTGTAGACGAGCCCTCGGTTTCTCCCGATGCCAATGGGGTGCTTCCGGATAATGTGAGCAAAACACCCAACACTACCGCCACCACACAAAGTAGTACCAAAAGTGTAGTAACACAAGATGCCGAAGATGCACCCAATATTGCTACTAAAAATAAAAACACCACCAATACGCCTGTATTTACAAGCCAAGCCAAACAAGCATCCCCTGCTATTAATCAAAATGCTTTATATAAGGGCAAAGCCAATACTGGTACTGGTAGCGGCGACGGAACCGGTGGAGCACCTGGAAATCAAGGAAGTAAAAATGGCGACCCACTCTCTCCAAATTATGGCGAAGGTGGTTCAGGTTTTGGTGGCCTTAGTTTATCCTTAGCCAACCGACGTTTTGTAAGCATTCCTCGTATAGACGATGACGGTCAAAGTGCCGGCAGAATTGCTGTAGAAATTAGGGTAGATAAAAACGGTGTGGTAGTACTTGCCCGTGCAGGAGCCAAGGGCACCACCCTCTCCGACCTTAAATTATGGCGTAAATGCGAAGCAGCCGTAACCGGAGCACGCTTAAATCAGTTAGAAAGTGCCCCCGACGTACAAATTGGGGTGGTAGTATTCAACTTTAAAGTAAAGTAAGCGTATACCTATGGCGTTTAGCACCTACGCAGATACCCTCCATTATTTGTATGCACAGCTACCTATGTTTACACGAGTGGGTGCCAGTGCGTATAAAAAAGATTTACACAACACGCTTACCCTCTGCAAAGCACTTAACCACCCTGAACACAGATTTAAAAGCGTGCACATTGGCGGCACAAACGGGAAAGGATCTAGCTCACACATGCTAGCGGCTATATTGCAAACGGCCGGTTATAAAACAGGCTTATATACCTCTCCACACCTACTCGATTTCAGAGAACGTATTCGAATCAATGGGCAAATGATTCCGGAACAAGAGGTTGTTAATTTTGTAAATAGTCATCAGGCTTTATTTGAAGAGATAGACCCTTCCTTTTTTGAAGCTACTGTGGGCCTGGCCTTCGATTATTTCGCAAAACAACAGGTAGATATTGCCATTATTGAAGTAGGCTTGGGAGGCCGATCAGATTCAACCAACGTAATTCATCCCCTTCTATCGCTCATTACCAATATCGGCTTAGATCATCAAGATATTTTAGGAACTACTTTAAGAGAAATTGCTGGTGAAAAGGCGGGCATTATAAAAAACACTACGCCCATTATTATTGGCGAAAAACAAGCAGAAATAGCCGATATATTCGAAAAAAAAGCCAAAGAAACAAATGCTAAAATCCTTTATGCTTCAGATTGTTGGACCTTAACACCTAAAGAAACAGCACCACTATTGGTAGTAAATGCACAATCTACAGAGCAAAACATCGAACTAGCGCTTGATCTCAGGGGTTCTTACCAAGTAAAAAACCTGCCGGGAGTATTAAGTGCCGTAGTTGAGCTGAATACACAAGGTTTTAAAATTACTGAGCAGCACCTAAAAAATGCGCTCAAGCAAGTAAGTAGCCTTACCGGTTTACAAGGCCGTTGGCAAACCTTACAACAACAGCCTTTAGTTATTTGCGATACCGGCCATAATGAAGACGGGGTTAAAGAAGTATTGAAAAACATTGCCAATACGCCACACCAAAACCTTCATATGGTTTGGGGAATGGTGAAAGATAAAGATATAACGAAAATTTTAGCGCTTCTACCTAAAGAAGCTAGCTACTACTTCTGTCAACCCAATATACCGAGAGGAAAACCTACCGCAGAACTGGCCCAAGAGGCACAGAAATACCAATTGAAAGGCCAAGCCTATGCCAGCGTTACCAAAGCCTACCAGCAGGCTCTAAGCCATGCTAATCCAAACGATTTAGTCTTTGTTGGTGGAAGTACCTTCGTAGTAGCCGAAGTACTCTAGTTATTTTTATTGGCTCGTTTCCACAAATAATAAATGGGGATGCCAATAAATACAATTATCAAACCTCTACCGCAAGTATCTGCCTTGTAAATTAACAGGTCCACACAAATGGCACCTGCTATTAAAATATACAGTGCCGGTAATACTGGATAACCAAAAGCTTTATAAGGTCTTACTGCATCTGGTTGTTTATAGCGCAATACAAACAAACCAATAATAGTTACCATATAAAACAAAAGGGATGAAAAGGTGCAATAATCTAGCAAATCGCCATAGGTACCCGATAAACACAATAAAGAAGCCCAAATACCTTGAATAATAAGTGCAAAACCAGGTACATTATTTTTGTTTAGCGTACCTGCTTTTTTGAAAAATACGCCATCTTGAGCCATGGCATGGTACAATCGAGCACCTGATAAAATTAATCCATTATTGCATCCGAAGGTCGAAATCATAATTAAAACGGCCATAATACTTACCGCTGCAGTTCCAAAAATGGTAGCAACAGCCGCGGTACCCACCCGATCGTCGGTAGCAAACATAATGCCTCTACTTAATACGTCTAACCCTTCTGGAGAGCCCTTTATAGGCAATAGCATTAAATAAGCCACATTGGCCAATACATACAATACCGTAACGATTAAGGTGCCAAAAAATAAACTAAGCGGAATGTTTCTTTGCGGATCTTTCACTTCACCAGCGGTATAGGTGATAGAGTTCCATGCATCGCTACTAAATAGAGAGCCAACCATGGCAGCTCCCATTGCACCAAATAGCACCATGCCACTTAATGCCTCAGTAGTAATACCACCACTCGGGTTAGCAACGGTTCTAAATGGTGCCCAAAAGTTTTCTAAATTCTGTGCAAAAACCCCACTATTCAATCCGAAATAAACGCCTAAAAGAATGAGACCTAGCAAAGCAAGCAATTTAGCCAAGGTGAATGTTGTTTGTAGAATTTTCGCGTTTTTTACTCCCTGCAAATTAATGTAGGTAAGCGTAGCGATGAGCAAAATAGCCAATGCTTGCTGGCTGCTAAACTTTAAAATACCTAAATCGGCCAATATCACCGAATCGGATATGTATTGTGGCAACAATACGCCCGTAAACTTCGCAAAAGCAATAGCTACGGCTGCAATTACCCCACTTTGTATCACCATAAATACCGTCCAACCGAATAGAAAACCTACAAGAGGGTTATATGCTTCTTTTAAATACACATATTGCCCGCCAGCCTTAGGCATCATACCGGCCAATTCACCATAACTCAATGCCGCAATTAATGTAATTATGCCTGTAAGTACCCAAATGCCTAAAATATACCCCGGAGAGCCTACAGTACGAGCAATATCGGCTGTAACAATAAAAATGCCCGATCCAATCATAGATCCGGCAACAATCATAGTAGAGTCTAATAGCCCTAGTTCTCTTTTTAAAGCTGGTTGTTCGGCAGTTTTTTGCATGTGTGGTATGGTTTTATAAATCTAATTTGAATAAAAAATACCAAATCAAGCAATCTTATTTCTTAAAAACCAGATAAATCGGATTTAAATCATAAAAAATGAAGAAAGAAACCGAATTAAATTTGATTAATGGCTAAAGCATCTTATTTTTGCCGGTCGCTCAGTACACTGAACGCATTAATTTAAATCATACAAAACATATACATGGAATTTTTACAACAAAATTTAATTTACACGATTCCTGCAATGGGAATTATTGGCCTTTTAGTAATGTTTATTAAATCGGCATGGGTAAGTAAACAAGATGCAGGCGATGCAAACATGCAAGAATTAGCAGGTTATATTGCAGATGGTGCCATGGCATTTTTAAAAGCAGAATGGAAAGTATTAAGCATTTTTGTAGTTTTTGCTTCAGCTTTACTAGCCTATTCTGGCACCATTCATGAAGTAAACGGTAAAGAAATTCACGGAAGTTGGATCATTGCTATTGCCTTTATTATAGGTGCTGTATTTTCTGCAACAGCAGGATATATAGGTATGAAAGTAGCTACCAAAGCAAACGTTCGTACTACACAAGCGGCTCGTACAAGTTTAAAACAAGCCTTAAAAGTTTCTTTCACAGGTGGTACCGTAATGGGCTTAGGTGTGGCCGGTTTAGCCGTATTGGGATTAGGTGGTTTATTCATCGCTTTCTTAAGCATTTTTGCCGATTTAGGCGTAAATACCGTAAAAACAGCTATCGAAGTATTAACAGGTTTCTCTTTAGGTGCTGAATCAATTGCCTTATTTGCTCGTGTGGGTGGTGGTATTTATACCAAAGCTGCCGATGTTGGAGCTGATTTAGTTGGTAAAGTAGAAGCTGGCATTCCAGAAGATGATGTTAGAAATCCTGCTACTATTGCCGATAATGTTGGTGACAACGTAGGTGATGTTGCTGGTATGGGTGCCGATTTATTTGGTTCGTACGTAGCAACCATCTTAGCAACTATGGTATTAGGGCAAGAAATTGTGGTAACTGATAATTTCGGAGGTATGTCGCCCATTTTATTACCTATGGTAATTTGTGGCTTGGGTATTATCTTCTCCATTATCGGATTTAGCTTTGTACGCATTAAAAACGATCAGTCGAATGTTCAAGATGCCTTAAACTTAGGTAACTGGTCATCAATGCTAATTACAGTAATTGCTTCTTATTTCATCGTTATGTGGATGTTACCAGATACAATGAATTTACGTGGTTATGAGTTCTCTAAATTAAATGTATTCTTAGCGATTGTAGTTGGTACAGTAGTTGGTGCGGTAATGAGTATTGTTACCGAGTATTACACCGCAATGGGTAAGGCTCCGGTAAACTCTATCATTCAACAATCTTCAACCGGACATGCTACTAATATTATTGGTGGTTTAGCAGTAGGTATGAAATCAACTGTTATTCCAATTTTAACATTGGCTGCCGGAATTATGGCTTCTTATTATTTTGCCGGTTTATACGGTGTGGCCATTGCGGCTGCCGGTATGATGGCCACCACTGCCATGCAGTTAGCAATCGATGCATTCGGACCCATTGCTGATAACGCTGGTGGTATTGCCGAGATGAGCCAACTGCCTCCGGAAGTGCGTGAACGTACTGATAATTTAGATGCAGTTGGTAATACTACTGCTGCAACCGGAAAAGGTTTTGCCATTGCTTCTGCTGCTTTAACATCTTTAGCTTTATTTGCTGCATTCGTAGGTATTGCTGGTATTAATGCCATTGATATTTACAAAGCGCCAGTTTTAGCAGGTTTATTTGTAGGTGGTATGATTCCATTTATTTTCTCTGCATTGTGTATACAAGCGGTTGGGAAAGCTGCAATGGACATGGTACAAGAAGTGCGCAGACAGTTCCGTGAAATACCGGGAATTATGGAATACAAAGCAAAACCGGAATACGAAAAATGTGTGGCTATTTCTACAAAAGCTTCACTACGTGAAATGATGTTGCCTGGTGCAATTGCCTTAATTACTCCGGTACTAGTTGGTTTTGTATTCGGACCTGAAGTATTGGGTGGTTTATTAGCCGGTGTAACCGTATCGGGTGTATTGATGGGAATTTTCCAATCAAACGCAGGTGGTGCTTGGGATAATGCTAAAAAATCATTCGAAAAAGGTGTACTAATTAATGGTGAAATGGTGTATAAAGGATCGGAGCCACATAAAGCTTCGGTAACTGGTGATACTGTTGGCGATCCATTTAAAGATACTTCTGGCCCATCCATGAACATCTTAATTAAATTGATGTCTATCGTTTCTTTGGTAATTGCGCCATACATTGCTAGTATAGCTAAAGAAAATGTTACCGTAGAAGTACGCAAAGAAATGAAAGTGATTAAAGAAGTAGATTCTTTGGGTAATGTCATAATAGATACCATAATCAATAAGAGCGATACTCTAAGACGCTAAATCTTACTAATTTTCAGAAAAGGGATTTCTATACAGAAATCCCTTTTCTGTTTTTCAAATAAATTAATTAGGTTTGGAATACGTATAAAATAAAACAAACATGAAATTTACAAAATCATTAACCACTTTATTAGCCGAAGCCAACAATACCGGTGAAGGTTCACTAAAACGTACTCTTGGCAGTTGGAACCTAATTGCATTGGGCATTGGTGCCATTATTGGTGCCGGATTATTTGTTAGAACCGCTGCAGCAGCAGGCGAAGCCGCCGGAGCTGCCGTAACCTTATCATTTATTGTAGCTGCTATTGGTTGTGCTTTTGCAGGCCTTTGTTATGCAGAATTTGCAGCCATGATCCCTATTGCGGGAAGTGCTTACACGTATGCCTATACCACTATGGGCGAAGTAGTAGCATGGATTATTGGTTGGGCGCTTATTATGGAATACGCCCTTGGAGCTGCTACTGTTTCTATTGCATGGAGCGAATACTTAAATAAACTCCTTGGCGGTGTGATACCCTACGAGTGGTCGCACTCTCCATTCGAATCCTTGAACGGTGCATCGGGTATTGTAAACTTACCTGCACTTGTTATCCTTTTATTAATCACCCTAGTATTAATTAAAGGGACTAAAGAATCGGCAAGCTTAAACGGAATTATCGTATTTGTAAAAGTAGCCATCGTGCTAATTTTCATTGCTATTGGTTGGCAGTTTATTAAACCAGAAAACCATACGCCATATTTAATTCCAGAAGGAACTCCAGGTCACGAAGGATTCTTTAAATGGGGTTGGGGTGGTGTATTGGGTGGTGCAGCCATCGTATTCTTCGCCTTTATTGGTTTCGATGCCGTATCTACAGCAGCACAAGAAGCTAAAAACCCGAAAAAAGATATGCCCATTGGTATTTTAGGCTCCCTGGTAATTTGTACCATTTTATACATCCTATTCTCTTATGTATTAACAGGTGTTGCTAATTGGAGCGAATTTGCCGATCCTGCTAAAGGGAAAGAAGCCTCGGTAGCCTATGCCATTTCTACTTATATGCATGGATATGGTTGGTTAGCCACTAGTGTAACCGTAGCCATATTAGCGGGTTTCTCATCCGTAATATTGGTAATGCTAATGGGTCAATCTCGTGTATTTTATACCATGAGTAAAGACGGATTATTGCCAAAAGTATTTTCAGAATTACACCCTAAATTTAGTACTCCATACAAATCAAATATGATTTTATTTGTGTTAGTTGGCTTATTTGCCGGATTTGTACCGGGTAGTGTAGCTGGAGATTTAACCTCCTTTGGTACGCTATTGGCCTTCGTATTGGTAAGTGCCGGTATTTGGATTTTACGTGTAAAAAGCCCAGATATAGAACGTCCGTTTAAAACACCATTGGTACCATTAGTACCTATCTTGGGTATTATTGTTTGTGGCGGTATGATTGTTGCCTTAGACCCTACTACCTTAAAAGTAGCGGCCCTATGGATGGCCATTGGTATTTTGGTGTACTACTTCTACAGCCGTCACCACAGTTTGGTGCGTAAAGAAGCTGCAGGTAAAAAATAATTAAAAATCATTCGTATAAAAAGGCCCCGATTGATCGGGGCCTTTTTTGTTTGGCAGGAACCGTATCTTTGCGCAAACACCACCAGCATATGAACACCTACTTCAACAGCAAAGAAATTCTTTCGGTAAGCATGATTTTGTTTGCCATCATCGATATTTTAGGAGCCATCCCGGTGGTTATCCAACTCCGTCAGAAAGCAGGGCACATCCAATCGGAAAAGGCCAGTTTGGTGTCGCTTTGCCTCATGATTACTTTTCTGTTTTTGGGCGAAGGCTTATTACATATTATTGGTTTAGATATTCAATCCTTCGCTATTGCCGGATCATTGGTTATTTTTATCATTGCCATGGAAATGGTATTGGGCATTAGTTTTTTTAAAGAAGAGATGCCCGAAAGTGTGAGCATTGTGCCCCTAGCATTCCCGCTAATAGCCGGAGCCGGCACCATGACTACCCTACTCTCTCTAAAATCAGAATACGCTACCCAAAACATCATCGTGGGTATCATCGTCAACATGATTTTTGTATACATTGTACTTAAGAATACCCTACGCCTCGAAAAACTATTTGGCAAAGCCGGCCTAAACGTATTGCGCAAAGCCTTTGGTATTATTCTATTGGCCATTGCCATTAAACTGTTTAGAAGCAATACAGGTTTATAAATGGACCCACTAGCCATTAAAGCAGCACTTCTAGCACAATTGCTCAAGCATCTAGAGCAAAATATAGCTGAAACGGAACAAGCTATTGCCTCCGCTAAAGAATCGAGAGATAACGAGAGTAAAAGCAGTGCCGGTGATAAATACGAAACTGGCCGAGCCATGATGCAAATTGAATTGGAAAACAATGGGCGACAACTTGAAAAAACACGACTAGCCAAACAAGATTTACAACAACTGAATTTACAAGAACCGCATACGCTAGTAAGCCAAGGGAGCCTTGTACACACCAGTCAAGGCATTTACTTCATATCCATTGGCTTTGGCAAATTAGAGCTGGCTGACCAGCTGTATTACGCCATATCGCTAGCCTCTCCTATTGGGCAAGCCTTAAAGAATGCGAAGGTTGGGGATCGTGTTTCTTTTCAAGGGAAAGTGCTGGAGATTTTGAGTATTTCCTAGTAAACCTAATTGATTTTTATTTTACTCTTCCTTTTGCTTGACCAAAAGGAAGCAAAACTCAAGGCAGAACGATGCTTCTGCCCACAAGGCCTTTACGCTGGCCCGCCGTTTAACAAGTTTTTTTCTTTTACTCTTCCTTTTGCTTGACCAAAAGGAAGCAAAACTCAAGGCAGAACGATG
>JBBAKN010000001.1:246695-413398 GCA_040403555.1 Sphingobacteriales bacterium
CTTCTGCCCTCAGGCCTTTACGTTGGCCCGCCGTTCTGCCGGGCCCTAGCTATTTCCTTTTCTTGTTGTCATCCTAACTTGTCGAAGGATCGCACGTCTGCGGTATGCTGTTAAGCGTATGCGTCAAGGTGAAGTGAGGCTGCGCCGTTGTAAGGTGTTACTGCGCCGTAGTGAGGTGCGACTGCGACGTGGTAAGGTGTTACTTTACTGCGCCGTGGTGAGGTGCTACTGCGACGTGGTGAGGTGCTACTGCGCCTTGGTAAAGTGTGACTGTGCCGTGGTAATATGCGACTGCGACGTGGTGAAGTGCTACTGCGACGTGCTATTGAGCGTATGCAGTGTGGTTTGACAGTTTGAGTCTCCACCTTTCTGTTTGGTGGTTGATTTGTTGAGAATATTCGGCTAAATTTAGAAAGTAAACTCAAGGGGTTATATTGAGATTTAGAATAGTTTTAACACATTTTAGCACTACACACTAAAGACCTTATAAACTTCAATTTATTTTACAATCATTTAACTTTTTGAAATCATGCCTTTAAGAAGAATGTCTTATAATTCTGCAATCAAAATTAAGGACTTATACTCCAAGCTATTAGTAAATTCTAAAACTTACCCTCATGGCTATTCATCCTTAAATGGATATGACATAATAGATGTTAGTAACGCTATTAAATTAATAGTTGCATATAATTTTTTAATATCAATTCAAATGACAAATCTAAAATAGAGGAACTAAATGAAAATGTAAGAGCAGGAGGTGCAGCAATTTCTCTTGTTTTCTTTTCTTTTGTTCCAGACGGAATAGCCCATAAATTAAGTCAAATTGACCCATCAGATGAAATGCAAGCGACTTTAGAGCAAATTGATTTAACAAAAGACAGTGAAAACTTTGAATGGAATAAATTGTTAAATCCTCAAGAAACAATAGGCTCTTTTTTTAATTTCTGTAGAAATATTGGAAACAAGAATCCAAACTATTGGGAAATGGTTTATTCAAGAATTGGAATAACCTGGGAAACAAATGATGACAATGACAGAATAAATTTCATTATTAGACATAAATATTATTTTAGTGAAAACAAGGAGAATATACCAGACGAGAAAAATGCAGACAAAGAATATATGTCTAAACCCAAGCATAAAGGAATTTTGCATTAATTGAAAAGTGTTTTTCTAAAGACTTAAAAGAAAAACGGCTTATAACACGGGCTAAAAAAATGCAGGGCCTCGGCAGAACGGCGGGCCAAGGTAAAGGCCTGTGGGCAGAAGCATCGTTCTGCCTTGATTTTTTGAATACTTTTTCATCAAGGAAAAAGTATAAATAAATACACCTTTTTTATCAAGCAAAAAGGTAAACCAAGATAAATCTAAACCTCCCGCACCAACCTAGCCACAAATAGCGTATCCGCTTTATGGCCATAGCCAGCAAGCAGTTCCTGCTTTTCTAGTTTTAGGCCAAACTCTTTCACTAAATAGTCCACCATAGCTTCATTTTCTTCTTTAAACACCGAGCAGGTGATGTAAATTAAGGGTTTACCAGGCTTTGTGTACTTCACTACGTTTCTGGCAATGCTTTGTTGCAAGCGCTTAAAATCGGCAATGCGGTAGTCTGCAAATTGCGAAAGCAATTCGGGCGTACGGCCCCAAGTACCCGAACCGGTACAGGGCGCATCCAAAATAATCCCATCAAACTCGTAATGATGCAGAATTGCATCGGGGTTTTGCAAGAGATCTAACACCTTACGCTGGTAGTTCCGAATACCGTTGGCTTTAAAACGTTCGTCGAGGTTATTTAACACACTCTCCCGCAAATCGGTTACCAAGAGTTTTAAATCGGGCGCCAATTGGTTTAAGAGGATAGATTTACCCCCAGATGCTGCACAAGCATCCCACCAATATTCGTATTGCTTGGGTTCAAAATAGGCGGCCGTTTGCTGCGAAGAATAATCTTGCACTTCAAACAAGCCTTCTTCCAACAAATGATTCAACTTGGTACCATTGACAAAAGAAAGCGTTTGCGCACTTAGCTCCTGATACGGAATAGCCTCGGCTGATAATTTTGCTTTTAGCAACGCTTCTTTACCCGGGTGTATGCGAATAAACAAATCGGGTTGCACAAAAAAGGATTCGAGAAAAACTCGGGTATCTACTCCGGCACTTAAATGTGTCGTAAATGGAAAGACTTCGGCTAGCACAAAACCTTCCGATTTTTCTAATAAACTGATTTTATCGGCCAGAGGCAAGGCCCATTGTTCGGCTAAATCGGGTCTAAAATGTGCTAAAAACGGATTTTCTTCTTTGCTACACAAAAACTCGGCTAAAAATAAGCGTTGTTCTTGGGCAAAATGGCTACAAGCCTTGCCTAGGCGGAAATAGGTATAGAGTAAACGGGAGGTCCAGCGTCTATCGCCGGAACCCATTTCTTTGTGCTTCTTTAAATACTCGGGTAAAAATTTAGTGAGCGGTTGCTCGGCCGGGTAAGCGGCCAACACTTTGGTAAAGGTGCGTAAATAGGCTTCCCAACGCATTATTCCCACTCAATAGTTGCCGGTGGTTTCGAACTAATATCGTACACCACTCGGTTTATCCCTTTTACATTATTGATAATTTCGTTGGAAATTTTGGCCAATAACTCATAAGGAATATGACTCCAATCGGCCGTCATGCCATCTACCGAGCCTACTGCCCGCAAACAAATTACATGTTCGTAGGTACGCTCATCGCCCATTACCCCTACCGATTGTACCGGCAAGAAAATGGCGCCTGCTTGCCACACCTTATCGTACCAGCCAGCAGCTTTTAAATGATGGATATAAATAGCATCGGCTTCTTGCAAAATGGCTACTTTTTCGGGGGTTACGTCTTCTAAAATACGAATGGCCAAACCCGGACCAGGGAAAGGATGACGACCCAATAAAGCCGCATCAATGCCCAAAGCCTTACCCACTCGGCGTACTTCATCTTTAAACAAGGTGTTTAAAGGTTCTACCACTTGCAATTTCATAAAATCGGGTAAACCCCCCACGTTATGGTGCGATTTAATGGTTGCCGAAGGACCTTTTACGGATACAGATTCAATAACATCGGGGTAAATGGTGCCTTGACCGAACCATTTTACGTTTTGTACTTCGTGGGCAGCATCGTCGAATACTTCAATAAACACCCTACCAATGGCTTTACGCTTTAATTCCGGATCTTTAATACCAGACAAAGCCGTATAAAATCTATTTTTGGCGTCTACCCCTTTAATATTTAAGCCCATGTGCTGGTAGGAATCCAATACTTGCTGAAATTCATCTTTACGCAATAAGCCGTTATCTACAAAAATGCAATGCAAGTTTTTACCAATGGCTTGGTGCAACAACACGGCGGCTACGGTAGAATCTACGCCACCAGATAAACCCAAAACCACTTTATCGTCGCCCAGTTTTTGGCGTAAGGCATCAATGGTAGTTTCAATGAATGAATCTGGGGTCCAGTTTTGGGAACAGCCGCAAATGTCTACCAAAAAGTTTTCGAATAATTGCTTGCCATCGGTACTGTGTGTAACTTCCGGGTGAAACTGAATGCCCCATAGTTGTTTATTTTTCACCTGAAAGGCAGCAGCCTTTACGGTATCTGTACTGGCAATAATATCAAAATCGGCGGGTATGGTGGCAATGGTATCGCTATGTGACATCCACACCTGAGAATTCAAGGGAATATTTTTAAGTAGCGGATTGGCCTCGTTCACAAAATCTAAATGCACCCGTCCGTATTCTCTGGTAGAAGAAGCCAACACTTCGCCCCCACTTTGCTGGGCCATATATTGGGCACCGTAGCATACACCCAAAATGGGGTAAATCCCATCCCATTGTTTAAAATCTACCTGTGGCGCATCTTCTTGGCGCACCGAATACGGACTGCCCGACAAAATAATACCTTTAAAAGAAGCGTCGAGGCTTGGTATATGGTTAAAGGGATGAATTTCGCAGTACACATTGAGCTCCCGAACACGACGGGCAATGAGTTGGGTATACTGAGAACCGAAATCGAGAATGAGAATTTTTTCCTGCATGGGCAAATATACAAGAAATAGGGAAAATTGGAAGCCTATTTAGGCAGTTTTAAACTACTTTTTGGACGTATTTTGTAGGTTTTACCAGCAACAGAAACAAACACCGTAACGGTGTTTGGATTTAATACGGAATGATCCGTTTCAGAAACTTGGACTTGCTTATAGGCTTGAAGATAATCGACCACTTCTATCATAGTTAACGCACAAACAGCTTTGCTGTTGGCAATTTGTTTAAAGCAGTTCTCTAGGTCGTTCCACTTGGCGTCACTATCTCCCATTTCCCAACTATGGCCCCAAAAGGTGTATAAAGCCAAGGTATCGCTACGTAAAAAATCAGCTGTTAAGTTGTTAAATGCAGCCAATTCTTTCTGATCGTTTTCTGGATTTTTTGCTTCGTAATACGCTTTCCCGAATTGGTGTGTACTGGGTTTCCAGCGTAAAAAATCGTTAGGTAAACTGAAATTTCGAGTTTCTTCTACTATTCGGGCATATTCCATTCCAGAGGTTTTGGCAATCTCCACCACTTCGTCATTAAAATTTCCAAATGGATAGGCCATTCCACGAACGTGCCAACGAGCTATTTTTTCTAGAGCCAATTTATCGCCAAAAATTTCTGAACGTATTTCTGCTGGTGGCAATCCCGATAAACCGGGATGGTTCATAGAATGTACGGAAACTTCATGCCCTTTGAAAAGACTGGTAAGCTCTTCTTTTTGGAGATAATTGGGTGTACTTAATTTATTGGAATTTAAATGAAAGGTTCCTTTCAACTGGTATTTATTTAGCAAGGCTACTAAACGTCTGTCTTGCACCGGTCCATCATCGCTACTAAAAACAAATACTTTGGTTTTTCCACCCGGAAAAAGAAGATGAATAGCTGTTTTTTGAGCAGTAGCACTTAAACTACTCATAAACAAAATACTAAATGCAAAAAATGTAATTTTTAGGGATGTTTTTAAAGTATTCATAGGTACAAGATGCAGAATTCACACCATAAAACAAAAAACCAAATACTAAAAATAAACTGATATTAGCCCATATTGGCTTTACAGTTTCAGCTCTTTTTGCTAGATTTGATCACTGATATAATCATCCAAAAAATACATATATGAAAATTACCGTAGTTGGTGCGGGAGCCGTAGGTGCCACTTGTGCCGATAATATTGCCAGAAAAGAATTAGCACAAGAATTAGTGCTTTTAGACATTAAAGAAGGTTTTGCCGAAGGTAAAGCCATGGATATGATGCAAACAGCTACGCTTTTGGGATTTGATACCAAAATTAGCGGCAGCACCAACGACTACAGTAAAACCGCCAATTCGGATGTAGTTGTAATTACCTCGGGCTTGCCACGTAAACCGGGCATGACCCGCGAAGAATTGATTGGTACCAATGCCAACATTGTAAAAGGTGTGGTAGAAAATATATTGAAATTCTCTCCAAACGCCATTATTGTGGTTATTTCTAACCCAATGGATACCATGACGTATTTAACCTTGAAATCTAGCGGCATTCCGAAAAACAGAATTATTGGTATGGGCGGCATTTTAGATAGCGCTCGTTTTAAATATTATTTAAGCCAAGCGCTTTCTTGCTCATCTGCCGATTTACACGGCGTAGTAGTAGGTGGCCATGGCGATACCACCATGATTCCCTTAACCCGTTTGGCTCAATTAAACGGCTTAGCTGTGTCTACTTTATTAGATGCCGAAACGTTGAAAAAAGTAGCTGCGGATACTATGGTTGGTGGTGCTACCCTTACCGGCTTATTAGGCACTTCAGCTTGGTATGCTCCGGGTGCGGCAGGTGCTGCTTTGGTAGAAAGTATTGTGCGTGATGAGAAAAAAGTATTCCCTTGCTGTGTAGCCCTTGATGGTGAATACGGTCAAAAAGATATTTGCCTAGGCGTACCAGTAGTTATTGGCAAAAATGGCTGGGAAAAAATTATCGATTATAAATTGAATGACGAAGAACTAGCGGCCTTTAACAAAAGTGCCGAAGCGGTACGTAGCATGAATGCCGTATTGCATGATATGAAAGCGATTTAATATCGGCTTTTTCAGTATAAAAAAAGCCCTCCGATTGCGGAGGGCTTTTTTATTGGGTCTATTTGGTTAATTAGATATCAATACGAGCGTATTTCGCATTTTTCTCAATAAACTCCCTACGTGGGGCCACTTCATCGCCCATAAGCATAGAGAAAATATGATCGCATTCTAAGGCATTTTCAATGGTTACTTGACGTAGGGTACGAGTTTCCGGATTCAAAGTGGTTTCCCACAATTGCTCGGCATTCATCTCTCCCAAACCTTTGTAACGTTGTACGTGTACGCTATCTTCTTTACCGCCGCCTTTTAATTGTTGCACGGCTGTATCCCGTTGCTCATCGTTCCAGGCATAGATTTGATCTTTACCTTTTTTAACTAAATACAAGGGTGGAGCGGCAATATATACATAGCCACGTTCGATCAGCTCCTTCATATAACGGAAAAAGAAGGTTAAAATAAGGGTAGTAATGTGCGAACCATCTATATCAGCATCCGTCATGATGATGATACGGTGATAACGTAATTTAACCATATTTAGGGCCTTATTATCCTCTTCGGTACCAATGCTTACGCCCATGGCAGTAAACATGTTTTTAATCTCGTCGTTTTCGTAGATTTTATGCTCCATGGCTTTTTCTACGTTTAAGATTTTACCTTTTAGCGGCAAAATGGCTTGGAAATTACGATCTCGACCTTGTTTGGCTGTTCCACCGGCCGAATCGCCCTCCACGAGGTAAAGTTCGCAAGCCGCCGGATCGTTGTTCGCACAATCGGCCAATTTACCCGGTAAACCCGAACCGCCCATGATGCTCTTACGTTGCACCATTTCACGAGCTTTACGAGCTGCAGCACGGGCTGTAGCGGCTAAAATTACTTTATTGACAATCATTTTTGCCTCCCGTGGGTTTTCTTCTAGGTAGTTTCCTAAAATCTCTCCCACGGCCACATCTACGGCACCCATTACTTCATTGTTACCCAATTTGGTTTTGGTTTGCCCTTCGAATTGTGGCTCGGCAACTTTTACAGAAATTACAGCGGTTAATCCTTCACGGAAGTCATCCCCTGTAATTTCAATCTTCATATTTTTTAATAAGCCTGATTTCTCGGCGTATGCTTTCAGGGTACGGGTTAATCCTCTACGGAAACCGGCAACGTGTGTACCCCCTTCAATGGTGTTAATGTTATTTACGTACGAATGCACATTCTCGGCATAGGTATCGTTGTATTGCATGGCTAATTCTACAGGAATACCTTGTTTAATTCCTTCTACATAAATTGGTTCGGGAATTAAAGGCTGACGGTTACCGTCTAAAAATTGAACAAATTCTTTTAACCCACCTTCTGAGTGGAATTTTTCGGTTAAAAAGCCATCTTCTACGGCCTCTCGTTCGTCGGTTAAACTTAAGCGAATTCCTTTATTTAAGTAAGACAATTCACGTAAACGAGCCGCAAGAGTATCAAATTTATACTCGTGAGTTAAGCTAAATATATCTTGATCTGGCTGAAAATGAACAGTAGTACCGGTAAGGGTAGATTCACCTACTACTTTTACATCGTATTGGGGTACACCGCATTTGTATTCTTGTTGGAAAATTTTTCCTTCGCGGTATACCGTTACTTTTAAATCGGTTGATAGGGCATTCACGCAAGATACACCCACTCCGTGTAAACCTCCAGATACCTTATAGGTGTCTTTATCGAATTTACCACCGGCGTGTAAAACGGTCATAACCACCTCTAAGGCAGATCTATTTTCTTTGGTGTGCAAGCCGGTAGGAATACCACGTCCGTTATCTTGTACTGTTATGGAATTATTTTTATGTATGGTAACGAATATATCGCTACAGTATCCGGCCAAGGCTTCATCAATGGAGTTATCTACAACTTCGTATACCAAGTGGTGTAAACCCTTTACGCCGGTATCGCCAATATACATCGATGGGCGCTTTCTTACGGCCTCTAATCCTTCTAAAACCTGAATATTATCGGCCGAATAATTTGATTTATTTTCCTTTTCTTCGCTCATAAGTTAGTTAATACTACAAGTATCAAAAATAACCTTTAAAACTGTATATGAAGCATAATGTGGATAAATAATGGCCTTTTTTAAGATGCATTTGTTAACATTCGTTAAAGGTTATTAAATAAGCCGATGAAAGTTTATATTTGTGCATTATTGAACAAAATTTAAACATGAAAAAACAACTAATCTACGTATCGATGATTGCTTTAGGTTTAAGCTTTTTAGTAGCATCGTGTAGCAAACAAGCACCCCAAACAAGCACAAATACACAAGCCGGAACTCCTGCCATTGTATATGTAAATTCTGACTCCTTGCTAAGCAAGTACGAATACTTTAAAAGCATTAAAGATAAATTCGAAGAAAAATCTAAAAAAGCACAAGCTGATTTAAATGCTAAAGGAACTGCTTTTCAACGTGAAGTGGCTCAATACCAGCAACAGGCGGGTGCCATGAGTGCCGATCAACGTGCAGCAACCGAAGATCGTTTGGCTCGTAAACAACAGGAACTAGCTACTTATAACCAAAATGCTAGCTCCGCATTAACCAACGAAGAAGCAGCCGAAAACGAAAAATTATACGAAAAGGTAGCGGCCTTTTTAAAAGTATTTGCTAAGGAAAAGGGATACAAAATGGTATTAACCTACTCAAAAGCAAACCCAACGGTATTATTCGCCGACGAAAGTTTAGACGTTACTAAAGAAGTAGTAACAGGCTTAAACGAAGCCTACGCTAAAGACAAAAAATAAATTTAAGAACATGTACGTTCAAAACCTCGACATTAGTCGGGGTTTTTTTATGAGCAGAATTCAAGCTTGTCATCAATCTCAAAAAATCAGGAACTAGTCCTCTTCAAACCAACCCTCTTTCAATTCATCGATTTCACGTCGGTCTTTTTTGGTTGGACGCCCGGCACCCCGATCTCGGGCAAGCATTGGAGAAAGAAAAGCAGATTTAAAAGCCTGCGTTTCTTCAGGCGGGGTTAAATCTTCGTAATAGGCAACAACAGATTTGGCATCCATGCGTTTTTCGAGCAAAGCGACCACTCGAATAGTTTTCTTTAAACCACCTTTTTGAACCGTATAAATTTCAGCTTTTTTAACTGCATAAGCAGGTTTAATGGCCTGTCCGCCTAATTTTACACGTCCGGCTTTACAAGCCTCGGTAGCTAAACTACGGGTTTTAAAAGCCCTTATCGCCCACAAATATTTATCAATACGTAACTTTTCTTTTTCAGCCATGACGTTTATATGAGACAAAAATCCTCAAAAAACTGTTAATTTGCTAAAAATTAAATTATGATTGCCGAATTACAACAAAAAATTGAAGCTGCTTGGGAAGATAGACAGCTATTAAGCTATAAAGAATACACCGATGCCATTGAAACCGTTATCCAAAAATTAGATCTTGGTGAAATACGTGTGGCAGAACCAATTGGCAGCCGCTGGCATGTAAATGATTGGATTAAAAAAGCCGTGATTTTGTACTTCCCTATTCGTCAAATGGAAGAAATAAAAGTAGGTCCATTTGTTTTTCACGATAAAATGAAATTGAAAACCAATTTCAAAGAACAAGGTGTGCGTGTAGTACCTCACGGCTTGGCCCGTTATGGTGCGTACTTGGCTAAAGGTGTAATTATGATGCCATCGTATGTAAATATTGGCGCTTATGTAGATGAAGGTACCATGGTAGATACTTGGGCTACGGTAGGTTCTTGTGCGCAAATTGGAAAAAACGTACACTTAAGTGGTGGCGTGGGCATTGGCGGTGTATTGGAGCCCGTACAAGCGGCCCCGGTAATAATTGAAGATAATTGCTTTATTGGCTCTAGGGCCATTGTGGTAGAAGGCGTACACGTAGAAAGCGAAGCTGTGTTGGGTGCCAACGTAGTACTTACGGCCTCTACAAAAATTATAGATGTTACCGGTACGGAACCTGTAGAATACAAAGGTCGGGTACCTGCCCGTTCGGTAGTAATTCCGGGTTCATATACCAAAAAATTCCCGTCTGGAGAGTTTCAGGTACCTTGCGCCCTTATTATTGGACAACGCAAGGAATCAACAGATAAAAAAACCTCTCTTAACGATGCGTTAAGAGAAAATAATGTAGCTGTTTAAGCAAAAAGAATGAATATTGGGTTTGAGGCTAAACGAGTATTTCACAATACTACCGGACTAGGTAATTATAGCCGAGATTTGGTGCGCATACTACATCGATATTGTCCTCAAAATCGCTATTTTTTATACAATCCTAAACCCTCAAAAAAGAAGCTATTCGAATCGCTGGGAGCTGAGGTGATAGAAAAAAGACCTTTGGGTGCGTTTTACTCCTTCTTTTCCAATCTATGGCGGCGTTTTGGCATCATCAACGATTTAAAGAGAGACCATATTGATGTGTTTCATGGTTTGTCGGGTGAATTGCCTGTTGGACTCGAAAAAGCGGGAACTAAAAGCGTAGTAACCATACACGATGTATTGTTCTTACGGTACCCAGAGTTTTACTCATTTATAGATCGGAACATTTATTACCGCAAGTTTAAACATGCGGCCGAGGCAGCGGATACGGTGATTGCCATTAGCGAACAAACCAAAAGAGATATTGTACAGTATTTAGGCATACCCGAAAATAAAATCAGCGTGGTATACCAGGGTTGTCACCAAGCCTTTAAAGAAAGTTATACAGCGGCCAAGAAAACAGCCCTTATAAAAAAATACCAGCTGCCCAAGCAATTTATTTTAAACGTAGGCACCATAGAAGCCCGCAAAAATATTCTTGTTGCGGTAAAAGCTCTAAAAAATATAGATACCACTTTGGTCATTGTTGGACGAAAAACGGCTTATACTAAAGAAATTTCAACGTTTATTAAACAAAACAAGCTCGAACAAAAAGTAATTTTCTTAGAAGGATTATCTCCTGAGGAGTTGGCTATACTTTACCAATTGGCCGATTTATTTATTTACCCTTCCTTGTTCGAGGGATTTGGCATTCCCATTATTGAAGCCCTGTTTTCCAAAACTCCGGTAATTACGTCTATCG
This sequence comes from Sphingobacteriales bacterium, assembly GCA_040403555.1. Taxonomy (GTDB): domain Bacteria; phylum Bacteroidota; class Bacteroidia; order Sphingobacteriales; family Sphingobacteriaceae; genus JAIPAN01. Next base: position 257,856 of record JBBAKN010000001.1, read on the forward strand.
GTAGTTGCTTTCCGGAAGCAGGAGGGCCAAGTACCTGCTACATCAACCCAACTAGTGTTGACGAAGTTGCCAAAGCCATTTGCAAAATTTTAGATGACAAGGTATTACAACAGAAAATGACGAACGATGGCTTTAAGTATGTACAAAAATTTACCGATGAAACCATTGCAAAAAACATAATAAAAATATACCAAGCCCTCTAATAGCCATGAAAAACGAACTAGAAAAAGCATTAGAAGTATTAAAAGCTGGCGGCTTAATCTTATACCCTACCGATACCATTTGGGGTATTGGTAGCGATGCTACCAATGAAGAGGCGGTACAAAAAATAATGACCTTAAAAGGGCGCTCCGCCTCAAAAAGCCTCATTGTATTGCTAGACAATGAAAATAAATTGGCCAGCTACGTTCGCGAAATACCCGATGTAGCCTACGATTTAATAGAATTTGCCGAACATCCGCTAACCATTGTTTACTCCAACGCAAAAACCCTTGCCCCAAGCGTAATTAACGAGGATGGCAGCGTAGGCATTCGTATTGTGAAACACACATTCTGCCACCAACTTATCCAACGCTTTCGTCTACCTATCGTGTCTACTTCGGCCAATATTAGTGGGCAAGCAGCACCAAAAAATTTCAACGAAGTATCACAAGAAATTATTGATGGTGTAGATTATGTGGTAAATTTGGAACAAGGGACATTAGAAGAGAAAACACCCTCAACTATTATGAAACTAAGCCCCGATGGGCTCTTTACATTTATTAGAAGATAAGGACTACATTTGGCGTTCTTTAAAGAATTTGTCCACAGGATATGTTCTTAAATTACCATGAAAAAACACCTCAAACACCCCATTTTTAAACAATTAAGTACACTAGCCAAACAATCGGGCGTAGAAGCGTATGTAATTGGAGGCTATGTACGTGATATTTTCTTGGACCGCCCTTCTAAAGATCTCGATATTTTAGTAATTGGACAGGGCATTACTTTTGCCGAAGAAGTTGGTAAACAGCTGAAATGCAAAGTATCGGTGTTTAAGAATTTTGGCACTGCTATGTTGCGCTATCAAAATTTAGAGATTGAATTTGTAGGTGCTCGTAAAGAATCCTATCGATGGGATTCTAGAAAACCCATTGTAGAAAATGGCACGTTAGAAGATGACCAACTACGCCGAGATTTTACCATTAATGCTTTAGCTATTAGCTTAAATGAAGCAAATTTTGGCGAATTATTAGACCCATTTGGTGGCTTAGCCGATTTACAACAAAAACTAATCCGCACTCCGCAAAATCCTCTGGAAACATTTTCTGATGACCCATTACGCATGATGCGGGCAATCCGATTTGCTAGCCAGCTTAATTTTAGTATAGACGATGCTGCACTATCAGCTATAAAAACCCAAGTGGAACGTATGCGCATTGTATCGCAAGAGCGCATTACGGACGAGCTAAACAAAATCATTTTATCGCCCACCCCTTCTATCGGCTTTAATTATTTATTTGATACCGACTTATTAGGACTAATATTTCCACAAATGGCAGCCCTACACGGAGTAGAAACCATTAACGGAAAAACGCATAAAGATAATTTTTACCATACCCTACAGGTATTAGACAATATTACTGATTATACTGAGGACCTATGGTTGCGCTGGGCAGCAATTTTACACGATATTGCAAAGCCACCTACCAAACGTTTCGACCCAAAACACGGATGGACCTTTCATGGCCATGAAGATAAAGGCGCACGCATGGTACCCAAATTATTTGCCCAATTGAAATTGCCACAAAACGATAAGATGAAATTTGTACAAAAATTAGTGCAACTTCACCTTCGACCTATTGTATTGGCACAAGAAAAGGTAACCGACTCGGCTGTAAGGCGTTTATTGGTTGATGCTGGAGAAGATATTGATGCCCTGATGTTGCTTTGCCATGCCGATGTAACCACTAAAAATGAATACAAACTCAAAAAATATCGTCAAAATTTTGAGCATGTAAAACTCAAATTAAAAGACGTTGAAGAACGAGATTCGCTACGAAATTGGCAACCACCTGTAAGTGGTAGCGACATTATGCACACCTTCAATTTAAAGGAAGGCAAGGAGGTTGGTGTTCTGAAAAATCAAATTAGGGAGGCCATTTTAGAAGGAGAAATACGAAACTCTAGAGACGAAGCATTAGTGTATATGCGAAAAAAAGGTACAGAACTTGGTTTAAATGTTGTAAACACACTAACATAAGCGTGCAAAATTTTCCTGAATTCGCTACGTTATTATTAATTTTGAGTAAGCAATACGAATAACTAATGGCTATATACAGATTTAAGATTTCTTTTGAAGATTATGATGAAGTTGAACGAGAAATCGATATCAAATCGACTCAAACTTTTGAAGACTTACACCATGCACTTCACCGTAGTACAGGCTACCCTGCAGCGGTTTCATCGTCTTTTTATGTAAGCAACGACTATTGGATTAAAGGTCAAGAAATTGTTTTTTTACCTTCAGAAAAAAAGATTGAACAAGGTATTTCCTTAATGGATAAATCCAGACTGAGTAATTTTATAGATGATCCTCATCAGAAATTTTATTATACCTACAATTTTGAACGTCCCTTTGATTTTCATGTACAATTGATAAAAATTATACTCGATGAAGAAACTGGCAGAGAATATCCCTATACCTTCCGGAGTATGGGAGAAGCTCCTAAAATACCTGGTTCGGTAGTAGTGCCCGGCAGCAGTGCCGTCACTTCTAGCAAAAGGATAGATTTTTTAGATGAGCTAGAATTTGACCCGAGCAACCTAGAAGATGTAGACGAATTAGACTTAAACTTAGATACCGAAATTTCAACCGCTGGAAGTGCTAACATGGAGCAAGATGAAGTAGAGACGGAAGAGGAAAATGAGTTTATGGATGATTTTTCAGACAACGAAAACTACGATAACGACGAGTATTAATCTTGAAAAAGACCCTATTGGTATGTATTGTTGGGCCAACAGCTATTGGAAAAACGAATGTTGCCATTGCGCTAGCGCAACAATTTACTACCGAAATTGTATCGGCTGATAGCCGCCAATTTTTCAAGGAAATGAGCATTGGTACGGCTAAGCCATTGCCCGGAGAATTAGCCGCCGTTCCTCATCACTTCATTAATTCGCATAGCATTACCGAACCTTTTTCAGTTGGCGATTTTGAGAAAGCCGGACTTTTAGTTCTGGAAAAATTATTTGAAAAACATTCCATTGTATTTTTAGTGGGTGGCTCTGGGCTTTATGTGCAAGCCATTACCCAAGGGTTTGACAACTTACCCAAAGCACCTCCCGAACTTAGAGCTGAGCTAAACAAACAGCTAACCGAGGAAGGTATTGAAAGTTTACAAAAGCGTTTAGAAGTGCTTGACCTGACATATTATGCTGAAGTGGACACCAGTAATCCCCAACGACTAATACGAGCACTGGAAGTCTGTATTGGCACAGGGAAGCCTTTTTCGGCATACCATACTCATGCTGCAACCGAACGGCCCTTTGAGGTGCTAACCATTGGTTTAAACACCGAACGTTCACAACTCTACACCCAGATTAATAAACGGGTAGACCATATGATGGAGCTAGGTTTACTAGCCGAAGTAGATACACTACTGCCCTATCGCAATTTAAATGCCTTACAAACGGTAGGCTACCAAGAACTTTTCGATTTTTTTGATGGTACAAAATCACTAGATAAAGCCGTGGAAGAAATTAAACAAAATACACGCCGCTTTGCCAAAAGACAACTAACCTGGTTCAGAAAAAATACCGAGACCCATTGGTTTGAACCTCAACAGCTACCAGAAATTAGCGCTTTAATCGCCAAAAAACTTAAGAGCTAAGCCTGTGCCGTTGGGCCACCAAAATTCATGGGGAATGCAGGTGGCTCTTCATTAATCTTGATGTGGCCATTTACGGCTTCAAATTTTTCTACATTATCTGCTAAGGCACTTAAAAAACGTTTAGCATGTTCTGGCGTTAATACAATTCTGGATTTTACTTTAGCCTTTGGTATGCCGGGCATAACCCGAATAAAATCTAACACAAACTCGGTATTAGAATGGGTAATGATGGCCAAATTAGAATATACGCCTTCAGCAATATCTTCCGTTAATTCAATATTTAATTGGTGTTCGTTTTGCTCTTCCATGCCTTAAAAATAAAAAAATTAAATAGAATCCATAAAAAAAGCCTCCCCGAAAACGGGGAGGCTTTAATATTATGAAGATGATTAAACTTCTTCGGTTAATCCTTCTTGTTTAGAAGCTAACAATTTGTCGTATTCTTCTTGTGAACCTACTATAATGCGCTCGTAGTTACGTAAGCCGGTCCCTGAAGGAATCAAGTGACCTACAATTACGTTTTCTTTTAAGCCCAATAAACGGTCTACTTTTCCGCTGATAGCTGCCTCGTTTAATACTTTGGTAGTTTCTTGGAAAGATGCTGCCGAGAAGAACGATTTAGTACCTAAGGAAGCACGAGTAATACCTTGTAAGATAGAGCTAGAAGTGGCCGGAATTGCTTCGCGAACTTCTACTAGTTTAGCATCTTGACGTTTTAAACTCGAATTTTCTTCTCTTAATTTACGTAAGGTTACAATCTGACCAGGTTTTAGATTTTGCGAATCACCGGCTTCGGTTATTACACGTTTGTCTAACATACTGTCGTTTTCTTCCATAAAGTCCCAACGATCTACCGCTTCGTTTTCTAAGAAACGAGTATCTCCTGGATCTTCGATCCACACTTTCTGCATCATTTGGTGAACAATGGTTTCAAAGTGTTTATCGTTGATTTTTACCCCTTGTAAACGGTAAACCTCTTGAATACCATTTACTAAGTATTCTTGAACCGCTGCAGGACCTTTAATGGCTAAGATATCTGCAGGAGAAATAGAACCATCAGATAATGGCATACCCGCTTTTACAAAGTCGTTATCTTGTACCAAGATGTGTTTAGATAATGGAACTAGATACTTTTTCAATTGACCATCTTTCGATTCAATAGACATTTCTCTGTTACCACGTTTCACACCACCTAAGGTTACCACACCATCAATTTCGGTTACAACAGCCGGGTTAGATGGGTTACGTGCTTCAAATAATTCGGTTACACGTGGTAAACCACCGGTAATATCTCGGGTTTTTCCGGTTGAACGTGGAATTTTTACCAAGATTTGGCCAGTTTTAACTTCTTCGCCTTCATCAATTGCAATATGGGCACCTACCGGAATGTTGTATCCTCTCAATAGATTTCCTTTTTTATCAGTTACTTGAATAGACGGGTTTTTCGTTTTATCACGAGTATCAATAATTACTTTCTCACGGTGACCGGTTTGCTCATCCGATTCTTCACGGAAGGTAATACCTTCTATAATAGCATCGAATGCAATTTTACCAGCTAATTCTGAAATGATTACCGCATTGTATGGATCCCATGAACAAATACGATCGCCTTTTTTCAATTTAGCACCTTCTTTTACAAATAAGTGTGCACCGTATGGAATGTTATTACTTACAATTACTTTATTAGTACCTGGTTCTACGATACGGAATTCGCCTGAACGACCCAATACCACCTCTACCTTGCCTTCTTCAGTATCTAAGCTTACGGTTCTAATGTTTTCGAACTCAATAACACCTTCAAACTTGGCGTTAATTTGAGATTCGGCCGCAATGTTAGAGGCCGTACCACCCACGTGGAATGTACGTAACGTTAATTGTGTACCCGGCTCACCAATAGACTGTGCTGCAATTACACCCACTGCCTCACCCATTTGTACACGTTTACCAGTTGAAAGGTTACGTCCGTAGCAAAGGGCACATACACCACGTTTGCTTTCGCAAGTTAATACCGAACGAATTTCGATACCTTCTAGTGGTGAATTTTCGATATTTTGACCAATTTCCTCGGTAATATCTTGGCCGGCAGAAACTAATAATTCGCCAGTTAATGGGTTGCTTACATCGTGTAAAGAGGTACGACCCAAAATACGATCGTATAATGGTTCTACAATATCCTCATTATCTTTTAAAGCTGTAGTATACATACCTCTTAAGGTTCCGCAATCTACATCGCCAACAATCATATCTTGGGCAACATCATGTAAACGACGAGTTAAGTAACCCGCATCCGCCGTTTTTAATGCCGTATCGGCCAAACCTTTACGGGCACCGTGGGTAGAGATAAAGTACTCTAATACCGATAAACCTTCTTTAAAGTTTGACAAGATTGGGTTTTCAATAATTTCACCACCTGAACCTGATTTTTGAGGTTTTGCCATCAATCCACGCATACCGCAAAGCTGACGAATCTGCTCTTTAGAACCACGTGCACCAGAATCTAACATCATGTAAACCGAGTTAAATCCTTGGTTATCGTTAGACAAAACATCCATTACGTTTGCCGTTAAACGGTTGTTAATACGTGTCCAGATATCGATAATTTGGTTATAACGTTCGTTATTGGTAATGAATCCCATGTTGTAGTTATTCATTACTTCTTCTACTTCTTTGGTAGCCTTTTCAATCAGTTGTACTTTCTCGGCAGGGATATTAATATCTTGTAGGTTGAATGACAAGCCTCCTTGGAAAGCCATTTTGAAACCTAATTCTTTGATTTCATCTAAGAATTGTGCTGCACGAGCCATACCCGTGTTTTTAACTACTTCACCAATAATATCACGTAATGATTTTTTAGTTAGTAGTTCGTTGATATAGCCTACTTCTGATGGTACCATTTGGTTAAATAGTACACGACCAACCGTAGTTTCAATTAATTTATTTACAATCGTTCCATCTGCTTCTTTCACATTGGCTTTCACCTTAATAAATGCATGCAGATCTATTTGTTTCTCGTTGTAAGCAATAATTACCTCTTCGGCTGAGTAGAATGACAAGTCTTGGCCTTTCACCACACGGCCTTCGTCTGTTTTACGGCCTTTAGTGGTATAGTATAAGCCCAACACCATATCCTGTGAAGGAACGGTAATTGGCGTACCATTTGCCGGGTTCAAGATATTGTGCGAAGCCAACATCAACATTTGGGCTTCCAAAATTGCGGCATTACCTAAAGGTAAATGCACAGCCATCTGGTCACCATCAAAATCGGCGTTAAAAGCCGTACACACTAATGGGTGCAGTTGAATGGCCTTACCTTCTACTAATTTTGGTTGGAAAGCCTGAATACCTAAACGGTGTAAGGTTGGAGCACGGTTTAACAATACCGGGTGACCTTTTAATACATTTTCTAAAATATCCCAAACAATTGGATCTTTACGATCAACAATCTTTTTAGCTGATTTTACGGTTTTAACCACACCTCTTTCGATCATCTTGCGAATAACGAATGGTTTGTATAACTCAGCGGCCATATCTTTTGGTAAACCACACTCATGCAATTTCAAGTTCGGGCCTACAACAATTACCGAACGTGCAGAATAATCGACACGTTTACCTAGTAAGTTTTGACGGAAACGACCTTGTTTACCTTTTAAAATATCTGAAAGTGATTTTAACGCACGATTACCTTCGGTTTTAACGGCGTTTACTTTACGTGAGTTATCAAATAACGAATCTACAGCTTCCTGTAACATACGTTTTTCGTTACGTAGAATTACTTCCGGCGCTTTAATCTCGATTAATCGTTTTAAACGGTTGTTACGGATAATTACACGACGGTATAAATCATTTAAATCTGATGTGGCAAAACGACCACCTTCTAGAGGCACCAAAGGGCGTAATTCTGGTGGAATTACCGGAACGATTTTAATAATCATCCACTCCGGACGGTTTACAATATGATCATTCGCACTACGGAACGATTCAACCACGTGTAAGCGTTTTAGGGCTTCGTTTTTACGTTGTTGTGAAGTTTCGGTAGCAGCTTGGTGACGTAAGTCGTATGATAATTGATCTAGATCTAAACGGCTTAATAGGTCAACCAAAGCTTCGGCACCCATTTTAGCCACAAATTTCTGTGGATCTTTATCGTCTAAATATTGGTTTTCTTTTGGTAAGGTATCCAATATATCCAAGTACTCTTCTTCGCTTAAGAAATCCATTTTCAGAATTCCATCGGCTTCTTTAATACCTGGCTGAATAACCACATAGCGCTCGTAGTAAATAATTAAATCGAGTTTTTTAGTAGGCAAGCCTAATAAATAACCAATTTTATTTGGCAACGAACGGAAGTACCAGATGTGTGCTACAGGAACCACCAAATTGATGTGTCCCATACGCTCACGACGTACTTTTTTCTCGGTTACTTCTACACCGCAACGGTCGCATACAATTCCTTTGTAACGGATACGTTTGTATTTCCCGCAATGACATTCGAAATCTTTCACTGGGCCAAAAATGCGTTCGCAGAACAAACCATCACGTTCCGGTTTGTAGGTACGGTAGTTAATGGTTTCTGGCTTTAACACTTCGCCGCTTGAACGCTCCAAAATTGACTCTGGAGAGGCCAAACTGATAGTAACTTGGGTAAAGTTACTTTTGATTTTATTATCTTTTTTGTAAGACATAGCTCTTTTTTGAGTTGAATGTTGTAGGTTATGAGTTGTAGGATGGGGTACACCCTACAACTCTAAACCTGCAACTTAATCTAATGTGATATCTAAACCTAAACCTCTTAATTCGTGAACCAATACGTTGAATGATTCTGGAACCGATGGGGTTGGCAAAGGTTCACCTTTAACAATCGCTTCGTATGTTTTGGCACGGCCAATTACATCATCAGATTTCACGGTTAAGATCTCCTGTAAGATGTTTGCAGCACCAAATGCTTCTAAAGCCCAAACCTCCATCTCACCAAAACGCTGACCACCAAACTGGGCTTTACCACCCAATGGTTGTTGTGTAATTAATGAGTATGGTCCGATAGAACGAGCGTGCATTTTATCGTCAACCATGTGGCCAAGTTTCAACATATAGATGATACCTACCGTGGTTGGCTGATCGAAACGATCGCCAGTTAAACCATTGTATAAATAGGTTCTACCCGAAGTTGGTACACCCGCTTTGGCTACCCATTCTTCTACTTCTTCGTGGGTGGCACCATCAAAAATTGGGGTAGAAAATTTCATACCCAATTCTTTTCCGGCCCAACCTAATACGGTTTCGTAGATCTGGCCCAAGTTCATACGTGAAGGTACACCCAAAGGGTTTAACACAATATCAACTGGAGTTCCGTCTTCTAAGAATGGCATATCTTCATCGCGAACGATACGGGCAACAATACCTTTGTTACCGTGACGGCCTGCCATTTTATCCCCTACTTTCAACTTACGTTTTTTAGCTACATACACTTTAGCCATTTGAACTATACCTGAAGGCAATTCATCGCCCACGGTAATGGCAAATTTCTCACGTTTGTATGCACCTAAGCCTTCGTTTAAACGAATGTTGTAGTTGTGCAAGGTTTGTTTAATTAACTCATTTTTATCCTCATCAGTAGTCCACTTAGTAGGATTGATATTGGCAACATCTAGATCGGCCAATACTTTTTGAGTGAATTTAACGCCTTTAGCAATTAACAACTCTTTGTACACGTTGTAAATACCTTGTGAGGTTTTACCGTTTACAATGGTGAATAGTTTTTCAACTAATTTTTCTCTTAAGTCTTTATTAGATTTTGCAAAATTTGCATCTAACTTTTCTACCAGTGCTTTTTCTTCTGCTTTGGTAGTTTTCTTAGCTCTAGAGAATAATTTAGTATCAATTACTACTCCGTGTATTGAAGGAGGTGTTTTTAAAGACGCATCTTTTACATCTCCTGCCTTATCACCAAAAATAGCTCTCAATAATTTTTCTTCTGGCGATGGGTCAGACTCTCCTTTTGGTGTAATTTTACCAATTAAGATATCTCCCTCTTTCACCTCTGCACCCACACGTATTACCCCATTTTCGTCCAGGTCTTTAGTAGCCTCTTCAGAAACGTTCGGAATGTCTGGTGTTAATTCTTCTTCACCACGTTTCGTATCGCGAACTTCTAATTCAAATTCTTCGATATGTAATGAAGTAAAGATATCTTGAGATACCACACGCTCAGAAATTACAATCGCATCCTCGAAATTGTATCCTTGCCATGGCATGAAAGCCACTTTTAAGTTACGACCTAAGGCCAATTCACCATTCTGAGTAGCGTATCCTTCGCAAAGCACTTGACCTTTTTCTACCTTTTGGCCTTTTTTAACAATTGGCTTTAAGTTGATACAGGTACTTTGGTTTGTTTTTTGGAATTTAATTAATGGATAAGATTTCACTTCACCTTCGAAAGAAACTAATACGTCATCGGCATTACGCTCGTAACGAATTTTAATTTCATTAGCATCTACGTATTCTACTACCCCATTGCCTTCGGCATTAATTAGGGTACGCGAATCGCGGGCTACACGACCTTCCAAACCTGTTCCAACAATTGGAGCTTCTGGACGCAACAAAGGCACAGCCTGGCGTTGCATGTTTGATCCCATCAAGGCTCTATTTGCATCATCATGCTCTAAGAACGGAATGAGGGAAGCCGCAATAGAAGTGATTTGGTTTGGCGCTACGTCCATCAAATCTAATTTTTCTGGGGCAATTACCGGAAAATCGCCTTCGAAACGTGCTTTTACACGTGGTGTTGCGAAGTTTCCCTTGTCATCGTAATGCGCATTAGCTTGTGCAATGGTTTTTCCATCTTCGTCTTCGGCAGATAAATAGATTACCGGCTCTTCAACAACTACACGGCCTTTATCTACCTTACGATAAGGTGTTTCGATAAATCCTAGGTTGTTAATTTTTGCGTGAACGCAAAGTGACGAAATCAAACCAATGTTTGGTCCCTCTGGAGTTTCGATAGTACACAAACGACCGTAGTGGGTGTAGTGAACGTCACGAACCTCGAAACCTGCACGCTCTCTAGATAAACCACCTGGCCCTAAGGCTGACAGACGACGCTTGTGCGTAATCTCTGCCAGAGGATTGGTTTGATCCATAAACTGTGACAATTGGTTGGTTCCGAAGAACGAGTTAATCACAGAAGATAGGGTACGTGCATTAATTAAATCGGTTGGAGTAAATACCTCATTATCGCGAATGTTCATACGCTCACGGATGGTACGAGCCATACGGGCTAAACCAACACCAAATTGGGCGTATAATTGCTCACCCACGGTGCGCACACGACGGTTTGATAAGTGATCAATATCATCCACCTCGGCTTTAGAGTTGATCAACTGGATTAAGTATTTCACAATAGCAATAATATCTTGCTTGGTTAATACTTTAGTGGTTTCTGGGGTATTTAATTTCAATTTACGGTTAATGCGGTATCTACCTACATCACCCAAATCGTATCTTTTATCAGAAAAGAATAAACGATCGATGATACCACGAGCAGTTTCCTCATCAGGTGGTTCAGCGTTACGTAATTGTCTGTAGATATGCTCCACAGCTTCTTTTTCTGAGTTTGAAGTGTCTTTTTGTAAGGTATTGTAAATGATGGTATAGTCACCTGCGTGGCTGGCATCTTCTTTAGATAAGATGATAGATTTTACACCAGCATCAATAATCATATCAATATGATCGTCTTCTAAAATAGTTTCACGCTCTAAAATAACTTCATTTCTGTCGATAGAAACTACCTCACCGGTTGATTCATCAACAAAATCTTCTACCCATTTTTTCAATACTCTTGCAGCAAGCTTACGGCCTACAAATTTCTTAAGGGCAGCTTTGCTCACTTTTACCTCATCGGCTAGTTCGAATAATTCTAAAATGTCTTTATCCGAATCGTAACCAATGGCACGCAATAAAGTGGTTACCGGGAATTTCTTCTTACGGTCAATGTATGCATACATCACGTTGTTTACGTCTGTAGCAAATTCAATCCAAGATCCCTTAAATGGAATTACACGGGCTGAATATAATTTAGTTCCGTTGGTGTGGCGGCTTTGGCCAAAAAACACACCTGGTGAACGGTGTAGTTGAGAAACAATTACACGCTCGGCACCGTTGATAACAAAAGTACCCTTAGGAGTCATATAGGGAATAGTTCCCAAATAAACATCTTGAACGATGGTTTCGAAATCTTCGTGTTCCTCGTCATTACAAGATAAACGGAGTTTAGCTTTAAGAGGAACACTATAGGTTAAGCCACGTTCTATACATTCCTGAATGTCGTATCGTGGCGGATCTACGAAATAATCTAAAAACTCTAATACGAAGATGTTTCTAGAATCAGAAATGGGGAAATTTTCAGAGAATACTTTAAATAAACCTTCTTGATGACGGTTATCTGAAGTGGTTTCTAACTGAAAGAATTCCCTGAATGATTGCAATTGTACATCCAGAAAGTCGGGATAGTCCAACACATGCTTGCTGGTTGCAAAATTGATTCTTTCGGTATGTTTAATAGTGTTTGCCAAGGGATTTAGTTTTTAGTTTAAAAATAAACTGTGCGACTTTTTTACTCTTTTTTCGGAGAGCGCTGTAAGTCAAACAGCAATAGAAACTGATAGAAACAGCAATAGACCCCGGTGAAAACCGGAGTCTAAGGCCATTTTTAGCGTGTCAGATTATTGAATTTCAACAACTGCGCCGGCTTCTTCTAATTGTTTTTTCAAAGCATCAGCTTCGTCTTTAGCAACACCTGCTTTTATTTCAGATGGGGCTGCATCAACTAAGTCTTTAGCTTCTTTCAAACCTAAACCGGTTAAATCTTTCACTAATTTTACTACTGCTAGTTTCTGACCACCAGCTTCTTTCAATAATACATTAAAGCTGGTTTTTTCTTCTGCAGCACCAGCGGCAGCGCCACCAGCAGCAGGAGCAGCAACTGCAACAGCTGCAGCAGCAGGCTCAATACCATACTCATCCTTAAGAATTTGAGCTAACTCATTAACTTCTTTTACTGTTAAGTTTACTAATTGCTCAGCAAACGATTTTAAATCTGCCATTTTATTTGAATTTTAACGTTAAATACTTTGTTTTTTAATCAAGCTTTAGGTGCTTGTTAACCTCTTTGTTCTAATGCTTTAACAATACCTGCTAATTTGCTTTTACCAGACTGTAGGCCTGAAATAACATTTTTAGCTGGTGATTGTAACAATCCGATGATTTCTCCGATTAATTCCTCTTTAGATTTTAAGTTCACTAAAGCGTTCAACTGGTTATCGCCAATGAAGATAGCACTGTCTATATACGCTGCTTTTAAAAGGGGCTTATCACCGCTAGCTCTCAAAGCTTTAATCAGTTTTGCCGGAGCATTGGCTGAGTTTGAGAATAATAGAGTTGATGACCCTTTAAGTACATCGTATAATTCAGCATATTCACCTGATGCGGCTTCTAAAGCCTTTTTAATTAAGGTGTTTTTTGCTACCTGCATTTTGATATCACTATCGAAACATTTGCGGCGAATATCATTCACTGCTGCTACAGTCAGGTTAGAAGTATCAGTAATGTAAACATTGCTGAAGCTATTAATCTGCTCTTTTAAAGCAAGAACAACATCGTGTTTTTCTTCTTTTCTCATGATTAGATTCCTGCTATAGTTTTAGTTTCAATTTCGATTCCAGAACTCATTGTAGAAGACATGTAAATGCTTTTAAAATAAGTTCCTTTTGCAGCTGATGGTTTTAATTTAGAGATCACTTGAATTACTTCTAATGCATTCTCATAAATTTTCTCGGCAGAGAAAGATACTTTCCCTACAGAAGCATGAATGATTCCGGTTTTATCAACCTTGAAATCAATTTTACCACCTTTAACATCGGTTACCGCTTTACCTACTTCGGTAGTTACGGTTCCTGATTTAGGATTTGGCATCAGGTTTCTTGGACCTAAAACACGGCCTAATTTACCTACTTTTGCCATCACACTAGGCATGGTAATAATGATATCAATATCAGTCCATCCTGCTTCAATTTTAGCAATATAATCATCCAAACCTACGTAGTCTGCACCTGCTGCTTTAGCTTCCTCTTCTTTATCGGGGGTTACTAAGGCCAATACACGTACATTTTTACCGGTACCATGAGGAAGTGTTGCAATACCACGTACCATTTGATTCGCCTTCCGAGGATCTACGCCTAAACGTACATTCAAGTCAACCGATGCATCAAATTTGGTAGTAGTAATATCTTTTACTAAAGCCGAAGCTTGTTGCAAAGAATATGCTTTACCATCCTCAATTTTGGAAATTGCCGTTTTTTGATTTTTTGTTAATCTAGCCACTTCTTAAACTGATTTGTGTTAATTAATTATTCCAGGGTGCGTTACCATTTACGGTAATTCCCATACTGCGTGCAGTACCTGCAACCATTTTCATGGCCGACTCAATGGTAAATGCGTTTAAATCGGTCATTTTATCTTTTGCAATTGCTTCAACCTGCTCCCAGCTTACGCTAGCAACTTTTTGACGGTTTGGCTCTGCTGAACCACTTTTTTGACCAGAAACTTCCAATAATTGGATAGCTACTGGAGGGGTTTTAATGATAAATTCGAACGATTTGTCAGCATATACAGAAATTACTACCGGTAATACTTTACCTGGCTTGTCTTGGGTACGAGCGTTAAATTGCTTGCAAAAATCCATAATGTTTACCCCTTTAGCACCTAATGCAGGTCCTACCGGTGGCGATGGATTTGCAGCTCCTCCCTTGATCTGTAATTTTACTAACGCTTCGACTTCTTTTGCCATTTTTTTGTTGTTTATTTAATACTCAATGTTAGTAAGTTGGAAGCTATGTAACATTTGATTTATCTAGATTTTAAAATTTGAAGAAGAGTGTTTAAATTCTAATTCAATTCTGCCATCTAAATGCTTTTAATATGTATTTATTGAGGGGTAATTCTGGGCGTAAACACCTTCCCTCAACACTATTCTTTGTCTACTTGCATGTAATTTAATTCAAGTGGCGTACGACGGCCGAAAATTTTAACCATTACTTTTAGTTTTTTCTTCTCGTCGTTTACCTCTTCAATTACACCAGAGAAGCCTTGGAATGGACCATCCATTACCTTCACCTGCTCTCCTACCATATAGTTGATGTTAATTACCTCACTTTGGGAGGCCATCTCATCTACTTTACCTAAGATGCGGTTTACTTCTGCTTGGCGCATAGGCACCGGAGTACCCGATTTATCACCTAAAAATCCAATTACACTATTAATATTTTTAATGATATGCTGTAATTCAGCATCCATATTGGCTTCAATTAATACATATCCTGGGTAAAAATTACGCTCTTTGGCAATTTTCTTACCGTCTTTCATCTGCAAGTATTTTTCCATCGGAATTAATACTTGAGGCAATAAATGAGCTATACCCAAACGATTAATTTCGGCTTCTAGATATTGTTTTACCTTTTTCTCTTTGCCGCTAACCGCACGTACTACGTACCATTTCAGTTGATCACTCATCGTTTCGTTCTAAAAAATGTTAAGCAAGAGATTTATAGAAAAGTTTCAACGCAGTACCTGCCGATTCATCCATTGCCAAAACCAAAAAGGCAATAACAATAGAGGCTACCAATACCAATACTGCAGAGTTTTGTAACTCAGACCACGTAGGCCAAGATACTTTCTGCGTCATTTCGTTATACGATTCTTTAAAAAATTCAATAACTTTTGCCATCTGTTCTATTATATCTTAAGCACGGGAACAAGGATTCGAACCCTGATCAAAGGTTTTGGAGACCTCTATTCTACCGTTGAACTATTCCCGTAGTTAATTAACAAGAAAACATAAGCCCGCAATAAAGCGGACTTATGTTATCCAATTAACCTTATTTATGTGAAATCTTGTTATTTCAAAATTTCGGTTACCTGTCCGGCACCTACAGTTCTACCACCCTCACGGATAGCAAAACGTAAGCCTTTCTCCATAGCAATTGCATTAATCAATTTTACTGTGATCGTAACGTTATCACCTGGCATAACCATTTCTACTCCAGCTGCTAATGAAATTTCACCAGTAACATCTGTAGTACGGAAATAGAATTGAGGACGGTATTTGTTAAAGAATGGAGTATGACGTCCACCTTCAGCTTTTGATAATACGTAAATTTCCGCTTTGAAATCAGTATGAGGAGTTACAGAACCTGGTTTACAGATTACCATACCACGACGGATATCGGTTTTCTCAATACCACGTAATAATAAACCTACGTTATCACCAGCTTCACCGTAATCTAAAATTTTACGGAACATCTCTACACCAGTAACAGTTGATTTCAAGTTCTCAGCACCCATACCTAGGATATCGACTAAATCACCTGAGTTGATTACACCACGCTCGATACGACCAGTTGCAACTGTACCACGACCAGTGATAGAGAATACATCTTCAACCGGCATCAAGAAAGGTAATTCTGTTAAACGTGGAGGAATTGGAATGTAGCTATCTACTGCATCCATTAACTCCATAATTTTACCTACCCATTTAGGATCTCCGTTCAAGCCACCAAGAGCTGAACCTTGAATAACAGGAATATCATCACCAGGGAAGTCATAAAAAGATAATAATTCACGGATTTCCATCTCTACTAATTCTAGTAATTCTGGATCATCCACCATATCCACTTTGTTCATGAAAACAACTAATGTTGGTACACCTACCTGACGAGCAAGAAGGATGTGCTCACGAGTTTGGGGCATTGGACCATCAGTTGCAGCAACAACGATAATAGCACCATCCATTTGAGCCGCACCAGTAACCATGTTTTTCACATAATCCGCGTGACCTGGACAATCTACGTGTGCGTAGTGACGCTTTGCAGTTGAATACTCAACGTGAGCAGTATTAATAGTAATACCTCTTTCTTTTTCCTCAGGAGCTGAGTCAATTGAATCGAATGAACGTGCCTCAGATAAACCAGCATCAGCCAAAACTTTTGTAATAGCTGCTGTTAAAGTTGTTTTACCGTGATCGACGTGACCAATAGTACCGATATTTAAATGCGGCTTACTACGGTCAAATTTTTCTTTTGCCATTTTAAAATCTAATTAAAGGTTAATTGTTGTTTGTTATTGTTTTTATAAAATTTTTGAGCCAAAGATGGGACTTGAACCCACGACCTCTTCCTTACCAAGGAAGTGCTCTACCGCTGAGCTACTTCGGCTGTTATCTTTCGCTAAGCTTAAAATTAACATCCCTGCTAACCGTAGCCCATTTATTCTTTTTCTGAGCGGAAGACGAGGTTCGAACTCGCGACCTATAGCTTGGAAGGCTATCGCTCTACCAACTGAGCTACTTCCGCTTATATTATGGTGGGGGGGGAAGGATTCGAACCTTCGAAACCGAAGTAACGGATTTACAGTCCGTCCCATTTGACCGCTCTGGAACCCCCCCCTATACAGAGCCTCCTATCGGGATCGAACCAATGACCTACTGATTACAAGTCAGTTGCTCTACCAGCTGAGCTAAGGAGGCTTTTTGCATATAAAAAGCTTTTTAATACATGAATGAACATCCCCTTATACTATTCGAAAGTGCATAACATGGCCTTGCGAAAGGGACTGCAAATCTACACAATTTAAGAGTGGAACAAAATTTTTTCTGAAAAAAATTTAGACGGCCTTTTTTGCCGCCAAAACTCTTAAAAAAAATATCCTTTTTTTGTATCTAAAAGGCCTATAAAGTATCCTAGGGGTTAAGCAACTGCTTGTGGTTACTTGCGTGTTCTTTTACGCGTTCTTTATGCTTATGGATCTGCATTTTTATACAATCCATAGCCAAGTCGGTAGCCGCTTCAAAACTTAATGCTATTTCGCTACAAAACAAATCTTTACCAGGTAAGGCTAACTTAATTTCTACTTGCTTATTTTCATCGGTTTCTGAGGGTGCTACTTTAAGATAAATATCACCCTGAATGATTTGGTCGAAATAGTGATCGAGTTTCGCGATTTTAGTTTCAATATAATCTAATAAGTTACGGTCTGCATCAAAATGAATAGATTGTACGTTGATTTTCATTTTCTCCTCCTTAGTTTTTAAGCCTTTGGGTGGGCTTGTTTATAGATAGATTTTAGTTTTTCGATGGAATTATGGGTATATACTTGCGTAGCTGATAAATTAGCATGACCCAAAAGCTCTTTAATAGCTGTTAAATCTGCTCCTTTATTTAATAAAGCGGTAGCAAAGCTGTGGCGCAAAATATGTGGGCTCTTTTTATCTTGAGTTGAAACCTCTCCTAAGGCATGTTTTACCAAGCGATAAATGAGTTTCGGATAGGCCGCTGTGCCCTTATCGGTAACTATTAACTTTTCAGTACTAGTAAAACCCAACTCATTTTTTTGGTCGATATACACTTTTAACAAAGCATAAAGTGGTTTAGCCAAAGGGATGATCCGTTCTTTATTACGCTTACCCATTACTTTAATTTGTTGATTATAATTGTCTATATCGCTGTTTTTAAGTCCCAAAAGTTCGGCTAATCGAATACCGGTTCCATAAAGCAGCTCTAGCAGTACGCGGTCTCTCAATCCCTCGAAACCCGAGGGAAACAAAGTTTCGTCATCCAATAAGGCATTTAGCTTAGCTTCTTCAACAATTACAGGCAAGCGTTTAGGTATTTTGGGTGCTTGTACTTGCTCCATAGGGCTTTTTACTACCAAGCCTTCACGTTGTAAAAATTTATAAAAAGAGCGCAGGGAAGATATTTTACGATTAATGGATTTAGCACCCGTGCTAGCCTCCATGCACTCCATCACCCAAGAGCGCACTAAAGTATGCGTGGCTTCGGCTAGCGTAGTTTCGTAGGTAGTAAGAAAGGTTTGGAATTGTAAAAGATCAGTTTCATAGGCTTTTATAGTATGCGGAGAGAATCTTTTCTCGTACTGCACATACCGTATAAAACGCTCTATAAACATGAAAAACTAGTTGGATATTCGAATACATGAATATACAACTAGTTTTTAATATATGCGATACAAATGGGTATTAAATCGTTTCGCGATTTAATCCAACTTTGTAAATTGCTTTTTTGATTTCGGTACGACGAGTGATTGATTTTTTCTCGTATGCCTGGCGGCTACGCAACTCACGCATTACACCCGTTTTTTCGAATTTCTTCTTGAAACGTTTTAAGGCTTTATCTAATGATTCGCCGTCTTTAATGTTAATAATAATCATAAAGTGAAATACCCCCTCTCGTTTAATTTAGGACTGCAAACTTAAGCAAAATCTTTAGAATCAAAAATTAATACATCAATTTAAGAAGCTTCACCCTCAAATAGTTAACTTAGTACGCCTATGAGAGATATTGAAAAAAGAGAAGACATTGTATTAATGGTGGATACTTTCTACCAAAAAGTGCAGCAAGATGAGCTCATTGGGCCTATTTTTAATAGCCGCATTGCACCCGAAGCCTGGCCGGCGCATTTAGATAGAATGTACACTTTTTGGACCACCATTTTATTAAACCAACCCGGGTATAGTGGCCAGCCTTTTGAAAAACACCGCGACATGCCTATTCATAAAGCGCATTTTGAGCGTTGGGTAAGCTTATTTAAAGCTTTGGTTGATAGCTTATTTGAAGGCCCAATTGCCAACGATGCCAAATACCAAGCGGAATTAATGGGACATTTGTTTTTAGCGAAACTAGAAAAAGGGCGTTTGGCTTAATAATTAACCAGACTAATCAATTCAGTAGCGTAAGGGGCTAATTTACGTTTACCATCCAAGAAATCTAAACTCACCACAAAAGCAAAAGCCGAGGTGCTAGCACCCAATTGTTCTACCAAACTAGCTGCGGCAGCAACGGTACCGCCGGTGGCTAATAAATCGTCGTGAATTAACACTTTTTGGCCAGGCTGTAAGGCATCCGCATGAATTTCTAAGGTGGCAGAGCCATACTCCAAGTCGTACGATTGGCTGAGTGTTTTATAAGGTAATTTCCCTTGCTTACGAATGGGCACAAAAGGCACATCTAAGGCATTGGCCAATAACATTCCGAATAAAAAGCCTCGGCTTTCAATACCCACTACTACATCGATATCTAGGGTTTGTACTTCTGCTACAAAGGCGGCTACCACTTGGCGGCACAATTCGGCATCTTTTAAAATAGGTGTAATGTCTTTAAAAACGATACCGGGTTTAGGGAAATCCACAATATCGCGAATGGCGTGTTTTAATGCTGTTTCAATCATTTAAAAATAAAATATGGAGCTAGTTTACGCAAAATTTCGTCAGTAAAAAGCGGAATATTTTTTAAATCTGACAAGCTTGCGTAAGCCCCATGTTGTTTTCTGTATTGAATGAGCGCATTTATTTGCTTATAACTTAGGTATGGATGGCGTTTAAGCTCCTCAAAGGAAGCGGTATTGATGTCAATTTTTCTGATAGTAGCCGTATTCAAGGCTAGCTGAGGTAACCATTGAGCAAAATGTGTAGAATCTACCCCATACACTTCTTTAAGTTGCTCCAGTGCATAAAAGCCACCCAAACGCTCACGGTACTTGAGTATGCGGCTGGCAAATGCAGGACCAATGCCACTCACTTGATCTAAGGCCAAGGAATCGGCCGTATTTAAATCGATACGGATTTTTGGTGCTTTAGTGGGCGTATTTTTTTGTTCAAATTGCGGGGGCGGAATTTGTATGTAGGGTTCTAATTTGGCATAGGTTTCGGGTGATATGACGTACATTTTTTGCACATCTTCTTTCTTATAAAAATGTCCTCCCTTTGCCTCAAATCGTTTAATTACCGCTATTTGTTTCTCACTCAACCCCAATTGTTTCCATCGCTCCGCCGGAAGTCCGTTGGGGTCGAAATTGGCATACGTGGTACGCCCTTGCTTGAATTCTACCTCCCTATAACTGTAAACCTTATCAGGAGCCAAATTGCGCTCAAATTCCGCCATTTCTTTCTTGGCTTTTTCAACATCGAAGCTTTCTGGTGTATCGTTTAAAAACATGGGAATTAGCCATACCATAACTAGCAATAAAAGCAATACCAATACGCCATTGAGCTCTTTTTGGCTAAAATTAAAATACTGCTGCACGTTTTTTAAAAACATTAATGAATTTTTTAGTAGATAAACCTGAAAATTTTGTGAAATTTGATTACCCTAGAGAACGAATGGACGAAACTAAAATTATAAGCACCGAAGAATTTGCCAAGGCAACCAAAATAGATAAATTGGGCATGCCTGGCTTGGCTTCGCTATTAATGGAGGTGATGAAGATTAACGAGGTAAACGATACGTTTAACAAGGTGAGGCACCTAAAAGGCATTGCCTTTATTGATAAACTACTAGAAAATTTAGGGGTTAAGGTAGAATTTGACGAAGAGGATTTAAAAAACTTGCCCAAAGAGGGAGGCTTTTTAGCCATTGCCAACCACCCTTACGGAGGTATTGAAGGCTTAGTACTTATTAAACTTACCTTATTGGTAAACCCCGATAGCAAGCAACTATCTAATTTTATTTTAACCAAAGTACCTACGCTGAGCGATTTTTTAATTGCAGTAAACCCCTTCGAAACGATAGATAACCCGGCCAGCATTAGTGGTATAAAAACAGCCCTAGGTTTATTAAAAAACGGAGTCCCTATTAGCGTTTTTCCGGCTGGCGAAGTATCTACCTACAAATTGAGTAGCCAAAGCATTACAGACCGCCAATGGCACCCCGTGGTAGCCAAGTTGGCTATTAAAGCAAAAGTGCCCGTAGTACCCATATACTTCCATGGAAATAACAGCTTACTATTCAATTTGCTGAGCTTTATACACCCCATGTTGCGTACGGCTAAATTACCCTCAGAAATGTTTAACAAGCAGGGACACGTACTTAAACTACGCATAGGCAAACCTATAAAAATAGAAGACACCCCATACGCTAACAACCCCACTAAACTGCTCGATTATTTACGAGCACGCACCTATGCCTTAGGAGCTGGTTTAGAAGAGCATAAAAAACTATTTTCGGCCAAAAGTTTATTTAAAATTGAGAAAAAACCACAGGATATTGTAGCTGAAATATCTAGCAAAGTTTTAGAGAAAGAAATTGCAGCGATACAAGATTTTAAAACCTGGACCGAGAAAAACTACGAGGTGTATATTGCACCAAGCACTAAAATTCCGAATATTTTAAAAGAAATTGGGCGCTTACGTGAAATTACCTTCCGCGAAATAGGCGAAGGAACCAATAAAAGCACCGATTTAGATGCCTATGATATTTATTACCACCACTTATTTATTTGGGATAATGATACTAAAAAATTAGTGGGTGCTTACCGTATTGGCAAAGGGAACGACATTTATTACAGCTACGGCAAAAAAGGCTTCTACACGGCCGAAATATTTAAAATAGACGATGGCTTTGCGCCCATCTTAAAAAAGAGTATAGAGCTCGGCCGCTCTTGGATACGTAAAGAATACCAACAAAAGCCCCTACCCCTATTTTTGCTTTGGAAAGGTATTTTAAAGTTTATTGCCGACAATTCGGAAAACGTAAAATACCTTATTGGGCCGGTGAGCATTAGCAATAGCTTTTCTAAAATCTCTAAAACCTTAATGGTTGATTATATCATAAAAAACCATTTCGACGAAAATTTGGCCCAATACATTAAGCCACGTAAGAAGTTTAAATTTGAGTTGGATAAAGACGATATGGCACTCTTAGTAGATTCGAGAGAGAGCTTAAAAGATTTAGATCAATTGATTTCAGACATTGAACAATCGAACATGAAAATTCCGGTGCTCTTGCGCCAATACTTGGGCTTAAACGGTAAAATTATTTGTTTCAATATCGACCCGAAATTCTCCGACAGTTTAGATGGTTTTCTTATTGTAGATATGGAAAACATCCCGCTCGATAAAATCGAAAAACTCCAGTAAAAAAAAGCCTCCCGAATTTCGGGAGGCTTTACATTTATAAATAACCAATCAATCGTATTAGTTTGCCATTACTTTACCAGGTGTGGTATAGTTTAAAGTGCTTGGATCGTACATGGCCCAACCTGCAGACCAATCTGTAGTTCCGAAAGCGCCTTTGAAAGCAACCGTTTTATCAAAAAACGTATCACCTGTAAATTTAGCATCGGTAAATAATGCACCACTAGCGGCTACACCAGCAGCTACTACCGTAAAGTTTGGTGTAGCTACACCTGAGGCTACAAACTCTGCTCCGAAGGCAAAACCTGAAGTTAACAAAGTACTTACAGAAGTAGAAGATGCAAAGGTATTATCTAAACGTAAACCCGCTTCAAATACCAATTTGCTTGTAGCGTCTTTTCCTTTTACCTCACCATTGTTTGGTGCGGTAGTGGCATTGTATTTGGTATTAGAACCGTAAATTAAGTTGTTTTTGATAACCATTGAACCTGCAGTATAGTTATCAGAAGATTTATTACCAGATGCTGGAAGTGCATCATCGATATAAATACCTTCTACATAGTTACCCAACACCGAGTTAAATAAACTCATAGCTGAGTTACGACGAATTTGAGCAGCGTGTTGGAAGTTGGCATTGTAACCACTAGAAGTAGTTGCAGAAGCTAATGGACCAACAATTGTAACGTTAGAGAAAATTGGGGCTGTTTTTGGAGTACCTGAAGTACCAGTTCCATCGTTATCCGATTCGAAACCGTTAGAACCAGATTGGTCAGCAATTTCTTTTACACGTTGCGCCAAGGCAAATTGAACTTTACCTACATAGCCAAAATCGGTATCAAAATCATCGTCCCAAGTACCAATAGCTAATAAGTATTTTGCGTTTACTGTACCGCCAAACCATTCGAAGGCATCGTCACCAGCACGGTAAACTTGAATATATTCTAAAGTAGTACCAGAACCAACACCACCCATAGTTAAAGAGTTAATTTCGTTGTTAATTACAAAAGGCACCCCAGCATACTCAATACGTACATATTTCATCGTTCCTGAATTATCAGCAACATCTGTACCACCATAGGTAGTATATTTAGAAGCGGCTCCACCAGCAGTTGGTATTAAACCACCTTCAATAACAACTTCGCCTCCTGTTTGATTTACTGGAGCCTTACCTAAAATGATAATTCCGCCCCAATCACCTTGTTGACGAGAACCACTAGGAAAATTAGAAGTAAATACAATTGGATTAGTTGAAGTACCAATGGCGCTAATTTTAGAACCACGAGTAATAATTAAAGAACCTTTAGTGACTTTATCGCCTTTAATAATAGTACCGGGCTGAATAGTTAAGGTTGCGTTGTCTGTTACATACACAAAGCCTTTTAATAAATAAATTTTATCTGCAGACCACGTAGTGTTTACTTTAATATCGCCAGTAACTTCAACTACATTACTTGTTGGAGTTGGAGTAACAATGGGATCGCTTGAGCTTTTTTTACAAGCAGCAACAAAAGTAAGTGCTAAAACAGAAAATAGGATAATAGTTTTTTTCATGATTGATTTTTTTGATTAATAATTTCTGTAAAAATGATAATTTAGTGTAAGGTTTATTTAAATGAATTGTTATGAAATTGTTAAGTGTATGCTATTAGAATGAATAATTAAACGATAAAGACACATTGGTACCTAATTTGGTTTTATAAATTTCATCGTCAACAAATTGGGTGTATTTTTTATTGCTATTGCGGTCGAAATAAAACACACTCCGTTGATTTAAAATATCGCCTAAATTCAATTTAAACTCTCCTTTGGATTTAAACGTTTTTATACCAATCTGAAAATCTAACACATCGCGGGGGTCTTCCCACACGTTTGGAAATGTAGTACCACCTACCCGGAAAATACGACGGCCAACTCGGTTGTATAAGAGATTGAAATTGAGCTTATTGTTTAAGGTACTGTGTTGCAAGCCGGCATTAACTACATAAGGCGATTGTCCAATTAAGGGGCGCCCTGCACTGTTTGGATTTTGGTCGCCTGCAAAATTTACCTCGGAGTGAATGATAGATACATTGGTATAAAATGTGGTGCGTTCAAAGAAGGCTCTATCTGATAAGAATTTTAAATTTTTTCTGAATTCAAGTTCAAATCCAAAGGTGGTTGCTTTTGCGGCATTGCTGTACGAAATATCTGGTGTAGAGTTTACATCGTAAAAAGTAGCTTCGATAGCGTTGGTGAATTTTTTATAAAATGCCGAGATCGAAAATATTTGACCTGCAGCTGGATAGGTCTCAAAGCGTAAATCGGCATTTAAAATTTGGGTGCGTTTTAAATCTTGGTTTCCTTTTTGCACCGCTGATTGTTCGTAATCGTAATAAGAGAATGGCGCCAATTCTCTAAACTCGGGGCGGGCAACAGTTTGATAAATCGAAGCTCTTAAATTGCTTTTTTCGGTTAAGCCCAAAGTAAGGTTTAGCGATGGGAGAAGATCTAATTGATTACGTTTAACCTTTGGCTTGAGGGGATCAAAAGTTTCGAGTTCTAGGTTAAATTGCTCGGCACGTAGGCCCCAAACTACACGCAATTTTTCAGCCAATTGATTATCGAGCATGAAGTAACCAGCATTTACCATCGAATTAGAGATATAGCGATCGGCGTCGTTGGGAATTTCGTCTAACTTATATAAGCCTTGATTGATTAAATCGTTTCCAAAAACGGTACCCAATGAACGCTCACGTATAGCATTGGCGTTGGGATCAAAGGAATTTAATGTTAAACCAATGAAACGCACATCAAAATTACGGTTTCGGTAAATGGAACTGAAACCCGTTTTTAAACTTCCTTTGTTGGCTTTTTTAGATAAGGGAAAACTTAAATTTACTTCGCCGTTAAAAATATCTTCAGTTAAATTGGAGAATAAACGACTATTGGTTCTATCAAGAGATGTAATAGTAGCTGAATAATTTACATTCGGATTGTTAATATCTGCTTGGTTTTTGATATAGCTAATTTTACGTTGATCGGGTTGATTATTTATGACGTTACTATAACCCAATACCCATTTTAATTTGGTTTTCGATTCACCAAATTTATGTTCCCCTTCTAAAGATGATTTAAGTAGGGTTTTTTGAATAAAATCGAATGCAAAAAACTTGGTTGCATTGGATTGGCCAAAATTCAAACCCGAACGGCTCAAATATTGATCGTCTTGTATGCGGTTATAAATGTTTTTCAAGGTAATTTTATTGTTGCCAAATAAATAGGAGAAATTGGCTAAACCGCCCACTGTGGTAGAAAATTTATAGGTTTGATCTTTATAATCAAATTCACCAGCTAAATTTCTAGAAATTTCTGGGTTTACGTTTTGTGCATTTCGGTACGAAAGGGAAATAATGGCACCTAAACGGTTACCGCTTTTTTCATAATCTTTTACTCTACCAACCGTAAATTGGTAATTTTGACCTAAAAAAGCAGTTGAATTAAAAACAGCATAATCGTTATTTAGCGAACGGATGGCTGCAATATTTTGAATATTTTGGCCATTGGGAATATTGGAAATACTGGTTCTGCTAGGAAAATTTGCAGGTAAATTTCTCGTATTGTTGAAACCTAAATAATCAGCAGCTGTTTTTTCATTGCCCTTAAAATCTTTAAAAGTAGATTGTGAATTGTAGCTATATCCCACTCCGTATGATAAGAAATTCTGATCTGGGATATCTTTAGTTAAAATCTGAACAGCACCACCGGCAAAATCTCCAGACATATCTGGTGTAGCGGTTTTGCTAATCACAATATTATCAATCATGTTCGAAGGAACAATATCGAAAGAGAAAGCTTTACGGTTTGGCTCAGAACTTGGTAAGGCGCCATTGTCTAATGTTGCAGAGTTATAGCGATCACTCAAACCACGTACAATTACAAATTTGTTATCTTGAATGGTAGCACCGCTCACACGTTTCAACACATCGGCCGTATTTTTATCGGGCGATTTTTTTATTGATTCGGCAGAAACACCATCAGATATACGAGAACTATTTTTTTGCTGAGCGTATAAGGTATTGGTACTTTCTTGTTTAGCAGAAGCAGTAATAACCACTTCCTTTAAATTTTGTGTAAGGGCTTCATCCATTACAATATCTAGGGTGGTTGTTTTACTAGTTAGCACCTCAATATCTGTAATTTGTTTAGTTTGATAGCCTATATAAGAAAAAAGCAAGGTGTATTTTCCTGGCTTTAGTCCGGCTAATACGTATTGGCCGTTTACATTGGTAGAAACTCCAGAAGTAGTTCCAGAAATTTTAACCGATAAGCCGATTAGCGTTTCACCTGTTTTTTTGTCTGTAATTTTTCCAAAAATCTTACCAGATTCTTGCGCTTTAACTTGAATTGCAGTTGCTACCATCACGATAGCTAGCATACATACACTTTTAAATAGTTTTAATTTCACTTTGCTTTAATTTAGTTGCTGCAAACCTACCTGCATAGTGTTAGCCCCGAGTTAGCTTAATGTTAAGGAAAAGTTAAGTGCTTCAAAATTTATCCACATTTTACGTAGCGGGAGTACCTAAACATGGAAATAAAGCGTTATATTTGACTATATCACGTAAAAATTAGTAACAATGAAAAAACTAGAGACGAAAATTAGTAAGAAAACACCCAAGCAAGATTTACTCGAAAAACTATCAACTAAATTACATCAGGCCGTAAAAAGTTTAGGTGTAGACTCTGTTTTACTGAGCAACAAAATTGAAAAATCAGCAAAAAAACTAGTTAAGAGTGTATTGAAGAAAAAAGCAGCAACAGCGAAAAAAGTAAACAAGCCACTTGTTTCTACTGTATCCATTAAAAAAAACATTCAAACAAAACCAGTAAAAACATCTACAACTACTAGCCCAGCAAAGCCAAAGGTTAGTGCAGCAAAACCAAAAGTTAGCGCATCGAAGCCTAAGTTTAGTACAGCAAAGCCAAAGGTTAGCGCATCGAAGCCTAAGGCTAGCGCCTTAAAGCCTAAAACGAGCCCAAAAACAACAACTACGAAGAAAACCTCTTAATTCATTTTTTACCTCCAATTCGATAAACTTCATATTCAGTTAACATAGTTTTTTTTAGAATTGTAGGACTCCTTGAATAAAGCTAGGAGCTTGATGTTGTATGAACTCTAAAAAAATACCATTCTTAAACAGAGAAATAAGCTGGCTATATTTTAACGATAGGGTGTTGCAAGAAGCGGCAGATAAAAGTGTGCCCTTACTTGAGAGATTACGTTTTTTAGCCATTTTTTCCTCCAACCTAGACGAATTTTATAGAGTGCGTATAGCCATTCTTAACAGGTTGGCACGCACCAATAACAAATTCAACGATGTATTGGGCTACAACCCCAAAAAACTACTAAACCAAATTCGGTCTATTGTAGTAACGCAAGAAAAAAAGTTTAATTCACTGTTTGAAACACAGTTAGTGAAACAACTAGCCGAAAACAAAATCTTTATCCTAAACGAACATCAATTAAATGTTAGTCGGGGAGAATTTGTTCGAAACCACTTTAACGAGCAAATACTCTCTACACTTGTTCCCATCATTTTAACAGACGAATTACCCTTCCCCGAATTAAAAGATAGGTACGAGTATTTCTTTATTAAACTCACAAAAAAATCTCGAAAATCTAAAGAGAAATATGCACTCATTGAGCTACCTAAGAATCTTAAGCGTTTTTTAGTATTGCCTCAAACCAACCAATTGCAATTTGTAATTCTTGTTGACGATATTATTCGGTACTGCTTAAAAGACATATTTTATACCCTAGATTACGATACCATTGAGGCCTATACCATACAATTAACCCGCGATGCCGAACTCGACTTATCGCACGATGTGAGTGATAAGTTTATAGATGTATTAACCAAAAGTTTGCAAAAACGCAGGTACGGAAAACCCATGCGTTTGTTATATGACCGTGAAATGCCCGCAGAAATGTGTGCTTTTCTAGTATCGAAACTGCATTTAAGCAACGATAGTTTAATACCTGGCAATCGGTATCATAATTTTAAAGACTTTATAAACTTCCCCAATGTAGGCAACCCGGCTTTAGAATATGAAAAACAACTGCCCTTAAAAATTTCGGAATTAGATTTAGGAACCAGTATTTTAAACCAAATTGCCGAAAAAGACTATTTAGTAAACCTACCCTACCAATCTTTCGATTACATTATACACTTTTTACGTGAGGCAGCCATTGACCCTAAAGTAAAAGAAATAAAAATAACGCTCTACCGCTTGGCAGAAAACTCAAGCATTATCAATGCACTCATAAACGCCGCAAAAAATGGCAAAAAAGTACATTGTTTCTTAGAGTTAAAGGCCCGTTTTGATGAAGAAGCTAATATTTATTGGACCGATAAGCTAAGAGACGGAGGTGTACATGTAGATTTTGGCATTTGGGATTTTAAAGTACACTCTAAAATTTGCTTAGTTACCCGTTTAGAAAAACGAAAAAAAGTATACTATGCAAACCTCTCTACCGGTAACTTTAACGAAAAAACGGCAAAATTATACTGCGATCATAGCTTATTTACTGCAAACCAACTTATAACCAACGAAGTGCAACGTGTATTTACTGGTTTGCTTAAAAAAACATTTTATAAAGACTACAAACAGCTTATTGTATCCCCGCTAGAAAGTAGAAAAAAACTATTCCATTTAATTGATTCGGAAATAACACATGCCAAAAAAGGCAAAGAGGCCTATATAATTCTAAAAATGAATAGCCTAACCGACCATAAAATAATTGAAAAACTATACCAAGCCAGCCAAGCAGGCGTTAAAATTGAGTTAATTATTAGAGGTATGTGCTCTTTACTACCAGGCATAAAAGGTTATAGCGAAAATATCAACATCATAAGTATAATAGATAGATACCTAGAACACGCTCGAGTGTGGATTTTTGGTAACAAAGAAGACGAAAAAATATACCTCAGTTCTGCCGATTTAATGACCCGAAATTTAGATCATAGACTAGAAGTAGGTTTCCCGATTCTAGATCCATACATCAAACTACAAATACGAGATATCATAGATTTGCAATTGAGAGATAATACCAAAGCAAGAATCATTCAACCAAATGGCTTATCGCCACGCAAAAAACCGAAGAAAAATAATACCTTTCGGGCACAAACCGATACCTATACCTATTTAAAAAATTTATAATTGAGATACGCCGCCATAGATATTGGCTCTAACGCCATACGATTATTAATAGCTGACATATTTACAAAAGGAAAGACCCACACCTTTAAAAAAAATACGCTTCTACGCATTCCCCTACGCTTAGGCGAAGATGCCTTTATGCATCAACGCATTTCTGAAGAAAAAGCAGAGCAACTCATTAAAACCATTTTTTCCTTCGCCCTGCTTATGGATGTATATCAGGTAGATGATTACATGGCTTGTGCAACATCAGCCATGCGTGAGGCTAAAAACGGACCAGAATTGGTTAAAAAAATCTTCAAAACCTGTAACATTAAAATTAATATTGTTGAGGGGCAAGAGGAGGCAAATATTATTTATGCTAGCCATATAGAACAAGTACTAGATCAAGATAAAAACTACTTATATATAGATGTTGGTGGAGGTAGTACCGAATTATCTGTTTTTTCGTCTACCAATTTAGTTGCATCCAAATCATTTGATATTGGCACCATTAGAATTCTGGATAAAAAAGTAAAACCCGAAAATTGGACTAATGCAAAAGAATGGTTGAAAAAAATGGGTACAACCCATCCGAATTTAACAGCCATAGGTACCGGTGGAAACATCAACAAAATATACCGTTTGGCCAATTTAAAAGAGGGTGAAAGCCTATCTACCAAAAAATTTAGCCAAGTAGCCAAACAATTGCAAGCCCTAACCTTAGAGCAACGCATTGTAGAACTAGGTTTAAAGCCCGACCGAGCAGATGTAATCATTCCGGCTTGTGAAATTTATGCCAATTTATTTAAATGGGCCAATGTAAAAGAAACCATTGTACCAAGTGTAGGCTTGGTTGATGGAATTATTCAATTACTTATCGATAAAAATTTAGGTAACTAATACTTTATACCCGCTTTTTTAAACAGAAAGTGTATGAGCCAAATAGGGCCAATTAATAAAAACTTCAAATCATCAAAAAAAGAAGGTTTTTTACCTTCAATTTTATGACCGATAAATTGGCCAGCCCAAGCCAAAACAAAAATACCTAAACAGCTTTGCCACATGGCGGGGCCTCCTAGTGCTGCCCATTTTTCTAGCGCAATAATACCCCCAGAAAAAACAAACATGAGTAAAAGCATGACATATGACAATACCGGAGATAAGCGGTAGTAGTAATAAATGGAGAAGGCAATAAAAAAAGAAGCCCAATTGATATAACCTTGGTATTCACCTAAAAAACTCAATGTTGGGAACGGAATTGACCAAATAAGCCCAAAAAGACTAAATACAATAGCTGGCACACAAATCCAATGAATGGTTTTGTTGGTGTGGTTTTGGTGGCTTTCTGCGTATTTTTCGAAATACACATCTACCGGGCGAAGGGTTTGTTTTGTAGCCATATTTACTTATTTAGCAAAAGCAACCGAACGTGTTTCACGAATAACGGTTACTTTAATTTGTCCAGGATAAGTCATTTCAGTTTGAATACGGTTCGAAATATCGGCGGCCAACACTTCTGCTTCTGCGTCGGTAACGCGTTCGCTTTCTACCACTACCCGTAATTCTCTACCGGCTTGTATCGCAAAGGTTTTTTCTACCCCTGGGTACGATAAAGCCAACGATTCTAATTCTTTTAACCGCTTAATGTAGCTTTCAACTACCTCACGGCGGGCACCCGGTCGGGCACCAGAAATGGCATCACAAGCCTGAATAATTGGCGAAATCATAGAAGTCATTTCTATCTCGTCGTGGTGAGCACCAATGGCGTTACACACTTCCGGATGTTCTTTATACTTCTCGGCCAATTGCATGCCCAAAAGTGCGTGTGGCAATTCGGGGTTATCATCAGGCACTTTACCAATATCGTGGAGCAAGCCCGCACGTTTAGCTAATTTTACGTTTAAGCCTAATTCGGCAGCCATGGTGGCACAAAAATTAGCTACCTCACGTGAGTGTTGCAGTAAGTTTTGTCCGTACGATGAACGGTAACGCATACGACCCACCATACGAATTAACTCAGGGTGTAAACCATGAATACCCAAATCGATAACGGTACGTTCTCCAATTTCTACAATCTCGTCTTCAATTTGTTTTTTGGTTTTGGCTACCACTTCCTCAATACGGGCTGGGTGAATACGACCATCGGTTACCAAACGGTGTAAAGCCAAACGGGCAATTTCTCTACGCACCGGATCAAAGCCCGATAAAATGATTGCCTCTGGAGTATCGTCTACAATAATTTCAATACCGGTAGCCGCTTCAAGGGCTCTAATATTACGTCCTTCACGACCAATAACACGACCTTTAACCTCATCACTTTCGATATTGAAAATAGATACGGTATTTTCGATGGCACTCTCGGTAGCGGTACGCTGAATGGTTTGAATAACCACCTTTTTAGCTTCTTTAGAGGCCGTTAGCTTGGCTTCGTCCACAATGTCTTTAATCTGCATCATGGCTTGCGTACGGGCCTCTTCTTTCAGCGCTTCTACCATTTGGTTTTTTGCTTCCTCGGCCGATAAATTGGCTAAGGTTTCCAATTGGCTTACCTGCTGGGCTTTCACTAAATCAAGTTCTTCTTGCTTTTTACGAGTCAATTCCGTTTGCTTTTCAAAATTCTGGCGGCTTTGATCTAAATCCTGCTCTTTGCGGCTTAAATGCTCTAGCTTTTGGTTGAGCGATTGCTCTTTCTGGCGTAAGCTATTTTCCCGCTGGTTGGCTTGGTTGTTTTTTTCACTAATTTCTTGCTCGTGTTCCGATTTCATTTGCAAGAACTTCTCTTTAGCCTCTAATAATTTATTTTTTCGTAAGATTTCCGCATTTTCTTCGGCATCTCTCAAAATTTTCTTGGCTTTTGCCTGAGCGGCAACTTCTTCACTTTGGTAAAAACGTTTCAACATAAACCTGCCGGTACCAAGACCAAACAGTAAACTTCCTACCACATATGCTATTATTTCCATTTTGTTTATAAATAATAAAACCGTTAACAATTCTTAAGTGCAAGCATGTGTATTCGTGGCTTGCTCGAAGCAACGAATAGCTAGCTAGTGAAACCTAAAAACCTTAACGGCTTATATAAAACTCAATATTATAAAAAAGTATTACTTCGTTGCGAAGAATTCCGTAAGCAATTGATCAAGCTGAAAAACCTTTTCAGCCACTTCATTATCGGTAGTTCCTGCTTTGCTCTCGGCCTTTATCGTAGCCGTAGCAAAATGCAATACACTCATCGATAACAGATCTTGTTTATCACGAACCGAATAGGCATCCTGATATTCTTTGATCCTGTCGTTGATCAATTTTGCTGCCCTACGTATCACTTCCTCCTCTTCCTGATTCACCTTTAAAGGGTAAATCCGGTCAGCAATATTTATTTTTATGGAGATTTCTCCCATTTTGAGCTTGTTTCACTTTGTATTACTTCTTCAGCAATACAATACACTTATCTATTTCGCGTACAAATTCGCTAATTTTTTGCTTGATGTCAAGACTTTTTTCACTATCGCCTTCTAATGAGCGTGCTAACTTTAAAGCTCGTACCCGTTCTTCGAGCTCTAAAGTAAGTTTTTTGCTTGTTTCAACAGCTACCTGAAGGCTCTGATTATCTAATTTTAAGCTATCATTTTCTTCTTGCAAGGCAGCACACAACTCCACTAATCGAGCTGTTTTATCTAAAACTTGTGTTAATTGATCGGCTACCCTTGACATAAATTTGCTAAAATCGATTAGGTGCGAATTGTTGCACCGGCTTCTTTCTCTAAATTTAGTATTAATTTTTGCATAATCGCATCAATCTGCTTATCGTTCAGCGTTTTCTCATCGTCTTGTAACACAAAACTCAACGCGTACGATTTTTTATCGGCTGGCAATTTATCACCTTGGTACACATCAAAAACAGTTACTTCTTTTAACAAGCTGCGTTCTGTTTTTAGGCTGATATTTTTTAACGTTTCAAAACTCATATTCCGATCAATCAACAAAGATAAATCTCGTTTAACCGCCGGAAACTTAGCCACTTCCTGATAGGTAATTTTATGATTTTTAAGCGATTTTAACACCGCATCCCAATCAATTTCGGCATAAAACACTTCCGAATTCACATCCAATTGTTTTAAAATTTTGACCGATACTGCACCAAAATCGACCAATGATTTTTCGCCACGACCATATGACAAGCCATAGCCCAAGGTAGCTAAATCGCTTTCTTTAGTTTGTAAATTTTGAATTCCTAGCTTCGCAAATAAACTATCCACTACCGCTTTAATATGATAAAAAGACGATTCTTTTGCTGCATGGTTCCAACCAGCCAACTGACTTTTTCCGGTAATAAAAATAGCCAAACGTTGGTGTTCTTGATAGCCTTCTTCTTTTTTCAAGAAATAGGTTTTGCCAAACTCATAACATTTTAAATCGGCATTTTTACGATTTTGGTTGTACACAATAGCTTCTAAACCCGAAAACAAGAGCGTTTGACGCATGGTATCCAAATCGCTGCTCAGCGGATTTAAAAGAGTCACGGCTCTATCAGCATCCAAGGTATACTTTCCGCTCGTTAGGGAGTTTGATAAGCACTCGAAATAGCCATTGGCGCTTAACCAATCGGCCACTTGGTGTTGCACCGCTTCTCTATCGGGTTTAGCCGAATAATTTAAAGAGGCCCGTACTTGGTTCGGAATTTCTACTTGGTTATAGCCCACCATGCGTAAAATTTCTTCAATAATATCTACTTCACGGGTTACATCTACACGGTAAGCTGGTACCCGAAGGCTTAAACCCTCTGCCGTTTCGGCTACAATTTCTATTTGCAAGCCACTAATAATGGCTTTTACTTTTGCTGGCTCAATTGACTTACCAATTAATCGGTTTACATGTTGGTAGCTAATGGCTACTTCGAATGGTTTAATTGGATTTGCATAAAAATCAGCAATTGGCGATGAAATTTGTCCGCCGGCTAATTCTTGAATCAATAGCGCAGCTCTTTTTAAGGCAAAAATCGTCATTTCTGGGTCGGTACCACGCTCAAAACGAAAAGAAGCATCTGTTTTTAAACCGAAACGCTTGCTGCTTTTACGCACACTTACCGAGTTAAAATACGCACTCTCTAAGAAAATGGTGGTAGTTTCAGCGCTTACGCCCGAACCCAATCCGCCAAATACACCGGCCAAACACAAAGGACCTTTGGTATCGCAAATCATTAAATCTTGCGCCGAAAGCTTACGTTCTACACCATCCAGCGTAATAAAAGGCGTATTTTCAGCACAGGTTTTTACCACTACTTTGCCACCAGAAATTTTAGCCGCATCGAAAGCATGCAAAGGCTGACCCAATTCTTGTAAAACGTAATTGGTTACATCTACCACATTGTTTATGGGGCGTACCCCAATAGTATTCAATTTGTTTTTTAACCAGCTTGGCGATTCTTGTACACTTACTCCGCTAATTGTTAGCGATGAATAACGTGGGCAAGCTTCGGTGGCTTGTACTTCCACCGGAATAACCAACGATTCGTTATCGGCTTTAAAAGCCGATACATCTGGCAACATAAATGACGTGTTGAAAAAAGCAGCCAAATCTCTAGCTACGCCTAGGTGCGAAGCAGCATCTGCTCGGTTGGGCGTTAAGCCAATTTCAAACAAATAATCGTCTTCTAACTTAAAATATGTTTTGGCTAAGGTGCCTACTTTTACGTCTTCTGGCAGCACCAAAATACCTTCGTGAGACGTGCCTAAGCCTATTTCATCTTCGGCACAAATCATGCCTTGCGATACTTCGCCACGAATTTTAGAATCTTTAATTTTAAAAGGTTCACCCGATGTTGGATAAACCGTAGTGCCATCTACCGCCACAACCACATTTTGTCCGACGGCTACATTGGCAGCTCCACACACAATTTGTAACGCTTCACCTTTACCTACATCTACCGTGGTTATTTTCAACCTATCGGCATTAGGGTGTTGCGCACAGGTAAGCACCTGGCCAATATACAAACCTTCCAAACCACCAGGAATAGATTGAACCTTTTCTACACGCTCTACTTCTAAACCAATATCGGTTAAAATAAGCGACAGTTCATCGGGTGTTTTATCGGTAGCTATGTAGTTTTTAAGCCAAGAATACGAAATCTTCATAGGTGTGCAAGCGGGTAAAAAGCAAAGATATAAAAAATTGCGCTGCAGCGGGATAGCAAATTAAAGCAAACCCTCGTCGGCAAAGCTAAAATATGCCCGATTGGCAAAAATCAGGTGATCTAAAATGCTCAAATCGAGCAAACGAGCTGCCGAAACAAGCTTTTGGGTAAGATCTTTATCGGCCTGGCTGGGCGCTGTATTGCCCGAAGGGTGATTATGCGCCAAAATAAGCGATGCCGCATGATGCGAAATGGCTGTATGAAAAATAATTTTCGGATCGGCAATGGTGCCTGCTTGGCCGCCTTTGCTTATGAGGTGTTTAGAAAGCACTGAATTGGCTCTGTTGAGTAAAATAATCCAAAATTCTTCGTGATTTAAATCGGCAAAATAAGGTCCCAATATGGAGAATGCATCTTTACTATGACCAATTTTCGACTTTTGTTCTTCCGCCTCCTCTTTTCGCCTACGCCCCAATTCTAAAGCAGCAATAATGCTTATGGCTTTGGCTTCGCCGATACCTTTAAACGCCGATAATTCTTGTACCGATAATTTGGCTAAGTGATTGAGGTTATTGGATTGAGCACTTAATATACGTTTGCTTAACTCTACAGCGGTTTCGTTTTTATTACCCGAACCAATTAAAATGGCAATTAACTCGGCATCGGTGAGGCTTCTGCGGCCTTGCAGCATTAACTTTTCACGAGGCCGATCTTCCTCATTCCACTGCTTAATAGAAATATTTTGCGATTCGTAAGGTAAACTCATTTCACACAAAACGCCCTAAAACAAAAAAGAGTATTGACTTGGGTCAATACTCTTTTAAAATGCGGTATAAGAAAACTTATTTTAGTCCGTTAACGTATTTAGTCAATTTAGACTTATTGTTAGCAGCTTTGTTTTTGTGAATTACACTTTTCTTAGCTAAACGATCAATCATAGAAATTACTTTAGTCAACAGTGGGCTAGCCGCTTTCTTTGACGTGGTTTCACGTAATTTTTTGATCGCATTTCTAGCGGTTTTAGCTTGATAGCGATTGCGCAAACGCTTAGCTGCGTTAGCTCTGATTCTCTTGATGGACGATTTATGATTTGCCATTTATATACGTTTAGCTGTTCTTTTTTAAGGACTGCAAATATAGCGTGATACTTTCAAAAATACAAACCGATTGAAAAATTATTCAAATTTAATTAACATGAAACCCCTAAAACCCATTCTATTTACCTCCATTTTATTCGTTTTAGTAGAAATTTGCAGTTCTTGGGGCTTTTTTGCGCATCAAAAAATAAATCGATTGGCCGTATTTACACTCCCGAAAGGAATGATTGGTTTTTATAAAAAACAAATAGATTACCTCACCGACCATGCCGTTGACCCCGACAAACGCCGCTATGCCGATTCATTAGAGGCGCCACGTCATTATTTAGATGCAGATCATTATGGGCTCCACCCATTTGATTCTATACCTAAAAAGTGGGCTGATGCCGTTGCCAAATACGGCAAAGATAGCCTGGAAGCCTATGGAATGGTACCCTGGGTTATCGAACGCAATTATTACGCCTTGGTAAAGGCTTTTAAAGAACGAGATTCCTTGAAAATTTTGCATTATTCTGCCGATTTAGGCCATTATGTAGGTGATGCACATGTACCCCTGCACACTACCGAAAACTACAATGGGCAGAGGAGCAATCAAGTGGGTATTCATGGTTTTTGGGAAAGCAGGTTACCAGAATTATTCTCTACCGAATATGATTTTATTGTGGGCAAGGCCCAATACATTGAGCATCCGCTAAACAAAGCTTGGGAAATTGTACAAACCGCCAATAGTTATAAAGATTCTGTTTTGCTTATAGAAGCTCGGCTAAACCGAGAATTCCCTAAAGACCGTAAATACGGCTTCAGTCAACGCAATGGCAAAGTTGAGCGTAATTACTCGGAAGCATACGCCCGAGCCTACCACGAGGCTTTAAAAGGCATGGTAGAACGGCAAATGCGCTCCTCCATTTTAGATATTGGAAGTTATTGGTATTCGGCTTGGATAGATGCAGGACAACCTACGCTTAAAAACTTAGTTAAGATAGAACCTACAGAAGTAGAGAAAAAACGTACCCAAAAAGAAGAACTAGAATTTAAGAAGGGTACTATGAAAGGGCGTGGAGAATAAAATTTACTTTTTAACAGGTTTTAAAGCAGCAAAAATGGCCGGTAATACAGATACTACGATAATGGACAATACCACCAAACTAAAATTTTGTTTCACAAAGGGTAAATTTCCGAAGAAATACCCTAGGGCTAAAAAGCTTACAATCCAACTTAAACCACCTACTATATTGTAAAGCATATACTTTGCAATAGGCATATGTCCCACCCCGGCAACAAAAGGAGCTACCGTTCTAAAAATGGGTAAAAACCGACTAAAAATAACGGCTTTAGCACCATGCTTACTAAAAAAATCTTGGGTTTTCTGGTAGTACTCTAGTTTCAAAATTTTATTCTCAGGTCTAAATACTTTTTTGCCAAAATAACTGCCCAAATAATAATTAAGGGTGTTGCCAGAAATGGCAGCTAAAGTCAATACCAAGCCAATTAATGCCAAGCTTAAACCTGTATCACCTTTGGCTAAGAGTGCGCCCGCCGCAAATAGTAAGGAATCTCCGGGTAAAAAGGGGGTTACCACAAAACCGGTTTCAGAAAAAATAATAAGGAATAGAACTAAATAGGTCCAAGTCTGATAGGTTTGCACAATAGCCACCAAATGCTGGTCTATATGCAAAACAAAATCAAGCAATTGCTGTATAAGTTCCAAGGAAAAGCTAAAGGAAAGGGTTAAGCGTAATTGTTTAACATTACCGGCATTACCAACATCAACACGTTTTCATTATCGTTGTTGGTTTGCGGAATTAATAAACCTGCACGGTTCGGGGTACTCATTTCCAGGGTTACTTCATCACCTTCTAAATTACCCAACATTTCGATTAAGAATTTGGCATTAAAGCCAATTTCCATGTCCTCACCTTCGTATTGGCAACCCAAACGCTCGTGTGCTTCATTAGAGAAATCTACATCTTCTGAAGAAATGTTTAACTCACTTCCGTTTATTTTTAAACGAACTTGGTGGGTAGTTTTATTGGCAAAAATAACCACTCGACGTAAGCTGTTTAAGAATTGGCTTCGGTCTAGAGTTAATTTATTTGGGTTGCTTTGAGGAATTACAGCTTCGTAATCTGGATAGCGCTCGTCAATTAATCGACAAATTAGGTTGATGTTTCCAAAACGGAAAAATGCACTGGTGCTGTTGTATTCTAAACTTACGGCAGAATCATCGGAACCTAAAGATGCTTTCAATAAGGTTAAAGCCTTTTTAGGTAAAATGAACGATGCAGCAGCATCCGATTTGGTATCGTTTCGGCGGTAACGCACAAGTTTATGCGCATCTGTTGCTACAAAGGTTATATTTTGAGGGCTTAGTTGGCAAAATACACCCGTCATTGCCGGACGTAAATCGTCGTTACTAACCGCAAAAATGGTTTTATTAATAGCTTCGGCTAATACCGATGCCGGCATACTTACCGAAGATGCATTTTCTACAGCCGGAATTTTAGGGAAATCTTCCCCATTTTCGCCACTCAATTTGTATTTACCATCGCCGGCGCTAATCTCAACGGCAAAGGTTTGGGCATCTACGCTGAATGCTACCGGCTGATCGGGAAGCGTTTTTAAGGTTTCTAATAAAATTTTAGACGGCACGGCCACTTTTCCATCTTCTTTTGACTCTACAGGCAAAGAAGTAGTCATGCTAGTTTGCAAATCGGTAGCCGATATGGTTAAAGAACCGTCTTTAATTTCGAATAAAAAGTTCTCTAAAATAGGCAATACTGTGCTACTGCTGGATGCACCATTTACAGCTTGCAATTGTTTTAAGAGAGTGGATGTAGAAACAATAAATCTCATACGTTTTAGCTAATTGAATTCAAAAATAGAAAATTTAAACGGTATACTTTCGTTTGCGGTACCAATGTTGAAAAAATCCGAATATTGCTAACATTAGTACAGGCAAAAGTACATTAATTATCTGCCAAAAGGTTTTGTCGGCTTTAATCAATGCCTTATCTAATAACCTCATTTTAAGTTCTTTTGAACGGAGATTAAGTAAATCACCATCGCCACTCATAAAATCTATCGCATTTAACAAGAATGCTTTGTTACCATATTGCTGTTGGGTATACCTGTCGTAACCCAATGGGTAGGGCGATCCATCGGCTCCTACTTGGTTTTTAAATACATCTCCATCAGATAGCACCAGCATTTGCGTGGGCTGAGATTGATCCAAGCGATTATCGAACTTCCCAAGTTGTGCAGGTATGGGTCTGTTTTTAAAAGTCGATTTAAAACGACCCTCTAACAATACGGCTACAGGCTGTGGAGCCGACCGAAACGTGGCCGGATCGGGCTGCTGCTCTGCCAATTGCAGGGAAATAAGGTTCGGCACCTCCATCAACTTGCTATATGGTGATGAACTCAATAACACGGTTTTACGAAGCCCTGAAACCGCTAATGTATCTATGGTGCTGGCAAATTCGGATCGAATGCCTTCTAAATTTTTTACCAAAGGATGCGTACTTAGCGGCACAAATACCGGAAAAAACAACCAAGGTACTAGCTCAATTTGACCCTGATTACCCATATTACCCACGTTTAAGGGAATTTGCGCACAATTCATATCGGCAATAAGCTGATAATTGATGCGAACGCCATAGGTGAATAATAGATCGTCGAGGTTGAGTTTTTTAGCAAAAGCCAATTGCTCTCCCGAACCTTTTAAACTATCTAATTCGGCATTTACTTGGTCTATGGCCCAAATTACTTTTCCGCCATGCATCACATACTGGTCGAGCTTGAACTTTTCGGCTTCCGAAAAGCTTGTATTGGGTTTTGGGACCACCAATACCGCTAATTTTTGCAAACTGGCTGAAGAAATAGTGGCTAAATCTACCCTCCCTACCTCATAAACCGATTGCAAAGAACTCATGGCATCACTCAGCTGCACATCGCTCAACTCCTGATGCCCTTCGGTAAAACCTACCCGAGGTTTATCGCCCCTAGAAATTTTGCTAATAGCACTAACAAAGGCGTATTCTAAATTTTGGATTGAATTATTAAGTGCTTCTTCGGGCGATTTGCCTTGTTGTGTTTGTAGAAATTTTACGGCTAATTTCCGGCCTTCATACTCAAGCACGGCTCCGGGGAAAATTGTTTTTTGACTGAGACCTTCTTCCGTTTTTACACTCAAATTGGTGGGCTCTAAACCCATAGCATACAATTCGTTAAGCAAAGCAGCACTCGTATCTGCACCGGGATTAATTACCTGTACCCGAATACCAGCAGATGAATACGCCGACAAATCGTTGGTTAAATCGAGAGCAGCTGTTTTTAGCTGATCAAAACCCGAAGGCAAATCACCATCTAAATAAATAGTAATACGTAGTGGTTTTGGCAAAGCATGGACCAAGTCCCTGCTTTTTTCCGAAAGCGTAAAGCGTTTATCTGCTGTAAAATCATAACGAACATGTACAAAATTGGAGATACCGATTAGACCGATCACTGCTAGTATAAAGGCCCCCAATTGAACTCTAGTAATGACTTTTACGCTTACCGCCGAGTAGGCAAAAAATAAGAAACTAGCCATGAACACCAAAAAATAAACCACATCTCGGGTATCTAAAACACCTCGGCTAATGGCCTCATAATGCGCCTGTATGCCCAATGTTTGCATATAGGACTCAAAAGGTTGCAAAAAAGCTACGCCGCTCAGCAAATCGAAACCGATAAAAAAGAATAAAGAACCCAATACTGCCAATACCAAGGCAGTAACCTGGCTTTTGGTTATACTTGAGGCAAATACACCTATTGCGGCAAAACTGGCACTTAAAAATACCAAACCGATATAAGATCCAATAACGGCACCGCCATCTATATTGCCTTTAGGTGCCCCTAAAGCATATACCGAGTATACATACACCAGCGTGGGGAACAAACTTAAACACACAATGGCTAGTATGGCCAAATATTTGGCAAGCACGATATGTAGTGTCGAAATTGGCCTACTCAACAATAAATCGAGGGTGCCTTCTTTGCGCTCTTCGGCAAGGCTGCGCATGCATACCGCCGGTATTAAAAGCAAAAATACATAGGGGGCTAACGTGAAGAAATTGGCTAAGCTGGCGTATCCAGAATTTAGAATGCTATACTCCGGAAAAATCCACAGCACCGAACTGGTACACAGCAAAAATACCCCAATAATAAGGTAAGCAATGGGGGAGCTAAAAAAACCAGCTAATTCTTTTCTAAAGAGTGTAAACACAGCGTTTTATTTTTCTCGAAATTAAGATTTATAACGGCATAAAAAAAGCCCCCCAGATTGGGAGGCTTTTTCAAAATTCTTGGGAAAATTATTTACTCAAATTAAATTGAAGACCTACACCTGCTCCAATAACACCATCTGACAATCCAAATTTATCGTATCTTATACCAAGATCAACAGAAAGTGCTTTACCCAGAGCTGCATTGTAACCAAAACCGGCACCATACGAAATTTCTGATTCGCATAAGCCCAAGCCAGCTTTAGCATAT
Source organism: Sphingobacteriales bacterium (assembly GCA_040403555.1). GTDB lineage: Bacteria > Bacteroidota > Bacteroidia > Sphingobacteriales > Sphingobacteriaceae > JAIPAN01. The sequence continues at coordinate 300,639 of JBBAKN010000001.1, forward strand.
AGTTTACCTTTGTCGCTTGAACCAAAATACGATTTACCAAATAAAGAAATATTGGTAAAAGTATTTCCTGATTTGCCTACAAACTCGGCACCGGCACCAATTGCCATGTTATCTTTTACAAAATAACTTAAGCTAGGGCTCATGTTCCATAGAGTTGCACCACTATAAAAGTGACCAGAATAACTTGCCCCAAGCGCAATTGAACCCTTTGCAGTTTGAGAAGAGGCACTAAATGCAATGGCAAAAACCATCATACTTGTAAATAATACTTTTTTCATGTTTTTGTTTTTAGTTAATAATAAGGTTAGTTAGTACTCAAATTTAACCTACTAAATAGATGCCTGCTTACGATACTTTCCTTTTTTATCCACAGCTGTTAATAAATATACGTTTAAACGTTAATTGAAAAACGATGTAAAAAAGCCCCCCAAATTGGGAGGCTTTTAAAGAATGTACCAGAATAATTATTTACCTAAATGAAACTTAATACCAATGCTAACTGGGTTGTAAAAATTAAAATTATTACTATCGGAATATAAATCTTGCCCTAACATGCTAACTCCCATAATTGTTTCTTTATTATCTCCAGTTTTAGACGTTTGAAAGAAAATAGACCCTACGTTAAGCTCTATACTTATTTTTGGTGAAGGGAAAAATGCAAAGCCCGGAATGAGGTTTACGCCCATGGTTTGCGTTTTCACATCAACGGCTACACCGTTATCAAGCGTAGTTTTCTCGGAGCCAATGGGCACCAATAATTGGCCATAAAACTTAACCCGATTGCCAATAGGCATATAATACCTAACCGAAGGGGCTACAGATAATCCGGATGCTTTAGAATCATCAACCCCAGCCTGTTGTCCTTTTGAAGAGCCAATACCCAGTACCAAGCCAACTGCTAAATCGTCTTTAATAAAATAACTTATTGCAGGCTGAAAAACTAAAACGTTATTTTTAGTACCTTCTACTCCTGCTGTTTCATTCTTATACGAGCTAAATCCAATATTAGCCCCAACCAGCCATTTACCCTGTTGGGTTGGGCTGTTCATGGCCATCATTTCCGATTTTACCATAGGGCCTTTTGGAGGCATAGGTGCTGCTTTTTTTGTTTGTGCAAAGGCCATTGCCGTAAGCGAAAGTGTGCATACACTTAATAGGAATAATTTTTTCATAGTATGTGTTTTATGTTAAACAGATTAAACTTTCAACAAAAACGCATACCAGATTAGAATATTGTGCAAACAATCAATAGCTCCCAGCCAAAAACTGATTTTTTAGTGGGTGAGCTCCTGAAAAATTTGCTCTAAGGTTTTAGTGGGATGGGCGGCCAGTAATTCGGGCAGGGAACTGTTGGCCACGAGGCGACCTTTAGAAAGAATAAGCACATCGTCGCAAATGGCGGCAACTTCTTGCAAAATATGGGTAGAAATAAGCACGGTAGTGCTTTTGCCTATCTCCTTAATTAAATCGCGAATACCCAACACTTGGTTGGGGTCTAAACCTGAGGTAGGTTCATCTAAAATGAGTACAGCCGGTTTATGCAAAATGGCTTGTGCTAAACCTACCCGTTGTTGGTAGCCTTTAGAAAGTTGACCAATACGTTTATGCTGCTCGGGGTCAAGGCCGGTAAGGGCAATTACTTCGGCTATTCGGGCTTCTTTACTGTCCATTTGATAAATATCGGCCATAAAAGCCAAAGCTTCTTTTACATACAAATCGGAGTAAAGCGGATTTTGTTCGGGCAAATAACCCAAGCAGCGTTTTACTGCTAAGCTTTGCGTAGCTACATCTAATCCGTTTACCTGCAGTCTACCGCTATCGGGTACCAATAGCCCAGCCAAGCATTTCATGGTAGTAGATTTTCCGGCGCCATTGGGCCCCAAAAAACCAGTTACCCGACCCGATTTAGCTTTAAAACTAATGCCCTTTAGCACTTCTTGGGCGCCATAGGCTTTGCTTAATTGGTGTACTTCAATACTCATAAGCCACTAAAATAGCGCTTTGCTAGCAATTTGAAGCATTTTTAAAATATTTCGCTCAAAATTAGATAAAAAAGCAAGCAAGCGTATCTTTGCAGTACCATGAGCAAAAGTAACGACGAACTTTTTAAACAAGTAACCTCCCATGCCAAAGAGTATGGCTTTGTATTTCAATCGAGTGAAATTTACGACGGTTTAAGTGCCGTATACGATTACGGACAGTTGGGTGCCGAACTCAAAAATAATCTAAAAACTTATTGGTGGAAAAGCATGGTGCAACTCCATGAAAACATTGTAGGTATTGATTCGGCCATTTTTATGCATCCTAAAGTATGGAAAGCATCGGGCCACGTAGATGGGTTTAACGATCCCATGATTGATAATAAAGATTCGAAAAAGCGTTACCGTGCCGACCAGTTAATTGAAGATAAAATTACCCGGTACCAAAAAGATGGTAAAACGGCAAAGGCCGAAGAATTACAAAACGAATTAGATGCCGCCTTATCGTCGGATAATTTAGCAGCATTAAAAGATATTATTGAGAAACATGAAATTGTATGCCCTGTTTCGGGCACTCGAAATTGGACCGATGTGCGCCAATTTAATTTGATGTTCTCTACTCGTATGGGTGCCATGGCCGAAGGCTCTGATGAAGTGTACCTTCGCCCCGAAACCGCTCAAGGAATTTTTGTGAACTTTTTAAACGTCCAAAAATCGGGGCGCATGAAAATTCCTTTTGGCATTGCCCAAATTGGTAAGGCGTTTAGAAACGAGGTAATTGCCCGTCAGTTCATTATGCGTATGCGTGAGTTTGAACAAATGGAGATGCAATTTTTCGTAAAACCTGGCACCGAAATGCAGTGGTATACCTACTGGAAAGAAGCTCGTTTAAAATGGCACATCGCCATGGGCATTCCGGCTACCAAATACCGCTACCACGATCATGCTAAATTGGCCCATTATGCCAATGCAGCTGTTGATATTGAGTTCGAATTTCCCTTTGGATTTAAAGAAGTTGAGGGTATACATAGCCGTACCGATTTTGATTTAAGTCAGCACCAAGAATTATCTGGCAAGAAATTACAGTATTTCGATACCGAAACTAACCAAAGTTATGTGCCTTATGTGATTGAAACTTCGATCGGCCTCGACCGCTTGTTCTTATTAACTCTTTGTACGGCCTATGAAGAGCAAGATTTAAGTACCGACGAAAAACAAGACAGTCGTACCGTATTACACCTAAACCCTGCCTTGGCGCCTGTTAAAGCCGCTATTTTCCCGCTAACCAAAAAAGATGGCTTGCCCGAAAAAGCACGGGAAATTATGAATCGCTTAAAATTCGAATTCTCCTTACAATATGATGAGAAAGATTCTATTGGCAAACGTTACCGCCGACAAGATGCCATTGGAACACCTTGCTGTATTACCGTTGATCATCAAACCTTAGAAGATAATACCGTAACCATTCGCCACCGCGATAGCATGGAGCAAGAGCGTGTGGCCATTGCCGATCTTGAAAAATTAGTGGGCGATATGGTTAGCTGGAAAAACTTACTACACTAAAAATTTATGGGAGCTGCCCTATTTTTTCTCTTCGCATCAGCATGCTCGTTAAATTGAGCCTAGTTACTCAGTTATAGTTTTTATATTTGAAGAAGGGCCTATGAGCACAAGTAAAACCTTTAAAACCCACCCAATACTCGTATTAACCTTCCGTATTGGAATTGTAGTCATACTTTATTCCGTGTGTCGGATTTTGTTTTACTTGCTCAATAAAGATTTATTTGGGCCCATTGATTGGACCAATTTTAGCACCATATTAGTTGGGGGTACCAGGTTCGATATATCGGCCATACTCTATTTAAATAGCCTGTACATTTTACTTTTCATGCTACCCATTCCCTACTCGTTTAGAAAAATGGGAGATGGGGTAATTAGATGGTGGTTTATTGGCACCAATGGCTTGGCTTTGCTAAGCAATATTGCCGATATTGGTTATTACCGTTTTTCATTAAAAAGAACCACATCTTCTGTTTTTAATCAGTTTAGCAACGAGCGTAATAAATTTAAATTAAGTATCGAATTTTTATTAGAATACTGGTATTTCATTATCCTATTCACCTTTTTCATTTGGTTATTATTAAAATTGTATCGGCTTGTTGAAGTAAAAGAGGAGCGTGTTACCTGGCTTGGCTTAACCAAAAACAGCATAAGCCTTGTACTTGCATTAGGACTAAGCGTTATTGGCATGAGAGGCGGCTGGCGCCACAGCACACGCCCTATTGCCATGAGCAATGCGGGCGATTACATTAGCAAGCCCGAAGAAAGTAGCATCGTCTTAAATACGCCTTTCTGCATCATTAAAACAATATTGGTAAAGCCTTTGCCAGAAGTGCATTATTTTGACCAAGCCGAACTTGATAGCCTGTATAATCCTATTCATCAACCTGAACCTACCCAAGATTTTAAAAAGCTGAATGTGGTAGTACTTATAGTAGAAAGTTTAGGGAAAGAGCATATTGGAAGTTTAAATACCGACTTGGCCAACGGCACTTACAAAGGCTACACGCCTTTTATCGATTCCTTGGTGGGCCAAAGTTTAAGTTTTCGTTATTCTTTTGCCAACGGACGTAAATCTATTGATGGCTTACCATCTATTTTGGGCAGTATTCCATCGATTAATGAGCCGTATGTACTGACCACCTATGGCAATAACACGACCCAAAGTTTACCGGCACTCCTTAAAAAAGAAGGATACCACACCTCCTTTTTTCACGGGGCGGCAAACGGATCAATGGGTTTTAGTGCTTTTACCAAACAAGCGGGCATAGACTCCTACTTTGGAAAAACCGAATACAACAACGATGCCGACTTTGATGGTATGTGGGGCATTTGGGACGAGCCGTTTTTACAATTCATGGCTCAAAAACTCAATACATTCAAAGAGCCTTTCTTTAGTAGCGTATTTACTACTTCATCGCACCATCCATTTAAAGTACCCGAACAATACAGTGGTAAATTTAAAAAGGGGCCCCTACCCGTGCAAGAATGCATTGGCTATACCGATATGGCTTTAAAACGATTTTTTAGCAAGGCCTCAAAAATGCCTTGGTTTAAAAATACGCTCTTTGTTCTTACTGCCGATCATGCCACCGTTTCTCATTTTCCTGAATACCAAACTACCATAGGCTACTACTCGGTGCCCATTATATTCTATCATCCCGAGGGAAATTTAAAAGGAATGCAAGATCAATCGATACAACAAATTGACATTATGCCAACCATATTAGGCATATTAAATTATAATAAACCCTATTTTGCTTTTGGCTTTGATGCGCTTTCAACTACCGAAGAACGCTTTGAAGTGAATAACAATGAGGGCTCCTACCGGTTGTTTTGGAAGAACTATGTATTGATGAACGATGGCACAAAAACGACTGCCATTTATGCCTTTAAAACCGATCGTTTGCTGAAGCAAAATTTAGTAGGTAAACTTGCCGAACAACCCATTATGGAGAATAAATTAAAAGCATTTATTCAGCAATACAATAACCGCATGATTCATAACCAATTAACTGTACAGTAAACATATGCGGGCATTTCTATTACGTATTATTGATTTTTTTCACAAGCCGGTAGCTAAATGGATTCCCGTAGCAACCTTTCGCTATGCAGTAACAGGTGGAGGAACGGCCGCCATGGGTATTCTGATTTACTTTCTCACCTATAACTTCGTTCTAAAACAACAGGGTATTAACCTGCCTTTCATTTTTATTAGCGGACCTATAAGTGCCCTGCTTATCGAATTAAGCATCACCTTTCCAGTGGGTTTTCTATTGAATAAATACCTGGTTTTTACCCAATCTGATTTAAGAGGAAGAGTGCAATTAATACGCTATGGAACTATTGTCGGCCTAAATATTTTTCTAAACTACGTACTCATCAAAGTTATGGTTGAAATTTTGGCCTTTTACCCTACTCTAGCCAAAACCATTACTACTATTTTACTAGCTATTTTTAGCTATTTCTCTCAAAAAAACTACACTTTTAAAGTATCAAAAAGCGCTAAAGGCACTAAGTAAAAAAATCGTGAAAGCAACTTGCTTTACACCTTCAATCGCCGTAATTTAGTAAGCAACTAACAGCCTAGCTACATGAGCGATTTTAACGATTTCAATAATCTGCAAGTTGCCAGCCTACCTAAACATTTAAAGCAGTTTATTGTAGCGCAACATTACGAGCATTACACCCCGGTAGATCATGCCGTGTGGCGCTACGTGATGCGCCAGAATTATAGCTATCTTAAAAATGTAGCTTATTACCCCTACATTCCGGGCCTAGAACAAGCCGGCTTAAGTATCGAAAAGGTACCGAATTTGCAGGAAATGAACGATGCCCTCGGAAAAATTGGCTGGGGTGCGGTAACTGTTGATGGATTTATTCCGCCAGTTGCATTTATGGAGTATCAAGCGTATAAAGTATTGGTTATTGCAGCCGATATTCGTCAGTTAAATCACATTGAATACACGCCTGCTCCCGATATTATACACGAATCGGCCGGGCACGCCCCCATTATTGGCGATACCGCTTACAACCAATACTTAAGTTATTTTGGATCTATTGGAGCCAAAGCCATTTTTTCGTCTAAAGATTTCGAATTATACGAAGCCATTAGAAGGCTCTCCATTTTAAAAGAGATGCCCGATGCCGATGTGGCCGCTATAGCAAAAGCCGAAAAAGAAGTGGCTTTTTGCCAAAAAAACTTGGGAGAACCTTCCGAAATGGCTTTATTGAGCCGTTTGCATTGGTGGACGGTAGAATATGGCTTAATAGGAAGCCTCGAGAATCCAAAAATTTACGGCGCAGGTTTATTATCCTCTATTGGTGAAAGTGCCAATTGCATGAAATCTGAGGTGAAAAAAATCGCCTACACACTAGATGCGGTAAATTATCCTTTTGATATTACTAAAGAGCAGCCGCAACTATTTGTAACCCCTACTTTCCAAAACTTAATTGAGGTGCTGGAAGCCTTTGCCAATACTATGGCTTTTAGAAAAGGAGGCACCGAAAGTGTACTCAAAGCCATAGAATGTAAAAACCCGTGTACCGCAGTATTTAGTTCCGGCCTGCAGCTAAGCGGTGTATTTACCGATGTGGGCATGGATCTAGAAAACCAAACCACCTTTATTAAAACTACCGGACCAAGTGCCCTGGCTTTTAAAAACAAAGAACTTGAAGGTCATGGAAAAAGTTATCATGCCGAAGGCTATTCTTCACCGTTAGGTAACTTAAAATGGAGTATCAAAGCCTTAGAAAATTACACCGATGCCGATTTAGTAGCGGCCGGAATAGTTAAAAACGAGTACTGCGAACTATTTTTTGAGAACGGATTCCATTTACAAGGTACCGCAGAAAATTGGCTTCGTAAAGAGGGAAAATTACTAGTCATTCGTTTCAGCAATTGTACGCTGAGTGACAGTAAGGGAAATATATTTTATAAACCCGAGTGGGGAACTTTTGACATGGCTGTAGGTGAAAAAGTTGTATCTGTATACAATGGCGCTGCCGATAAAGATGCCTTTGAGGAACATGCTTTGGTATCTAACACCAATACCCATCACCCCAACTACAACGAACTTACCTTGGCTTATCACCGTTTATTTGAGCAAGTGAGAACCTGTAGAGAAAATACCAGCGGCTATGAGGTTTTACCAGAAATTTGGGCAAGCTTGCAAACAAAACACCGTGAAGATTGGCTTTGTTCACTCGAAATTCTTGAACTTTTAGAACTAAATGGATTAAATGCTACCTTAGCCAGAGAGATTAGAACGTATTTAGAAAATAAAGCCTCTGCCGAACCCGAGTACAGCAAATTAATACACGACAGCTTATACATCATTAAACATCCGGTAAGCCAATTAAACTAATATGAACATACTAATAACCGGAGCCAGCAGTGGCATAGGCTTTGAAGCCGTTTTAGAACTTATTCTAAAATCAGAAAATAAGGTAATTGCCTTGGCCCGTTCGGCCGATAAATTGAGTCGCTTGTTGGAAATTGCTAAAGGGCTAAATCCCGATTGCAATTTATTTCCGGTGCAGTTTGATTTATTAAATGATGATATTGAAAAAGAACTAAAACCTTTTATTACCCAGCAATTTGGTCAAATAGATGTCTTGATAAATAATGCAGGAAACCTAGAAGTGAAACCTTTTGAACAAAGCAGCAAAGTAGATTTTGTTGAGATGCTACAGAGCAATTTCTTAAACCACGTTCGCCTAATTCAAGGATTGTTACCTCTCCTAAAATCACCTAGCCATATTGTAAACATTGGCAGCATGGGTGGCTTTCAGGGCAGTGCTAAATTTGCTGGTTTAAGCGCTTACTCGGCTAGTAAAGCAGCTTTACACAACTTTACCGAATGCTTGGCCGAAGAACTAAAAGAGAAAAAAATCAGTGTAAATTGTTTGGCGCTAGGTTCGGCACAAACCGAAATGTTGGAGAAAGCATTTCCGGGCTACGAATCGCCGGTAATGGCTTTTGAAATGGGCAAATACATTGCCGATTTTGCCTTAACAGGACATAAATTTTTTAATGGTAAGGTATTACCTGTAGCAGTAACTACGCCTTAAACCAACAGGATTTTCCAGGCTAATTCCACATCGCCTTCTTCTAAAAACACCTTGGCTTGGCTGTGTAAATGTAATACTCTAGTACTGTGATCGCCCATGGTAGCGTCTAAAATATCTTTAACTATTGGATGCTTTTTTATGGCTTCAATAGATTCTTCAGAGGGCAAATGCTCCACATTAGCCAATTGTCCCAAATTATTAGCAGTTAAAATATGCGATTGACGTATAGCACTAGGCAAGGCATCTATGCCAATACCCAACTTGGCTAAAGGTTTGGCTACTTTAAACAATACATCGGGGGTAGTACGGCAATACCAATCGCCACCCAAACGGGCTACCAAATCAATTTTGGTTTGATCTATTTTACCCGATTCATCTAAAATAGCTTCATCAATATGAATTAATTTTACCTCGGCTACTACTAAATTTCCCGCACCTGCCTGATCGCCCAGCGGAATGACTTGGGTAACCACACATTCCAATTGTACAGGAGCTTCGGCCACCCGTGGGGGGCGTACCACTTCAGATTTGAGCTCGGTGAAGCCTGCTTTTATAAATTCATTTACACCCTTTGGATAATCGGTACTTGCCAAAGAGGTTTGTTGCACCATGGCATAGTTTACCACATTAATTACACATTCGGGCACTTCCAACACATTATCAAGGGTATGTTTTGTGCTATTATCACGCACCCTTCGGGCAGGTGAAAACACACATATAGGCGGATTAGAACTGAATAAATTAAAAAAACTAAATGGACTTAAGTTAACATTTCCGGCCTTATCTATAGTTGAAGCAAAACAAATGGGCCTAGGCGCAATGGCGTATTGCAAATAGTTTTGCAGTTCCATGGGCGATAAATCGGCGGTTTTTAAGGTGAGCATGTCTTTATTTTTTCAATTTTAAGATAGACCAATCGGTTGGTTCTTTACGAATAGTATTACTCAAACGGCCCAAGCCTGTAATTTCCATTTCTACCACATCGCCTTCTTGCAACCATTGTGGTTTAAAGCTAGGGTCGTTTAACAATCCGGTACCGTTTAATTCTAAGAAACAACCCGTACCCACTGTTCCAGAGCCAATTACATCGCCGGGTAAAATATCTACGCCATAGGCACAACGCTCTATAATTTCGGCAAAGGTCCAATCCATATCTGCAACCGAACCGCTAGATACTTCAAGGCCATTTACCCAGCACTTCATACTTAAATTATAGGCATTGCCTACATGGCCGGGTTTAGCGGGCACTTTATAAGCCTCCAATTCATCGGGGGTAACCAGCCAAGGACCAATAACCGTAGAAAAATCTTTGCCTTTAGCCGGGCCTAAGTTTAAGAGCATCTCCTCCATTTGCAGGGTTCGGGCACTCATATCGTTCATTATCATATAACCAGCAATGTAATCATCTGCTTCGGCGGCACTTATGTTTCTACCTTTTTTACCAATTACAACGGCTGCTTCCAATTCAAAATCAAGTTTTTCAAAATGATCGGGCATACATGTTATTTCACCCGGGCCTTGAATGGCATTGTGGTTAGTGAAATAAAATATAGGGTATGAATCAAATTCGGGAATCATATCTAACTTTCTGTTACGACGAGCAGATGCCACGTGTTGGCGAAAAGCATAGCCATCTCTACAAGAGCTGGGATGTGGCACCGGAGCCAATAACTCAAAGAAAATTTCTTCCTTAGCAGCAAGCGTACCAGTTATAATGGCTGTGTTTATTTTTTTGGCCCGCTCTATCAACTCTTCGCCTCCGGCTAAAAAAGCATTCATATTATCTGGAATGAGCTTATCGCAAGAATTTAAATTATAAATATGCCCATCCACAAATACACCTAAATGTTCGCTTTCTTCTGTTTTATAGGAAACTAATTTCATAGGTTTTTCTTTTAGCTTGTTTCAAAACTAAAAAAAAATAAGCGCTTTTAGGTCGAATATTTTTTTGTTTAAATCAGCCGTGGAATCTTTTAAATTATGTGTAATTTTAAAGCAGATTTTCTAACCAATTATCGATCAAAATATGCCTATTTATTATAGTTTAGGACAAGTTCCTGCAAAAAGACATACCGTATTTCGGAAACCTAACGGAGAGCTGTATGCAGAAGAATTGGTATCAACCGAAGGCTTTTCGAGTTTATATTCTTTAGTATACCATACTCATCCGCCTACCCTAGTTAAAAGTTTGGGCGAAGCTTACTCTGTAGAACCCAAAATAGCTCGAGAGAAACACTTACGCCATACCAGCCTCATTGGGTTTAACATAAAACCCGAGGATGACTTTTTGAAAAGTAGAAAACCGGTATTGGTAAACAGCGATTTACATATTTCGTTGGCGGCTCCTCGTAAATCGATGACCGACTATTTTTATAAAAACAGCCAAGCCGATGAAGTAATTTTTATTCACGAAGGTACAGGAACTCTAAAAACAGGTTTCGGCAAAATAAAATTCGAATACGGCGACTATTTGGTCATTCCACGAGGTACTATTTACCAAATGGAGTTTGATACAGAGAATAATAGGCTTTTTATAATTGAAAGTTTTAGCCCTATTCGCACCCCAAAACGTTACCGCAATGAGTGGGGACAGTTAATGGAACATTCTCCTTTTTGCGAACGTGATATTAAACGCCCTACTGATTTAGAAACGATAGACCAAAAAGGCGATTTTAAAGTGCTCATTAAAAAACAAGGGCTGATTTATCCTTACACCTATGGCACCCATCCATTCGATTTTATTGGCTGGGACGGCTTTCATTATCCATGGGCCTTTTCTATCCATAATTTTGAACCCATTACCGGCCGAGTGCACCAACCGCCGCCCGTTCACCAAACGTTTGAAGGGCATAATTTTGTGATTTGCTCATTTGTTCCTCGTAAATACGATTATCACCCACAAGCCATTCCGGCACCATACAACCACAGCAATGTAGATAGCGATGAGGTATTGTATTATGTAGATGGCGATTTTATGAGCCGAAAAAGTGTAGTAAAGGGACAAATTACTTTACATCCAGGTGGCATTCCGCACGGTCCACACCCGGGTACCGTAGAAAAATCTATCGGGAAAGAACGCACCGAAGAATTAGCGGTAATGATTGATCCGTTTAAACCGCTCATGCTTACCGAAGAAGCCCTACAAATTGAAGACGAAAGCTACCACAAAAGTTGGCAGCACACTATTGAATAAAACCTATGCAAACAACTGATTTTTTGCCGCTAAACGGTACCGATTATGTAGAGTTATACGTCGGCAATGCCAAACAAGCAGCCCATTACTATAAAACAGCCTTTGGTTTTCAGAGTTTGGCTTATGCCGGCCCCGAAACTGGCGTAAAAGACCGATCGTCGTACGTTTTGGTTCAAAATAAAATGCGCTTGGTTTTAACTACTGCCTTACAACCCGAACATGCTATTTCGGAACATGTTAAGAAGCATGGCGATGGCGTGAAAATACTAGCACTATGGGTAGACGATGCTTACAAAGCCTTTGAAGAAACTATCAAGCGTGGTGCCAAACCCTATTTACAACCCGAAACCCTAACAGACGAATTTGGCGAAGTGCGCCGAAGCGGTATTTATACCTATGGCGAAACCGTTCACTTATTTATTGAGCGTAAAAATTACAGTGGACCTTTTATGCCAGGCTATAAAAAATGGGAAAGTGACTATCAACCCGCTTCTACAGGTTTATTGTATGTAGATCATTGTGTGGGTAATGTTGGCTGGAACCAAATGAATAAGTGGGTGAAATTTTACGAAGATGTAATGGGGTTTCGCAACATCCTCACTTTTGACGATAAACAAATTTCTACCGAATACTCTGCCTTAATGAGCAAAGTGATGAGCAATGGGAATGGCTATGTTAAATTCCCAATAAACGAGCCGGCCAAAGGCAAAAAGAAATCGCAGGTAGAAGAATATTTAGATTTTTTTGGCGATGAGGGCGTGCAACACGTAGCCATCGCCACCAAAAATATTGTAGAAACCGTTACCGATTTACAAAACCGTGGCGTAGAATTTTTAAAAATACCAGATACGTATTACGATGATTTAGAAGCTCGTGTGGGTAAAATTGAAGAAGATATGGAACCGCTAAAACAGCTAGGTATTTTGGTGGATAGAGATGATGAAGGTTATCTACTGCAAATTTTCACCAAACCTGTAGAAGACCGCCCTACCTTGTTCTACGAAATTATTCAACGAAAAGGTGCTAAATCTTTTGGGGCGGGTAATTTTAAGGCCTTGTTCGAAGCACTGGAACGTGAACAAGCTGCCAGAGGCAACTTATAAAAAACACCGTACAGAAAAGAGGGTTTTAATTTTTCTGTATTGGTATAATTTGATTTAAACAATATATTTGCGCCTCACATTAAAACAAGGTTTTTGAAAAAACGCATTGCCATATTTGCTTCCGGTTCTGGTTCAAATGCTCAGAAGATTATGGAACACTTCAAAAAGCACACCGATGCTGAAGTGGCTATTGTACTGACTAATAATCCGGAGGCCTATGTTTTGCAACGTGCCGATAATTTCGAAATTCCCACACATATTTTTGATAAACATGAGTTTTATCAAACAACCCAAGTACTCGACTTGCTCAAAAATCTAAACATAGATATAATAGTTTTAGCAGGCTTTTTATGGCTTATACCTGATACTATTTTAGCAAACTACCCCAAACGCATCATCAATATTCATCCGGCTTTATTACCAAAATATGGTGGCAAAGGCATGTATGGAGATCGCGTTCACAAAGAAGTTTTAGCCAATGGTGATGAAGAATCAGGTATCAGCATTCACTACGTTAACGAAGATTTCGATAGTGGCGAAATCATTTATCAAGCTAGATTTAAAATTGAAAAAAACGACGATTTAGAGCTTGTTAAATTTAAGGGACAACAACTGGAACACCAATATTTCCCAAAAATTATTGAGCAAGTACTAAAAAAAATAAAATCGTAAGATTTTATCGCCAAACTGCCTTTAAAAAACGAGGCTAAAAACCTATCTTTACGGTCGTTAAGCCCCCTTATTTAATGAGCCATCCCGTAAAAATTAAAAACGCCCTTGTTTCTGTTTATTATAAAGATAATTTAGACCCCCTCATACATGCACTAGCCGCAAATGGCGTGCACTTTTATTCTACTGGAGGAACCGAAAAATTTATTATAGATCTTGGTTATCACGTAACAGCCGTAGAAGATCTAACCGGCTATCCTTCCATTTTAGGGGGCCGAGTAAAAACATTGCATCCCAAAGTTTTTGGTGGCATATTAAGTCGTCGTGCATTAGCCGAAGACCAAGCCCAACTAAACGAATATAAAATCCCAGAATTCGACTTGGTGATTGTAGACTTATACCCTTTCGAAGAGACCTTACAATCGGGTGCAGCTGAAAAAGAAATTATTGAAAAAATTGATATTGGCGGTATTTCCCTGATACGGGCCGCAGCTAAAAACTTTAACGACGTGGTAATTATTGCATCAAAAAATGATTACCCGGTATTAACCAATATAATTAAAGAGAATAGTGGCAGCACGGATTTAGCAGACCGCAAACGCTTTGCACAAAAAGCTTTCCACGTATCTTCTCATTACGATAGCGCTATTTTTAATTACTTCAATCAGGCGGAACCACTAGCGGTTTTAAAAATTAGCGAAACGCAAGCCCAAACTTTACGTTATGGTGAAAATCCACACCAAAAAGGCACATTTTACGGCAATTTAGATGCACTCTTTACCAAACTGAACGGCAAAGAACTATCGTATAACAATTTAGTAGATGTAGATGCCGCATTGGCATTAATAGATGAATTTAACACGCCCACCTTTGCCATTTTAAAACATACCAATGCTTGCGGAATTGCCAGTCGAAACACACTAAATGAAGCGTGGCATGCCGCACTTGCCTGCGACCCTATTTCGGCATTTGGAGGCGTACTTATTTGCAACGGAGAGCTAAATGCGGAAACCGCAACAGCCATAAATGATTTATTTTTTGAAGTGCTAATTGCCCCGGCTTTTTCAGCAGATGCACTAACCATTTTAAAAGCCAAAAAGAACCGAATATTATTACAACGCAACACGGTTGAACTGCCTCAAAAACAAGTTAAAACATTGTTAAATGGCTATATTGAGCAAGATAAAGACTTGCAAATAGAAGGCCCAGAGCACATGACTTGCGTAACCAACAAACAAGCCACCACAGCAGAATTAGCAGATTTATATTTTGCCAACAAGGTGGTAAAACACACCAAATCTAACACCATTGTATTTGCTAAAAACCAAACCTTATTGGCTAGTGGCGTAGGACAAACCTCTCGGGTAGATTCATTAAAACAAGCCATTGTAAAAGCCGAAGCCTTTGGATTTGGCCTAGAAGGATCCGTAATGGCCTCCGATGCCTTTTTTCCGTTTCCGGATTGTGTAGAGTTGGCTGCCGATGCTGGAATTACTGCCGTTTTGCAGCCCGGAGGCTCTATTAAAGACCAGGATTCGATAGAAATGGCGAACCAAAAAGGTATCAGTATGGTTACCACCGGAATTCGTCATTTTAAACATTAAAAAAATCGATAAAAAATTTAACTTTACATCTTATAGCATAAAAACGCATGGGAATATTTAACTGGTTTACACAAGAAATTGCCATTGATTTGGGTACTGCAAACACCCTTATCATTCACAACGATAAAGTGGTGGTAGATGAACCATCTATTGTAGCTTTTGATAGAGCAACTAATAAACTTATTGCCATTGGCAAGCAAGCCATGCAAATGGAAGGCAAAACGCACGAAAACATTATAACAGTTCGCCCTTTGAAAGATGGTGTAATTGCAGATTTTAACGCTGCCGAACACATGATTCGTGGTATGATTAAAATGCTAAACAACGGTAAAGGTTGGTTTTTTCCATCTTTACGCATGGTTATTTGTATTCCATCGGGTATTACCGAGGTAGAAAAAAGAGCCGTTAGAGATTCTGCAGAAATTGCAGGTGCTAAAGAAGTATACTTAATTCATGAGCCCATGGCCGCTGCAGTTGGTATTGGTATCGACGTTGAAGAGCCCATGGGAAATATGATTATCGATATCGGTGGAGGTACCACCGAAATTGCGGTAATTGCCCTTTCGGGTATTGTCTGCGATCAATCTATCCGTGTAGCCGGCGATAACTTCGATAGCGATATCGTGCAATACATCCGTCGCCAGCACAACATCATGATTGGCGATCGTACTGCCGAAAAAATTAAAATTGAGGTAGGTTCTGCCCTTCCAGAATTACAAGATCCACCACCAGATTTAGCCGTACAAGGTCGTGATTTGATGACTGGTGTACCGATGCAAATCATGGTATCGTATACCGAAATTGCACATTGCTTAGATAAATCGATTTCTAAAATTGAAGAAGCCATTTTAAAAGCATTGGAAATTACGCCACCCGAACTTTCGGCCGATATTTACCAAACCGGTATATATTTAACCGGTGGCGGTGCCTTATTAAGAGGTTTAGACAAACGTATTTCTTCTAAAACCAAACTGCCGGTTCACGTAGCCGAAGATCCATTGAGAGCGGTAGTTAGAGGAACAGGCATTGCCCTAAAAAATATCGAGAATTTTAAATTTTTAATGCAATAAGCACTTATTTGGTCGTTTGGTAGTTCTTTTACTAAACGACCAATTATACACCCCCTA
Organism: Sphingobacteriales bacterium; assembly: GCA_040403555.1. Taxonomy (GTDB): domain Bacteria; phylum Bacteroidota; class Bacteroidia; order Sphingobacteriales; family Sphingobacteriaceae; genus JAIPAN01. The sequence goes on from JBBAKN010000001.1 coordinate 316,947, forward strand.
AACTGTAAAATGCGCAACCTCTGGATTTACATCAGCAAGCACAATGCAGTTATTCTATTTTTCATTTTCTTTGCCAGCTCATTTCTTCTACTCATCAACAACAATTCCTTTCAACGAGCCAGCACGTGGAATTCTTCAAATGAATGGGTGGCTTCTCAGTACCAAAAAGTTCAAAACTTAAAAGATTATCTTCGTTTAAGAGCAATTAACGATAGTCTAGCTTCAGAGAACGGGCGACTATTAAATTTACTCCCACAAAAAGATAGCAGCGAAACCAAGGGGCTTACAAAGGTTGTAGATACCGTATCGCATCAGCAATACAGCTATTATACCGCCAAAGTAGTTAACAATTCTGTTCGCCAAAAAAACAATTATATTACCATAGATAAGGGTGCTTTGCAGGGCATCAAAAAAGGCATGGGTGTACTCGGCCCTAATGGTGTGGTGGGCATTGTATTAAATGTATCCCCTAAATTTGCCACCATCCAATCGTTATTACATAGCGAAACCCGTATTAGTGCCAGCCTAGCCAGCAATCGTGCTTTTGGCTCTTTAGTGTGGGGGGCCGGTAATTTTAATTCGGCCTATGCGGTTTTGCAAGATATTCCGAACCACATTAAGGTAAAAGCGGGCGAAAAAGTAGTCACCTCGGGCTATTCCTTGTTCCCTGCCGGAATCCCACTTGGTACAGTGAGCCAAACCGGGGTAAAAGGCGGTGATAATTTTTTAAATATTGAAGTGAAATTAGCCACTAATTTTGCCACTCTAAGCTATGTTTATGTGGTAAACAATTCCTTTGGTGCTGAACAAAAAGCACTCGAGTTGAGCAATAAAACGGAATAAATGGAACGCATCCCACTACATATTGCACGTTTTTTTGGTTTGGTGTTTATCCAATTATTCTTGCTTAAGAATATTGGTTTTTACAATCTATCTACCCCTTACATTTACATCCTATTCATCTTATTATTGCCCTTTAAAATACCCAATTGGGCATTATATACCTTGGCTTTTTGCTGCGGACTAACTATTGATGTTTTTCACGACACCCTAGGTTTACACGCCTTAGCCTGCACGGTATTGGCTTTTGGCCGAATTTTATTTTTAAACCACACCATTACCAACGATGCTTTGAAAACAGAACCAGAACCTAGCTTAAGTAGTATGGGCGCTCGATGGTTTTTGTTGTATGGTTTACTAATGGCTTTTTTACATCACCTCACACTTTTCACCTTTGAGTTGTTTAGCCTTTCTAACTTCGGCGGAACACTTTTACGAAGTATTTTGAGTGCATTTTTTACCTTATTTTTGATGCTGGTCATCTCACTCGTATTTTACCGTAAAAAAGCACGTTAATGAATCCGTATTTCGCTCGAAAATTCGTTATTCAAGGAATATTTATTGCAACGGCGCTCATTTTATTGGTTCGCTTATTTTATTTGCAAATTGTAAACGATAAATACCTGCTTTCGGCCAATAATAACGTACTTCGGAAAATACTTATTTACCCAGCTCGTGGTGTTATTTTAGACCGAAAAGACCGTATTTTAGTTCAAAATGAACCCGTATACGATGTCATGGTAATCCCAAAAGAGGTTAAACCATTCGATACCCTGGCTTTTTGTCGGCTCCTAGAAATTAGCAAAGAGCGTTTCGATAAACAGTTTAAAAAAGCAGTTAACCAATCCATTTATAGGGCATCGGTACTAGAAAAACAATTATCGGCCAAAGTATATGCTGCTTTTCAGGAGCGTTTGTATCAATTCCCAGGCTTTTATGTACAAAACCGAACGGTACGCATGTATCCGGATAGTTTGGCTGCTCAATTTTTGGGTTACATTGGGGAGGTAAACGATAAAGCCATCGAAAAATCAAAAGGATTTTATGCCAAGGGAGATTATATTGGCATAAGCGGAGTTGAAAAATCGTACGAAGATTTATTAAGAGGCCAAAGAGGCGTACAAAACTTAATGGTAGATGCCTTTAATCGGCCCAAAGGTCATTTTGCAGAAGGGCTATACGATACCTTGGCCATTTCGGGAGAGGGTTTAAAATCATCGCTAGATATAGAACTTCAGAAAATGGGCGAAAAGCTCATGAAGCATAAAATTGGCAGCATTGTAGCCATTGAACCTGCTACCGGAGAAATTTTAGCATTTGTGAGTAGCCCCAGTTATAACCCCAACCAAATGGTGGGTAGGCAACGGGGAAACAATTACATGAAATTGCTCAATAACCCCTATAAACCTATGTTTATTCGCCCTATACAAGCAGAATATCCTCCCGGTTCTATTTTTAAAATTGTAAATGCATTGGTGGCTCAGCAATTGGGACTTATTAACCCAAGTACCACTTTTGTGTGTGGTGGGGGTTATCGGCATGGTAACCGGGTAATGGGTTGTACCCACGTACATGGGCCTATGAATTTGACTCAATCTATTCAATACTCCTGCAATACCTATTACGGGTATACCTTTAACCGCATGGTCGATCATGCCGGTATGCGCTCGGTTGAAGGCTACAAAAAGTGGCAAGCAGCCGTAGCTAAATTTGGCATTGGTTCTAAGCTAAACATCGATTTACCAAACGAACGTAAGGGCTTACTACCTAGTGCCGATTATTATACCAAACGTTTTGGGAGCGATAAATGGACATCCGGTTTCAATATTTCACTTTCTATTGGGCAAGGCGAATTGGGTATTACACCCCTTCAAATGGCCAATGTAATGGCTATTGTGGCCAACAGAGGTTATTTTTACAAACCCCACCTCATTAAGGCTATTGGAGCGAATAAAGTAGTTAAAAAAGAATTTACCGAGCGTATTAATGTAGGCATCAACAGTGCCTATTTTATTTCAGTTATTGAGGGCATGAGTCGGGTGGTAAACCAAGGCGGTGGAACAGCAATTTATTCTAAAATTCCGGGTATTGAAATGTGCGGAAAAACCGGTACGGTACAAAACCCTCATGGGGCCGATCACTCGGTTTTTGTGGCTTTTGCTCCCCGAAATAATCCAAAAATTGCCATTGCAGTTATTGTAGAAAATTCGGGTTTTGGAGCAACATGGTCGGCGCCAATTGCCAGTTTGTTGGTAGAAAAATATTTAAGAGATTCTATTACACGGCCACAAGCCTATATGGATCGCATTAGCAATGCCAACTTATTGCCAGCCGTGGCCAGGGTTAGTAGTAAACCCAAAACAGATACGCTTAAAACAAAATTGAAAGTTAAGCGATAGCCGTATTATGGTAACCAAACAACGCAACATATTTTTTAATGTAGACAAGGTTAGCTTGGCTCTATTTGCTGCACTATGCATTATTGGCTGGTTAAACATTTATGCGGCGGTATATGATCCGGAGAAAGGTAACCTGTTCAATTTAGGCACCAATTACGGAAAACAATTTATTTTCCTTATTACAGCTGGTATATTGGGCATCCTTATTTTAGTTATGGATGTGAAGTTTTTTAGCACCTTTAGCCCGCTATTTTATGGTATCAGTATCTTATTACTCTTGGTAGTATTGGTAGTGGGCCGTAATGTGGGCGGAAATCAAGCTTGGATTCCCTTAGGAAACTTTAGGCTCCAACCCTCCGAATTTGCAAAATTTGCTACCTGCTTAGTATTGGCTCAATTCTTATCTACCGCCACCATAAAAAACAAAGCCTGGCAAACAACTTTACAAGCAGCCGCTATTATTGGCATCCCTGTTGGGCTTATTTTAGCACAACCAGATGTAGGTTCTGCACTAACTTTTGCCTCTTTAATATTTGTGTTATACCGAGAAGGGCTATCTGGCTATTTCTTAATATTTGGTTTATTGGGTATCGTACTTTTTATTCTTACGTTACTACTAAGCAAAATTATTCTTATTGTTGGCTTGGTAGTTATTGCAGGCTTCTTACTTACCCAAATACGAAATAAAAAACAATGGATGCGCCCCATTGTGCTTGGTACTATAGGCTCTATCCTATTTATTTTTACGGTAGATTTTACCTACACAAACATCTTAAAACCGCATCATAGAAACCGTATAGATGTATTATTAGGCAAGGTAGAAGATTTACGTGGCGAAGGATACAATGTAAATCAATCTAAAATTGCCATTGGCTCGGGTAGATTTTGGGGCAAGGGTTTTTTACAAGGCACGCAAACTAAATACGATTTTGTACCCGAGCAAAGTACCGATTTCATCTTTTGCACCGTTGGCGAAGAGTGGGGTTTTGTTGGTAGTTTGGTGGTGGTTGGTTTGTATTTATTCTTATTACTGCGAATTATATTTATTGCCGAGCGACAGCGTTCTTCCTTCTCTAGAATATATGGCTACGGAGTGGCCTCCATTCTCTTTTGCCATTTCTTTTTAAACCTGGGCATGACCATGGGCTTGGTTCCCGTTATCGGAATTCCACTACCATTTATAAGCTATGGAGGATCGTCGCTTTGGGGCTTTACCCTCTTGCTATTTATTTTGTTGCGCTTAGATGCGAACCGTATGGGAATTATTTAGTGTAGCGTCTGCTCACTAATTCATAAAAACGAGCCGTAGTAACTTCATGGGCAGCCCAATCATTTGCTTGGGCATAGTTTTCGTTTAAATAACTTTTTGCTTCTTCTAAACTGCTTAATTTATTGAGCGTATCAATTGCTTCTTGATAAGCCAACGAATAGCCGTTAAACAAGTCTTTCACAAAAACTAACTTATCATTTAAATTGATGATTGCTTTTAGATCGGCAATAGGCTCCGATTCAAATTTGGTGGCCAAGGTTGCATCGGGCCTATCGGCTAGCAAATCATTAATAGTAGGCTTGGCCTCTTGCGTCGGCTCGGCAGGTGTCTCCACAACTAGAGTTGATATACCCTCCTCTATAAGTGGTGTGGGTACTACAACAAATTCTACAGCCGGCATGGGAACCGCCGGTGAAACATCCTGCAAACGTTTCATGATGTGTGCATGATCTACCAAAAATTTAGTATTGGCCAAAAAGAGGTCTAATTCAATATCCGAAATTTGATAGTGCTGTTGCTCAAAAGCACTTACCTGCTGCTGAATTTCAGCCAAAATCTCTTTAGTTTTTTGTAAAATCTCTTTTTTCTCCATCACAAAACGAGTTAAACAGTAATTATATTTCCAAAAATAGCATTAAATTCTGATATTAGCCGAGCCTCAGATAGGCTACAAAATCTACCCTACATGCTTCAGTACGAACATAATTTTAAGCGTAAACATCAATTGAGCGGCAGTATCGAAGTCATCTGCGGTTCTATGTTTTCGGGCAAAACCGAAGAGCTTATTCGTAGATTACGCCGGGCGCAAATTGCCAAACTAAACGTAGAAATATTTAAACCCAAAACCGATACCCGTTACGACGAAACGGCTGTGGTTTCTCACGATTCGAATTCCATTTCATCAACTCCTGTAGAAAGTTCATCTGCTATTTTATTATTGGGGGCCTATACCCAAGTAGTAGGCATAGATGAAGCTCAGTTTTTCGACGAAGAATTGCCCGACGTGTGCACCCAATTGGCCAATAAAGGCATCCGCGTAATCATTGCCGGTTTAGATATGGATTTCTCGGGCAAACCATTTGGGCCTATGCCTGCCCTCATGGCTATTGCCGACGACGTAAGTAAAGTACACGCCATTTGCCTGCAATGTGGCGGCCCAGCTATGTATTCTTACCGAACTGTAACAGACAAAAGCCAGCTTTTACTTGGCGAAAAAGACAGTTACGAACCACGGTGCAGGGCTTGTTTTGAAAACGAAATGCACTAATTACATACTTACCTTATTATTTATATTGTAGTAAATAAGTACTTAACAATAGTTTAAAATTGGGTTAAATTTTTAAACTACTCTACCAAAATTTCGACCCTACGGGTTTTCGAATTAACTCCTTGAAGTCGCTTACGGTAATAAGCCACTGCTAACTTCTCTGATGGAATTCCTTGCTTTATGAGAAAGCGATAAATCACTTTCACTTTATACCGGGGATGTGGCTTAAATCCAACTAGCTTAGCCGTGCGGCTAGAATCTTGAGCCAAAAATTGCATTACGTCATCAAGTGATTGCATAGATTCCGTATTATTAAGATTCACTTTTCCCTTTTTAAAATAAATAATTCTGCTCAGCTGCTTTTTATCCTGAATTACGATGTCAGGAATTTTTTCTACAAAGCTTTCCCTAATTGGTTTAGCGGGTACTAACTTTGGATTTTTACCAATGGGATATACTAATGATTTTCTAGCTAAAAGCGCTGCATAAGTTGTAGATGAACGACCATTAGCGTCCTGTTCACGAATAAAAAGTGGTAAGTGTAAACCAAGACTAGTTAACATGTTTTCTGCAATTAGACTTGATTGTCCGCGATCATAAGCAGTTTGGATAAACAATGAACCGCCTTCTTTTAATTTAAAACGCAAACCGGCACCTACAGGAATGGCGGTAGCATGGTTAGCTTGCAAATCATATCTAAAACCAGCCATTAAATATGGTCTTAACTTAGTAGCCCCATCAAACAAATGATAAAATCCTTCAATAGCAACTGTAATAGCCGATTGACGGCTGTATTCCTTAAGGTCATTCATTCGCTTGCCAAAAGAAAAGCCAAAATCGGCACCTAAAGCTAAATTAGGGCTTATTGGCTCAAACATACTGACACTTATACCCTGCATGGATCGGTTATTTAAACTTAGACTCTCATCACAATTACAAGCACTTGACGTCCGAAGATTTAATGTTTGAAACTCCTGGATGTTATATTTAACGCCTAAGCGTACAATCTGAAAAAGTTTAACACTATCGGTCTTTTGAGCATGGCTTAAAAAAGGCCCAAATAATAATGCCAAACAAAGCATAAGGGTATATTTCCAGTAGTTCATTTTAACTGTGTTTATGAGTAAATTAGTTGGTATTAAAGTTATGCATCAACGCTATTTCAAAAGCAGATCTCCTAAAGCCTGAAGCTTGAATACCTGAAATATTTAGTTCGTAATGTAGAGCCAACGTAGTTTGGCCAACAGTTACATCAAAATAGGGTATTATTGCATCACGAACTCGATAGGCCAAACCACCCCCAATGGCTGCCAAGTTCTGCCTAGGGAACTGCCGTCTGGCACTAATACTTAGTAGCTGTTCATATGCTTGTGCTTTAAAATTTGCCACACCAGAAATTCCATAACGAGTATCTTGCCTAATAAATTCATATGCACCCTGAATTCCGAAAGTCGGTTTTAATTGAAACGATGCACTATTATCACGATTAATTACTGGTTGAGAAATATCTCTTATAGATACGCCTAACTTCCACGATTCCGGCTCGGTATTTTGAAACATACTTATACCCAAGTGGGTACTAAACCAGTTTTGACTTTGCCCATTGCCCAATGGATCCCCTGTAATTGCATTTGCAATCGGACCATTGCGATCAAATTGATCAGGGAAGTTAATACCTGACACGTCTAAGCGACTATTAAAATAACTAGCTTGTACACTACTTGCTAAATATAATTGATTGGCATTTAAGGGAATTGCATAAGATACGCCAAGCAGTACTTGGGTTTGGTTTAGTATGTTCTGATTAGATTGATCTAGTGAAAATCCGGCACTTAAATTCCAGTAACCTGATGATTCCTTATTTACTATTTGTGATATAACCGGTAAATCCACCATCATCGCACTGCTTCTATAGCCTAACAAACCCTGATAGCGAACATCACGGTAATTCATTCGCAAACTAGTACGTGTATCATTTTTAAGCGAAGGATTGTACCACAATATCATATCTTGAACCCTAGAGAAATGCAGGTCTTGCGCATGAAGATTATTAAGATATAGTACTGTGAAAAGGGTGAAAATGAACTTTATTTTTTTCATACAACTACTATCTAATCAATGTAATCATTCCACTTCTACGGATCAACTTACCATCTTTATCATAACCTTCGCACAACCACAAAAAAGTCTCAGTTCCTTGTGATCCATCTTTAAAGTCGCCATTCCAAGCTTTACCAGAATCCCTGGATTCATAAACCAAATTCCCCCAACGGTTGTACACTTTAAATGACACAAACTGTCTAATACCTATTAATATCGGTTTAATGCCATCGTTAATACCATCGCCATTGGGTGTAAATACTTTAGGTACAATAATATCAATACTACATCCATCTGGATCTAAAAAGTTTAATACACCATCAGCATCACAATCTTCCACACCGTCTTCGCCGTTTGCAATGCCGTCACCATCACAATCACCAGCATCCCAAGTTGCACTTGGTGCACGAGTACGGCTGCTTAATTTAAATTCACAAGCATCCAACAAATTGGTTCCATCTAATTTTTCTTGAGAATTTACTACTCCATCTCCATCGCAATCAGAAGTGTTCCAAGCAACAATGGGATTTAGTGTTTGACTGGCAAGAATAAACGAACATGGGTCATTTGGATTGGTACCATCTCGTGATTCATCAGCATCATTTACTCCATCTCCATCTGTATCTGGGTTACGAGGGTTGGTAATATTTCCGTTTGGATTGGCTGGTGTATTCGGATCGTTTATACCTGTTTTCTCTTCTGAATTAGTTAAGCCATCGCCATCGCAATCGGCACTATTCCAAGCTGTGGAAGGTAGAAGTGTTTGACTAGACGCAATAAAAGAACAATTATCTAACGGATTGGTACCATCCATCAGTTCTTTTCCATCCTTTACACCATCACCATCTGTATCTGGATTACGAGGATCGGTATTTGCACTAATTTCAGCAGCATTACTTAGCCCGTCAGTATCGCAATCTTGAATATTCCAAAAAGTAGAAACAGGCATTGTTTTACTAGCCAAAAGATAAGAACATGGGTCAATCCGATTGGTGCCGTCACGCAGTTCGTCTGCATCGCTTACTCCATCGCCATCACTATCTAAATCATAGGCATCTTTTTTACCATCACCATCTGTATCTGGCTGCGATAATCCTCCATTAGCTGAAGCAGGCACTCCATTAGTATTTACAGCACCATCTGCTTTACCATCACCGTTCATATCTACTCCATTAGATTCAATTACATCAGAAATACCATCGCCATCGCTATCCAAATCCAATGCATTCGGAATGCTGTCACCGTCTGTATCGCAAGAACTAGTAGCTGGGTTACAAGCTGCATTCTCATCTATATCTAAGGCTCCATCATTATCATCGTCCAAATCCACTGAATTTAGTTTTCCATCTCCATCAGTATCTATATCCAAACCTACCACTAAACTTAGGGGTTGGCTAGCACAGCCACCAGCACTAATTGCAATCACTTGGATAGTTCCGCCGGCAACTCCAACCGTAACCGAAATACTATTTCCCGTAGATGTACCAGACCATCCAGCAGGCAAGATCCAACTGTATTGTGCAGCACCAGCAACTGGATTTATACTATATACTTGGACAGAATTAGCCAAAACTACATTTGGCCCTAAAATAGGTTGTGTACTAATAGGGGTAATAGGTGCTGCATTAATCACTACAGTAGTGGCTGAGCTTACGCAACCAGAACTATTTTTGATTGTGAGGCCATACGTTCCAGGTGCTAGATTAGTAAATGTCGAATTCGATTGATAATTCAACCCATCAACACTATATAAATCTGTACTAGTGAGGGTACCAGTAAGTAAAATACTGCCGGTATTAACCGAACAAGTAGGTTGCACAACATTAGCAGTTGGGGCGAATGGAGTATATGGCTGGTCATTTACAGTAATCTGAGTAGTAGCACTTACACACCCAGCGGCATTTTTAGCTGTTATTGAATAAATACCTGATGCCAGATTCATAAATATTGGATCAGATTGATAATCTATTCCATTTATACTATAGGTATAAGAAGGCAAGGCATTGTTTACTTGTAGTGTACCAGTAGCCATTGAGCATGTGGGATGAACTACCGTAGCGGTTGGTGCTAAAGGAGTGGCAGGCTGAGCATTTACTACTATAGTTGTTGGCGCACTAATACATCCGCTTGTATTTTTTACAGTCAACTGATAGGTTCCTGGTGGCACATTACTAAACGTAGTATTGGCTTGATAGGAAAGTCCATCTAAACTATAGGTATAGCTTGGATCAAACGAACCTGTTACACTAACGGTACCTATGGAGGTGGTGCAATTTGGATGCAAAACTTGAGCAGTAGCTGAAATTGGTGTAGGAGGTTGCTCATTTACTTGTATTAGTGTGTTTGCGCTTAAACAACCGGCAGTATTCTTTACACTTACAACATAATTTCCAGGAGCTAGATTAGTGAAAGTAGAATTACCTTGATACTGAACACCATCTATACTATACAAATCACTTGAATTAACTACTGCTATGTTTATAGTACCTTTTGCATTATTACAATCTGGGTGTATTACCGTAACATTAGGTGCTAATGGAGTAATCGGCTGTTGATTAACTACTACTTGAGTAGCCCCACTTATACAACCGGTAGTATTTTTAAGAGTTAAGGAGTAGGTACCCGGCAATACATTGTTAAATAGTACCGAAGATTGATAGTTGATTCCATCAATACTATAGGTATTTGTTTGATTTGAAGTATTAATTACGGTAATACTCCCTTTATCGTTGGTACATGTTGGCTGAACCACACTTGCACTTGGCAAATCTGGTAATACTGTTTTAGTGATAATTAAATCGGCACTGTACCCACTTTTACAACCATTGGCATCTGTATTGGCTACGGAATAAGTACCGGCAACGGAAACAACATAAGTATCTGCAGTGGCCCCACTGAGTATGGATCCATTAAAATACCATTGATTTCCTTGCTGGATGCTGCTACTTAAAGTAACGCTTTGTCCTTCACAGAAACTAGCTACTGAAGGTACATTTATTATCGGAATGGCCGGATTTGAATATACCGTTACATCTAATGGAACACTTGCTTCGCTCAAACATCCCGTTGATATATTTCTTGCATATAAATAGTAGGTATTAACCGAATTAGGGTCATTAAGGGTAATTGGAGCAGTTATTTGACTTGCTGCACTTGGATTTGATCGAACCGTATACCATTCGTAACTAATACCAGATTGGGCGGTGGGGTTAAAACTTGTAAGATCTACTACACTCTGCGGACACACATAATATCCCGTTTTAGTTGGTAATGGAGCTACGGGTGGCGTATTTATTTGAACCGTTGTTGCAGTTGAAATAGCTTCACAACTATTTGTATCCGTTACCTTAAGTGTATACATACCCGATTGAAGTGGATTGTATACAGAACCTGTAGCTCCGGCAATTGGGTTAGCTCCTAATTGCCATTGATAATTTACACCACCGGAACCTACCAATGTAATAAGCTCGTCTTTACAAGCAGCAATAAGTGAACTATTATTAATATTTGCAGTAGGCAATGTATGTACAGTTACGTCAACACCATTCGTATTACCTAAAGAAACTCCTGCACCTGTAAATACTTCTGCATAATACGTTCCAGTAGTATTAGCAACATACATGGGCAAATTCGCTCCCGGAATTGCCATTCCATTCTTTTTCCATTGAATAGTTTGTCCTGCAGTTAAAGCATAAGAAATACTAACCGAACCACCTTCACAAAACGCTGTACTTCCATTTAAATTAGCCTCTGGAATGGCAATAACTTGCGTAATACTACTAGTAGCGGAACATCCGCTAACATTACTTACTACTACATAGTAATCACCAGTTTGTGTTGCTGAATAAGATGCCTGAGTTGCACCCGGAATAAGTACTCCATCTCTATACCATTGATGGGTTAGGCCTTGACCAGTATTCGCATTCAACGTAACTGCACCTGCAGCATTTATAGCTACTTGAGTACCTTGGGTTATACTAGCAGTTGGTATGGCATTTATACTGACAACAATAGGTGAATTTGTAGTATTTAATACTGAATTATTGATGCTACACCCATTCGTTATACTTGCAGTAAGTGAGTAGCTACCCGGCTGATAAACCGTAAGAGTATTATAGGTTGCACCGCCCAAAGCATTTCCATCTAAAAACCACTGATAACTTACCCCAGATACCGCAGCAGTACTCAGGTTTACTTTACCCCCAGGGCAGAAATTTAGGGGCCCATCTGCCGAAATACTAGGCAAGTCTGGGTTAGGATTTAATACTCCGACTGCACTAAATACAGTAGCACAGGCATTACTAATTACGCATCTATATTGATAATTTGTTGCACTGCTTGGTGCGGCGCTTAATTCTAAGGTAGCCGAGGCAAAGCCTGAATATGCAATTCCATTATCCAAATTAGATCCATTAATAGCAGCCCAATTCTGCCCACCGTCTGTACTTCGCTCCCAGCTATAACTCAAACCTTGTGCTTTGGAATTAATTTCTACACTAAAACTTGTGGCATTACTAGTACATTGAGCACTATTTTGCACTTGCTTAATAATGGTAGGTGAATTAAGAGGAGACGCTGCAATAATACTTACTGATGTTCCAATTGAAAAACAACCAGAACTAGATTTTGCTGTGATGGTATATTCCCCAGGAAGTACATCTGTGAATACACCACTTGTATTTGTATAATCTAAACCATCAATTGAATAGGATTCACCAAAATTCGATTCTATAGATAGAGTACCAAGCGCATTGGGACAACTCGGTTGTAAAAGGTTACTTACTATAGGCTTAAACGCTTTTACCGGTTCTGGCGAAATAGTAATATAGAAATCATCGGATTCACAACCATCGGTATTTTTAGCTCTTAGATTATAAATACCAGGTGTTAAATTGGCAAAGAGGCTAGTATTTTGGTAATTAGTACCATCAATTGTATACCATTCTCCGGATTGCGGGGTAAGGGAAATAGTACCAAATGCCACGTTACAATCGGGTTGTAAAACCGTAAATAATGGCGTAACTGGTTTTAGTGGTTTTGGCGCAATACTAAATGTAGTATCTGCAGAAATACACCCATCTTCATTTTTAGCATTTAGAATATAGGTTCCTGGTGCTAAATTAGCGTAAAACGTTTGAGTAGAATAATCCGTTTGATTAATACTATAGGTTAATCCGGCTTGGGCTTGAATACTAATAGTACCAATGGCCAGATTACAAGTTGTTTGTTGAATACTAAATTGGGGTTTAGCAGGCGTAATTGGTGGTGGATAAATTGTTAATACAGTATCTGCCGAAATACAATTACTTGCATTTCTGGCTGTAAGATGGTATGTACCTGCAGCCAAATCATCAAAGGTTGATTTGGCATAATAATTTACTCCATCTAAACTATATTCATGGCCCGAAACTACATCAATAGCTATTATACCTTTAGTAATCACACAATCAGGCTGAACCAAAATAGTGGCACGTGGTTTTTTAGGAGTAGGATTAATAACTATAGTACTTACATCACTTTCTTTCACGCAACCATTGGCATCGCTTACCTTAACACTAAAAATGCCTGACTCGTTAATAAGCAATTCTCGGCGCTGTTCGTTGGGAATTAAGGTCTCACCAACTTGCCACTGATAGGTATAATTTGGTGTACCGGTTACAGAAGTAGCTATACTCACCGGAGTACCGAAACAAACATTTGTTCCACCCGATACAATAAGATTAACCTGTGGAAGTGCATTTACGGTTACACTTATTGGACAAGAATTAGAAGTACCAACTGTTGCGTCGGTTACTTTTACGCTAAATTGGCCTGTAGTAGTTGCATTGTATGTTGAACTATTTGCACCAACAATGGGTTGACCGGCATCTAACCATTGATATGTTGGATTAGTAAAACTACTAGCATCGGCACTTAAGGCCACTTTTTGCCCCATACAAACTGTAGTGTTAATGGCATTTGTACTCGGTGGGGCAATTATTTTGGTAAATTCTGAAGTAGCAGTACAACCATTGGCATCGGTTACTTTTACAGTATAATTTCCGGCATTTCGAACCGTATAGTTTGACTGTGTGGCATTTGTAATGGCACTTGTACCTAAATACCAAGCATACGAATATCCAGCTCCAGTTTTTGCGGAAAGTGTTAAGCTAGAATTTTCACAAGTACTAAAAGCTAGCTTAGCACCTTGGGTAATTAGCGCCTCTGGCTGTGGACTTATTTGCACAACAAGCACGCCACTTGCCACACTGGTACAACCTAAAGAATTGGTTTCTGTAAGCGTATAATTTCCAGCAACACTAGTTAAGTAGGTGGGTTGATTTGCACCTGGGATCAGCTGCCCATCTCTGAACCATTGGTTGCCACTCGATGCCGAGCTATTTAAAAGCAAACTAGTTCCTTCGCAAATTACTCCAGTCCCTAGTACAGTAATTGTTGGCTGAGAAGGGATACTTGGTGATGGATTGATGACTAAACCCAACGATTCGGAAATACAGCCTGCAGCATTTTTTGCAACGACTTGGTAAGTACCCGAAACCAGTCCACTAAAAACTGCAGTTGATTGAAAAGTTTTACTATCTATACTGTACTCTAAGCCTGGTTTTGTGGTTACCGTAATGGAACCCGTTGAGAGGCTACAACTTGGTTGTTGTGAAACATAGGCACTTGGTTTTAAAGGAACTACGGGAGCGGGATTAATTGTAATTTGCTCATTTCGTATACATCCAGCTGAATTTTTGGCCCAAACTGTATATGTACCTGGAGTTAACTCCGGAAATGAGCCGCTTGTTTGATATGTTTTACCATCTAAACTATACTCAATACCACTTTTAACAGCAATGAGTATGCTTCCCTTACTATAATTACAATCAGGTTGCTGAATAGCAATTTGTAGTGAATCAGGTTTTGATGGGGCTGTATTAACGGTAAAACTCATCCATGGACTGGTTTCGCCGGTAGCAAACTTAGCTTGAATACGATAGGCACCTGGCTGTAAATTGCTAAATTTAGTACTAGATTGATAGTTTAAACTATCCAAGGTATAGGTGATACCCACCGCTAGTGGGAAAGTGACCGTTAAATCCCCCGTTTGCTTATCACAATCAGGCTGAATAATATCAAAATCAACTTTTTCAATTAAGATGGTACTCACAGTACCAGATACATCACCGCGGGCTTCACCTCCTTTAAAGAATACATTCAGGTCTTGCCCTTGCATACTCATTATAGTGATAGGCGAAGCCACATCACCACGTTTATCGCCACCCATAAAGGCTTGCCCATTTACAATGCCCGTGAAACTTAATCCTATTTTTAAATTAGAAGCATCCCCTCTATTTAAGCCACCGAAGTAGAATTTCCCGAAAGAGTAACCATTTAAATTTTGGTCTATTTTTAAAACCGATATGTCTCCCCTACTAGTTCCCCCAGCAAAAGCATAGCTTAATCGGGTTCCATCGATACTGGCCAAACCACTAGTAGCACTTATATCACCTCGATTCAGACTACCCAAGAATGGAACATTCATGGAAGTGCCAGAGATATCTTGTGAGGCGGATTTTATTGAAAAATCCCCACGTTCTTTACCTCCTAAATAGGGGAAATTTAAATCCAAGCCATCTAGTAATAATTTAAACTTCAGAACTGAAAAATCACCCCTATTTTGGCTTCCTGAATATAATTTAAAAACCTGTTCGCCACCGAGGCCAGAAACCAAAGCCCTAAAGGAGGCATCACCACGTGCTTTACCTCCCAAATAACTTAATAAAATTGTAGGCGCATTACTACCACTAAGCAAAATACCACCCCGATATAGCTGGAAATCTCCCCTATCGGTACTACCAAAATATACCCCTTCAATAGTATTTCCTGAGAATTCTAAATTTGTTTTCCGAAAGCTTACATCTCCTCTATTCTCTGATCCTTGATATAAGAAATTAATGTCTGAGGGTGTTTGCCCATCGAAGAATGCATTACTGAATTGATTATTATAATCGCCTCTAGATTCTGATCCTGCATACATATTGGTGAAAATAATTCCAGATAGAAGCGTATTTGATGTCCAATAGCTATAATCTCCACGCTCTTCGCTTCCTACAAAAATATTAGTAGATACGCCCTTAAAATCAACATTTACTGTTAAATCACTTACATCACCTCGGCTAGACCCTCCTAAATTAATATTTGGTATCACGGTGCCGTTTATAAGGGCATTATATTGCGCATTAGAAACATCGCCCCTATCCAATCCACCAGAAAAAGTGAAGCCAAAAGGCGTACCATTGAGCATGGTATGTACTGCTCTTTCAGAAATATCTCCCCTTGCCATTCCCCCAACATAAGCATAATTGTAACTTATACCCGATAGCTGATTATTAAACGAAATTGCTGTAACATCTCCTCTGTTTTTACCCCCTTCGTAGGGTAGGGTTAACGCAATTACTGAGTCTCCATTGAAATAGATATTAGTTTCCTTATCACTAAAATCTCCTCTTAATTGTCCACCAGAAAACACATATTGAATTTGAGAGCCTCCTAACAATAAATTAGATGCTAAGTTAGATTGATCACCCCGAGCAAAACCACCTTCAAAAGCCCTATTTAAATATACGCCATCAAGTCCCCGGGCAAACAGTAAAAATGAGTAATCGCCTCTATCACGAGCACCACCATATGGTTTTTTATTATCATAACCATCTAGCTTATTGTCAACTAAAACGAGTGCATTATCCCCTCTTTGTGTGGCTCCTTGAAATGCCACATTTAATTTTTGACCAAATAGTGACGTGTTGAAGGTAATTGCTGATTGATTACCTCTACCGGAACCACCCATATAAGCCGAGCCGGGTGCCAAAGCCAGAATTGATGTTTCGCTCTTATTGCTGTATGTAGAACTGTCTTGACTAACTGCAACATTATAAGAAGCACTATCAGTAACATTCACATGAAATAATTTGGCAAAAGTATGGCCCATGACGCCAAAAAGCACCACAATTAGGAGAAAACTCCTAAAAAATATTTTACAACTATACTGCAATGGGTTGGTTTAGATAGAATGACAAATACTCCACAACATCTTTACATCGTGGAGTATTTAAGTATCTTCTATTGCAGTATTATTTAGCTGTTCTTACTCCACGGCCACCAGTGTCATTGGCTCGGGCACGAATACCAGTAGTTGATGAAGAAGAACGATCAGACGTACGCAACTCATTCACTACAACTCCAGTTACAGCACTAGACCACGATCCACCACGTAAACCAACTGGAACAGTAAGTGCAGGCCAACCCACTACATCTTGGTCGCCATTACCATCTAGTGCTCCATTTCCATGAGCTCCGGTATAGGTTAAATTGTCGGTACGGCCAACAGAATAGCAAAGCTCCCAAACGTTTCCACTCAGTTCCATAATACCCCAATATCCCGAACCAGCAGTTTCGCGGTTACTATTTGCTGTAGCAAAAAGACCTACTCGAAACGGGCCACCAGAATTGGTATTGGTCCAGGTATTATACCAGTTAGCGTTACCGGCATTGGTTGCATAATTACCGGTAATGGTCTCAGTAGGTAATCCTTCATCAGCCAAAACATATCTAGTAGCAACTCCAACTGCAGCAATGTTGGTAGTGCCCCATGCATATTCTTGAGATACCACTGGCGAAGTGCCTCTAGCAGCCTTCTCAAATTCTAATTCAGTCATTGGGCGTAAACTTGCCCAATCTAAATAAGCCGAAACATCAGCATAGGTTAAAAAGTTACAAGCCTCATCGGTAAAAGTACCGTAGCTGGCAGTGGTGGCAAAAGTAGCAGCACCATTACCAGGCCAACTAAATGAATTTCGATACGTTTGGACATCGGTTTGTTTAGATCCAGTTGGACCTCCAGTTTGGTTCAAAGAAATATCTCTTCGTAATTTCTGATCTTGAGTTAAAGAGTTAAAAAACTCCAAATATTGGTTTTGAGAAATCTCATATTTCATTACATACATGGCTTCGAAACCCTTGGGGAAATTTGCTGGAATGGCAAACACAGCACCCGTTGCATACTCACCTGTTGCAGTAGCCGCTACTTGCGATAAATAGTAATAATCGCCCACAGATGTCATGTTTGTACCAGAACCACTACCAGCTGCATTTAATACGCTAATGGCATTCTCTGAAGCAATATACCAAGGATCGTTATCTGCAGAACCTTGGCGAAACGATCTGTTCTGAGCAATGGTAGCCCCATCGCCAGCCCAAAATGGTGCTTGAGGCACATATACCATTTCTACACCATACACCTGAACATCAACAGCTGCATTATTTGCAATTCCCTGAGCGCCATAGTTCCACAGTAATTCTACGCCAGTTACTGAAAAAGTTCCATTTCCATCTACACTACGGTTAATAAATACACCCATGCCCGGATTGGTAGTTGCATTAAAAGTTACTCCGGGTGCAAGTAAGCCAACAGCTATATTACTTCCACTTGGGGCAGTATGTCCTGTGCTAGACAAAAAAGCATGTTGCCAGTTCCCATTACCTACTCTAAATTTTACAAATAGCCAAGCAGCATCCCAATTGGCAGGGCCAGCAGTCACACGCCAACTATTATTCCAACTCACATCAAATTTTACTTTAGTTGTTTGATTGGTAGTATTTTGCCCTGTAAGACTTACATTGCCAATTTTAATTCCATTGGCAAACGTGGCCACAGTAATAAAGAAAAAGCTTAAAAAAAGTACTAATTTTTTCATATTCATTTTTAGTTTAACATTCTGCTTATTATTGCCCAAATGGTGTGTTTGAACCTATTTAATAGTAAGTCTTAAAAATGATAAAAATGCATCAAATGAGTAGGATTTGGGATGTATCGTTTTTTGAAATATATAAAATACGGTACAAGTTAATTTTTAAGCCCTATAAACTTTGCATTTTGTTGTACCGTTTTAAAATAAGGGCAATTGAATTTGAAGAGAATTTAAACTTGATGAATAGCAAAGCTGTTTAATTGATTAGAGTATCAAAAAACCAGTAAACAGGTAATTTGATCTGCATTTTATCTCTGCAAAATCGTTAGAGTTTATAGAAATTAAAAAAAGATTGAGCGTATTGCTCTCTATAGCAAAAATGGACGATCACCTAACGCTTTAACTGCTGACCCAAAAATAAATCAATACCTTTTGCATCTAGGTTTTTTGCTAGAATTTTTTTATTAGCATCGAGCAAATAAAGGGTGGGCGTTTGAACCACATCGTATAACTGTCGGTAATTGGGAATTTGATTTTTTTGCTCGGCTAATTTTTCGCTCTCGGGTTGATAGATGTGCAGCCATTCTTCCAAGTGATGCTTTTGAATGAAGGCCTTCCAAGCCGTTTGTGCTTGCTCATCAATATTTATTCCCACCATTTTTAAGCCCAGCTTTTTCCAATTGGCTCGGTAAAGCGAATCAAGTTGCGGCACATCCTGCAAGCAGTGTGAACAGTTCGGATCCCAAAACACCAACAACGTATAAGGCGCTTTTATGGCGTATATATTTTGCCGCTCTCCGGCCAAAGTACTCAGCTGCAAGGCCGGGGCAGGGTTACCTAGCTGATTAGACACCAAGCTATATCCCCGATCAAAAATATATTTCTTTTGTTGGGCACTTAACCAAGCAAAATCTTTTTTGGAATAGTATTCGGTAAACAAATGCACAAACACTTTATCTTGGCCCATAACCTGCGGACGAACATAGCGGTCGGTGAGTTTAGAAAACAGGTAGCGAAAACACTCCCCTTGCTCATCGCCAGCTTGCCTTATTAACTCATCTATGGTTTTAATTAGTTCATCGGGATTGGGCGAAACGTAATAATTCAAAAATTCCTCCAGTTTTTGATCGAAAAAAGGTGTACGCAATAGCCGAGGATCTGACAAGCTAGTACCCTCCCAATAACGGGTTTGGTAATAGGCATACCAGTCTTCAGGTTTTTTAATGCTTGCTTTTGAAGGCGCATCGGGGCGCTTACTGGCTTGGAATAAAAAACTGAGTAACGCTTTGGGATGCTTTTGCTGAAAAGTAGCTCTATACGCATCTAAGCTTTTTAGTTTGGTAGCTATGGCTTCATTCCATTTTACACTATCTGCCGGGCTAGCCTGCTTTAATTCTGCCTGCAGTTGGCTCATTTCCAAAGCAAATTTGGCCAAAAAAGCATTATACTGGCTGAAATAGGTATTCTCTACCGAACCACTGATTTGTGGAGCGCTGGTAGGCGTTTCTAAATAAATACTGAAGTGCTGCGCACTATCCATTAAAAACTCGGTGAGCAACTCTTTGCGTTCGCTGGCTAAAAAATAAATGCCCGAAACGTACTTTTTCTTAGCTCTAAACTCCCCCTCACCTGAATCGCTTAACACAATGGAGTCTACTACGGTTTGAAACTTGCCGAAATAGCTGCCCATATAAAGCTTTTGAAGCTTTAGAGTGGGAATGTTTACCTGCACACGTACCACAGTAGTATCCAACAACACAGCAGCCAGCGTGGTTTTAGCAAGAGTACAGAAAAGAAGAAAAAGAAGTATTCGTTTCATTTGAATAGCCGTAAAAATACAAAACCCCTAACTTTGTACAAGTTAAGGGTTTATTTTTTTGTGGTACCAGCTGGAATCGAACCAGCGACACAAGGATTTTCAGTCCTTTGCTCTACCAACTGAGCTATGGTACCCCTTCCCGTGGGGGACTGCAAAAGTAATCTCTTTTTTCGTTTCAGAAAATATTTTTTGAAAATAAATAGTCACAGGCATGAAATGCCTGATTTCATGAATAGTATTGTGCTTAGTTTACTTAGAAAAATTCTAAATTAAAATTTATGCATGCATAGCAATTTGAATTTCGGTTAATTCACTAAATTCGCTTAGATTATAACCGCTTATGCTTGCACAACTTATTTTCTTAGCCCTTAGCGCCTTTGCCATTTATTTGTTTGGCAAAAACGCAGGTAAAATTGGTAGAAACATCCATTTGGGGCTACCCGAAAACCGTTCGGACCGTAAATCGGAACGCCTTAAAACCATGTTATGGGTTGCCTTTGGGCAATCTAAAATGCAAAAACGCCCCGTTGCAGCCATTTTACACTTATTTCTGTACCTGGGTTTCGTCATCATAAACATTGAGGTTTTAGAAATTGTAATAGACGGCTTAATTGGCACCCACCGCATATTTGCCGAGCCTTTGGGACAAGTTTATGGCGTGCTCATTGGCGCATTTGAAGTATTGGCGTTCTTGGTATTGGTAGCCTGCGTCATCTTTTTAATCCGAAGAAATGTATTGAAGCTTCGCCGTTTTAGCGGTACAGAAATGACCGAGTGGCCAAAATCGGATGCCAATTATATTCTCATCATCGAAATATTATTGATGTCTGCTTTTTTAACCATGAATGCCGCCGATAGTAAATTACAACAATTGGGCGTGGCGCACTACATTCCGGTGGGTACTTTTCCGGTAAGCTCTTGGTTAATGGGAATATTGCCCGACTCGAGCACTAGCCTCGTGTTTATAGAAAGAGGCTGTTGGTGGTTCCACATCATTGGTATTTTTGCTTTTCTAAATTACTTGCCTTATTCTAAACACTTACATATTTTGTTGGCCTTTCCGGCAACCTATTACAGTAAATTAAGCCCTAAAGGTCAGTTTAAAAACATGGACTCGGTTAGCAACGAGGTAAAAGCCATGCTCGATACTAGCTACACCCCTACTCCAGTTGCAGCGGGAAGTACCTTTGGCGCAAAAGATGTACAGGGTTTAAGCTGGAAAAATTTATTGGATGCCTATAGCTGCACCGAATGTGGGCGCTGCACCTCCGTGTGCCCGGCCAATTTAACGGGCAAACTTTTATCTCCACGTAAAATAATGATGGATACCCGCGATCGCTTAACCGAAGTAGGTAAAGGCATAGATGCGCATGGAGTAGATTTTAAAGACGATAAAAGTTTATTAGATACTTACGTTAGCCGTGAAGAAATTTGGGCCTGTACCACCTGCAATGCCTGTACAGATGCTTGCCCCATTAATTTAGATCCACTAAACATTATTGTAGAATTACGCCGCTTTGCGGTAATGGAAGAAGCCCAAGCTGCGGGAAGTATAAACAGCATGTTTGGCAATTTAGAAAACAACGGTGCCCCTTGGAAATATGCTCCGAGCGACCGATTTAATTGGGCAACAAAGGAATAAAAAAATGAGCGAATTAACCATACCAACCATGGCCGAATTGGTGGCCAAAGGCGAAGAGCCAGAAATTTTATTTTGGGTAGGCTGTGCTGGCAGTTTCGACGAACGTGCACAAAAAATTACCCGCGACATTTGTAAAATATTGCAACATGTGGGTATAAAATTTGCCGTTTTGGGTACCGAAGAAAGTTGCACCGGCGACCCTGCTAAACGGGCCGGCAATGAGTTTTTGTTCCAAATGCAAGCAATGACCAATATTGAGCTCTTAAATGCCTACAACGTAAAAAAAATAGTTACCGGCTGTCCACATTGCTTTAACACCATACGCAATGAATATCCGGGTTTAGGCGGTACATATGATGTAATTCACCACAGCCAATTGATTCAAGAATTAATAAACGATGGAAAATTACGTGCAGAAGGTGGCGAATCGTTTAAAGGCAAAAAAATAACCTTCCACGATCCCTGTTATTTAGGCCGAGCCAACAATGTGTACGAAGCTCCACGTAAAGCTTTAGAAGTATTAGATGCCGATTTAGTAGAATTAAAACGTTGCAAATCGAATGGATTATGTTGCGGCGCCGGTGGTGCGCAAATGTTTAAAGAGCCCGAAGCAGGAAACAAAGACATCAATATTGAACGTACGGAAGAAATATTAGCCGTAAAGCCTCAAATTGTAGCCGCAGGTTGTCCGTTTTGCATGACCATGCTAAGCGATGGTATTAAGAATTTTGATAAAGAAAAAGAGGTAGAGGTATTGGATATTGCAGAAATTACGGTCCGAGCAAACGGTCTTTAATTCCGAAGGTTGAGTTTATCGCGTACCTGCATGAAACAGGTATTTAGTTGAGCTAAGTCGTCTGCCTGCATACCTTTTAATGGCAAACGCAGTTCATTTGCCATCGAATCTATATTCCCTCTACTATCACGAAAAGTTTGCACAATTAAACTTTCGGCTCGAACATGTAGTACTAAATAACCACTTTGGGTAGTTCCTAAATAATCTACGTCTTCCAATTGACTCAAATTAAAGGCAAAATATTCTTGTCGGCCATTGGCCAAGGTGCGGCGATACCGAAAAAAACCTTCTTTAGTAAGCTTTAAATCTACTTTTTTCACCTGAACCCGATCTAATTCTGGTGCATAGTTTAGGTTTAATTTATCTTGGCATTGTTGCAAGCACTCCAAAACATCGGGGCTAGAAAATGCAAACATGGCAAGCAAAACCAGTAAACTAAATCCTTTAAAAAGAGTAAAATAGGATGACTTCATAAAATTCATCCGAAATTAATAATTTGATACCTTTGTACATGAACTTTTCTGAAAATTCTAGGGTCTGGATTTATCAAGCGGATAGAAATTTGGCGCCACAAGAGCTTACCTCCATTCAAAACCGGTTAAACACGTTTACCGCTACTTGGGAAGCGCATGGAAAAGTCCTTAAAGCTGCAGCAGAAATCAAATACAATCGCTTTATCATTTTTATGGTAGATGAGGCACAAGCCTCGGTAACAGGTTGCTCTATAGACAAATCGGTAGCCGTACTTAAAACCATTGAGCAGGAGTTTAATTTGAGTCTTTTCGATCGAATGCAAATCGCTTACAGAGACGAAAATGGAATTCAGGTTTGTAGTAAACCAGCTTTTGAAACGTTAATAGCGAAGGGCTTGGTAACTGAAGATACGGTGGTATTTAACAATTTAGCCCATACCTACGGGGCTTTTCAAACAGCCTGGGAAGTATCTGCCAAAAAAAGCTGGCACAGTACATTATTCAGTAAATTCTTAATCTAAAGACACTTTCCTAAGCCTGCTCATATTGCGTAAAATAAGTGCCTGGCGAAAGTAAACCTTCGAATTTGGTTTTGCCGGACTCCATCGCAAGGGATTGGGTAATACCGCAACCAACATTGCCGCTTGTCCTTTAGATAAACCTTGGGCCGATTTGCCGTAATAGGCTTGTGTAGCCGCCTCGGCACCATAAATGCCATTGCCCATTTCAATTACATTTAAATATACCTCTAAGGTGCGCTGTTTAGACCAAAGCACTTCTATCAATACGGTAAAATAGGCTTCAAAACCTTTACGTACCCACGAACGACCAGGCCATAAAAACACATTTTTAGCGGTTTGCTGGGTAATGGTACTTCCTCCACTTACCCTACGGCCCCGTTGATTTTTCTCGTAAGCCCGTTGAATAGCCTTAAAATCGAAACCCCAATGATCCATAAAGCCGGCATCTTCTCCGGCCAAAGCGGCCCGTTTTAAATTGGTAGATAATTGATCGTAGTTAAGCCACTTACGCTCCATTTTAAACGATTTGCCATCCGATTGACGCTCCATACTCCGCTGCACCATTAACCAGGTAATAGGCGGATTTACAAAGCGATACAAAAGCACCCAAGCACTAGTAAGGATAAGAAAACTGAAAATAATTTTTTTTAGGATACTAAGCATGGACCTTTGTTTGGTTGTACTAAAGTAGAAATTCTTAAGGCATAAAAAAAGCGCCCCGAAAATTCGGGGCGCTTTAATGATATTGAGTAAAACCTACTCGGCAACTACTTCAAAAGCAACTTGAACTTTCACTTCTTTGTGTAAGTTTAAGTTTACCAAGTATTCACCTACTTCTTTAGGGTCAGTTTCGAACGTAATTCTACGACGATCTACCTCAAAGCCCGCTTTTTTCAAAGCATCAGCAATTTGAATCGTGTTTACCGAACCGAAGATTTTACCGGTTTCGCCCGCTTTTGCACCTATAGATAATTTAACTCCGTCCAAACGAGTAGCAATTGCTTCTGCGTCTTTCTTGATTTTATCTTGTTTAAAAGCAGCTTGTTTTAAGTTTTCAGCCAATACTTTCTTTGCAGACTCGGTTGCCAACATTCCATATCCCTTAGGAATTAGGAAGTTACGGCCATAACCGGGTTTTACATTTACGATATCGTCTTTTTCGCCAAGACTTTTAATATCCTGTTTTAAGATAATTTCCATTTCGTGTGTCCCCCTGTTATTTTAATGAGTCTGTAACATATGGTAACAAGCCGATGTGACGAGCACGTTTAACAGCTTGGGCTACTTTACGTTGAAATTTCAACGACGTACCGGTTAAACGGCGTGGTAATAATTTACCTTGATCGTTAATGAATTTCAACAAGAAGTTAGCGTCTTTGTAATCGATATACTGAATTCCGTTCTTTTTAAAACGACAGTATTTCTTACGATTATCCTCCACTTTGGGAGAAGTAACGTATTGAATTTGTTCTTTAGCCATTGCTTACTTCCTCCTCTACTTTTTCAGTTTTCTTTTTATTGAAGGCACCACTGCGTTTTTTCTCGTTGTACGCAATAGCATGCTTGTCTAAAGCGGTAGTTAAGAAACGCATAACACGCTCGTCACGCTTAAATTCAACCTCCAGTTTGTTAATAAATTCACCCGGAGCCTTAAATTCAGTTAGGTGGTAATACCCAGTCGTTTTCTTTTGAATTGGGTATGCAAGTTTTTTCAAACCCCAATTATCCTCTTGGATAATTTCGGCTCCGTTATCTTTCAGCAGCATGGTAAATTTGGCAATTGCTTCTTTTACGGCTTCTTCAGACAACAACGGGGTAAGAATGATTACGGTTTCGTACTGTTGCATAAATATTATTTTAGTAATCCGCTCTTTTTAAGCGGGAC
This sequence comes from Sphingobacteriales bacterium, assembly GCA_040403555.1. Lineage (GTDB taxonomy): Bacteria > Bacteroidota > Bacteroidia > Sphingobacteriales > Sphingobacteriaceae > JAIPAN01. The sequence goes on from JBBAKN010000001.1 coordinate 342,692, forward strand.
GCAAATTTAGAGATAATTTTCATAAAATCAAATACTTCCTTAGCCTGTACTTAAAGTAATGTGAATGACATAAAAAAAGCGGCGAAGTTTTGGGAACCTCTGCCGCTTTTTAACACACCAAATTGAAACATTAGAAATATTAAAACCTATTAACTAAGTTTAATACTATGGTACTAAATTGCGGCATTCTGCAAATCAAAACCATAAAAAAATGACTAAAGGCAGCTTTTGGTAGACGAACGACCATAATATCCGACAAACGGTAGTTTATAAACTAAACATACCGAAGCATTCAGCGTCAATTTGGGGAAATTTTTGTAGAAACAAGATCTTATGGCTAATTTAGGAGCGATGGATAATTTTATCGTTTCAGCCCGAAAATACCGCCCAGTAACCTTTGAGAGCGTGGTTGGCCAAAGCCACATTACCAATACGCTTAAAAATGCTATAAAAACCAATCAGCTTGCACAAGCTTTTTTGTTTTGTGGACCCCGCGGTGTGGGTAAAACTACCTGTGCTCGTATTTTGGCTAAAACCATCAATTGTCAACAAAGCGGTCAATCGGCAGAACCTTGTGGTACCTGCGAATCGTGCCAATCGTTTCAAAATGGCACTTCGTTTAGCATTCATGAATTAGATGCAGCTTCGAACAACTCGGTAGAAGATATTCGTAACCTCACCGAACAAGTACGCATACCGCCACAAACCGGTAAATACAAAATATACATTATTGATGAGGTGCACATGCTCTCATCGGCGGCTTTTAATGCCTTTTTAAAAACGCTAGAAGAGCCACCACCCTATGCCATTTTTATTTTAGCCACTACCGAAAAGCATAAAATCATTCCAACCATTTTATCGCGTTGCCAAATTTTTGATTTTAACCGCATTAAGGTTGAAGATATGGCCCAACATTTGGCTACTATTGCCCAAAAAGAAGGCATAGCATTTGAGGCAGAGGGCTTGCATATTATTGCACAAAAAGCAGATGGAGGTCTGCGTGACGCCTTATCGATGTTCGATCAATTGGCTAGTTTTTCTAACCGAAATATCAGCTATCAGGCAGTCATCGAAAACCTAAATATTTTAGATTACGATTATTATTTTCAGCTAACCGAAGCACTTTTAGCCCAAAAAGCGGCTAAATCTCTTTTAATTTTTGACGAAATTTTAAACAAAGGATTTGATGGCAACCATTTTATTATTGGTTTGGCTAGTCATTTCCGTAATTTATTGGTTGCGCAAGACCCCAGCACCACACAATTGTTAGAGGTAAGCGAAAGCATCCGCACAAAATACTTGGCACAAACCCAACAAACCAATGCTTCGTTCTTGGTATCGGCGCTTTCTGTTGCCAACCAATGCGATTTAAACTACCGCAGCAGCAAGAACCAACGCTTACAAGTAGAATTGGCACTTATTAAACTAGCGCACCTGCCATCGGTTTTAAACCTAAATAGCCTCCCCGAAACCGAGGAAGTAAAAAAAAAACTACTTGAGCCCGCTCCAGTAACTGAAATACCTGTTTATATACCCGAAAAGCAAGAGATTGCCGACGAGGCAGTGATAGAAATAGTTCCCGTAGCAATAACGCCCGAGACGGTACTGGATATACCCGAAGCCATTTCGGAACCCGAAGCTATTGCCGAAACTCCAAGCCAGATACCCATTATAGAGCCGGAAGTACCTACACGTGTTAATTTAGTGGCACCAAGTACGCTAATTCCCAACCTAAACGATTGGGCAAGTGCAACGGTAGTAGAAGAGAAAAAAACTGAATATGTAAGCGGTGAGAGTGCCGAAAGCGTTACGCAAGAAATGTTGCATAACCGCTGGAGAACCTATTCCGAGCAGGTAAAAAAAGACGGTAAAATTAATTTATTCACCCTTTTAAACAGCGGGAACCCTACGCTTAGCGATGGTTACCTTATTGAGTTTACTCTAGAAAACAAAGTTCAAGAAGAACTCCTGCTCCACGAACGAGTAGATTTACTAAACTTTTTACGAACCGATCTCAATAATTTCCAACTAGAACTAAAAACAATTGTTGCCGAGCAAGCAGAAGGTAAGCGATTGTACACCAGTACCGAAAAGTACGAATATATGGTAGAGAAAAATCCGGCTGTAGAAGAGTTTCGCAAAACCTTTAACCTCGATTTAGAGCTCTAAATTTAGCCTTTACACAATTTTTATATCTTTGCCGGAAGCAAAAAAACACGTTACACCCTCATGAGCATACAAAAAATTAAAGTAGCCAACCCCGTTGTAGAATTAGATGGCGACGAAATGACCCGTATTATTTGGAAATTCATTAAAGATAAATTGATTTTTCCTTACCTAGACCTAGACATTAAATACTATGATTTAGGCATGGAATACCGCGATGAGACAAACGACCAAGTAACTATTGATGCCGCTAACGCCATTAAAAAATATGGAGTAGGTATTAAATGTGCTACCATTACGCCCGATGAGGCTCGTGTTAAAGAGTTTAACTTAAAACAAATGTGGAAATCGCCAAACGGAACCATCCGTAATATTTTAGATGGTACCGTATTTCGCGAACCGATTGTAATGAGCAATGTTCCTCGTTTGGTACCCAACTGGACCGCTCCTATTTGCATTGGCCGTCATGCTTTTGGTGATCAATACAAAGCAACTGATTTTGTAACCAAAGGAAAAGGGAAATTAACTGTAAGATTTGAAGGCGAAGACGGCACCGTACAAGAATTTGAAGTATACAATTTTAAAGGCGATGGCGTGGCCATGGCTATGTACAATACCGACGAATCTATCCGCGGTTTTGCACATGCGTGCTTTAACCAGGCATTAATGAAAAAATGGCCTTTATATTTATCTACTAAAAACACCATCTTAAAAAAATACGATGGCCGTTTTAAAGATATTTTCGAAGAAATTTACCAAGCAGATTTCAAAGCCAAATTTGAACAAAACGGCTTGGTATACGAACACCGCCTCATTGACGACATGGTAGCTTCTGCCCTAAAATGGCATGGTAACTTTGTTTGGGCCTGTAAAAACTACGATGGCGACGTGCAATCGGATACCGTTGCGCAAGGCTTTGGTTCTTTAGGATTAATGACCTCCACCTTGGTTACGCCCGATGGTAAAACCATGGAAGCCGAAGCTGCTCACGGTACGGTTACCCGCCACTACCGCGACCATCAAGCCGGAAAACCAACTTCTACCAATCCTATTGCTTCTATTTTCGCATGGACCAGAGGCTTGGAATTCCGTGGCATTTTAGATAATAACACCGAACTGGTTAATTTCTGCAAAACCCTAGAGCAAGTTTGTGTAGAAACCGTAGAAAGTGGTAAAATGACTAAAGATTTAGCCGTAAACATTCACGGAAACAAGGTAACTCATGGCGAACATTACTTATACACCGAAGAGTTTTTAGAAGCTATTAACAGCAATTTACAGGCCAAATTGGCCTAATTATCTTTTTAACATTCAAAAAGCCTCCAAAAATTGGGGGCTTTTTTTGCATCAAATTATAGGTTTAAACAATTATTTTGTATTTTCAATTAATGAATTGGAGCGCCATACTTTACGAAAACGGGCAATTTAAAAGCTATTCCCAAGAACACGGGCTAGCAGTAGCCTTTTGTGTGACCATTGCCCTTATAATTGTCTTACTAGCAAAATACCGGTTTACGCAAGAACAGTCGCGAAATGCCATTACCATTATTTTAGGTATTGGCTTGCTGTTGCAAATTACCAAACCATTTATTACGCTTGCAGCGGGCAGTTTCGATATTCGGGAAGATTTGCCTTTTCACCTCTGCAATGCCATGATTATACTTATGCCTTTTATTATGTATTATAAATGGCGAAAATTTTGGGGTATTGCCTTTTTTTGGGTAATTGCCGGAACGCTTCAGGCCCTATTTACCCCTTCATTAGAAGAATCTTTTCCGCACCACGAATTTTTTAGATATTGGGCCGTGCATGCCTTTTTACCCTTTGCCGGAGTTTTTGCCATGCAAATTTACGGCTGGCGTATTACCTGGAAAGATATGGTAAACTCCATGATTGGACTCAATATTTTTGCCCTATTGGTAACACCCATCAACCTATTTTTGGGTAGTAATTACCTATTTTTAATGGCTAAACCGCAAGTAAAAACTATTTTCGATTTGTTAGGCCCATGGCCATATTACATTCTTTCTTTGGAGGTGTTAATGATATTTGTATTTAGTGCCTTAGTGCTTGTATTTAATGTAGATAAGTTGCTAAAACGTACTAATAGTCAACGCTTAACAACAAGAAAACAGCGGATTTTAACAAAAAAATAATTTTTAAAAGTCTCTCTAAAACCCCTCAAACCGCTCCCAAAAACCATCTTGTGGCAATGGGGCAAAAATGCTCACCGGCTCTTTTTTTACCGGGTGAATGAATTGTAACTTTCGGGCATGTAGGCAAATGCTTTTCAGTAAACTACCTCGAGGGTAGCCGTATTTATTATCGCCTACAATGGGGCAATTTAGCGTAGAAAGCTGTACCCGTATTTGGTGAGAGCGGCCCGTAATTGGATCTACTTCAATTAAATAATACCCATTTAGCTCCCCAATCAATTTATAATTCAGTTCGGCACGTTGGCTACCGGCCACTTCCTTAACGTGGGCTTTGGTTACATTTTTTTGCGAATTTTTAACCAACCAATGCACCAAATTCCCTTCGGTTGGTTGTGGGCGATTGCGCACTACAGCCCAATAGGTTTTTTTCATTTCGCGGCTCTTGAACATGAGGTTGATACGTTCTAGCGCTTTGCTGGTTTTGGCAAACAAAATTACCCCACTTACCGGCCTATCTAAGCGGTGCACCACACCTAAAAAAGCACCATTGGGTTTGTTATACTTAGCTGCAATGTACTTTTTAACCTGCTCATCCAAAGGTTCGTCGCCGGTATCGTCTATTTGTACAATATCGCCGGCACGTTTGTTTACAGCAATCAGGTGGTTATCCTCAAACAGAATGTCTTTTTCTGTAATAGGCATTAGTATTGTTCCTTTTCGTTCGGAAAATCAACCGCTTTCACATCGCGAATGTAGGATTGTACTGCCCAGTTAATTTCGGTATATAAATCTAAATACTGGCGTAAAAAGCGTGGGCGGAAGCCTTTAGTCAGGCCAATCATATCGTTTATAACCAATACCTGTCCATCGCAAGCAGAGCCTGCACCAATACCAATGGTGGGTACGTGAAGATTTTTGCTTACCTCGGCCGCCAATTTTGCTGGAATTTTTTCCAACACAATAGAAAAACACCCCGCTTCTTGCAGCGCTATACAATCTGATTTTAATTTGTCAGCTTCAACTTCTTCTTTCGCACGTACGGTATAGGTACCAAATTTATAAATAGATTGAGGGGTTAAACCTAAGTGTCCCATAACCGGAATACCTGCTGTTACAATACGCTCAATAGATTCTCTTACCTCGGCACCACCCTCTAATTTTACGGCGTGCGCACCCGATTCTTTCATAATGCGAATGGCCGAATTTAGAGCCTCTTTCGAATTTCCTTGATACGAACCAAAGGGTAAATCTACTACTACGAGTGCCCGTTTTACCGCACGCACCACCGAAGCGGCGTGGTAAATCATTTGATCGAGCGTAATGGGTAAGGTAGTTTCGTGGCCCGCCATCACGTTCGAAGCCGAATCGCCGACCAAAATCACATCAATACCAGCATCGTCTACAATGGTAGCCATCGAAAAATCGTAGGAGGTAAGCATCGCAATTTTTTCGCCACGATCTTTCATTTCCTGCAAGGTATGGGTAGTAATTCGCTTAATTTCTTTTTGTATGGACATGGCGCTTGAGTATTTTAAGGCTTGATTTAAACAAAGGTAAAATTTAAAATGCTAGTGTGGATAAAAATAGCTTAAAAAGCCATTCATATTTAAGCATAAAACGAAAAAAATAGTATCTTTGTTTCCCGTGAAAGTAAGCATAATCGCACCTCATTGGGCCATTCAACAAGCAGGAAAACTCCTAGCCCATTTCACTCTTTTTTCTTGTAATACATCTAAATTTGCTCTAAAAAAATGACAGCACAAACCGCCCTACCGGCTATTTTAGTACTTGCAGATGGCACTGTGTATCACGGAAAAGCTGCCGGAAAAGTCGGCACTACAACCGGCGAAATCTGCTTTAATACCGGAATGACCGGCTATCAGGAGATATTTACCGATCCTTCTTACTTCGGACAGCTGATGGTTACTACAAATGCACATATTGGAAATTACGGCATTAAAAACGATGAAATTGAATCGGATAGCATAAAAATTGCCGGCCTAGTTTGCAAAAACTTCAGCGTGCCTTACAGCCGAAAAGAAGCCAATCAATCTATCCAAGAATATTTTGAAGGCGATGAAATTGTAGGTATTTCGGATGTAGATACCCGTTCTCTGGTGCGCCATATTCGTAGCAAAGGCGCCATGAATGCCATTATTTCTTCCGAAACGCTAGATATTGATGCGCTTAAAAAGAAATTAGCAGACGTACCTTCTATGGACGGCCTCGAACTTTCATCACAAGTATCAACCAAAACGCCTTATTTTGTAGGTAACGAGAAAGCCAGCTACCGAGTAGCTGTATTGGACTTAGGTGTAAAGAAAAATATCTTACGCAATTTCGAAAGTCGCGATATATACGCCAAAGTATTTCCGGCCAAAACCACTTTCGATGAAATGGAAAGCTTTAAGCCCCACGGCTATTTCATTTCCAACGGTCCCGGCGATCCATCGGCCATGCCTTACGCTATTGCTACCGTGAAAACTATTTTAGCCGCCGATAAACCTTTATTTGGCATTTGTTTAGGGCATCAATTGTTAGCCTTAGCCAACGATATACGTACCGTGAAAATGTTTAACGGTCACCGCGGCTTAAACCACCCGGTAAAAAACATCATCATCGATCATTGTGAAGTTACTTCCCAAAACCACGGTTTTGGTGTCGTACCCGAAGATGTGAGCAGTTCAGATAAAGTAGAAATTACCCACATCAACTTAAACGACCAGTCTATTGAAGGCATACGGGTAAAGGGTAAAAAAGCATTTTCGGTACAATACCATCCCGAATCATCGCCAGGCCCACACGACTCCCGCTATTTATTCGATGATTTTATTAAACTAATGAACGTATAAAACCTTATTTTTAGAACAGAAAAAAATATGAGCTTAATTTTAGATGTACACGCCCGCCAAATTCTAGACTCTAGAGGCAACCCTACCATTGAGGTAGATGTAATTACCGAAAATGGTATACTAGGCCGTGCAGCCGTACCTTCTGGTGCCTCTACAGGCATTCACGAAGCTGTGGAACTTCGCGATGAAGATAAAGCTGTATACATGGGTAAAGGCGTTTTGCAAGCCGTTAAAAACGTAAATGAAATTTTAGCCGAAGAATTGATAGGCGTAGATGTATTTGAACAAAATGCCATCGATAGCTTAATGATAAAACTAGACGGCACCGAAAATAAAGGTAAAATTGGTGCAAACGCCATTTTGGGTGTTTCTTTGGCCGTAGCTAAAGCTGCTGCACAAGAAAGTCGCCAACCATTATACCGCTACATTGGTGGCGTAAATGCCAATACCTTGCCTATTCCCATGATGAATATTGTAAATGGTGGTTCGCATTCAGATGCGCCTATTGCTTTCCAAGAATTCATGATTATGCCAGCCGGAGCCCCTTCTTTCTCAGAAGCCTTACGTTGGGGTACCGAGGTATTTCACAACTTGAAAAAGATTTTACACGATCGTGGTTTATCTACAGCTGTAGGCGATGAAGGTGGTTTTGCACCCACTTTCGAGGGCACCGAAGATGCCGTAGAAACCATTTTAAAAGCCATTGAAAAAGCAGGTTACAAACCAGGAAAAGACATTTATTTAGCCTTTGACTGTGCCGCTTCTGAATTTTTTAAAGATGGTAAATACGATTATACCAAATTTGAAGGCGCCAAAGGAGCCATTCGCAGCAGTGCGGAACAAGTAGATTATTTAGCTTCATTGGCCGCTAAATACCCTATTATCTCTATTGAAGATGGTATGGCCGAAGACGATTGGGCCGGTTGGAAATTATTAACCGATAAAATTGGCGATAAAGTACAATTGGTAGGCGATGATTTGTTCGTAACCAATGTAAAACGTTTACAACAAGGTATTGATACCCAAACGGCAAACTCTATTTTAGTTAAAGTAAACCAAATTGGCTCTTTAACTGAAACCATAAACGCCGTTTCTTTAGCTCAAAACAACGGTTATACTTCAGTAATGAGTCACCGTTCTGGCGAAACCGAAGATGTAACCATTGCCGATTTAGCCGTGGCTTTAAATTGCGGACAAATTAAAACCGGTTCTGCTTCACGGTCTGATAGGATTGCCAAATACAATCAATTATTACGTATTGAAGAAGAATTAGGTGCATCTGCACGTTTTATAGGTAAAGATTTTAAATATCTAAACAGAAAATAACCAATAAGCTCTTAAAACGCTATGAAAAAGATTTTCAACGTAGTTAGCAATAAGTTCTTCTTAGCTAGCGTAGCCTTTTTAGCATGGATGCTTTTTTTCGATTCAAATGATTTTATCTCACAGTACGATTACCGCACACAAGTAGCTAAACTACGATCAGAAAAAGAGTTTTATGCCCACGAAACTAAATTGGTGAAAAGAGATCTTTTAGAATTAAATACCAAACCGGCTACTATGGAAAAGTTTGCCCGCGAAAAGTATTTAATGAAAAAACCCAACGAAGACATTTTTGTTATTGTAGAAGAACCCAAAAAAGAGAAGAAGAAACGGTTCTTTTTCTTCTAAACAAAAAAAGCCTCTCCAAATGGAGAGGCTTTTTTTATACCCTTATCTAAATCAATTACAACATCCCTCCGCAAACCGACAATACCTGTCCGTTTACATAAGCGCTCATATCCGAAGCCAAGAATACACATACATTGGCCACATCTTCGGTTTCGCCGGCACGTTTTAAGGGAATGGCTTGCGCCCACCCTTCTACTACTTTCGGATCCAATACATCTGTCATTTCGGTACGAATAAAGCCCGGTGCCACCACATTGGTACGAATATTACGTGAGCCCAATTCTTTTGCAATAGACTTCGAAAAACCAATAATTCCGGCTTTAGATGCCGCGTAATTCGCTTGGCCTGCGTTGCCTTGCACACCCACTACCGAACTCATGTTTACAAACACGCCCTTACGGTTTTTAATCATAATTTTAGAAGCTGCTTTGGTTATATTAAAAATTGATTTTAAGTTGATGTTTAATACATCATCCCAATTTTCTTCAGTCATACGCATTAATAAGCCATCTTTAGTAATACCGGCATTGTTTACTACAATATCTAAGGTGCCAAAATCGGCTACAATAGCTTCAATTAATTTTTCTGCTTCAATAAAATTAGAGGCATCAGAGCGGTAGCCTTTTACTTTTGCAGAACCGGTTTGCAATTCCTTCTCTAGGGCCTCCCCTTTGTCTACCGATGATAAATAAGTAAAGGCCACTTGGGCACCTTGTTCCACAAATTTTTCGGCAATTTTACGACCAATACCTTTAGATGCTCCAGTAATTAAGGCCACTTTTCCTTCTAATAATTTCATGCTTAATAGGTATTATAAAAATTGAAAATAGGTATTTTATTTAAAATTGACTAACATTTTACTGCTTTTTGGCAGGTACAAAACTCATAGAAATAGAATTAACACAATGACGGGTATTTTTATCCGTTAGCCCTTCGCCTAAAAAAACATGGCCTAAGTGACCGCCACATTTGGCACAGGTAATTTCGGTACGCATACCATCGATATCGGTTGTGCGCTTTACGGCTCCTTTAATCTCGTCATCAAAACTTGGCCAGCCGCAGTGCGAATCAAATTTATCTTCGGAACGGTACAAAGGCGCATTACAGCGACGACAAACATAGGTACCCACTTCTTTATTGGCTAAAAGTTTACCCGTATATGGGCGCTCGGTACCTTTATTCAGAATAATGTATTCTTCTTCGGGACTTAATTTATTGTATTCCATTTTTTTATTGGTTTGCGTAGTAGCACTTGGCTTTTGCGCACATGCGCTAAGTTGAATGCTAAAACAAAGTAATAAAAGGCTGATATATTTTTTCATAATTTGCTGAGTATAAATTAAAAAACCTATGCAGATTAAACGGCACAGGTTTTATCAAAATACAAACTTAAATTAAAATTTGCCTGCTTTTTTTAATTCTTCAGCCATAGCCACGCCAATTTCAGCAGGTGAGGCTACCACACGAATGCCACACTCAGCCATAATTTTCATTTTAGCAGCAGCGGTATCATCGGCACCACCAACAATTGCACCAGCATGTCCCATTCGGCGACCAGCTGGGGCTGTTTGGCCGGCAATAAAGCCAACAACAGGTTTGGTACCGTTAGCTTTAATCCAACGAGCAGCCTCTGCTTCCATACCGCCACCAATTTCACCAATCATAATAATGCCTTCAGTTTCCGGATCGTTCATTAACAATTCTACGGCTTCTTTGGTCGGGGTACCAATAATCGGGTCGCCACCAATACCAATGGCAGTAGAAATGCCCATACCTGCTTTTACTACCTGGTCTACCGCTTCGTAGGTTAAGGTACCCGATTTAGATACCACACCCACTTTTCCTTTTTTAAAGATAAAGCCCGGCATGATACCAATTTTTGCTTCATCGGCAGTAATAATGCCTGGGCAGTTTGGACCAATTAAACGGCAATCTCTATCTGAAATATATTCTTTTACCTGAATCATGTCCTTTGTAGGGATACCTTCAGTAATACAAACAATCACTTTAATTCCTGCTTCGGCAGCTTCCATAATAGCATCTGCAGCAAAAGCTGGGGGCACAAAAATAATCGATACATCGGCACCGGTTTTATCTACCGCATCTTTTACGGTATTAAATACGGGTTTTTCTAAATGTTGTTGACCACCTTTACCTGGAGTTACACCACCCACCACATTGGTTCCGTATGCAATCATTTGGGTAGCGTGGTAGGTTCCTTCGTTACCGGTAAAACCTTGAACAATAACTTTAGAATTTTTATTTACGAGTACGCTCATTTTGTGTTTTTAATTGTAGCGCAAAGCTACTAGAAAGCAAGTGAGAATCAAAGTAAGTTCAGAAATAAGACGATTTTTTTATGCGTTTTTATTCCTGGCATTATGCAAAGCAGTTACCCTTTTTTTAAATCGGAAAATTGCAATTGATATAGGGTTTTATAAAAGCCATTCAGCTTTAATAATTCTTGATGCGTACCACTTTCTTTAATTTCTCCAGCATCGAGTACTACAATTATATCGGCGTGTTGTATGGTAGATAAACGGTGTGCAATTACTACACAGGTTCTGCCCTTCATGAGCTTTAAAACAGCATCTTGTATCAAAGTTTCGGTGGCCGTATCTACCGAAGAGGTGGCTTCATCTAATACCAAAATAGCGGGATTATACACCATTGCACGTATAAAAGATAGCAATTGAGCTTGTCCGGTTGATAAGGTAGCGCCACGTTCCATAACCTCATAATCAAAGCCTCCAGGTAATTTATCAATAAAAGCTTTGGCACCTACTTGCTCTGCCGCCTGCAACATTTGCTCTTTAGTAATGTTTGGATGGTATAAGCTGATATTATTGGCAATGGTATCGGAAAACAAGAACACATCTTGCAAAACCGTAGCCACTTTGGCACGCAAATAGCCCAAGTCGTAGCTGCGGATATCTATGCCGTCTACCAAAATGCTGCCTTTATTAATTTCGTAAAAACGATTTAATAAATTAATGATAGATGATTTACCTGCACCAGTAGCTCCTACTAAAGCCAAGGTTTGCCCGGGTTCTATGCTAAACGAAATATTCTTAAGCACCCAATCTTCGTCTTGGTATGCGAACCAAACTTCTTTAAATTCAATTTTTCCGGTAAATACCGTCGGCATGTGGGTTCCAGAATTATCAGTACTTTCTTGGGTGTCTAAAACCGAGAAAATACGCTCCGCTCCTACCATACCCATTTGCAGTGTATTAAACTTATCTGCTAGCTCTCTAATGGGCCTAAATAACATATTAATAAACAGCAAAAAAGCTACTATTAAACCCGGACCCGCTTTTTCTACCTTAAAATATTGCAAAATGTTAGTTACCTCAGCTTCACCTAAAATGAGTTTCGCTCCGTACCAAACCAATAAACCCATAGATAGCGCCGATATAATTTCTACTACAGGAAAAAAGACTGAGTATGACCAATTGGAACTGATATGCGCATCGCGATGTTTGGCATTAATGGTTTTAAACTTTTCAAACTCTTGGCTTTCGCGGCCAAAAAACTGAATGATAGACATGCCGGTAATATGCTCTTGCAAAAAGGTGTTTAATTGCGATACTTGCTTGCGAACCTCTTGAAATGCCGTTTTAATAGCCTCTTTAAACACATAGGTAGCCAGTAAAAGTATAGGCATGGGCGCCAATACTACGAGTGTTAATTGCCAGCTATAAATAAGCATACAGGTAATAATAGTCACGATTTGCAGCACATCGCCTACAATAGAAATCAATCCTTCCGAAAAAATATCGGCAATGGTTTCTAAATCGGATACCGTTCGGGTAATTAGTTGGCCAATGGGCGTGCGATCGAAATAACGTAAGCGTAAGTTAGATATGTGGGTAAAGGTGTCCATACGCAAATCGTGAATAACCGATTGGCCCAAAGAGTTAGTAATAAAGGTATGGTAATATTGTATGCCTGTTTGCGTCAATAAAAGCCCAATCATCAGCAGGGTCATATCTAATAAACCTTGCGCATCGTTTAACACAATGTATTTATCTATAGTTCTTTCTATTAGCAAAGGACGCAGGGGAGCTAAAACAGCCAGTAAAATGGTGCATACTATTGCCCAAAGCAGCCTTTTTTTATAGGGCTTTACATAGGCAAATACTCTACTTAAGAGCTTAATATCAACTGCTTTTCCGGTAATGGCGGCCATGTTATATATACGAATAATGAACTTCTGTTAACACTAGGCCACAAGCCGGTACCGAAGCTCCGGCATTCGATCGGTTTTTACTTTCAATAATGTCACGAATAGCCGATGGATGTAGTTTCCCTTGACCAATGTCTATTAAAGTGCCCACAATAGCCCGTACCATGTTGCGCAAAAAACGGTCGGCGGCAATGCGAAACACTAAGCCAAATTCAGTTTGGTCCCACTTGGCAGACTTTATTTTACAATTATTGGTAAAGGTTTGGGTATTGGATTTACTAAAGCAAGAAAAATCAGTATGATTCAATAAAAATGCCGCTGCTTCATTCATCTTGGCTACATCTAATGGCTCTTTCACCAACCACGAAAAATCGGTTCGGAATGGATTTTTTTCTGAATGAATATGATATTCATAGGCCCTTAACGTCGCATCGAAACGTGCATGAGCCTCGGGAGCTACCTGCAGGCACCGTTTTACGGAAATATCGTCAGGTAAAATAGAGTTTAGGCTATGGATGTGGCGCTCGGTGAGTTCCACATCGGTATCCAGATGCACGAAATGCTGGCTGGCATGTACGCCCGTATCGGTTCGGCCACAGCCTACCGTTTCTACCGGATGGCGCAAAATGGTTTCTAAAGCTTGATTGAACACGGCTTGCACGGTAAGGGCATTTTCTTGCACCTGCCAACCGTGGTAAGCGGAGCCCTTATAAGCTATTTCTAAAAAATACCGTTGTGCCATATGGGGGCAAAGGTACGCTATGCCGATGGAAAGACCAACGGCATCCTGCATTCCGAAAAATTAGTTTCTGTTAGTTTTAAATTATTAAATCAAGATGCCATTTTTGGCTTAAAAAAAATGGGTGTAAGCTCAACGACATGGTGTTAAAAGAGATTATAATTTGGACAATTACTCATTTAACCATTTAGCAACTCTTTTTTCAAAAAATGCTGCCATTCCTTCTTTAGCATCCTTTGTTTGTTTTAAGTTTTCTAAAGATTGAAGTAAAAAAGGAATTTTTTCTGATTCTGACAACTCTCCCAGTTTTTTAATAGCTTCAAAGCCTGAATAAATTGCTTTTGGGGCATTTTCGATGATACTGCTTATTAATTCATTAATATTACTTTCTTCTAAAAAATCATAAACTATTCCCAAATCCTTTGCTTCGTTAGCTGAAATAACTTTGGCAGTTATACATAAATCAAGAGCTTTATTTTGAGGTATATACTTTATTAAAGAAGCCAAAACCTGAAATGGAAAAATACCCCTTTTTACTTCCGGTAAAGAAAACTTGGCTTCTTTATTAGCAAAAATATAAGTGCATTCTAAAACAATTAAGAAGCCACCAGCTATCACATCACCCTCTACAATTGCAATACTGGGTTTATTTAATTGCCTAATAGCTGTTGCTAAAGAAATATTTTGATTCTGAATTTCTGGATTTAAGGTATCGAATTCCGGATTTTCAAAAGTTTTCATATCCATCCCAGCACAAAACACCGGCCCTTCTGCATTTATCAAAACCAACCGCACCGTTTTGTTAACGTTAGCTTCGTTAAGAGCGTGACTTATTTCATTTACCATTGTTGGGGTAAAGGCATTTCTTTTTTCAGGCCTAGCTAAAGTCAGCTTAAAAACATAGTGATCTATACTTGTTTTGATAAAATTATATTTCATGCTATCATGTTTTGAAAACTAGTTTGTAATTCTAAAATTTGCTGTTCACTTCCTCTTTTAAAATAACGCAACAAATCTTCCGTTGGAATATTACCTACCAAATCATTGTTTGCAAAAGGGCAACCTCCAAAGCCTAAAATAGCACCATCAAACTTTCTACAACCCGCTTCAAAAGCAGTTTTGATTTTTTCTAAGCTACTAGCTTTTTCGGAATGAAAATGAGCGCCAATTCGAATGCCATGAAATTTTTGAATGCAGGCCTCAAACAGTTCTTTAATTTGCACTTTATTGGCTTCACCGGTGGTGTCGGCTAAAGAAAACTCAACTACACCCAATGCAGCTATCTTTTTTATCCATTCAAAAACCAATTCTTTATTCCAAACTTCCCCATACGGATTTCCGAAAGCCATCGAAATGTACACCACTGGAATCTTAGCATGCTTTTTTGAAATTTCAACTATGTTTTTCAGTTTCTCAAACGACTCTTCCATAGTGGATTGTGTATTTCGCTTTTGAAATACTTCTGAAATAGAAAAAGGATAGCCCAAATACGTGATTTTGTCGAAATTGCAAGCTTCAAATGCCCCTCTTTCATTTACTACGATAGCCAAAAGCTTTGTGCCAGTAAGTACTATTTTATCCAATACTTCTTTTGTGTCAGCCATTTGAGGTATTGCTTTAGGCGAAACAAAACTCCCAAAATCTATCCAATCGAAAAGATTACTTTTTAAAAGATTGTTAATATGGTTTGCTTTTTTTTCAGCAGAAATCATTTCTATAATTCCCTGAATAGCATCCCTTGGACAATCCACTACAACTATTTCCTCTCTATTTAACATCTTTTTTAATTTCTCTAGAAATCACCATTTTTTGAATGCTCGATGTTCCTTCACCAATCGTACACAACTTAGCATCTCTAAAATATTTTTCAGCAGGAAAGTCTTTAGTAAAACCATAACCGCCAAAAATTTGAACACTTTCATTCGATACTTCCACTGCGGTTTCTGAAGCAAAAAGCTTGGCCATAGCACCCATCTTTGTTACTTTTTCTCCATTATCTTTCAACATTCCTGCTTTTCTTGTTAAAAGCTCTGCCGCTTCGATATCGGTAGCCATTTCTGCCAGTTTAAAACCAACTGACTGAAAATCAAATATTTTTTGATTAAATTGTTCTCTTTCGTTGGCATATTTTAATGCACATTCATAAGCTCCTTTTGCAATTCCCAAAGACAAAGCGGCAATTGAAATCCTTCCACCATCCAATAATTTTAAAGCCTGAATAAATCCATCCCCTTCATCACCAATCACTTGGTCTTTGTGTATTCTACAATTATCAAAAAACAAACAGGCGGTTTCAGAAGCTCTCATACCCAATTTATTTTCTTTTTTCCCAGAAGAAAAACCGGCAGTTCCTTTTTCTATAATAAAAGTAGTCATTCCATGACTATCTCCTTTTTCTCCCGTTCTCGCTATTACTACGGCCACTTGTGAAGATATGGCATGGGTTATAAAATTTTTAGAGCCATTTAAAATATAATAATCGCCATCTTTTTGAGCCACAGTTGCCAATCCTCCAGCATCAGAGCCTGAACCGGTTTCGGTAAGTCCCCAAGCGCCTATCCATTCACCTGTTGCCAATTTTGGAAGATATTTCTGCTTTTGTGATTCGTTTGCAAAACTCAGAATATGATTGGTGCAAAGTGAGTTATGAGCTGCTACCGACAAACCAATTGAACCGCAAACTTTAGATATTTCGTCTAATATGGTTATATACTCTTGATAGCCCAATCCAGATCCTTGGTACCGCTCTGGTACTAAAATTCCCATAAAGCCTTGCTCTCCTAATTTCTTAAAAAGATCTAATGGAAACGTTTGATCCTCATCCCAAACCATCACCATAGGCCTTATGTGTGTTTCAGCAAAGTCTTTAGCACTCTGCCTTATTAAATCCATATCCTGTTCCATTATTATTATAATTGGTTACGCTAATTATTATTTAAATAAATATCACTTATAATTTTATACTATTTACAATTTTAACCATACTTGAGGAATAATTAGATTAAATCAAATACTTTTAATAATTATAGTTTGTAAAATAAAAAATATTCCTTTCCAATCTACTCTAGAATGAGGATTATAGTACAAACGGTTTCACATTTGAAAAAAGAAATTACATGAATGAGCTATTAGAACTTCTACATAATAAAACTGAAGCATTAAAAATGGGTGGAGGTGTTGAAAAAATAAAAAAGCATAAAGAAAAAGGGAAATTAACTGCTTGGGAACGCATATTTTATCTTTTGGATTTAAATACCGAATATGTGGAAATAGGCAAGTTTGCAGGTGATGGCCTTTATGAAGAAGAAGGTGGCTGTCCAAATGGAGGAGCGATTTGCGTTTTAGGGTATGTTAAAGGTAGGCTTTGTGTTATTGTTTCTAACGATGCCACTGTAAAGGCCGGTGCATGGTTTCCAATTTCAGGAAAGAAAAATCTAAGGGCCCAAGAAATTGCCATGGAAAATAGGCTTCCAATAATTTACTTAGTTGATTCAGCAGGAGTTTATTTGCCTATGCAAGATGAAATTTTCCCTGACAAAGAGCATTTTGGACGCATATTCAGGAATAATGCTCGAATGTCTTCCATGGGAATTCCCCAATTGGCAGCAATAATGGGAAGTTGTGTTGCTGGGGGAGCTTATTTGCCGATTATGTCAGATTATGCGTTTATTGTGGAAGGAACTGGGTCCGTTTATTTAGCAGGCCCCTATTTGGTAAAATCATCCATTGGCGAAGATGTGGATGCTGAAACTTTAGGTGGGGCATCTACACATTCAGAAATATCAGGAGTTACAGACAACAAATATCCAAACGACAAAGCATGTTTAGATGCAATAAAAAATGTAATGGATAAAATTGGGCATAATGTAAAGGCCGGTTTTGACAGAAAAGAAGCGGTTTCTACTAAATCAAAACCTGAGGAAGTATATAAAATTATACCCTTAGACAGAACAAAACCATATAATATGCTTTCTGTATTAGAAACTATTGTTGACGAAGGCAGCCTAGAAGAATATAAACAAGAGTATGGAAAAAGCATTATCTGTGGGCTGGCTCGAATAGACGGTTGGGCTGTAGGAATAATTGCCAACCAAAGAGAAATGGTTAAAGCCAAAAAGCCAGGTGGCAAGCCAGAACTACAAATGGGAGGCGTTATTTATAGTGACTCGGCCGATAAAACGGCTCGATTTATTATGAATTGTAACCAGCAGAAAATCCCTTTGGTGTTTTTTCAAGATGTAACGGGCTTTATGGTTGGAAGTAGATCAGAACAAGGGGGAATAATAAAAGACGGGGCAAAAATGGTAAATGCTATGGCCAATTCAGTGGTGCCAAAGTTTACTTTTATTGTTGGCAATAGCTATGGAGCCGGCAACTACGCCATGTGTGGAAAAGCCTATGACCCACGGCTTATCTACGCTTGGCCAACCGCTCAAATGGCCGTGATGAGTGGTGCTGCGGCGGGTAATACCTTACTGCAAATACAAGAAGCCGCATTAAAATCTAAAGGATTCGCAATCAGTGCGGAAGAAAAGAAAGAGCTTTTAGATAAAATTTTGAAGCAATATAACGAACAATTAAGTCCTTATTATGCAGCTGCCAGACTTTGGGTAGATGGTGTTATTGATCCCACCGAAACTCGTAAAATAGTGAGCATGGGAATAGAAGCTGCTAATCATGCGCCAATTACAGAACGGTATAATGTGGGTGTTATTCAGACTTAGTGAAATCATTATTTTTAAAGATTTTTTTACCTCTTTAAATAAATTTATTATCTGTTAAAACAAGTGAATATTAAATCACCAATAGGATGTAGCCAGGTGGTTTACATGAAGCATATTTTGAAACAAAACCGTATATTTAAAAAAACTTAAATCCATGCTCCAACGTATTCAAACCATGTGGCTTTTTTTAGCAAGCACTGCATTGTTTGCACTTTTCCTATTCCCAACCGTACAATGGTTGGGCGTAGATGGCAAGGCACATGCCGCCAAAGTAACCGGAGTATATGAAGGGCTGCAACAGCAAGTGGTACAAACCCAGCCCTTTACCTTATTAACCATTTTCTGCGTACTATTGGCCGTATTTCCTTTTGTAATTATATTTTTCTACCAAAACCGTCCCTTGCAAATTAAGTTATGTTATTTGGGTATTATAGCTGTTTTGGGCTTCAGCTTTTGGTTGGCTAAAACCATTCAACAAGTAGCCGATACACCTAACTTTACAAGCGATAATTACGGCATTGGCGCCATGCTCCCATCTATCGCCGTATTGCTGTTTATTTTGGCCATTAGAGGCATCCGAAAAGATGAAAACCTCATCCGCTCGGCCGACCGTTTGCGCTAAGTGCTTAAAAATCCAATAATTAACCATACCTTTGCAGCAATTCCGGCAATGAGGCCGGAACTTATATATTATCATGAACCCATTTAGTACCTTGGGTATCCGTCATGATATTGTTAATGCCATTACTGAACTAGGGTTTGAAAACCCTACACCGATCCAGGAACAAGCCATCCCGGTATTACTTTCAGGCAGCAACGATTTTGTCGGATTAGCTCAAACCGGAACCGGAAAGACCGCAGCATTTGGTCTTCCATTGTTAGAATTACTGGACTTTTCTCAAAACTACCCTCAGGCATTAATATTATGCCCAACTAGGGAGCTTTGTTTACAAATTACCAACGATTTAAAAAATTACTCTAAAAATGTACCCGATGTACACGTAGTTGCCGTTTACGGTGGCGCCGCCATCTCCGATCAATTACGCCAAATTAAACGTGGTGTACAAATTGTAGTGGCTACACCGGGCCGTATGTTAGATATTATTAACCGCAAAGCGGTTGATTTTACCAAAGTAAAATATGTAGTGTTAGATGAGGCTGATGAAATGCTTAATATGGGCTTTCAGGAAGACATCGACCAGATTTTATTTACCACACCAGAAGATAAAAAAACCTGGTTATTTTCGGCTACCATGCCGGGCGAAGTACGTCGTATCGCAAAAAAGTATATGACCGACCCGTTCGAATTAACGATGGGAACGAAAAATACCGGTAACGTAAATATTGAACACGAATATTATGTGGTGAAAGCCCGCGATAAATATGCGGCCTTTAAACGTATTGTAGATTTTAACCCCGAAATTTTTGGTATCGTATTTTGCCGTACCAAAATAGAAACACAAGAAATTGCCGAGGCTTTAATGAAAGATGGCTATAATGCCGATTCATTGCATGGCGATTTATCACAACAACAACGTGACCGTGTAATGAAACGCTACCGCGACCGTAGTTTGCAGTTATTAATTGCAACCGATGTAGCGGCTCGTGGTATCGACGTAAACGACGTAACACACGTAATTAATTACTCTTTGCCTGATGAGATTGAAAACTATACCCACCGAAGTGGCCGTACGGCCCGTGCTGGTAAATCAGGTATTTCAATTGCCATTATCAATTCGAAAGAATCAGGTAAAATTCGTCAGATTGAACGTGTAATTGGTAAGCAATTTACCAAAGCTGAAATTCCTAGTGGTTTTGATGTATGTGAAAAACAATTGTTTGGCTTGGTACACAAAGTGCATAATGTATCGGTAAGTGAAGATCAAATTGAACAATACTTACCTCGTATTATGGAGGAGTTTAAAGATTTAGATAAAGAAGAAATTATTAAACGCTTTGCATCTTTAGAATTCAACCGTTTCTTAGACTATTATAAAAACGCTCCAGATTTAAATGCTTCAGCTGAAGATAGTGGTAGAGGCGAACGTGGCGACAAATTTGGTAGAACCGCATTTAAGAGTGATTTCACTAGATTGTTTATCAACTTAGGTTCGGTAGATGATTTTAGCCGTGGCGATATGCTCGGATTTATTTGCAACCAAGCTAAAATTAGTGGCAAAACAATTGGTAAAATTGATTTAAAGGGTGTATATACCTTCTTTGAAGTTGAAAACGAATTTGCCGATAAAGTACAACAAGAATTTAGCAAAAATATAGAATTCCAAGGCCGTCCTGTACGTGTAGAACTAGCCGGAGATCGTGGCCTAGAAGGTGGCGGTGGTGGTGGTAATCGTCCTCGTGGCGGTGGTGGTGGTGGCAGCTACCGCGGAAACAGCGGTGGTGGTGGTGGCTATCGTGGAAACAGCGGCGGTGGTTATCGTGGAAATAGCGGTGGCGGAAGTGGAAGACGTGAAGGCGGAGGTGGCTATGGTGGTGGTGGAACACGTGAGGGAGGCAGCAGCAACAGCGGTGGCAATCG
Organism: Sphingobacteriales bacterium; assembly: GCA_040403555.1. Classification (GTDB taxonomy): domain Bacteria; phylum Bacteroidota; class Bacteroidia; order Sphingobacteriales; family Sphingobacteriaceae; genus JAIPAN01. The sequence continues at coordinate 363,728 of JBBAKN010000001.1, forward strand.
CGAAGGCGGTAGCGGCGGCGGTTTCCGCGATTTCTCTGGTAAAACCCGAGAAGAACGCTCTAATAGAAAAAAACGCTAATAAAAAAATCCCCTCGAATTTCGAGGGGATTTTTTTATGCTTAGTTGGGTAGCAATTTAAAATAAGTAGCTTTAAATCTACCTTTTACTATTTTTCCTTTTACCTCTGCTTTCCGTATGGCTTGGCAAAATCCATCTTTTGAATGGGCATCGCCGTGTTCATCAATAGAGGTACCATCTACAAAATAGGCCTTTCCATTAATTCGTACTACTAAATCGCAGCTTTTCCCTTTCAGGCCAAAATTACATTCACCACAAGAGGCTTCTACAATTGTTGGCTTAGGGTTAGACTTTTTTTCTTGTGCCCTTAGCGATAAAGCTGCGGCAAAAAAGAATAGTGTGAAAATATATCTCATAAGTTTAAGTTAATTCTTCGGTAAGTAAACGCATTTCTAAAAAGGCAGAATGCCCTTCGTATAAAATAGCATAAACGGCACGGCAAATAGGCGTATTTACTTTATATTGTTTATTAATTTGGTGCAGACAGCTTACTGCATAATAGCCTTCGGCAATCATATTCATCTCTAATTGGGCTGATTTTACGGTATAGCCCTTACCTATCATGGTGCCAAACGTACGGTTACGGCTAAATTGCGAATAAGCGGTTACTAGTAAATCGCCTAAATAAGCCGATTCATTAATATCGCGATTAATGGGATGCACCACATCTACAAAGCGACTAATTTCTCGAATAGCATTGGCAATTAATACCGCTTGAAAATTATCTCCATACCCCAAGCCATGGCAAATACCACTGGCTACTGCATAAATATTTTTTAAAACTGCGGCGTACTCGGTACCATAAATATCTTCCGATACATTGGTTTTAATAGAACGTGTAGCCAACATAGCCGCAAATTGTTCAGCTAATGTGATGTCAGGAGAAGCTATGGTAAGGTAGGATAATTTTTCTAGCGCCACCTCTTCGGCATGGCATGGACCACTAATGACCAAAATATCTTGCAAATGCACATGATAGTGTTGGTTCAAAAATTCTCCAATAATTTGGTTCTCCTCAGGCACAATACCTTTAATGGCCGAGATGACTTTTTTTCCTTTAAAGTCTTCGGGAGTAATACCGCTTAAAGCTTCTTTTAAAAAAGCAGCCGGTACACAAAGCAAAACAAAATCGGCTTTAGCTATGGTTGCTTTTAAATCGGTACTTACATTAGCTTCGGGGAGTTGAATAGCCACCGAACTTAAATAGCGTGGGTTGTGCTTATACTTTTGTACGTGTGCTACAGAATCGGGACAACGCATCCACCAAAAAATTTCTTTTGGCATGGGGTTATCCGACAGCATTTTAATAATGGCTGTTGCCCAACTTCCTCCGCCTACGACCGCAATTTTAGGTTTCATGTATGTGAATAAAAAAAATCCCCCTTTAGGAGATATACTCTGTAAAGGGGGACAAGTTACGTAATTTTTAAAAATTACTCTTTCTTGGTGCCGGTTAGTAGTTTTTCTTTGTCTACTTTCTTAACAGTCATTTTATCTTTTAATGTTTTAGAAATGGCTGTAAACGGACGAGAAACAATTTCTTCGCCTGCTTTTAATCCACTCAATACTTGAATGTAGGTATCGTCTTGAATACCGGTTTTCACTTCTACTTGTTTTACCTTGCCATCTTTGTACACAAATACATATTCTTTAATTGGTGCATCAAAGCTTGCTTTTTTATCTTCGGTATCACTAGTACTGCTACTTTCGGCATTTGCTTTTTTCTTATCCTCTTCACGGGTGGTAACCGATTGTATGGGAACCGTTAGTCCATTTACCTCATTGGTTTTAATGTCAACTGTTGCCGATAAACCCGGGCGAAATGGAGATGCCTTTTGATTTCCAGCAGCTAGACTAGCATAGGATTCGGGTAGTATACGCACCTTTACGGTAAAATTGGTTACCTGATCGGCACTTCCGCCCAATACATTGGCCGAACTAGCAATCTCGGTTACTACTCCTTTAAATTTCTGACCTTGAAAGGCATCCACTTCAATGTCAGCAGGATCGTTTAAACTTACTCGGTTGATATCGCTCTCGTTTACATCCACACTTACTTCCATAGACGAGAGATTAGAAATACGCATAATTTCGGTACCCGCCATTTGTGCGGTTCCTACTACACGTTCGCCCAGCTCTACCGATAGTTTAGATACTACGCCATCTACCGGAGCATAAATGGTGGTTTTAGCTAAGTTATCGCCAGCCTCTTTTACTACTGCCGATGATTGTTGTACACCATAACCCGAACCAATCACATTTTGGCGGGCCGATTCTAAGTTAGCACGTGCACTTTCGTACTCGGCATTAGCTGCATCGAATTCCGATGCAGAAATTACCTTTTTCTGGAATAATTCTTGATTGCGTTTAAAACGAGCTTCGTTGTTTTTAAAGTTGGCTTCTGCTTGTTTTAATTGTTGTTTTACAGATGCTAAACTTGCTTTTTGGCTGTTTAATGAAGCTACTGCACGATCATAGCCCGATTTTAAAATATCTGGACGTACTTTACAAAGCAATTGGCCTTTCTTTACCACATCACCTTCTTTTACTAAAAGTTCTACAACCTCACCCGAAACTTCCGAACTCAGTTTTACTTCAATTTCTGGCTGTACTTTACCACTAGCCGAAACCGTTTCGGTAATAATACGAGATTCTGCTTTGTCTACCGCCACTTCGGTAACATCGCCTTTACCAAAAAAGCCTAATTTATTTCCGGCTACGGCAATTACCAATAAGACCCCAAGGCCTATTAATACATATTTTAACGTGTTTTTTTTCTGTGCCATGTTGTATGGATGTTGGTGTTATTAAAAATTAATGGGTTTACCTAAGTAGAAATCTATCACCTTAGTTTTAAATAGTAAGTCGTATTTAGCCTGAATGACATCAAAAGCGGCTTTATTTAAATTTACTTGGGTTTGGTAATAATCTAGGGTATTTACCAATCCCACAGTATAGCGTTGTTCTACTACATTAAATGCGTCTTTTGATGAATTATAGGCGCTTTGAGTAGACTCGAAACGCTTTTGGGCGGCTTTTAAATCATACAAAGCTTGGTTAATTACTTTATTTAAGTTGTTTTTGGCCAATTGCTCAGAAAGAGTAGCATTTTGATACGAAATTTTGGCTCTATTGACCACACTACGAGCCTGATTACCATTCCAAAGTGGAATACTTAAGCTCATACCCACACCTCGGCTATAGTTACTGCTTAGTTGGTCGTTTAAAGGTATCTTTTCAAATGCAGGAGGATTACTGCCAGATATTAACTGCATTCTTCCGCTAGAATAACCCGTACTTAAATTACCTCCAAAACTGATACGTGGAGAAAATCCACCTCTAGCTACCGAAACTCCTTTTTTGGCAGCTAAGGTTCGGTATTCAGCTAATTTGATATCTGGATAAGAAGCCAAAGCCGTTTGGTAAACCGTATTGGCTTCGTAAGTATTTTCTGAGGCTTTTAAGGCATCTACCATTGGTTTTTCTACCTCAAATGGGCTACCCGGATCACGTTCTAACAATTGCGCCAAATTTAAAAAGGCTAAATCCGATTGGTTTTGGGCATTGGTTAAGTTTAAATCGGCATTGGCAAATTGTGCCTTTGCTTGTGATAGATCGGCTAAGGTTTTGTTACCCACATCAAATAATTTTTGTTCGCGATCTAATTGCATACGGGCAAAGGTGACTTGCTGCTTGGCAGTTTCTACCAAATCTTGGGCATTTAATACTTGCAAATACGTACTTACAACATTTAGAATTAAATCATTTTTGGCCTTTTCGGCATTGCTTTTATCGGCAGCTAATAAATATTTGTTTTGCGAAATTTGATTAATGCGCTGAAAGCCCTGAAATAACACCACCGAAGAGCTCAAACTTCCATTACCCGAAGTTACACTCTGATCAAAGGCTTGGCCAGAAAGCTGGTCGAAACTACGGCCTAAACTATAATTTAAATTACTATTCGCATTCAAGCTTGGCGTGAGGGCCCACTTAGATTGTTTGTATTCTTCTGCTGTTAAAGCTACATTTAACTTAGCTTGTTTTAACTGGATATTGTTGGTAAGCGCTAAATTTACCGCCTGCTCTAAGGTAATTTTCTCTTGTGCTTGGCTCTGGCTAAGGCCTAAAAATAATGCGCAGACCAAAAAAAGGGAGCTAGATTTAAAATTCATAGTGGGTGCTTCTAAAAATTATCAATACATGTTTTATCTTCGTACGCAAATTGAACAAAGAATGTATCCGGTAAAAACACCATCATGGTTTTCCTATCTCTATCCAAGTTTAACTTGGCACAAAAGCCGTACAGACAAATGCATTTACCTAACCTTTGACGACGGGCCTATACCTATTGTTACACCTTTTGTTTTAAAAACCTTAAAAAAGTTCGAAGCTAAAGCCACATTTTTTTGCATTGGCGATAATGTGCGTAAACATCCCGAAGTTTTTGAACAGATTCTAGCAGATGGGCATGCCGTGGGGAACCATACTTTTCATCATGTAAATGGTTGGAAAACAAAAAGTAAAACCTATTTAGAAGAATTTAAACAGTGCGAACAAGTAGTACCCTCTAATTTGTTTAGACCTCCTTATGGCAGAATTACGAACGCACAAATAAAACAATTAAAAGCATATAACCCAACGCTGAAAATTATCATGTGGGATATCTTAAGCCACGATTATCACCCGAAACTAAAACCAGAAACGTGTTTAAAAAGAGTAATTAAAGCCACTGATAATGGCGCTATTGTGGTATTTCACGATAGTTTAAAAGCGCAAGAACGATTAGAATATTCCTTACCTCGTGCTTTGGAATACTGGACAAAAAAAGGCTACCGGTTTTGCACCTGGTAGCCTTTTTTCTCTTTAGAAAATTTACTTAGAAAGTCATACCTAAACGGGCAAAGAAACGACGTCCATTATAATTCATTTGTACCGAATCCCAAGAGCCCCCGGCTTCGGTAGCACTTTGATTTTGTCTATCAGGGTACACATCTAATACATTATCTGCACCTAAATTCAGGCTTAGGCTTTTACTCAACTTATAACCTAGAGACAAATCGGTGGAAATTTTTGGGGTATAAAACTGAGCTATATCATCATAACCGATAAACGAAATTTTTCCAAAGCGCACCAAACGTACAGAACCGGTAAAATTCTTGTTCGAATAATCGAAGCTCAAATTCATTTTACTTGGCGGTGCAGAGGCTTTCACGAAAGCTTGTTCTCTAGGGCCAAAATAAATAGCTTCTTTACCGGCTAACTTGGTGTTGGTTTTAATTTTCTGAATATCCATTTTACTGAAGTTGGCAGCTAAAGTGGTTACCAATCTTCCGGTACCTAAGGTGGCATCATGGCTTAGGTTGATATCTATTCCGCGGTTACGGCTATCAATGGCATTGGTGAAAAATTGTGCTTGAACTACACCTAAATTCTGTAAATCTAGACCAATAGCAGGATCACTATCGGTAAAATAACCCGTCAATACAATACGGTTCTTTACATCAATTTGATACGCATCTACTGTTAAAGTTAAGTTATTCAGGGGCCTCAAAGTAAAGCCCAAGCTGCTATTTACGGCATTTTCTTCGGTTAATTTAGGAATACCCAAGGTACGGGTAAGGCTACTTAAATTGCCAGCCAACAATACCTCTTTAGGCTGACCGGCCACAAAATTGGTAAAAGTAGTATTGAAATATGTTTGCTGTAATGATGGCGCACGGAAACCCGTACTTACCGATCCTCGTAGATTAAAGGCGTTAGAAAATTTATAACGCATGGCCAATTTACCATTAAACGTACTGCCAAAATCTGAATAATTCTCAAAACGCACTGCGGCAGTAACCAAATACTTTTTAGTAACATCCAATTCTACATCGGTATACGCAGCTAAATTGCTCCGGCTTACATTCACTTCATTCCTAGGTTGAAAACCTGGAAAACCTTGAGAGCCTCCCGGGATGTTGTCACCAGCAGTATAGTCTTTATAAGAGCCCTCTTCTCCGGCAAAAATATCATACCGATCTAAACGGTACTCTGTTCCAAAAGCTACGTTTAAACCCGAAGCCACTTTATCAAAGGATTTGCTAAAGTTTAGGCCAGTGGTGTTTTGAGAGAACTGAAAACCACCTGCATCAAAAAAAGTAGGGGTTAGTACACCTAAACTTGCATTGTTGGTACCATCTACAAAATAGTGCATGCGGTTACTACCAAAGGTATTATTGAAATCGATATCCCACCCGTTTGACTTGGTACGAATACCTGTTGAGATGGATTTATCATCAATCTGCGATTGAATATGCGGATCGAATCCGTTTGGATAAATTGCATTTACGTTATTAGGAGCACCTGCATAACGGCTCCAGGCATAGGCATCGGTAAAGCGATTGCTATATCCGCCGAATGCATATACCTCCGTTTCATTGCTCACCGGTAAAGACGCATTCACAAAGGTGCCAAAATCACGTCCAGAGGCATCGCCAAACTGACGGCGGTAAATATCTGGAGTAGCCGGATCAGGGGTAGGCACTCTTCTGGTTTTTTGCGCATTTAAATAATTCATAGAGAAATTTACGAAGCCCTTTTCACCAACCTGAATTCCATAATTTCCACCAAATTGAGAACTTAGGCCATCGAATTTTTTATCGGCGTATATAGGCGAACTATAGGCCCCCGTATTTAAAAAGCCATTAAATTCATTTACATTCTTTTTTAATACAATATTTATCACGCCGGCAATGGCATCAGAACCATATTGTGCCGAAGCACCATCACGTAATATCTCCACATGATCTATAGTAGAAACCGGAATAGCATTTAAATCGGTACCGGTATTCCCACGGCCACGGGTACCAAACAGATTAATTAATGAAGATTGATGGCGACGTTTCCCGTTAATTAATACCAAAGTTTGATCGGGGCCTAAACCACGAATCGTAGCCGGGTCGATATGATCGGCACCATCAGAACCGGTTTGTTTATTGGCATTAAAAGAAGGAGCCGCATATTCTAACAAACGATTTAGCTCTAGCTTACCAGTTTGTTTAATTACGCTCTTCATATCAATAATATCTACCGGAACTGCCGTTTCGGTAGCACTTCTGAGTAAACTACGAGAGCCTACCACCACCACTTCAGATAACGAAGTGGAATTTTTTTTTAAGCTAACGGTCATTTCATAGAGTCCGTTGCTAGCTTCGGGCACACCCAACTCTTGCGCTTGGTAGCCCAGCATAAAAAACCGGATAATGGCCGATTTACCACTCACTTCGAGACTAAAAATCCCATTACCATTGGTGTCCATACCTTTACCCGAACCTTTTTCAGATACACTCACGCCAGGCAATGGCTGACCTTGTGAATCGTTCACTTTTCCTTGAACTCTCAACTGAGCGTATAATCCACTGAAGGAAATACATACTAAAAAGAGAGCGATAGTAACTTTTTTCATAGTTTTTATTTTTGTTTTTGGACTAAAGAACGAAGATAAAAAGTTTTTTGTATGTCCAAAACAATTAGCCTGTGCCAAAGGTGGAAGAAAAAAGTTTTTTTTGTACCTTAGCACACGTCTATTTTAGAACTAAAAAAAGAAATAAACATGGCATTTGATATCCAGATGATTAAAAAAGTTTACCAAAACTTCGAGAGCCGAGTAAATGCTGCCCGTACCGTTGTGGGTAAACCTTTAACCCTTACCGAGAAAATTTTATACGCCCACTTGTGGGACGAAAAAACCCATATAGCCTTTAAACGTGGGCACGATTATGTTGATTTTGCACCCGACCGTGTAGCCATGCAAGATGCAACCGCACAAATGGCTCTTTTACAATTTATGCAAGCCGGGCGCCCGAAAGTAGCGGTACCCTCTACGGTTCATTGCGATCACTTAATTACTGCTAAAGACGGTGCCGATGTAGATTTGCCACACGCCCGTAGCGAAAGCAAAGAAGTTTTCGATTTCTTATCATCTGTATCAAATAAATATGGTATTGGTTTTTGGAAACCAGGTGCAGGTATTATCCACCAAGTGGTATTAGAAAATTATGCATTCCCTGGTGGAATGATGATTGGAACCGATTCACACACCGTAAATGCCGGTGGTTTAGGTATGGTGGCTATTGGCGTTGGCGGTGCCGATGCCTGCGATGTAATGGCAGGCTTAGCCTGGGAGCTTAAATTCCCGAAATTAATTGGCGTAAAACTAACCGGCAAATTGAGCGGTTGGACAGCCCCTAAAGATGTGATTTTAAAAGTAGCCGGTATTTTAACCGTAAAAGGCGGTACCGGTGCTATTGTTGAATATTTTGGCGAAGGTGCTATTGCAATTTCTTGTACCGGTAAAGGTACCATTTGTAATATGGGTGCCGAAATTGGTGCAACAACGTCAACTTTTGGTTACGATGAATCTATGGAGCGGTACCTACGTTCTACCAACCGAAATGATATTGCTGATGCTGCAAATGCAGTTAAAGAACATTTAACGGGTGATGATGAAGTTTACGCAAACCCAGAATTATATTTTGATCAAGTTATTGAAATTGATTTATCAACACTTGAACCGCACTTAAACGGTCCATTTACACCAGATTTGGCTACGCCAGTTTCAGAAATGAAAGCTGCTGCTGCTATGCATGACTGGCCTTTAACTGTAGAATGGGGTTTAATCGGTTCATGCACCAACTCTTCCTATGAAGATTTATCAAGAGCAGCTTCTATAGCTAAACAAGCAATTGATAAAGGTTTAGGTACAAAATCATCTTTTGGTATTAACCCAGGATCTGAGCAAGTGCGTTACACTGCAGACAGAGATGGTTTATTAGGTGTTTTTGAAGACTTAAACGCTACAATTTTCACTAATGCTTGTGGCCCATGTATTGGTATGTGGGACAGAGTAGGTGCCGAAAAACAAGAAAGAAATACCATTGTGCATTCTTTTAACAGAAATTTTGCTAAAAGGGCAGATGGTAATCCAAATACATGTGCATTTGTTGCATCGCCAGAAATGGTTGCAGCTATTGCAATAGCTGGAAGATTAGATTTTAACCCACTAACCGATACGTTAACCAACAATAAAGGCGAACAAGTCAAATTAGACCCACCGGTTGGCGACGAATTGCCTACCAAAGGCTTTGCCGTAGAAGATGCAGGCTTCCAAGCTCCTGCTGCCGATGGCTCTGGCGTACAAGTATTGGTTTCTACAACTTCGCACCGTTTGCAATTGCTAGATCCATTTAAAGCATGGGAAGGCGCCGACCTTGTGGGACTAAAATTATTAATTAAAGCCAAAGGAAAATGTACTACCGACCACATTTCGATGGCAGGCCCGTGGTTAAAATTCCGTGGTCACTTAGATAACATTTCAAACAACATGCTTATTGGGGCGGTAAACTACTTTAACGAAAAAACCGATACCGTTAAAAACCACTTAACTGGCGAATACGGGCCAGTTCCGGCTACGCAACGTGCTTACAAAGCAGCTGGCATTGGTAGTATTGTTGTGGGTGATGAAAACTACGGCGAAGGCTCTTCTCGTGAGCATGCGGCCATGGAACCACGTCATCTAGGTGTACGTGCGGTATTGGTAAAATCTTTTGCCCGTATCCACGAAACCAATTTGAAAAAACAAGGTATGCTGGCTTTAACTTTTGCCAACACAGCCGATTACGATAAAATTTTAGAAGACGATCAAATCGATATTGTAGGCCTAACTGCTTTTGCTCCAGAAAAACCATTAACCTTGGTATTAAACCATAAGGATGGTTCTAAAGAGGAAATTAGCGTAAACCATACCTACAACGCTCAACAAATTGAGTGGTTTAAAGCTGGTGGTGCCTTAAATATGATGAGAGCCTAATTTCTCGACTTACATGGCGGCACGCAAGCGTGCCGCCATTTTTTATACCTCCTCTCTATGAAAATCAGCCTTCTTTGCATCAGTAAAACCACCGAAGCATATTTGCAAGAAGGCATTCGTATCTACGAAAATCGTTTGCAACACTATTGCAAGTACCAACGCACAGAAATTCCCGATTTAAAGAACAGCAAAAACCTCTCTTTTGAACAACAAAAACAAAAAGAGGCCGAGCTTATTTTGGCAAAAATTATCCCGAGTGATTTTGTGGTTTTACTTGATGAAAACGGCAAAGAACTTGATTCTGTTCAGTTTAGTAAAGAACTAAACAAATGGATGAACCAAAGTACCGCTCACGTGGTTTTTATAATTGGTGGCCCCTACGGATTTCATGCCAGTGTGTACGAGCGGGCAAATCTTAAATTATCCCTTTCTAAACTCACCTTTTCGCATCAAATGGTGCGCTTGTTCTTTACCGAACAGCTTTACCGAGCATTCAGCATTCTCTGAGGCGAACCCTACCACCACCTATAAAATTTAATTGAAATTATTTTTCTTTTAAATTAAAATCTTATATTTATGCGCAGTATGTGCATTAGATAGAACGTAAATCCCTTTCCTACCCTGAGCCGAAACCCGCACATAGCGAATTTTTTTTAACCGTTAAATTAACAATGCTATGAAAAACAAGTACACGCTAGGCCTTGTTCTTGCCTGCTGCATGGTCTTATTGGCTTGCAGTAAAAACGAACCACAAGTACCCAACACCGAACTTACACCAAACAGCTTGCGTACAAGCAGTACCGAACCAGCGCCCACACCCTACCGAGAAGGCGACTTAATTTTGGGTAAAAAACTAAACAATCCTTACACCTTGGCTAACATGAAATCGGCTATAAGCCGGTTAGAAGGCCAAGGGCTGATCCTATTGAAGGCTGTAGATCTACGGGCCTCCCATTTTTACGTAAAATTTAAGCCAGCCGACTCGGCGCAATACGAACAATTGCAAACCGACAAGCGCATGACGGTTTACCCCTATCCGCTCGATTATGAAATTGCCGTACGAGGAAATAGATACCACGATCCTAGCCTTCCTAAAGGCACCATTACTTACCACTATGCGGCCGTAAAAAGCGATTATGTGTTTGACCCTAAAATTCCTTACGAGGTTATCTCGGCTTTGTATATCCCCGAAGAAGATGCTAGCCTAAAAAGCAAAACTAGCCAAGCCTATGTAGACCAGTTGCTGAACCAAGCCTATAAACAAACCGGCAATTTTCAGGATACCATTGTGGCTATTAAAGCCAATAGCCCGCAAGCAAGCTACCACCCGGGTGGTAAAATTCAAGTGTGGGATACCCGTTTGCAACAATACATTGGCCTAGAGGGCGTAGATATGCGTGCCCGCCGTTGGTTTACCACCCACCATGCCCGAACAGATTTCTGGGGCAATTACCAAATGGAAGATACCTTTAAAAACCCGTGTAATTACTCCTTGTGGTTTAACCAGGAAGATTTTGTGGTACGAGAGCACTTAATTGGTTTAACCGCCTGGATTGACGGCCCCAAACAAAAAGCCAATTGGAATCTAGACATTGCCAACGGTTACGACCGATTTATAAGCCACATATTCAGAGGAGCTTATCGCTACCATTATGGATTTATTGATGGCTTAAATCGACCGCAACAGTTTTTTGGTGGCAGAACAATCTATATAGCAAAAGATGAGACAAAAAATTGGCAAGGTATCAATCTGATTATTTTACCCATAATAAAAATAACCAGATACAACCAATACAATATAGAATATAATTCTGATGAAATTTTCTCTACTACTGTTCATGAGACTTCACATAATACACATTTCATGAATCTACCGGCCGCTATCTCATACCTTTTAGTAACTGCTGAAATTAGGGAAAGTTGGGCGACAGGGGTAGAATGGTGGCTTACCAAATTGGAGTATAAAAATACCCGAGGCATAGCCAATTATGGAGATTGGAATTATGGAATAGATGTTGGTTTTCCTAACCGTTATGCTTATCAATATTGGGAATTAAGCGACGACTCTAGCTATACAAGTCTATTTATTAACCTCCTGGATGACTATAACGAATTCAATCAACTCTTTTCGGGGGTACTTAAGGTAGGAACTGTAAACGACCAGGTATCCGGTTATGAACTAGCTGATTTAGAAACTAAAGTTTTACCTAACGTTTACTGGTTAAATAATCTGGCAGCTCATTTAAAACTAAATAAACCAAATGGCGTAACCGATGCGCAAATTGATGAACTATTAATCTATTATTAAGATGAAAAATGTACAGATAATTATTCTCCTTGCGACACTGTTACCTTCTTGCGTAATAGACGGACATAGTGACATTAAAACTAACTTGATCAATCAATCAAATCATAGCATTCAGATTTTACCCTACCGCAATGGGGTGGTTGAACCAATAAGCATTACAACTATCCCGGCAAATGATATTATGGTTGTTTCTATTTCGAGAGGAATGGGAAAAGTTAATCCGCATAATTATGGAAATGATTTGCAACTCTTCTGCGATTCAGTAAAAATAATTTACGATGGCGTATTTACTGTTATCCATCGAAAAGCCAATGATCCAAATCTTTCCGGAATAGTCTATACTAATCCGAAAAATATAATTAATTCCGATAATTATTTAAGAACCATTACTTCAGAAACAGGTTATTCCATTACCGGTTATTTTGATTTTATTTTTACCGAGCAAGATTATCTAGATGCAAAACAATAAACCTAACCCGAAGCCCAAAATTTTAGGCTTGGGGTTTAAAATAGTATGATGAAAAATTTATATACACTTTTATTGCTAATGGTCACATGTACCTGCTTTGCACAAGATGATTTAGCAAAACCACCTCAATATATCATTGTTGGTACAGGACTAACTTGGGATAGTTACTCCTCCTTTGGGCCTCGATTAAATGTAGAATATATCAAAAAGATTAAAAACCAAGAACGAACCTATTGGAGTATTTTCAGTAGATAGCAAATGGAAAGGATTAAGCGGTATACCGAGCCTAAAAATGGCTCCAGGTGTGCCATACCCCCCAGAATTAAATACAAATACTATTGGCTTAAACTTGCATTCGTTTATGCTACCCAAAAAATCTTTTCTTAATTGGGATTTTTCTTGTGGAGTGGGCATAATGTATGCACATGGGGAGGGGAAAAAAGCCTGGCAACCAACACTCAGTGCCGGCATGGCACTGGATATTCGTATAGCCGAAGGCACTTACATTGAAACTGCTCCCTTATTTATTTTTCCTCCTAGCAAACTTACAATAAGTACAAGCCCCCTCTATAGCCGCCATAAAAATTATGTGCAAGCAAGCTTTATTCCTATTGGCTTAAAAATAAAGCTTTAGGTAAGTAAACCAAAAAAGCCCTCCCAAAATTTGGGAGGGCTTTTTACAAAGATGTAGAAATCTATTTCGCTTTAGACGAAGTACGTTTGGTAGTAGCTACCGCCTTGCTTGGCCTTTTGGCTTCTAGCGGTTTGGCTTCAGCTTTTTTAGCTACTCCTTTAACCGCTGGAGCCTCTGGGTCTAGTGGTTCGGGTGCTTTTTCGTTAAAAATAGGTAAGTCTTTAATGATGCTAAACCAAGTAATAATTTTTTTGATATCGGAACTGTACACCCGTTCGTCGTCGTGTTTGGGAGCGGCTTCTTTAAAAAAAGTTTTCAAGGCCTGTCCATCTGCTTTGGCATCCGGAATGGCCGTAATTTTTTTCATGCGCTCAAAAATGTCAATCAATTTCAAATCATCGTCTTCACCAAAAATGGTAATATCTTCTAAAGACGCTAATTTGGCGTTGGCCATATTTACAATGGCTTTGGTTTTCAATCCGTCTAGACTTTCTAAAATAAAACCTGTTTTGTTCTGACCAATTAGCTTAAATAAGCCCGGTTTGCCCGATACGGCAACTATTCCTCTTAAGTTCATACGCTCTTTATTCTGCTACAATCTCTATTCCTAAAATTTTATCTCCTTCGCGGATATCATCAACCACATCTACCCCCTCTACCACTTTACCAAAACAAGTATGGTTGCGGTCTAGGTGGGCGGTATTATCGCGGCTATGGCAGATAAAAAACTGCGAACCACCGGTATTTCTACCTGCATGGGCCATAGACAATACGCCTCTATCGTGGTATTGGTTTTCGCCATCCAACTCACAGTCAATTTTGTAGCCTGGGCCACCGGCACCGGTACCCGTTGGATCGCCACCCTGAACCACGAAATTCGGAAGTACCCGGTGAAAAGTTACGTTGTTATAAAATCCTGATTCAGCCAATTTTAAAAAATTAGCTACAGTGTTTGGGGCGTCTTGATCGTAGAAAGCTACGGTCATATCGCCTTTTTCGGTTTTAATAATTGCTTTACTCATAATATTTAGGTCGCTAAGATACTATTTTGATTGATATGCTAGTTGTAGAATTTCCAACTCAAGCCAAACTTCATCATTCTGTCTTGCATGGGGTAATTTTGTACGGTATAATAGCCATCGGCTGTCCAGCCTTGGCTCATGTGATCCATTTTTAAGAATAAATTGGCTCTACGCAAATTGGCTCTAATAAATACATCTACAACCGGAAAGGTTTTATATTGAACAGGGTTGTGCAATTGATAAAACTGGCTCACATTAGGCGCATAGCCCGGATTATTGAAGGCGGTATGGTAATTCACATCGAAGCCAATGTTGGCGTGCAACACTTTAAAAATGCGGCAATCGTAATAAAAACTGGTATTCGAATACCAGGCTGGAGTTTGCAAAATGGCTTCGGAAGCTGTTTTTTGATACACCACCAATTGCTCTAAATTGAATTTACCAAGCGTAATTTGTTTGCTAACGGAAAATTTAAGCAATGGAATAGCCGCTAAATTTTGCACCGGTTCAATGAGCCGTGGGGTAAGTGTTTCTCGGTAATATAAATAATCGGAAAGGCTATAAAAAGCCGCTTGTGCGGCAAAGCGTAAAGGCGTATTTTCGTACCTAAAAGCCAAATTGGTGGTACCGGTACGCTTAAAATTGTTAGACCATTGGTGGTATTGGTAATTCACTTGGTTATATAACTGCTCCGGAGATTTGTTTTGCAAATAGGCAGATGCCGTAATTTTACCTACTTTTTTACTCAATAAAATGGCCAATTGGGCATCGTATAAATAATCTCCGGCTTGGCTACCTTGTACAATTTGGTTAAGCTGTCCGCTGAGTAATAAACGCTCGTTAAAGCGGTAACCCAAGCCACCTTTTAGGGTTAGATTCTGATTTTTTTGCTCCGCTCCCATTTGGGTATAGGTGTACGAATCGTGCTGGGCCGCAAGAGTTAAACGCAACTCGTTGCGCAAAAAACTTACCGAACGGCCTCTTAAGTAAAAACTATAACTGAATTCTTGACTCAAGTGTTTCAACTCAGTCGTATCGTTAGTGGTGGTAATGGTTTCGGGCTGCAGGTGTGGAAATACATTCAGCTCATCGGCTTCGTTTCTGAAAAACTTGACCCTATTTTTGCTATAACTAAATGAATAGGCAAAACGCTGGGTAGGTAAACCCCCGGCTTTTAAACTATCTTTTTTACCCAAATCATAAATTTGTTTTACAAACAGCGTATTCTCTCTCCAAATTTGTTGCGGTCTGTTTGCACCTTCGGCACTTAAGCGCACAAATTCGGCATCTCTAGAAAAAGCCGCAGGGGTATCAAAAATATCTTCACGTTCCGGCGAACCGTTTTCACCAGCACTAATATTGTTAAATAAAGCATGGGCCAGTACTTGGTAATGGTGCTTAGGACCCCTATACCACGTAAAAATGGCTGAATTTAAATGGCTTACATCTTGATTTTTGTACAATCCGGTTCCGCCAATGCGGTTGTAATTAAAACCTACATTCCAGTTAGGTTTAATATTTTGGGTGTGGGTTACCCGAAAGGTTTGCTCTATATCTTTTCCGCTTACATAATACAATTCGGTATACGGTGCTCGGGCAATATAATAACGTACCGAATCGCTTCTCAACATGAATCTATCAAGTGAATGAAATCCGGTTTGAAATCCAATGGTTTTGGTTGGTTCAAAAAGTAAATCACGGGCAGCCAAACCTGCACCACCTAGATTAATGGCCGGTTTATCGGGTTTATCGGTAGGGCTGTAGTGCTGAAAATTCACCAAACTGGTGTCTAATTGTTCGGTGCGTAAGCTATCGTTAAGCATTCGCAAATTGGTAAAACGGATATATTTAGCGGTGAACACCACACTGTCTTTTCTAGATTCTTCTCGTTTACGCAACGAATCTAAACTGACACTTACTCCAGTTTTTTGTGGACCGCCGCCAGACCTATTTCCAATCGCATTTTTTAATGTTTGCGCACGCAAACCCAGCATGGAAAAACTAAAGAGAATGATGAAATAAATCCGTAATTTAATCATAATCGGGCTAACATTTCTTTAAAGATTACCGTTAAATCGGGTTCTGCTTTGGCGGCAGTTTGAATAATTTCTTCTAAAGATACCGGCTGTAAATTCTCCGGAAAACCCTCGTCGGTTAATACCGAAATAGCAAATACCGGCAAGCCCATATGGTTGGCTACAATTACCTCGGGTACGGTACTCATACCTACAGCATCGCCACCAATTAAACGCAAATACCTGTACTCTGCCTTGGTTTCTAAATTAGGTCCGGCAACAGAAACGTACACGCCTTCGTGGCAGGTAATTCCTTTTTGCTGGGCAATTTCTAAGGCCATGACTCTTAATTTTGGATGATAAGGTTCACTCATATCTGGGAATCTCGGACCAAAATGATCTTCGTTTCTGCCTCTTAATGGATTATCGGGTTGCTTATTAATATGGTCGGAAATCACCATTAAACTTCCCTTCTTAAAATCGGGGTTTAAAGAGCCACTAGCATTTGAAACAAATAAATACGCTATGCCCAATAATTTCATTACCCGAATAGGAAAGGTAATGCGTTTCATATCGTAGCCTTCGTAATAGTGTAAGCGACCTTGCATGGCTACTACTTTTTTACCGGATAGCGTACCAAATATGAGTTTACCTGAATGAAACTCTAAGGTAGAAATAGGGAAATCGGGGATGTTGGCATAAGGAAATTGAAAAGCAATCTCAATATCGTTTACCAAGGCACCTAAGCCAGTACCTAGTACAATACCAATCTCTGGCTTAAAATCGCCTATTTTTTGCTGCAAAAAGGCTGCAGTGCTCTCACTATTGTCTAACATGGGTGTGTATTAATTGGTCAAATTCACTTTTATCTTCTTCAGCAAAAGCCGTTTCTACCGGCAATACGTAGAGCAGGGTGTGGGCTAAAGAAGCAGTCAAAATACGGCTTTTTAACCTTTGTGCATCTTTTTCGGTCGTGATTATCACTTTATCAGTGGCTGTACTTTCAAAATATGCACGGCTGATTTTTTCTAAATCGGAACTGGTAAAATTATAATGGTCTGGATATTGATGATGTATAATGTGCGATGTGTAACGTTTTAATTCGGCTACCAAGGGGCTTGCATTGGCAATACCCGTTAAAAGGAATACCTGAGTATCGGCACGAAGCGTATTTAACAATCGTGCACTGCCATCGGCAACACTCAGCAGATTGCCGTAGCGTAAATATGAAAAGAATAGTTTCTGATTAGACTGGGGTTGTATGCGCTTTATCAATTTAGCCTTCTCTTCCGCAGGCAGCTTTTGAGGCGCCTTGGTCACAACGAGTATATCGGCTCGTTTTGTGGCGCTACGGGGCTCTCTTAAATTACCCGTAGGGAGTAAAAAATCTAATTTTTGTAGCGAACTATATTCTAAAAGTAAGATACTCAAACTGGCTTGCAGCCAGCGGTGTTGGTAGGCATCGTCTAACACTACTAAGTCGTGGTTAGCCACTAGTTTTTGCATACCTGCTACCCTATCTTCACATACGGCAACTGTAAGTTCGGGGAAATGTTGTTTAAACTGCATAGGCTCATCGCCCACTTCAGCAGCTGTACTATCGGTTTCTACTAATTTAAAACCTGTTGTTTTTCTACCATACCCTCTACTCAATACAGCCACTCTAAGTTCGTTTTTCAAAAGTTTAAGCAAGTATTCAGTCATTGGGCTTTTGCCCGATCCTCCCACAGTAATATTGCCAATAACAAGTACCGGGATAGTAAATTTAGTGGATTTAAACAGGCCCCAATCAAACAAGATATTACGCAAAAATACACCCAAGCCATATAGGATGGAAATGGGGGAAAGCAGCAATCGAAGGAGCTTCATACACATATAGGGCTAATTTACAATTTACAAAACAAAAACCCTGCGAATGCGTTAGATATCGACCCGAATTTAGCTTACAAAATCTTATCTTTGAATGACTCAATGATAACACTATGCTAAAAGGATTTTTTAATGTTCCAACCCCGGTAAACGAAACGATATTATCGTATACTCCAGGGAGTGCTGAACGTGCCGAACTAAAAAAAGCATTGGCCGATGCCCGTGCTACCACCGTAGATGTACCCATGTTTATTGGTGGAAAAGAAGTGCGTACGGATAAAAAAGTGACTATGCATCCGCCGCATGACCACCAACATATTTTAGGCCATTTTAGCCAAGGCGATAAAAGCCATGTAGAAGCGGCTATTAAAGCAGCTTTAGCAGCTAAAGCCAATTGGGAGCGCCTAGCTTGGGAGCAACGAGCGGCTATTTTCTTAAAAGCAGCCGATTTAATTGCTGGCCCATACCGTGCAAAATTGAATGCAGCTACCATGTTGGCACAATCTAAAAATGCTTTTCAGGCAGAAATTGATGCTTCTTGCGAATTGATTGACTTTTTACGTTTCAACGTAAAATACATGTCAGAAATTTACCAACAACAACCTCCAGTATCGTCGAGAGGAACCTGGAATAGATTAGAACAACGTCCATTAGAAGGGTTTGTATTTGCTTTAACACCCTTCAACTTTACCGCTATTGCAGCCAATTTACCAGCATCAGCCGCCATGATGGGCAATGTGGTGGTTTGGAAACCAGCAAATACCCAAATTTATTCGGCCAACGTATTAATGGAAATTTTCCGTGAAGCAGGCTTACCCGATGGTGTTATCAATTTGGTATTCGTTTCGGGTCCTGATGCAGGCGATGTTATTTTTAAACACCCCGATTTTGCAGGTATCCACTTTACCGGATCTACCTCAGTATTTCAAAATATCTGGAAAACTATCGGAAACAATATTCATCAATATAAAACCTACCCACGTATTGTAGGCGAAACTGGTGGTAAAGATTTTATTTTAGTCCACGGATCTGCCGATGTAGAAGCAGCAAACACCGCCATTATTCGTGGTGCCTTTGAATATCAAGGACAAAAATGCTCTGCAGCATCGAGAGTGTATGTTGCCAAATCTGTTTGGCCTGAATTAAAAAAACTACTCGTTCGCGATTTGGCTACTTTAAAAATAGGGCCAACAGAAGATTTTAGCAATTTCGTAAATGCGGTTATCGATGAAAAATCGTTCGAGAAATTGGCTACTTACATTGATGCTGCCAAAAAAGACAACAATGTAGAAATTATTGCGGGCGGCAACTACGATAAATCTAAAGGCTATTTTATTGAGCCAACGCTTATTGTGGCAAAAGAACCAAAATATATAACCATGTGCGAAGAATTATTCGGGCCGGTGCTTACTCTTTTTGTATACGAGGATAGCGATTTTGACAAAACATTAGAACTAATTGATTCCACCTCTGCTTATGCTTTAACTGGGGCGGTATTGGCGCAAGATCGTTACGTTGTTGAACAAGCCACCTTTGCCTTGCGCAATGCTGCTGGCAATTTTTACATTAACGATAAATGTACCGGAGCAGTAGTAGGCCAACAACCTTTTGGGGGTGCTAGAGGCTCAGGAACTAACGATAAAGCAGGATCGATGATTAACTTGTTACGCTGGGTATCTCCACGAACCATTAAAGAAACCTTCGATCCACCAAAAGATTACCGTTATCCGTTTTTAGCAGAAGATTAATCAACAAAAAGCCCTCCCGAAATTTCGGGAGGGCTTTTTGTTATATACTGTAAACTGACTTTATTCATCTAATTTATTTAAGGAAAAAACTTTACCCAAATTATCGGCATTACTCACCGATACGTTTAAGTCTTTTACATAGCCGCTATCCAATTGAATTACCCATCCATGTACTTCTAAATCGGCACGGTTTTTCCAAGCATTTTGCACAATAGTAGTTTTACACAAATTGTATACTTGTTCTACTACATTCAATTCCACCAAGCGGTTAATTTTATCCGCTTCATTTTCAATTTTATCCAATTCATCGCTGTGCATACGGTACACATCTTTAATATGGCGCAACCAATTATCTATTAGTCCAAACTGATTGCTACTTAATGCAGCGGCAATTCCCCCACAATTATAGTGGCCGGCTACAATTACGTGTTTTACTTTTAGCACATTCACCGCATAATCGAGCACACTCAACATATTCATATCCGAGTGTACGCACATATTGGCAATGTTACGGTGTACAAAAACCTCCCCAGGCTTAGAATTAGTTACCTCATTTGCCGGAACACGACTATCTGAGCAACCAATCCACAATACATCTGGACTCTGGCCCTGTGCCAATTTGGTGAAAAAGTTAGGGTCGATAGCTAATTGCTTAGCTACCCAATCTCTATTTCCTTGCAAAAGCTCTTCGTAGGTATGTTGTGGTTTTTTCATCGTTATTCTATAACAGTACTCCAGCAAATTTCTCGATTATTTATGGGAATTGAACATTAATTTTTCAAAAAGATAAGATGCATTGTATGTTCAATACATGCCATACATTTTGTATTTTTAACCACTTAAACACAATGCAGCTTTGAACAATAAGATAAAACACTTACACCAAAAACGAGAAAAAGCCAAATTAGGTGGCGGAGAAGCCCGTTTAGAAAGTCAGCATAAAAAAGGCAAACTTACTGCCCGCGAACGCTTACATTTCTTGTTAGACGAAGGCTCTTTTGAAGAAATTGGGATGTTTGTAAGCCACCGTTCCACCGATTTTGGAATGGAAAAAGAAAAATACGATGGCGATGGTGTGGTAACCGGCTACGGTACGATTAATGGCCGATTAGTATACGTATATTCTCAAGATTTTACTGTTTTTGGAGGCTCCTTATCCGAAACGCAATCGGAAAAAATTTGCAAAATAATGGAGATGGCTATGACTAATGGAGCTCCAATAATTGGTTTAAACGATTCGGGCGGTGCTCGTATACAAGAAGGAGTGGTTTCCTTAGGTGGCTATGCCGACATATTTTACCGCAATACCCAAGCTTCGGGCGTAGTGCCACAACTATCGGCTATTATGGGCCCCTGTGCCGGCGGTGCGGTATACTCACCGGCCATTACCGATTTTATTTTGATGGTAGAAAATACTTCCTACATGTTTGTAACAGGCCCTAATGTGGTTAAAACTGTTACACACGAAGAAGTGAGCGCCGAAGAATTGGGCGGAGCAGCCACCCATGCTAGCAAATCGGGCGTTACCCATTTTGCTTGTGCAAATGAACTGGATGCTATTAATCACGTTAAAAAATTGCTAAGCTACATGCCGCAAAATTGCGAAGAGCAGCCACCTGCAATTTCATACGAAGCAGGTAATGAAAACCGTCCGAAACTAGATGAATTGATGCCCGAAAATGCTTCTCAGCCTTACGATGTACGTGATATTGTCACCGAATTAACTGACGAAGGCTCTTTCCTAGAAATACATAAAGAATACGCCGAAAATATTGTGGTAGGTTTTGCCCGATTGGCCGGCAAGAGTATTGGCATTGTAGCCAATCAGCCTGCCTTTTTAGCTGGCGTGTTAGATAACCATGCCTCTGTAAAAAGTGCTCGTTTTGTTCGTTTTTGCGATAGCTTCAACATCCCGCTATTGGTTTTAGAAGATGTACCAGGCTTTTTACCGGGCACCGACCAGGAATGGAACGGCATTATTACCAATGGCGCAAAATTATTATACGCCTTTTGCGAAGCCACCGTACCAAAAATTACTGTAATTACCCGAAAAGCCTATGGCGGTGCCTATTGCGTAATGAACTCCAAACACATTGGTGCCGATATGAATTACGCTTGGCCAAGTGCCGAAATTGCCGTAATGGGCGCCAAAGGTGCTGCAGAAATTATCTTTAAAAAAGAAATTAATGCGGCTGCAGACCCTTCCGAGAAATGGTTGGAAAAAGAAAAAGAGTATTCCGATTTATTTGCCAACCCTTACCGGGCTGCCGAACGTGGTTTTGTGGACGAAGTAATTGCACCATCAGAAACACGCAGCAAATTGATTAAGGCCTTTGCCATGCTCGAAAATAAAGTGGTAAACAACCCACGTAAAAAACACGGTAACATTCCTTTATAAGCAATTGGCAAGCATAGAGCAAATAACCCCCGAGCTTACCTGGCCCCTACGCCAAGTGGTCATGTACCCCAATTGGAGCATAGAAGAGGTAAAATTGGTCAACGATTTTGAGGGCATTCACTTCGGTCTATTCGATAACAATGCCTTGATTAGTGTGGTGTCTACCTTTATTACTGAGGAGAGTATGCAATTTCGGAAATTTGCTACGCTAAACTCCGAGCAGGGAAAAGGCTATGGCAGCTTGCTAATGGCCCATATCATTGAATTTGCTAAAGATAAAGGCTGCCCCCGACTATGGTGCAATGCCCGTTGCAATGCATCGGCATTTTATGCTAAATTTGGCTTTACAGAAACCGAAGAAAAATTCCATCAAGACGAGCACGATTTCGTGATTATGGAAATCTATTTATAAGAACATGGCAAAAAAAGAAGTAAAACACAAATCCGTAGTAACCAAAAAATCAGTAGAGTTTTTTGAAAAATATATCAATAATGCCTCTCCTACCGGCTACGAATGGGAAGGCCAAAAAGTATGGTTAGATTATCTAAAACCATATATCGATGAACATTTTGTAGATAATTACGGTACCGCTGTAGGCGTTATAAACCCAAAAGCCGAGTATAAAGTGGTTATTGAGGCACATGCCGATGAAATTTCATGGTATGTAAACTACATTACCAAAGACGGATTAATTTATGTAATTCGAAATGGCGGTTCCGATCATCAAATTGCGCCATCTAAACGAGTAAATATCCACACCGATAAAGGTATTGTTAAGGCCGTGTTCGGTTGGCCGGCCATTCATACCCGTAGTGGCGAAAAAGAAGAAGCGCCCACACTAAAAAACATCTTTTTAGATTGTGGTTGCACCAGCCAAGAAGAAGTAGAAAAATTAGGCATACACGTGGGTTGCGTAATTACCTACGAAGACGAATTTATGATTTTAAACGACCGCTATTATGTTGGTCGTGCGCTAGATAACCGTGCTGGCGGCTTTATGATTGCCGAAGTAGCCCGATTACTAAAAGAAAATAAGGTGAAATTACCTTTTGGCTTATACATTGTAAACTCGGTACAAGAAGAAATTGGCTTGCGTGGCGCCGAAATGATTGCCCACCGCATTAAACCAAACGTAGCCATTGTAACCGATGTTACCCACGATACGCAAACGCCCATGATTAGCAAAATTACCCAAGGCGATTTGGCTTGTGGTAAAGGTCCTGTGGTTTCTTACGCTCCAGCGGTACAAAGCAATTTGAATAAATTATTAATTAAGGCGGCGGAAGAAAATAACATTCCCTTTCAACGTCAAGCTTCTTCACGTTCTACCGGCACCGATACCGATGCCTTTGCCTATTCTAATGATGGGGTAGTTTCGGCATTAATTTCCTTGCCTTTGCGCTACATGCACACCACTGTAGAAATGGTACATAAAGAAGATGTAGACAATGTGATTCGCTTAATTTACGAAGCCTTGCTCGATATTAAAGCCGGTCAGGATTTTAGATCGCTTAAATAAAAAAAGCCCCGAACGAATGTTCGGGGCTTTTTTGTTAATAGCCTAATTCATCTAGGGCAAAAATCGGTTTCCGATTCAACCATTTTCCTCGAGTAAAATCGGGTATTTGCTGTAAGGAACCTCCCTGAGCAATAGACGATTCGGATAAAGGTGTAATGGCATACCAGGTAGCCAAATCATACACATCCATAGCAAAAGGCTCTTGCCGTTTTATCGATTCGATAAATGAATTGATCACAAAGAAATCCATTCCTCCATGGCCGGCACCCTCGGCTTGGCTTTCATATTTTTTCCAAAGTGCATGGTCATAGGCCTTCATATATGTCTCATCTTTTTCCCAAACGTGTGCTCTCGGGCTTTTTCCTTGAATATAAATGGAATTCATGTCGTCCATCCAAAGACCGTTGGTACCCTGCACTCTAAAATTTAAGGAATACGGACGAGGAGAACTGGTATCGTGCGAAAGCACAATAGTTTCGCCATTTGCTGTTTGAATAGAAGTAGTCACAATATCACCCAACTTAAAATTCACTTTCGCATTCGGATGATCGGGGCCTGCCTGATCCACAATATATTTATGTAAGCCACGGGCTTTGGTAGCTACAGATGACAAGGCCGTTAAACGGTTGCCTCTGTTCACATCTAGCATGGTGGCAACCGGGCCCAAACCATGGGTTGGATATAGCTCAGCATTGCGTTTAACCGAATGATTGGTGCGCCATTTGGCTTCAGAAAAGCCTTTTTCGCCAAACTCTACCCCACCGCCATAAGGTTGTTTACCATCGTTAAACTTCACGTCACGCAAATCGTGCTGGTAGCCTCCCTGCAAGTGTAACAGCTCACCAAAAAGTCCCTGCCGGGCCATATTAAGCACCGCCATTACATCTCTTCGGTAACACACATTCTCCATCATATACAAGGGTACGCCCGTTTCTTCAACAGCATCCACAATATCCCAACACTCTTGCAAATCGGTAGCGCCACACACTTCCACTGCGGGCATTTTACCTGCTTTTACTGCAGCAATGGCCTGTGGAATGTGCCATTCCCAAGGGGTGGCAATTACTACGGCATCAATATCTTCTCTTTTTAAGAGATTTAAAAAATCTTCATTGCCTTTGGTAAATTCCAAAGCTCGTTTACGGCCATATTTGGCAATCAGTTTTTGTGCTTCTAAAGCGCTGTTGGCATCCGGATCTGCAATAGCCATAACCTCCACATCGTCACGCTGCAGGCATAGTTCAAGATGATCGCGGCCACGTAAGCCAACACCGATAAATCCTAGACGCACTTTTGGCTGTTTAGCCGCAAACAATACGGTAGGGTTAAGTACCGTAGCAGCAGCACCAGCCGCCAGGGTTGCTCGTATAAATTTTCTTCTTTCCATGGATTAATTTGGTTGTTCAAATTAATTAAGATAGCATAACCATTCTTCGGGATACATTCTTAATTTTGCATCAAGTATAAAAATTTGAACTCAATAAACCTATATAAATGAAACCCACTCTAGTAATTTTAGCCGCCGGCATGGCTAGTCGTTATGGCAGCATGAAACAGATCGATGGCTTTGGCCCAAATGGAGAAACGATTATCGACTATTCTATTTACGATGCCATACAAGCTGGTTTTGGGAAAGTAGTATTTATTATTCGAGAAGAGTTTGCCGATAATTTTAAGGCGATTTTTGAACCGAAATTAGCCGGTAAAATTGCTACCGATTATGTGTACCAATCGTACGATTTAAAGCCTTTTGGTATTAGCGAAGAAATTGAAAGAGCCAAACCATGGGGTACTGCACATGCCGTTTTAGCGGCTAAAGATGCCGTAAAAGAGCCTTTTTGCGTCATTAATGCCGATGATTTTTATAGCCGAGATTCGTACGAGCAAATGGCTAAATTTTTAACCAATGACGTAAGCGATGAAACCTATTCTTTAATGGGTTTCCAAATCAATAAAACCTTATCCGATTACGGTTCAGTATCTCGTGGTGTGTGCCAAGTAAATGATGCCGGATTGTTAACCGATATTCACGAACGTACCAAGGTATATTTCAAAGGGAGCGACGTAATATATGAGGAAAACGGAGTAGAATTTCCCTTAGCTAGCAACACGCCCGTATCGATGAATTTTTGGGGCTTTACCCCAAAAGTATTTGAAGATTCGGTAGCCATGTTTGTAGCATTTGCCTTGGCGAATAAAGAAAATCCTAAATCCGAATTTTTCATCCCTTTGGTAGCCGAAAAATTAATAAAAGAAGGAAAAGCCCGCTTTAAGGTACTTCCTACGGATAGCAAATGGTTCGGGGTAACGTACAAAGAGGATAAGCCAATTGTGCAAGCCAGCATCGATGCCTTGGTAACTGCGGGTATGTATCCTTCAAATCTATGGAAATAGCAATTCCTAGAGGTCTATGGGAATTTTACAATCTTCCCGCAGAGGGCTGGAAAATAGAACCCGTCGGTTCTGGGCACATTAACGATACCTATATTGCCAAGGGAGCCCAGCAAAGCTGGATTGTACAAAAACTTAACCATCGGGTTTTTACCCAACCTGAGGCCATTGAACAAAATATTCAACTCTGCCAAGCCTATCTAGAGAATAAAGACCCCAATTATCTTTTTTTAGCACCAATTACCAATCAAAAAGGAGTTTATACCACTATAATAGCCAATTCTTATTGGCGAATTTTTCCTTTCATAAGCGAAGGAATAGCCTTTAATACCCTTAGCGACCCCAAACAAGCTTACCAGGCAGCCAAAAAATTCGGGGAATTGAGTAGACTTTTGGATGGCATTTCTTTAGACAATTTCAAAGAAACCATTCCTGCTTTTCACGATTTAAGCCTACGCTTTAAGCAATTTGAGCAGGCTTTAACCAAAGCTCCCGAACAGCTAAAAGAAGCCGCAGCTGAAGCTATTGCCTTAGCAGCAGCAAATCGAGAAATTGCGGAGACTTTTGAGAATCTAAAAAAAACATTGCCCCTTCGGGTACAACACCACGACACCAAAATAAGCAATGTACTTTTACAGCATGAAAGCTATGCCGGCGTTTGCATAATTGATTTAGATACACTAATGCCCGGCTACTTTCTCTCGGATCTGGGCGATATGATGCGCACCTACCTCTGCGCTTACGATGAAAATGAAGCTGATTTAGAAAAAATTACAGTTCGTGAAGAATATTTTAAGGCCATGATTAGTGGCTACCTTTCTGAAATGGCCGAGGTATTAAGCCCCGAAGAGAAAGCGACTATTTTATTTGCAGGAAAGTTCATTTTATACATGCAAGCACTGCGTTTTTTAAGCGATTTTTTACAAGGAAGCATCTATTACCCCATCTCGTATCCCGAGCAAAATTTAATTCGCAGTTTGAATCAATTTCAATTACTAAAAAGCATTATAGAAAAGGAAAAAAAAATAGAACAAATTATTCGCGAATGCTTAACTTAAACCTACATTTTGATCAAACACATGTTTAAACGTAAATTTTTAATCCTTTGCATGCCATTCCTTGCGGGCAGCATTAGCCTATCGGCACAAACCGGCACCTTAAGCAGCCAATTAGGTAAACTACAAAGTGCCACGCAAACGGCACAAGGTTTATTAATTAGAGCCGAAAATGGTCAGGTATTTTTATCGGCATATCAGCCTACTATTATTCGTTTACGAGCAGTAAACCAAACCTTTAAACCCGATAGCTCCCTAGCTGTTATTCGTAACGTAGGTGCAGGCTTTACAAAATTAATTGAGTCGAATACCGAAATTTTGGTAAATACCGATTCGATACAAGTACGCATCTCTAAAAGCCCGGTTCGTTTTTCATTTTATAATATTAAAACGGGCGCCTTTTTAAGTGGCGATGATGAGCGCATTGGCCTTTCATGGAATGGCACCCAAGTTAGTAGCTACCGCAAACTTTTACCCAACGAACGTTTTATTGGCTTGGGTGAGAAAACAGGAAATTTAGACCGTAGAGGTAGCACTTATGTAAACTGGAACAGCGATGTACCAGCATATGCCTTAAATGCAGATCCGCTTTACAAAACTATTCCTTTTTACATCGGAATACACGATAAGGCCACATACGGCATCTTTTTCGACAATACCCATAAAAGTTTTTTCAATTTTGGCGCTTCTACCGATGATAATATGAGCTATTTTGGTGCAGAGGGTGGTGAACTCAATTATTACTTCTTCGGGGCTAGCTCTGTAGGTAAACTTATTGAAGATTACACGTGGCTAACGGGCCGTATGAGCATGCCTCCGCTTTGGAGTTTGGGCTACCAGCAATGCCGTTGGAGCTATAAACCCGATACTCAGGTATTGGAAATTGCTAAAACCTTTCGTGATAAAAAGATACCTGCCGATGCCATTTATCTAGACATCGATTATATGGATACCTATAAAATTTTCACGTGGAGCCCGAAAAACTTCCCAAATCCTAAAAATACCATAGACCAATTAAAAGGCATGGGCTTTCATGTGGTAACCATTGTTGATCCCGGCATTAAAGTGGAAAAGGGCTATAAACAATATGACGAGGGTGTACAAAAAGGTTATTTTGCCACCTACCCCAACGGCGAATTTTACACCGGAACCGTTTGGCCTGGCCCTTGCCACTTCCCCGATTTTTACCGACCAGAGGTACGTAACTGGTGGGGGAAATCGTTTAGCGCCCTAACTGAAAAAGGAATTGATGGTTTTTGGAACGATATGAATGAGCCATCGGCATGGGGACAAAACATCCCAGAATTAATCCAGTTTGGTACCAAAGGAAAACAAATGACCTTGCGTGAAGCACGGAATGGCTATGGCTTACAAATGTCGAGAGCTACCTATGAAGGCACGCAAGATATTTTAGGCCGTCGAGCTTTTGTACTTACCCGAGCGGCCTATGCAGGTATTCAGCGTTATTCAGCCGTTTGGACGGGAGATAATGCTTCGAGCGATGCACACATGCTTTTGGGACAGCGTTTGGTAAATAGTTTAGGTTTAAGTGGTGTGTCGTATACTGGCGTTGATATTGGTGGCTTTATTGGAAACCCATCAGCAGAATTAATGATGCGTTGGAATTCATTAGGGGTTTACACGCCTATGTTCCGCAACCATTCCGAAATTAATGCCCCCATGAGAGAGCCTTGGCGCTTTGGCCCCGAAGCCGAAGCCGTAATGCGCAAAGATATTGAGCAACGCTACCGTTTGTTGCCTTACATTTATTCTTCTTTTTACAAGAGTACCCAAAGCGGTTTACCAGTGGCACGAAGTTTAGCCATTGAATACACCACCGATGCGGAAGTGTATAAAGAAGCTTTCCAAAATGAGTTTTTATTTGGCGATAATATATTGGTTGCCCCCGTTGAAAGCAACAAAACAAGCACTTCGGTATACTTACCTGCAGGCGACTGGTATCGCTTAAGCAGCGATGTGAGCTATGCCGGAAACAGCACCATTGAGGCAGCTGCTCCCCTAAATGATTTACCGGTATTTGTAAAAGCAGGAGGCATTATACCGATGCAAGCTGTGGTACAAAATACGTCGGAAAAAGGCGATGGAATTTTAAGTATACACATCTGGAATGGCAAAAAAGGTAGTAGCTATGTGTATTATGAAGACGATGGCAGCTCTTTTGATAACGAGAAAGGGAACTATTATAAACGCAACATCAGCTTTGCACCTGTCCAAAAGCAAGTAAGCCTTAGCATGGTTCAGGGCAGTTTTAACTCACGCTTTACTCAATTAAACATGGTTTTGCATGGTTTTGATAACAAAGTAAAAAACTTGGTTATGAACGGAAAACGAGTGGCACTCAAGCGTGCAACTGATGGCACTGCTTCTGCCAGCATAGCCAATCTAGCTAATAGCATCAGCATTAGTTATTAAACAAACATACATATGCATTAAAAAAGCCCTCCCGAAATTCGGGAGGGCTTTTTTGTATAAGAAAATCAATACGACTTATTTTTTATCGTCGTCTTTCACTTCTTCAAAATCTACATCCGTTACTTGGTCGCTGTTATCAGCCGGACCTTCAGATGGAGCGCCTTGGGCACCTGCTTCTTGCGTAGCTTTGTACATTTCTTCTGAAGCGGCATTCCATGCTTCTTGCAATTCAGTTTGTGCAGTTTCCATATCTTCGAAGTTTTTAGCAGCAAAGGCATCTTGTAGTTTTTTTAAACCGGTTTCAATAGGCGTTTTGTTATCTGCAGAGATTTTATCACCGTACTCTTTCAATTGCTTTTCGGTAGAGAAAATTAAAGCATCGGCTGCATTTAATTTATCTACTTCTTCTTTTGCTTTTTTATCTGATTCGGCATTTGCTTCGGCTTCATCTTTCATTTTCTTAATTTCTTCATCAGTTAAACCAGAAGAAGCTTCGATACGGATTTTTTGCTCTTTACCAGTGGCTTTATCTTGTGCACTTACGTGTAAAATACCGTTGGCATCAATATCAAAAGTCACTTCAATTTGCGGAATTCCACGTGGTGAAGGTGGCAATCCATCCAAGTGAAAACGTCCAATGGTACGGTTTTGATTGGCCATAGGGCGCTCACCTTGTAAAATATGTATTTCTACGGATGGTTGATTGTCTGATGCGGTAGAGAATGTTTCCGATTTTTTAGTTGGAATGGTGGTGTTCGACTCAATTAATCGGGTCATTACACTTCCCATAGTTTCAATACCTAAAGAAAGTGGCGTAACATCTAACAACAATACATCTTTCACTTCTCCAGTTAATACACCACCTTGTATAGCGGCACCAATGGCTACAACCTCATCGGGGTTTACGCCTTTTGAAGGCTCTTTTCCGAAGAAAGCTTTTACTGCTTCTTGAATAGCCGGAATACGGGTAGAACCACCTACTAAGATAATTTCATCAATATCGCTGGTTTTTAAGCCGGCATTTTTTAAGGCTGATTTACATGGATCGATGGTACGTTTAATTAAACTTTCAGCCAATTGCTCAAATTTTGCACGGCTTAGGGTACGCACCAAGTGTTTCGGTCCACTTTGGTCGGCAGTAATGTATGGTAAGTTAATTTCAGTTTGATTGCTGCTCGATAATTCAATTTTTGCTTTTTCGGCAGCTTCTTTTAAACGTTGTAAAGCCATTGGATCTTGGTGTAGATCCATGCCATTTTCTGCTTTAAACTCTTGGGCTAGCCATTCAATAATGATGTGATCAAAATCATCACCACCTAAATGGGTGTCGCCATCGGTAGCTTTTACTTCAAATACACCATCGCCTAGTTCCAATACAGAAACGTCGTGGGTACCACCACCGCAATCGAACACAACGATTTTCATTTCCTTACCTGCTTTATCTAAACCATAGGCTAAGGCAGCGGCAGTAGGCTCGTTTATAATACGTTTTACGGTTAAACCGGCAATCTCACCAGCTTCTTTGGTTGCTTGGCGTTGGGCATCGTTAAAATAGGCCGGAACGGTAATGACCGCTTCGGTAACTTCTTGGCCTAAAAAGTCTTCTGCAGTTTTTTTCATTTTCTGCAAAATCATGGCCGATAATTCTTGAGGGGTATAATTACGTCCGTCTATTTCTACACGTGGCGTATTGTTATCGCCTTTTACTACCTTGTACGGTACACGGCTGGTTTCTTTTTTTACTTCATCAAAGCTATTGCCCATAAAGCGCTTAATAGATGAGATGGTTTTTTCGGGATTGGTAATGGCTTGACGCTTAGCAGGATCGCCCACTTTACGTTCTCCATTTTCTACAAAGGCCACTACCGATGGGGTAGTACGTTTACCTTCGCTGTTGGCAATTACTACCGGCTCGTTACCTTCCATTACGGCAACACATGAGTTGGTAGTTCCTAAATCGATTCCAATAATTTTTGACATAATTTTCTTTTCTTAATGTATTCAATGATCTATTGAATTACTAGCCTAGTATCAAGCAACATGCCAAGCCTTAAAAGCCACCGAATTGGCAGAAATGGACTTTTTGAGGCAGAAAAAAGCCACCCCAATTATGACAGGATGGCAGAAAAAAAGCCCCGAAGGGTTGTTCGGGGCTTTTAATAAATATGTTTTTGCTTCTTAGACAGCAGGATCTTCAGTAGCTTTTTCTTCTGAATCAGTTGCTGGTGCTTCTTCTGTAACTTCAGCTACTGGAGTTTCTGCAATTTCCTCTGCAATTGGCGTTTCATCAGCAACTACTTCTACTGGAGTTTCTACTACTTCCTCTGCAATTGATGCCTCTTCGGCTACTTCCTCTGCAACAGGGGCAGTTTCTACAACTTCTTGTGTGGCAACGGGAGCGGCCTCTACAGTTTTAGTTTTGCTTGTTGCAGCACCACCTCTACGGCTTTTCTTTTTAGCAGCACCCGCTTCGGCACCCTGGGTAAATGTTGTATTGTAATCAACCAACTCAATGATAGACATTTCTGCATTATCACCTAAACGGTTAGCCAATTTCAAAATACGGGTATAACCACCTGGGCGGGTAGCTACTTTTTCTGCTATTTCGCGGAATAAAATAGTAACCGCTTCTTTATCTTTTAAATAACTAAATACGGTACGACGTGAGTGTGTAGTATCGCTTTTAGATTTGGTAATTAAAGGTTCTACATATTGGCGTAACGCTTTTGCTTTAGCCAAGGTAGTGGTAATGCGCTTGTGTAAAATAAGCGAAGAGGCCATATTGGCCAACATAGCCTTGCGATGGGTATCGGTGCGGCCTAAGTGATTTATTTTTTTTCCGTGTCTCATTGTTCTTCGTTTTTCGTGATCGTACCGTCTCTTTTGAGGGAATTACGAACACGTCGCTTATAAATTGTTGTATTATTCTTCGTCTAGTTTAAATTTAGACAGGTTCATACCGAATGATAAGCCTTTAGATTTAACTAAGTCTTGAATTTCGGTTAATGATTTTTTACCAAAGTTTCTGAATTTAAGCATATCCGCTACGTCGTATGATACTAACTCGGCAAGAGAACGAATATCCGCCGCTTTAAGGCAGTTTAGGGCACGTACGGATAAATCTAGGTCTACCAATTCAGTTTTCAAGATTTTACGCATGTGTAAAATTTCTTCGTCAACTTCTTTGGTTTCTTCTTTTGCTTGAGACTCTAACATGATGTTCTCATCAGAGAATAACATGAAATGGTGAATCAAAATTTTAGCTGCTTCTTTCAATGCTTCTTCCGGATGGATAGAACCATCGGTAGAAATATCTAATACCAATTTCTCGTAGTCAGTTTTTTGTTCTACACGAAAGTTTTCGATGGTATATTTAACGTTTTTGATAGGGGTATAAATAGAGTCGATAGCAATTACACCCACTAATGCGTCGGCATTTTTGTTTTCTTCTGCAGAGATATATCCACGACCTTTATTAACGGTTAACTCAATTTCTAAAGTAACCGCTGATTCCATATTGCAAACCACTAAATCGGGGTTTAATACGGTAAAGTTATTTGAAAATTTAGTGATATCGCCGGCTTTAAATTGATCTTGGCCATTTATTATTACAAATATTTTTTCTGAATCACCAGAATCGCCAGTTTTGCTGAAACGCACTTGTTTCAAGTTTAAAATGATCTCAGTTACATCTTCTACTACACCTTTAATGGTAGAAAACTCGTGAGATACACCAGAGAAACGTACAGAAGTAATTGCGTATCCTTCTAATGAAGAAAGCAAAATTCTGCGTAAAGCATTACCAATGGTAACACCGAAACCAGGTTCTAGGGGACGAAATTCAAACGTACCATCGAAATCTGTTGATTTCTGCATAATTACCTTATCTGGTTTTTGAAATGCTAATATTGCCATTATATCGTTTAATTTAAATGTTAGTTTAACATAAATGAACAATCCTGAGCATAAAAACTCAGGATGATCAGCTTATTTAGAGTATAATTCGACGATTAAGTTTTCCTTAATATTTTCTGGAATTTCGTCGCGGTTAGGAAAGTTTAAAAACTTACCTGTAAGGTTTTTTGCATCCCATTCTAACCAACTGAATTTGTTGATGGTACGACCAGCTACCGATTGAGTAATAGCTTCTAAAGTTTGTGAACGCTCACGAACAGCTACTACATCACCAGAACGTACGCTGTACGATGCAATGTTTACCACTTCGCCATTTACGGTAATGTGTTTGTGGCAAACCAATTGGCGGGCTGCAGAGCGGGTTGGAGCAATGCCTAAACGATAAACTACGTTATCTAAACGAGCTTCTAAGAATTTCAATAAGTTCTCACCCGTAATACCATCTTTTGAAGATGCTTTGTGGAACAAGTTTTCGAACTGACGTTCTAGAACTCCGTACGTGTATTTAACTTTTTGTTTTTCTTGTAGCTGAACTGCGTATTCAGATTGTTTACCTCTACGCTTGTTTGGTCCGTGCATACCAGGACCATAATTTTTTCTTTCTAGTGCCTTATCAGGGCCAAAAATTGGCTCTCTGAATCTACGGGCGATTTTGGACTTAGGTCCGGTGTATCTTGCCATGTTTGTGTGTTTTAAAGTATCGTTCCCGCTATACGGGACGAATCTTAGCTTTAAAAAATTTGTTGATTAAACTCTTCTACGTTTCGGAGGACGACAGCCATTGTGTGGCATCGGGGTGATATCTTTAATACATAAGACATCAATTCCTACTGTTTGTAATGTACGGATAGCTGATTCGCGACCAGAACCCGGACCTTTTACAAATACTTCTACTTTACGCAAGCCTAAATCGTGGGCTACTTTACCGCAATCGGAAGCAGCTTGACCGGCAGCATAAGGGGTATTCTTTTTAGAACCTTTGAAACCCATTTTACCAGCAGATGACCAAGAGATAGTTTGGCCCTGGTTGTTGGTAAGGGTTACAATAATATTGTTAAAAGTAGCATTGATGTGTGCCTGACCAACAGGCTCGATAACAACAATACGTTTTTTGGTTACTTTTTTAGTTTTTGCCATGTTTTTTTTAGATTTTAGATAGGAGACTTGAGATAGTAGCTTGTTCTACCCCGGCACTCTTATGCTAATTTTTATCTTGTTATTCCAGATTTGAGCGGATTAAACGATATGTTTCCCATATCTACAATCCAAAAACTCGTATCTATCTATTATTTAGTAGCTTTTTTCTTGTTAGCAACTGTTTTACGTTTTCCTTTACGGGTACGTGAGTTGTTTTTGGTACGCTGTCCACGAGTAGGCAAGCCTTTACGGTGACGTAAGCCGCGGTAGCAACCAATATCCATTAAACGTTTGATATTCAATTGAACTTCAGAACGTAGAGCACCTTCTACTTTAACCTCATCGTTGATGAAATTACGAATCTGTGTTAACTGAGCATCTGTCCAGTCTTGCACCTTTACATCGTAACTAATACCAGCTTTATCTAAAATGCCTTGCGCTTTAGATCTGCCAATACCATAAATGTAGGTTAGCCCTATTTCTCCTCTTTTGTTTCTTGGTAAATCAATACCTGATATCCTTGCCATATTTTTTAGCGAATTATATTATCCTTGACGTTGTTTATACTTCGGATTCTTTTTGTTAATCACAAAAAGTTTTCCCTTACGGCGGATGATTTTACAATCAACACTACGCTTTTTAATGGATGCTCTAACTTTCATTGTTATTTATATCTATAAGTTATTCTGCCTTTTGATAAATCATAAGGCGACATTTCTAGTTTTACTTTATCGCCAGGTAAGATTTTAATGTAATGCATCCGCATTTTACCTGATATATGCGCAATAATTTCGTGTCCGTTTTCTAATTCTACACGAAACATTGCGTTTGATAACGCTTCTTTAATGATACCGTCTTGTTCAATTGAAGCCTGTTTGGCCATATTTTATTGATTATTACTCAATTAAACCCGTATTATCGGGGACGCAAAATTAAATAAAATTTTCTGAACTTTTAAATATTTAATCTAAAACTTCTTCTATAAATTGGAAAGTAGTTAAAACTTCTGCTTTCCCTTTCTTTATTGCTACTGTATGCTCATAATGAGCAGATGCTTTAGCATCCATAGTACTTACAGTCCAGCCATCCTCCCAAAACTTAACCCCAGCTTTACCCAGGTTAATCATGGGCTCTATGGCTATTACCATACCTTCTTCCAATTTAACACCACTGCCTCGTTTTCCGTAGTTAGGCACTTCAGGTTTTTCGTGAAGCTTTACACCCACCCCGTGGCCTACCAATTCTCTTACTACTCCATATCCATACTTTTCAGCATGTTCCTGAATGGCAAAACCTATATCACCAGTTCTATTGCCCACTACCGCTTTTTCTATACCTAAGGCTAAACACTCTTTGGTTACCTTAAGCAATTGGGCATGTTCTGCCGATATTTCTCCTATTGGATAGGTATAGGCTGAATCGGAGTAGAAGTTATTTAGAATAACTCCGCAATCAACCGAGACTAAATCACCCTCTTTAAGCACATAAGCACTCGGAAATCCGTGCACCACCTGATCATTAATAGAGATGCATAAAGAGTATGGGAAACCGCCATAATTTAAAAAGGCTGGGATTCCACCATGATCTTTAATATACGTTTCCGCTAATTCATTTAGCGAAGCGGTAGTTACTCCTGGGCCAATTGCCTGAGCAATTTCTCCGTGAGTTTTTGAAAGAAGCAAAGAACTCTCTTTTATGAGTGCTATCTCTTCGATAGACTTATAATAGATTTTTGACATGGAACATTAAATTGCTCCAGCTGAACCTGGGTTACGACCCTTAATTCTACCTGATTGCATTAACCCGTCGTAATGACGCATTAATAAGTGACTTTCAATTTGCTGCAAGGTATCTAATACTACTCCTACTAAAATCAATAGAGAAGTACCGCCATAGAAGTGGGCAAATTGGCTATTTACTCCAAGCTTATTTGCAAAAGATGGGAGAATAGCAATAATGGCCAAAAATACAGCACCCGGTAAGGTTACTTTGGATACAATTGCATCAATATAATCTCCGGTAGTTTTACCAGGTTTAATTCCTGGTACAAAGCCGCCGTTTTTCTTCATATCGTCAGACATTTGAGTTGGATTAACTGTAATGGCTGTATAGAAAAATGTGAATACAATAATTAGCAAGGCAAAGGTTAAGTTGTAGGCCAATGAGGTATAATCACTAAACGAAGCCAAAATAGAAGACTGTGCATTCGGAAAGAATTGCATCATAGTTGCAGGAATAAACATAATGGCCTGAGCAAAAATAATAGGCATTACACCCACTGCATTTACTTTTAAAGGGATATACTGACGAACCCCACCTACTTGTTTGGAACCCACTTGTTTTTTAGCATACTGTACAGGTATTTTACGTACCCCTTGTACAATTAAAATGGTAAACATGACCACAAAGAACAAAGCAGCAATCTCAACAATGAATGGGATTAAACCTCCATTGCCCTCCATCCGGGTAGCAAATTCGGCAAAAATACCATAAGGCAGCTGCGCAATAATACCCACCATAATGATTAATGAGATACCATTACCAATACCTTTATCGGTAATTTTTTCTCCTAACCACATTACAAATAGCGTACCTGCGGTTAAAATAAACATGGAGGAAATGGTAAATAATGGCTCAGGCATAATTTTAGCATTGGCCGAAATTTGCGAACTAACGTAAGCTGTAGCCTGTAATGCCGTAATAATAATGGTTAAATAACGAGTAAACTGATTGATGGTTTTACGACCAGTTTCACCGTCTTTTTGTAATTTTTGAAAATATGGAACTACAATGCCTAACAATTGCACCACAATAGAAGCAGAAATATACGGCATTACACCCAAGGCAAAAATAGAAGCTCTAGAGAACGATCCGCCAGCAAACATATTCAAAAGGCCCAATAAGCCTTCTTTTTCTTGGCTGTTTAACGATGCAGGATTCACTCCTGGCAATACTATAAACGAACCTATACGGTATATTAAAAGACATAAGAGCGTGAATAAAATTCTCGCTCTTAAATCTTCAATTTTCCAAATGTTGGATAATGTGGTGAACAGCTTTTTCATGCTTACAATTTAACGCTGGTTCCGCCTGCTGCTTCAATTGCTTTTTGAGCGGTAGCAGTAAAAGCGTGAGCCTTAACTTCTAATTTAGATTTTACTTCGCCACGACCTAAGATTTTTACCAGGTCGTTTTTAGAAGCCAAACCGTGAGCTTTTAACACATCAAAATCAATAGCTGATAATTTAAATTTATCGGCCAAGGTTTGTAAGGTATCTAAGTTGATGCCTACATACTCAATGCGGTTTACGTTTTTGAACCCTACTTTTGGTACACGACGTTGCAATGGCATTTGACCACCCTCAAAACCTACTTTACTTTTGTAGCCTGAACGTGAGCCCGCACCTTTATGTCCACGGGTTGACGTACCACCACGGCCCGATCCGGTACCACGGCCAATACGTTTTCTATTTTTTGTTGAACCTTCTGCAGGTTTTAAATTACTTAAGTTCATAATTAAATGCTTTCTACGGCTACTAAATGATTAACTTTTCTCACCATCCCGATAATAGCCGGGGTAGCTTCTACTTCAACAGACTGGCTAATTTTACTTAAACCTAAGGCCTGCATGGTTTTTTTCTGGCGTTCGCTTCTATCGATTACGCTCTTAATTTGGGTAATTTTAATCTTCGCCATGATCATTATCCGTTAAATACTTTATTCAAATCTACTCCACGTTGCTGAGCCACGGTATACGCATCACGCATTTGCGCTAAAGCAGATACAGTTGCTTTTACCACGTTGTGTGGATTAGACGACCCTTTTGATTTTGCCAATACATTATGTATACCAGCACTCTCTAATACTGCACGCATGGCACCACCAGCAATTACACCGGTACCGTTTGCAGCAGGTTTAAGAAATACAAAGCCTCCTGAAAACTTACCAATTTGCTCATGTGGAATAGTATTGTTGATAATTGGAACTTTAACCAAGTTCTTTTTAGCATCGTCTACACCTTTAGCAATGGCTTCAGTTACCTCTTTAGCTTTACCTAAACCATAGCCTACTACTCCATTCTCGTCACCTACCACTACGATAGCTGAAAAACTGAAGGTACGACCACCTTTGGTTACCTTGGCAACACGCTGGATGCTTACTAAGCGATCTTTTAATTCGATTTCGCTTGATTTTACTCTTTTTATGTTGATAGTTGACATCTTTTTCTTGTATTAAAAGTTTAAACCAGCTTCACGTGCGCCTTCAGCTAATGACTGAACACGACCATGGTATAAATAACCATTTCTATCAAAAACTACTTGTTTAATACCAGCTGCAAGTGCTTTTTCAGCTACTGCTTTGCCCACCGCTTTAGATTGCTCTGATTTGTTTCCTTTTGCACTAAAATCTTTTGTAATTGAAGATGCTGAAACAATGGTTTTACCGGTATTATCATCGATAATTTGAGCATAAATACCTTTGTTTGATCTGTAAACAGATAAACGTGGACGCTCAGCAGAACCGGATAATCTTTTTCTGATTCCTCTTTTAATTCGCTCTCTACGAGATAATTTAATTCCTGCCATGATGATTATTTTTTAGCTGCAGACTTACCTGCTTTTTTACGTAATACTTCACCAACAAACTTAATACCTTTTCCTTTATAAGGCTCTGGTGCACGTAACGAACGGATTTTCGCTGCTACTTGACCTAGGAGTTGTTTATCGATACTTTCTAAAATAATGGTAGGGTTTTTACCTTTTTCAGCGGTAGTTGCTACCTTAATTTCTCTCGGTATTTCGAACACAAAATGGTGAGAATAACCCAATACTAAATCCAGGGTATTACCTGTATTCGTAGCACGGTAACCTACACCAACTAATTCTTGTTCTACTTTATAGCCTTCGGTTACACCAAATACCATGTTAAAAATTAACGAACGGTATAATCCGTGTAACGCTTTGTGGCGTTTTTGTTCCGATGGGCGCACAACGGTTAAGATGTCGCCTTCTTGAACTATTTTAATATCGGTATCTACATCTTGTGTTAAGGTACCTTTAGGACCGCTTACGGTCACTAAGTTTGTATCTGATACGGTTACGGTTACACCGGCCGGGATACTGATGGGAGCTTTTCCTATTCTTGACATCGTTCTTCCTCCTGATTAATAAACGTAACACAATACCTCACCACCAATATTCAGGTTACGGGCTTCTTTATCAGTCATTACACCTTTTGAGGTAGATAATACTGCGATACCTAAACCATTTAATACACGTGGCAAGCGTTCTACACCTGCATATTTTCTCAAACCGGGCTTACTCACACGTGTAATGGTGCGAATAGCAGGAACTTTAGTTATTGGATGGTACTTCAATGCAATTTTGATAATGCCTTGAGCCGTAGTATCCTCAAATTTATAGTTCGTAATGTAACCCTTATCAAAAAGTACTTTAGTAATTTCCTTTTTGAGGTTTGATGCAGGAATTTCAACAACCCTGTGGTTGGCCTTAATGGCATTCCTTACTCTCGTAAGATAATCTGCTATTGGATCTGTATTCATTTTTATAGTTTATGATGAGGGTTTCCACTTCGGACCTTTCATCGGTTAATATTCTAGTTTGGAGTTCGGAGTTCTTAGTTTGGAGAATACTCCCAACTAATCGCTCAAAACTCAGGGCTGTTTTACCAGCTTGCTTTTCTAATCCCCGGGATTTTTCCGTCTAAGGCCATTTCGCGGAATGTTACCCTTGAAATACCAAATTGACGCATGTATCCACGTGGACGGCCGGTTAATTTACAACGGTTGTGTAAACGAACTGGCGACGAGTTTTTAGGCAATTTATCTAAGCCTACTAAATCGCCTGCAGCTTTTAATGCCGCTCTTTTTTCAGCGTATTTTGCTACTAATTTGGCACGTTTTACTTCACGTGCTTTTAAACCTTCTTTAGCCATTAGCTTGTTGATTCTTAAATGGTAAACCGAATTGTTTTAATAATTCCAATGCTTCTACATCTGTTTTTGCAGAGGTTACAAAGGTGATATCCATACCCGCAATTTTATTGATTTGATCAATATTAATCTCTGGGAAAATGATTTGTTCTGTTACACCTAAAGTATAGTTACCTCGGCCATCAAATCCTTTATCGTTAATACCTTTGAAATCGCGGATACGTGGTAATGCTACGGCTACCAAACGATCTAAAAATTCGAACATGGTATTATCGCGAAGCGTTACACGCACACCTACTGGCATGCCTTTACGCAATTTGAAGTTTGAAATATCTTTTTTAGATAATGTAGCCACTGCTTGTTGACCGGTAATAGTGGTCATTTCTTTAATGGCATTTTCAATCAATTTTTTATCGGTAGTAGCACCACCAACACCTTGGTTGATTGAAATTTTCTGCAATTTTGGAACTTCCATTACACTTTTGTATTGGAATTTCTCTTTCAACGAGCTGCGAATCTCGTCTGAATATTTTGACTTTAATCTTGGTACGTACGTCATTACTTAATTTCCTCCCCAGATTTTTTAGCTACACGAATGGACTTTCCATTGGTATTTTTTTGTTTACCCACACGAGTTGGTTTACCTGATTTGGCATCAACTACCATGAGGTTTGATACATGGATAGCGGCTTCTTGCTTCACAATGCCTCCGTTAGGGTTGGCAGCGTTTGGCTTGGTGTGTTTAGATACCAAGTTAGCGCCTTCTACAACTATTCTATTAGTGGCTAATATTACCTCTAATACTTTGCCTTGTTTACCTTTAGAGTCACCTGCAATTACTTGCACTAGATCTCCTTTACGGATTTTTAATTTAGGCTGTTTGTTATTTTTTCTTTCCATATTACAATACCTCTGGTGCTAAGGATACAATTTTCATGAACTGTTTTTCACGCAATTCTCTGGCAACTGGGCCAAAAATACGTGTACCACGTGGTTCGTCCTGAGCATTAAGCAATACCGCCGCATTATCGTCGAAACGAATGTACGACCCATCTTTGCGTCTAACTTCTTTTTTGGTTCTTACCACTACGGCTTTTGAAACCGTACCTTTTTTAATGTTACCAGCTGGGATGGCACTTTTTACAGTAACGACAATTTTGTCGCCCAGTGAAGCATAACGCTTACCGGTACCTCCTAACACACGAATTACCAAAACTTCTTTGGCTCCGCTGTTATCAGCAACATTTAATCTTGATTCCTGTTGTACCATTACTTAGCTCTTTCTAAAATTTCAACTAATCTCCAGTTCTTAGATTTACTCAGCGGACGAGTTTCCATTATCAACACCGTGTCGCCAATGCCACACGTGTTAGCCTCGTCATGAGCCATAAATTTGGTAGTTTTCTTTACGAACTTACCATAGATCGGGTGCTTCACTTTACGTTCAACCGCCACAACAATAGATTTATCCATTTTGTTGCTTACTACCAACCCGGTTCTTGTTTTTCTTAATTGTCTTTCCATTTCGACTTTTATTAAACTTATTCAGCAGACTGTTTTACTGCTTCTGCAGCTTTACGATTAGTCAGTTCGGTATTCAAACGAGCAATGTCTTTTCTTACTTTGTTAATCCGTAATGGGTTTTCAATAGCAGAAACTGCATGCGCAAATTTCAATTTAGTGAGATTTGCTTTTTCTTCGCCTATTCGAGCTACTAATTCTTCTGTTGATAGCTCTGTTACTTCTGAGTATTTCATCTTTTTAAAATTGTGTTTGAGTGAGTGATTAGCCCACGCTAACTAATTTATGCTTCTACGTAATCTCTACGTGTTACAAATCTTGTTTGAACCGGTAATTTTTGAGCGGCTAAACGCAATGCTTCTTTTGCCACTTCTAAAGGCACACCTTCGGCTTCAAAAATCATACGTCCTGGGCGAACAACTGCTACCCAATACTCGGGAGCACCTTTACCTTTACCCATACGTACCTCTGCTGGTTTTTTAGTAACCGGTTTATCAGGGAAAATACGAATCCACACCTGACCTTCACGTTTCATAAAACGGGTAACCGCGATACGGGCTGCTTCAATCTGGCGGCTGGTAATCCAGGCTGCTTCTAAAGTTTTGATTCCGAAAGAACCGAATGCTAACTCTGCACCACGACCGGTGAGACCTTTCATTCTTCCCTTCTGCATCTTTCTGAACTTCGTTCTTTTTGGCTGTAACATTGCTGTTTATTTATTTATCGTTAAACGATGCGTTATAAATCTTATTTATTTTTTTCCTTTAAATCCACCACCACGGTTTGCACCGGCACCACCACCACCTCTGCGGTCGTTGTTGCCACCTCTGCGATCGTTACCACCTGGGCGACGGTCGTTTCCACCAAATGGAGGAGCTACTTCGCCACGGGTACGTACACCGGCTGTTTGGCCAATGTTTGGAGATAAATCGCGTTTACCGTATACTTCACCTTTACAAATCCATACTTTGATACCAATTTTACCATAAGTGGTTAATGCTTCAGATAAAGCATAATCGATATCGGCACGGAATGTATGTAATGGAATTCTACCATCTTTATATTGCTCGGTACGGGCCATCTCTGCTCCGCCTAAACGGCCTGAGCACATGATTTTGATACCTTCAGCTCCCATTCTCATGGTTGATTGAATAGACATTTTCATTGCTCTACGGAAAGAGATACGAGCCTCTAATTGTTTTGCAATACTTTCGCCTACTAAACGAGCATCTAATTCTGGACGTTTGATTTCGAAGATGTTGATTTGAACATCTTTTTTAGTCAGTTTTTTTAACTCTTCTTTAATTTTATCTACCTCGGCACCACCTTTACCAATTACAATACCCGGACGGGCAGTGTGAATGGTTACTGTAATGCGTTTTAAGGTACGTTCTATAACTACTTTGGCTACGCCACCTTTATTGATACGTGCGGCTAGGTATTTACGAATTTTTTCGTCTTCAACTAATTTATCAGCGTACTTATTGCCACCGAACCAGTTAGAATCCCAACCTTTGATGATTCCTAATCTGTTACCTATTGGATGTGCTTTTTGTCCCATTCCTAATTAGTTTTTAGCTTCATTATTTTTACTATCTACCACCAATGTAACGTGGTTAGAACGCTTACGAATTCTATAACCGCGACCTTGTGGGGCTGGTCTTAAACGCTTCAATTGGCGTCCGCCGTCAACCATAACTGTTTTTACAAACAATTCACTGTCTTCGGGGCGTTGGCCTTCATTTTTAGCTTCCCAATTTTTGATAGCTGATAATAATAGTTTTTCAACTCTTATTGCTGCTTCTTTATTGGTGTACTTTAAAATGTACAATGCTTTTTCTACACGTTCGCCACGGATAAGATCAACTACTAATCTCATTTTACGTGGTGAGGTAGGGCAATTATTTAATTTTGCTACTGCTTCCATTGCTTATTTTTTCTTATCAGCGTGACCTCTAAATGTACGGGTTGGGGCGAATTCGCCTAATTTGTGACCAACCATATTTTCTGTAACATACACAGGGATAAATTTATTTCCGTTGTGTACTGCAAACGTATGACCAACGAAATCCGGAGA
This sequence comes from Sphingobacteriales bacterium, assembly GCA_040403555.1. GTDB lineage: Bacteria > Bacteroidota > Bacteroidia > Sphingobacteriales > Sphingobacteriaceae > JAIPAN01. Next base: position 408,120 of record JBBAKN010000001.1, read on the forward strand.
AATCATAGAACGACGTGACCAAGTTTTGATCACTGTTTTCATGTTGCTTTCATTCTGAGAAAGTACTTTACTTTCTAAGTTATGATCGATATACGGACCTTTTTTAATTGAACGAGCCATTATTTCTTCCTTCTTTCAATGATGTAACGATCTGATGCTTTTTTCTTGTTGCGGGTTTTAAAGCCTTTAGCTAATAAACCTTTACGTGAACGTGGGTGACCTCCTGATGAACGGCCCTCACCACCACCCATAGGGTGATCTACCGGGTTCATGGCCACACCTCTTACTCTTGGGCGGCGTCCTAACCAACGGTTTCTTCCGGCTTTACCTAATACTTCGTTTGATTTCTCGGCATTGGATACGCTACCAATTGTAGCCATACATGTTGACAAGATCATACGGGTTTCGCCAGAAGGCAGCTTAATGATGGCATATTTACCATCACGAGCTGATAACTGAGCATATGTTCCGGCAGAACGAGCAATAGATGCTCCTTGACCAGGATTTAACTCAATGTTGTGGATAATAGATCCCAGAGGTATGTTTTTCAATGGGATTGCGTTACCTACTTCCGGAGCAGCAGTGGCGCCAGATACTAATACCTGACCTACTTGCAAACCATTCGGAGCAATGATGTAACGTTTTTCACCATCGGCATAATTTACCAAGGCAATACGAGCTGTACGGTTAGGATCGTACTCAATTGTGGCAACAGTTGCGGGGATATCGTGTTTATCGCGTTTAAAGTCAATCAATCGGTAAGCTTTTTTGTGCCCCCCACCGAGATAACGCATAGTCATTTTACCGGTATTGTTTCTACCACCCGATTTTTTGATGGCAACTACCAACGACTTTTCTGGTACGTTAGTTGTTACATCAGAATAATCGGCACCTACTCTGAAGCGGGTACCCGGGGTAACCGGTTTAAATCTTTTTACTGCCATGATCTAATTAAATATTGCTATAAAAGTCAATAACTTCACCTTCTTTAAGCGTAACAATAGCTTTTTTGTATTTAGGTGTTCTACCTGATACTACTCCAGCTTTGGTGCCACGACTTTTAACTTTTCCTGAAACTACTAAAGTATTTACTGCTTCAATAGTTACGCCATACATCTTCTGGATTGCATCCTTAATTTGTAATTTATTAGCTTTAGGATCAACTTGGAAAGCATAACGGTTTAACTTTTCGGTTAAGCCAGTTGCTTTTTCTGTTAAAATTGGTTTCTTTAAAATTTCCATCTTATTTGGCAAATGCCTCCTCCAATTTTTTAACAGTTTCTGTAGTTAACAAGAGTGTGCCTGCGTTTAACACATCATAAGTGTTTAAATCTGCGGCGGTAACCACTTTTGCTTTCTTCAGATTTCTGCTAGATAAATACACATTGTTATTTGCAGCTGGCAACACCAATAGGGTTTTTTGATCAGCTACCTTCAAATCGCTTACCAATTTGATGTAGTTTTTAGTTTTGATAGAATCAAAGCTAAAATCTTCTAAAACCACAATGTTGTTATCTTGTGCTTTGTACGTTAGGGCTGATTTACGAGCCAGTGATTTCAATTTCTTATTTAATTTAAAACTATAATCACGTGGTTGCGGACCGAATACACGACCACCACCATTGAACAGTGGTGATTTGATGCTACCAGCACGAGCTCCACCTGTACCTTTTTGTTTATATAATTTGCGGGTTGAACCAGCAATTTCGTTACGTTGTTTAGATTTATGCGTTCCTTGGCGTTGGTTAGCTAAGTATTGCTTTACGTCTAAATAAATGGCGTGATCATTCGGGGTTACCGCGAAAATCGCATCAGGAAGTTGCACCTTGGCACCTGTTTCTTTACCTGAAATATTTACTACTTTAACTTCCATCTTATTTATCCACTATTACGTAAGAACCTTTAGCTCCCGGAATAGATCCGCTAACCACCATTAAGTTGTGCTCTGGATACACTTTCAATACCTCAAGGTTTTGAATTTTTACACGATCGCCACCCATACGGCCGGCCATACGCATACCTTTAAATACTTTAGAAGGCCATGAAGACGCTCCTAATGAACCTGGTGCACGCAATCTATTGTGCTGACCGTGAGTTTGGCCACCCACACCGGCAAATCCGTGACGTTTAACAACCCCTTGAAAACCCTTACCCTTTGAGGTGCCTACAACGTCAACAAAATCGCCTTCAGCGAAAATTTCAACGGTTACGGTATCTCCTAGGTTTTTTTCGTCCTCAAAGGTTTTAAACTCAACTAATTTGCGTTTTGGGGTCGTTTTTGCTTTCGCAAAATGACCTTTTAATGCTCCAGTAGTGTTTTTCTCTTTTTTCTCGTCGAAAGCCAACTGAACGGCAGTGTAGCCGTCGGAATCGACGGTACGTAGTTGAGTAACTACGCAAGGCCCAGCTTCGATAACGGTACAGGGGATGTTTTTCCCTTCAGCATCGAAAATGCTGGTCATTCCTACTTTTTTTCCAATAATTCCTGACATTTTTCTTAATTCGTTTGTGTCCATCGAAGCAGTAGGGCTTCGTTCAAGACATGGTAAACCCCTCTAAAGGGACGGCAAAGATAGGAAACGCTTATTAATTATCAAACACTTATGAGATAATTTTAAAAAAATAATCACTTATTTTAAAAATATCGCTAGGAAAGCCGTTTGGCTTGGGTTCTGCTAGTAAAAATCATAGCAACGTTTACCGCTATTCTGATTATTATATGATTTTGAACTATTCGGGAAAATGATTTCATAGTTCAGTGCGGCTTCGGTTGTGCCAGCTGTTTTACCCCAGCTTAATTTAGAGGTGGTGGCATCGTGACTTACTCCTACCCGAAATTTATCGTAGGTATCTCTTCGTGGAAATAAATCTAAAATAAGAGTAAATGCAACCGCATCTTGCTGCACACCACTACCTTTATACCAGAGACCTAAATTCACATTTCGGGTCTTAAACTGCATCCCAGCACTGTATTCTTTAACGGTGCCTTGCTGGAAGTATACCACCGATGGAATAATTTGAGGCGGCTCATCGGCGTAAGTATTGGTGGTAATGCTATAGCTAAAATGAGCATTATAACGTGGTTCTAGCGCATATTTAGAGCCTGTAAGTGATTGGTCGGGTTTGTTAATGTGTTGGGCAGAAAAACCAAGCATTAAATTTCCTTTTACTAGGTTGATACCGGCACCGGTATCAAAAAAAGATCGCCCATTAAATGGTAAGGCAGACGCCGAGCTCGTAGAACCTGGAATAATACCCGTTATAGGGTCTATTTGATCGGAGAAGAGTAATTTCTCGAAATCAATCTTTCGGTTCGTTAAACCCGCTTGCAAGCCGAAAGAGAGCGCACCATTATCAAACTGAACGCTGTAAGAATAAATTCCAGAAATATTGGTTTTATTGTAATAAGCAATGCCTTCTGATGATTTAGTAACCATTAATCCGAAACCTCCTCCAAAACGTGGCACCTGATAATCGACCGAAAAGGTATAGTAGTTTAAGGGACCAGGTAGGTTTGTCCATTGGCTGCGATAAATCATATTGAAACGTAAATCACCATTAAACTGCCCATTGAGTGCCGGATTTAGATAATTAGGTGAATTATAAAATTGCGTGTATAAGTGATCTTGGGCCTGTAGGCGCACGCAAGAAAGGCTACACAATAATACAACTAGTTTAAGCACTCTATTCATCACCTTAGCGTATTAAATGAATTGATCCAGTTGCTTTAGGCTTATCGCTAGATTTATAGCGCATACCCGGCCATACCGTTTGGTTAATAAACTTAGCGTCAATAGTCCACACGTACACATCGGGTGGTGCAGGTACACCATTCATCAGCCCATCCCAACCTTCAACTGGCGAACCATCGATATCAATCATAGTGGTTTCCCAAACCAACATTCCCCATTTATTAAATATTTGCATACGGTAGCTTTCTATGCCAGAACCCTTTGGTTTAAAGGTTTTTAGCTCATAGGTTTGGCTGGCTGGCTCAAAAGCATTGGGCACGTATAAATAACCCGGAACGGTTTGTACTTCCACTTGACGAGTTAGCGTATCTGAACATCCTTCTTGGTTAAAAGCAATTAAATTAACTTGATATTGCCCTATCATTTTATAGGTATGCGTTGGGCTTACTTCAGTGGAACTTGTACCATCGCCAAAAGTCCATTTGTATGCAGTAACAGCTCCGCTCGTATTGTTTTGAAAATTAAACGTGTAATTAGGTATTTTAATAATGGCTGATGGAAGCACTATAAAATCGGCAACCGGACGAGGATACAATTGCTCAACTTTTTCGGCTGCTACAGCGGTACAACCTAGGGTGTTTTCAACTACCAAACGAACTGTTACGCTGGTGTTAGAACCGTATAGCCATAAATTGGTTGGATTACGCTCCGTTGAAACCAATACTCCATCTATAAACCAACTGTACTTATTTGCAAATTGTGAATTATTGCTCACGATTAAGTGGAATGGTGCACAATTAAAAGCCGATGCATTGGTAGCAAAGGTAGCTATTGGTTGCGTTAGCACTGTAATTTGTTTAGTAACTGTAGTAGAACATTTCATTCCATCGGCTTGGGTAACACTGGTAATTAAAGTAACGGTATAAACCCCTGGTGTTACAAATCGGTGCTGCGGATTTTGCTGTGTGCTGATCACCCCATCTCCAAAATCCCAAACAAAATCGCCCTGCGGAGAAGTGTTTATAAAGTTAATCCATTCGTCTTTACAATAATTATTCTTAGCGGTTGTAAATGATGCTATTGGTTGCGGATGCACCAATATTTGCTCGGTAGTGCTGGTGGTTGAGCAGCCATTGGTAGCGGTTAACTGGGCCGTAAACGTTCCTGCAATAGTGTAGGTATGCGTCATGGATAAGGCGGCGTTTGTAATTATTGGCGTTCCGTCACCAAAATTCCATGTGTATTGATTGGCTCCTATTGAATTGTTATAAAAGGTAACTGTATGAGGCTGACAACCTATTAATTGGGGGCCGTTTACAACCATATTAGCCGTTACGGTATTGGGTAATACACGAACGGAATAAGTAGAAGAGCTTGTTCCACACTCATTGGTTACTTGCAATTGCACATTAAATACCGTGTCTTTAGCCACTGTAAAAGTATGTTGCACCGCAGCTAAGGAAGTTGTAGTAAAACTTGTGCCATCGCCATACGTAAATACATAGGTATTCGGCTGACCTTTAGACTGATTGGTGAAATTAACCGTAAGCGGCGAACAACCTAGCGTTTTATCAGGCGTGAAAATGG
>JBBAKN010000001.1:413408-461812 GCA_040403555.1 Sphingobacteriales bacterium
AAAATGGATACTGGTTGTGGTCGAACCAATATGCTATCTACAAAAATCGATTCTTGGCAATTCGTAAAGGCCCTTAATCGGATCACATAGATGGTATCTCTATTTAACGGATGCGGCTGGAATACTATGGCCGGCGGCGTGGGCAAGGTTGAAATTTGTCCATTGCCAAAACTCCACTCATAACCTGCGCCTACTAATGGAGTAGAGGTATTGGTAAAGTTTACCGTAAGTGGACCACACCCTTGTGTTTTATTTTTGGTAAACGAAGCAGACACGAATTTTATAGTTTCAAATTCAATAATTTTTTCATCCGTATCGCAACCATATTTACTGGTAGTAATTAACTTTAGTTGCACTTTTGTTCCATCGGTATTTATGGTATATCCTGGGAAAGCGGCTCCAGTGCCAATACTAACCCCGTTTATAAACCATTCATAGGTTGCATTTACATCGTTATGTGGCACCACAGAAATAACCGATGCAAGATTAAATGGCAAACAGGCCACCGTTTTACTAGCACTAAAATCGGCCTTTGCATTTAGGCGAACGATTATTTCTTTAGGGTCACTTGTATTTTGCTGCGGACCATTACACAAAGCTGAGGTTACGATTCTACGATAAGTAGTACTAACCAATAATGGTGCTGGCTGATAATCTTTCCCCGTTGCACCTACAATAGTAGTCCAAGGAGTAGTGGCTGTTTTATATTGCCATTGGTAGATATAATTATTGTCTGCTCCGGTTGGTAAAGATCCAACAATAAGATTAACCGGTTTTAGTATACATACTTCTGTTTGAGCCGTAATGGTATTGTTGGTAATTGGTGGTTGCACTGCAATGAATACTACATTGCTGTTACCGCTGCATGGCCCAGAAGTAATCACCCTACGAACATAGTTAGACACATTTAAAACAATAGATAATCCTATAGAAGTCTGTCCTGCTAATGGAGTGCTCCATGTGATTCCATCGGCACTTGTTTGCCAATGGTAGCTGTAAGTTCCTGTAGCTCCAGTATGTGCATTATCGGTAAATACCGCTGTTTGGCCAGCACAAATGGTACTCACTGCAGTACTTATTTGATTTACTAGCGGCGGATAGTTAATAATAGTTGCCGTGGCGCTTGTAGGCGCACATACGCCATTTGCAATGGTCCAAGTAAATTTATAGGTTCCTGGTATTAATCCTGTAATAGCCGATTTAGCAACATGAATATCGGCAATAACCGCACTGTTAGGGCCTTGTATTTGCGCCCAAGTACCTTGACCACTTGCCGGCACATTGCCATCGAGTAAAGTAGATGTTGCATTACACAATTCGGCATTAGTTGCTTGAGCAGCTGTAACTGGTGGCAATACTGTAATGGTACTTACCGAAGAGAATGCCTCGGAACACATGCCACTTTTTAAATGGGCACGATATTGAGTGGTTGTAACTAGGTTGGTATATGTGAAGCTGGTTGTTGTATTGGCTAGAGGCAACCAATTAACGCCATTATCAATAGAATACTCCCAGTTTAGTACCGATCCAACATGGCCACTGAGTGTTATCTGGCCTGTATTATTGCTTGCACACACGGTAACTGTTCCCGTGGTAGTTCCACCCACAGAAAGCGGATCTACTACTACCGTAACCGTGTTGGAATATACCGTAGTGGCACAAGCCACATTGGCTCCCTTACTAATTACTTTTACTCTAAAATAGGTAGTTTGCGTTAAGTTCGTAAAGGAATAGCTTGCACTGGTATTGTAAATCGCCACCCATGGACCACCTGCCGTAGTAGCGTATTCCCATTGTGCAATATCGCCGGTATAGGAAGCTAAACTAAGTGTGCCTGTATTGGCATCTACACACACTTTTATGGTAGTGCTTGTTAAGGTTCCAGCTACTGGTGCAGCAAAAACATCTATTTGTATATCGTCGGTGGTAGCGGCACAAGCAAGCGCATCGTTATTAATGGTCCAACGAACCACATATACTCCTGGTATTAAACCATTCAATTTTGAGTTAGGAGCATGAATATTTACAAAAGTGGCTGCACTTGTAGCAGGCTGAGAAACAATAGTCCATGTACCAGTTTCAAAATTTTGCGGCGTATTAGCAGCAAGCGTTACAAAATTAGCAATAACAGTTTGATCACATAGAATCTGGTCTGGTCCGGCAGCCGCAGCTGTAATGGCCGGACGAACCGTAATTGTCATCTCGTCAAAAGTATCGGGGCATGGATTTAAGCCTGCTATTGTCCAACGTAGCGTATAGGTTTTACTAGCCACGAGGCCACTTACCGTAGTATTATAGGTGTGTACATCGGCAAAGGTTAGTGTGGCGCCACCAGCGGTAACATCTGTCCAAGTACCTACAAAAGCTCCAGGATCGTTTGCGGCCAAGCCAGTTTGCGGAATATTACACAAAATTTGGTCAATCCCTGCCTGAGCAGCTGGTGTAGACGGGTTTACTGTCACTAGCACCGCAGGACTAATCACTTCGCAACCTCCGTAACTTTTCACCTTCCTTCGAACGTATATATCGGCTGTAGGATTTAGTGTTAGGGTGCTTCCCGTTCCGGCTATGGTGGTCCAACTAGAAATCCCGTTTGGAGAACTTTCCCAAGTATAGGTATAAGAAGCAGCTAAGCTAGGCGGTACATCTCCGCCCGATAATACGTCAGTAGAAAAAATAACTGCTTCAGCTGAGCAAACAGTAGCCTTATCTACCTTAATGGTGTTTATAATGGTTGAAAGCGCATCTATTTTAACGATAGAACTGTTGCTCGTAGCACAAGGATTATTGCTAATGGTCCATTGGAATTCATAATGCTGGCCCAATTGCAAGCCAGTAACGGTAGTGTTATATAGAGTTGCGTTGGTTATATTGGCCGCCGGACCGGCAACCTGAGTCCAAAGACCGGATCCAACCACCGGATTATTACCATTTAATTGATAAGAGGTAATACAAATTTTCGCATCTGCTCCTGCAATAGAAGCACTCGGATTGGGCTTAACTGTAATTTTATACGTAGCATTTGCTCCATCGCAAGAAGCGCCCCCATAATTGTATACCGGCACTACGCTAACAGTTGCTTGCAATTCGGTGGTGCCAGGATTATTGGCACTAATTGCAGGCAAGGAAGCACCCGAACCGTTGCTTACACTTACACCACTTCCGGAAATTGTCCAACGATAGGTAATGGTAGCTCCTGCCGGGATGTTCGTAGCATTAGTACCAGGCGTAAAGGCCGGAATGGTGGTGCCGGTACACACTACTTGATCAGCAATTGGGTTTATTATAACGCTTGGCAATACCCTAATTTTAAATGTTCCCGGATCACCATCGCAGGCTACCGAATTGGCTGTATAGGTTGGAATTACTGAAATAATACCCTCAATTGGCTCCGTTAATGTATTGGCACTGGTAAAGGTTGGCAAATTACCATTTCCACCAGCTGCTAAACCAATGGCAGTATTACTATTTGTCCATCTATAGGTGGTATTGCTACCCGGATTGCTTGTAAAGGCAGCAGAATTCACCGTTGAATTCGCACAATATGCTTTATCTGATAAACCTGTCATTGCTGGCTTCGGATTTACCGTTACCATTACGGGAGTAGAGAATACTAAACAAGTTCCACTGCTTACCACTCTTCTAAAATAGGTGGTGCTGGTTAAATTACCTGGCTGATAGTTTTGGGCATTTGCGCCTACAATATCTGTAAATCCAGAAGCGGCACTCAATGAACTTTGCCATTGATAGGTATAGGAGCCATCGCCACCAGCAGGAGCATTGCCCGATACTAGCGTAGGGGCTGTGTTGTAACAAATCGTTTGAATGCCTGTAATTGTATTGGTTAAGGCTGGTAATACCGTAATGGTTATTTCATTACTTATAGAGCTACATTCGTAAGAACTAACTACTCTAAGAAGCGTAATGGTTGCACTGGTAGTATAGTTTGACAAATCTTTCGTGCTTACACCTAAATTATCCCAAGTACCCGAAGCATTTTTGTACTGCCACGTATAATTGTATACGCTAGGGAAACCGACTGCACTACCTCCCGTTGGCAAGCTACCTGTTATGGTAATTAACTGACCAGCACAAGGAGCTGGAGCACTATAGGATATGGTATTATTCGCCAAAGGTGTAAGATTGGTTACGATTACTGTCGAGGTGCTTGAACAAGCTGTGTTGGAAATCGTCCAGCGAAGGGTGGCAGATTGACCAGCGGGCACACCACTAATAGCCAAAGCAGGAGTAGTTAAATTTGCTGGCAACGTAACCGTTCCTGAAACCAGAGACCATAGCCCCGTTTCATTTGAAGCTGGTGTATTGGCTAATAAACTGAAGGCATCGTTATTGCAATTTCGTTGTGCGACACCTGCGTTTGAAACAGTGGTCGCTGGTTCATTAATCAAAACCACATCGTCGTATGAATCTATACAAGGGCCATTTGCAATGGTCCAACGCAGTGTAACACTTTTACCCACTTGCAAGCCGGTAACACCACTAGTTGAGCTAGCTGGCGTAGTAATTACTGCACCATTGGCTAGTCCTAATATGGTCCAGATACCCGTTCCTATAGCTGCTGTATTTCCGTTAAGCGTAAACGAACCGGTTTGGCATTTTGCTTGGTCGGTACCAGCATTGGCCACTGTAGGTGGTGCTTTCACAATCAGGCTAAAGGTTTGTGTGGTAGATTCACAGCCGTTGGCGTTTCTTACTTTAATTATAAAACTATAGGTAGACTGTGGCACGCCGGCAGGAATACTTACTACGATTGGCGATCCAGAGAAATCTGCATCACTTACCGGTACAAAACCAGGCATTGCTTGTGCACCTGCTACCAAACTATATTTAGTTGGAGTATTTTGGGCATTTGAAAAAGGAATCTCAAAACTCGTTGCCGTATTACAAATAGTAGGAATAGTACCTAAAGTAATCGCTGGAAGTGGATTTACCGTAATGGTAATAGGATCGCTAATATTGGAGCAAGTAGCTAAATCTGGAGAATATACTTTTCTACGGTAATCGGTAGTCACAGTAATGGCAGGTGGCTGATAGGTAGCTAAATTAGCCGTGCCCAGAGCAGTTGACCACGCCGTGTTTCCTACTTTTTGCTCCCAAACGTATACAAATGTTCCATCTCCACCGCCCAAGTTTGTTGCAGGGGCTTGACCCAAAGCTGCTGGAGTTTGGCCAATACATATAGCCTGATTAGCTCCAATAGTATTACCAGTTACAGAAGGGATTACAGTTACCGTTAAGGTAAATGTAGTACCTGGGCAACCTTGCGGACTTTTAGGAGTAAGTTGATAAACTACCGTTTGAGGAGTATTTCCTGAATTTACCAAGATATCGTTTATGGGATTGGTGGTAAAACTCAACTGATCTGCATATCCGGTTATATTGGCCCCATGGCTTAAAACCGTCCAAGTAAACAAACTATTACTAATGGTACTGCTAGGTATAAAATTTACTGAGATCCCTGTACAGCGTTTAATACTGGAGTTGGGAGCTGTATTGGTAGCCGTATAGGTTACTTTTATTAGTTTATCTACAGGAGAAGAACAGGTTGCCGGCACGGGTGCTGGGTATGTTACCCGTAATGTAAAAGTAAGTTGCTTATCGTCATCGGCCGGTACCGGAGTATAGGTAGCAGTTGGATCGGTAAGGTTTAAGGGGCCGTTGGCCAATGTTCCACCGGCATTTGCAGATTTTAACCATTGATAGCTATATCCGGCAGGCCCACTAATAGTTCCAGATAAATTAATAATAGAGTTGGTACATACCGCAATATCTACTAAACTTCCATTTGCCTTAATAACAGACAAAATTGGCTGGTTAAACGTAATGGTCTGTGATTTTGTATCGGTACCGCAACCATTGCTATACGCTACCTGAACAGTATACGTACCATAGGATTTGAACAATACACTTGGGTTGGCCGATGTATTGGAGGTGCCTCCTAAAAACTCAAAACTACCCCCAGTAATGGTCCATAAATAACTTACATCGATATTGGGTGCAAAATTAGGGTCGTATGTATGTAAGTTGAAGTTTACCTGTTTCGGAATGGTATCGCAATACGCAGAGGTGTATACAAAATTGTTGATACTTGGTGTACCTACCACCGTAATATTCTTAGTAATAGTAATACCCGTAGGCGAACAGCTGTTTTTTACACGTAAGGTTAAGCTATAATTACCCGGGTTGGTTATACTGAATTTTGGTTCTACACTAGTTTCACTACTGCCATTTAAGAAAATGGCATTGTTTACATAAAAACCTGAAACATTGGTAGTGGTATTTACTAAAGTCCACTCATATAAAGCGGCACTACATCCAATTAAAGTACTCGATTGATTTTTTGTAGTAATAGTTAATGGCGCACAGCCTTTTATGCTATTTACCAAGGTGCCCGCTTGATCAAACTTAAATTCAGGTACCGGCACTTCTTCAATACATATGCTAACAGTAACAAAGCCTGGGGGACAAGGCAGGGCTAAGCTTGGATTGTTCTGGTTTGGATCTATGGGAACCAACGTGATTTGGTGTACGCCTGCCGTAATAAAGGTGTAAACCAAATTTGTATTGACATTTACATTCGTAAGTTTTTTTACACCATCTACATACCAATCGTAAAATAGACTATTTGCTAAACAAATAGGCTGATTTTGATTGCCATACGTGCCTAAGGTAGATTTATTTATAAAGGTTACCGAAGAGCCCTTACAAGCCACCCCTGGACCTTGCAGGGCTGTGGTAGGTATTTCAAATACCCGAGCAATATTAATGGTGGGCACACCTGTTGGGCAAAGTGTATTTATAGCTCTAGTTTGTATACCAAAACTATTGTAATAAGTGGTTCCGTTAGATTGTACACTCTGGTTACACGAAGAAATGGAGTATTTATGAATTAGATTTCCACCTAAAGCAATAATTTGTTGAAGGGTGTAGGTATTAATGGTGCCATCAGACCAATTAATTTCATAGGTACAACCTGGGTAATTTTTATAAATATCTGCACCTGCATCTACATTAACCCTAAATGTTAATCCTCCTGAGTTCGGATCATTCGGGTCTACACAAATAGGACTGGTGTATGTGGATTGGAAAGGATTGATATTATCCGTATTAATGATAGCACAAGAACGGGTACCTAATACCCCATTAACCTGGGAGGTAACGGTAACGGTATAATAGTTTTTTTTGAAAGGACTATTCAAAAAGCCTCCTAAAAGTATCTCACCGGTGTACTCATTTTTAAGCACAATACTTGTTGAATCTGCAAAAGGAGTACTTTTAGGCTCTAAAACAGCATTTGCTGTACTAGCGGCACATCGGCCAAAAATTTCATTCGTTCTAAGCTCTGTAAGGCTAGCAGAGGTAATTTTGGCTACCACGGCCTGAACACCGTTGATAGAAAAAACAGGTGTAGTAACAGGCGTTACGCCTGCGGTAGTGGCCCGAACCTGAATTTTATAATTAGAGCCGGCAGGTGTACCGGCAGGGATTGTACCATTCACAAAAGTGGTAAAGAACCCTTGAAACTCCCCTATTTTTTGTGCAGCAACAAAACTGCCGTTCACATCTGAAAGCCAAATCTCAAATGTTTGATTAATGGAAAAAATACCCGTAGTACTAATAGGAACTGTAATACTACTACCCTTACCATAATTTCCGGCGTTAAAACTTGAACTCACTTGCATAGTTTGGCCATAGCCATTTATACCAAGCAGCATAAAACCTATAAGAAAGAGAGAATATAGGTAGCGTTTCATGAGGTTAGTTAGTAATTGAAACAGGAAAACCCATAACAATTATTATTTCAAGTAAATATATAAACATATTATTAATAATTATAAATAAAAATTAATTATAAGTTATAAAATTGCCTTATCGATAGTAATTTAAACATTTTACTAGATAGCGTGAAATGATTAACAATTATTTAATTGGGCATAAAAAAAACCACCCCGTTTGGGATGGCTTTTTTTATTGGGTTAAACCAATTTATCAGACTTTGATTTCTACTTCAACACCTGAGGGCAATTCTAATTTCATTAAGGCGTCAACCGTTTTAGAGTTAGAGCTATAAATATCTAACAAACGTTTGTAAGCGCATAATTGGAACTGCTCACGTGCTTTTTTGTTCACGTGTGGTGAACGCAACACGGTGAAAATTCTTTTCTCAGTAGGCAATGGAATAGGTCCACTAACCACAGCACCCGTAGGTTTTACTGTTTTTACGATTTTTTCGGCTGATTTATCAACCAAGTTGTAATCGTACGATTTCAATTTAATTCTGATTCTTTGGCTCATATTATTTTTGTTTAAACCCTACTAAGAGCTATTAGTTAGCAGAGTTGGTAAATTAATTTATGCGTTTGCGGTTTTGCCTTTTGATTTAGCAATTACCTCATCTTGTACGTTTTTAGGAGCTGGTTCGTAGTGATCGAACTCCATGGTAGAGGTTGCACGACCTGAGGTGATGGTACGTAACTGGGTTACATAACCAAACATTTCAGAAAGTGGCACGGTGGCTTTAATAACCTGTGCGCCTGCACGTGAATCCATACCTAAAAGCTGGCCACGACGACGGTTCATATCACCAATAACGTCACCCATGTTTTCTTCAGGAGTTAATATCTCAATTTTCATGATTGGCTCCATTAATACCGGCTTACATTTTGGCAATGCTTCACGGAAAGCAGAACGGGCACAAATCTCGAATGATAAAGCATCTGAATCGACTGCGTGGAAAGATCCGTCAATTAAACGAACTTTCATGCCTTGCAATGGATATCCAGCTAAAACACCGTTTACCATCGCGGCAGCAAAGCCTTTTTCAACCGAAGGAATAAATTCACGTGGAATAGAACCACCCGAAATTTCGTTTACAAACTGTAAACCGCCTTTTTCGTAATCGGCATCAATTGGTGAAATAATAACTTGAATATCGGCAAATTTACCACGACCACCTGTTTGTTTCTTATACGTTTCGCGGTGTTGTGACGTTCCGGTAATAGCCTCTTTGTAAGAAACCTGTGGAGCTCCTTGGTTTACTTCTACTTTAAACTCACGTTTCAAACGATCCATGATAATATCTAAGTGAAGCTCACCCATACCTGAAATTACAGTCTGACCTGTTTCTTCATCTGTTTTTACATGGAATGTAGGATCTTCTTCAGATAATTTACCTAAAGCCATACCTAATTTATCCATATCGGCCTGAGTTTTAGGCTCGATAGCTAAACCGATAACTGGTTCAGGGAAATTCATAGATTCTAACACGATTGGGTGTTTTTCATCGCAAAGAGTATCTCCAGTTTTAATATCTTTAAATCCAACTACCGCTGCAATATCTCCGGCTCCTACATTTGGAATTGGGTTTTGCTTGTTGGCATGCATTTGGAAGATACGAGAAATACGTTCTTTATTACCTGAGCGCATGTTATATACATACGATCCGGCTTCTAGGTTACCTGAGTAAACACGTATAAAACACAAACGACCTACAAACGGATCGGTTGCAATTTTAAATGCTAATGCTGCAAATGGTTCTTTTTCTGATGGCTGACGAACAATTTCTGCCATAGTATCCGGATGATGTCCAGTAATACCTTCTACATCCATTGGTGAAGGCAATAATTCCATCACATAATCTAACATGGTTTGTACACCTTTGTTTTTGAAAGATGAACCACAAACCATAGGAACAATTTTAGCATCTAAAACAGCCTGACGTAAAGCGTCTAAAACTTCACGTTCTGTAATCGTTTCAGGAGCATCGAAGAATTTCTCCATCAAGCTCTCATCGTATTCAGCTACAGATTCTAGTAATTTTTCTCTCCACTCGGTTGCTTCAGCAATCATATCCTCCGGAATTGGTACTTCGGTAAAGGTCATTCCTTTATCGTGCTCGTTCCAAACAATACCACGGAAGTTAATAAGATCGATAACACCTTTAAATCCTTCTTCAGCACCAATTGGCAACTGCAAAGGCACGGCGTTAGAACCTAACATGTCTTTAACTTGCTTTACTACTTTTAAAAAGTCGGCACCAGAACGATCCATTTTATTAACGAAACCGATACGGGCAACATTATAGTTGTTAGCTAAACGCCAGTTGGTTTCAGATTGAGGTTCAACACCATCAACCGCAGAGAATAAGAAAACCAAACCATCTAATACACGCAGTGAACGGTTTACCTCTACGGTAAAATCTACGTGACCTGGTGTATCGATAATGTTGATATGATAATCTTGACCTCTGTATTTCCAACCAACGGTTGTAGCAGCCGAAGTAATGGTAATACCACGCTCCTGCTCTTGTGCCATCCAATCCATGGTAGCTGCACCTTCATGCACTTCACCAATTTTATGACTTACACCAGCATAATAAAGAATACGCTCGGTGGTTGTTGTTTTACCAGCATCAATGTGTGCGGCGATACCAATATTTCTGGTAAATTTTAAATCTCTTGACATCTTATCTTTCTAATTAAAATCTAAAGTGAGAGAATGCTTTATTGGCTTCAGCCATTTTATGGGTGTCTTCTTTTTTCTTCACGGCAGCACCTTCACCTTTAGCAGCAGCAATAATTTCGCCGGCTAATTTTTCCATCATGGTTTTTTCACCACGTTTGCGTGAATAATTAATTAACCATTTCATTCCTAGAGCAATTTTACGATCTGGACGAACTTCGGTTGGTACTTGGAAGTTAGCGCCACCTACACGACGAGATTTAACCTCTACCATAGGCATTACGTTGTTTAGTGCCTTTTTCCAAGACTCTAATCCGTTTTCGCTCGTTTTTTGTTCTACTAATTCAACAGCATCGTAAAAAATTGCATATGCAATTGACTTTTTGCCATCATACATCATATTGTTTACAAACCTGGTTACCATTACGTCGTTAAACTTCGGATCAGGCAGGATAATTCGTTTTTTTGGTTTCGACTTTCTCATGATTCTTTCCTCCGTTTATGCTTTAGCTTTAGGTTTCTTCGTTCCGTATTTAGAACGACGTTGATTACGTCCGTCTACACCAGAAGTATCCAATGCACCACGAATAATGTGGTAACGTACACCCGGTAAATCTTTCACACGTCCACCGCGAATTAACACGATTGAGTGTTCTTGCAAGTTGTGGCCTTCTCCAGGGATGTAAGCATTTACTTCTTTTCCGTTGGTTAAACGCACACGAGCTACTTTACGCATGGCTGAGTTTGGTTTTTTAGGGGTAGTAGTGTATACACGGGTACACACACCTCTTCGCTGTGGACAGCTGTCCAACGCTGGGGATTTACTCTTATCCACCATAGCTACTCTACCTTTCCTAACTAATTGTTGAATGGTTGGCATTTGTTGTTTTTAGTTTTAAAATTGTTTTATCCTATTTTAAAGGACTGCAAAGGTAATGTTTCCCTTTTTGATTTTCAAGCATTTATTGAAAATAATTCGTTTATAAAATTTTGTAGGAATAGTCTTGCTTAACATAACCCGAATTCGGGGATTAGAGAATAAAAAAGGGGAAGCTATATCGCTTCCCCTTTTTTATTGAAAAATGGAGGAAAATTATTTTTTCTTTCCCTTTGCAGGAGCGGCTGGCGCCACAGCAGGTGCTGCTGCAACAACAGGACCACCCTCACGAGTAAATACGATTGGGTTACCCCCTTGGGTAATTGTAAATTCACCTTTAGCAGTATTAAACTCTAAATCTATGCCAGCGGCTTCAAAAGAGAACTTATCTTTACCATTGGGCGTTAAAGGGAAAGCTGATTGACCAGTAGCTTGAGCTACTAGAACCCCATTTTCTACTTTAATATCAATTTTAATTGGCATGCTAGTAGTAGAATAGGTGCCCGCATATAGTTCATTGCTTACCGGGGCTGCTGCAGCAGTTTCTTGTGCCGTTGCTTTCCACACATCGTTTGTAGAATTGTGATCTGGCAATACGTGATCAGGATCGGAACTTACCGATTCTAACTCTTCGGTTGATGGATATTTAAAGGTCCATGAAGTATTGCGTTGCCAAATTTCTACAGGTAAGGTTATCCGAGATTTTTTACCGCTTTTTGTTTTGATTTCTAAAATTACCGGCATTGGTAATTTTTCTAAATTTTCAACGGTGATAATAGCTCCGTTTTTCGGATCATTTTTATCGTATTTAACAGCGGTAACCGCTTGGTCTAGGCGCCAATTGTTTTGTACCCAGCCTCTCCAGAACCAGCTTAGGTTTTCACCCGATACGTTCTCGATAGTGCGGAAAAAATCATCGGGAGTTGGGTGTTTAAATGCCCAACGAGCTACATAGGTTCGTAAAGCCAAATCGAAACGCTCTTTGCCTAAAATTTGTTCGCGCAAGAGGGTTAAGCCCGAACCTGGTTTCATGTAGCATAATAAACCAATATTACGCTCTTTCATTGCATCTGGAGAAGTTAACATCGGCTCCAAAGCAGGGTTGGTTAATACATTTCCCATGCGGTGCATATCCATTGGTTTTTCGGCATATTCGCCTTTATTAAAGGCATCTGTACTTAGTGTATTAATAAAGGTATTAAAACCTTCATCCATCCAACCGAACAAACGCTCGTTTGAACCCACAATCATGGGAAACCAGGTATGACCAAACTCGTGATCGGTTACGCCCCAAAGACTTCCTTTTGTATCTTTCCATCCGCAGAAAACAATACCAGGGTATTCCATACCACCTTCGTTACCGGCTACGTTGGTAGCGGCTGGGTAAGGGAATTCGAACCATTGTTTTGAATAATGCTCAATTGCGGCTTTGGTATATTCGGTTGAACGACCCCAAGCATCAACACCAGCGCTTTCTATCGGATAAGCAGAAATAGCTAAGGTTTTCTTGCCACTAGGTACGTTAATTTTAGCCGCATCTACAATAAATGCAGCAGAAGAAGCCCATGAAAAATCACGTGAATTTCTGATTTTGAATTTCCACGTTAATTCTGTTTTACCAGCCGGACGAGAAGCAGGGCTAGTTAATTCTGCTTCGCCTCTAATGGTTACTGTTTTTTCGCTAGCAGCGGCTTCTGCCCAACGTTTTTGTTGCTCAGCAGTGTAAACTTCTTGTGGGTTGGTTAATTCGCCCGATGCTACTACTAAATGGGTAGCCGGAACGGTTAAAGCCACATCAAAATCTCCATATTCTAAATAAAACTCACTAGCACCTAAGTAGGGATCTACGTTCCATCCACGCACATCATCGTACACACACATACGTGGATACCACTGCGCAATAGTGAAAATTTTACCGTTTTTGGTATCTTGAATACCCATACGATCGGAACCGTATAGAGGAGATACGAAGCTATAATCGATTTTTAATTTTACTTGACCGCCAGTAGCTTGTAGCGATTTTGGTAAGAAAATTTGCAAACGCGTATCTATAATTTGATACTTTACCTCTGTTTGCGTGGTTTTAGCTTGTACGGTAGTTAATATTGATACCGATTTGATGCCATAGCCGCCATCAATTTTTTCGCTACCAGCACCGTTACGGCTTCCGCTCATAGGGATTACTGCATTGCCACGAGAATCGGCTTTAAATAAATTCTGATCTAATTGCATCCATACGAAGCCCAATTGATCGGGGCTATTGTTGGTATAGGTTATTACCGCAGAACCAGTAATTTCATTAGCCTGCTCATTCAATTTGGCAGTTAATTGATAATCGGCACGGTTTTGCCAATATTTTGAACCCGGTTGTCCGCTGGCCGAACGGTACTCATTTCCATTTTTTGTGTAAAAAATGGGAGCAAAAGCATCCTGATAGCTATATTTAGATACCGGTGCTGACGTGCTTGCGCTTGGCGCTTGTTGTGCAAAGGCATTTACTCCTAGCAACAAGGCAAACGATACACTGATAAAGTGTTTGATTTTGTTCATTATGAGATTGATTTTAGGGTTGAAAATTAATAAAAATGATTGTTAAATACGTAAACGGATTATAATTGTTACTTTTTAGCAAAATATGCGGCATAGCTTGCCTCATCAAAGCCTAACAAAATACCTTGGTTAGACTCTAAAACGGGCCGTTTTGTTACACTCGTCTTCTGCTGTATTAACTCAAATGCTGCATCTTTATTTTGAATGCCTTGTTGAATTTCTAAGGGTAATTGCTTCCACGTAGTACCTCTTTTGTTTACCAAGGCTTCCCAACCCACTTGGTTGGCCCATGTTTCTAATTTATCTAGGCTAATCCCTTTTTTCTTAAAATCGTGAAAGATATAGTCTACCTCGTGGACTTTCAGCCAATCGAGGGCTTTTTTAACCGTATTGCAATTGGGTATGCCGTAAAGGGTAATCATGTTATTTATTAAAGTTAGTCATGGTTAACTCGGGGCCAATGGCCACAAAACTTTCAATCATTTGTATGCTTTTATCTATTAAAGTCGGTAATTCGGGCTGTTCGGTTGCATCAAATCCGCTTAATACATAATCCACTTGACGGCCTTTGGGAAAATTATCGCCAATGCCAAAGCGAATGCGTGGATAATCGGAATGACCCAACACCGCCTCAATACTTTTTAATCCGTTGTGGCCTGCATTGCTTCCTTTGGGTTTTAAACGCAGCGTTCCAAAAGGCAGTGCTAAATCGTCTACCACAATAAGTACCCGCTCGGCCGGAATGGCCAATTCCTGCATCCAATAGTTAAGGGCTTTGCCACTTAGGTTCATAAAGGTGGTGGGCTTTATGAGGCAGAGTTTTTTGCCTTTAAACGAAACTTCGGTATAGCCGGCCAAACGCATGGTGGTAAAACTGGCGCCTGCTTTTTTGGCCAATTCATCTAACACCATAAAGCCAATATTATGCCTGTTATCGGCATATTCGGGGCCTATGTTTCCTAATCCAACTATAAGGTATTTCATGGATAACAAATATAAAAAAAGACTGGGCTTAGTGGGCATAAAAAAAGCGCCCCGTTTCGGAGGCGCTTTTTTCTGAGAAGCAAGGCTGTATTAACTAGTTGCTTCTTGTTCTGCTTGTTTTAATGCACGAGACATTACTACAGAAACGATGGTATCATCGGCGTTGTTGATTATTTGGAATGTATCGAAGCTTAAATCGCCAACACGTACAGATTTTCCTAACTCTAATACTTCAATACCTACTTCAACGTATTGTGGCATATCTTTAGCGAATGCTTTAACACGCAGTTTACGTAGTTTTTGGATTAATTTACCCCCCATTTTAACGCCTGGAGAAGTACCGGTTAATTTTACCGGAATTTCCATTACAAATGGTTTGCTTTCGTTTACTCTTAAAAAGTCAACGTGCAAAATTTGTTCGGTTAATGGGTGGAATTGGATGTCTTGCAATACCGCTTGCGCTTTGGTACCTTCTACATCAATGTCAACGAAATGAACGTCTGGCGTATACACCAAGCCTTTCAGATCAGCTGCGGACACGGCGAAGTGGATTTGGTTGTCTCCACCATAAAGAACTGCAGGCACTTTGCCTTCGTAACGCAATTCTTTAGCGTCTCTTTTCCCTACGTTCTCTCTACGAGAACCGCTAATAGCAAATGATTTCATTTTTTAATTTATTATATATCTAACGTTATTGTTATTCTACTTTAAATAGGTCCGATATCGAGCCGTGTTCGTTTACGTTGGCAATGGCTTTGGCAAACAAGTCGGCGGTTGATAAGACCTTAATTTTGCTACTCTCCTGTTTTAATGGGATCGTATCGGTAACTATTAATTCTGCCAAGGCAGAATTTTCAATGGTTTCGTAAGCCTTGCCCGATAATACGGCATGGCTACAAACAGCTCTTACACTATTGGCTCCGTTTTCCATAATTAGGGAAGCGGCTTTGGCCAAGGTTCCGGCGGTATCGCAAATATCGTCTATCAATACAATATCTTGCCCGCTTACGTCTCCAATAATCGACATTGATTCGATTTCGTTAGCACGTTTTCTTGTTTTATCGCAAATAACCACTTCGGCATTGAAATATTTAGCAAACGTACGGGCACGGTAAGAACCTCCCATATCAGGCGATGCAATGGTTAAATTCGGTAGGTTTAAGCTCTTAATATAAGGCACAAAAATTACCGAAGCATCCAAATGGTCAACCGGAATGTCAAAGAACCCTTGTATTTGTGCAGCATGCAAATCCATCGTCATAATACGGTGGGCACCCGCTGCAGTAATCAGATTGGCAATAAGCTTTGCACCTATGGCTACTCTGGGTTTATCTTTTCTATCTTGACGTGCAAAACCAAAATAAGGAACCACCACAGTAATGTAGTGGGCCGATGCTCTTTTGGCTGCATCTGTCATGAGCAATAATTCCATCAAATTTTCGGTTGGCGGAATGGTGCTTTGTATTAAGAAGATATCGCATCCTCTTACAGATTCGTTAAAGTGTGGTTGAAATTCGCCATCGCTAAAACGAGAAAGTGAAACATCGCCCAGTGGCTTACCATACGATTCTGCTATTTTTTGGCCCAAAACCGTAGTTCCAGAACCAGCAAATAGTTTTACAGGATTAAATTGTAAGGGCATAACCTTTTTGTTTGACGTTTAAAAAAATTCGGATTGCGGGAAATACACAATCCGAACTCTTTGATGTTGTCCTACCAGGATTCGAACCTAGACATACTGGACCAAAACCAGTTGTACTACCTTTATACTATAGGACAATCTCCAAAAACCAACTCGTGTTGGCAAATGGTTTGCAAATATAGAGGGATAAATACTAATCTGCAAATGAATTTGCATTTTAGCCCGAACAAATCATGGGCTGTTAAATTCTGTTAAGAGCAAGACTTGTATTGCCCATATTTAAATTCTATTCCTTATTTTCGACTCTTCTAAAGGAAAATCGTTTATGAACTATTCAAAAATTAATAATCTGGCCGGATGGGTAACTTTTCTGATCGCATCTATCACCTATATTTTAACCTTAGAACCTTCTACGAGTTTTTGGGATTGTGGCGAATTTATTGCTGCAGCGTATAAATTGCAAGTAGTACACCAGCCGGGCGCTCCACTATTTCTGATGGTTCAGAAAATGTTCTCCTTGTTGGCTGGTGGCAACACCTCCCAAATAGCTTATTTTATGAATGTAGGCTCAGCACTTTGCAGTGGTTTAACTATATTATTTTTATTCTGGACCATTACAGCTCTTGCCAAAAAAGTAGTGGCAAAAACCAATGAAGAGCTCAGCAAAGGACAATTAATTAGTATTATTGGAAGTGGATTAGTGGGTGCTCTTGCCTATACCTTTTCAGATTCTTTTTGGTTTTCTGCAGTAGAATCTGAAGTGTATGCCATGTCATCTTTATGTACAGCCATAGTTTTTTGGGCCATTTTAAAATGGGAAGCGCAAGCCAATGAATCTGGGGCAGACCGCTGGATTATTTTCATAGCCTATGTGATGGGGCTTTCTATTGGTGTGCACTTATTAAACTTACTAGTAATACCAGCCATTGCCTTGGTATATTATTTCAAACGCAACGAAAATGCAACGCCAAAAGGAACCATTTTAGCACTCATTACCGGAATTGCAATTCTAGGAGTTATTCAATACGGCGTCATTCAATACCTCATTAAACTAGCCGCAAATTTCGATTTATTCTTTGTAAACTCACTAGGATTCGGCTTTGGCAGTGGTGTACTCGTATTTGCACTCTTACTGATCGGAGCTATTGTGTATGGTATTCGCTACAGTATCCGCAAAAGCAAAGCGGTATTAAACCTAGCCTTGCTTTGTTTCACCTTCATTTTATTAGGCTATAGTTCTTTTGCCATGCTGATTATTAGAGCACAAGCTAACCCAAGTTTAAATAACTCCGATCCGGATAATGTATTTGCCATGTTGAGTTACTTAAATAGAGAACAATATGGCGACAGGCCTTTGGCATACGGGCACTATTTCGATTCTAAACCGATAGATGTAACCGAAGGGGCATCTATATACCGCAAGGGTGAAACTAAATATGAAATTGCTGGTAAAAGGAACGAATACGTTTACGATCGCAATACCTTGCTACCCAGAATGTATAGTGATGATCCTAGCCATGTTGGCTTTTATAGAGATTGGATGCAGCTGGGCGAAACCGGCTCACCTAGTTTTACTGATAATCTAGGTTTTCTATTTAGCTACCAAACTGGCTTTATGTACATGCGTTATTTTGCTTGGAACTTTGTGGGCAGACAAAATGATGAACAAGGCAATGGAAATTATTTAGAAGGGAATTGGATTACTGGTATTAAATCCATAGATAATTTACACATTGGCGGCCAAGATGCGCTTTCGCAAGGAGCCAAAACACAGGTTGCTTACAACCGCTTCTTTGCCCTACCATTCATTTTGGGCCTAATAGGACTATTTTGGCATTTTAAACGCCAAGAAAAAGACGCAGGTATTGTAACACTCTTATTTTTCTTTACCGGCATGGCCATAGTATTGTATTTAAACCAAACGCCTTTTCAACCAAGAGAGCGTGATTATGCCTACACCGGATCTTTCTACGCTTTTGCCATTTGGATTGGTTTAGGGGTTGCAGCAATTTCGGAGTTCTTGAGCAAAAAACTAAACCCTCAAAATGGCGCCATTTTAGCCACGCTTATTGGCCTGTGTATGGCACCGGCCTTAATGGCCAAAGAAGGCTGGAACGACCACGATAGATCAACCAAATATACGCCTAGAGATTTTGCAGTTGATTACTTAGAATCGTGTGCACCCAATGCTATTTTATTCACCTATGGCGATAACGACACCTACCCTATTTGGTATGCCCAAGAAGTAGAAAATATCCGTCCAGATGTACGGGTAATTAACTTAAGCCTTTTAGGCACCGATTGGTATTTACGTCAGTTAAAAGGAAAAATAAATGAAGCAGAGCCAGCTCCATTAAGCATGACTAATGAAAAATTTGTACAAGGTGTGCGTGATATTCTATACTACCAAGATATCGGATTAAAAGAACCCGTTGAACTTAAAAACTTGGTAGATTTTCTTTTATCGGATGCCGATGCCGATAAAGTAGGGTACGAAAGTGGTGATAAACAAAATTTCTTGCCTACCAAAAACTTTAAACTCAGCATAAACCCCAAAGAAGTGCTTGCAACGGGAACATTGCCGGCTAGCTTAAAAGATAAAATTACGCCTACTATGACTTGGACTTACAATAAAAATCAAGTTACTAAAGATAATTTAGGCTTATTAGACATCTTAGCGCACAATAATTGGAAGCGCCCCATTTATTTTGCCATTACCGTACCATCAGACAATTATGCCGGCTTAGATAAATACTTATACAAAGAAGGTTTTGCCTACCGCTTATTGCCATTACAACCAAGTGCAACTGCCGATAGAGAGTTATTAAATACCTCTACCATGTACACCAACATGATGACAAAGTTCCGTTGGGGTAACATGAAAAATGCTAGCTACTTAGACACCGAGTCTACCCGAATGGTGCTCATCATCATCAACAACTTTAATATTTTGGCCGAGCAATTACTTTTGGAAGGCAAAGTTGTTGAAGCGAAAAAAACACTAGATAAATGCCGAGAGGTACTGCCCGATAAATTATACTCAATGAGTTTTGCCGTGCGCACCTATTTTACTGCAGATTTACTGTATAAAGTTGGTGAAACCCAAAAAGCAAATGCACTCATTAGCAAAGTGTGTGATTATGTAAGCGACGAGGTGCGCTATTTTATTGCCATAGAAAAAGTCAAACCCAATGCAGCTAGCAACGACATCCAATTGGGGCTTTCTATCTTAAATGAAGCCATTAGAACAACCGATACTCAAGGGCAAAAAGAATTAAACACGCATATCAAAAAACAATTTGAAGAGTTGCAGTCGAGCTTAACGCCAAGATAAGCGAATTTACAAGACATAAAAAAAGGGGGCTTAATCAATTAAGCCCCCTTTTTTTATACAACATTGTTTTTATTCGTTCACCACCCCCATACTGCAAAATTTCTCAATACGCTGGTTCACCAGTTCATCAATATCTATTTTCTTAAGTTTAGACAAATCTTTTACCACCTGCTCTTTAATGGTTTGCGCCATTAATCCAGGGTTTCTGTGCGCACCGCCCAAAGGCTCCGGTACTACCCCATCAATTAATTTATTGGCAAACATATCTTTAGAAGTGAGCTTTAAACATTCGGCGGCTTTTTCTTTAAAATCCCAACTACGCCATAAAATAGACGAGCAAGATTCTGGAGAAATTACAGAATACCAGGTATGTTCTAACATGTATACTTTATCGCCAATACCAATACCCAAGGCACCGCCCGAAGCTCCTTCGCCAATAATAAAGCATAGGATAGGCACTTTTAACACCGACATTTCTAATAAATTTCTAGCAATTGCCTCCCCTTGGCCACGTTCTTCGGCCTCTAAGCCCGGGTAAGCACCCATGGTATCTATAAAAGAAATAACAGGCTTATTAAACTTCTCGGCCAATTTCATTAAGCGCAAGGCTTTTCTATATCCCTCTGGATTTGCCATACCGAAATTACGGTATTGGCGCTCTTTCGTATTTTTTCCTTTCTGATGACCAATAATCATTACGGTTTGGCCGCCCAAGGTGGCAAAGCCCCCGATAATTGCCTTATCGTCTTTTACGGTTCTATCGCCGTGCATCTCAATAAACTCGTCGCAAATTTGCTCTATATAATCTAAAGTTTGTGGCCTATCCTGATGACGAGAGAGTTGTACTTCTTGCCAGCGGCTAAGATTTTGATACACTTCATTTTTTGTTTTTTCGAGTTTACTTTCTAGTTCTTTTACCTTATCAGACATATTCACTTTTGTCTTTTCGGCAATCTGTTTCACCTTTTCAATTTCCTGATTTAAATCAGCAATTGGTTTTTCAAAATCAAAAGAAGTAGTATCCATGTTGCGCTCTTTTAGACCACTAAATTAGGCATTTCTACTACTAAATGAAAAATCAGATAAAATACCGCTTTCAAACAATAAGCCACAAACACAAAGCGTTGTTTCAAAAACATACAAATACTATGATGCAAAATCGCTTTCTAGCACCCGCAGCCATAATGGGCTCGGCTATCATTTTATCGGTAATCATTTTTGCAGCCGCTTGGAAATCTTCAAAATCTGAAAATCAAACAATCAATGTAACAGGCTCTGCAAAAAAGAGTATTGTATCTGATTTAGGGATTCTTAGGCTAACCATCAATGTAGAAGAACCCGGCCAATTGGGGGTGTACCAAAGCCTAAAAACTCAGGTACCTATAGTCATGAATTATTTAGCCAAGAAAGGCCTAAATAGAAATAAAATGAGCGTGCAGGTGATGAGTGTATTTCCCAATTATATCTATAGCGAATCAGGTAGCCCCATAAGTGTGCGTTCTTACGGAGGCACACAAACCTTAGAGGTACAATCATCCAATGTAAATCTAATCAGAGATGTTTCGCTAGATGCAGCCTCACTTGTAGAAAGAGGATTAAGCGTTACCGTAAATGCGCCCGAATACTACTATACCAAACTCTCTGAAATTAAAATTGATATACAAGCAGATGCCGCCAAAGATGCCATGATACGTGGCCGACGCATTGCCGAAGCTACCGGCAGAAACTTGGGTGTATTGACTAATGCCCGAATGGGTGTTTTGCAGATTACACCCGAAAACTCCAATATAACTTCCGATTATGGCGTAAACGATGTAAGCGCTATTAGAAAAGAAATAACCGCTGTAGTAAACGCTAATTTTTTAATCAATTAAGCTATGTCTATAGGGGGCCATATACCAATGAATTTGTAAACAGAGTTTATCAAAATTTATTCTGCGATAACCTAGCACGCCCAACTTTATTAGCCGCCACCAACCAGATGCGCCATTTGATACTCCTTTAACCCAAACAATCTAAGCTATGATTACACCTTACTTAAGTTCTATTTTAAGCATTTTTTTAGCCTTAGGTGCGCTAAATTTAAACACGCCCCAAACACAAAACGTACTAGGCGTGAAGGGGCCAATTGTTTTCGAAAAAACAAGCTTCAGCTTATCATGGAGTTCACACCCCTCAGCTACCTACTATAAACACGAGTACCTAGCCAAAGGCGTAAACCCCGACCAATATACAGAGATGTTCATGATTGAATTTTTAGCCGATGAATTAGCTTCTCCCAAAAATATGGCAGTGGAAAAAATTAGCAGTACCAACGATCGTAAACAAATAGACCCCTATGCATTTGCAGAGAGTTTAAAGCAAGATAAAAGCGGAAACGATGTGCTTATTAATTTTATACAAAGCGATGCCAATGGAAAAGCAGCTAGCATTGTGGAGTGGAATACCTATCGCTACATAAAAATTACGACCAAAGAAGGCAAAAAAGGCTTGTTACTACTTGCTATTAGCCGTAGAGCTTACGGAAAATCGATTCCTGCATTTTTAAGTAAAATTAAATCACAAAAAAGCACCACAGCAGTTGCATTAGCCAAGTATAAAATACCTGAAATTACCTTAAAATAGTCGACAAAATTGGTTATAAAATTTGTACCTTTTGTGTGCAACTTAACCATGCTAAATAATGTCTAATCACGCCATTCAAACAGAAATCGACGCCAGTTATTTATATCAAAAATTAGCGGAAAATGAATCGGATGAGCTTATTGCGCACGTATACGCACAAATGAGCGCCATCGAAAAAAGTCACGCAGAAGCGTTTGCCGCAAAAGAAAATATCAACTTAGAAAGCATTTTTAAGCCCTCGTGGCGGGCTAAAACCTTAAATGCCATTGGTAAACTATTTGGCTACGATTACGTGTTAGGTACGCTTATGGATACCGAAAAAAGCATCTCCAATGCAGTTATTAATACCAAAAAAAAACATAAACTAGAAATTACAGGTACCGAAACCAATCACGTGAAAATATTACGCTCCATTGTTGAAAAAGACAGTAAACGAGCGGGTACCTATATCTCCAAATTCGAGAGTCGCCACCGATCGGTTGGTGGCAACGCCATTCGGGCCGCAGTTTTGGGAGGTAACGATGGCTTGGTATCTAATTTTAGCTTGGTAATGGGAATAGCAGGTGCAACAGCCGGCGGTTCTGGTGTACTTATTGCGGGTTTAGCGGGCATGTTAGCGGGCGCATTATCTATGTCGCTCGGAGAATGGATTTCGGTAAAAAGTTCGCAAGAACTCTACGAAAATCAGATGGAAATTGAAATGGAAGAGTTAGAAACGCACCCCGAAGGAGAACGCCAAGAGTTAGCTCTAATTTACATGACCAAGGGTATTGATGAAAAACAAGCGCATGCCATGGCCACGGAAGTAATGAAAGATAAAACCCATGCGCACGAAATTTTAGTGAAAGAAGAATTAGGTATTAATGCCGAAGAACTTCAAGGATCGGCTACCGAAGCTGCCATTTATTCTTTCCTGCTGTTTACCATAGGTGCTATTATTCCGGTATTTCCATTCTTCTTCACCAAGGGTTTTAACGCCATTGCATTTAGTGTTGCAGGAAGTGCGATAGGTTTGTTTATTATTGGCGCCGCTATTACCTTATTCACAGGTAAAAATGTATGGTATTCGGGCTTCAGACAGGTTTTCTTTGGACTAGCTGCAGCGGCGGTTACCTACGGCATTGGCCATGTGGTGGGCATAGCCATCGGCTAATTTTTTATCTTCTTATGTGTCTCCCTACGGTTATTTTACCCGAAATATAACCCAATGCTAAGGCAAGCGGATAATCTCCGGCCCAATGTACCTCCGTATTCATCATGGCAAAAGCTGTTAAACCCATCAAAGAATAGCCAACAGGTTTAATCCAGCGTTTTTCGGGATAATTTAAACTGAGTACGGTTACTGTAGCCATCATGGTAGCCAAATGGCCCGATGGAAAGGCATCGTAATTTGGCGTATGTTTTTGGTACGAAGAAAAGGCTGGAAAGGGTGTCCATGTACCACCAGGCTGGGTAGCCACAAAGGGGCTTTGTCTACCAAAAGATCTTTTTAACACCTGCGTAGCAAGGCCCATCGAAATAAAGGTTTCAGTTAAATCACTAGCTGTTTGCAAAGACCGGTAATCGTGATGAATTTTGCCATAGATAAATAAACCTCCAGCAATAAGCATACTCGTGCCACCTTCTCCTAATTGGTAAAATGCAGAATTTAGGTTTTTAGGGTATTTAAGAATCTTTGTATCGCCAGCATGTACTAAAATCCCATATCTAGTTTCTGGGTTTAAACCCAGACCACTCCCTAAACGCATTGCGGCATCTAAAAGATGTTGATCCTGCCACACCAACAATCCGGTTGAAGCAGATATCAGACCTAAATTAATTAAGTTCTTTCTTTGCGTTGGAGCCTTGGCTATTTGGCCTAAATCAGCAGGAATATTCTTAATAAATCCCCATTTAACTGGCTTATCATAGGTAACAACAAGGGGTTTATTAGGGTTAGCCCATTGATTAATTTTAGCAGTATTCGTATCCGTTTGTGCACAAACACTAGTGCTGATAAACAAAAAAATGCCTAAAAAATGTGCAACAGATAAAGTAGTAAATGATTTCTTTTTGATAGAGCGCTTTGATAAATAATTAAAGTTGAAGTTAACCAAAAAACAATAAACTACCATAAAAACGAAAACTAGATACGATGATAGCATTGATAAATTTCATTATTTTTGATCAAGAACAATCCCACAAAAAAATGAATAATAGAAGAACCTTTTTAAAACTATCGGCTTTAAGTACCGCCGCAATAGCCATTAAACCATTGCACTCACTAGGAGCAACAAGTATTATATCGAATACAAAAACCAATAAGCCTATTGTGCTTTCTACGTGGCGTTTTGGCCTGGGAGCCAATGCGGCCGCTTGGGAAGTTTTAAAATCTGGCGGTAGAGCTTTGGATGCAGTAGAAGCTGGGGTACGGGTACCCGAAGGCGATCCTAACGAACGAAGTGTAGGCTATGGAGGCCGGCCCGACAGAGATGGAAGGGTAACACTTGATGCTTGCATTATGGACGAATTTTCGAACATTGGCTCGGTAGCCTGCTTAGAATATATAAAACACCCTATCTCAGTTGCTCGGGCAGTAATGGAAAAAACGCCCCACGTAATGTTGGTTGGAGATGGCGCCCTACAATTTGCCTTAGCTCAAGGATTTCCGAAAGAGAATTTACTCGTGGAAGAATCTGAAAAAGAGTGGAAAGAATGGCTAAAAACTACCCAATACAAACCTCTTGCAAACATCGAAAACCACGATACCATTGGCATGGTGGCCATGGATACCAACGGGAATTTATCTGGAGCATGCACCACCAGTGGAATGGCTTTTAAAATGCATGGTCGTGTGGGCGATTCGCCCATTATTGGCGCCGGTTTATATGTTGATAATGAAGTAGGTGCTGCCACCGCCACTGGGCAGGGTGAAGAAGTTATTCGCACCGCGGGTTCTTATTTAGTGGTAGAATTGATGCGTCAAGGCAAATCGCCAGAAGCGGCTTGCAAAGAAGCCGTAGAACGCATTGTAAAACTACAACAGCGCAGAAACAAAAATTTAAAAGAGATACAAATTGGCTTTATTGCACTCAACAAACAAGGGCAATACGGTGCTTATTGTCTGCAATCGGGCTTTAATTATGCGGTTTACGATACCCAAGGTGGCAACCGTTTACTAGATGCAGCCTATTATTTAAAAGGATGAAAAAGCTAGAAATTGCTTGTTTCAACCTTCCATCTGCCAAAATAGCTGCCTATGCCGGAGCCGATCGTATTGAATTTTGCGCCGACTATACCTTGGGAGGAATTACACCAAGCAAGCAAGATTTCATCAGTTTAAGAGGCTATTTTACCGGACCTATATATGTGATGATTAGACCTCGAGGTGGCAATTTTGTATATACCGATACCGAGCTAATGCAGATGGAAGAAGATATAAATGCCTTCAGTAAACTAGGTGCAGATGGGTTTGTATTTGGCGCTTTAACTATTGATGGACAGGTAGACTTAGCGGCAAATGGGCAATTAATAGCCGCAACATCCGGACTTCCGTGTACGTTCCATCGGGCTTTTGACAGCTGTATAAATCAGCAAGAGGCCTTGAGTCGGCTCAACACTATCGGTTTTAGCAGTATTTTAAGTTCTGGAGGAATGAAAACAGCACTAGATGGAATAGAAAACTTACGCTCGGCACAAAAAAATACAACTTTAAATATTATTGCCGGTGGAGGCATCCGATCGAAAACTATAGTGGCGCTAGCGAAAGAATTTGATACCGAGTTTTACCATTCCTCTGGAATTATAAACGGCGATATTGCCGATTCAACAGAAATTACTGCACTCAAAAAAGCCCTAGCCTTATGTTAAAGTGGATTTGCTTAGTAGGACTAGTGGCGCTCAGCATAACTTGCCAAGCTCAAAATTTTACCTGGAATTTGGCCGATTTAGCCTGGACTTTCAGAAATAGTAAAAACAACACCACCTACAGAGCAACCATACCTGGAACGGTACATACCGATTTAACAAAAAACGGATTAATTGCCGATCCATTTTACGGAAGCAACGAAAAAGATGTGCAGTGGGTAGAGAATGAAACCTGGGTTTATGAAACCACCATCAACCTTCAAGAAAAACAAGTCAACCAAAAATCGTTATCACTTATTTTCGAAGGGCTAGATACCTATGCCAAGGTGTACCTAAACAACCAGTTAATTATAGAGGCTGATAACATGTTCAGACGATGGGAAATTCCTGTTAAATCGATCTTAAAACTAGGGAAAAACCAACTAAAAATTGTTTTTGAGCCTGCGGTAGCCAAAGCAAAGGCCTTAGCAAAAACACTCCCCTACACTCTCCCAGGAGATGAACGGGTATTTGTGCGAAAAGCACCTTATCAGTTTGGATGGGATTGGGGGCCACGTTTTGTTACGTGTGGTATTTGGAAAAATGCCTATTTAATTAGCCATTCCGAAGCTCGGTTAACAAACATCCAACTGAAACAAATTAGCTTAAGTGATACCTTAGCCGAGCTAGAAGTTATTGCCCATTTCAATAATCCAAAGAGCGAAAAATTAGTATTGGCTGGGCAAATAAGCGATGTAAAAGAGCAGATTACGCTACAAAACGATTCAGTTGGTAGTCTACACTTCAAGCTAAAAAATCCGAAAAAATGGTGGACGAAAGAATTGGGAGAAGCCAATCTTTACCAGGTAAAAATTGACTTAAATAACGAAGCAAGTACCCTAGATAGCCGAACCGAAACGGTTGGCTTACGCACTATAGAATTAATCCAAAGCCCTGATTCGGTTGGAAGTAGTTTTTATTTTAAACTCAATGGTGTGCCCCTTTACATGAAAGGCAGCAACCTTATTCCGCCCGAAAGTTTTATGCCCAAGGCGAATAAAACTACCTACGAAGCGCTGCTGAGCAAGGCCCAAGATCAAGGAATAAACATGCTCCGAGTTTGGGGTGGCGGTGTGTACTTAGACGATGATTTTTACAGCCTTTGTGATGAAAAAGGTATACTCGTTTGGCAAGATTTTATGTTTGCCGGAGGCATGTATCCCGGAGATTTGGCCTTTCAAAAAAATGTAGCACAAGAAATTAAAGAACAAGTCATACGCTTGCGCAACCACCCTAGTTTAGCCCTTTGGTGTGGCAATAACGAGCTAGAAGAAGGCTGGAATAACTGGGGCTGGCAGAAACAGTTTTCCTATTCCGCTAGCGATTCGGCAAAAATTTATCAGGATTATACCAAACTTTTTAAGGAATATATCCCTAAAATACTTGGAAAATTTGATGGCTCTAGACCTTATCATCCCTCATCGCCAACAATGGGTTGGGGTAGAAAAGAAAGTTTAACCACTGGCGATTTGCATTATTGGGGCGTTTGGTGGGGCATGGAGCCTTTCGAAAAGTACCAAGAAAAAATAGGCCGATTTGTATCTGAATTCGGTTTTCAGAGCATGCCCGAGCTTTCATCTATCCAAAAATTTATTCCGGAGAATGAACAAACGCTATTTTCGCCAAGCTTAAAAACACATCAGAAACACCCAACTGGCTACGAAACTATTAAAAGTTATATGGAGCGGGATTATTTCATTCCGAAAAACCTAAACGACTTTGCCTATGTATCACAATTACTGCAAGCTAGAGGAATAAAGATAGCTATTGAGGCGCAACGGGCGGCTAAACCCTATAGCATGGGAAGCTTGTATTGGCAATTAAACGATTGTTGGCCGGTAAGTTCGTGGAGCGGTATAGATTATTACGGAACACCCAAAGCACTTCACTACGCTGTAAAAAGAGCCTTTAAACCTGTACTTATTTCTGTTAAACAAAAAACAGATGGCTTTAAAACCACCCTGGTTTCAGATCTTTTAAAACCCATTAGCGGAAGGTTAGAAATAGAGGTGCTTAATTTTAGTGGCAAGGTTCTACAGCGTACTATGCAAGCAGTTTACCTAGCAGCTAATGGCACGTTAACTGTTTCCTTCATGCCGGTTTCTTACATAAAAGGACTAGATCCGAGCAACACAGTCATTCGCTATCGTTTACTAGAAGGAGAGCAGGAATTGGCAAACCAAATTCAGTATTTGGCTAAACCGAAGGAACTTAACTTACAGAACCCCGAACTAATACTCAGAAAGCTGAATGAGAACAGCTTGGAAATCACTTGTTCTTATTTAGCTAAAGATGTGTGCATCACGCTTCCGGGGGCTTTGCCCAGCGATAATTATTTCGACCTCGTACCCGGAGAAAGAAAAATTATCCAATTAGATTTTCAGTCGAAAGTAGATCATGCCAATTTAAAGGCAAAATCGCTCTGGGATACGCTGCAAAACTAAACCGCAGGTTCTTGTTGACTCAGGCAATGGAAACTACCCAAGCCCCAAATAATTTCGGTGGAATCTATACCAATCACTTTTCTGCTAGGGAAACACGATTGAATAATTTGCAGGGCTTTTTCATCTTTAGCACAACGGAATGTAGGCACAATTACCGAAGCATTGGCAATGTAGAAATTGGCATAAGAAGCCGGCAAACGCTGATCGTCGTAAACCACCGCATCGGGCATGGGCAACTCTATAATATTTAAGGCTTGGCCATTGGGCAAACGCATGGCCTTTAATTGGTTTAAATTATGCTGAAGTAACTCGTAGTTTTCGTCGGCAGGATTTTCTTCTACTACGGTGAGCACCGTGTTTTCATTCACAAAACGAACGGTATCGTCAATATGACCATCCGTATCGTCGCCAACTACACCTTCATCTACCCATAAAATTTGGTCTACTCCATAATAATTTCGGAGGTATTCCTCAATTTGTTCTTGGTTAAGGTGAGGGTTCCGATTTGGATTGAGCAAACAAGCGGTAGAAGTTAATAGCGTTCCAACTCCGTTAAATTCTACTGAGCCACCTTCCATCACGATGCCCGGATGAAATACTGGAATATTGAATGCTTTGCCAATTAGTGTGGGAATCACATCGTCTAAATCGAAGGGTGGATATTTGTCGCCCCAGGCATTATAGCCCCAATCTACAATCACTTTTTTCTGTTCGGCTTCAGGATTTACCAAAAATGCCGGACCATGATCGCGACACCACGCATCGTTTGTGGGGTGAAAAAAGAATGCTACTTGTGCTAAGTTTACACCTGCAGCGCTCAAATGCCCTAAAGCAAAATTTTTCATCGCTTCATCGGTAACGTTGATACGTACTTTTTCACTTTCGGCAAGCGCTTTTACGAACTGAGCATAATAGGGATAAATAACATCGAGTTTGCCGGGCCAGCTAGCCTCTTTATGTGGCCAACTTAACCACGTAGCTTCGTGTTGTTCAAATTCAGCCGGAAAACGGTAGCCTAAAGATTTAGGGGTAGCAGCAAAACTCATTAATCTTCGTCGATAAAACGTTGGGTAATGGGTAAATAGGAATCAATACGGCGATCTCTCAAAAATGGCCAATGCGTACGGTATTCGTCTGTTTTTTTCAAATCAATGGCTTGTACGTGTACTTCTTCTTGGTCGTGGGAAGCTTGGTATAAAATGCTCCCAAAAGGATTGCTCACAAAAGAACCACCCCAAAATTTCATGGCACCATCTTGTTCAAAGCCTACTCTATTTACGCTTACCACATGCACACCATTTGCCACCGAGTGGCTACGTTGTATGGTTTGCCACGCATTGTATTGTTCGGTATTGGTGGTTTCGTTTTGCGCATTAGCCCAACCAATTGCAGTCGGATAAAACAAAATTTCGGCACCCATTAGGGCTGTAATACGAGCCGCTTCGGGGTACCATTGATCCCAACAAATAAGCACACCAAGGGTGGCAAATTTGGTTTTAAATATTTTATATCCTAAATCTCCAGGGGTAAAGTAAAACTTCTCGTAATAAGCCGGATCATCGGGAATGTGCATTTTTCGGTATTTACCCAAATACGCACCATCGGCATCTAATACAGCAGTGGTATTGTGGTATAAGCCTTGCGCACGTTTTTCAAACAAAGAAGCAATTATTACCACACCCAATTCTTTTGCTAAGGCGCCTAAGCTATCGGTAGAGGGACCGGGAATGGTTTCGGCCAAGGAAAAATTATCGTAGTTTTCTTCATCGCAGAAATACAAGGAGGTAAATAATTCTTGTAAACACACAATTTGGGCGCCTTTTGAGGCCGCCTCTCGTGTTTTCTCGATGGCTTTACGTAAGTTTTCTTCTTTGCTGGCAGTGCAAGTCATTTGCACCAAGCCTACGTGTACGGTACTCATGCTGCAAAAGTACGGTATTTGGGAGATTGTATCCTAAAGCGATCCAAAAAATTTAATTTCTAGAATGCGTACTATCATTTTTATAGTGGCCTTATTGAAACTTACTTGGGTGTATATCTTCCCAAGGGCTAGCTTTTTGATAGGCATCAGCAATGTTTAACAGAGTTGCTTCGTCAAATAATTTTCCAACAAAACTAATTCCGGTTGGCAGGTTAAATCTTTTGTCAAAACCGCTTGGCACACATACTACCGGGTTGCCTGTTAAATTGGTAATAGCCGATTGATTTCCATCGCCTCTAGATGGACAAATAATCGCATCGTATTGTTGCATCACCTCGTTTACTTTCTGCATGAGCAAGTATCTGTGTCGCTGTGCATTGATGTATTCTACAGCAGGCACAAAGCGGGCAGTTCTAAATTGATTGGGCCAATCGTTTTTGGTTTGTCTGGTTAATTCATCATCAATATTATACCGTGTAAGTTCATCAAATTGTGCTGCACATTCTACACCAATAATCACATCCATAATATTGAATTGATACACGCCACTATCTGGGAAATTAACTGGAATTAATTCAACACCCATTTTTTTAAACACGTCTAAGGCTTTCCATTCGTTTCTGGTGGTATCCTTTATTCTATCGAAATAATTTTTGGCATAGGCAATTTTTAATTGCTTAATTGGTTTTTCGGGCGTATAATTAAACGGCATATTCACTGCCGATAAATCTTTTCCATCGGTACCGTGTAGGTAGTTGAAAACGATGGCAGCGTCAGCAGCAGAACGGCAAATTGGCCCCACCTTATCTAAGCTATAACTCAATGCCATGGCACCTGTTCGGCTAATACTGCCAAAAGTGGGTCTTAACCCGGTTGCACCACAAGTAGTAGAAGGCGATACAATGCTTCCCCAGGTTTCGGTACCAATGGCAAATGGTACAAGCCCGGCCACCGTTGCCGATGCAGAACCAGCAGAAGACCCGGAGGAGCCGTAATTTAAATTCCAAGGATTTTTTGTGCGGCCGCCGTACCAATAATCGCCCATGGCTAGGGCCCCTAATGTAAATTTAGCTACAAGCACCGCTCCAGCATTTTTTAGTTGGGTATACACAAATGCATCTTCGTCTATCATCTGGTTTTTATATGGCGCAGCACCCCACGTAGTTTTGGTGCCTTTTATAGCAAACAAATCTTTAAGTCCGTAGGGTATGCCATGTAGCAAGCCACGATATTTCCCGGCGGCTATTTCTTCGTCTGCTTGTTTTGCTTGTTTATAGGCAATATCTTCTTGTAAACTGATTACGCATTGTAAGGTATCGCCCCATTTTTTTATACGGTCTATATAAAACTGCGTAAGCTTTAGAGAGCTGATTTTTTTGTTGCGAATTAAATAGGCTAGTTGATCGATGTTGTAATAGGCCAAGTCATTTATATTCTGTGGTAATGCCGTAATTTTTGTTTTCCAGGGGATGGTATTTTGGGTTTTTCCGAACGTCATATTGGGTAATATGGCCGTTTGCCATAAACTTAAGGGCACACTATTGGCTAAGGATAGCTGGTGCATCGCCTTGTAGTTCTTCAAATTATCTTTTACGTCTGAGAGTAGGGTATCTATTTCTTTGGGCGAAAATTGAAGGTCGAACGCTTTAGCGGCGCTAAGTAAATCTGCTTTTTGGAGGGTGGTATCCTGCGCAAAAAGTTGGGTGCTAATACATAAAGCAAGTAGGGTAGTGTATATTTTCATGATGCGTATTTTGATGATTAAATATATGCTAATTAGTTAATAAGTAAAATATGTATTAATCATATTTAAGTAAGACCAGCGTGCTTAGAAAATAATCGTTTTTTTATTTTTTAACGGCTAACATAATAACTTATAAGGTTGTGGATATAGGATTCATAGTGCTTTAATTCTCACTTCACTAGTAATTAATTGGAGATAAGGGATTAGGAATAAATTATAATTACTAAAGCCAAGATATTTTACATACATTTAATTGGTTAAACATTAATATTGAAACAATGAAAAATTTATCAATCATTAAAATACAGAGTTTATTACTCTTAAGCTTGTTTTTTTTTAGCTGCATGTGAAAAATCTGCAGTAGAAGACAATTTACCTAAAATCACAAAAACCGGATTAAGAAATGGGCTCATTGGGGAGTATTTATTTAACGGAAATGCGTTTGATGATAGCGGATATGGCAACCATGGTACGATTTCTGGCAATGTGACTACAAGCACGGATAGATTTGGCAAGTCACAAAGTGCTTACCTATTTGCAGCGGGAATAACTAATAAAATATCTATTCCTAATACAGCTCATTTTGCATTAATAAATAGCTTATCCATTTCCCTTTGGGTTAAATTTAATACGAGCTGGAATTACCACTCAGAGAGTTTGATTTTTAAAGGAGGTTTTCCGATGAATAGCGGTTGGGAGGTAAACGTTAATCAAGATAATACACTTTACGGAACTGGGAATTATTCTTTTCAAGGTGCAGTAAGCACCGGTAGCGGGCCGCTTTCACCGAATTACAAACAAACATTTGCTGAAATTAATAAATGGAGACATGTATGTTACACTTATGATAATAGAATAGCTAAAATCTATGTGGATGGTGTATTACGAGATTCTATAAATGTTAGCGGAGCACTATTAAACAACAATAACAATATAATAATTGGAAGCTCATTAAACCCTGTTACAGGTACATACGAAAAATTAATTGATGATGTACGCATTTGGAATAGAGCATTAAAACCTGAAGAAGTAACCTATTTATTTACTTCGAATTAATTTAAATAATTAAAAAAAACCTCCCGAAATTCGGGAGGTTTTTTTTTGTTGAAACGGCTTGCATAATCACTTGTAAGATAGTTGGTATAGGATTCATGGTGTAGTATTTCTAACCTCCCAATTACCTAATTTATTTTAGAATAGCCTTTAGAAATGAAGCTGTAGTTTTCTCAATAGGTTCGCCCTTGGCCAATTCATTAATATAAGCCGAGCCAATAATTGCCCCGTTTGAATGAGCGCATACGGCATTAAATGTTTCTTTATCTTTAATACCAAAGCCAACCAATACCGGATTTTTCAAGTTCAGGGC
This sequence comes from Sphingobacteriales bacterium, assembly GCA_040403555.1. GTDB lineage: Bacteria > Bacteroidota > Bacteroidia > Sphingobacteriales > Sphingobacteriaceae > JAIPAN01. The sequence continues at coordinate 447,263 of JBBAKN010000001.1, forward strand.
TTGTAGTTTTTGCAGGTATACTGCAACAGTTGAAAAATCTTTATCCTTACCTGTTGTTGCCGAGGAGCTTACTGCATATAAAAAGCCGGTACTTAAACTATCTAATTTTTTAATTCTTTGCTCTGGGGTTTCGGGAGTAACTAAGAAGATGAAATCGAGCGCATATTTTTTAATAATTGCTCCATAAGCTTGTTCAAATTCAAATACAGGGAGATCGGGTAAAATGAGCCCATCAATTCCAACTTCTTTTGCTTTTTTGCAAAAATTTTCGAAACCATATTGTAAAATGGGATTCATATACCCCATTAATACCACTGGGATATGTATGCTTTTTCGCATAGTAGTCAGTTGCGAAAAGAGCACATCAATGGTCATTCCGTTTGCAATGGCAGTAATACTACTCGACTGGATTACTTCGCCATCCGCCAATGGATCACTATAAGGCATGCCCAATTCAATAATATGGGCGCCATTGGCTTGCAAACTTTGCATTACTTCCAAGGTGCTATTCAACTTTGGAAAGCCTGCAGTACAATACACATTTAGTACCCGGGTGGTTTGCTTTTTAAATAATTCTGAAAAGTTTGACATCTTATTTATTTTTTAAATCCATGATCTGCATATAGGTATCCAAATCCTTATCGCCTCGGCCACTTAAACAAACAATAACCGTATCTGTTGGTTTTAAATTTAATTTAGGCAGTACCGAAAAAGCATGAGCGGTTTCTAATGCTGGAATTATGCCTTCAATTTCTGAGATATGGAACGCCCATTCTAAAGCTTCTTCGTCAGTTGCGCTCATAAAATTGCCTCGGCCACTTTCATACAAGTACGCATGTAAGGGACCAATTCCTGGATAATCTAAGCCCGCTGAAATACTGTGAGGTTCTACCACTTGTCCATCTGTGGTTTGCATTAAGATGGATTTACTTCCATGTAAAATACCTGGCGTGCCTAATTGAGTAGTGGCTGCACTCATCCCGGAATATACTCCATGACCTGCAGCCTCTACAGCCACCAACTCCACCGTTGGTTCATTTAAAAAATGATAAATTGCCCCTGCAGCATTGGAACCACCTCCCACACAAGCCACAACATGAGTTGGCAATTCGGTGCCAATTTTTTCTTTGAGTTGCTTACGCATTTCGGCACTTATTACGCTCTGAAAACGAGCAACCATATCTGGATACGGGTGTGGACCAACCACGCTTCCAATAATATAATGCGTTTCATAGGGGTCGTTAATCCAGGCTCTCATAGCTTCATTGGTGGCATCTTTTAACGTTTTACTACCACTTTTTGCAGGAACTACTGTAGCGCCTAGCATTTTCATTCTGGCTACATTGGGTGCCTGACGTTCAATATCTTTTTCGCCCATATACACCACACATTCCATTCCTTTTAATGCACAAACAGTTGCGGTGGCTACCCCATGTTGTCCGGCTCCAGTTTCCGCAATTATTTTTTTCTTACCCAAACGTTGTGCTAATAAAATTTGGCCAACGGTATTGTTAATTTTATGCGCACCGGTATGACAAAGATCTTCACGTTTTAAATAAATAGTAGCTCCAATTTCCTTGCTTAATCTTTCGGCGTAAAACAAAGGTGTTGGGCGCCCTACATAATCTTTCAATAAATCGGCAAACTCTTGCTTAAAAGCAGGATCGTTCATGATTTCTAGATACTGTGCTTTAAGCGTTTCTACATTGGGATATAACATCTCGGGGATATAGGCCCCTCCATAATTGCCATAATAGCCTTCTAGTGATGGGTTTTGATAATCAAGTAATGTGTTAAACGATTTCATATATAAAGGTTTTAATTTGTTCTATATTTTTAATTCCAGGTGAGTCTTCAAATTGACTATTAATATCCACAGCCATCAAGTCCTTACCCGCTTTGGTTTGTTTCAGTACTTCTATTCCACCCAAATCATTGGGGCCAATACCGCCACTTAAAAAAAAGGGTTTGCCAATGGTATTCCCTTTTAGCAATTCCCAATTAAAATGCACACCGGTACCACCATACATTTTACTATCTGTATCAAACAAATAATAATCGGCAACATTTTCAAAGGGGGCTAGCTCAGGCATTTCATCTCCCACTCTAAATACTTTTATCAGTTCGAATTTTTCGCTAATAGCTGCACAATATTCTGGTGTTTCATCGCCATGGAGCTGTATGCAATCTAAACTAGCAGCAGTGGCTATTTGCAAAAGTTTTTCTAGCTCTTCATTTACAAAAACGCCTACTTTTTTAGCATTTTTAGGTGTAAAATTACTGACTTCATCTATACTCATTTTGCTTAAAACATAGCGTTTAGAGTGCGGGTAAAAAATAAAACCGATGTAGTTTACCCCCAACTCATCTAAAGCATGTGCCTGCTCGGTGCTTGTAATACCACAGACTTTATATTGAAGTGTAGTTCTCATGACTTTATGCTTAGTTGATTTACAAAATTTTGAAAAGCCAGTGCAGGATTGGCCTGCTTCATAAAATACTCACCCATCAAAAATCCATCAAAGCCTTCTTTTTTTAATAATTGAAAAGTTTCCAAATCATAAATTCCACTCTCAGCAATACTTAATTTCCCTTTCGGCAATACGTTTTTCAATTTTAACGAGTGCTCAATATTCACTTCAAAGGATTTTAAACTTCTATTGTTGATACCCACAAAATCAACCTCGTCGCAAATATGTCCCAATTCTGTTTCATCATGTAATTCCAATAAAACTTCCATGCCTAATTCTTTTGCAGTGGCAGCTAAACGTTTGGTTTCGGATGGTGTTAAACAAGATGCTATTAATAAAATCACAGAAGCACAGTACGCTTTGGCTTCTATAATTTGAAATTCGTCTATGATAAATTCCTTACGCAATACAGGAATTGGATTTTGTATTGCACTACTTAGATCTGCAAGACTTCCGCCAAAATAAGGTCCATCTGTTAAAACCGATACCCCTGCTGCACCAAAGTCCGAATACGCTTTGGTTACTTCGGCTACATCGGCTAGGGCATTAATGATGCCTTTAGAAGGAGATTGTCTTTTAAACTCTGCAATGATTCCTGTTTTTGAGACATCTACTAAATTAGTTTTTAAGGAATAGCAGGCTTTTTCAAATAAAGGCATGGCCTCTAGTTGCTCAATGCTTATGTGCTTTTTGCGCTCTGCCACTTCGGCAAACTTACTCGTTATGATTTTTGCTAATATATTACTCATTGCAAGCTGATTAATTTTTGTAAACATTGTAATGCCGCACCCGATTCTAAACTTTGTACTGCAGCTTGATGGGCTTTTTCGTAGTTCTCATACTTAGCCGTAACGTGCAATGCCATGGCTGCATTTGCTAAGACTACTGCATTTTGAGATGCAGTACCCTTACCCTCCAAAATAGCGCTGAAGATTGCCGCTGCTTCTTGTACGGTAGCTCCTCCACGCAATTCTTCGGGTAAAACTTTTTTCTTACCTAATTCATTTGGCGACATGGTAAACTCTCCTTTATTGGTTACGATTTTAGTATCAGCGGTGAGCGCAATTTCGTCATAGCCATCTAAACTATGAATCAAGGTAAATTCTTTTTCCAAAGATTGTAATACATACTTGTACATCCTTGCCATTTCTAAGTTGTATACACCTATCAATTGATATTTGGGTTGTGCAGGGTTGACTAGTGGGCCTAACATATTAAAAAAGGTTCTTACTCCTAAATTACTTCGGATTGGCCCCACTGTTTTTAAAGCTGGATGAAACAAAGGAGCATGTAAAAAACAAATGCCTGCCTCTTGTAATTCTTTGGTTAATAAAGCTTCGTCGTTTTTAAACATATATCCCATTTGCTCCATTACATTAGAAGCACCACTCACACTTGAAGCCCCGTAATTGCCATGTTTTACAACTGGCTGTCCAGTGCCTGCAACAATAAAGCAAGCTAACGTAGAAATATTAAACGTGTCTTTTCCATCTCCGCCTGTACCCACAATATCAATGGCATTATCAACCCCTAAATTTACTTTTACTGCTAGTGATAATAATGCGTCTCTAAACCCCATCAACTCTTCTATAGTGATGCTTCGCATTAAAAACACCGTTACAAAAGAACTTACTTCATGCTCATTAAATGCTCCCTGAGAAATTTGTATCAAGATGTTTTTCGCTTCCTGTCTCGTTAATGTTTTATGTTCAAATAAATATTGTAATATCTTTTTCATACACTAGTTGTTTAACCAATTTGAAATTATTGTAGCACCATCGGGTGTTAGTACACTTTCTGGATGATATTGTACGCCTTTAACATCATAGGTTTTATGTTCTAATGACATAATATACCCATCTTCATCTTTGGAAGTAATGATTAAATCCGAGGGCAAGTCCTTTTCATTTACCACCCAGCTATGATAACGACCAACCACAAATTGGGTGGGCATGCCTTTATATAAAGTGGAATCTTGTGTTAGGGTTATCGGAGTAGCAATACCATGATACACGTTGCTTAAATTACTTAAAGTGCCTCCAAAAGATTGTGCTATGGCTTGTTGTCCTAAACAAACACCCAATATTGATTTGGTAGATGCGTACTCTTTAATTAATGGTAACAACAAACCAGATTCAGAAGGAATGCCAGGGCCTGGGGATAATACTATTTTGTCATATTTTTTTATCTCCTCCAATTCAATTTCATCATTCCGAAAAACCTCCATATAAGCAGTAGGGGCTAACTGTCTAATCATTTGCACTAAGTTGTACGTAAAGGAATCGTAATTATCAAAAACTAATATGTTCATGGTGGGCTATTGATGAATTTTTTCGGCTAAAACCATAGCCGTTTTTAATGCGTTTAATTTATTATTCACTTCCTGTAATTCATTTTCTGGAACACTTGCCGCAACCACCCCTGCTCCTGCTTGATACGTAAGTGTATTGTGTTGGCTTAAGAAAGTACGAATCATGATGGCTTGATTACAAGACCCATCAAAACCAACAAAACCAATGCAGCCTCCATAATAAGAGCGTTTGGTAGGTTCCAAAGTATCTATAATTTGCATGGCTCTAAATTTAGGGGCACCACTTAAAGTGCCTGCTGGGAAGGTTTTTGCAATTAATTGAAAGGGGTTGGCTCCCTTTGCTACTGTCCCTTCCACCTCACTAACCAAATGAATTACATGGCTATAGTATTGCACTTGTCGATATTGTTTAATACGCACATCGGTACATACTCTACTTAAGTCGTTACGTGCTAAATCTACCAACATTACATGCTCTGCGTTTTCTTTAGGATCTTCTAATAATTTTTGAGTCATATCCGCATCTACCATCGCATCACCCGTTCTCTTAAACGTACCGGCAATGGGGTGCACTACTGCTTTCCCGTTGTTGATAATAATTTGTGCTTCAGGTGAAGATCCCATTAATTTATAATCACCATAATCAAAGAAAAATAAATATGGAGAAGGATTGATATTTCGTAAAGTGCGGTATACATTAAACTCATCTCCTGTAAACGATTGCTGGAAGCGTCTACTTAATACAAGTTGGAAAACGTCTCCACGCATACAATGCTGAATACCTTTTTTCACTACCTCACGGTATTGTTCATCAGTAAAATTGGAAGACTCAGCACCTTGTAAGCTAAATGGATATTGTGGAACATCTTTGCTTTTTATGTAAGAAAGTAGTACATCATATTCAGAAGAAATTCCGTCTAATTTATTTTCACAGATAAATATCTCGTCTTTAAAATGATTGAATGCAATCACGTACTGATACAATCGGTAACGCATTAGAGGTACAACAGGTGCACCTTCTTTAAATGGAATGGTATCAAAAAATGGAATGGCATCATAAGCCGTATAGCCATAAAGACCCTGTGCAAAAGCTGCTTCTTTTACTTCTTGCCCTTTCATCTCATATTTTTGCATGTAAGCCCAAATACGATCGGGTGCGGTATGAACATGTTGAATTTTTTCTTTTTCGGGCTCCTGGTTTGGGTATTTATAGTTAATCTCATTTAAAGAAGAAATTTCAATTCCCCCTATTGCATTCACACAAATAAATGAATAACTATTTTCAGAGGCATGTGAATCTGTGCTCTCCAATAGGATAGTATCTCTAAACCGATCTCTTAACCGCAGGTAGATGCCAACAGGAGTAAAGGTATCGGCTAACATGTTTGTTACCTGCGTATGTATTAGTTGTTTTTTCATATATCGATTTATATTCGACACAAAAACCTAATTAGGTTGTTGTTTTCAGCGTAAATTTACTTAGTGATGAAACGGGATTCGAAAGAGGAGGTCGTTAAACGACGAAGGGTCCACCCGTTAACACCGGTAGACCCTTCTGGAATATGTAATTGGCGTTTAACGCCACAAAATCCTAGCAAGTGTGCCCACCCTGTTTAAAGGAGAGCGCCACCAATTCATGCGTTGTGGATTTGTAAATGTCATGCAACAAATATAGGAGGTAAAATGTAAAAAGCAAATACATTTTTAACGCTAATTTCAGTTTACTATTTACTCCTTTTTTATTAGCGTGGAATTAAACCCAATTGTTGTAAAAATTCCAAATTATCAAAGAAGTCATTCTCTTCGGTAATTTTGCCATCTACAATTTTAGCAATGGTACAGCCAATAACATCAACTTTTTTACCCGTAGCCGGGATGCCAAAAAATACGCCAGTATGCGTACCTGTAAAGCGCCAGTACTTCACTAATTTTTCGCCTTTTGCAAAGCTTTCAACAACGGTAAATTTGCGATCTGAAAAACCAGTTACAAAATTAGAATAGTAGGCTTTTGCGCCCGCTTTACCCTTTGTTTCGGGCTTGGTGTGATGCAATACAACATCCTCAGCGTAAACTGAATCTAAAATGTTGGTGCGACCTTCATTTACAACCACATCCCAAACGTGGCCATACGATTTAATGTTGTCGGCTTCTATTTGAGCTTGCTTTGCACTTTCGTTTGTACATGAAGCAAGAGATAGCCCGACTAAACATAAGAATACGAGTTTTTTCATTTTTTTGTTTTTTTGGTGATTAATATTCTAAACTACAAATAAAACTAAAATAGTTAAATTTTAAAATAAAAAAAGGCGGTTTACATGTAAACCGCCCTTAACACGTTTTGAGTAGTATATTAACCTATATCGAAACGATCTAGGTTCATTACTTTTGAAAAAGCTGCTGCAAAATCGTGCACAAATTTTTCGCTCGAATCGGCACAAGCATAGGCTTCTGCCAAGGCACGTAGCTGAGAATTCGATCCAAAAATTAAATCGGCACGGGTAGCGGTCCATTTGATATCACCAGTTGTACGATCGCGACCAACAAATTCATTTTTAGAAGCTGATGAAGCTTCCCATTTGGTGCTCATATCTAATAAATTCACAAAGAAATCGTTGCTTAGTGTTTCCGGATTTTTGGTAAACACGCCGTGTTGCGCACCGTAGGCATTGGCACCCAAAACACGCATACCTGCAACTAAAACAGACATTTCGGTTGCGCTTAGGGTTAACAACTGCGCTTTATCTAATAATAACTCCTCTGCCGGAATAACTTCACCAGCCGCAACAAAATTGCGAAAGCCATCTGCTTTCGGCTCTAAGTAGGCTACAGATTCTACATCGGTTTGTTCTTGGCTAGCATCGGTGCGGCCAGGCGTAAACGATACGCTAATAGCGTGTCCGGCTTTTTTAGCTGCCGCTTCTACCGCCGCACAACCGCCTAAAACAATTAAATCGGCTACGGAAACTTGTTTGCCCCCAGCAGCTTGGCTGTTAAATGCTTTTTGAATGTTTTCTAAAGCACTCAATACGCTTGCCAATTTAGCCGGCTGATTGACTTCCCAAGCATTTTGAGGAGCCAAACGAATACGAGCACCATTGGCACCGCCACGTTTATCAGAGTTACGGAAAGTAGATGCTGATGCCCAAGCAGTACTTACCAATTGAGAAATGCTTAAACCCGAATTTAAAATTTGCGTTTTAAGGCTAGCTATATCTTGCGCATCAATTACTTTATAATCAACTGCAGGAATGGGGTCTTGCCAAATTAAGGTTTCGGTTGGAACCTCTTTGCCCAAATAACGAGCAATTGGGCCCATATCACGATGGGTTAATTTAAACCATGCTTTTGCAAAAGCATCGGCAAATTCTGCTGGATTTTGGTGGAAACGTTTGGAGATTTTCTCATAAGCCGGGTCCATTCTCAAAGCCATATCAGCCGTGGTCATCATGGGTGCATGCTTTTTAGACGCATCGTGTGCATCGGGTACAGTTACACCTGCACCACCTTTTGGCTTCCATTGTTGGGCTCCAGCAGGACTTTTTGTCAACTCCCACTCGTAACCAAACAAGGTATCGTAATAACTATTATCCCACTCAATTGGTGTTGGAGTCCAAGCGCCTTCTATACCGCTGGTGGTTGTGTGAACTCCTTTACCGGTACCGAAACTGTTTATCCAACCAAAACCTTGTGTTTCAATGGGTGCACCTTCTGGCTCGGGGCCAACAAGTGCTGGATCTCCAGCACCGTGGGCTTTACCAAAAGTGTGACCACCGGCTACCAAGGCAACGGTTTCTTCGTCGTTCATGGCCATACGGGCAAAAGTTTCACGAATATCTCTGGCAGAGGCCAAAGGATCTGGATTGCCATTAGGGCCTTCCGGATTTACATATATTAAACCCATTTGAACGGCACCCAATGGGTTTTGCAATTGTCTATCGCCAGTATAGCGTTTATCGTCCAGCCATTGTGATTCTGGTCCCCAATACACATCTCCTTCGGGTTCCCATACATCTTCGCGGCCACCGGCAAAACCAAAGGTTTCAAATCCCATCGATTCTAAAGCACAGTTTCCTGTTAATATCATTAAATCGGCCCAAGAAATTTTACGGCCATATTTTTGTTTAATTGGCCAAAGCAAGCGGCGTGCTTTATCTAAGTTGCCGTTATCGGGCCAGCTATTTAAAGGAGCAAAACGGAGCGTTCCGGCACCTGCACCACCACGACCATCGGTTACTCGGTAGGTACCCGCACTGTGCCAAGCCATGCGAATAAAAAATGGACCATAATGGCCATAATCTGCCGGCCACCAATCTTGCGAATCGGTCATTAAGGCAAAAAGATCTTTTTTAAGTGCATCTAGATCTAAACTCTTAAACTCTTTGGCGTAATTGAAGCTTTCGCCAAAAGGGTTAATTAAAGGAGAGTTCTGATTTAAAATTTTTAAGTTTAAGTGATTAGGCCACCAATTTGCATTGGATAGTGCGCCTGCTGTAGTGTGACGAGGGGCACTCTCACCGAACCCAAATGGGCATTTTGCTTCTGTATTATTTTCCATATTTTAATAAAAGTCGTATCTGTTGTTTGGTTCAAATTTAGCACAAAATTTGAAGAAAATTGTATGCAGAAGGGTGTTATTCATTATTTGAAAAAGGGATGACACAGCAAAGGGGTTTGGCCACTAACCCTCTTAGTTAACCTGAAAAAGCAGTGGTAAAACAAAGGTGACTGTAGCGGCCCAGATGGCATATATCAGCATAAAAAATTATTTATGTCTGAACCAGCAATCGTTCCGATCGGTTTCATACTGTTTAAAAACCGTATTTACTGGTGCACCATGAATGAGTTGCTGATTGAACTTTGTGCGTGCTAAATAATTGAATGCACCCATATCGCCGGTGTATGCGGTTTTGTTATTACCATTAGCCTGTTGATGAATGGCACAAAGCTGTTGTAAAAAATCGAAAAACACGGAAGCAGAACCCCCAATAATTCCGCAATTCAGCAAGGTCTCCTTTCCAAAAGCACGTTCATAAGCTGCATAATCGGCTATATTTTTGCGTAAATTTTCCGAATGAGCAATCATCCACTCGTTGTTCAGCGATTTGGGTTCGTCGCCACAAAAAAGTGCATTGGGATTTTTACTAAAAAGCGGATCCGTAAATGGATTGTTCACAAGCACCACATCGCTAATATCGGTACTAAAAATTGCGTTGATGTGTTGAAGGTGCTGCTTTAAAAAATCCCAGTAAACAAAATAACGAAATACATTGGGATTGAATTGGGGATCGTAAGCGATTTTAACGAACGAAATGTTTTCATTTCCGAACGATTTACACGTGTCTTCGGAGAAATTAGTATGAAAAATAAGGCCTTGTAAATTCGCTGCTCGAATAGATTCAGCCCAATCTTTAACCAATTCGTAGGAGTCGTGGGCAAGTGTGGTATTTCGGTTCACATCGTGCACACCCGTAATGTGACAGGCCATTACCAAATTTGTATTTGGCGGAAAAAGGGGCCATTCAACAGCCATGTTTAAGCGTTGATTAAATTATTTTTTTTGATTGTTGCACAAATACTATTCGGAATATTTCGGTGATAGACATAGGTGCGCAAGTCTAATTTTTTTACACGAAACAGGTTGGTAGCTTGTTCGTAAAAATCGGCATCGGCTGCAAAGCCCGTTTTAAAATCAATACTGGTAAATACTTTTTTCCGGCCGAATAAAGTTCCAAACAAGGTAACTTCATCTAAGTGAATGAGTTTACTTAGGTCGTTTTTATCAGGCACATAATAATCGTTGTCGTTATCCACTATGGTTTCTGAAGTTGAGCAAATTAAATCCAAGTCCTTTATTTCTCGTAAGCAACTGCTCAAATGATTCGGTTTATATTCGTCGTCGCTATCAATAATGGTAATAAATTCACCCGTACTATATAAAACGCCACGATTGATTGACTCAGATTGACCGCGATTGCTGTGTCGGATATAGCTGATTTTGGCTTCGTTTTTTTCTACATACGCCAACAACGATTCCCGGTTATTATCGGTGCTACCATCGTCAATAATAATGAGCTCAAAATCTTGGAAATCTTGTTTTAAGACCGAATCAATTGCTCTTTTTGTATACGAAAAATGGGTATTAAAAACAGTCATTAATACCGATACTTTCATTGGATTTAACATATTTTTGGTGGGTACGTGTAATTTCCTGCAAAGTTAAAATTTTCTTTTTAGAAATTTTCGATTAACCAAAATAAGATCTGAACTGGTGCTCTTTTGGGTATATATGGAGCATAGAACCGTTTAATACGCTTTATATGCTTATGTTAATACTACAGCAGTACGCTATTTTCCACTTAACTACCTGCAAAAGGAGTTCCAAAAATACCTACGGCCAACTCGGCCCAGATTAACATAAACACTAAACATACGATTAAAATATAAAGGATTCGGACTTTCAAACTTTTTGTACGGGTACTTATAAAATGAATCCCCATACCAAAAATAAGAAGCAAAAATCCCATGATAATGAAATCAAACAAGCTCCAGTTGATCTCATCCGTGAACATCATTCCGATTAGAGGTATCAATAATAAAAAAAGGGGATAGAAAATTCTTTTTGACATTTTCAAAAATAAAGAAAGGGTTACACTTTACAGCATAACCCTTTGTTATATCGGCTTAAAACAAAATTAGGTATTACTTAACTTCGGTTTTCTCGAATTGGTCCATTGCAACAATTTTGCCATTTTTAAATTGGAAACCTTCCATCCAATAGCTTTTAACTGATTTACCATCCGGAGTTTCTACATCTGCGTTATCCCAAAGCAATACCCACTCTCCGCCACTTTCAGAAACTACAGGTATGATAGCCTGTACATCGTAATTTTTGATATTTAATTGAGAATATTGTTTTTTCATCAAATCTAAAACAGCTGGCTTGCCTGTTAAGATGCTGCCGTCGCCTAAATAAAATACCACAGTATCTGCAAGAAAAGTAGCTACTTCATCATAATTTTTGGCAATTACGGCCTTGTGCATTTGCTCTACCAACAAAGAATTTTTAGCATCACCAATCTTATGATTGTCGGCATAACTAGGTTTGTACAAATGTTCAACAGTTGCTTTTTCTTCGGTTTTTGGATTGCTACATGCAGCTAAAAGCAATGCAGCGCTGATAAAAAGGAAATTTTTCATGGTTTAATTTGGGTTTGAGGGGTTAAAATTAGATTTGTTTAAAAGTAATTTCTAAATAAATATAACCTTTATTAGTTAAACTAAATACTGATAATAGACTGAAGAATTTATTAGAAACAAAAAAACCCGCGAACTTGCGGGGTTTGCTCCCCCTTTTCTCGAAAGATGCAAAATAATGCGATGATGGAGTAGGTGACTATCCGGAAATTGAAGGGTTAAACTTCGTGCAAGTTTACAGGAAGTCTACTTGTCATTTAACCCTATGCCAAGTCCAAACATGGCTGCGACCAGGGCAAGGTGAATAATCAAAACTGCCTTTTGCCAAGTAGGTCTGTCATTCCATTTTTGTTCTGGATTGAATGGGTCAAATGCAATTCCAATCCCGAGAGAAGCTGTTGCTTGCATATAATCTTTAGAAAAAAATGCCTGAAAAAGACCTAGGAGTAAAAATCCAATGTAAAGGTACTTGCTGAAAGGTGCGTTCATTATGAGTCTATTTGATTTAGACCAAAAATAAAAAAGAAATTAAAAAAATGCAAAAACCTAAGGGACTGATAAACAAAGAAAAAGCCCCGCGATAAGCGGGGCTTGTACTTGTGGCTCCCCTTACAGACGAAAGATGCAACTATAATGCGATGATTGAGTATGTGGCTATCAGGAAATTATGTACCTTCAAAAATGAATAATTCCAATAAATAACTATGGCAGACAAAAAGAATAAAAATTCAGGAAACGGTATTGCACTTGGCTCTTGCTTTGGAGTAGTATTTGGAGCAGCCTATGGAATTATTTCTGGAAACATTGCCACAGGTGCAGGATTTGGCTTAGCAATTGGAGTGTTTATCGGTGCAATTTTCGACTTTGTGAATAATAGAGAATAAATTAAAAGATGCAACTACCCTAACTCACTGATAGACAAAGAAAAAGCCATCATTTCTGATGGCTTGTCCAGTGAAGCTCCCTTAATAGGGGGAATGTTGCAGCCGGTTTTATTGTTAGGGCTAGAACGTACAAGGAAATGATGGGTTGAACTTCGGGTAAAATTAAAAGAAGTTAAATGAGGAATATATTAGTTTCCCGCAAACGGCGTTCCAAAAACACCAATAGCCAACTCAGCCCATACGAGTAAACATAATAGTCCTAATATTCCCATGTAAATTATTCTGTTTTTAACGTTTTTTGTTTTATTTAAAATAAAACGTATTCCAATACTTACAAAAAGGATTAGCGCACCCATAATGATAAAATCAAAAAGGCTCCAATTAACTTCTTCAGTAATAGACATTCCTATTAATGGTACAATTAATAAAAACTGTGGATATAAAACGCGCAATTTTTTATTCTTGAAATTAATTAAATTCATATTTAAAAATTTATTTTTTGTATTCTAATATATCTGATGGCTGACAGTCTAACGCTTTGCAAATTGCTTCTAAAGTGCTAAAACGAATTGCTTTAGCTTTACCCGTTTTGAGAATTGAAAGGTTTGATAAAGTCAAGTCAACTCGCTCTGAAAGTTCATTCAGTGAAATCTTTCTTTTAGCCATTATGACATCCAAGTTTACAATAATTGGCATAGATTAAACAGTTAAGTCATTTTCAGTTTTTATATCAAATGCATTTTGTAATAATTTTTCGAATATTGCTGCTGCAGTTGCCACTACAAAAGAAGAAAAAGTTGTTACAATGCATATGGCAACAAATCCAGCAGGGTCATCCTCTTTATTATGAAAAATTATAATATATAACCCTGAAAAAAATATAAAGCCACCAAGTATTATTGCACAGGATTTAATAATTTTTAACGTTTGCACTGCACTAAAAGTAAATACTTTATTTTGACCAATATAACTAAGTAATTTAAACGCCTGATATAATGCAATAAAAAAAGCAATAGACCCGGTATATGCTAGCAAGATAAATGGGTCAGTATAAATTCTGAATAAATTTAAGTTCGTAGCTCTTCCCTCAATTAAGGGTGCCCAAATTAAAAAAGTAATTGTAATCAAGCCAATCAGTAAAATAACTAATTGTAAAAATACAACAGAAAATTTTGTCATTTCATTCCATTTTTATTGAACGCAATTTAATAAATAAATATTAATAATTAATACTAATTTATTGTTAAACAATAAATTTTGATATTTCAAATAAATTATTTCTTCGGCTTATTGATATTTCTAAACAATTAAAAGATGTAAAACGCTAAAGTATTGATGGACAATGAAAATTTTATAAAACTCTCTACTGACCTCGAACCACAAAATCCAACATTAAATCTTCCTCCAATTTACACGAAGTTTTATAATATTAAAATCATGAAATCTCAGTGTTTTAAATAACTCTTGGCACACTCTTGGCACAAATAGAAAATCACAGGTATAATCCCCAACTAAAAATGCCGAAAAACCACTAAACCCTCTATTGGGCTCGAACCACGAAAATCTACGAATGGATGTAATAGGGGATGTTTTTAAACGAAAAAAGTCACTATTTCTAGTGACTTTCCTGTTTGCTCCCCGGAACATTCAATATTCGAACCAATTAGTCATTGATTTAGAAGCCCTTTCT
>JBBAKN010000002.1:0-454765 GCA_040403555.1 Sphingobacteriales bacterium
TCCCCGGAACATTCAATATTCGAACCAATTAGTCATTGATTTAGAAGCCCTTTCTAATCTATTTCGCTACCTATCAGCTATTTACAAAACCAATTCTTTTGATGAGAATCACACTATACAGATATAGATTCCAGAAAACTGTCTATTACTTAACCAACTTAATAAACCGTTAATTTACCAAACGGTCGTTTCATAAATTAAAATCTAACTAAAATGAAGAAAAAACTTATTGCATATTATAGATGTTCTACTCGTGACCAACATTACGGAATTGACGTGCAAAGAAACCAATTACACGAGTGGCTTAAAAAGAATCAAGATTTATATACTCTTGAAGAGGAATTCGTTGAGAACCATTCTGGAACTGATAAAAAACGAAAAGAATTGGCAAAAGCAATTAAGTCTTGTACCGACAATGGCGCAACTCTAATTTTCACTAAGTTAGATCGCCTATCTAGAATTGCTTCACACCTTCATTCGATTAGAGACTCTGGATTAGATCTAATCTGTATCGATATGCCAGAATTGAACACATTGACATTCGGAATATTTGCATCAATAGCACAATATGAAAGAGAACTTTGTTCTATCCGCACTAGCTCCGCACTAAAGGTAGCTCGGCAATCAAAAACACTCGGTAATCCCTACAAATGGATTCATAACGGCTCTAAAGCTTTAAAAACCAAAGCACTTAATAAAAAAGAGTGGCTTGAATCAAATGAGATTGCCAAAGCAAAGCAAATTATAGATTTAACAAAATCTAAAGGCCATGCTTCACTTCGAGAGATTGCTAAAAATCTTAATACACAAGGCATTAGAACTTTTAGAGGTAAGATCTGGCAGGCTAATCAAGTAAAGTTATTATTAAACTCTATAAACGAATAAATTCAATGTTATCACTTAACCACTTAATTGAACTTAGAGCAAAGAGATTAGATTCACTTCATAAGTTAGCAAATCGAAAAAGGGAATTAATGGAAAGGATTGATTCGGTTACTGAACTTATTCAAAGAAGGGAAAATGATTACAATTCTATTTGCGAAGCCATTAATCGAAAATCTCACGAATCGGTTCCAATGATAGAGATTGCCAGATTTGGCTTAGATAATAAAGGAAATATGATTTATGGTGGGATTATTTCATTTCCATCAATCTCAACTAAATTCTACAAAATTATAGATAGCATATACCTATTTGACATTAATCCAGAATTAAGCAAGTTCGAATTACATAATAAGATTCGCGAACAACTGTATGATTATCTAGAAAACGTAAATTATAATGACTTAATAGACTTTACGCTACAAGAAAAAAAGGTAATCGAGAAATCTATTGAAAATATGCTTTTTCAAAAGAATATAAGGGACAATGCTATTCCTTACTATTTCTAGATTAAGTTAGAAAACTCTTTTGACAAATAACTATATAATGCTGCACGAACAATTTGACTCTTAGAAAGTCTTGAAATTTTTTCTACATTGGTTATTCTTTCCAATTCTATGCTATCAAGACGAAGAGAAACCATATGGCTCTTCGGCTTTTTATTTCGAGTGTATTTGATGTTTGTATTCATTTTTAGAAATATTATGTCTTTATTCAATAAATACTTGATTCCTCAGTAAAATACAAAAACCTACATCCGTATTACTAACTTTAGTTTATTAATAAGTCAGAGGGAATTTAAGAACAATTTAAAAAAGAGCTAAGACCTTGTAGAATACGATATAAAAGATTAAAATAAAACTATTTTAGATAAATCTCATCCTTGATATAATTGCTATTAATCCAAAAACAATGTTTGGTATAAGAGTTTAAACCCGTAACCTTATCTAATTGCGGTAATGGGAAAGTGTCATCCGCATTTTGAGCATGTGGTCTAACGTGCGCAACTGAACTAAATTTTTTATTTGGGAAATTTGTTTTTCGAATACCTCGACTATTCACTTCTGATACTATATTTCCATCGGTCACTATTTGTCTTGTTTTTTCCCAGACTAGCTTTGCTTTTTCAATATCAGAAAAAGGCATATTCCAAAATTTAACTTTTTTTAAGAGTAGCTCTTCTCCTTCAATTTGAAAAAATATAAACAAGAACTTATGCTCTAAAATGTCTTTGAAATCCGATTCATCCCATTCTTCATCGACAATATCACTGTATTTAAAGGTTGGAAATGATATATCTTCTTTAGGCAGATTATTGCCTTTTAGACGAACAGTTTTTATAATAATATCTGCTTTAACAAATTCTTCAATTTCGTCATTAATATTAACCCCAAGCACCTTTTTAGATAGAGAGGCATAATAACTTTTTGCCTTCTTATTCAAGTTAATTCCTAACTGATTTTCTATTTCGTCTGTTGATTTATTATAGAATTTTTCAAACTTAGAAATAACTAAACCTTCAAAATTTAGCTTAGAGTTTGGCTTGTCAATTATTTTCCCATAACTAACACCATCTAACTGACTTAGCTTGCCAATAATGTGATTTAGATACCCTTGTTTTAGGGCAAAAGCTCTTTGCTTTGCCGGTATTTCGCTAAATGGTTGTGATCTTGGATTACCTCCTTTTCCACCTTTCGTACACGCACCTAGATAAAAAGTGTCACCCTCTGAAAGTTCATGGGCTTTACCAGATTTGATTTTACCCTGAATCTTCTCCCAATCTGACTTAATGATTATCAAATCTTCTTCTGGGATTCTCCAATCACCGACAAGCTTAATAATCAAATCTAAAACATTTACACCATTTTCATATAAGTAAAGAATGAGTAATAAGTGGTTGTTCTTCTTTAAGAATGTACTTGAATCAAAATCTTGCTTAACGATTTCAAAATAGTTAATAATACTAAGAACTAATCTTTCCTTGGCTGAAAGATGATTATTCGCTCCTTTCTTTAATGGGGATGTTTTAAGCTCTAAACCTACTTCATGGAAGTCAGGCTCAGACACAGAATTTGGTTCGTATTGGAAGTAGTATTTTTCGAGTATTTGACCAAAATTCCCTTTGCCTATATAGCTATTATTGATAACATCCTCGCCACAAGCTTCTCGTAACGACTTACCCTTTAACTTTGAAGCGTAGTCTAAAATTGAGGTTAAATTATCACGAGAATAGTTATAGCTCATTACTCTGATATGTTTTTAGCAAGTATATTGCCAATTCTTTCTATTACACCAACAACTAAGGCGTTGCCCATAAAGAATGCTCTCTTGGTTGCTGAAACACCTTCCAGCTCTGTATGATTATCTGGGAACATATTCAATCTTTCAAGCTCCACAGGTGTCAATCTCCTTAAGCCCTTTGAAGTATTAATTACATGCTTAAATCTTGACGGAGAATTTCCACCTTCACCAGTTATAATTGTTCTAGACGGCTTATTGATATCGTCAGGGAATACCATTCCACCTTCACTATAATGATACTCAAAACCATCTGATTTAGTTCTTATTTCTTTTTTTGCGCCTTTCAGATAATTCCATTTATCTATCATTTCGTTATTAATATAGAACTCCTGTGGAATCTTACCGCTTTCAAGTATATGTTTAAGCAAAATTGCATCACCGTCAAAATTTGGGCTAGTTTTAACCGATGACACATTGCCATTAATCATAATCCCAGAATTCAAAAATGGGCTTGCTAGTTTGTTCTTGTTGAAATTTTTTGATATTTCGACAATATCGCCCACTAATTCAAAGGATTTCAATTCTGCCTCAAACGGTTTCTTAATTGGGAAAGCCTCCGCGAAAATACCATCTTCGTATATCCAATCTAGAGGCTTTACTTTTTTCAAGTTCTTATATAAAGAGGTTGATTTATGATAAGCAAGTATAAAAATTCTTCTTCTTCTTTGTGGGAATCCAAAATCAGCAGCATTTATAACTCTCCATTCCACGGCATAGCCCAAATCATTTAAACTTTGAAGAATTATCGCGAAATCTCTTCCTCTTTGTTGAGCAGGAGAGTTAATAAGTCGATCGACATTCTCTAGAAATAAGTATTTGGCTGGCTTTTTGTGACTACTAATTATGTTGTGTATTGACCACCATAAGACACCTTTCTTTCCAATTAAACCCTTAGAATTTTTAAGTGTAGTCGCTACAGAATAATCCTGACATGGAAAACCGCCAACTAATAAATCATGAGCTGGAATAGATTCAACTGGTACTGAAGAAATATCTTCATTTGAATGACCATTTGTGCCCCATCTATTTGAATAAACGTCTGAAGCATGCTGTGTTTTCGTTGAAGGCTCCCACTGGTTGCTCCATACAACCTCATAAATCGATTTAAACTTCTTTTTATAACCCGATGTTGCCGATAAACCATTCCAGCCCTCTAAGCCAAGCCTAAAACCGCCTACGCCGGCAAATAATTCAGCAACCTTAATTTTATTCTTCATCTAAAAGCAAATTTTTATACCCAATTTGGGATAATATAAAATTAATGGATTTACCGCTTAATTGGTAATCGAATTGCCTAAACTTAACCTCAAACATCTGAAATAGCTTGGAAATGACTTTTAGCTTTATTTAAAGTGAGTTTAATAAACATATCCTTATCAAGATTCGATATACGATCTAAGAAAAATTTAGATTTTTGGTTTAATGATTCATCAACTATGTAGATGAAATTAAAGCCCTTGCTTACTGTTGAAACAATATGATCTGGTATATTTTTGGATAGTTTTATATTACAATTCTTCTTTAAAAAACTCCTCATTGTTACCGGTGTAGGGTCTATGATATACTCAACATCATTTAGCACTACAGAACACCAAGTGTGATAATAATTGAAGGGAATTATTTATTGTTTCTGTAGTCATATTTTAGAATATAATTTGCAAAAATACCAAGAGAATAGAGTTTAATTCATTTTTTCTTGGTTGTTTATGAAAATTTCTTCTAACTCTTCCAATGCATTATTTACATCATCCTCATTGGCACTTATAACAACCTCGTTATTTTTAACTGATAACTTAAGCTTGTGTTTGATTACCCAAACTATATCACCTAAATTTTTTAGTTGAGGGTTATTAAGATTGCAATAGAATTTAATAAATTCTAAAATGTTGATTGTTTGCGATTCGTTGTTCATTTGTTTTAATTTATATTTCTTATTTATTATAAGTATCACGTAAGTACAAAATAGTATTACAGTTAATACTAATTCCATAATGAGACTTCATAGTCCATATCTATTTTTTCATTTCCCATTCTATGTTTAATTGTACAAACGTTTAAACCGGTAATTTTTGAAATTGCTCTTTGGGTTATTTTAATCCCATCATGTTTTAATTGCTCTATTGCATTGTTGATTTTATCAATTGTTATTTTCTTTCGGTAAGAAGAATTCAACTGTTTTGCAATAATGTTTTTTTCAGCTGACGATAGTTTAGATGACTTATTAAAATGTACTCTTTTTACTTTAGGCTTTGCATGAACGATTCCCGTTTCTTTAATCTGTTCAATTACATTCTTGAAGTGTTTAATAAGTTTGTAAAGTTCCATTTTAGGCTTAGCGCATATGTTATTCACATAGAATATGTATGAAAAAATATAGTCAATCTCTATATCAGGATTTAAATGATATAATTGATGAATTAGAATATAATATGTTTTATGTTTTTTTGTATCTGGAATTACTCTTGGAACATATGGTATAACTACATCCACTTCTTTGAAATCTACATTAATATTGACTACAGGTACTATAGTTTTTAGCATAAGCTTATCTAATACTTCATTAATATTATAAACTTTATATTCTACATCATTAGCATTTGAAAAATCGGGGTTGAGTATATTATTCTCCCTCCTCTCTGAATTACACTCATTCCATAGTTTTTTAGGGCACTCTATCTCTAAATGAATAGAATTTTCATATGAGACAAATACATCCAAATCGTGTGGAAGATATTGTGCTCTTAATATTCCAGATGCGTTTGAATCAACCTTTTCCTCTGAAAGATATTTTTTTATAATTGCACTTCTTAGGTCATTAAAATTTTCAAATGTTATCTCATTTTTAATTTTAAAAATTACACATAGCCCTCTTTTACTCGCAGAATATGAGATTAGTGATGCGTGTTTCTCAAGTTTCTTTGTTAAGTGATGTTTATATTCAGAAACCGTAAATTGAGATGGGAACTCATCAATGTCGAAATACATATAACCAGAGAATAGAACAAAATTCTTATTGATATTCTCTTTAGTTTTTAGATTTCTCGATTTAACAACACAATGTGGGGTAAAATATGGCAATCTCTTTTTAAGATTACTACATTTTTCGTCTTGTCCATCAAGTCTGGCTTTTTGAATTTCTGTAAATAGCTCTAGAAAATCAGTACTTTTTATGTAAGAAACATAATCAGCAAAATCAATGGTTTTGTAAGGCTTTATTTTTTCTATTCCATTAATAAAATAACTAAACATTTGAAAAAAACTTCCAGCTTTCACCGGTGCGGTCAGCTACTTGCTAGAAGATTAAAAATATCTTATGCGTATCAATACAAAGTCATATACCGCACATATAACCCACGCTTAATGAGAAATATAGTTTTTATGATTTAGTAAGTAAAGTGTAAAACATGCCCCAATTAAAAAAATCCGCCAAAATTTTTTTTTAGCTATAATCCCCGTTGTATAAGAGCCAAAAATCTGTTTATTTCCAATACGGGATACCGGACATGAGGGCGGGAGGGCGGAAAGGAAGGTGTTATAAAAAATATTTCGTGGTTTCGTTAAACTTTTCAAAAATTTAACTACTTTTGTGCTATCAAAGATTAAAAATGTCTGAAGAACGCGAAAAAATACATTATACCAGAGAGGTTTTTGAATCGACTAGAAATAACAATCTATACGGTTATAATAGATTCATTACCAAAGTTTTAGGTGATCCAGACATTACTGATAAAACATATCAAAATCCAGCTAAAGCCAATTTACTGAGAGAATTGGATTTAATGGTTTCTGAGTTAGCAAGTGAATTAGAGAAAGCACCTGAATTACTAATTGAAAAAGCTAAAGCAAAAAATGTATTGGAATTGAATCAATATATTGATAATCAATTACTTAAAATTGCAAGATTGCGAATGGTTATAGAACCAGAGTTTATGACCAACAAGCAAGTTCATACACAGACTCAAAGACCATATATTATTCTTAGGGCACTTTGGCTTGATGACAATATGAGAAAAATAAAGAAGTTTTCAGTTAGTCTTGGCAGCAGTGATTCCCTTGATAATATTGACACAGTAATAGTTGAAAGAGAGAAGTTCAACTTATCTAAAATGCTTGAAAATTTGTACAAGGAGACTTACCAGTAATTTTTTTGTACATGTCGTTAAACTATTTAAAAGTTTAACTTAAATAAAACTATTTGAAAAAAGAACAACCATGGTACCAATTAATCAATGTCTCGAAATCCTTAATGGTAACAAGTCTAAACAACAATACACTCGAAATGATTGTGAATTGATTAGAAGCTTATTGTACGTTTTTGCTGAAATCGAAATTGGACAATTGTCAAGTGAGTTCTTTGCTAACAATACTATTTTTTCACAATTAAAAGCAGCTTAACATGAAAATTATCGGTTACTGTCGCGTTAGTAGCGACGAGCAAGCGGAAGGGTTTAGCCTTTCTGCACAAGAAGAGACAATCATCAAATATGCAAAACAGCATGATCATACGATTGTTAAAATATTCAAAGAAGACTACACTGGATTTAAAGATTTCAATCGACCAGAGTGGAATAAAATTGAAGAGTATTGCAAAAAAAATAAAAAAACGAAATTGGTTGATGGGATATTAACAGTTAGATGGGATCGATTTTCTCGTAATGAGCCGGAAGCAACTAAGAAGATTTCCGATTTTAAGAAACTTAGACAAATAGAAATTTTTACAATTGAAAACTATGCTAATCCAGATTCAGTTGAAGGACCATTTTTAAATTCTTTGCATTTGCACATAGCGCAGATGGAAAGCAAAAGAAACTCAATTCGCACAATTGATGGAATTAGACAAGGATTACGATCTGGTTATTGGATGCAACAAGCACCTTTTGGATACTTGAATACTAGAGACGAAGAAAACAAATCAACTTTAAAAATTGATCCAATTAAAGGGCCAGTAGTTAAAGAGATTTTCGATAAGATGGCAACTGGTATATATAATAGAGAAGAGCTTAGACAACAATATTGTAAAAAATATAGTGGGCTATCAAAACAAACTTTCTTAGACTTGCTTCGAAAAGAAGTCTATATCGGTAAAATTAAAGTTAAAGAATACAAAGACGAACCAGAAATTGTAGTTAATGGGAAGCACCCTGCAATTGTAGAAGAAGATATATTTTATACCGTTCAGAAAATTATTGACTGTAAAACACCTAAAATGGTTTTCAATCAAGAGAAGGATAATATCTACCCTTTAAAACGATTTTTTCACTGCGAAGAACACGATAGAAGCTTCACAGCTAGCCGTTCAACAGGTAGAATACAGAAGCATGATTACTATCACTGCAGTATTAGTACATGTAAGAATAGATTTAGACTTGAGGCTTTAGATGATAAAGTAAAAGAACTATTATCTCTGCTAAATGTAAAGGACGAGATACTGGTTCTGTATAAAAAGGTCTTAGAAGATGTATTCAATACAAAACAATCGCTTTATGTAAATGATACTAAAGAAATTGAAAAGCAAATAGATGGCTATAAAGAGAAGATTAATAAAATTGATGAAAAATATCTAAATGATCAAATATCTGACGAGAACTACAACGATTTAAAAACTAAGTTAAAACAAGAGTTGAAAGAAGCAGAACAAATGTTGTTGAATCACAAATCAGAAAAAATCCCATTCAAGAAGATTGTTGAAAACACAATTCACATCTTACCAGAAATTTCGAAGTATTATAATGAAGCTGACGGACATACTAAACAAAGAATACTTGGTTCGATGTTTGATGGAAAGATAGTGGTTTCAGAAAAAGAAGTTCGAACCACACCTTGGAAAGAAGCAATTCGCGGTTTATTCAGTCTAGACAAGGATTACAGCGACTTTGAAATAGAAAAAGTCGGCAATAATACCGACTTTTCTAATATGGCTCCTCAGGCTGGGCTCGAACCAGCGACCCTCTGATTAACAGTCAGATGCTCTAACCAGCTGAGCTACTGAGGAATTTAGTTATCTGGTTACACTCTTATTAATCCCGCATGTGCGGGACTCTAACCGGCTGAGCTACTCAGGAATTTCCGGTTATTGAAGGTTTTAAAACCTTCGTCCCAAACGGGATTGCAATATTCGGGATTTTAAATTATTTATACAATATTTGCACGTAAAAAAATTCAAAAAAATATGAGTCTTGTAGTTACCGGCACTGTTGCCTTTGATGCCATTGAAACACCTTTCGGAAAAACAGACAAAATTGTAGGCGGAGCAGCCACCTACGCCTGTTTAGCCGCCTCTTACTTTTACAAAAATGTAAAAATGGTGGGCGTGGTTGGCGATGATTTTCCCAAAGAAGATATCCAATCTTTCGAAGACCATGGCATTAGCACCGAAGGCTTGCAGGTAAAAGACGGCGAAAAATCGTTTTTTTGGTCGGGCAAATACCACAACGACATGAATAGTCGCGATACCCTAGCCACCGATTTAAACGTGCTAGCCGATTTCGATCCTATTTTACCCGAAAGCTACCAAGATTGCGAATTTTTACTACTCGGCAACCTCAGTCCGCAAGTACAACAAACCACCATAAAACGCCTCAAAAACCGCCCAAAATTAATAGTGCTAGACACCATGAACTTTTGGATGGACATTGCCTTGGATGAACTATTGGCTACCCTAAAGCTAGTAGATGTGTTGACTATTAACGATGCCGAAGCCCGCCAGCTTTCTGGCGAATATTCTTTGGTAAAAGCCGCCGAAAAAATATTACAAATGGGCCCAACGTATCTCATTATTAAAAAAGGAGAACATGGCGCTTTGTTATTCCACGGAAACCAAATATTCTCGGCCCCTGCCCTACCGCTAGCCGAAGTTTTTGACCCCACCGGAGCCGGAGACACTTTTGCCGGTGGTTTTATTGGCTATTTAGCCCAAGTAGACACCATCAATTTCAACAACATGAAAAATGCCATCATTTATGGTTCGGCCTTGGCCTCTTTTTGTGTAGAAAAATTTGGAACAGAGCGCATTAAAAACTTAAGCGAAGCAGAAATTAGTGCCCGAGTGAAAGAATTTGTAAGCCTAACTAGCTTTACTATTTAAGCAAACCTATCACACTAAACTTCTCAAATACCTGCTGACTGTGCGGAGCATCTTTTAACTCATCGGTTAAATCTTGCCCGGCCCAATGCTCGTAATGTTTCCCTTTGCGCCAAAGTTTACTGGCACTTACATCGTAAATTCGGCCTTCAAACGCTACCCAAATTTGGGGCTTATCTTGGCCATTGCGTAGCGCTAGCTGGCTTTTGGTATAGCTTGGGAGCACACTCATGCGGCACGTTTTTTAAAAATTTCGTAAAAAATAGTGGTTAAGAGCAAGAGTGCTAAAGAATAAAAATGATCTTCGAAAGGGATGGTACCCACCCGAAAGCCACAATTTTCGGCATCGTTGTAAAGCACCACAGGCAAACTGGTAAGCAAGCCATTTACCAAATAAAAGGGTACTAAGGATATAAAATAAGCCAAGTAAAACCGACCGAGCCATTTGGGTTGAAGCCACAACAAGCCTAAACTCAACAAAAAACACAAGCTAAAGGTTACTACCGTATATAAGGCATTGCCGTATAAAACATGCATCACTATGCTTAAACAGAAAAGCAGAAAGGTAATGAATTTGGCAAATGGGGCCATAAAATCGGTTTTAACGTAGTAGTTTAAACACTCGTAAATAAATAAACAAGCAAAGGGAACCGTTAAAAAGAATAAAATCTCTTCTAAGGGTAAACCCTGAAAACCAATACCCAATACATAGGTTGGATTAAATGACCAAACACCGTATTTGGTAAAAACTACATCCCAAAGCAAAAAAACTACCCCACTTAGGGCAATTGCCGGAAATAAAAAACGCCAATATTGCACAAAACGCACCTTCTTATCAAACGATAGGGCAATGGGGAATAAAATGGTGAGGAAATTGAGAAGTAAATAGGTTCCTTGCATCGCTGTAACTTAAGCAAATTTCTTAAAAAGCTGTTTTTCAGCCTCGGTACAACGCTTACTATCTAGCATAAACTGGGCAATACTTTTTACGAATATCGCATCGGCAGTACCGAAATTCTGCGTATCATAAAGTTTTACAAGTACCTGCCTATCTTCGGCCAACTGCTTACTATAGCCTAAAAATGATGGAGTATAGTGTTGAATAGAAAACCGCATGAACCGAATTTCTAGATTCATTGGAGCACCTGCTACGGCCTTATTCATGTTTTTACTGGCCAGTTGCAGGTATTTTAATTTTGAATAGGGATTCCAATGGTGCTTAGATTTCAAAGCCTGCAAGGTGGCTACATAAGCCATTATTAATGGGTTTTTATCCAAAAAAGGACTTAGTTTTTGCAATAAAGAATCTGTTAACCTTGCGTTATTAACCGCTTGTACTATGGATTTGCGTAAGCCCGCATACTCTATGCTGGTAAGAGGTTGTGCATGCACTTGACCCATTAAACAAAACAAAAACGCAATAAAAAATAGCAGTTTTTTCATTAGAGCGTATTAAATTTCACTTTTACTAGCGATTGCGCCATTAACCATATCTTTTTCGCATCGCTTACCCGAATGCGGGTAGTACGCAATACGGAGGCTGGTGTTTGTTTAATTTTTTCGAAGAGTTGGGTGTAATACACATAAGCCAAATACACTCCTTTTTTACAACCCTCGGGTAGATTTTTAATCCCTTCCAAACCATCTGCAAATTCTTGGGCTATATCTTGCTCAATGGCTTGTTTCTCCACCTCCGAAAACGCTTCGAAGCGCACATCTGGAAAATACACCCGACCACGTTCTTCGAAATCGGAGGCAATATCTCGTAAGAAATTAATTTTTTGGAAAGCTGAGCCTAGACGTTTGGCAAAAGGAGCCAATACATCAAAATCTGCACGATTTTCGGCACAAAATACACGCAAACACATCAGGCCAATTACCTCAGCCGAGCCATAAATATAGGTTTCGTATTCTTGCTGAGTAAATTTCGTTTTGTACAAATCCATCTCCATAGAATCGAAAAAGGCGGTAATAAACGCATGTTCTATTTGGTAGTGGTTTACCACCCATTGAAAGCTCTGCAGCACTGGGTTTAAGCTAATCCCCTCTTCAATGGCTTGAAAAGTATCTGCATTAAATCGAGTAATAAGTGTTTGCTTATCGTATTCATGAAAGGTATCTACAATTTCGTCGGCATAACGTACAAAACCATAAATGGCATAAATAGGCTCATGCAAAGCTTTATCAAAAGCTTTAATACCCATACTAAAAGAGGTACTGTAGGCATTAGTTATAAGCTTGCTGCAAGCTAAGGAGGTCTCGTTGTAAAAATTCATCATCTTAATGTTCAAATCTACTAAAAAACGTAACTAATTTTTAGGGCATTCCCGCAAATCAACTTACCTTTACCATTCATGAAAAACACTCGAATTGCTATTATTGGTTCCGGATTTTCTGGTTTGGCTAGCGCTGCGCTTTTAGCACAAAAAGGCTATGATGTGAGCATTTACGAAAAAAATGACCAAGCCGGTGGCCGTGCTCGTGTTTGGAAGAAAGATGGTTTCACCTTTGATATGGGACCAAGTTGGTATTGGATGCCGGATGTATTTGAGAATTATTTTGCGCTTTTTGGTAAAAAAGTAAGTGATTTTTATGAACTCAAACGCCTAGATCCAGGCTATCGGGTATACTTTGGTAAAAATGATATTTTAGATATTCCGGCCAATATGGAAGCGCTAGAAGCTAGTTTTGAAGCCTTAGAACCCGGAAGTACAGCACATTTACGCCACTTTTTAGCACAAGCCGCCTACAAATACCAAGTGGGTATGGGCGAATATGTTTTTCGTCCCTCTCTATCCATTACCGAATTTATAGATTGGCGATTGATTAGAGAAAGTATTGGTTTGCAAATGTTTAGTAGCATGAGCAGCCATGTACGCAAACACTTTAAGCACCCAAAAATTAGAAAAGTATTGGAGTTCCCGGTACTCTTTTTGGGTGCCACTCCGCAAAATACACCTGCCATGTACAGCATGATGAATTATGCCGATTTGGTAATGGGCACCTGGTACCCGCAAAATGGCATGAACGAAATTATTAAAGCCATGGTTCAGGTAGCAGAAGAGGCTGGCGTAAAAATTCATCTAAATACAGAAGTAAAACACATAAAAACCGAAAATAAGCAAGCCCTTGGTGTAGAAACCAATCAGGGATTTTTTGAAGCCGATGCCGTAGTTGCTGCCGCCGATTACCAACACGTAGATCAATTGCTAACCGATAAAAAATTAAGGAATTATTCCGAAAAATATTGGGAGTCAAGAACCATGTCGCCCTCTAGCCTATTATTTTATGTAGGACTTACTAAAAAAATTAAGGATGTAGAGCATCATAATTTGTTTTTCGACGAAGATTTTGAGTTGCATGCCAAAGAAATTTATAGCGACCCGAAATGGCCTAGCAAACCCTTATTTTATGCTTCCTGTCCGTCTAAAACTGATGCTACGGTTGCCCCAGAGGGAAAAGAAAACTTATTTTTCTTGATGCCATTGGCCCCCGGCCTAACGGATAGCGAAGAACTAAGAGAAAAATATTTCGATGTAATGGTAGCCCGCTTTGAACAAGTTACCGGCCAAACCATTAAAGAACATATTTGCCTAAAACGCAGCTATGCCATGAACGATTTTGAAAGCGATTACCATTCGTTTAAGGGCAATGCCTATGGCTTAGCGAATACCTTGTCACAAACTGCTTTCTTTAAACCGAGCATGCGTTCTAAGAAAATAAAGAATTTGTTTTTTACGGGGCAATTAACGGTTCCGGGGCCCGGCGTACCGCCGTCTATTATTTCTGGACAGGTAGTAAGCACCTTGGTAGATAAACACCTGCAGAAGGCTAAATAACGTTCACTTCTCGTTCTAAGCGAAGGCAAAAACGTTCGAAAACGCTGGCTATAATTTGCTCCGAAAAAGCAAATACTTCCGAACCACTAGCACCGCCATGGTTTACCACTACCAAAGCTTGATTTTTCCACGTACCGGTATGACCTACCACTTTGCCTTTCCATCCGCATTGTTCAATAAGCCAGCCAGCGGCTAGTTTTACTTGCCCATTGGCAGCGGGGTAATGCACCGCCTCAGGAAAAGAAGCCTGTACTTTTTCGAATTGAGCAGCCGAAATAATGGGGTTTTTAAAGAAACTACCGGCATTGCCAATGGTACTCGGGTCGGGTAATTTACTTACTCGAATAGCCGAAACCACTTCCGAAACATCTTTAATGGTAGGTTTATTTATGCCTCTATGTTTCAATTCTTCTTGTATGGCCCCATAACTGGTGCGAATGGTAGGCACCAAACTCAAGCGAAAAGAAACTTCGGTAACTATATATTGATCTTTACGTGCTAGTTTAAAAATACTTTCACGGTACGAAAAGCCACAATCGGCTTTGGTAAAGGTTTTAAAATTACCCGTAGCCAATTCAAAAACTCGGCACGACTCAAAAATAGTGTCTAGTTCTACGCCGTAGGCACCAATATTTTGCACAGGCGATGCGCCTACCGTACCTGGAATTAAACTTAAATTTTCCATGCCGGCAAAGCCTTTGTTTACTGCATACTGCACCAGGTGGTTCCATACTTCGCCGGCGGCAGCTTTCAGTACTACCGAATTACCTTCTATACGTTCACTAATTCCTTTATTGGCTATCCAAATTACCAAACCATTAAAATCTTGGGTAAAGAGCATATTGCTACCACCGCCCAAAACTAATTTAGCTAGGGGCTTTACCCACTCTTGAGCAAATAAGTCAACCAAATCGGATTCCTGCTCAATGGCTACAAACCAACGTGCTTGGGCAGCAACACCAAAGGTGTTATGCGATTTTAAGGAATAGTTTTCTTGAATGTGCACTAGGTAAAGCTATGATTTTTTGAAGTACTTTTTGGAAGCCATTAACAAGCCAAATTCTTCCGAGGAATTTTTCTCTATAGATTTATGATGTATTTTATGTGCTCGGCGGATACCCAATAGATAACGATTAGTAGTTTTAAAACTTTTAAATCGGTTATGAATAAACCAATCGTGAAACACAAAATAGATGATTCCGTATAAAGAAATGCCGGTACCCATCCAAAATAGCATGCCCATTTGTTCCCTATCTATAACCAAAAGTAGTACCGCTGTGGCGCCAAATAGCAAACTAAACACATCGTTCCATTCAAAAAAACCGCTACGTTCTTGGTGATGACTTTTATGGATAAACCACAAGGGGCCGTGGAATAAAAATTTATGCATAGCCCACGATATACACTCCATAGCTAGAAGTGTGGCCAACACTGTTCCGATAGCATGTAAAAAGTCCATTAAATATGAATGGCTCTATTTTCGGTGGCAGCCATGGCTGCTTCTTTAAAGGCCTCGGTATAAGTTGGATGAGCGTGGGAAATGCGGGCAATATCTTCCGAAGAAGCACGAAACTCCATAGCAACAACCGCTTCGGCAATTACATCGGCAACTCTGGGGCCAATCATGTGCACGCCTAAAATTTCATCAGTGGTTGCATCGGCCAATACTTTTACCAAACCATCGGTATCCATGCTGGCACGGGCTCTGCCGCTGGCTTTAAACGGAAACGATCCGCTTTTATATTTTACACCTTTTTCCTTTAATTGCTCTTCTGTATAACCTACGCTAGCTACTTCGGGCCAGGTATACACTACACCGGGAATTAAGTTGTAATTGATATGCGGTTTTTGTCCGGCAATGCGCTCGGCTACATACGTGCCTTCATCTTCGGCTTTATGCGCTAACATGGCACCACGTACCACATCGCCAATGGCATAAATACCCGGAATGCTGGTTTCTAGATGATCGTTAACTGGAATTTTCTTACCCCGTTCGTCTACCATAATGCCCAGTTTATCTAAACCTAAACCATCGGTATAGGCAGTACGGCCAACAGCTAATAAGCAATAATCGCCATCCATGCTAATCGATTTACCCGAAGGATCGTTAGCAGTTACCGTTACTTTATTTCCCGAAACTTTGGCACCTGTTACTTTATGACTCAACAAGAATTCCATGCCTATTTTCTTTAAGGATTTTAGCAATTCGGCACCCAAGGTTTTATCCATGGTACCAATAATCGCATCCGAAAACTCAACTACAGTTACTTTAGCACCCAAACGAGCATATACCGAACCAAGTTCTAAACCAATTACTCCACCCCCAATAAGAATGAGATGTTTAGGTACTTCGGTTAAATTTAGGGCTTCGGTAGACGTAATGATTCGTTTTTTATCCACTTGAATAAAAGGCAATTCAGTAGGTTTTGAGCCTGTAGCAATAACTATATTTTTAGCCGTAATTTGTTCAGTAGTACCATCGGTTTTTTTAATGCTGATGGTATTTTTATCGATAAACGAGCCCAAACCTTGATAGGCACTTACTTTATTTTTCTTAAATAAATAGGTAATACCTGCCGTAGTTTGCTCCACAACTTCATTTTTGCGGGCAATCATTTGGGGCATATCTACTTTTAAATCTTTTAGCTTGATGCCATGCGTAGCAAAAGTATGCGCTGCATTGTAATAATGCTCCGACGAATCTAAGAGTGCTTTTGAGGGAATGCAACCCACATTTAAACAAGTACCTCCAAAGGTGCTATATTTTTCTACAATGGCGGTTTTTAACCCCAATTGCGCACAACGAATAGCCGAAACATATCCTCCCGGGCCTCCTCCTACTACGATTACATCAAATTGCATACCATCTTGTTTTAATTCTATCCAAAGTTAAGGATTACGCCGAATTTGAGAAATTAATCGGCCCTTAAACCCGTTTTTTTATCCAAAGCATTTACTTAAAAAAAGTATCTTAGGGTAAATTTTAAACTATGAAACGTATCTTATTTATTTTTTGCTTACTAGCTGGCAATGCGCTAAGTGTTTTTGCACAGCTTAAATCAAGTCCCATTACCCGTGCCGATTCGCTTAGGGGTAATTACGGGCCGCTAAAAAGTTGCTACAATATCAGTTATTATCATTTGGATATAAAACTCGACATCGATAATAAAAGCATTAGCGGTTCCAACGAAATTCAGTTTACCGCTACGCAGAATTTTAAGCGTTTACAGGTAGACTTATTCCAAAATTTAAGTATCGATAAAATTGTATACAAAGGAGCTAATGTCCCGTTTGAAAGAGAGTTTAATGCCGTTTTTGTAAACTTTCCGCAAGAAATTAAAAAAGGAAATCGCGAAAGCTTTACCGTATTTTACAACGGCAAACCCACCATAGCACGCAACCCACCATGGGATGGCGGCTTTATTTTTAAGAAAGATACCGAAGGCAACCCTTGGGTAGCCGTAGCTTGCCAAGGTTTTGGCGCCAGCTCTTGGTGGCCCAACAAAGATCACCAAGCCGATGAAGTGGATAGCATGCTGATTAGCATAAGCGTACCCGATACCTTGCAAGATGTTTCTAACGGCCGTTTGGTAAGCACCATTCCGCAAGCGGGGAGCTATATGCAATACAATTGGTTGGTTAAAAATCCCATTAACAATTATTCGGTTACATTTAACGTAGGCAAGTTTGCTCATTTTAGTGATACTTTTCAAGGCGAAAAAGGTTCATTAAGCCTCGATTTTTACGTATTAAAAGCCGATGAAGAAAAGGCTAAAAAACATTTCTCGGCCGATGTAAAACCCATGCTGCAATGTTTTGAGCATTGGTTTGGCCCCTACGCTTTTTATGAAGATGGCTATAAACTGGTGCAATCGCCACACTTAGGTATGGAACACCAAAGTGCCGTAGCCTACGGAAATAAATTCCTGAAAGGCTATTTAGGTCGCGATTTATCGGGTACCGGCTTAGGCTTAACATGGGATTACATTATTGTTCACGAATCGGGCCACGAATGGTTTGGCAACAATGTTACCAGTAAAGATATTGCCGATATGTGGATACATGAGGGCTTTACTTCTTACTCGGAAGGTCTATTTGTAGAATGCCAAGCCGGAAAAGAAGCGGGAGCCAAATACATAAACGGATTGCGTAAAAATATTGGCAATAAACGTCCGGTTATTGGACCTTATAATGTAAATCAGGAGGGTTCTGGCGATATGTACCCGAAAGGTGCCAACTTATTGCAAACCGTACGTGCCGTTTTAAATAACGACGACAAATGGTTGAGTATTTTGAGAGGTATTAATGCAACTTATGGCTTAAAAACCTGCACTACACAAGAAATTGAAGTGTATATCAGCAAACAAAGCAACCTAAAACTAGGCCCCGTTTTCGATCAGTATTTGCGCCATACGGCCATACCGGTTTTGGAGTATAGCATTAGCGGCGAAAAACTTAGCTACCGTTGGGTAGCCGATGTGTCTTCTTTTGCGATGCCTATAGATGTGCATATAAATACCGAAAAAAGCATGCGCATTTACCCCAGCACCAAAATAAAAACACTGAACATTAAGGGCTTAGATGCGTCCGCATTTAAGGTAGATGATCTTCATTTTTATGTGTTTTCAAAAAAGATAAATTAAGGTAATTCAGTTAGAAGATATAACCTAGTACCCAATAATTTTCTAAGTAACTTATTTTCTGTTGTGCTTTATCAATACCATTGCGTCCGGTAGTACGAATGTTCGATAAATTAGTCCAACCTGTTTTTAAACTGCCTTGGAAGAATAAATGTGTATTAAAGAATAATTTGGCACCGGCTTTAGCTGAAATACCCCATCCGGCTAAATTCCAATAGTTATTTTGGCCTACACCAAATAAACGTACATCGCTACGAGGTATAATTAACCCTGCACCCAAGCCGGTTTCCATGGCCAAATACATTTTTCCTTTTTTAGATCTCCAAGCATCGTCGTATCGTTCTACTTCTACACTGGCATAGTTAAATCCGTCGGTATGTTCAAAGGTTAAAAAATCGGGAGTAAGCGTAATATCTTGGTTGGTATAAACACCTGCTTTGCTTCCTGTAGAAATACCAGGCTCAGAAATTGTTGCGTCAATTGTACCGCTGATTTTTACGGTTTGTGGCACATCAAGCACATATTTCATGTGATCCCAGCCAATAGATATACTATAATTGTCATTTAAATAATATCCAAAATGGGCATTAAATTGAGGAATTGATAATCTTGAAATATCAATATAGGTAGCACTCAAAGGCGTTGGGCGATCGTGTGCAATCACATTTTTCAAAGTAAAATCGTAGCCTTTACCATACAATCTCAAATCGCTTTTGGCATAGCTAGAGAAATTATAGCCCCAATGAAGATAGAATTTCCCTTTGTTGGAATAAGTTCTAGGACTAACATTCTTAAAAATACTTTTAGGTAGATTTAGGGTGCTGTCTGCTGATGTTTTAGTAGGGCTTTGAGCAAATGCAGTGATTGTCAATATGCTTAGTAAAAGCAGTAGTATGTTTTTCATAATAGAATAAATTTAGATTTCTAGTAACATTCTAGCCGGATCTTCTAACAATTGTTTTACACGCACTAAAAATCCAACCGACTCACGTCCGTCGATAATGCGGTGATCGTAAGATAAAGCAACGTACATGATTGGGCGAATAACTACCTGACCACCAATGGCCACCGGGCGTTCTACAATGTTGTGCATACCTAAAATAGCCGATTGCGGTGCATTGATAATTGGTGTTGACATCATAGAACCAAATACTCCGCCATTGGTAATGGTAAATGTTCCACCGGTCATTTCATCAATAGCCAGTTTGTTTTCACGGGCTTTAATGGCCAACTCCATTACCGCTTGCTCAATTTGCGCTAGGCTCAAGGTATCGGCATTGCGAATTACCGGCACCACCAACCCTTTTGGAGCCGAAACGGCAATAGAAATATCGGCGAAATCGTTAAATGCCATTTCTTCACCTTCAATACGAGCATTTACAGCCGGAAACTCTTTTAAAGCTTCGCATACTGCTTTGGTAAAGAAAGACATAAAGCCTAGGCCTACGCCATGTTTTTCTTTGAATTTATCTTTGTATTTCGCTCTGATATCCATTATTGGCTGCATATCTACCTCATTAAAGGTAGTAAGCATAGCCGTTTCGTTTTTAACCGCTACCAAACGTTTTGCTACCGTTTTGCGCAAGGATGACATTTTTTCTCTGCGTTCGCCTCTTGTACCGGCATTTACTGTGGCTTTTATAGGAGCTGCTACTTTTGGTGCAGCGCCAGGTTGTGCTTTTATGGCGTCCTCCTTGGTAATGCGGCCTCCTACTCCGCTACCAGAAGTAGTGTCTAAGCCTTTTTCAGCTAAAATTTTAGCGGCCGCCGGCGATGGAGCACCTGCAGCATAAGTGGCTGTTTTTATTTCTGTAGCTGCTGGGCTAGCCTTTTCGGCAAGAGGAGCTGCTGCTGGAGCGGCACCCTCTTCGATTCTACATACCGTAGCACCAATTTCTAGGGTATCGCCTTCTTTAGCACTAATTTTTAGGATACCTGATTTTTCGGCAGTAAGTTCAAAGGTGGCTTTATCCGATTCTAATTCGGCAATAATTTCATCCATCTCTACAAAATCGCCATCTGCTTTTTTCCAAGATGAAAGTACCACTTCCGTAATTGATTCGCCTACCGGCGGAACTTTAATTTCTATGCTCATGATTTTTTTAAATTAATACGACCGAGGTCAATGTGTTTATTTTATAGCCGATTTATCAAATGCTTTGTTAATAATTTCTACTTGTTGTGCCTGATGTTGTTTGGCATATCCGGTTGCCGTACTGCTACTTTCTCTACGAGAAATTAGCTGAAAATTAAATGCAGAATTTCTGAATTTACGGCACATATAAGGCCATGCTCCTTGATTTTCGGGCTCTTCTTGCACCCAAATAAATTCGGTAGCCTTTTTGTATTTTGCTTTAATGGCTTCTAATTGAGCAAGCGGACTTGGATACAATTGCTCCAACCTTACAATGGCCACATCGTTGCGTTTATCTGTTTGTTGCTTTTCTAATAAATCGTAATAAATTTTACCGCTACAGAACAATACACGTTTAACTGTATCTACTTTTACGAAATTATCATCTATTACCTCTTGGAAAGCTCCTGTTGCAAAATCGGCAATTGGACTTACGCAAAGCGGATGGCGCAATAAACTTTTTGGTGTAAATACCACCAAAGGCTTACGGAATTCTCGTTTAAGCTGACGACGTAACAAATGAAAATAATTAGCCGGAGTGGTACAATTGGCCACTTGAATATTATTATCGGCACATGCTTCCATAAAACGCTCAATACGTGCCGAAGAGTGTTCGGGGCCTTGGCCCTCCTGGCCGTGGGGCAATAATAGGACCAAGCCGTTTGAACGTTGCCATTTGGTTTCGGCACTCACTATAAACTGATCTACAATAATTTGTGCACCGTTAAAGAAATCGCCAAACTGAGCTTCCCAAATGGTTAAGCAAGTTGGGTTAGCCATGGCATAGCCGTATTCAAAACCTAATACGCCATATTCAGAGAGGTGTGAATTATATATTTCGAATTTGGCTTTGTTGCCATTATTCAATTGGCTAAGTGGAATGTATTCTTCTTCCGAATCTTCTAGCTTAAGTACTGCATGCCGGTGAGAAAAGGTTCCACGCTCTACATCTTGCCCACTTACACGAACCCGATTTCCCTCATTTAACAAGGTACCATAAGCCAATAATTCGCCCATTGCCCAATCGAAGGTTTTCTTTTCCACCATATTGCGGCGGTCATCAAATAACTTTTCAATTTTGCGGAAAAATTTCTTACCAGCCGGTAATTGGGTAATGGTTTTTGCAATGGCTAACAATTCTTTTTCGCTTACTGCTGTGGCGGCAGGTTTGTTAATATCATCGGTAGTGGCTAGGCGTAAGCCTTTCCAGGCACCCGAAAAATTGGGGTTTACTTCCGAGAAATTGATATTTTCTTTTGATTCGTTTAAACGTTCTTGCAAGAGCGCACGAAAATCTTTTTCCATCTCCTTGGCCAAACCTGCGTCTACACTACCCTGATCCAATAATTTTTGGTTGTAGATTTCTCGTGGATTTGGGTGTTTTTCAATGGCTTTGTACAATAAAGGCTGTGTGAATTTAGGTTCATCCGATTCGTTGTGGCCAAACCGACGGTAGCATAAAATGTCTATAAAAACATCGTTATGGTATTTCTGACGATATTCTACTGCCAAGTTTATGGCATATACCAAGGCTTCTACATCATCGCCATTTACATGAAATACAGGCGATAAGGTAACTTTAGCTATATCTGTACAGTAAGTTGATGAACGAGCGTCTTTATAATTGGTAGTAAAACCTACTTGGTTATTAATTACCAAATGAATTGTTCCACCTGTATTATAGCCATCTAATTTGGCCATTTGCAATACTTCGTAAACAATACCTTGGCCGGCTATAGAAGCATCGCCATGAATTAAAATGGGTGCAATTTTTTTAGAATCGCCTGCATATTTAAAATCAATTTTAGACCGAGTAATGCCTTCTACCACCGGATCTACGGCTTCTAAATGTGAAGGATTGGGGCATAAACTTAAATGCACTTTTTTACCCAATGTGGTATCAACATCAATAGAATAACCCAAATGGTATTTCACATCACCACCAAAAGGCGTATTCGGATCAAAACCTTTACCATCAAACTCAGAAAAGATATCGGTATAGGTTTTGTTCATGATATTGGTTAAAATATTTAAGCGGCCACGATGAGCCATACCAATCACAAATTCTTCGATACCCAATTCTGCACCTTTTTCAATAACCGAATCTAAGGCCGGAATTACCGATTCTGCTCCTTCTAGAGAAAATCTTTTTTGACCCAAAAACTTGGTACCCAAAAAATTTTCAAACACTACGGCTTGATTTAACTTCTGCAGGATGCGTTTTTTGGTTTCGATGCTAAAGTTGGGCGTATTGCGTTCACGCTCCATACGCTCTTCGAACCACTTAATTTTTTCTGGATCGCGGATATATTTATATTCTGCACCAATAGATTGACAATAGGTTTGTTCCAATAGTGCAACAATATCCCGTAATTTGGCGGGCCCCATGCCTACTTCCACACCGGCATTAAAAACGGTATCTAAATCGGTATCTGCTAAACCAAATGTAGCTAGTTCTTTACCAGGTAAATACGATCTACGTTCACGTACAGGATTGGTTTTGGTAAACAAATGACCGCGTTGGCGGTAGCCATTTATTAAGTTTAGTACATTAATTTCTTTTAAGAAATGTTGCGGAGTTTCTTCGCTTATGGTATTGGCTTCAGATCCACGACCGAAATCAAATCCCTCGAAAAATTTTTGCCAGCCAAACTCAACCGATTCTGGATCTTGCTTGTAGGCTTGATACTGTGAATCGATATAGGTTGCGTTTGCTGGGTTTAGAAAGCTTAAGTTATCCATTAGCTTGGTAATAATGTCGAAATTTTATACACAAAAATAAGACTTAAATAACTGAAGCATTCATGATTAAGCTATTATTTACATCAAAAATGGTAATTAGTAAAATAATTGACTATTTATAGGTACTTAATTATAGGTACTAATCAAAAAGAGTAAAGCATAATTAAGAAAAAGTCCATTAAAGGTAGCTGTATATTAAAGAATTAGTTGGCATCATTCCACAATTGAACATATTTTCCTGCTGGATCGTACATTTGGGCTTGCTTAGCGGTATTGAATTGGCGGTCTTCCCGAGGATCGTTACCTACACCGGCTATATAGGCCCAATTACCCCAATTGTTAGCCGGGCAGTAATCAATTAACTGTTCTTCAAAATAGGCAGCTCCCCAGGTCCAATTTACGTGTAGCTCTTTAACTAAATAACTGGCCACATTTTGCCTACCACGATTACTCATAAAACCTGTGGCACTTAGTTCCCGCATGTTGGCATCTATAAACGGAACACCAGTTTCGCCCTGTTTCCATTGTTCAAACAATTGCTTTTGGTTAGTCGCTTCGGCAGGGGCTTGCCCTTTGAAGCCGGCTTTTAGAAAAAATTTATTGTTATGTTTTTTGAACATGAAACGAAAATAATCACGCCAAAGTAATTCGAAAATCAGCCAATAGGTGGATTCATTAGCTACTCTTTCTTGTTCATATTTTTTAATTTCCCAATATACTTTTCGGGGAGATAAACAGCCAAGGGCAATCCAGGCCGAAAATTTAGAAGAATAATTAGAACCCAGCAAGCCATTACGGGTTTCTTTGTAGGTTTTGAGTGCATCGTGCTCCCAAAAATACTCCTGCATACGCTTTAGCCCCTCAGTTTCTCCGCCTTTAAATTGCAAAACTGCTCGAGAATCTAAACTATATGGCCCTTCATAACCTAAGTCGCTTAAGCTTGGTATAACGCCAGAGCTTAAATTTTCTGGAATGCAAATCGAACTAGGCTCACTAAAACATGGCCTTACGGTACTTTCTCTTTCTACTTTTTTTCGAAAATTGGTAAATACATCTGGAATGTCTTTAATAGGAAAAGGCAGGTGTTCTTTATGGTAAAGGGTATGACCAATAAAATGTTTTAAATTGATTTTGTGTTTCCACAAAGCGGTTTCTACCCGTTCCGAAACGTCTATTTCTTCGGTGGCTACTTCCCTATGGTGATACACTTCATTCACACCATATTGCGCCGCTAATTGCGGAATTAGCTCTTCGGGTTTGCCCATAAGAGTAATTAAATTGCCACCCAAAACCTGTAAGTTTCGTTTTAAATTAGCAACACTCTCTAATATAAACTGAGCCCTAATAGGTCCGGTTTTTCTAGTGCCGTAACTTGTGGGTCCAAAATGTCGTGGATCGAAACAGTAAACTGGAACTATCGCATCTCCTTTTCGGGTAGCCTCCAGCAATACTTCGTTATCATGTATTCGTAAATCGTTCCGAAACCAAACTAAAATTAGTTTATTCATTTCTTTGCTGTTAAACTATCCATTTTTCGACTCTTTTCTACAGCGTTCACTACAATACTTTACCAAGTCCCAATTCTTTTCCAATTTTTTCCGCCAAGTGAATGGCTTTTGGCAAAATGTACAAGTTTTAACCGGCAATTGATGGGGGTTGATGAATTTCACCCTACAAAAATTGCAGATTTAAGGTAATGGAGGGTATAAAACGCATTCTTTTTTATCATGACTATGTAAGATTTAAAAGATTTAGCGATTGCTGGCCTATTGCAAATATATTTGTACTCACAACAACGAAAGAAACATGAGCAGATTGGCCAATAAAACCATTTTAATCATTGGTGGAACCTCAGGCATTGGTGCCGAATTGGTACGCCAACTAGAAGCGGAAAATGCTTCGGTAATTACAGCATCACGCCAGGCAACCGCAAATCATAATGGCCTACATGTGGTTTGGGATGCTACAGATACAGCATCTGACCTTTCCGCTTTGCTACCAGAAAAGCTGGATGGATTGGTTTATTGCCCAGGAAGCATCAACTTAAGGCCTTTTGCACGAATTAGCGATACTGAATTTCTAAACGATTTTGAGCTAAATGTAATGGGGGCCATTCGGGCCATTCGCCAAAGCATTAACGCTTTAAAAAAGTCGGGCAATGCAAGTGTAGTTTTATACAGCACGGTGGCTGCAAGCCGGGGCATGAATTTTCATGCGTCGGTAGCTACCTCCAAAAGGGCTTTAGAGGGATTATCTCTTTCGTTAGCAGCGGAATATGCCAACAGCAATATACGTTTCAATGTAATTGCTCCGTCATTAACCGATACACCATTGGCAGCTGCTCTTCTATCTAGTCCAGAAAAAATAGAAGCTTCAAATAAACGTCATCCCTTGGGTCGCATTGGCCAACCAAGCGATATTGCAGGAGCCACTTTGTTTTTACTTAGTGAGGCAAGTAGTTGGATGACCGGACAAATTTTAGCTGTTGATGGTGGCTTATCAAGTATCAAATCTTTATGAGAACGTTTACCAGCCAGGAACTAGCCGAGCAAGAAAAACGCTATCGGACCAATTTTATCAATAGTCTTTCGGGTTTTAAAAGTTTGCAACTCTTAGGTACTAAAAATCAAGATGGCGTAACAAACTTGGCTATATTTAACTCTATTTTTCATGTAGGGGCAAATCCACCCTATATAGGCTTGGTAGTTCGCCCAGATGGACCTGAACACGATACGCTAAAAAACATTCTTAGCCAAGAGTATTATACCCTAAACAATGTTAAAGAGGCGTTTTACCAACAAGCGCATCAAACCAGTGCCCGCTATTTTTCCGGCGAATCGGAATTTAAGGCGTGTGGCATTAACGAAGAATATATAGCCGATTTTCCGGTGCCATTTGTAAAGGGGTCGAGCATACAAATTGGGCTAAAATTAAAAGAAATTATTCCTGTAAAAACAAATGGAACTACCATCGTTATTGGCGAAGTGGTGCTTATCCGTTTGAATGAAACGTGCATTTTAGAGGATGGGACTGTTGATTTGGAGGCCGCTGGAAGTTTAACGGTAGCAGGTTTAGACAGTTACCACCGCACTCAAAAAATTGGACGATTGGCCTATGCTAAGCCACATCTAGCACCTAAAGATTTATAAATTTTTTGGTTAAAATCTACCGTTTAGCGTATTGTTCTTGATAATATGCTTGGTAGTGGCCAGAGGTTACTTCATTTAACCAATTCTCATTGGCCAAATACCAATCTACCGTTTTTTCTAAGCCTTCTTCAAATTGCAAACTTGGCTCCCAGCCCAATTCAGTTTTCAATTTGGTGGCATCAATGGCGTAGCGCAAATCGTGGCCTGCTCGGTCGGTTACAAAGGTAATCAGTTGTTCAGAACTACCAGCATCGCGATCTAATTTCTGGTCCATAATACGGCATAGCAAGCGAATTAAATCGATGTTTTTCCATTCGTTATGACCACCAATATTGTAAGTGCTGCCGGCTTTTGCTTTATGAAAAATAGTGTCGATGGCCCGAGCATGATCTTCAACCCATAGCCAATCGCGAACGTTTTCACCTTTGCCATATACCGGAATTGGCTTGTTGCTTTTGATGTTATGAATAGCCAATGGAATTAATTTCTCTGGAAAATGGTGCGAACCATAATTGTTTGAGCAATTCGAAATAACAACATCTAGTCCATAGGTATCGTGGTAAGCCCGGACAAAATGATCGGAACTTGCTTTAGAAGCAGAGTATGGACTGTGTGGATCGTAAGCGGTAGTTTCGGTAAACAGCTCGGCACCTTCGCCCAAAGTTCCATATACTTCATCTGTAGAAACGTGGTAAAAACGGGTTTTATCAAATTTTCCGGCCCAATACTTGCGGGCTGCATTTAATAAATTAACGGTGCCCAACACGTTGGTTACCACAAACTCTAGTGGGTTGCTAATGGAGCGATCTACATGCGATTCGGCAGCCAAATGAATCACGGCATCAGGCTGTTCCTTTTCAAATAATTGATCGATGAAGGCCGCATCGGTAATATCTCCCTTTACAAAACGATAGTTGGGCTGCTGCTCTACATCGCTTAAATTCATCAAATTACCGGCATAGGTTAATTTATCGAGATTAATAATCTGATAATTGGGGTACGTGTTTACAAAACGTCGTACCACATGTGAACCAATAAATCCGGCACCACCGGTGATGATGATTTTTTTCATATTACAAAATAGGATGCTCCACTAGATACTTTTCCCAAGCCCAAGCCGAACGCATCATGTCGCTTAAATCTAACTCCGCTTTCCAGCCCAGTTGGCTTTCGGCTTTACGTACATCTCCATATACTTGTTCTACATCTCCTGGGCGACGTGGACCTAATTCATAGTTCAGTTTTTGACCACTTACGGCTTCAAAGGTTTTTATTACTTCTAACACTGTACTGCCTTTACCGGTGCCAATATTAAATACCTCGTAATTTGCAGCGCTTGGATTTTGAAGTACTTGTAAAGCTGCCACGTGGGCCTTGGCCAAATCTACTACGTGTATGTAATCGCGGACGCAAGAACCATCGAGTGTAGCATAATCGGTACCAAAAACGGTTAATTTTTCTCGTTTACCAATAGCCGTTTGCGTAATAAAGGGAACCAAATTTTGGGGCACACCAATTGGCAGTTCGCCAATTTTGGCCGATACATGCGCCCCTACTGGGTTAAAATAACGTAAAGAACTCACCTTTAATCCCTTTTTAACGGCAGCAGTTTCTTGCAAAATTTCTTCGGCCATTTGTTTGGTATGGCCATAGGGCGATTGTGCGGGTTTTACCGCCGCATCTTCGGTTACAGGCAATGCATCGGGCTGGCCGTAAATGGTACAGCTGGATGAAAACACAAAATTAACGTCCTTTTCTCCGCAATAGTTTAGCAGGTTTACTAAAGAAAATAAGTTGTTTCGATAATATTTTAAGGGTTCCACCACCGATTCTCCTACAGCTTTATAGGCCGCAAAATGAATGATATTCTGGATAGCATGCGTTGCAAAAAAGTCTTTCACGGCCTGCTCATCACATAAATCGAGGTTAAAAAATGTAGGTTTTACACCCGTAATCTCCGCGATTTGATCGAGTATGTTGATGCTCGAATTGCTCAAATTATCTACAATAATGGGCTCATAGCCAGCGGAAATTAATTCCACCACGGTATGCGAACCTATGTAGCCGGTTCCGCCGGTAACCAAAATTTTTTGAGCACTCATTATTTATTGTAATATGTAAAATCTTTGTGTTGTATTTCTTGTTCGGGAAGCGATTTAAAGTACTTGTAGGTAATTTTTAAACCTTCGGCACGATCTACTTTCGGCTCCCAACCTAATAAGGCTTTGGCCTTGGTAATGTCGGGGCGGCGTTGTTTTGGATCGTCGACAGGCAGGGGTTCAAAAATCATTTTCTGCTTGGTACCGGTGAGTTTTATAATTTCTTCGCCAAATTGTTTAATGGTAATTTCATCGGGGTTACCCATGTTTACAGGCAAGGCGTAATCAGAAAACAACAAGCGATAAATACCCTCCACCAAATCGTCAACATAGCAAAACGAACGGGTTTGTGAACCGTCGCCAAATACGGTTAAATCTTCGCCACGTAAAGCCTGGCCAATAAAAGCAGGTAATACTCGGCCATCGTTTAGTCGCATACGAGGCCCGTACGTATTAAAAATACGGGCAATGCGGGTTTCTAAGCCGTGAAAAGTATGGTAAGCCATCGTCATGGCTTCTTGAAAACGCTTCGCTTCGTCATATACCCCTCTTGGGCCCACGGGATTAACATTGCCCCAATATTCTTCGGGCTGTGGATTAACCGTTGGGTCGCCATACACCTCAGATGTAGAAGCGATCAAAATTCTAGCATTCTTTTTTCGGGCCAAGCCCAATAAATTATGAATACCCAAAGACCCCACTTTAAGGGTTTGAATAGGTATTTTTAAATAATCGATGGGACTTGCCGGCGATGCAAAATGCAAGATGTAGTCTAATTCGCCTGGTACGTTTACGTAAGTAGAAACATCATGGTGGCAAAATTCGAAATTTTCTAATTTGAACAAATGTTCAATATTGCGCAAATCGCCGGTAATTAAATTATCCATAGCGATGACGTGAAAATCTTCACGAATAAATCGATCGCAT
Source organism: Sphingobacteriales bacterium (assembly GCA_040403555.1). GTDB lineage: Bacteria > Bacteroidota > Bacteroidia > Sphingobacteriales > Sphingobacteriaceae > JAIPAN01. The sequence continues at coordinate 29,795 of JBBAKN010000002.1, forward strand.
AAATGCGATCCTAAAAACCCGGCTGCTCCGGTAATTAATACCCTTTTTCTGCCCATTAGTTTATCAATTTACGACCAATACTGTTATAATAAAAACCTAGGTCGATCATTTTTTGTAAATCGTACAAATTACGTCCGTCAAATATCACTTTGTTTTTTAGTTTTTGACCTACTAATTCAAAATCAGGATTGCGAAAAACCGACCATTCGGTAGCTATTAATAGCGCAGCGGCATCATTTAGGGCATCGTACGCATTTTCCGAGAAACTAATCGTATCGCCCAGCAAACGTTTTACATTGGGCATCGCTTCCGGATCAAAGGCCACAACTTCAGCGCCTGCTTGAAGCAATTCTTCAATAATATATAAGGCCGGTGCTTCGCGAATATCGTCTGTTCCGGGTTTAAAGGCCAAACCCCAAAACGCAAACTTTTTACCAGCTAAATTACCATCAAAATAATTTTTAACTTTTGAGAAAAGTACTTTTTTCTGTATTTCGTTAACCTCCATAACGGAGTTTAATAATTTAAAATCGTAACCAATCTCATCGGCCGATTTGGCCAAGGCCTGCACATCTTTAGGGAAACAAGAACCTCCGTAACCAATGCCAGGGAAAAGAAAACGTTTACCAATGCGGTCATCGGCGCCAATGCCTCTACGCACTGCATCAACATCGGCACCCACCAATTCGCATACGTTGGCAATTTCGTTCATGAACGTAATTTTGGTTGCCAAAAACGAGTTGGCCGCATATTTTGTTAATTCTGATGAACGTTCGTCCATAAAAATAATCGGATTGCCTTGGCGTACATAAGGGCCGTACAATTCACTCATGAGTTTTTGCGCTCGTTCGCTGGTAGTTCCCACAACCACTCGGTCGGGCTTCATAAAATCGTCTACGGCTACACCTTCTCTCAAAAATTCGGGGTTAGAAACCACATCTACATCTACCGATGTATTTTGGGTAAAAATCGCTTTAACCTTATCGGCAGTGCCCACGGGCACAGTCGATTTGGTGATCACCACTTTATAATCGGTAATTATGCCGGCAATATCTTTAGCAGCACCAAGCACATAACTCAAATCGGCAGCACCATCGCCACCCGGAGGAGTTGGCAGCGCTAAAAAAATCAATTGAGCATCCGCAACGGCTTCGGCCAAATTGGTGGTAAAGCGCAAACGGCCTTGCTCTGTATTACGATGCAAAAGCACATCTAAACCAGGCTCATAAATAGGAACCTGGCCATTTCTTAGCTGAGTTACTTTATCTTCGTTAATATCAACACAAGTCACCATATTGCCGGTTTCCGACAAACAGGTGCCTGTAACTAGTCCTACATATCCTGTTCCTACTACAGCTATTTTCATTTCAAATTATTCTTTTGGGCATTAAATAGTAACTTCGACGAAGATACGATTTTTACATGCTTTTACTATATCGCTTCGGCCTGTCTATTTTCTATATTCTGATGAAATTTGCATCTCTCTGGCACCCCAAAGCCAAACTTTGGGTAAGCGGGCGGCAATATTGGGAACAAGAACTGCGAAAAAAAGTAGGTAAAATTGAGTCGAGTGTATGGTTTCATTTTGCGTCTTTGGGTGAGTTCGAACAAGGCCGACCCGTATTAGAAGCACTTAAAAAAGCTGAACCCGAAACGAATATTGTTATCAGCTTTTTTTCTCCTTCGGGGTATGAAATTCATAAAAATTACCCCTTGGCATTGGCGGTTTGCTACCTCCCACTAGATACGCCTAACAATGCGACTACCTTTATTGACATCATAAAACCCAAGTATGCCGTATTTACCAAATACGAGTACTGGTTTTACTTTTTTAGAGCCTTACACCAGCTACATATTCCACTTTATCTTATTTCGGGTATTTTTAGAAAAAATCAAGTTTTTTTTAAATGGTATGGTGGCTTTTACCGACAAATGCTGGGCTTTGTTAGCTATTTCTTTGTACAAAATGAAGAGAGCAAAGATTTATTAACTAGCCTTGGATATCAGAATGTAACCCTAAGTGGTGATACCCGTTTCGACCGAGTGGCCGAAAATGCCAAAAACAAAAAAGAACTGAGAGAAATTGAAGCCTTTTGTGGTAGCTCGAAGGTATTGGTAGCCGGCAGTACCTGGCCTGCTGATGAAACGTTATTAAACTCCATTATCGAAAGCTATACCGATTGGAAATTCATTATTGCTCCGCACGAAATTTCTGAAACAAATCTTCAGCAACTTGAAAAGCAATTGATTGGAAAAACAATGCGCTATTCGAATTTGAAAGCGCATAAATCTGCACTACCACAAGTGCTTATTATTGATAATATTGGCTTACTCTCGTCGCTTTATGCGTATGGAACTATCGCCTACATTGGTGGTGGTTTTGGCAAAGGCATTCACAATACCTTAGAGGCGGCAGCATATGGCTTACCGGTAATTTTTGGCCCTAAGTATCAGAAATTTCAAGAAGCGAAAGACTTAATTCAAATCCAAGCAGGCTTTAGCATTAGCAATCAGGCGGAGCTGAACAAGTGTTTTAAACTGCTGCAAGCCGATACCCACAAAAAAGCCGGAAAGCAGGCAAAAGCCTATGTAGACACCCATACCGGGGTAACAACTAAAATTTTGAAGAAGATTTTAGCTTAATTTTGGGGTGTTTTCACCAAGCGCTCTAAGGTGTCAATCCACATCGGATGATCGTTGAGGCTTTGTACCAATTGGATTTTTTCGCCACCGGCTTCTACAAACTCTTCTTGATATTCTTCAGCAATTTCGAAAATGGTTTCCAAACAATCGGCCACAAAAGCGGGACAAAATACCAATACATTTTTGGCACCATGTTCGGCTAAGTGCTCAATTACTTCGCTGGTGTAAGGTTGCGCCCATGGGTCGCGACCTAACCGAGATTGAAAGGTAATTGTATATTTCTCTTTGGGAATACCCAACTCGGCAGCAATTAATTGAGCCGTACGGTAGCATTGAGCGCTGTAACAAAACTTATTATTTTCAGTTATAGTTTCGCAGCATTTATCCACCTTTAAGCAGTGCTGTTTACTATCGTCGCCTTTGCGCAAGTGGCGCTGAGGCAAACCGTGAAAACTAAACAAAACATTGTCGAAGGTTTCGGGCTGGTATTTTTTTCCGTTTTCGGCGAAATTTTTAATCAGTCCTTCATCCTCATAAAAAGAATTGAGGAAAGATATACTTGGAATGGTTTGCCAAGTGCGCACAATTTCCATCACTTTATCGTGAATAGAGCCGGTAGTGGCTGAAGCATATTGTGGGAAAAGTGGAATCACTTTGATGCTATCTACTTTAGCGGCTTTGAGTTTATCCAATGCCGATTGAATAGACGGACTTTGGTAGCGCATGGCCAATTCCACATGGTATTCATCGCCTAGGCGCTCTTTCAAAAGTTCCGCAGAGCGTACACTATAATACATGAGTGGAGAACCTTTATCGGACCAAATGGCACGATAGGTTTTAGCAGATTTTGGGCCACGAAAAGGCACAATAATACCGCGAACCAACAGCGCCCTTAAGGCATAAGGTACGTCAATAACTCGGCCATCCATTAAAAATTCGGCTAAATATTTTCGTACATCTGCTGTTGATGGGCTATCGGGCGTACCCAAATTAACCAATAAAACTCCCTTTTTTCCCATATTAAAAATCGAATATAATTCCTATTGTTGGCAAAATGGTACCAGCAGGATCTTCAATAAATTTCATTTTATAACGTGTAGCATCAGTAGGGTCGCTTTGCGGTGCACCAATAGCCGAGCGATCTAATACCAGTTGTTTTTGTTGCTGATAAACGGAATTCGTAATATTCTGAATATCGAGAAACAGGTTTAAGTTGAATGACTTAAAAGTATATTTTTTGTCTAAGCGAAGATCTAACTGCGCAAAGTTTTTTAAGCGTTGGCTATTCAATTGGTTGTAATTAGGCACTCCTCTTGGATAGAAATCCCAATTGGTTTTTAAGGAAGAAGTAGCTAGGTCGTAGGGCGTAAAAGGACCACCACCACTCATACGAAAACGGGCACCTAATTCCCAATTTCGGCCAAATAATTTACCTGCGGTTACACTGACAATGTAGCGGGTATCCCACGATGAGGAAATATATTGACTAGCCACATCTTTAAATTCACTTCGGAATAGGGTGAAGGAAGCCAAGCCGTAAAAGCCTTCTTTTAATCGTTTTTGGGCCAATAGCTCTAACCCGTAGCTGCGTCCCTGCGTAAACCCGGTGAGTTTGCGGTTGCCCACCACCCCAAAATCGGCTCCTAAATTGGCTAAGGGAATATCTCGACCAAACACCCGTACCATGGGGTAACGATCGTAATATTTATAAAATCCTTCCACCGTAAAGCGGGTGTTACTAAGTGTATTGTATTCGAAGCCTAAAACCGCTTGTTTTGAGCGAATGTATTGGGCTTCTGTATTTTCTAAAGCTCCGCCAGTTTGGGCCCGATAGCCCAACAAGGTATAGGCAGGTAATTGGTAATATTGCCCCAAATTGGCATTCATACTCAATTTCTCGGTAAAATTATAGGACATTGAAACTCTCGGTGAGAGAGTTTTAAATAGGTTATTCATACTAGCCGAGAAATTGTTCGCATCTGCACGTAAACCTGCCGAAAAGTTTAGTTTATCGTTTAAAAAACTTTTACTCAACTGAGCGAACAGACCATATTTAATAATGGACAACGACGATTGGTACTGCACGGCACCCAATGGGAAAAGTTGTTTGGTATCGGTGCTATACGATGCCGATTCGGCACTGGCTCCCAAGTTTAATTTATAGCCACCAATAAAGGTGTTATTCTCAAATCGGAATTTATTCTCTGCTTCAGATGAAAGATAATCGATGGTACTTGTATTGGCAGGGTCGTTGTTTTGATATTTGAGTGCCCTATTTTTGAAATAGTTTCGACTAATTACCCATAAAGAGTTTCCTTTTGCTCGGTAGTTGCGGTAGGTGATACCAAAGGTGTAATTATCTTGATTATCAACCGGAATATAATCTAAAATATATTGATTGCTTTCGGTTTTTTCGGCATCAAAATTAAGTTTAAAGCGGTCTATAGCACCTAAGCCAATAAAAGTTAACTCATTTTTGGGATTAATTTTGTGCTTAATTTTAAACTGATAATCTTGGTAGGCTGGTAAAAATGGCAACCCCAATAGTTTAAACAATCCTTGCAAATATGAATAGCGATAAGAGGCTAAAAAAGTAGTTTTAGCATTGATTGGTCCTTCTAAAGTTGTTGCAAAATCGCTAGAACCTAGAGTAAGTGAACTACTCAGCTTATCGCTGCGGCCATCTTTTTGACGAAATTCGAATACCGAACTGAGGGTATTACCTCGGTTTGCGGGGAATGCTCCAGAATAAAAATCAACATCACGAATAAAATCGACATTAATTAAGCCTACCGGACCACCCGATGAACCTTGGGTAGAGAAGTGATTGATGTTCGGGATTTCAATACCATCAATATAAAATCGGTTTTCGCTTGGAGCCCCTCCACGAATAACAATATCGTTGCGGAAACTTACCTGCGTAGCCACGCCGGGCAAAGATTGAATGGCTTTAGAAATATCTCGGTTCCCACCCGGATTACGTTTTATTTCGGTTACTCCGATGTTGCGCAAAGAGACCGGACTTTCTACGGGTTTTATAAAAAGTGGTGCTCGAATACTTACTTCTCCAAGGGTGGTCATCTGGGCTTCTAACAATACATCCAACACCGTTGGTTTGGCATTGCTTAGTTGCACATCGAATTGCATTTTTTTCTGATAGCCTACCAATGAAAACTGAAGGTTAAATACTGCTGGCTTCAGGTTTTTAAATACATATATACCTGCGGAATCGGTTTTGAGACCGCCACTAATACCTTCTATATTCACTGTTACCCCGACTAGGGGTTTATTAGTTAAGGCATCTTTTACGCTACCGCTAAGTAAAGCCAAATTTTGTGTGGTACGTTGTGCCAAAGCCAGCTGAGCCAAGCATATACATACGATGAAAAGAAAACGATGTTTCATTGGTTTAATTTTAACAAAGGTACTATTGCCAAGCTAAGCCAAAAACTATGTGTTTATTTATGACAATGCAATTACGCTCTTATTTTAATCGCCATAGCTTCCACCAAGGTGTTCCTGGCGAATCGTGGTGTTCGTAGTGGTAACCAAAAAAGTAGCAAGTCATGAATGCTAAAAAATGATTCTTTTTTAGGGTTGATGATTGATGATTGTTTTCATGCTCCCCATGATGAGGCATCCAGGTGCCAAAAAAGAATAATTGCAGCGTACTTAAAAGCGATGGAAGAACCCAAAATAAAATTAGGTTACTTTCTGAAAACCAAATTTTTAATATGTTGAATAGGGTGGCTAAAATTAAAATTTGCCACCACTTGATGTACGTTTTTACAAAGTTAAAATACCAAGCGAAGAAATTCCCGTGATGATAATCGGGATCTTTATCGGTATGCACATGCCGGTGATGCTCTTGATGCTTTTGGTATAAAATATGAAGTGGGAAAAGGGCGTATAAAAGCGTACACAGTCCGCCAATAAAATTGTTTAACACCTTATTCGATGATACCGTTCCGTGCATGGCGTCGTGGGCGGTAATAAAAAGGCCTGTGTACAAATGCATTTGTAAAAGAACCAACACATACACCCAAGGATTGGACCAACTAATGGTGAAAACGAGTAAATTACAAAGACTGTAAGCCCAAGTGACTATTACCAGTAAGGCTATCACTATGCCCCAATTAGAGACAGTCTTAGACATTTGCTACAGCCTTTAAACTTTTTTTACCGCTATTTATAGGCTGAGGTACTTTTACATAATATCCTGTGCCATCGTATGCACGTTTGCGTGGGTGTTGCATGCAAGTTTCGCAGCAGCACCCTTGCAAGGCATCTCCGCAAGCATCACATTGGGTAAAGTGCTCGTTGCACTCTGGGTTGGCGCAATTAATCATTTTAGCTGTAGTGGTACCGCAGTTAAAACAGGTGGAAATTACAACCGGATTTTCTGAATTCACCTCCACCGCAACACGATTATCAAATACGTAACATTTACCTTCAAAATCTTTACCACCGGCTTCTTTACCGTATTTAATAATACCGCCATGCAATTGGTAAACATCTTTAAACCCTTCGTGTAATAATAATGCCGATGCTTTTTCGCATTTAATACCGCCAGTGCAATAGGTTAAAATTTTCTTGTCTTTGTATTGCGCCAATTCGTTAATTTTTTCAGGAAATTCTCTGAAATTTTCAATATCGAGTGTAATGGCATTTTTAAAACGGCCCACATTGTGTTCGTAATTAGATCGCACATCTAAAATCACTACATCTTCTTGATCTTTCATAGCCAAAAACTCCTTTGGCTCTAAATGCTTGCCCGTTTGTTTGGTTGGATCAATAATTTTTGGATTTCGTAAGCCCGAATGCACAATCTCCGATTTGTAACGGCAATGTATTTTAATAAATGAAGGCTCGTCTACTTCATCAATTTTAAACTCCGTTTTGGCAAAGCGTTGATCGGCATGAAGCCCATTCATATAAGCTTTACAAGCTTCTGGAGTACCCGAAACAGTTCCATTCAGTCCTTCATCGGCCACAATAATTCGGCCTACAAGGTTTAACGATTGACAAAATTTTAAATGATCGGCCGCAAATTGTTCGGCTTCTACTATAGGGCTATAGCAATAGTAAAGTAAGGTTTGGTAGTTTTTCATAATCATTGATGCTGCTGCAAACAGCGTTAAATGAATTACAAAGATAGGAATAGCGTATGAAAAATGTACTATAGTGCCGGAACAGCAAGTCTAGGGTCGTTAGGATCGTAAAGTATCTCTATTAAATCGCCCAACCGAGGTATATTTACTCTAGACACCGTGAGTTCAAAACTTGCCAATTTATTTAATATACGTACAGTAATTCCTATTCGGGGGTTGTTATTCACGGTAAGTCGGGTGTCCACAATGCGAATAATTGGTACATTAGCCCAGACACCTACTTTCTTCAAGCGCTTGTATAAACGTTTTTGGCGATAGGCATTTATCCAAATAGGTAACCAAAAAATAACCATAATGGCTACCAAACCACCTAAAAACAAGACAATAAAATACGGATTAGCTAGATATTGAGCTAACCACACGGTCATTTTTGCAGCACGGTTTATATCTTGGGTAGTGGTAAACACCAAATACATGCCTCCTAACCATACCAAAAAGAATAAAGCAAGCAAAAAACGGTACAAAAACTTCATACTATTTTAACGTATTTAGAATAAATTTATTGGAAATAAGAAAAAATTAATTCAACCCAATAGCAATGCGAATACCTCTATTTTTAGCTAGGTTTAAATCGTTAGATTGACCGTAAAATACCTTAAAATTTAGCCATTGTAGGCCGGCATACCATTCATTGTAATAACCTAGATTAGGCGTTTTTAAATAATTAAATCCTACCAATTCCTGGAGTTTAAGTTTACGAATGAGCGGAATTTTATTAAAAATAAATCCTGAAAAATTATGCGAAACATGCGCTTCTACAAATTGCCCTGCTGTACTGTGTGTATAATAGTCTAAGAACAAAAAACTATTAGGCTGTGCCTGAAAAGCCGTACGCAAATTGCCTCTAAAATGTTGGTAATCGGGAAAGAATACAGATGAGTTATTGAGATATTTTCCGGCAGCAACGTAAAATGAAGATTTACCATAAAATCCCAGTGAAATGTCTGATTTGGTTAAATCAAAACTTAAAACATCATAACGAACATCAGATGATAGGAATCCATTAATTCCGCGTACATAGTTTAAGCCCAAAGTGGGGTATTTTGAGGCCTGATAATATTTACCCGTTGGATAGGTTACATACTTGTTACTAAAATTATAGCTGGCTCGAAGTTCAAATTTAACCGATTGATTGTTTGGAAAAAGGGGAACATCTTGCGAAGGATTTAACGGATTATTTGAGCTAAACGTTCTATCATCGAAATCCTTTATGCGGTAGGCACTTGCATTCACTAAACTTTTTCGACTAGCAAATTCAATAGAAGCAGAAGTGCGTACATTACCGAAAATGCGGCCACTTAGTCCCAATTGGGCGAAAGCATTGTGATACAGCTTTAAATCGTTGCGCTCAAAAAACAAGGAACTAATACTATTCTGCAAAAACGTTACCGAGCCTCTCTTATTTAAGTCCTGTATATCGGAGCCTAAGGCAAAAGAGAATATACCATTACCCACCGGCAATGAACCTCTAATATGTGCATTAATTAATTGATTGGCAAAACCATAACGCACGTTGGCCGAATAGCGCACCCATTTATTGCTTAAACTATCTATTTGCTTTACATAAGCCGCCCCAAAGTTTACACCAAACCCTTCTACCGTATTGTAAAATGTGGAACGTAATAAAGAATTAATACGCAAGTATTGCTTTTTAAACCGATTGCTGTGCGTGTAACCCGAGCCTACCAAAAAACGCATCGGTTTAAAGATATTACTCTTGCTATCTAAAGAATCTAAATACGGTTTCGATTCTCGTTTAGCAGCCAAAGTTTCTTTTTTCTGATAATCGCTGGTCTCCTCATCTGTTAGGGGTATGGGCCGCGATCGTTCCCAATACGTAGAATCTTTTTTGTTGACTTCTCTCGTTATTCGAAGGGCTTCTCTAAAACTATTTTTTTCGAAAGCTGGCGTTAATTGATAATTTTTAAATACAGCTACAAAATATCCTCCAAAAGAAAAGCCCATAAAACCGCCGTTGAACTCCATTTTTACCGAAGCTGGCATCCACCCGTCTGCACCCGTTGGAATAAAATCTTGCTTAATTTTAAACGTATCTACAAAGTTTAGGTTATTGTCTTTACTCAAATATAAATCGTTACTATAAATACGCCACGAATCTTCTAAAATGTAAATGTTACCACGAAATACCGGATCGGAAGCTCTTTTGGGGATTACCTGAATTTTATTCACCATTTCCCCATTTTCGATGGTATTACCCAAAAATTTATAGGTATAGTATAAAAAAGCATCCTCGGCTATGGGCGATACCAGTGGGCGTAAACTTAATCCTTCCCAACTCTGATAATTCTCATAAAAATTTACCTTTAAATCGGTAGCTCGATTAAAACTGAAGGCCCTATTATTGCCCGAGGTTTTAGAAGAAACCATTTCTTCGCGGTATTGATTCGGTTGTTGATAGCTTAATTTCGATTCAGATTCCGATAGGTAAATAATCCCTCTTCGGTTAGAATCTAAGCCCAGTTGCTTGCCCAAATCATCGATATTAAAACCCATAAATTTTTTAGGTGCAGCCAATAATTTTTGCATCCCCTTTATATATACCTCGGCCGTATAGGCTTTAACCTCGGTTAAGTGCAACTTGCGGTTTTTTATGGCTTGGCGAATGATGGCATAAGCAGGGTCTTCAGCATCGGCTTTAATAACCACGTCACTTAGTTGATAAGCTTCGGGCTGTAAAGTGAAATTAAGTTTAGTATCGGCTGTAAGTGTAAGTAGAGCACTATATTGCTTATAGCCAACCGCTCTCACCATTATTTCTAAAGCGCCCTGCTTTACTCGTAACTGATACAAACCCTCTGAATTGGCGGAAGTGCCCACGGTTGTACCTTTCACATACACACTGGCGAAAGAAATGGGCTGCCCTTTGGTATCGGTCACTTTACCGCTTAAGAGCACGGTTTGCCCAAATAGGACCTGACTTAGCAATAAAAAGAAGAGTAGGTAACGTAGTTTCATGAATCTTTGAAGATACTGTAAAGATGCAATTTATCTCTTAAGAGTTGTACCATCTAACTGTTAAAAAAACTTAAAAAATGCATCCGCCAATTTCAACCCTAATTGCTTATTTTTACACTTCAATTTAAAAGGCATGTACAAAACCCTGCAACCCGTTCTAGAGCAAGAACTGAACAACATTAAAGAAGCCGGTTTATATAAACAAGAACGCATTATTACTTCGGCACAAGGGGCCGAAATTTCAGTACAAGGCGACAAGCATGTACTTAATTTTTGTGGAAACAATTACTTAGGCCTTAGTTCGCACCCTCGGGTAATAGCCGCTGCAAAAGACACCATCGATGGCCGTGGTTTCGGATTATCATCGGTGCGTTTTATATGTGGGACCCAAGACATTCACAAAGAATTGGAGCATAAAATTTCTGAATTTTTAGGGACTGAAGACACCATTTTATACGCCGCCGCTTTTGATGCCAACGGAGGAGTTTTTGAACCTTTGTTTAACGAACAGGATGCCATTATTTCGGATGAATTGAACCACGCCTCTATTATTGATGGCGTACGTTTGTGCAAAGCACAACGCTACCGCTACAAACACGACGATATGGCTGATTTGGAAGCCCAATTACAAGCCACTCAAAACCTACGCCACCGCATTATCGTAACCGATGGTGCGTTCTCTATGGATGGCACCATTGCCCAATTGGATAAAATTTGTGCCTTGGCAGAACAATACCAAGCCTTAGTCATGATTGATGAATGCCATTGTTCGGGCTTTTTGGGAAAAACCGGTCGCGGCACTCACGAGCACCACGGCGTAATGGGCCAAATTGATATCATTACAGGCACTTTGGGCAAAGCCCTAGGTGGCGCCTCAGGTGGTTTTACCTCCGGCCGCAAAGAAATTATCGACCTATTGCGCCAACGCTCACGCCCGTATTTGTTTTCGAACACCTTGGCTCCTTCAATTGTAGGAGGTTCTATCGCCGTATTAGATATGATCAGCGAAACCACCGAATTACGCGATAAATTGGAGTTCAATACACAATATTTCCGCAGCAAAATGACCGAAGCCGGCTTTGACATTAAGCCGGGCGTACACCCCATTGTACCCGTTATGCTTTACGAAGCCAAGCTGGCACAAACCTTTGCTGCACAAATGCTCGAAGAAGGAATCTATGTTATCGGATTTTACTATCCGGTAGTAGCCCAGGGCAAAGCCCGTATTCGGGTGCAATTATCTGCCGCACATACACAAGCAAACATCGATAAAGCCATTGCAGCCTTTACCAAAGTGGGTAAAGAGTTGGGGGTTATTAAATAAAACCGTTATTTTGGGCTTCGCCCGATAAAATTATGCAAGCAAAACTCGACCAATACACCACAGAAATCAATAAATTTACGCCTGCCACTGCCGAAGAGGTAGAAAGCTTCCGAATTAAATTTTTGGGTAGTAAAGGCATTGTGAAAGAATTGTTCGATGAATTTAAATCTGTAGGACCCGAAGAAAAACGAGTATTTGGTAAAGTATTAAACGAATTTAAACAAGTAGCCGAGGCGAAATTTGAGTCCTGCAAAGTGCAATTTGAATCGAGCGCAAGCACCCAGAAATTAGATACAGACCTTACCCTACCCGGAGAAGGCATGGAATTGGGGGCTCGTCATCCTTTACAATTGGTGCGCCGAGAAATTGTAGAAATATTTAAAAAATTAGGCTTCACGGTAGCCGAAGGGCCCGAAATTGAAGACGATTGGCATAATTTTTCGGCCCTAAACTTCCCCGAAGAACATCCGGCAAGAGACATGCAGGATACCTTTTTTATTAAAAAAGGAGGCGAAAAAGGCGATATCGCATTGCGTACCCACACCTCATCGGTACAAGTACGTATGATGGAACAAGGCAAACCACCGTTCCGATCTATTATGCCTGGCCGTGTTTACCGCAACGAAGCCATTTCGGCTCGTGCACACTGCTTTTTCCACCAAATTGAAGGTGTATTTGTAGACGAAAACGTATCCTTTGCCGATTTAAAACAAACCTTATTTTATTTCGTACAAGAACTATACGGCAAAGGTACTCAGGTGCGTTTCCGCCCATCATATTTCCCATTCACCGAACCTTCAGCAGAAATGGATATATCGTGTAGTATTTGCAAAGGTGCTGGCTGCAACATGTGTAAGGGTTCGGGCTGGGTAGAAATTTTAGGTTGCGGTATGGTCGATCCGAATGTATTAGAAAACTGCGGCATCGACTCAAAAAAATATACTGGCTTTGCTTTTGGTATGGGTATAGAACGGATAACCAACCTAAAATATGAGATTAAAGATTTGCGTTTATTCTCTGAGAACGATGTGCGTTTCTTAAAACAATTTCAATCGGAAATTAGCTAAACATGAAATTCTGGAGCGTATTAGCCCTATCTATTTTGCTGCTTTTAAGCTGTGCAAAAGACGATGGCACCTACATACCAGATGTGTATGTAAACTATACCGTTCCTATAAATGACCCCAGTATTAGCGCACTCAATAGCCCCGGTGGTGCCGTGGTAATTAGTGGGCACGGTGTAGCTGGTATTATTATTTACCGCAGATCGGACAATGTGTTCATGGCCTACGACCGCTGCAGTTCTGTAAATCCTCAAAATAAATGCGCCGTAACGCTAGATAACCCAAGCCTTAGCGCAACCGACCCCTGTAGTGGCGCCAAATTTTCGTTATTTGATGGTACTCCGGTAAAAGCCCCAGCTACCAAAAGCTTAAAAAGCTATCAGGTAACGGCAAATAGTTTGTATTTGATGGTTACGAATTAAGCTTTCCCCCTTTCCACATCGAGATTTAAACCGTAATTTTGGCATCTATGAAGAAAGTGCCTGCCGATATACAGTTCCTAGAAAATATTAACGTAATAGATATTGCCGAACAGGGTAAAGGAGTGGGCAAACACCAAGATTTAGTCTTATTTATTGATAAAGCCGTTCCAGGCGATGTGGTAGATATTCAGATAACTCGAGTAAAGAAGAACTTGGCAGAAGCTAAAATAACTGCTTTTAAAAAACATTCGCCCGACAGAACCGAACCTTTTTGTGCCCATTTTGGCACCTGCGGCGGCTGTAAATGGCAACATTTAAACTACGAAGCCCAAACCCGTTTCAAACAAAAAACAGTACTAGATGCCCTAGAACGTTTGGGCGGTGTAGATACCACCGGTACCGAGCCCATTTTAGGTTCGGCCGAAACACAATACTACCGCAATAAATTAGAGTTTACCTTTTCGAACAAACGTTGGTTGGATGAAGGCGATATGACCAACCGAGAAGACTTGAATATGGATGCCTTGGGCTTTCACGTCCCTGGTCGTTTCGATAAGATTTTAGAAATTGAGCATTGCTACCTGCAAGCCGATCCATCGAATGCCATTCGCAATTCGGTGCGGGAATATGCGCTAAAAAACGAATTCTCTTTTTACGATTTACGCCAACATGAAGGCGCTTTGCGTAACCTTATTATACGCACCAGCTCTACTGGCGAAATTATGGTTATTGTGGTGTTTGCCTATATCAATAAAAAAGAAATTAAGGGCTTAATGACTCATTTAAAAGATAGTTTTCCAGAAATTACTTCCTTATTATACATCGAAAACCAAAAGAAAAACGATACCATCTTCGACCAAGAAATTGTTGTTTTCAATGGTCTTGATCATATTTTCGAAGAAATGGAAGGTCTTAAATTTAAAATTGGAGCCAAATCTTTCTACCAAACCAATTCGGCACAAGCCTACGAATTATATAAAATTACCCGCGATTTTGCTGACCTAAAGGGCGATGAATTGGTATATGATTTATATACTGGCGCTGGTACTATTGCCCAATTTGTAGCCAGAAAAGTGAAAAAAGTTATTGGCGTAGAATATGTGCCAACGGCTATTGAAGATGCCAAAGCCAACGCCAAACTAAACCAAATAACCAATGTCGATTTCTATGCCGGCGATATGAAAGATATTTTAACACCCGAATTTATTGCAGAGCATGGCAAAGCCGATGTGGTTATTACCGATCCGCCAAGGGCAGGTATGCACCCCGATGTGGTGGCTCGTTTACTAGAAATGGAAGCCGAGAAAATTGTATATGTAAGCTGCAATGCCGCAACCCAAGCCCGCGACATTGCTTTATTACAAGAAAAATATACCGTGAGCAGAATTCGCCCGGTTGATATGTTCCCGCAAACGCAACACGTAGAAAATGTGGCTTTATTGGTATTAAAAAAATGAATCCAGAAGAATTATTAAACCCCGATGGGGAAAGCCAAGCGGCAAGACCGAAAGAAAGTCCGCTAAAAAGCTTGGAGGCCGATTTAAAGTTTTATGCCGAATCTATTAAAGAAATTTCGACCGAAATTATGGTAGAAGGCCTTTCTGCATACCCCATTTTTGTTGCCCACCAACATGAAGTAAGTGTGGGTGAACTAATTTTAAATAAGGAAGAATTGCATACCGGTTGGAGTATAAATGCATCTACCCTCGAAGAATTTGTGGAAAAAGGGATTATTAAAGCAGCTAAAAAACAAGCGTTTATTGATCAGTTTAAAAATTCGCAGCATTATATGTGCCTATTTGTAATTGTGCCCGAAGGTGCCAATTTTGTGTTTTATCCCTATCCCAAATAAGCGTATCTTAGAATTCAGCATTGCAAAATCATGAGCGAAAAAAAAGTACTAATTCTTAATCAAAAACAAATTCAACAAAAAATTGAACGTATAGCGTATCAGATTTTGGAGGATAATTTAGAAGAAAAAGAACTGGTATTGGCCGGTATTTTAAACCGTGGTTTTACGGTGGCTCAACGGCTAAAAAAGGTATTGGAAAAGATCTCTTCCATCAAAGTAACGCTCATGAGCATTGAGTTAGATAAAGACAGTCACCATTTACAAGCCAGTGCAAATGTGCCGTTAAACGAGGTAGAAAATCAAGCAGTTATTTTGGTAGATGATGTATTAAACAGTGGCCGTACTTTGGTGTATGGCTTGGGCTATTTCTTAAATATTCCACTAAAAAAAATACGCACCGTGGTATTGGTAGATCGCAGTCACCGTCGTTTTCCGGTTGCACCAGATTATACGGGCTTGCAATTGGCTACGGTATTAAAAGAACATGTTTTGGTGGTGCTAGATTGCCCCGGTGAAGAAGACGCTGTTTACCTGACCTGAGCCACTTCTAAATAAATCAATAGTTTTTCGGGCGTTAAATCGATGCCACTTACCATCATATTGGCTTGCTGATAAAAAGCTTGGCGCTCGGCTAATTTCTCCTCAATAAATGTCAACAATTCTTCACCTTTTCTTCCGGCTAATAATGGTCTAGGCGATTTCGCATGCTCTAAGCGGCTGGCCAAGGCTTTGGCATCTAAATGCATGTATACGGTTTTACCCTGCGCATTCATCCAAGCCATATTATCAAAAAAGCAAGGCGTTCCGCCACCAGTAGATACCACTAAATCGGCATCGGGCATGGTTTGGTGCAACACTTCTTGCTCTAGCTTACGAAAACCAGATTCACCCAAATTGGCAAATAGTTCTGGAATGGTTTTGCCACTCTGAGCAGCTAAACGTTCGTCTAAATCGGCAAAAGCATAGCCAAGCTTTTGTGCCAATTTACGCCCAAAGGTGGTTTTACCACTGCCCATAAATCCAACTAAATATATTCTCATTAAAAAAGCTTATTTTTTGAAATAGGTATTGCGTAGGTTTTCTGCAGAAGGAAACCTACGGAAATGCCATTTATTTATTACCACCCCATTTTTAAGCAACAAAATACCTGGGTTGGCCCTAACCATACTTTTTAAAGGCACGGCATCGGCAAAGAAAAAGGGAAAATCGAGAAACAATACTCGGTTCAATTCGTACGATTCGGCAATGGAAGATGCGGTTAAAATGATGGTAGGAACTCTAAATTGCTGGGCCAAGGTTTTATTCACCTCATTTATTCGTTTCAAGGCATAGCGATCGGCATTTTTTAACTCATAGGCCACCACAATAAACTGATAGTCGGGATACTCCAAAATGAGTTTGGTAAAATCTTCACCTGCAGGGTCGGTAATTTTTAAATCCTTTATTTTTACCTCATAGCCTTTCTTAATCAGTTTAGATTCCGGATCGCCCACAATTACCCACGTACTATCTTTCCAAACTTCTTGCTTTAGGTATTCCTTATCGGTGAGCGACTTGATGGCGCCAGTTTTACTGTTTTTTAAGCTGTATTGAATTTCGTATTCATCTTGCGGAGCACCTGGAGGTGCTACCATCAATTGGGGAATGTTGTTACCAATTTTATAGGGTAAGAAATCGAGCACTGGCCCATATTTAAAGGTGAAAAACCCAACCCCAAATCCTATAATACAAAGTGGCCCTACCAAACTTGCCTGCATTGTAGCTTTGCTAAAAAGTGGTGTTATTAGACTGCGATAAACAAACAAAATTAGAATAAATACGAAGAGGACCACATCTTTACTAAACGATTGCCAAGGTGTAAGCGGAATGGCATCGCCAAAACAGCCGCAAGAAGTAACCACTTTAAAATAGGCAGAGTAAAAAGTTAAAAAGGTAAAGAAGATAATAAGCCCTAGCAAGCCCCACACTACTTTTTTAGCATATATACCTAACAAGAGTGCAGCTCCCAATATAATTTCTAAGCCACACAAAAAAATGGCTATTACCGAGGCGTAATCGTTAAAAACAGTGAGGTGAAATACCTCAAAATACTCTTGTAATTTGTAGCTAAATCCCAACGGATCGTTGGCTTTAATTAGGCCCGAGAAAATGAACAGAAGTCCTACTAAAATGCGACTAAACGCAATACTAAATTTTTTCACCTTCGCTAATTTTAATCAATGCAAAAACGGAATAATTTAACATATCCTGATAGTTGGCTTTAATGCCTTCCGATGCTAAGGTTTGGCCATCGTTATCTTCAATTTGTTTTACCCGCAAGAGTTTCATTAAAATCAAATCGGTTAAAGAACTAATGCGCATATCACGCCAAGCTTCGCCATAATCATGATTTTTGGCAAACATCAACTCCTTGGTTTCTTGTACCTTTCTGTCAAATAGCACGTCTACCTCTTCTACCGAAAGCTCGGTAGCCGTATCGTCGCCCAACTCCTCTTGCAACATAGCAATAACGCAATAATTTACAATACCGATGTATTCCGATTCAATATCTTCACCCACTTTCGATACTTTTTTTTGCTCGAGGGTACGAATGCGCTGAGCCTTAATAAACACCTGATCGGTAATGCTCGATAAACGCAAAATGCGCCAAGCTGTTCCATAATCTTTTGTTTTCTTTAAGAATAACTCTTTACACGTGCTAATTACTGCGTCGAATGCTGCGGAAGTGGATTGTGCCAAAATGCGGTATATTTTTGAATAAAAGGTAAAATTATCGGTATTTTGCCAAATAATGACGAGTAAAAATACAGATTTTCAGCAGAATATAACAGCTTTGGGCACAGCAAGTGTGCAGAAATTTACACTACGTAGTGGCGGGCGGCTTATTGACCTGCATACGCCCAAAGTAATGGGTATTATAAACCTTACGCCCGACTCATTTTACCAATCAGCCAGTAGATATAATGAACTACCTTCAACTAACCAGGTACTCAAAGAAGCGGAAAAACACTTACTAGAAGGGGCTTATTTTCTCGATTTGGGTGGATATTCTTCCCGTCCGGGCGCCGAACACGTATCGGAAAAAGAAGAAGCCCAACGGGTACTTCCGGCTGTAAAAGCATTGGCTAAAGAATTTCCCGAAGCCTTTATTTCGGTAGATACCTTTCGTTCAGAAATTGCTAAAAAAAGTGTTGGGGAAGGTGCACATCTTATAAACGATATTTCTGCCGGACAATTAGACAAATGCATGTTCGAAACCATTGCCCAGCTACAAGTACCCTATATTTTAATGCACCTAAAAGGCACCCCTCAAACCATGCAAAGCCTTGCGAACTATAGTGATTTGGTACCCGAAGTGTTGAGCTATTTTTCCGAAAAACTAAGCCAATTAAAGGAATTAGGTGCACAACAATTAATTATCGACCCCGGTTTTGGCTTTGCCAAAACATTAGAGCACAATTATGAGTTATTAAATCGATTTCAAGAATTGCATAGCCTGGGCTATCCGCTTTTGGCCGGAGTTTCTAGAAAATCAATGATATATAAGGCATTGGATAGCACACCAGCCGAGGCCCTAAACGGAACCACCGTACTACACACCATTGCATTGCAAAAGGGTGCACAAATTTTACGAGTACACGATGTAAAACCTGCTGTAGAAGCTATAAAATTAGTGGCAAAACTGCAAGCCAACTAAAATTTACCTATTTTTATCGTATGGAATCAATCTCCACCAACCTATTACAATTCCGTTTATTTGATGTGCTCGACATTTTACTGGTCGCACTCATTATATATTATGTGTACAACCTCATTAGAGGCACCATTGCTGTAAATATTTTCATTGGTTTATGTGTAATGTACATCGGCTATGTGTTGGTTCAACAAGCTCAAATGCGCTTACTAACACAGTTATTGGGCAGTTTTATTAGCCTTGGCTTTATTGCCTTAGTTATTGTTTTTCAGCAAGAAATACGTCGTTTTTTATTGATTTTAGGTAAAAATACGTCACAACAAAAGAACAAAGCCTGGTGGGTATTTCTATTTGGTAAAAAAGAAGAAATTAATCAGAATTTAGCCCGATTAAAGCCCATTCTTGATGCGTGCAAAAGTATGCAAAAAACAAAAACAGGGGCCTTAATGGTCTTTGCCAAACATACCGAAGAACCTTATTTTCAAAATACTGGAGAAGTACTAAACGCCACAGTTTCTAAACGATTATTAGAAAGTATCTTTCAAAAAAATAGCCCACTGCACGATGGGGCAGTAATAATTGCCGAAGGTAAAATTAAAACAGCTTCTACCATTTTACCACTTACCGAAAATGATCGTTTACCAGCACACTTTGGCTTGCGCCACCGAGCAGGAATTGGTATCTCCGAAGTGAGTGATGTATTGGCTATCATCATCTCTGAGGAAACCAATGAGATATCCTACGCCCGCCAAGGGAAAGTGAAAATGAAAGTCAGTTTCTCAGAATTAGAAAAATTACTACTCAACTATTATTAAACAAAAAAGCCCCAAAAATTGGGGCTTTTTTTATGTAATGGATACCACAATTAGCAATATTGCTCAAAAGCTGCAGCTAAATTATCTGCAATGAGCTGGGCACTTCTGCCTTCAATTTGATGACGTTCAATCATATGAACCAATTCGCCGTCTTTAAATAAAGCAATAGAGGGAGATGAAGGCAAAAAAGGCACCATGTGTGCTCTTGCTCTATCAACCGCTTCTTTTTCCATACCGGCAAATACGGTATACAAATTGGCTGGTTTTTTACTAGCACTTACCGCTTCTCTTAAACCTGGACGGGCATTTGCAGCCGCACAACCACAAACCGAATTTACAACTACCAAAGCGGTGCCGCTGCCTTGTATGGCGGTATCAACCTCTAATGCTGTTTTCAACTCGGTAAATCCTACGCTTGTAAGCTCCTCACGCATGGGAGCAACTAAATATTCTGGATACATGTTTGAATATATTTAATACTCAAAAATACGAATTCTTTCTGCCTAGTGCTAGTGGGTACTATAAATTTACACAATATTGACTTCAAGAATCAAATAGAATTCTGTAATTTTGTAGCTCAAACAAAAAAATAATCTATGTCATCAGTAGCCACAACAACCTACGTTCCTTTTAAAGTTAAAGATATCACTTTGGCCGATTGGGGTCGTAAAGAAATTGAATTAGCCGAAGCAGAAATGCCAGGCTTAATGGCCTTGCGAAAAGAATATGGCGCAATACAGCCTTTAAAAGGAGCCCGCATTGCAGGTTGCTTACACATGACTATTCAAACTGCCGTTTTAATCGAAACTTTAAAAGTCTTAGGTGCTGAAGTTACCTGGTCGTCGTGCAATATTTTCTCTACCCAAGATCACGCAGCCGCAGCTATTGCAGCAGCAGGCTTTCAAGTATACGCTTGGAAGGGTCTAAATGAAGAAGAATTTGACTGGTGTATTGAGCAAACCTTGTTTTTTGGCGAAGATCGCAAACCGCTAAACATGATTTTAGATGATGGTGGCGACTTAACAAATATGGTTTTTGATAAATACCCTGAATTAATTTCGGGTATTAAAGGCCTCTCTGAAGAAACAACTACCGGCGTTCACCGCTTAATTGAGCGTATGAAAAACGGCACCTTACACTTGCCAGCTATCAACGTAAACGACTCGGTAACTAAATCTAAATTTGATAACAAATACGGTTGCCGCGAATCCTTAGTAGATGCTATTCGTCGTGCTACCGATGTGATGATGGCCGGAAAAATTGCTGTAGTTGCTGGTTTTGGCGACGTAGGTAAAGGTTCAGCCGATTCGTTACGCAATGCAGGCGTACGCGTAATTGTTACCGAAATTGATCCAATTTGTGCGCTACAAGCTGCTATGGAAGGCTATGAAGTGAAAAAATTTGCTGCCGCCGTAAAGGAGGCTGATATTGTAGTAACTGCTACCGGTAACTGTGATATTGTTCGTGGCGAACACTTCAAATTAATGAAGGATAAAGCCATTGTATGTAACATTGGCCACTTCGATAACGAAATTGACATAGCCTGGTTAAACAAAAACTACGGCAGTAAAAAAGTAGAGATTAAACCGCAAGTAGATAAATATACTATTGATGGTAAAGATGTAATTGTACTAGCCGAAGGTCGTTTGGTAAACTTGGGTTGCGCCACAGGCCACCCATCTTTCGTAATGTCTGCTTCGTTTACAAACCAAACATTGGCTCAACTAGAACTATGGTTAAATACCGATAACTACGAAAATAAAGTGTATACCCTACCCAAATATTTAGATGAAAAAGTAGCCCGTTTACACCTAGAGAAAATTGGCGTTGAGCTAGATGTATTAGACCAACAACAGGCCGATTATATTGGCGTAAATGTAGCAGGACCATTCAAAACTGACGAATACCGCTACTAATTTATCACCAACCTACTTTAAAAAAGCCGAAACAAAATGTTTCGGCTTTTTTTGTGCCACAAAAAATTTACGCTTGTTGAAACAATTTTTAGCGCCTGGTTTCGTTTTGCTCTTTATAGTACCAAAAACACATACGTACTACAGCTATTTTATTTTTAAACAAAAGCACTATGAAAAAAGTTACGCTCCTATTATTGCTAATTGGCTTACAAGCATCTGTATTTGCACAAGGCTTCGGGATTTTTAACAATAGCAACTACGCACCAGTTCAGTCAGTTTACTTCAACCCTGCAAAAATTGCCGATTCTAAACAAAAATTCCAATTCAACTTAGTAGGTTTCAATGTATATGTTGCCAATGATTATGGCGTCCTACAATCCATTCCTAAACTCATCAAAACCGTACAAAATAACGGGGAGTTTGGCGATATTTTAACCCTACAACAAAATGGCAAAGCCAAAAATCTAGATTTAGGTGTAGAAATTCGTGGTCCCTCGTTTGTTGCTTCCATGGGTCACAGCCAAAGCCTTGCTTTTAGCACCCGTGCCCGTTTACTTAGCAGTGCAAATAATGTTTCCGAAGAATTGATGACCGCACTTGTAAAAGGTTTCAAAAATACGGATCAATTTGGCAACATCACTAACGCTAGTTTTGATTTAAACGCAAACGTATTTAGCGAAATGGGGCTAACCTACGCTCTAAACCTTGTAAATACAGGAAATCATGTATTGAAAGCCGGGATAACAGGAAAATACCTCTGGGGAGCAGGCAATGCACAGATAAATAATATAAATACGAACGTGAACATCACCACTAGCGTAGTACCGCCCCTAACCAATGTGCTTACAACAAATAGCATTCACATAAATACCTTGGTTTCCAACTCATCATTATTGGGCTTCCAAAATTCCAGCATCTCCTTAAAAGATATAACTGATGGAAGAGGACAAGGTTTTGGTGCCGATTTTGGATTTGAATACGAATGGAGGCCCAAATTCAAAGACTATCAATATGAAGTGGATGGAAAAACTCAAACAGACAATACCGTACCTAAATACCGCCTAAAGATTGGCGCTGCACTTACCGATGTTGGCTCCATCACCTATGGCCAAGGTAAAGTAGTGAAGGTTAATGATAATACTCCAAATAAACAGTGGACACAAGCTCAAATTGACAATTTTGACTTAGCCAACTTAGAAACATCTTTCACAAATGTATACGGTGCAGGAGCAGTGGCCTCTAGCATAAACTATAAAGCACATCTACCTACCCGCTTAAATGTCAATTTAGACCTTAAGGTAGCTAAAAACTTCTATATAGCTTCTAACTACATGGGAGGCTTTACTAAAAAACGCAGCACTATAGATATTTCTAAAGAACAACCCATTATCGACCCAACGAGCACACTCATCTCTGTAATCCCTAGAATAGAAAAACCGAGTTACGAACTAGCGTTACCCATAACCTATTCTTCTCGGTACAAAAAAACTAATCTTGGCTTAACTAGCCGAACAGGGGCCTTTTTTATAGGAACCGATGATATAGGCGGCGCTTTAGGAATTGGAAAATTTACTTCATTTAACGTATATGCAGGCCTAAACTTTTCTATCGGCAAAAAACGCATTAAAGACCGCGATCACGATACAATAAGCGACAAATTAGATAAATGCCCTACCATTGCTGGGCCTGTGGAAAATGAAGGCTGTCCATGGCCAGATACCGACAAGGACGGGATTCCGGATAAAGACGATGGTTGCCCTACCCTTGCTGGACCTGCAGCCACACACGGTTGCCCCGATTCTGATGGCGATGGCGTAGCCGATAATGCCGATAATTGTCCAAGTATTCCTGGTCCATTGTCTGCGCAAGGTTGCCCTGATGCCGATGGCGATGGAATTCCTGATAAAGACGACTTATGCCCAACCTTACCTGGTAGCAGAGATGCAAAAGGTTGCCCGGATAGAGACCATGATGGCATTGCCGATAAAGACGATAAATGCCCTGATATTGCAGGAACTGCGGCTCTATTTGGTTGCCCAGACAAGGATAATGATGGGGTGGCCGATAGCGAAGATCTTTGCCCAGATGTACCGGGGAGCATTGCCCTAAAAGGATGCCCAGATAGAGATAATGATGGCGTAGCCGACAAAGACGATGCTTGCCCAGATTTAGCAGGTCCATTTGCAACCAAAGGTTGCCCAGACACCGATGGCGATGGGGTTTTAGATAAAGACGATTTATGCCCAACCGTTGCAGGTCCGCTAGCCTTTAAAGGTTGCCCAGATAGAGATAAAGATGGAGTCAGCGATGCAGAAGATTTATGCCCTGATACACCCGGCAGCTTCGCCGCCAAAGGTTGCCCAGATAGAGATGGTGACGGTGTGCCTGATAAGGACGATAAATGTGTAGATTTAGTTGGCCCTGCCTCAAACGGTGGTTGCCCAATAACTGCCGCACCTACCTTAACCAAGGTAGAAGAAAAGATCATCTTTACTGCCGTATCCGATTTACAATTCGAAAGCGGAAAATCGGTAATCAAAGCATACTCCTTTGATAGTTTAGATGAATTGGCAGCGCTAATGGTAAAACGCCCCGAACTAACCCTCATTCTTTCTGGCCACACCGATAATGTGGGTGTACCGGCAAAAAACAAAGTGTTAAGTCGTAAAAGAGCAGAAGCCGTAAAAGCATACTTGGAAGATGCTGGTGTTGATGGTAGTAGAATTGCTGCAGTAGGTTATGGTTCAAGCAAACCAATTGCTAGCAACAAAACCCCACAAGGACGTCAGAAAAATCGCCGAGTAGAATTTAAAGTTAATTAATAGGTTTGTTTGTAATCGCAAAGAGCCCATCCGGTATTCGGTTGGGCTCTTTGCATTTTTAGAGCAAATTCAAAGAAAGAATGTACTTTTGTGCGATGACAAAATTATCGGTAAACATCAACAAATTTGCAACCCTTCGTAACTCACGTGGGGGCAATAACCCCAACCTTTTACAGGTAGCCCTAGATGCTGAGCGCTTTGGTGCCCAAGGTATTACCGTTCACCCTCGTCCAGACGAACGGCACATTCGTTACCGCGATGTGTACGATCTAAAAGAAAATATCACTACCGAATTTAATATAGAAGGAAACCCGAAAGAACGTAGTTTTGTAGACTTGGTGTTAGCAAATAAACCTACCCAAGTTACGCTAGTACCCGATGCCTTGGGGCAATTAACCTCAAACCATGGTTGGGATACCATCACCCATCAATCCTATTTAAAAGAAATTATTACCGAGTTTCAAGAAGCAGGTATTCGAGTATCCATTTTTGTAGATGCCGATGAAAAAATGATTGAAGGCGCAGCACAAACAGCTACCGACAGAATTGAGTTATACACAGAAAGCTATGCTCAAAAATTTACTCTAAATCCCGACTTAGCAATAGCCCCCTATCTTAAAACAGCAGAGTTGGCCACGCAACTAAACCTAGGAATAAATGCCGGCCACGA
This sequence comes from Sphingobacteriales bacterium, assembly GCA_040403555.1. Lineage (GTDB taxonomy): Bacteria > Bacteroidota > Bacteroidia > Sphingobacteriales > Sphingobacteriaceae > JAIPAN01. The sequence continues at coordinate 55,164 of JBBAKN010000002.1, forward strand.
TTTAGATGTACACAACCTCCAGTTTTTCGCCCAACATGTACCCCAATTAGTAGAGGTGAGCATTGGGCATGCCTTGGTATGCGATTGCCTTTATTTTGGGATGGAAAATACCATTCAGCGTTATTTGCACCAACTTAAAACATGATCCAAACTATCCAAATCGAGGAATTTCTTGCACTTGCTCCCGAAATACCAGTAGCAGACGTGCGAACTCCTGCAGAATTTGATCAAGGACATATACCCCAGGCGCATAACCTACCCATTTTTACTAATGAAGAAAGGGTGGAAGTAGGCACTACCTATAAGAAAATAGGCCGAGAAGCAGCCATTTTACTAGGTTTTGAATTTACTGGCCCCAAATGGAGTGGCTTTATTAAAGAGGCATTAAGGATTGCTCCACATAAAAAAATTGCCCTGCATTGTTGGCGGGGTGGCATGAGAAGCGGTGCCATGGCTTGGGCTTTAAACCTATATGGGTTTGAAGTATATGTACTTGAAAGTGGATACAAAAGCTACCGCCAATGGGCATTAAGCCAATCCTCCCAAACATTCAATATCCTCATTCTAGGCGGAATGACGGGATCAGGGAAAACCCAAATTCTGCATCAAATAAAAGATACTGGTGAACAAATGATTGACCTCGAAGATCTGGCACAACACCAAGGCTCTTCTTATGGTAGTATGGGCACCCTAGTACAACCCAGCCAAGAGCAATTCGAAAATAACCTAGCGTATAAATTATGCAAAATTGATAAAAACAAAACCCTTTGGCTAGAAGATGAAAGCCGAACTATAGGCAAATGCTCCATCCCGAACCAACTCTGGGATCAAATGAGAATCGCTCCGCTAATAAAACTAAACATCCCACACGAAGAACGAATTCGTTTTTTAACCCAAGAATACGGCAAACTAAATCACGATTTTTTGATTGAATGCACCCAGCGCATTGGCAAACGCTTAGGCCCTGAGCAAACTAGAGATGCCATTTTAGCCATCCAAGAAAACCGCATGACCGATTTTATTCGCTTGGTTTTAGTGTATTATGATAAGACCTATAAAACCGGGCAAAACATGCGGGAAGAACGCAGCATTTATGAAGTAGCAGGTACCCTGGCCACTGATGTTACAAACGTAAAACCAATTTTAGAAAAAGCAAACACGATCAAATGAGCACCAAACCCATAAAACTCACCCAATATTCGCATGGCGCCGGCTGCGGTTGCAAAATTAGCCCGGCAGTATTAGATAAAATGCTGTATAGCCCGATTAAACAACCTGCCGATGCCCGTTTATTGGTTGGGAACACTACCCGTGATGATGCAGCAGTTTTTGATTTAGGCAATGGAACAGCCCTAATTTCTACCACCGATTTTTTCATGCCCATTGTAGATGACCCCTACGATTTCGGCCGAATTGCTTCAGCAAATGCCATTAGCGATGTATATGCTATGGGCGGAAAACCAGTATTGGCCATTGCCATTTTAGGCTGGCCTATTGATAAGCTTGGACCAGAAGTAGCCCAAAAAGTATTAGAAGGCGCACGCTCAATTTGTGCCGAAGCCGGCATTAGTTTAGCCGGTGGGCATAGTATCGACTGCCCCGAACCGGTATTTGGCCTGGCTGTAAACGGATTGGTAGACATTAAAAATTTAAAACAAAACTCCACAGCGACCGCAGGCTGTAAATTATATTTAACCAAGGCCCTTGGCGTCGGTATATTAACCACGGCTCAGAAAAAAGGAATTCTTAAACCCGAGCATCAACACATCGCTCCCGAATCAATGGCTAAATTGAACGAAGCTGGGGAAGTGTTTGGCAAGCTAGAGTACGTAAAGGCTATGACCGATGTAACAGGTTTTGGGCTATTAGGGCACCTCAGCGAACTCTGTGAAGGCAGCAAGCTAAATGCCCGTATTAATTTTAACAAAGTACCCAAACTAGACGTACTAGATGAATACCTAGCACAAAAGTGCATTCCGGGTGGAACCAACCGCAATTGGGCTAGCTATGGCCATAAAATTAACGAAGGCCCAGATTTAGGCTTTAGAACTACAATTTTAGCTGATCCACAAACAAGTGGCGGCCTATTGGTAGCCATTGATACTGCTTTTACAGAGGAGTTCGAAAAAATATTAGTAACCCTAAATATTCCTGAAAAAAATAGGCAATCTTTCGGCGAATTATACCCAGCTGATAGCACAACCGCTCTCATTCAAATAAGCTAGAAATTTGACCTTAAAAGGAGATTTTGCGAACAAGAATTTATTGCTTTATAAGCGCTAAATCTTACCTTTGCTACACCAACTAGTACGCACATACATGAGCACAAACGTTACCTATCAGGAAAAATTTCAACACAGACATATTGCAACTAATTCTGCAGATACGCAGGAGATGTTAAAAACCATCGGCGTAAAATCAATTGACGAATTAATTGACCAAACCGTTCCGGCCAACATCAGATTAAAACAAGCACTTCGCTTACCCGAACCGCTTAGCGAAGCAAATTATTTAAGTCAGCTTAAACAAACGGCTTCTAAAAACAAGGTATTCAAATCGTACATTGGGCAAGGCTATTATGGTGTACAGGTTCCGGGGGTTATTCAACGGAATATTTTAGAAAATCCAGGCTGGTACACCCAATACACTCCTTACCAAGCAGAAATTGCACAAGGACGTTTACAGGCTTTATTAAATTTCCAAACCATGGTGTTGGATTTAACGGGAATGGAAATTGCCAATGCTTCTTTATTAGATGAGAGTACTGCAGCGGCAGAAGCCCTCATTATGCAATACAGTTTGCGTAGCCGCGATGAAGCCAAACGTTTCTTTGTTTCTGAAGCTGTTTTCCCTCAAACTATTGACGTGTTGCGTACCCGTTCGGCACCTTATGGCATCGAATTAGTCATTGGCAATCACCAAGACATTGTACTCAACCAAGATTTCTTCGGGGCCATGGTACAATATCCTGCCGGAAATGGCGAAGTGTATGACTACCGTAATTTTGCAGAAAAAGCACAGCAACAAGAAGTTAAATTAACGGTTGTGGCCGATATTATGAGCCTTACCCTGTTAACTCCTCCGGGAGAATGGGGAGCCGATATTGTGGTAGGTTCTACCCAACGTTTTGGTATTCCAATGGGTTTTGGCGGTCCACATGCAGCATTTTTTGCCACTAAAGAAGAATACAAGCGTTCTATGCCTGGCCGTATTATCGGTGTAACCATTGATAGTGCCGGCAATTATGCCTTGCGCATGGCCCTACAAACTCGTGAGCAACATATCCGCAGAGATAAAGCAACCTCTAATATTTGTACCGCACAAGCTCTACTAGCCATTATGGCCGGTATGTATGCAACTTATCACGGCCCACAAGGAGTAAAATTGATTGCAGAACGCATACACGGCTTAGCTAGCGTATTGTCCGCTGCCTTAAAAGAATTAGGCTATACCCAAACCAATACCCACTTTTTTGATACGCTTACTTTTGAGTTGGGTGATTTATGCGGACCTATACATGGGGAAGCATTAAACAACGAAGTCAATTTCCATTACCAAGGTACAAGTGCCAGCATCTCTATTGATGAAACTACACAGCTTGCCGATATTGAGACCTTGGTACGTTTATTTGCCAAAGTAAAAGGCAAAACTATTCACGATATAGATTTGGGAAAAATAGCGGCGAATTTATCGCTTAACTACCCAAAAGCATTGACCCGCACATCGGCTTACCTAAGCCATCAGATATTTAATTCGCACCATTCGGAGCACGAATTATTGCGTTATATGAAATCATTAGAAGCCAAAGACTTATCGCTTTGCCATTCTATGATTGCCTTAGGATCGTGCACCATGAAACTAAACGCCACCACCGAGATGGTGCCCGTTACTTGGCCAGAATTTGGCAATATGCACCCTTTTGCACCTACCGATCAGGTGGGTGGTTACATGCAAGTATTTGATGAATTAAACCAGTGGTTGAGCGAAATTACCGGCTTTGCGGCCATGAGCTTACAACCCAATGCTGGTGCCCAAGGCGAATATGCAGGCCTCATGGTTATACGTGCCTACCACCACGATCGTGGCGAAGGGCACCGAAATGTAGCCTTAATTCCATCATCTGCACACGGAACTAACCCAGCATCGGCTGCCATGGCAGGCATGCAAATTATAGTAGTTGCTTGCGATGAAAAAGGAAATATAGATGTAGCCGATTTAACAGCAAAAGCTGAAGAACACAGTAAAAACTTATCCTGTTTAATGGTTACCTACCCTTCTACTCACGGAGTATTCGAAGAATCAATTATTCAAATTTGTGCTACCATTCACCAACATGGTGGGCAAGTATATATGGATGGCGCCAACATGAATGCACAAGTTGGCTTAACTAGTCCGGCGGCAATTGGTGCCGATGTGTGTCACCTAAACTTGCACAAAACATTCTGCATACCGCACGGTGGCGGTGGCCCGGGTATGGGCCCAATTGGCGTAGCTAAACACTTGGTTCCTTATTTACCGGGGCATACCGTAGTAGCTATAGGGGGCGATAAATCCATTCCTGCAGTTTCTGGAGCACCTTGGGGTTCGGCTTCCATCTTAATAATTTCTCATGCTTACATTGCCATGATGGGTGGCCAAGGCTTAACCGAAGCTACTAAATACGCCATTTTAAACGCCAACTACATGAAAGTCCGTTTAGAAAAAAGCTATCCGGTATTGTACGCCGGGGCCAACGGCCGTTGTGCTCACGAAATGATTTTAGATTGCCGTGCCTTCAAAAACTTTGGCGTAGAGGTAACCGATATTGCCAAACGCTTAATGGATTATGGTTTCCATGCACCAACCGTTTCGTTTCCGGTAGCGGGCACCTTAATGGTAGAACCTACCGAATCGGAGCCTAAGCATGAACTAGATCGTTTTTGCGATGCCTTAATTGCTATCCGCCAAGAAATTGACGCAGTAGAAAAAGGCACAGCGGATAAAATGGATAATCCATTAAAAAATGCACCACATACCGCTGCGGTACTTACTGCCGATGACTGGACACATCCGTATTCTCGTCAAACAGCAGCTTTTCCATTGCCTTATGTGGCAGCCCATAAATTTTGGCCTTCGGTGGGTAGAGTAAACGATACCTATGGCGACCGTACACTTATTTGCGCTTGTCCTCCAATAGAGAGCTACGTATAAATTTGCCTAAAATATAACGATACTCTCGGCGTTCTAATTTAAGTTGGAACGCCGTTTTTTTATAAAATGATTGTACACTATAGGTGTTTAAACACCTATTAAATTTCTTATCTTTATACAATTTAAAAAATTAATTAGCATATGAAAAAAATCTTATCTATGGTAGTACTAGGCCTAACCTTTGTAGGTTTCGCATTTACTACTGCACCAAAAGCTACTACGTTTAAAGTAGACACTCAAAAATCTATCATTCTTTGGAATGCAAAAAAAGTAACTGGAGAGCACAGCGGTACCATTAAATTAAGTGGTGGCGAATTAAGCTTAAATGGTGGTAACCTAACTGCAGGTTCTTTTACTATCAACATGACTACCATTACCAGTACAGATGGTGGTGGCGCTCGATTAGAAGGTCACTTAAAATCAGAAGATTTCTTCAGTGTAGAAAAAAACCCTACCTCTACCTTTGTAATTACTAAAGTTACTCCTACAGCAGCTGGTACTATTATGGTTGCTGGTAACTTAACCATTAAAGGCATTACCAAACCACTTTCATTCCCTGCTAACTTAGCTGCAAAAGGCAATAGCCTTACTGCAGTAGCCAAAGGCGTAAAAGTAGACCGCACCAAATACGATATTCGTTATGGTTCTAAAAGTTTTTTCGATAGCATTGGCGACAAAGCCATTGATGATGAGTTTACGCTTGACATCACCCTAGTTGCTAGCAAATAAGTAGATTAAAATTTGATTAGAAAGCCTCATTCAGAAATGTATGGGGCTTTTTTATTAAGGAAGAATTTGAAAAGCGCCATCGGTAAGAGCCACTTTTGAAAAGGGCTTGGTTTTGGCATGGTAATACAAACAGGTCCAATTGCCTTCGGCGGCTTGCTTGCCATAGGCTTCGCGGAGTTCCATGGTTTTACGAGGATCGAAATCGTATTTAGCCATAAACTTCCTTATCAATTGCTCGGGCTCGGGCACTACATCTCCACCAAAAAAGAGGGTTTCACCTCCTTCTTCAATCATAAATACCTGATGAAATTCGGTATGGCCGCCGCTTACTTCGAAACGGATATTATTTTTTAGTTGACCATTCCCTTCTACAAAACGAATGCTGCCAGTGCGTTGCACTACGTCAAAAATATCGGTATGATAAGAAGCCGATGGCCTACTGTAAGCCCCTTCCCACTCTCCCCGTTGAATCACATATTCGGCATTGGGGAAACTCAATACCATACGGCCGTCGCTTTTTTGTACCATGCCGCCGGCGTGGTCAAAGTGCAGGTGCGACATCAATACCAAACTTACATCCTCCGGAGAAAAACCTGCTGCTCGAATATGCTCATGCAAATAAAGCTCTCCTTCTTCATTCTCATAACCCAAGCCGGTATCAATCACTATTAAATCGGTTTGGGTTTGCACCAAAAAAGGCCGAACGTAAACAAATAAAGAAGCCGGCCGATCTTTGACATCGTGGAGATCCGGATTAAAGGGAATAAATTTTTTACTGTTATCTACAGAATAAAAACCTTCGTCAAGCGGAAAAATAATCACGGTATAGGGTTCGTTTTAGTATATTTAGGCGTTAAACGCAGCACAAAGATATGCAAAAAAGATGGGCAGAAATCCCAGTACATACTCCCGAACTCATTCCTGAGCTCCAAGCCTCTTTACAAATAAATGAGGTATTGGCTAAGCTCTTGGTTTTAAGAGGAGTGCATACCTATGACGAAGCCCGCGATTTTTTTAGACCCAATATCCATCACCTACACGATCCTTTTCTAATGAAGGATATGGAACAGGCCATTGAACGCATTGAACAAGCCATCACCCAACAAGAAAAAATACTCGTTTTTGGCGATTATGATGTCGATGGCACCACGGCAGTGGCACTCGTTTATCGCTTTTTTAGCAAATACTATACTCAATTAGAATATTACATTCCCGACCGCTATTTGGAAGGATACGGCATTTCGTACAAAGGCATTGATTATGCAGCTGAAAATAATTTCAGCTTAATTATTGCACTCGATTGCGGCATTAAATCGGTAGATCATGTGGCTTACTCCAAAGCAAAGGGTGTAGATTTTATTATCTGCGACCACCATTTACCCGGCCAAAACTTACCAGATGCGGTAGCTGTATTAGACCCCAAGCGTCCCGACTGCAGTTATCCTTATAAAGAATTAGCCGGCTGCGGCATTGGCTTTAAATTGATACAAGCCTATACGCAAAAAAACGACTTGCCTTTTGAGGACTTAGAAGCTTATCTAGATTTAGTTGCCGTAAGCATTGCTGCAGATATTGTTCCCATTGATGGCGAAAACCGAACCTTAGCTTGGTTTGGTATGAAACGTCTAAACGAACAGCCATGTGCTGGCTTGGCCGCCTTGCGTAGCATTGCAAAACAAAAGCCTTATTACACGTTATCGGATGCCGTGTTTCAATTAGGGCCTCGGATAAACGCCGCCGGCCGCATTGCTGATGCCAAGCAAGCCGTGCGTTTATTGAGGTGTAGCACCCAAAAAGAAGCCCTAGAAATTGCAAAACTTATTGACATACACAACGACGAACGCCGCGAACACGATAGCGATATTACCGAACAAGCCTTGGCACAATTAGAATCGGGTGTAGATTTTAAAACTCGGAAAAGCACCGTGGTGTTTAACGAGAGCTGGCACAAAGGCGTTATCGGCATTGTGGCCTCCCGCTTAACCGAAAAATATTACCGCCCAACCATTGTACTTACCCAATCTAACGGCGTAGTAGCAGGTTCGGCCCGTTCGGTATTAGGTTTTGATTTATACGAAGCACTTTTAGCCTGCACCGATTTATTGGAGCAATTTGGCGGGCATAAATATGCTGCTGGTCTCACCATGAAAGCAGAAAATGTGCCGGCCTTTAAACAACGTTTCGAAGAAGTGGTTTCGGCTAGTATTTCGGAAGACTTATTGGTACAAGAAATTAGCATAGATTCACCCCTAAACTTAGCGCAAATAGATGCCAAATTTTTCCGTATCCTTTCTCAGTTCGAACCCTTTGGGCCCAAAAATATGTCGCCCGTATTTATAGCAAGCGGCGTAGAACTAGCGGGTACTATTGGCATTGTGGGCGATAAACACTTAAAAATGCAGGTAAAACAAGGAGATTCAAACGTTTTCGACTGCATTGGCTTTGGCTTAGGAAAGCTCAAAGAAGTCCTGCTACGAAGTAAAAGCTTCGATATGTGTTTTAGCATTGAAGAAAATAGTTGGAAAGATAGACGAAACATTCAGTTAAACATCAAAGACATTCGTATTTTAGAGGGCAATAACGTGTTATGATTTTAAAAGCAGAAAACCTTATAAAAAAATATAAGCAACGAACCGTGGTAAACAACGTGTCGTTTGAAGTTGCCCAAGGCGAAATTGTGGGTTTATTGGGCCCAAATGGTGCCGGAAAAACTACCTCTTTTTACATGATTGTAGGCTTAATTAAGCCTAATGAAGGGCATGTATACTTAGAGGATGAAGATATTACCGAAGACCCCATGTACCGCCGGGCACAAAAAGGAATTGGCTATCTGGCACAAGAGGCTTCTGTTTTTAGAAAGTTAACGGTAGAGGATAATATTATGGCCATTTTAGAAATGACCGAGCTTTCTAAAGAAGAACAAAAAGCCAAATTAGAAGAATTAATAGCAGAATTTAGCCTCGAAAAAGTCCGTAAAAACCGTGGCGATTTACTCTCTGGAGGAGAACGCAGACGAACCGAAATTGCCCGAGCATTGGCCGCCGACCCTAAATTTATCTTACTCGATGAGCCCTTTGCAGGAGTTGACCCCATTGCGGTGGAGGAAATTCAAGCTATTGTGGCCAAATTAAAATTACGCAACATTGGTATTTTAATTACCGACCATAATGTGCAAGAAACTTTGTCTATCACCGATAGGGCTTACCTACTTGCCGAAGGCAAAATTATGCTGACCGGTACTCCTAAAGAAATTGCAAGCAACGAATTGGCTCGTAAATTTTATTTAGGCCAGAATTTCGAACTCAGAAAGAAAGTTTAGTAAAACCAGCATGACTTTAGTCAACTCTTTCTTTACCTGGATTATGAAAAAGCGCATGCATCAGATTGAGCTTTTCATGAAATATCCGCATGAGGTACAAGAAGAGTGGCTACACAATCTTGTAGATACCGCTAAAAATACCGAATGGGGCAAAGCCTATGGTTATGAAGACATTAAATCGTCAGACGAGTTTAAGAACAGAGTACCCATACAAACTTACGATACCCTAAAACCTTATATTGAGCGCATGTTGGCTGGAGAACAAGCCGTATTGTGGCCCTCCGAAATAAAATGGTTTGCCAAGTCGTCGGGCACTACCAACGATCGGAGTAAGTTTATCCCAGTAAGTGAAGAGTCACTAGAAGAATGCCATTACAAAGGTGGCAAAGACTTGCTTTCTATATACTGCAATAACCGCCCAGAGAGTAAAATATTTACAGGTAAATGTTTGGTATTAGGTGGAAGTTATAGCGTAAATCAACTTAATACAGATGCCTCTTACGGCGATTTATCGGCCGTATTGATTAAAAATTTACCCATATGGGCCGAGTTTTACCGTACACCAGACCAATCGATTACCCTTCTCGAAAATTTTGAAGAAAAAATAGAGAAAATGGCAAGAGCTACCCTCGATGTAAACGTAACCAATATTTCGGGGGTGCCTACTTGGAATGTAGTGCTAGCCAAGCGCATTTTAGAGTTGAGCGGCAAATCGCACTTGCTAGAAGTTTGGCCAAATTTGGAATTATATTTTCATGGTGCTGTCAATTTCACCCCTTACCGAGAACAGTTCAAACAACTCATTCCGTCAGACCAAATGTATTATTTGGAAACCTACAATGCCTCAGAAGGATTTTTTGGTATACAAGATTTATCCAATTCCGAAGAATTGCTATTGATGCTAGATTATGGCATTTATTACGAGTTTTTGCCCATGGAACATATCGATGAAGAGCAGCCTAAAACCTTAAGCTTAAACGAGGTAGAGTTGGATAAAAACTATGCACTTATTATTTCTACCAATGCCGGCTTGTGGCGTTATCAAATTGGCGATACCATTAAATTTACGTCACTATCACCTTACCGCATTCAAATTACGGGACGTACCAAACATTTTATAAATGCCTTTGGCGAAGAGTTAATTATTGATAATGCCGAAAAAGCCTTGGCTAAAACGTGTGCCGAAACAACTAGTGCCATCAAAGAATATACCGCCGGCCCAATTTATTTTAAGGGCAACGATGCTGGTGCCCACGAGTGGATTATTGAATTTGAAGAGGCACCCAAAGACCTTACTCGTTTCACCGAAATATTAGATCAGCACCTGCGGAAACTAAACTCCGATTACGATGCCAAGCGTTATAAAGATATGGCCTTAGGCATGCCTAAAATTCACCAAGCCCCTACAGGAACTTTTTATACCTGGATGAAAAATCGCGGAAAACTAGGTGGACAACACAAGGTGCCTCGTTTGGCCAACGAGCGAAAATATGTCGAAGAAATTCTGAAATTAATTAGCGCTCTTTCTTAGGAAATAAGAGGGAAGCGATTATACTGGCACTTAAAATAAGCAAAATAACCACTAAAGAGTGCAGAGTATTAAATCCTACTTGCACCAAATAATGGTGCGCTAACATTTTAAATCCAATAAATACCAGCAATATAGAAAGCCCGATTTTGAGGTATTGGAATTTATGAATGATGTTCACCAGCAAAAAGAACATAGATCGCAAGCCCAGAATGGCAAAAATATTAGAAAAGAATACGATGTAAGGATCTTTGGTAACCGAAAAAATAGCTGGAATAGAATCTACGGCAAATAACAAATCGGTAAACTCTACCACCAATAGCACAATAAAAAGGGGAGTAATAAACCATTTTCCTGCTTGCTTAATAATGAACTTTCCGCCGCCATACTCTGTTGCTACCGGAAAATACTTGGCTGCAAATTTAACCACTTTGTGATTTTCTGGGTCTACCGATTCATCGTCGTTTCTGCCAAAAAACATGGCGGCTCCGGTATACACTAAAAATGCACCGAAAACATACATAATCCAACTAAACTTGGCCAACAAAGCCGCTCCCATAAAAATGAATAAAAAGCGCAAGCAGAGCGCACCTATAATCCCCCAAAAAAGTACCCGGTGGTAATACTTTTCTTCCACCGAAAAAGCAGAAAAAATAAGTACCATCACAAAAATATTATCTACCGAAAGGGCATACTCTACCACATAACCGGTAATAAATTCGAGGGATAAATTTTGTCGGTAATGCCCTAAGCTCGTTCCAAAATCTTGCACATAGGAAGGAATTGTTTGGCCGTATTGTTTGGTAATTTGCTGCAACTGGTCTGCAGTTTGAATTTGATGCAGCATATCGCCTTTGAGTAAAAGCAATACATAAAAAGCCAAGGCAAAAGAGACCCAAATGGCACTCATAATAGACGCTTCTTTAAAGCCTACCGTATGTTGCTTTTTATTAAATACACCCAAATCTATGGCTAACATGCAGGCAATAAAAAGCAGAAAACAGGCAAAAAAGATGAATTCTGAATGCATTAATTGGTGCGTTGGGTGGTATAAAGAACCAAATTTTCTAAATGGTTCCGGTGAGTATCGCTACCTAAATTGGCTATTAAATCGAAGGCTTCTTGTTGGTAGCGTTTCATTTGTGTTTCGGCATAGGCCAAGCCGCCGCTTTGGCGCACAAAATCGAGTACTATTTGTACTTGATTGGGCTCATCGCTCTTGTTTTTAATAATATTAATAATGCGTCTTTTTTCGGAGCGATTGCTTTGCTGCAGTGCATAAATCAAGGGCAAGGTCATTTTCTTTTCTTTGATGTCTATGCCCAAGGGTTTGCCCACTGCATCAAATCCAAAATCAAACAAATCGTCTTTCAGTTGAAAGGCAATGCCAATTTTTTCGCCAAATAAACGCATGCGTTCTATTACTTCTTCCGAAGCGCTAGCCGAAGCGGCGCCGCAGGCACAGCAGGAAGCAATTAAGGAGGCTGTTTTTTTACGAATCACTTCAAAATAAACAGCTTCATCAATATCTAATTTACGGGCTTTTTCTAATTGCAAAAGCTCACCTTCGCTCATTTGTTGTACCGCTTCTGAAACAATTTTTAATAAACGATGATCCTCATTATTTACAGAGAGCAATAGGCCTTTAGCCAGCAAATAATCGCCCACTAAAACGGCTATTTTATTTTTCCAAAGGGCATTTATAGAAAAAAAGCCTCTCCGCTGGTAGGCATCGTCTACCACATCGTCGTGCACCAAGGTTGCTGTATGCAACAACTCTACCAAAGCAGCTCCGCGGTAACTGGCCTCGGTAATACCTCCGCAAAAATTTGCGGCCGAGAGTACAAACATGGGGCGTATTTGCTTGCCTTTACGTTTGAGTATGTATCGGGTAATGCGATCGAGCAGCGGGGTGGTCGTCTTCATTGCTTCTTTAAACTTTTTCTCAAAAGTTTTAAGTTCGGTTGCAATGGGTTTCTGAAGGGCGTCCAGTTTAATCATAGGTAGGCTTTACAGCCTTACAAACTTACGGAATTAGGCTGTTAAATTAGTTTGAAACTAATCATTTACCCAGCCATCACCGCCACAAGATTCACAAGGAACCGGCCTCAATCCACTACCATTACAATCAAGGCATGCAACAAATTCTCCATTACCATAGTCAAACCTGCCTGTACCAGAACAATGAGAACATTGGCTTGTATAAACCTTCCCTCCCCCACTGCAGGTTATACATTGCGCTTTTTGAGGTTTAGCTTCTTCTCTGGGTTCTTCATAACTTGATCCAGACGGAGCCGTTTTTTCTTCAGCTTCAGTTGAGCTACTCTCCGAACTTGATCCAGACGGAGCCGTTTTTTCTTCAGCTTCAGTTGAGCTACTCTCCGAATCTTGATTGTAATCATCAATGTTACCGCTCGAAGGTGTGTAAGAGGATGCACGACCTGGGCCCTACATATAGGCTACACCAGCAAAAATTAGGAGACCTACAATAGCAACGGCAACCAAAACTGTACGTGCAGATAACCTACCACTTTTTTCGATTTGAGGATTTTGCAAAGGAGGCATTACCCGCTGCCTAGGCATGGAAGGTGGCACCGGAGGGGGTGGAGTAAGTTTCGCATTCGGTAAAGGTGGGGGTCCTAATGACTTACCTACACCTAAAGCACTGGCTAAAGCTGGTATGTCTTTAGCCAAGATCCATTGCGTACCATCTTCACTTACCTCGGTATTAGCGTCTATAATTTTTAGGAGATCGGCAAGGGGTATAGGACCCAAAGTGTCATTATTTTTTTTTGAAAAAATAGTTCATATAGTTTCTTATTTAGTGATAATGCTAGTTGGTTTCGGCAATATTCCGTATTCCCCTTCAAAAAAACCACCACTAGTTTGGCCATATTTAAGGTGAATTTCGTACGCTTGATTAGGGTCTAATTCTGGTAATTCTAGCATAGTAGACCCTACTTTAATTCTAGGTCTGGTATTGTTTACTTTAAAGTTAATAGAAAAACCTTTATTTATAGTGCCCTCACCAACTAAAATACCGTCTGACACAACTCTAAGAGGGAATGTTCCCATTACAAAAGTTCCTTTTAAAATCAAGCTAATGGGTATACCCTGTTCGACAATTTTAGCAGTAGCGGATGGAGGCTGGGGAGCAGGGGTTTGTTCTTGTTTCTCCATTTCTTCAATCTCTAGCAACTCTTTTAGCTCATCGGGCATTTCTTCATCGGGCTCTGGCGCAATTTCTGGTACGCTAGGCACCACACTTGAAGGTGCACTCGGCGTGAGTAAAGAAACTATAGCAGGTACTGTTCCTGCAGGCTGCCAATCGGTCATAGAACCATCCTCATTCCAAACCAAGGTATCCTTGTCGATAATGTTAATTAACACTTCCAGAGGTAATGGCCCAAAACTTAGGCCATCTTTTGAGTAATAAAAGTTCATTGTCGCAGTGAGTTAGCTTACTTGAAATAAATATAACCATAAAATTATTCTGAAAACAAATGAATAATTAAAAATATAATAATTAGTATATTGTATTAATAATTATAAATCATGAATAATTCCAAAAAATTCTTGACAGAAACTGAAATTAAAAAACTGCAGGATGATTGGAGCGAAAGTGACATTCCCCTAAATAATACAAATTACAAGCAATTTACAATAGAAACTTCTACAAAAGAGCAACAAGTCTTTCGAGCAGAGGCTTTAAAAACACTTATAGCGGTTATTGCGGCAGACTTTGAAGAGAAAAAATATAATGATTATAAATTATTTAGAAGTGGTAAGAATAACGATTTGAACACCTACTTTAAATACCTTAAAACAGACCTTTTGGCCAATTTCCCCTTTACCAAAATAGATGCACCCATTACTAAAAAATGTAAAGAAACATGGCCAGAATGGTGGAGGAATTTTGAAGCCGTTGACGAAAGTAAACGAAACAATTGGTTCAAGCCAACCTTAGCCTACACAGAAGAAAACATGCTCCGTGTTCGCTATTTACGGTTGCGGAGTTTAGCTAAAATTGCACATACAATCGATGTTATCCAAAATCAAGATTTAAAAAACCATGGGCTTAGCATAGATAAATCTGGTAAGATATGTGAAAGTAATTCACTTGCATTTGGCACAAAAAAAGCACTTTCTGCCTATTTGGGGCAATGGATTATTCGCAAATTCCCTTTTAAAGATTATCCTTTCTACTCTAGTAAACTAGTTGAGCAAAAGCAACAAAAAATAATTTACGAACACTACACACCCATGTCTTTTTTTAGGGACTTAATTTGGGCCAAGGATTTTGAGAATAAAAAATTTGTTTTCTCAGAAAATACCAAAGTATTCAGCGTAGAGGAGTGGTTATCTATTTTTTGGCATTGCTACCGAACTGTATACATCTCAAAAAATGAAGATGATAATTTGACTGAAAAGGGCTGGCGCTCCCGTAGACCCTACAATGCATACACAAACGAGCAAAACCAAATTATTGTTAAAAATGAGACTCTTTGGGGCAGAATGCACGCTATAGCAGAGCTCCAAATAATAGACGAATCATATCACAAAGGCCAAATTTTACCAGTATGAAATTAGCCGTAGTAGGTAGTAGAACCTTTAGTAATTATAACTTACTTTGCGAAAGCATTGATTCCTTGGGCATAAATATTAGCGAAATCGTATCTGGTGGAGCAAGTGGTGCAGACAGCTTAGCTGAAAAATGGGCCAAAGAAAATGAAATACCGTATACCATTATTAAACCAGATTGGGCAAAATATGGCAAAGGTGCTGGCATCAAACGAAATAAACAAATCATAGAAAGTTGCGACCAATGTCTGGCATTTTGGGATGGAAAATCCAAGGGAACAGCATCTGGCATAAAACTGGCCAAGCAACTCAACAAACCTATTCACCTAATTTTATATAACACTAATTAATTATAGATATGGCAAAATGTATGTATTGCGGCTATGGAGAGCATGCTGGTTCTTATTGTCCAAAAAGCCCTTCGAGTAAATGTGTAGTCATAAATGAGGGTCATTGTAGCTATTGTGGAATTGCACAAAATGGTGGCGGGGCATCATGTATCAAAAGTCCAACCGCACATCATGTTGTTCCGCAAGCTGGAAAATGTAGTTATTGTGGAAGACCAGGGCTGGGATCATCTTGCGTAAAAAGCCCAACAGGTAAATGTTGCGCCAACCAGTATTAAAAATTGCCTACAGAATTAGACAAATTAGACGTTCTTGCGGAGAGGGCGGGATTCGAACCCGCGATACCCTTACGAGTATACCAGCTTTCCAAGCTGGCTCATTCGACCACTCTGACACCTCTCCAATGGGGAGGACAAAAGTATCAATTTTCTGTTAATTCGCCTCGTAAATTTAATTCGAGTAGGCGGGCTACCACGTCCATGGGTTTACCCGAGCCCAATAAGAACATCAGTTTGGTAACGGCCGCTTCAAAGGTCATATCGTAGCCGCTCACCACGCCCATTTCTTTAAGCTGAATGCTGGTTTCGTAGCGGCCCAATTCTACCGAACCGCCTCGGCATTGCGAAATATCTAAAATGAGTTTTCCTTGAGCAATGGTCCGACGTAATGAATCTAAAAAAATAGGGTCGGTAGTGGTATTCCCAGAGCCAAAGGTTTCCATAATAATGGCTTTGCAATCGGATTCTAACACCGAATCGACTACTTTTTGACTGATGCCGGGGTATAGTTTAAGTACAGCCACCGAGCTATCGAAGTCTTTGTGTACTTTAAGCGGTTTATCTAAAGGCACGGCAATGGCATTGCTAAAAAAGTCGATATGCACGCCAGCCTCGGCCAATAGCGGGTAATTTGGCGATTGGAAAGCCTCAAATTTGGCTGAATTGTATTTGGTGGCTCGGTTACCTCTTAATAATTGGTAATCGAAAAAGATGCACACTTCGGGTACCACGGCTTGCTCTTCGAATTTCTCGGATGCAATTAAAATGGCGGTAATTAAGTTCTCTCGGGCATCGTTTCTAATTTCATCAATAGGTAATTGCGATCCGGTAAATACCACGGGTTTAGCCAAGCCCTCAAGCATAAAGCTTAATGCCGAGGTGGTAAAGGCCATGGTATCGGAGCCGTGAAGCACTACAAAACCATCGTATTGGTGGTAATTTTTTTCGATAAGTTCGGCTAAGGCAACCCAAATTTTGGGGTTCATATCCGAAGAATCGATAATGGGGTTAAACGAATGTACCGTTAGTCGGTGCTCCATACGCTCCAACTCGGGCGCATTGTATTTTATATGATCGAAATTTAGCGGTAAGAGTACCCCACTTTTTTTATCTTTCACCATGCCAATGGTTCCGCCGGTGTATATGATTAAAATATTGGCCATGGTTTTTGTTTTAACAAATATCGCAACTAAATGCCAAATATTTTTGTAGAATTTTCGGTAGTAATTTGGGCTAGTTCTTCGATGGGGATTTGATGCAAATCGGCTACTTTTTGAGCAATGTGTACCAAATAACTACTCTCATTAGGCTTCCCTCTAAAAGGTACCGGTGGTAAGTAGGGAGAATCGGTTTCGAGCACCAAGTGGTCGAGGTGGATTTGCGCTACTACCGCATCCAAACCCGAATTTTTATAGGTTACTACGCCACCAATGCCTAAACAAAATCCGAGTTCAATTATTTGTTGTGCTTGTTCCAACGTTCCGGTAAAGCAGTGAAAAATGCCTCGGAGCTTTTCATCGCGGTGTTTTAAAAGTACGGCATATACCTCTTCAAAGGCATCTCTGCAATGAATAACAATAGGCAAATTTAAATCCTTAGCCCAGTTAATTTGGGTTTCAAAGGCTTCTAGTTGGTTTGCTAGCGTAGTTTTATCCCAGTATAAATCGATGCCAATTTCGCCAATGGCGTAAATTTTTTGTGCCGGAATAGCGGCATAAATACTGGCCAATTCTTCTTTATATGTTTCTTTTACATCGCAAGGATGCAAACCCAACATCGGAAAACAGTTTTGAGGATACAGACTAGCCAAGTTCCTCACCAAGGGAATAGAAGTAGTATCTACATTCGGGAGAAATAATCTAGTAACTTCATTATCCAACGAACGTTGCATCAAGGCAGCAAGCGCTTGCGGATCAGTTTCGTAATATAAATGGGTATGTGTATCGGTGAGAACCATGGCACAAAACTACATAAAAAAAGCCCTTCCGAAAATCGGAAGGGCTTTTTTATAAATTCAATATATTATTTTTTAGGCGCAACTACTGGTGCAGCTGGCGCTTTAATTACTTTTAAAATTTCCAAATCGAATACCAATGGGGTAAACGGTGGAATGAGTTGGTTCCCTTGTTCGCCATACGCTAATGCAGATGGTATAACCACCGTTACTTTAGTACCTACCGGGAATAACAACAAGGCTTCGTCGAAACCAGGAATGCTTTTCTGCATGCCCACAATGGTTCTCATAGGTTCATAAGGTCGGCCGGGGATAAATTTTCCGGCTTTTTTTGCCTCCGCAGCAATACTGGTCTCAAATACTTTATCACTTAAGAATTTACCTACATAATTTACCGCTACGCTATCACCAGCTACTGCTTTTTCGCCAGTGGCCGCTTTGGTAACTTGATAGCCCAAGCCAGATGGAGTTGTAGTTAATTTTAAACCTTTGGAAGCAACATAAGCTTTTAGTTTTGCTGGTTCAGCTTTTTTAATTATCTCAATATCTTTCTTAATATACTGGTTAATTTGGTTGGTAAAGGTTTGGTCATCTAATTTTCCTTTTGGAATTACTTTTTCAATTTTCACAGAGAAAATTGAGAAATGATCGTCTTTAGCAAAAGGGGGTTTTGGTTGCCCTGTTTTTAAAGCAAGGGTATCTAAGTTGATTTTAAAAGTCGCACTATCGCCTTCACTCAACATGGCAAATGCACTGAACAAATCGCCTTTAAATTGTGATTTTTGAGCAGATAAAAATGCTGGGCGGCCAGTATCATCGGTACTGAATAATACCGAATCTTTCTCGGTTTTTTGAGTACCAGAAACTACAAAAAAGTCGCCTTCTTGAATAGTTGGACCATCTTTATCGGTATGAATAGCGTATTGTAAACCGCCATCTCCGGTTTTAAATCGTGTACATGCACTAAGTGCTAGCGCCAAAAGGCTTAATAATACTAAGGGTTTTTTCATTTGTTTTAAGATATAATTTATTGCAATAATAAGGTTTTATAGGTTGGTAATAAAGTTTTAAAGGTTTCAATAGTTTTTTCAAACGAATCGTCGGAAGCGCCACCAGCTGCATTACGGTGCCCACCTCCATTAAAATATTTCTTACAAATTTCGTTTGCCGGAAAATCGCCGGTAGAACGTAGCGATAGTTTTACTCTATCTGGGCGTTCAATAATAAGGGCTGCTAATCGGATTCCGTTAATTGCTAAACCATAATTCACCAAACCTTCGGTATCGCCGGTGGTAATGGTAAACATGGCTAAATCTTCTTTAGAAACGGTAATTAAGGAGGTATTGTATTCCTCAAACACCTGCAAACGGTTGCTTAAGCAATGGCCTAAAAATTTTAAGCGGCTTTCAGTAGAGGTATCGTATACCAATTGATGAATACGAGCATTTTCTGCTCCTTTTTCTATTAAATTAGCTACAATACGGTGTACAGTAGCGGTAGTATTCGGAAAACGGAACGAACCCGAATCCGTCATAATACCGGTATATAAACAGTTGGCTACATCTTTATTAATAAGCTCAGGTTCGGTCATAAAGTCTACAATAAACTCGTAAACCAATTGAGCAGCAGAGCAGGCATTTACATCCCACAATCTAAAATCATCAAAATCTTCGGGGTCAAGGTGGTGATCAATCATCACCTTTTTAGCAGATGATGCAGCCACACATTCACCCAACTCGTTAATTCGAGATAGGGCATTAAAATCTAAACAGAAAATCAAATCGGCATCGGCCACCAATTGCTTGCTCTCAGCTAGTTTATCGGTATAAATGAGCACTTCGCAATTGTTGGGCAACCAATGTAAAAATATAGGGTAATCTGTCGGGGTAATAACATGCACATGGTGACCTTTTTGTAGCAAGTAATTGTATAAACCCAATGCAGAACCCATGGCATCGCCATCGGGCTTATGATGGGTAGTAATGACAATCTTTTTGGGCTCGGCCAAAAGTGTTTTTAATGCAGCTATATTTACCATGTGTATATGTTGGTGCAAATCTATTAAAAAGCTGCAGCAAAGCACAATTTATAGCACTTAAATTCGGTTAGACTAAAATTAAATGATAATTAATTTTTACATCTCGGTAGGTAATTACCGACTAAAGGCGTATTTTTGCGCCAAAATTAAAAAACATGGCAACAAATAGAACTTTTACAATGATTAAGCCCGATGCCGTTAAAAACGGACATATTGGTGCTATTTTAAATGATATTACAGCAGGCGGATTTAAAATCATCGCATTAAAATACACTCACTTAAGTGCAGAAAAAGCAGGTGAATTTTATGCGGTGCATAAAGAGCGCCCTTTTTATGGCGAATTGGTAAATTTTATGTCATCAGGACCAGTTATAGCGGCCATTTTAGAAAAAGACAATGCTATTGAAGATTTCAGAAAGTTAATTGGCAATACCGATCCGGCTAAAGCCGATGCAGGTACCATTCGTAATAAATATGCGAAATCTATAGATGCCAATGCGGTTCACGGATCTGATTCTGACGAAAATGCAGCTATTGAAGGAAACTTTTTCTTCTCGGCTTTCGAACGTTTCTAGCCGAAAATAACCTCAAAAAAAGCCCCCTGTATTCAGGGGGCTTTTTTTATAATAATACGATTTCTAAAATCACTTCTCCACCTGCCCGCTCGTTCATTTTTTCAATAATTTGAGAGCGCATCATCATCAGTTCATTCTTAATTACCGACGATTCTACACGTACAAATAATTTTTTCTGGCGGATATAGAGTTCTTTGGTTCGGTTGGCAATGGCAACGCCCATCATTTCGGGCCAAGCGGCAATAAGTGCTGTTTCATCGAACTTTTGTTGCAGTTTATATACCTGAAACAATTGATCCATGGCTTCTTTTATTGATTTATCGTTGGGCTTACGCATCTTTTTGGCTTACTTGGCCATTTTCTACGTTAAAAATACGCACTTGCTCCCCAATTTCATCAAAAATAGCTTGAATACGCTCAGAACTCGTATCGGTGATAAAAATTTGCCCAAAATCGTGGTCAGACACTTTTTTCATCAATTTTTTGGTGCGCAAATCATCTAGTTTATCAAAAATATCATCGAGCAATAAAATGGGCTCAAAACCCTTTTGCTGCTTTAAATACGTGTATTGGGCTAATTTTAACGCAATTAAAAACGATTTTTGTTGACCCTGAGAACCAAACTTTTTAAGCGGCATGCCGTGTATACTAAACACCAAATCGTCTTTATGCACGCCGGCATTGGTGCGCTCTAGCACCCTATCTTTTTCTACATGCTTTTTAAGCAAATTGGCTAAACTATCGTGGTTTAATTGCGATTCGTACACCAGTGATACTCGTTCAGCATCGTCGCTTAAAAAAGAATAATGTTGATTAAACACCTCCTCAAACATTTCCATAAATTTTTGGCGCTTGGCAAAAATATGAGTACCTAAGGTAGCCAACTGTTCATCGTAAATTTCTAATAAAGTGGGGTCGTAAGCACCCGTATGAGCAATTTGTTTAAGAAGCGCATTCCGGTTGGCCAAACACTTATTGTACAGTATCACTTCGTCTAAATATTGCCTATCGGTTTGGCTAATGGCATTGTCTAAAAATTTTCTGCGCTCCTCACTCCCCTCCATTACAATACTTACATCGTAAGGTGAAATCATCACTAAAGGAAAAATGCCTACGTGATCTGCCAACCTCGGATATTCTTTTTTATTCCGTTTAAATTGTTTTTTTTGATTGCGCTTTAAGGAACAAGCAATCACCTCTTTTTTACCCACCAGCTCAAAATCACCCTGAATCATAAAAAAATCGGCACACTGCCTAATTTGTTGAGTATCTATCGGATTAAAGTAGCTTTTACACAAAGAGAGGTAATGTATACCATCGAGTAAATTGGTTTTACCCGCACCATTATTGCCCGTAAAAGCGTTTATTGTGGGCGAAAAAGCCAAACTAGCTTCTTCATAATTTTTAAAATTGATAAGAGATAAACGCTGTAACCACATAATTTTAGGGAGAAATCAAAGGTACAATTTCTATTTTTTAAAGCACTTACTCGAAAAAAATAAGCGCAAAAATTTAAATTGTTGATACTTATGCGTAAAACTGTATTTTTGCTTCTTCAAAATTTTATAAAAGCATGTCAAGCAAAGAAAAAAAATCTCCGGAAGTTTCCGAAGCAACCGAAAAAGCAACCGGATCTTTTGTTCAAGAAAATAGCAAAAGTTTACTACTAATTGGTGGTGCCATTTTAGCACTAATACTCTTATACATTGGGTACCAAAAATTCTACTTAGCTCCTCGTGCAGAAAAAGCCGTAAACGAAATGTTTAAAGCAGAGCAATACGCAACAGCCGATTCGTTAAGCGATAAAGCAATTAACGGCGATGGTTCATACCCCGGTTTTGAGAAAATTGCACAGGAATATACAAGCACCAAATCTGCAAACATAGCAAATGCCTATTTAGGGGGTTTATATCTTAAAAAAGGAGAATTCGAAAAAGCTATTGAAGCTTTGGGCAATTACAGCAGCACAGGTAGCCCTGTTATCGATCCACTGGTATTGGGTATGTTGGGCGATGCTTATAGTGAATTAAAAGATTACGATAATGCCGCTACCTACTACAAAAAAGCAGCTGGGAAAAGCAATAACGAGTTTACTACCCCTCTTTTCTTAAAAAAATTAGGCTTGGTATATGAGCAACAAAAAGATTTGGATGCTGCCCTTAAAACCTACAAGCAAATTAAAGACAACTATACACAAAGTGCCGAAGCGGCTACTATCGAGTCTTTAATTGCTCGTGTAGAAGCACAACAATAATTTAATTACCACTCCTTAAAAGCTTATCAGGTTTCTGATAAGCTTTTTTGTTTAAACACGTTCTTGTTTATAAAATGCTTTTAAACTTGCGTTTTTTGATAAAAAGAGATAAGTTTACCTAAGATTTAAAACACCATGAGAAAATTGCTGATTGTTTTAGTTGCCATTACCATAAGTACGAGCATTTTGAGCGCATGCTCAAACAAACTTTGCCCAGCTTATAGCTCATATCCTAGCAAAAGAGGGCGTTAATACCTCCATGAATTGGCAAGACTTAACTTCTTTAAACGAGCTAAACGGAATTAAAAACTGTACGGGCTTTAGCATTATTTTTAAGCATAGCACGCGTTGCTCTATTAGTTTGATGGCTAAAAAGAAATTAGAATTAGAGGGCGCTGTTATCCCAGCCGATATACAGGCATACTACCTAGATTTATTAAACTACCGCGAAATTTCTAATGCCATTTCAGAGGTATTTCAGGTCCCGCACCAATCTCCCCAAATCTTACTAATAAATAATGGAGAATGTGTTTTTGAAGCTACTCACGGAGAAATTTCTGCAGAAGAACTAGCCGAACAAATCGCCTAAGCCCAATTAAATTTTAATGTTTCTATCAAATCGGGATGTAAGCTCTTAGACACCGGACAAGTATGCGCAGCCCGTTCTAAAACAGTTTTCACTTTATCGCTAAAGTTTCTCTTCGGGAAATTAAAAGCAATTTGCACCTCGGCCACTCTACGTGGATTTTCGGCCATAATTTTGATAATAGAACAGGTTGTTCCTGTTAAATCTGCCTCATACTTTTCGGCAGCAATACCCATTACCGTAAGCATACAACTACCTAATGCCGTAGCCAACAAATCCGTGGGCGAAAAGGCTTCACCTTTACCATGATTATCTAAAGGAGCATCGGTAATTAATTGATTACCAGAACGAACGTGGGTGGCTTGCGTGCGCAATTCGCCAACATAAACCGTTTCTACTGTAGCCATAAGTTATTTTTATAGCGCAAGTTAGCAAAAAATGAAACTCCAATGACGAGTTCATCGGCTATCTAAAGCAAAATATGTATTTTTGTTCCATGATCGAACTACCGGTTATTCCAGCCAACGAAAGTCCACGCAAACCAGATTGGTTACGCGTAAAATTACCAGTTGGTAAAGAATATGCACATGTTCGTAGCTTGGTAGATACACACAAATTACATACCATTTGCGAAAGTGGAAATTGTCCCAACATGGGCGAATGCTGGGGTGCTGGTACGGCCACCTTCATGATATTGGGAAATATTTGCACTAGATCTTGCTCTTTTTGTGCCGTAGCTACCGGCAGGCCTTTGGCCGTAGATACCGATGAGCCGAACAGAGTGGCACAATCGGTAAAGCTGATGCAAGTAAAACACTGCGTGATTACCTCTGTTGATCGTGATGATTTAAAAGATGGAGGCTCTACCATTTGGGCAGAAACCATTTTAGCCATTCGCAGAGAGAGCCCAGAAACTACCTTAGAAACACTTATACCTGATTTTAAAGGCATTTGGGAGAACCTCGATAGATTATTAGCCGTTCGCCCGGAAGTAGTTTCACATAATTTAGAAACCGTACGCCGATTAACCAAAGAGGTTCGCATACAAGCAAAATACGACCGTAGTTTAGAATGCTTAAGCAGAATTTCTGCCGCAGGCGTCCGTACCAAATCGGGCATTATGCTTGGCCTTGGCGAAACGGAAGAAGATGTACTAGAGGCTATGGCCGATTTAGTAAAAGCCGGGGTGCATATTTTAACCTTGGGCCAATATCTACAGCCTACCCGTAACCATCATCCGGTAGTAGATTGGATTAGACCAGAACAATTCGATAAATACAAAGCAATTGGCCTAGAAATGGGCTTTAAATATGTAGAAAGCGGACCATTGGTGCGCTCTTCTTACCATGCCGAAAAGCATTTATTTGATTTTTAATTCGGCTTTTAAGTACTTTCCGGTATGACTTTTGGCACAAGCAGCCAAGCCTTCGGGCGTTCCTTCAAACAGAATTTCACCACCTCCCGAACCACCTTCGGGGCCTAAATCGAGTACCCAATCGGCTACTTTAACCACATCTAAGTTATGCTCAATTACCAATACGGTATTGCCATGATCTACCAATCGGTTTAATACACCCAACAATACATGAATATCCTCGAAATGTAGGCCAGTAGTAGGTTCATCTAAAATATAGAAGGTATTTCCGGTATCTTTTTTAGATAATTCGGTAGCTAATTTTACTCGTTGTGCCTCCCCACCCGATAAGGTGGTAGACGATTGTCCAAGCGTAATATATCCCAAGCCTACATCTTGCAAAGTTTTTATTTTACGATATATAGCCGGAATGGATTCGAAAAAAGGAACCGCCTCTTCAATGCTCATGTTCAACACATCGCTAATAGATTTACCCCGATAACGCACCTCCAAGGTTTCTCGATTGTAGCGTTTCCCGCCACATTCTTCACAAGGCACTTGCACATCGGGCAAAAAGTTCATTTCAATAATTTTTAAGCCGGCACCTTGGCAGGTTTCGCAACGGCCACCCTTTACATTAAAAGAGAAACGGCCGGGCTTATAACCCCTAATTTTAGCTTCAGGCAGGGCCACGAATAAATTACGAATATCAGAAAACACACTTGTATAGGTAGCCGGATTAGAACGAGGTGTACGCCCAATGGGTGTTTGGTCAATCTCAATTACTTTATCTATATGCTCCAAACCTTCAATAGCGGCAAAAGGCATCGGTTTCTTTTTTGCCCTAAAAAAATGATGATTCAATATCGGGTATAGCGTTTCAGCAATTAGGGTAGATTTACCACTACCCGAGACACCCGTTACACAGGTGAGTGTACCCAAAGGGAAATGCGCCGTTACGTTTTTAAGGTTATTGCCGCTAGCTTTCTTAAGTACCAACGATTTTCCGTTGCCGGCTCTCCTATTTTTAGGCACAGCAATGGCCTTTGTTCCATTTAAATAATCGGTAGTGGTAGTATGTTTTTTAAGCAATTCTGCAGGCGTGCCTTGAGCTACTACTTGGCCACCATGTATACCGGCAGCCGGGCCCATATCCAATACATAATCGGCCTCCAAAATCATATCCTTATCGTGCTCCACCACCAAAACAGTATTGCCAATATCACGCAATTGCTTTAAGGCCGTAATTAAACGGTTATTATCTCGTTGATGCAGGCCAATACTCGGCTCATCTAAAATATAGAGCACATTTACCAGTTGCGACCCAATTTGCGTAGCCAAGCGAATACGCTGTGCTTCGCCACCAGAAAGTGTTTTAGCCGTACGATCTAGGGTGAGATAGGTTAAACCCACATCAAGCAGAAAGGTAATTCTAGCTCTAATTTCTTTTAAAATCTCTTTCCCAATAATCAGTTGGCGTTCCGAAAGTTGATTTTCTACCTCACTAAACCAAGTAGCTAGCTGGGTAATATCCATACTAGCCAGCTCGTAAATATTTTTACCGGCCACTTTAAAATGTAGCGATTCTTTTTTGAGACGAGCCCCTTCACACACCGGACAAGTTTTTAAAGAACGGAAATTCTCTAAATCGGCCAGAGCCTCTTCGCCACGACGTTCGTTTTGTTCTTCTAAGAGCTTAATAATGCCATCAAAGGTGATTTGATAGGTTTTTACATTCCATGAATTGGCCCCTACCGAAACTGGGATAACATCTTCCGATCCGTTTAAAATAATATCGATAAGCTCTTGAGGCAGGTCTTTTAGAGGCGTTGCCAAAGAAAAGTTATAAAATTTGGCAATTGCTTTTAAGATTTGAAACACCCAAATTTCACGGTATTCGCCCAAGGGAGCCAAACCACCTTGCATGATACTCAACTTCGGGTTCGGAATTACAGAATGCTGATCAACTTCTACCACATAGCCCAAACCATTACAGCTTTCACAAGCACCATAAGGAGAATTAAAGGAAAACGTATTCGGCTGGGGTTCATCGTACGAAATTCCCGACTCGGCATCCATTAAAAAACGACTGAAAAATATTTCTCTGTTGCTTTTATCACTTATTTTGATAATGCCTTTGCCGACTTTTAAAGCGGTACGAATAGAGGTAGCCAAGCGATTTACATCTGCTTCGCTTACCAACAAGCGATCAACCACAATCTCAATATCGTGTATTTTATACCTATCGGCCTGCATTTTAGGCGTAATGTCTAAAATTTCCCCATCTACACGAACCTTTAAATAACCCTGCTTACGAATTTGTTCGAAAAGCTCTCTATAATGTCCTTTTCTACCTTTAATTACAGGAGCCAATATACTAATGGCCTGCCCATCAAATTGCTTAAGAATACGTTGCAGAATCTGCTCATCAGACATGCGCTCCATTTTTTTACCCGATACAAAAGAGTAGGCCTCTCCCGTCCGGGCAAAAAGCAAACGCATAAAATCGTAAATTTCGGTAATGGTACCCACCGTAGACCGCGGGTTTTTGCTGGTAGTTTTTTGTTCAATGGCAATTACCGGGCTTAATCCAGTAATTTGATCTACATCTGGGCGCTCCATGCCTCCCATAAATTGGCGGGAGTAGGCACTAAAAGTTTCCATATACCTGCGTTGCCCTTCGGCATAAATGGTATCAAAGGCCAATGATGATTTTCCGCTACCACTTAATCCGGTAATCACCACCAATTGATTCCTTGGAAAAGAAACATCGATATTTTTTAGATTATGAACCCGGGCGCCAAAAACAGCTACTTCGTATTGTTCGCCTAAGTCGGATGGTGTGAATTGCATAGCCAAAACCAGTGGGAATTAAAAGGCAAAGATGCGATATTGTTTGCCAATTACACAGCATCCAATAAAAAAAGGCCGAGTATAATTCGGCCTTTTTTTGATAAATAATCAATAATTAACAATCAATCTACAAGAGCGTGCTTTAACAACCCGCCTCGAAGAAAGTTCTCAGGATAGTAACGGGCTTCCTGGGTAAATAGTGTACTGCTTTGTTGGGGCATTTCTACCCGACGGTAGCCATACCGAGTCGGATTTTCAATAATCTCTTTCATGGCCACCAATTTGTATACATAGCTAGCCGTTTCGGGATTTAATTTCAAGCGAAAATAGTTGGCATGATCTTGCTGACGAATAATACGTTTTAGTTTATTCTCACCAATATTATAAGCAGCTGCTACTAAAGTCCAGCTATTAAATTCTTTATAAAGTAAACGCAAATATTTACAAGCTGCCACAGTAGATTTAGCTAATTGCTGACGTTCATCAATGGTTGAATTTACCTTAAGCCCAAAAGATCGGGCTGTGTGGGGCATAAACTGCCAAGCGCCTGATGCTCCCTTATGAGAAGTGCCCGATTTAAATCCGCTCTCAACCAATGGGATGTATTTAAAATCTTTGGGGATGCCGTAGGCAACCAATATGGGTTCCATAATGGGAAACATGTTTTTGGCTTGATTATGCAACCTATGTGATCTTAATCGGCGGTATCTGTACGATCTAAGTATTTTCTTCACCCGAAAACTCACCTGCTCATCGGCAACCGGAACCACTTCGGATGCAAAATTAAGGGTGCTTAAATACGGATCGTAAGGCTCTTGGGTTTGGGCAGATGCGTTTGCGCCAACAGCATTTTTGTTATGGCTATATAAAAACAATTTGGCCAATACCACCAAGACTAGCATAGCTAGGCAAGCTATTAACGGTTTTTTTGTCATGTTTACTTTATTTAGTGCACTAAAAAAGTTGCTCAAAAGTACCTTTCAATTAATAATTACCCCAGGTATACTTATCCACAATTTTAATACAAATAGCAAAAATTAGCTGCAAAACATCCCCAAACTAGCATTTATAAAATCTGGGAATTGTTTAAAAGCGCCTATTTTTACTTACATTTGCTTTCTTTTTAGACACATAGCGTTCATTTTTCATGCCAAACCAACGATCAAGGAATAGTCGAGACGATAAATCCGAACCAAACAAGCGTACAACTCGTGCTACAGGTGGTCGTAAACCAGCTTTTTCTGAAAAGCCATCCTTCGGAGAGAAGAAGAATTTTGGGGATGACAAAAAGTCGTTTGGGCCTAAAAAACGTGAATTTAGCGCTAATCGTGAAGAAAAACCGAAAGATTTTACTCCAAGAACCGGTCGCTCTGATTTCAAAAAAGAGGGCTATTCTAGCATTCGTACTACCAGCAGCAGAACACCAAGAGAGGGTGGAGATGGTGAACGGAGACCCTATAACAGTAGCCCTCGTCCTTTTAAAAGAGATGACGAAGGAAGTGCATCACGTAGTTTCGGGAACAACCGTTCTTCTAGTGGGGAGAGAAAGCCTTACGGCGACCGCCCAACACGCAGAACCGATGGTGATGCCCCAAGATCTTATGGCAAACGTCCATCGGATGGTGAACGAAAACCTTATAGCGATCGTGCGCCACGCAGAACGGATGGAGATGCAACTAGATCATATACCAAACGCCCATCTAGCGGCGAAAAATCTCCTTATGGAGATCGTGCGCCACGTAGAACGGATGGCGAAGGCAACAGCCCAAGACCTTATAAACCACGCCCTACCGGCGAACGCAGTTCTTTTGGAGAACGTCCTTATACTAAAAACTTAGCTCCACGAAAAGTACGCGAAGATGCCTTGGGTGGTAAAGGGCGCAAACGCCCATTACCAGGCAAAGACGATGGATTAATTCGCTTAAACCGATACATTTCAAATGCAGGTATTTGCTCACGCCGTAAAGCAGATGAGTTAATTGCTGCTGGTGTGGTTTCGGTGAACGGAGAAGTAGTTTCGGAATTGGGGTATCGGGTAAATCCTTCTAAAGATGTAATTCGGTACAATGGCGAAACACTGAAAAGGGAGAAAATGGTTTATGTATTATTAAATAAACCAAAAGATTATATCACTACAACCGACGATCCGCAAGAACGTCGTACGGTCATGCAATTGGTAGAAAAAGCATCTAAAGAACGCATTTACCCCGTTGGTCGTTTAGACCGCAACACAACTGGTTTGTTGTTAATGACCAATGATGGCGATTTAGCCGATAAATTATCGCACCCAAAAACGGGCATTACCAAAATTTATCAAGTAGAATTAAACAAAAGTTTGCCACAGGGCGATTTAAATAAGATTGCCTTTGGTTTAGAGCTGGAAGATGGCCTTATTAAGCCAGATGCGGTAAGTTATGTGCAGGGTGGCACTAAACGAGAAATTGGTATACAAATTCATAGCGGCAGAAACCGTATTGTGCGCCGAATTTTCGAACACTTGGGCTATGACGTGGTAAAGTTAGATCGTGTAGTTTACGCCAATCTAACTAAGAAAGATTTAACAAGAGGTCGTTGGAGATATCTAGATGAAAAGGAAATAATCCAGCTGAAACATCTAATTAAATAAGTACTAGCCTAAAATTTCTTGGTAATAGGCCTCATAAATAGGCAATATTATACTCAGGTCGAATTCCTTTGCTCTGCTCAAGGCATTATCTTTGAAACTATTTAACTTATCGTCGTTTGCTAAAATGGCAATGGCATGGTGTGCCATCGAGGTGATATCGCCCACGTTGTCCATAAAACCGGTTACGCCATCTACATTCAATTCGGGCAAACCACCAGCATTCGAAGTAATTACAGGCACTTTGCAAGCCATAGCTTCTAAGGCTGCCAAGCCGAAACTTTCCGATTCTGAAGGCATAATAAACAAATCGGCTACCGATAAAATTTCTTCAACGGCATCTTGCTTGCCCAAAAAACGAACATGATCACAAATGTCTAAATCACGACACAATTGTTCGCAATACGCACGTTCTGGGCCATCGCCCACCATCAATAATTTGGCGGGAACTTCTTTTAGAATTTTCTCGAACACATAAATTACATCTTGGGTACGTTTTACTTTTCTAAAATTAGAGGTATGCACCACAATGCGTTCGTTATTAGGCGCAATGGCTTTCTTAAAATGATCTTTAGCTTTTAGTTTAAAACGATTCATATCTACAAAATTGGGAATTACTCGAATGTCTTTTGTAATCTCGAAATGCTTGTAGGTATCTTGTTTTAAATATTCAGAAACAGCCGTTACCCCATCAGATTGATTGATTGAAAAGGTAACCACCGGTTTATACGTTAAATCTTTGCCCACCAAGGTAATATCGGTTCCGTGGAGGGTAGTAACCACAGGAATATGAATGCCATACGTAGCCAAAATTTGCTTGGCCATAAATGCTGCCGAAGCATGTGGTATGGCATAATGAACGTGCAGAATATCTAGTTTTTCGAAACGCACCACATCTACCAACTTACTAGCCAACGCCAATTCGTAAGGAGCATAATCGAATAAAGGATAATTAGATACCGATACTTCGTGGTAAAATAAATTGGCAGAAAAAAAATCGAGACGAGCTGGTTGGCTGTAGGTAATAAAATGTACTTGATGGCCTTTTTCGGCCAAACCTTTGCCAAGTTCTGTGGCCAAAACACCACTACCACCAAAAGTGGGGTAACAAACAATCCCGATTTTCATACTACAAATATCGGGCTATTTTTTGGATTCTTTTAGGATGTTTTAAAGCTTGCCTTTAATTTGTATCTCATATACAAAGCAAGCAGTACGAGTGCAAAAGCACCTGAGCAACCGAGTATGGCTAAAACATCGCCATATTGGGTATAAAACGTTTGTTCTTCATTTAAATTTATGTCTGCTTTTAAAGCCGTAGGTACCCACCACCCACTTTTCATTACCACATCGCCCCGTTGGTTAATAAAGCCCGAGATACCGGTATTGGCCGAACGGGCAACCCAGCGACGGTTTTCTATAGCTCTTAATTTGGCATAGGCTACATGTTGGTCTTTACCAGACGTATTTCCCCACCAAGCATCATTGGTTATAATGGCAATAAAGCTGGCTCCCTGGCCTACACTTTCTGCCACATAACTCCCCCAAATTGATTCGTAACAGATAATGGGCGAAACTCCCATACCGCTTTGGGCATAAAATACCGATGGTTTTGCTTGTTTACCATAGCCTCCTGTACTACCTCCAAAAGCCGAAAAAGCGGATTTAAAAAAGGAGAAAAACCGAGGAAAAGGCAATTGCTCTACCCCTGGAACCAATTTAGATTTATGGTAAAACTGAACATTGGCTGCATTTTCAATGTGTATGGCCGCATTGTAGGGCACCAAAAAATTACCCGATCCACTGTCGTATTGTGCACTAGCCACACTGTCTTTCCCAAAGTTTTTATAGCTTTCTATGCCCGAAAGTACATTGGCGTTGGCATAGGGCTGCAAGAAATTGAGCACCTGCCGGTATAATGCATTCGCTCGGATTTGTTCTTCGTCGGTAAAGCCCACTATGGCCGTTTCTGGCCAAATAAAGTACTCGGTGTTCGCTTGCGCTTGTTGTTTAGACAAATCGATTAACCGAGCTACTTGTTGTTCGGGGCTTAACGAGCCGTATTTCTGATAGGGATCTACATTAGGCTGCACCACTACCACATTGGCCGGGTTTATTTTTTCGGTGTAGGTTTCATATCGAATTAGGGAAAACACGGCCGGAACAATAATCCAAGCAAGGCCAATAAGACCTAATTTTCTGCTTTTCTGACGCAGGGCTTCAAACAAAAAGATATTAGCCAGCAAAACCCACAAAGTACCTCCGTATACGCCGGTATACTCATACCACTGTACCAATTGATGCGTTTGCGCAAAACCATTGCCAAGGTTCATCCACGGAAAAGCCAAGTCCCAAGTTTGATGCAGGTACTCATAACTTATCCAAAAACATATTAACGCTGCATAACTCCACGTTTTATTTAACACCTGAGATACGGCATAATATCCCCAAAAAGCAAAGGCCATTAATAAAGCTCCCAATCCGAATGGAATTAGAGAAATGGCCAAAGCTGCCGGCAGCGGCATGGCTGCATGCAAGGAATTAAATACCCAATAAATAGAAGCGGTATTCCAAAGTGCAAAACTCAAAAAGGTAAGTCCAAAAATTTTAAGGCCCTTTTTACGTAAATCACTAGTTTGAATAGCTTCCACTGCAAAAAACAGGGGCAAAAATGCTACAAAAAGTAGAAAAGAAGTGTAGGGCATAGGGGGCCAAGCCAACCACAATAAAAATGCAGAAGAGCAAGCTAAAAAGTAACGATTTTGAGTCAAGTGCATGGGTTTATTTGCTTGGTTTTCCTGCCACACAAATTACAAACTCTCCTTTAAGCGTATGGGTTTCAAAATGAGTTTTTATTTCGAGGAGAGTACCTCTTACGGTTTCTTCGAACACCTTACTAATTTCACGAGAAACCGATGCCTGGCGATCTTCGCCAAAATATTCGGCAAATTCGGCCAAACTCTTTAATAAACGATGAGGCGATTCGTAAAAAATGATGGTGCGCTCTTCCGAAAGCAAACTTTTTAAACGAGTTTGACGGCCTTTTTTTACCGGCAAAAATCCCTCAAAACAAAAACGATCGTTGGGCAAACCCGAAGCCACCAAAGCAGGCACAAAAGCCGTAGCGCCCGGCAGGCAAATTACCTGGATATTATTTTTTATCGCTTCACGAACCAACAAAAAGCCCGGATCAGAAATGGCGGGCGTACCCGCATCGGAAATTAAGGCAATTTGTTGCCCTTGGCTTAAAAACTTAACAATTTCGGTAGTAGATTGATGTTCGTTATGCTGGTGGTGCGAAAACACCTTTTTATCGATACCAAAATGTTTCAACATCGGAGCGCTGGTACGGGTATCTTCCGCCAAAATAAGATCTACTTCTTTCAGCAAGCGAATGGCCCGAAGTGTCATGTCTTCTAAATTACCAATGGGGGTTGGTATAAGATAAAGGGTGCCACTCATGCGTTTAACATTTACTCGTTTATGCGCCTTTAAAACGCCAATTGTTCTTATCTTTGGTCAAATTTTATAAAGATGCTGCAAGTTAATTATATCCGCGAACATAAAGAGGAAGTTTTAAAAGGTTTGGCCATTAAAAATTTCAAACAACCAGAATTGGTTGAAGAAGTTTTAAAATTAGACGAACAAAGACGCCAAACTCAAACACAACTAGACAGCCTTTTAGCGGAAGCAAATGCAGCGGCCAAACAAATTGGTGAGTTCATGCGCCAAGGGAAGAAAGATGAGGCGGAAGCGCTTAAAGCCCAAAGTACAGCAAATAAAGACGCTCAAAAAAACTTATCGGACCAATTAGAAACTATAGAGCAAGCGCTTTTAAACCAATTATTAGTACTCCCCAACTTGCCACACAGCTCGGTGCCTTTGGGTAAAACCCCCGAAGAAAATGAAACGGTTTTAGAACAGGGAAGCAAACCTACGTTGACCGAAACAGCACTCCCGCATTGGGAATTAGCGGCCAAATACGATATTATTGATTTTGAATTAGGCAATAAAATTACTGGCGCCGGTTTTCCGGTATATAAAGGCAAGGGTGCTCGTTTACAACGGGCCCTCATCAATTTCTTTTTAGATGAAGCCGAAAAAGCGGGATACAGAGAAATGCAACCGCCTATTTTGGTGAACGAGGCCTCTGGCTTTGGCACCGGTCAATTACCCGATAAAGAAGGGCAAATGTACCACGTGGGCATTGATAATTTGTACCTCATTCCGACGGCTGAAGTGCCAATTACCAATTTATACCGCGATGTTATTTTAAAAGAAGAAGAATTACCAGTTAAAAATTGTGGTTATACACCTTGTTTCCGTAGAGAGGCTGGCTCTTACGGTGCACATGTACGTGGCTTAAACCGCTTGCACCAATTTGATAAAGTAGAAATTGTACAAATAGCTAACCCAGATGAATCGTACGCTATTTTAGAAGATATGAGCGGCTACGTGCAAAGCTTATTGCAAAAATTAGAATTGCCGTATCGGGTATTGCGCTTGTGTGGCGGCGATATGAGTTTTGCATCGGCCCTTACCTACGATATGGAAGTATGGTGTGCAGCACAGGCTCGTTGGTTGGAGGTTTCTTCGGTTTCGAACTTCGAAACATTCCAAGCCAACCGCTTAAAATTGCGTTTTAAAGGTAAAGAAGGTAAAACACAGTTAGCGCATACGCTCAACGGGAGTGCCTTAGCATTGCCTCGTATTGTGGCTTCTTTGTTAGAGAACAATCAAACCGAACAAGGCATACGCATACCAAAAGCATTGGTACCCTATACCGGTTTCGAGTGGATTAACTAAGCTATTTCAATTCGAAAAGAGCCCGAATTTGGGCGGTCAATTTAATTTTCTTGAAGTCGATATCGGGCATAGCTTCGCCGCCTGAGGCATCTGTTTTCATAGCCATTTGTGTACGGTAAATTGGTTGCGAATAGCCTTCATTGCTTTGTTCGTTAATTTCTAAAGCCATGCCCACTTTTTCGCCCACCGCTTCGGCTAAATACACCGCTTTATCACGGGCAGCTTTTAAGGCTTGTATCTTGAGCTCTTTTTTCACCGCTTCTAGTTTAGAATAATCGTAGCTCTCAATTGCGCTATATTGCACACCCCTGGCATCTACACCGGCAAGCAATTGGTTCCATTTGCTTAAATCGGACACCTTGATGCGGTATTGTTTACTAGCCAAATAATCTGGGCTTTTACGATCCCAATTAAAATTATACGAGGCAATATCGTTTACCATGAAGTTTTCTTTCGGGATTCCCGCTTTTAGAACCGCAGTTTGCAGCGCACGCTCTAAGGTTTCAATGCCTATTTTTTTCTTTCCATCTAGATATTCCTTCAGCGAAATGCTGATATAAATAATATCGGGCGTTACCTCTAGTTCGGCGGTACCAGTTACTTCAATTTTTCTGCGAAGATCTAATGTTTGGGCTTGCAGATGTACTACAAACAAAGTTAGCAAAGCAATTAAGCTAATTTTTTTCATGGATTTACGTTTAAATTCAATCTCAATTTACCAAAATTTGCAGCCTATTGCTAAAAAATTTGAGATGATTAAAGTTTTGAACGCAAATTCGGAACAGTTTGTTATTTTTATAAAACAAAAGCTATTCAACCCCTATTATGAAAAAATTGATTTTCACCCTTTTATGTTCGGCAGGCCTACTGGGCGTGGCGCATGCTCAAAAAACAGAAGCAACTGCTCCATCGAACAAAATAAACTTAAAAAAAGATGCCACTGTTACTGTTTTAAATACAGTAACCATTAAGGGGCAAGCAGTACCCTACAAAGCCATTGCAGGCACCGAGCCGGTAACCGATGCCGAAGGCCAAGCAATAGCTGAAGTGTTTTACACCTATTACGAACGTACCGATGTAAAAGACAAAACAACCCGTCCTTTAGTAATTTCGTTTAATGGAGGCCCCGGAACGCCCTCTGTATGGATGGAAATTGGTTACACCGGACCACGTATTCTCAATGTAGATGATGAAGGCTATCCGGTGCAACCCTACGGCATGCACGATAATCCACATTCTATTTTAGATGTGGCGGATATTGTGTACATCGATCCGGTAAACACCGGTTTTTCTCGTGCCCTAATTAAAGAGGGAGCCCCAGCAAAATTTTTTGGTGTAAACGCCGACATTAAATACCTAGCAACTTGGATTAATAGTTTTGTAAGCAAAAACAAACGTTGGGCATCGCCCAAATTTCTTATTGGCGAAAGTTATGGTACTACCCGAGTATCTGGCTTAGCTTTAGAGCTTCAAGATGCACAGTGGATGTATTTAAATGGCGTGGTGTTGGTATCTCCTACCGATTTAGGAATTAAGAGAGAAGGCCCTGTTGCTGCGGCTTTATATGTGCCATATTTTGCTGCTACCGCTTGGTATCACAAAGCATTGCCTGCAGATTTACAGCAGAAAGATTTAACGGATTATTTACCCGAAGTAGAGAAATTTACTATTGATGAATTGTTGCCAGCAATAACCAAAGGTGGTTCTTTAGACCCAGCTAAGCGGAAAGAAATTGCAGCTAAATATGCTCGTTATACCGGCTTATCGGAGCAAACTATTTTAGATCATAATTTTGAGATTTCTACCAACTTCTTCTGGAAAGAATTGTTGAGAGATAGAGGCTTTACCATTGGTCGTTTAGATTCTAGATACTTGGGTATCGATCGTCAAAATGCCGGTGAAGAACCAGATTACAATGCGGAATTAAGTTCTTGGGAACATTCGTTTATGCCCGCCATGAACATCTATTTAAGAGATGAATTGAATTATAAAACAGACCTTTCTTACTATTTGTTCGGACCAGTACGTCCTTGGGATAATACTCAAAATAATACGGGTTATAATTTAGGAAAAGCCATGGCCGAAAATCCATATTTGAAAGTATTGGTACAATCTGGATACTACGATGGGGCTTGCGATTATTTTAATGCGAAATACAATTTATGGCAAATAGACCCCAGCGGTAAATTTAAAGATCGCATGAGCTGGGAAGGGTACCGCAGTGGACACATGATGTACCTGCGTAAGGAAGATTTGGCTACTGCCAATGAGAACTTGCGCATCTTCATTAAAAATGCCATCCCGAAATCGGGTATACCGGCAAAATACCAGGAGCGTAAATAATAGTAAAGCTTGGTTCACAAAAAAGCCCTCCCGAATTCGGGAGGGCTTTTTTTATTCTTCAGTCATTTCGCTTTGCGGTTGACTTTCTTCTATAGGTTTTTCTTTAAAATAACGCTTTTGATAGAGTAAAATGCCAATAACCCCAACACTAATAGCCGTATCGGCTAGGTTAAATACCGGTTGAAAAAACACAAAGGGTTGATTGGCCCAAAACGGGAACCAAGAAGGATAATGTGTTTCTATCAATGGGAAATAAAGCATGTCTACCACTTTGCCATGCAACAAGCCAGCATAACCTCCTGTTTCTGGAAAAAGTTGCGCCTTTACAAAATAATTGCTCTCACTAAACAGCTTCCCATAAAAAGTAGAATCGATGATATTACCCAATGCTCCGGCAAAAATTAAGGAAACATTGGTGATTAAGCCGCGGTGGTATTTGTGTTTAATTAAATGCACCAAGCCATAACCAATACCAATTACGGCCAAAATACGAATTAGAGATAAAGCTAATTTACCAGCTTCGCCACCAAACTCTACCCCAAACGCCATGCCGTTATTCTCGGTAAAATGGATGATAAACCAATGACCCAATACATGAAATTCTTGACTAAGGCTCATGTTTAGCTTGATCCAAAATTTCAAAAGTTGATCTGCCAACAATACCAATAAAATGAGTGCAACTGGTTTGGTGTAGCTTTTCATTAGTTCTGTTTTACTTTGGCCTCCATACTTAAGGTTGCATGTGGTACGGCCATTAAACGCTCCTTCTGAATCAGTTTTCCGGTTTCGCGGCATAGGCCATAGGTTTTATTTTCAATACGTACCAAGGCTGCTTCTAAATTATCAATAAACTTTTTCTGACGGGCAGCAAACAAATTGGTTTGCTCTTTTTCTAACGTAGCCGACCCATCTTCCAACGTTTTATACGTGCCGGCAGTATCGTCGGTACCATTGGCATTGGGGTTACTCAAAGCAGTGGTAAATGCCAATAATTCTTCTCGGGCAATTCTAATTTTCTCTAAAATAAGTTCTTTAAATTCTTGCAACTCTGTATCAGAGTAGCGGGTCTTTTCATGTTTGTCCATCTTATACTTTAGTTATAGAAACAAATAATTTAATATCATCTATTTCAAAGGTTTCTGAGGTGTTTAAATTGGCTTCCAACACCAAGGAGTCTGCCAAAATTTCGGCACAAATATAGGCTAAATTATTGTTCACTGCAGGGCTAATTGTTTGATCGTCAGAAAGTCGAACCTGAATACGATCGGTTACCAAGAAATCTTGTTCTTTACGTAAGTTCTGAATTCTATTAACCAGTTCTCTAGCAATTCCCTCTTGTTTTAATTCTTCAGAAACATGTATATCTAAGGCTACCGTTAGTGCGCCTAAAGTGGCTACTTGCCATCCCGGAACATCTTCTGCCATCATTTCTACATCGCTTAAATCAACCACAAAAGAGGTGTTGGGGATTGCGAATGTACCCTCTTTTTCGAAGCTGGCAATTTCTTCTTGCGTTAAGGCAGTAAGTACAGCAGCAACTTCCTTCATTGCCTGCCCTACTTTGGGACCCAAGGTTTTGAAGTTGGGCTTTACTTTTTTACTGATAAAACCTGCCGTATCGCTAATAAACTCAATGTCTTTAATATTGGTTTCAGATAAGATAAGTTCTTTTACCTGCTCCACCTGATTTTGGAAGCCTTTATTGATAACTGGAAGTAAAATTTTACTTAGCGGCTGGCGCACATTGATGCTTACCTTTTTCCGCAAAGACAAAGTGAGAGAAGAGATATTTTGTGCCAAGGCCATGCGCTCTTCTAAAGCAACATCAACCAAATTGTCTTGATAAACTGGGAAATCGGCTAAATGCACCGACTCTACACTTTCTTTACCACTCACTTCATTTAAATCTAAGAAAAGCCTATCTGCATAAAATGGTGCAATAGGCGACATCAATTTAGAAATAGTAGTTAAACAGGTGTAGAGTGTTTGATAGGCCGAAATTTTATCTTCGGTATACTCCCCTTTCCAGAAACGACGACGGCATAAGCGCACATACCAATTACTCAAATGCTCATCTACAAAACTTTGAATGGCACGTGCTGCTTTGGTAGGCTCAAAATCCTCGTAGTAGCCATCTACTTCTTTAATCAATGAATTTAATAAAGAAATTATCCAACGATCAATCTCCGGTCGCAACTGAATATCCATTTCCGGATCTTTGTAGCTAAAACGATCAATATTGGCGTATAGTGCAAAGAAGGAATAGGTGTTGTATAGGGTACCAAAAAACTTACGACGTACTTCGTCTAAGCCTTCTAGATTAAATTTCAAATTATCCCAAGGCGATGCATTGCTAATCATGTACCAGCGGGAAGCATCGGCGCTGTAGGTTTCTATGGTTTCAAACGGATCGGCGGCATTGCCTAAGCGCTTAGACATTTTATTACCATTTTTATCCAATACCAAGCCGTTTGATACCACATTTTTAAAGGCTACGCTGTCATTCAACATGACGGCAATGGCATGCAGGGTAAAGAACCATCCCCGGGTTTGATCCACACCTTCTGCAATAAAATCGGCCGGGTAAGCATTCGCAAATTCTTCTTTATTTTCAAACGGATAATGCCATTGGGCATAAGGCATGGCGCCCGAATCGAACCACACATCAATTAGGTCGGTTTCGCGTAATAGCGCTTTGCCTGTAGCAGAAACCAATACAACCTCATCTACATAAGGGCGGTGCATATCGGCCGTACCATTTTCTAAAGCGCTTAAATAACTTTGCATGGTGGCTTTTTGCTCGGCAGTAGGCACT
Organism: Sphingobacteriales bacterium; assembly: GCA_040403555.1. GTDB lineage: Bacteria > Bacteroidota > Bacteroidia > Sphingobacteriales > Sphingobacteriaceae > JAIPAN01. The sequence continues at coordinate 95,337 of JBBAKN010000002.1, forward strand.
GCAGAAGCCAGGCTTTCCTTCATGTTGGCTTTTAGTTCTTCTATCGAACCAATGCAAAGCTCTTCGCTACCATCTTCGCTACGCCAAATAGGCAACGGCGTTCCCCAATAGCGTGAACGCGATAAATTCCAGTCTACCAAATTCTCTAACCAATTGCCAAATCTTCCTGTTCCGGTAGCTTCTGGTTTCCAGTTAATGGTTTTGTTTAGCTCTACCATACGGTCTTTTACAGCCGTGGTTTTAATAAACCAACTATCTAGCGGGTAATACAATATGGGTTTGTCGGTACGCCAGCAGTGCGGGTAACTGTGTTCGTATTTTTCTACTTTAAAGGCTTTATTTTCTTCTTTTAGCTTGATGGCAATTTGTACATCTACCGGTCTAAAGTCAGGGCTTTTGCGTACTTCATCGCTATAAAACTCTTCTTTTACGTACTGGCCGGCAAAGTCGCTTACTTGTGCTACAAATTTGCCTTGCTTATTCACCAATGGTGCTTCGGTACCGTTTTCATCGAGTACCATCACTGAGGGTACATCATTTTCTTTACAGGCTCTAAAGTCATCGGCACCAAAAACAGAGGCGGTATGCACTATACCCGTACCATCTTCGGTGGTTACAAAATCAGCAGGAATGACACGGAATGCTTTATCTTCTAGTTCGGCGTTGCTTACATACGGCATCAATTGGTGATACCGAATGTCAAGTAATTCTTTACCGGTAAAGCTAGCAGCAATGCGCCAAGGCAATACTTTATCACCGGGTTTTACCGCAGCAAAATCACCGTTTTCGGCTTCTGCTTTAAAATATTTTGACACCAAATCTTTGGCCAATACCACGCTTACGGGGGCAAAAGTGTAGGAGTTAAAGGTGTTTACTTTTACGTAGTTTATTTTTTCGCCTACCGCTAGGGCACAGTTCGATGGCAAGGTCCAGGGCGTGGTAGTCCATGCTAAAATTACCGTATCCTCTTGTGCATCGGCAAATAACGTATTTATTAAAGGATGATTTTGCTCTCTTTTTGGGCGGAATTGAGCCACAATAGAAGTATCCTTAAGCATTTTATACGTACCCGGCTGGTTTAATTCGTGCGAACTTAAGCCGGTACCTGCTGCCGGAGAATAGGGCTGTACGGTATAGCCTTTATACAACAGGCCTTTTTTATGAAATTCTTTTAAAATCCACCAAAGGGATTCGATGTAGTTGTTTTCGTAGGTGATGTATGGATTTTCTAAATCTACCCAATAGCCCATTTTTTCGGTCAAATCGTTCCACACATCGGTGTATTTCATTACCTCTTTGCGGCAAGCAGCATTGTAGTCGGCTACTGAAATTTTCTTCCCAATATCGTCTTTAGTAATGCCTAGGGTTTTTTCTACGGCCAACTCAATGGGTAGGCCATGGGTATCCCAGCCGCCTTTGCGTTTTACTTGGTAGCCTTTTAAGGTTTTATAACGGCAAAAAATATCTTTAATAGAACGGGACATAACGTGGTGTATACCCGGCATTCCATTGGCCGAAGGTGGCCCTTCGTAAAAGGTATAGGGTTTGGAGGCTGGTCTGTTTTGAATACTTTTTTCAAAAATCTGACGACTTTTCCAATACTCCAGAATATCCTTTCCGGTTTGCGATAAATTGAGTTGTTTATATTCTTTGTACATCAGCGCTATACTCTCCACGTTAAGCCTGCAAAGTTAAAAAAAAGCAGTTGAAAATAGGATATAATACGCAGCACCCTTTTTGAGTTAGTAGTATATATTTTTTAGCGCCAGAAAGATGAAAGATAATCTCGTAAAAAAGTTTTTTAGATGCCGTTATGTCTGCATGGGCATTATCCTGCTGCTTATTGGAATGGCTTTAGTTGCTATTGGCTACCGTGTTCAAACGGAACTAGGACCAAACTACGGATGGATAATGGTTTTAGGTGTGTTATGCATGGGCTTTGGTTGCTTGTGCTTTTTACTCAGTTTAACCCGAAAAGAAAAACATCAGCATAAACTGCTAGACCGAAAGAAAAACCAACAACAGGCTAACAAAAAAAATTAATTCAATTCCTCGGCTGATAGTTCCACCAGCCCTTTCTTTATTTTTTCTTTTTGGTTACGCTTCTCTAGGCTTAATAATAAAGCTGGCAAGAGGGTAAGATTAGAAATTAAAGCTACCAATAAGGTAATGGACAACAATAAGCCCAGGGCAACAGTACCACCAAAGCTAGAGGCGGCAAAAATGCCAAATCCGAAAAATAGGATTAAGGCCACATAAATCATGCTTAGGCCTGTTTCTTTAATGGTATCGCTTACAATTTTAGAAATTGTCCAGGTAGTGGTACGCAACTCTTGGCGGTAACGGGTTAAGAAATAAATGGTTTGATCGGAGGCTATACCAAAAGCAATACTAAAAATAAGGATGGTAGATGGTTTAAGCGGGATGCCTGCAAAACCCATAATTCCGGCGGTAATAATAAGCGGTACAATATTCGGGATGAGCGAAATGAGAATCATGCGGAAGCCTCTAAATAAGCCCCACATTAACAGTGCGATCAGTAGAACTGCTAGAATTAAACTATCGCGGAGGTTTTTTACCAAGTAATTGGTGCCTTTAATAAAAATGATACTAGAGCCAGTTAGTTCTACGTGGTAGCGTTTCGGATTGAAGATAGAATCGATTTGGGGTTCTAGTTCATTAATCAGTTTGTTCATTTTATCGGAACCTACATCCGCCATTTGGAAACTTAAGCGGGTAACTTGGCGGGTACTATCTAAAAAGTTTTTAACCAAATTGCTATTGCCCTTGCCCGAATTGGAGGCATAGCCTAAAATGAAATTCTTTTCCAATTCGTTAGGCAAGCGGTAAAAAGTGGTATCGCCGCCATAAAATGTTTGCGATGAGAATTTCAATACTTCTACTAAAGATACGGCTCTCGAAAATTCGGGATGTGCGGAGATGAGGTCCTGCAATCGGTTCATTTTAGTTATTACCGAGAGGTTCATCACGCCATTTTTCCGGCGGGTATCCACACTAATATCAAGTGGTAAAATACCTTTAAAGTTTTGAGCAAAGAAGCTCATATCTTTATACACGGCGTCTTTTTTGGGTAAATCATCAACCACATAGCCATTTATTTTAATGCGGGATATTCCTATAAAAGAAATAACCACTACCAAAAGTGTGGCCACATAAATAAGGTTACGTTTTTGGTGTGCAAGGCGGTCTAAAAAAGCCAACAGTTTTACTGCTTTGGGGCTACTGAGGTGGCTAGTATGTTTGCTATGCGGTACGGGCAAAAAGCTGAAAATAATGGGAATAAAAATGAGCGAAATAGCCCAGGTAACCATCACACTAATGGCGGCTACACTGCCAAATTCCATCAACAACTCACTATTGGTAAAGTACAATACGCCAAAACCTATGGCGGTAGTTAAATTAGCAATAAAGGTGGTAATTCCTACTCGGGTAATGACGTATTGTAGCGCTTTTGTTTTATCCCCTTCTTGCGCTATGCATGTATGGTATTTATTGATGAGTAGAATGCTGTTGGGTATACCTATCACCACAATAAGTGGCGGAATAAGTCCGGTGAGTAAGGTAATATCGTAGCCAAACAATACGAGGGTGCCGAGGCTCCACACCACCCCAACAAGCACCACCAATACCGGGTAGAATACGGCGGCAAAGGAGCGGAAAAAGAGGTATAAAATAAGTGCCCCAATAGCAATAGATAGCCCAATAAAAAGTGCAAACTCTTCGGATATTTTTTTAGAAATAACGGTGCGGATATAGGGCAAGCCCGAATAATGGACGGCTACCTGATGCTTATCGCTAAACTGCTTGCTTTGATCTAAAATGGATTGTATAACGCCAATACGTTTGGCAGAATTAAGCACCGAATCGGCAAAAGTGATGGCCATTACGGTGGCCTTGGTTTGTGGGTTATAAATAAGGTCTTTGTAAAAAGGCAGCTGATCTAGCTGTTTCTTTAAGCTATCTAATTGTGCTTGGCTGGCTACCGGACCAGCTGCCAAAGGCCTTGCCGTAAATTTTTGCTGCAGGGTATCTTTTTCTAAAACCGACAATTGGCCTATAGAAAGCACTTGTTTAATCCCTTCTATTTTTTGCACCTCGGTGCTTAAGTTTAGCCAATCGTTAAACAAGCTGGGGCTAAACAAACTGTCCGATTGAATGCCCACAACCATCACGCTACCGTCTTCGCCAAAGGTTTTTTTGAAGGCATTGTAGTCTATATAAGCCGAATCGGTGAGCGGTAATACTTTGCCCGCATTAAAAGATAAACGAACCTGAGAGGCCTGCCAAGCCATAAAAACGGTACTGGCTAGTAGTAAAATAAGTAAACTAATTCGGTTAGCTAAGATAAACTGAGCAAGTTTTTTCCACATAAAAGGCCGTATAGGTAGGTATTTGTAGCCGTAAAACTACAAAATTTCCTAAATTGGGGGCTCAGAATTTTGCCAAATGCTCCATAAAACCCGAGGTATTGTTTTTAAGTGTACAAATTACTCGGAAAGCAGTGTAATTGTGCAGGTGTTTACCGAAAAGTTCGGACTACAATCGTATATCATTAATGGGGTAAAAAAGCCGAAGGCGAAAATTAGCTTAAACATGTTGCAGCCGCTGCACTTGCTAGATATGGTGGTGTATGCCAAGGCCACCACACAGGTGCAACGGGTATCTGAAATTCGGCAAACGCCGCAATTGCAAACTATACCCTACGACATTGTAAAGAGTAGCTTGGCTTTATTTTTAAATGAGGTGATTTATAAATCGGTGCGGCAACAAGGGCAAGACGACGCGTTGTTTGAGTTTATTTTTCACGCTATTGAATTGCTAGACAAGCTAGAAGAAGGCTTGGCCAATTTCCACCTGTATTTTTTACTCCGCTTAACTCGGTTTTTAGGATTTTTCCCGGATAAAAAGGGCTATAGTCCGCAGGCCTATTTCGATTTACAAAATGCTTGTTACAGTAGCCACCCTCCTGCGCACGATTTTTTAATTGCACCCGAAATTTGCGTGCATTGGCAAGCCCTCATTGAAAGTGAGTTTGAAGCCTTGGCGCAACTGCAAATACGTGCTAGCGACCGCCGCCAATTGTTGGAGCACTTGTTAGATTATTACCGCCTGCATGTAGATCATTTTGGCGAACTGAAATCGCAAGCGGTATTGGCCGAAATTTTTGCCTAGTTATACTTCGTGGATGAAGTACTTGCTATCGAAACGGATGCGGGGACCGTATACGCCACCGGCTGCTCGTTTACCCGCACTGATCACCATGCATATTTCTGCTTGGCTAGGTAAGTCCAATAATTTCTTTACCCGTACACCATCCATGCCTTCCATGGGGCAAGAGTCGTAGCCTGCTGCACGTAGCGATAGCATGAGGTTTTGGCAAGCCAAGGCGGTTGTTTTTTGCGCCCACAGCTCTAATTCCAGGCTGGATGTAGGTATGCGTGGTGTTACTTCTGTAAGTCCTTTAAACCAAATTAAACCTTTTTTAAAGAAACCAAAGATGTTTAAGAAGCCTAGGTTATAGGCCAATGGGGTAATTTTTTTATAGTATTGATAACCCGAACCTTTCTCTCCGTTTTGGGTAAGCAATTCCAACATGCGTTCTCGGTTTATTTTCCAATAATCGGGGCGGGCTACAGCTACAATCAACTCGGGGGCGGTACGTGCCGCCGGTTGCGATAGGCACAATTTTACCAATTCGGCTTTCTTTTCTGCAGAGCGCACCCAGAAAAACTCCCAAGGTTGCAAGTTGGAGGAGTTTGGTGCCAAGAGTGTCAATTCCAAACATTCCCGCATAACGGCATCGGGTATGGGGGTTGGTTCGTATACCCGTATGCTGCGGCGACTGTTTACTACGGTTTTGAATGCTTCAAAATCGGTTTTGGCGGCTGGTTCTGAATAATTTAATTCGGGAACTTTAGAAAAGATATCGGCTTTGGCCATGGTTTTTGTATTGGTTTGGGACAAAACTAGGTTTTTTTGCTGAACTATATTTCGCGAATATGCGTATTTTCGAAACCAATGACTAGCATGCAAACCAAAGGCACTGTATTTGCCGAACTAAAAACGGAACTACTTGAACAAGGTTTTACCATTGTACAAGAGGATACCGAACGCCCTTGGGGTGGTTTTTTCGTGATCGATGAAGCGCAGGCTCAGGCTTTTGCCAATAGGTATTTTGATGGCTTGGATGTAAACAGTTTAAAAATTTCGGGGAAATTAAGTCCGAAGATTTTATTGGTGGCTCCCAATACACGTTTGTCGTGGCAATACCACCACCGCCGAGCCGAAATTTGGTGTTTGGTGCGGGGCACTGCTGGAGTTTGTACCAGCTTTACGGATGTAGAAGGCCCCCTAAAAACGCTTTCGATAGGCGAACGCATTACCTTACAGCAGGGTGAACGCCACCGCTTAATTGGCTTGGATACCTGGGGTATAGTGGCCGAGATTTGGCAACATACGGATGCTGCGCAGCCTTCGGATGAGGAGGATATTGTGCGGGTGCAAGATGATTTTGGGAGATAGGTTTTTGTTTTACCTTTTTTCTTGATCAAAAAGATAAGAAATAAGTGTTATTAATACTTTTTCCTTAATGAAAAAGTATTCAAAAAATCAAGGCAGAACGAAGCTTCTGCCCACAGGCCTTTACGCTGGCCCGCCGTTCTGCCGGGCCTGGCTTTTTACCGCTTAGTTACTAGTTGCATCGGCGCAGTAAGGGTTTGCACTGCCATAGTAAGACTTTACATCAGCGCAGTAAGGCATTGCACTGCAACAGTAAGCATTTGCATTGGCGCAGTAAGGTTTTGCACTGCCACAGTAAGAAAATGTACTAGCACAGTAAGACATTGTACTGCCACAGTAAGACAATGCACCAACAAGGTAAGCCATTACACTCCCACAGCAGGTATTTACAAGTACATGCTAGCACTCTTTGCTTTTAGAGTGGGTGCTAAACAAAAAAGAGTGGCAAGCAAACTGATGCAGGCTAGTAATCTGGTAAATTTTATCATTTGCTTAGTGTTACGCTAGATCCTCCTACGGAAGTGGTTAAAGAGTTGCCACTAACTTAGCCTACTTTTACTGAACCAGAACTATCGTACAAATCATTCCCCTTTATAATGCCATTGTCCGACTCGGCATTTTGAGCATCAAACTCTGCCCCGTTGCCGGTTTTAATTATAGTTTTACCATACCATGTAGTTCCGTAAATGGTAATGCTCAAATCTGCGGAGTTATCACTGTACGTATAGGTGCCATCTATAGATTCGCTTGACGTTTGCCCGTCATCAGATTGGGCATCGGTTGTTTCAGTATCCGTAGAATTGGTAGTTGTTTGAGTTGCATCACTGGTATTTTCGTTTTTTGAGCTGCTTGGACTACAAGCGGTGATCATGAAAAACATCAAGATGAGGATATATTGATAAGTAGATTTCATTGTAGTGTTTTATATGGTGTGATTTAAAACAAAATATAACTGCTTATACTATATTTTGTTCGTGTAGTATAATAAACTAAATATGATTATTCCTTATATACATGTAAGCGTACTATCACGTGATTCGCGTGAGTTCACCTATTATCACTTAATAACTATTGATTATTAAGAAACATTAGGCTTATCTTACTAGTACAAAATTTTTATGTATGCGAAAACATCTTCTTATAGGCCTTTTGGCTTGCCTACTATCAACCAGTATGTTGGCACAAGTGCGCTATTTTGAATGGATAAACCCTAAAACTACCCTGAGAGTAAAGCTAGAACCCGATACCCATGAACTTTGGAAAGAAGTAAAAGGTGGGGTTTGGGTAAAAAGCAATGCGGTAAGCTTTGATGAAAAAATAGTAGCAGATTTACCCGACAACTACTCCGTGCATTCAGCATTTTACGCCGGAGATTCGGTAGTTACGTTTACCTTACACGGCATGGGCAATGTATATGCCTACAAGGTAAACACACAAACATTAGAGCGCTTAGATCATTCTTTTTACAAGGGCTATAATTTTAATAGTACCGAGTTTATACGGCAGGATACCTTATATAGTTTTGGTGGTTACGGGTTTTGGCATTTTAACAATACTCAAACCTTTTTTGACAAGAAATACAAGGAATGGTTTTTATATAAAAGCAAAAACAAAGGCCCCGAAACCATAAAAGGTGGCTTACAGGGATACGATGGGGCTAAAGATGTATTTTACAGTGGTTTGGGATTGGATGACCCACGATTAATTGGGGGAAAAAGAGAAAACAGTAAACGTTTTTATCAATTTGATTTTAAGACCAAAGAATGGACCTATTTGGGGGAGGTAAATAAAGACCTTCAGCTAGCAAACATTGACTTAGAAATATACTGGAATGGGCGCTATTTTATAGGATGGAGCACGGATGTGCTGTACATTATAGACCCTAGCGAAAATAAAATTTACAGTAACTCTAAAATAGAACTAGCTTTTGATGCAGGGGGTAAATTGCATACTAAAGCAGATACCTTGCTGTATTATTCTTCCAATGGCCGAACTATTTTAAAGTATGCTATCAAAAACATTATTGAGGATTCAGACGAATTAGGTCCGCTCTATACAAGCGGCATTTCTATTAACGGCTATATGGGTATTGGCTTTGCCATGCTTTTAGCAGGAGGCTTGACTGTATTTTTAATACAAAAGCGAACGAAAAAGAAACGAAATAATTTATTTACAGCGCAAGAGGAAAGCCTACTGAAGGCATTTATGGAGTCGGGAAATTTGACTACGCAAGAGATGAATGAGGTATTGGGCGCCACGAGTAAGTCATTTGATAATCAGCGCCGCATTCGGTCTGTTACTATTCAGGGGATGAACCAGAAATTACTGCAAGTTTATGGGGTAAAAGAGGGCATTGAGACTCAAGCGGAAACTGAAGATAAACGCTTTAATACCTACAGGTTAAAGAAGGGTTTGGCCGAAAAGCTAACAGCAGATAAGCGCTTAGCTTAATGTAAACAAAAAGTATAGGCCATAAAAAAATCCCGGAATTTCTTCCGGGATTGGTGGGAGATACTGGGTTCGAACCAGTGACCCCCTGCTTGTAAGGCAGGTGCTCTGAACCAGCTGAGCTAATCTCCCCTGTTTTTATTCGTATTGTTCACTTTGGGTGACCCTCCCGATTTTATATCGGGATGTTCTGAGACCAGCTGAGCTAATCTCCCCTGTTTTTATTCGTATTGTTATTCCTTCTAGGTGACCCTCCCGATTTTATATCGGGATGTGCTGAGACCAGCTGAGCTAATCTCCCTTTGGGATTGCAAATATAGAAGGTCTGAGCCAATTGCCAAAAAAAATGTGAGATTTTAGTGTTTAGCTCGTTCTTAGCAGGTATAGGCACCTATAATTTAGGTCCAAGCTGTGCGTTATCATTCCTAAAAAGCTTTATTTCGCAATTTACCCAAAACCCTGTATCTTCGAGTACCCAATATAAAACCTATGGCAGAAGTACATATTCCCCGCCTCGACTTAAACGATTACGTTTACGGCACCCCCGAACAAAAGAAAAAGTTTTCGGACGATTTAGGCAAAGCCTATACCGATACCGGCTTTGTAACCATTGCCAACCATGGCCTAAGCCCGCAATTGATTGAGGAGCTGTACCAAGAAGTAAAAAACTTTTTTGCTTTACCTGAAACTACCAAATTGGCTTACGAAAAGCCTGGGCTAGCCGGGCAACGTGGCTATACCAGCAAAGGCAAAGAAAAAGCTAAAGATTCGAAAACCCCCGATTTGAAAGAATTTTGGCAGCGTGGTCAAACCGTTAGCGATGGCGATGTGGTAAAAAGCGAATACCCCGACAATATAGACGTAACAGAAAACCCTCGTTTTAATAGCGTTACCCGTGAGGTTTACGAAAGCCTAGAAGCATCGGGCAAGCATTTGTTGCGGGCCATTGCCAATTACTTGGCGCTACCCGAAAATTATTTCGACGATAAAGTACACAATGGCAACTCCATTTTACGGGCCATTCACTACTTCCCTATTGAAGACCCCGATAGCGTACCGGCCGATGCCGTACGTGCAGGTGCGCATGAAGATATCAATTTAATTACCTTACTCATTGGCGCCAGCGCCGATGGCTTAGAAGTACTTACCCGTGATGGACAGTGGTTCCCGGTGAAAGCACATGGCGAAGATATTGTGGTAAACGTAGGCGATATGTTGCAACGTTTAACCAATAACACGTTAAAATCAACCACGCACCGCGTGGTAAACCCTCCTCGTGAGCTGATGAAAAATTCTCGTTTTTCGGTACCTTTCTTTTTACATCCTAGATCGAACATGGATTTAACCTGCTTGGAATCGTGCATAGATACAGCAAATCCGAAGGCTTATACGGATATGACCGCCGGCGAATACCTGGATGAGCGCCTACGAGAAATAGGCTTAAAAATGTAAGCGATAAAATTAAAAGATGCACCTCATTCGGAAACGGATGGGGTGTTATTTTTTGAGGGCCTCTTTAATAGCCAGCAACAATTCGTTGGGGTGTTGGCTACCCACTACGTATACAAAATTGTCTTTATCGGTGAGGTAAATGGCATCCTTGCCACCGGCATAAAAACGAATGGTGCCATTTTTATGCAAATTGTATACCGGGTTGTTAATGAAATAGCGGCTGTAGGCTTGGCGCTCTACTTTTACAATGCTATCTAAATCTATTTTTACCAATTTGGTAGTCCATAAACCATCGAGCAAAATGCTCTTGTTTTGTATGCGGGTTCTAAAGTGCATCAAAAACATCATCAAAATAGACAATACCAAAATACCGAAACCCACCACCAAAAATAATTCGGCATTGGCTTCATTTTCAGAAAAATAATAGGCGGCAAAACAAAACAAGGCCATGACCATACGAATGCTAATGCGGTTATAATCGCGGCCGAGGTATTGTTTTTCGGTATAGGTACTGGGTAAACTCATAGCTTAAGCGTTAGGTGCTAATATAAGCACTTTTTTAGTGTTCGAGTCAACTTTATAACGCTCGTGTATGCGCATACCGGCTACCCACACAATATCGCCGTTGCCGTTTTGCAGGACCAAGGTATTTTCTTTTTGATTTCGAGGAATTTTATGTTCGATAAATAAGTCGCTCAATTTCTTTTGACCCTGCATGCCCAAAGGTTGGTAGGTATCGCCTACTTGCCAAGAGCGGAGTACTAAAGGGTACACCAATGCATCGGCATTTAGTTGCGCTTTTTGACTCGTTTTTTCTAAAACGAAGTCGGCAATATCGATGTTATGCAAGGTATAGTGCTGCTTGTTCCAGCTGATCTCAGTCTGATTCGGCTGTACCGTTGTGGCTACCGGGCTTGTCGAAAGGGCGCTGCTCAGGTACAGGCAATCGCGATCGAGCAAGAGCTCGTGTGTTGCCGACTGAAACACTTTGCCGGCTTGGCCATTCCAGCTGGCGCATAAGTCGGTTAATACGGATTCGGTAAATCCGTAGGGTTTAAACAATTCGAACAACAATGTTTTTTGTGGATGGAGTGTTTTTAACGGAGCCAGGGCAATGCGTACAGTCCCATCAGCAGTTGTTTCGAAAAGCTGCTCATGCAATTCGGCTACTCGTTGGTGCAATAGCACTTCCAATTCGGCCATTCTGCGGGCATTTTGCTCAAAGGTATGTTCTAAAGAAGCGTTCAGTTCTTTGAGAACCGGCACCACTTCGTGTCTTATTTTATTGCGGGCGTATTTTACCGATTGGTTAGAAGAATCTTCTCGAAACATGAAACCTTCTTGCGCCACCAGCGCATCTACTTCTTCTCTTTTGAGATATAAGAGTGGCCGAATTAAAAAATCTCGTTTGGGCAAAATGCCGTGCAGGCCGCTTACGCCGGTTCCTCGTACCAAATTCAGTAGGATGGTTTCTACACTATCATTTTGGTGGTGGGCTACCGCAACGAAGTGGTAGCCTTCGCTTTGCCTCAGGTGTTCCAGCCATTGGTAGCGAAGTTCGCGGGCAGCCATTTGAATAGAAAGTTGCTCGGCTTGGGCATAGGCTTGCGTTTGAAATCGGGTACTATAAAAAGGCACATCCAATTGCTTGGCCAACTCTTCGCAGAAGTGTTCATCTTCATCCGATTCGGCGGCCCGTAAGCCAAAATTTGCATGTGCTAAACCGAAGCGATAGCCAGCGGCCTTGTATAAATGAGCCATGAGCACCGAATCTTTACCGCCACTTAGTGCTAGCAAAACACGCTCTTCTGGATTAAAAAGTGCGTTTTGTTGTATAAACTGGTTGAATTTTTCGGTGCTTAACATTATCCAAATTTATTTATTAATATCCTTAGCCAAAAAACTAATTTTGTAGGGTGAAAAAACTGGTATTCACTTTCTTTCTTTTAGGCCTAGTGCTAGCTGCCCAAGGTCAGCAAAAGTCTAGGGTACAATTGGTATCGTCGATAAAAGTAATTGGCATGCCTAATGTAGATTTATTAAAAGTAATACGACCTGTTTTTTCGCAAGATGGTTCTACGCTATCGGCAGATAGTGCTTTATTCAATCAAGCCCAAAACACTTTTGATGCCTTTGGCAATGTAGTAATTACGCAAACGAGTGGCACTATAATTTATTCGGATACGCTAAACTACAATGGCAATACCAAAATTGCCCTGCTTACACGCCGCGTGCGCATGGTTGATGGCGATGCGGTTTTAACCACCGAATACCTTACCTATAACTTGGGCACCCGAATTGGCACCTATACCGGCGGGGGTAAAATTGTAAATGGTAAAAACGTATTGACAAGTAAAAATGGCTACTATTTTGCCAATAGTAGAGACGCCTATTTTCGCCGCGATGTACTGGTTACATCGCCCAATAGCACTATAAAATCGGATACGCTCCGTTATAACACGGGTTCAAAAATTTCGTATTTCTATGGCCCAACAAAAATTAAGGGGAAAGATGATACGCTGTATACTGAAAATGGGGAATACAATACCATTTATGACCAGGCCAAGTTTGGAAAGAACAATTTATACACGCAAGGCAGCAAGAGCCTTACTGGCGATAGCTTATTTTACGATGGCAAACGTGGTTATGGACGAGCTGTTAAAAACATTGTGTTTATTGATACTGCCGATAAAATTATCCTAAAAGGAAATTTGGGTATTTATAAAAAAGCGGACGAGAGTACTTTAGTTACCCAAAATGCCTATGTTATTTTAAGCACCGAGAACGATTCGACCGGGGTGGATTCTATTTGGCTAACTGCCGATACCTTGGTTAGCCGGGTAGTACTGCGACGGAATTTGAAGCCCTTACAGGTGATGGAGCCTAAAAACGATTTGGAAATTATGGCTGAAACGGAAAAGGTTACCACCACAGATACCGGTATACCAGAGGAGGATAGCAACACTACACCGATAAAAGTTGCTGCGGAACCTATTGAAGCCCCTAGCAAAAAAGAAGAAAAGCAAGCAGCCAAAGCTGCTAAAAAGCAAGCGTCTACTATTCCGCTACAGGTACCTGAAGAGGCTAATTTAGATACCGTAAAAACACGAATTTTATTGGCCTACCACCACGTTAAGGTGTTTAAATCGGATTTGCAGTCCAAGGCAGATTCGCTCTATTTTAATTATACCGATTCTGTTATGCGTTGCTATAACAATCCAATGGTATGGACCCAGGGATCGCAACTGAGTGCCGATACCATTTACCTGCAGCTAAAAGATAGGCAGTTGCATAAAATGCTCCTCATTACCAAGGGCTTTATTGCCAATACCGAGGGCGACTCTACTAAATTTAACCAAGTACGAGGCAAGATGATGACCGGCTACTTTAAAAATAATACGCTAGAACGCTTATTTGCCGATGGCAATTCGGAGAGTGTGTATTTTTTAAAAGAAGAAGACGGAAGCTACTCGGGTATGAACCGCTCGGTAAGTAGCCGGATTAAAATCTTATTTGGGAAAAATAGCCTTAATGATATTTATTTTATCAAAAAACCAGAAATGGTGTATAACCCAATGGATAAGATAGAGAAAGATAAAGAACTACTCGATGGCTTTATTTGGAAACCAAAGGATCGGCCTCTTTCTAAAGAATCCATTATTCCGAGTATGTACCAAGCGCCGCCAAAAAAGGCTGAAGTTAGTAAACCGACTACTCAAACTACAGCACCTAAAAAGAAATTAAAAAAGAATTAAGTTCTAGTTTTTAAGAATTGGAAAAGTAGAGCTAAGGCTTTAGAGCGGTGCGAAATTCGATTCTTCTCGGCTAAACTCATTTCTGCAAACGTACACGCGTAGCCATTAGGAATAAAAATAGGATCGTAGCCAAAGCCTGCTACACCGGCACATTCAGTGGCCAAGTTCCCTTCTACTTCACCTCTAAAAAGGTGGGTTTGCCCATTAAGCACCAAGGAAATTACCGATACAAAGCGTGCCGTTCTATTGGTTTGGCCCTGCATACGTTCAAGTACCAAGTCTAAATTTACTTTGGGATCTTTACTGCCTGAATATCTGGCCGAATAAATACCCGGCTCCCCATCTAGAGCATCTACCACTAAGCCGGAATCGTCGGCAAAACAATTTAAGCCGAACTGCTCAAATACATAGCTACTTTTAATGGTAGCATTGGCCTCAAAAGTATCGCCTGTTTCGTCAATTTCGTCGCCGCAACCAATATCTGTTAAACTGCGCAAGCGGATGCCTGCGTCGGCTACTAATTCTTGAATTTCTTCGAGTTTGTGTGGGTTATGGGTAGCAAATATCAAATCCATAAAACTAAAAAGCTTTCATTACATTCCAAAAAGCTACTTTTTTATGTTGTGTTTGTGCTAACTCTGCTAAACTAAACGTAGCCAACACCCGAACACCTTCGTGTATAAAAGGTTCGTTAGAAGCCGTATTGGCTAAGCCCAAGGTGGCAGGTGCTATGCCGAACAAACAGATTTTAGCACAAGCGAAAAAAGTTTGTAAATCTTCGAAACTGCATGGTGGCTGATTGGCTGTGTTCAAAATAGCTACATCTTCTTGCTGCAGTCCTTTTGCTTGTAAAATTTTTAAGAGTAAATCTAGGTGCTGCTTTTCTAGGTATTTTTCGTTGGGACTATTAACTAGTAGTAAGAAAAATCGATTGTTACCACCCAAATAATCGAAGGATATGGACTCCCCAGGGACTTTATTTTCTTTAGTGTCACCAATTGCATACAGCTCTTCATTAAAAAGAATGTGTAGCGCTTGTACGTTGTTACTGAGTAAAGACATGCTGTAAAGGTAAGAAAAGCTGAGCTGTTAAAATTAGTTAAAGAGGAGGTATTATTACAATTAAAGCCCTAAATTGGACTCCATTAAGTTAACAAACCGGATTTTCGATTAATTTTACCCAATTAGGCGGAATAATTGATTATATCTGATAATTTTGCGACGGATGAACCAAGTCGAATAAAATGGTTTTCACCCATACAGCATCAAAAAAGAAATGAAGAAAATAGCAGGGATTATTTTAATTATCATAGGGCTAACCGTTCAAGTAGCAAAAGCACAAAAGGTTGCATTAGATAAAGTTGTTGCCGTGGTAGGTAGTGCCATTATCCTAAAATCGGATTTAGAAATGCAATATGCCCAATACTTGGCGCAAGGCAACCCTGCTGATGAAACCTTAAAATGCTATTTTTTACAACAATTGCTAACGCAGAAATTGTTATCTCAACAAGCTATTATAGATTCGGTAACCGTTACCGAAGAACAAGTTGACGACGAAATTAGCCGCAGAATGCGTACCATGATAAGTCGTGCTGGCGGGCAAGAGCGTTTGGAGCAATTCTTAAATCGTTCTTTAATACAATACAAAGATGAAATTAGACCCGATATTCGGGAACAGTTAGTGGCTAATAAAATGCAGGGTACTATCTCCGCAAAAGTATCGGTAAGCCCCGATGATGTAAAAAAATATTTCGAGCGCATTCCAAAAGATAGCTTGCCCTCATTTAACACCGAAATAGAGGTGGGCGCCGTAGTGCTTTACCCTAAACTCACTAAAAAAGAAAAAGAAGCCTACCGAGATCGAGTAGAAGCCCTCCGTTTACGTATAAAAGGTGGAGAAGATTTTGGCACCTTGGCAAGATTGTATTCTCAGGATTTAGGCTCAGCTACCGAAGGTGGCGATTTGGGTTTTATGGACCGTACCATGTTGGTAAAAGAATTTGCTGCCAATGCCTTTAAACTAAAACCAGGCGAAATGTCGCAAGTATTTGAAACCGAGTATGGCTTTCACGTACTTAAAGTAATGGAACGCCGAGGCGAACAAGTTAGAGCGCAACATATTTTAATTAAAACCGAACCCACATCCGCTAGTTTAGAGCGCTGCAAAGCCCTTGCAGATAGTGTATATAATTTGGTAAGTACCAAAAAATTAGACTTTTCTGCTGCAGCTTCACTTCACTCTGATGATAATAACACGAAATTTAACGGCGGAATGATGCTGAATGCCGAAAACGTACAAAGCAGAAGTACGTTTATCCCAACCGATAAACTAGACCCCGCTTTGTTCTTAACTATTGATACCATGAAAGTGGGTACCATTTCTAAATCGGCTTCCTTTACTTCCCCTGCCGGGCAACAAGGCTATCGCTTTGTCTTTTTAAAATCGAGAATTGGACCACACAAGGCTAGCTTAGAACAAGACTACCCAAAAATTAAGGATGCTGCTTACGAGGATTCAGTAACTAAAGTGGTAAGCGCTTGGTTCGAAAAACGTAGAAAAAGCACATTCATTAAAATAGATCCGGAGTATACTACCTGCAAAGATTTGCAAGATTGGCCTACACCCCCGCAAGCTAACTAACTTCGCGGATAGGTATATTTTTCAGAAAAGCTACTTTATGTTCGTCGGCATAAACGCCGTAAGCATCTATTAATAAACCTTTCTTTCCCTGGCTGTGTTCTAGTGCATATACTACAGCACTATCCGATGGATCGTTCATGCCCTCAAAGCGATAAATCTGAGTAATTACTAAATCCTTTGACTTTACAAAACACTTTTCATTACCCTTAGGACAATACAAACTATTTCGTTCGTACACAAATTCAGTAGTGTAACCCAAGTTTACTAGTTCATTTACTACCTGTGAGAGGGTTTTAGATGAATTATTTTTAGCTGCCATTTGAGTACTTAATATAAAACATAACGTAAGTAATTAAACCTTTGTTTCAAATAACAATCCTAAGAAGTGTAAACACCCTTATTTCAAAAATCAGTTTAAACAGTATATTTGAAATAAGAAAAAACTACAGTTCATGATTACAAAACTTAAAACTTTCGCTATAACTTGTCTTTTCTGCTTCGGCATAAGCAGCTATTCTAGGGCTCAATTAATTCAGAATGATCAAGGGGCACCATTTTTAGGTATAAACTACACCGATATAAAGGGCCACCCCTACCTTTTTGAGAACTGGACTGAGGGTGCTGTAAAGCTTAGTAATGGGAAAAGCTATACCAGTGTTCAACTCAAATATAATTTAATACGGGATGAGCTCTTTTTTAAAGACATTAAAACCGATCAACTATTGGCTTTTGTAATACCTGTAGTAGAATTTCAACTAACCGATAAAGTTAGGGCTTCAATTTTATACAGAAACGGATTTAAAGCCATTGACGACAATACTGAAAAAAGCTATTACCAAGTGTTGTTTGATGGTGGAACGCAACTACTTAAAAGAACAAGCAAAAAAATAAACGAAGAAAAACCTTTTAATTCGGCTAGTACTATTAAAAGTTTTGAAGTGCTTAACTTCTATTATATTAGCAACAATAATACGCTTATCAGAATTAGAAAAGATAAAAAAAGCGTATTGGCTGCCTTAGCCAATCAGGCCAGCACTTTAGAAAAATATCTACAAGAAAAATCGTTAAACCTTAAAAATGAAGACGATTTAATTAAATTCATTCAATACTATAACTCCTTATAATGATGAAAAAATTTAGCTTACTATTTCTTTTTATAGCCGCAGCGGCAAGTACACTGCAGGCACAATCTGTAAAAGAGCAATTGGTTTTCGACCAACAAGACAGAGCCTTACTTACTAGTAGCAATTTGAGAGAAGAGGGAACCCCACTTCTTACTACAATGTGGCTAAAAGGCTTGGTAAAGTTTACAGATGGTAACACCTACAAAGCCGATTTTTTAAAATACGATTTAGAGAAAGATCAATTGTATTTTAAAAATACCAAGAGCGAAGATTTATTGCAATTTTCACTACCAGTAAGTGAGTTTAGTTTAATTGTTGGCGAAGAAACACTCCTATTTAAAAGTGGATATACCCCTATTGATAGAACTAAAACGAGTAGTTTTTATCAAGTATTAAGCGATGGAAGTGTGCAATTATTAAAACGCCGTGTAAAACAAGCCTTTGATGAACGTGCCTTTAATTCGGCCACTACTACCCGAAGTTATAAGGAAGATGATTATTACTATTTAGCCCAAAACAATGTGCCCGTAAAAATTAAAAAAGATAAAAAACAGGTATTTGCCGTTTTAGCTAAACACCCAGCCGAGTTAGAAGCCTATTTTACCGAGCAGAAACTTAACCTAAAAAACGAAGAGGATTTGGTAAGACTGATTGTATTTTACAATTCCTTATAGACTATAAATTAGTCCAAGTAGTCCCCTCTTTGCTATCGTTTAGCTGAATGCCTGCCTCTTGTAAGGCAATGCGTATTTTATCGGAAGTAGCGTAATCTTGCTTACCCTTTGCTTCGTTGCGTAGCTTGATAATGAGCTCCATAAGCGGTGCCAAGTCTGTGCCTTCCTTGCCTTCTGACTTTAAGCCCAATACATCAAACACCATTTGTTTCACAAATTGACTTAAGTTAGCTAAATCGGCAGTAGAGATTTGCACCTTGCCATCGTTTATGCCATTAATCAATTTTACAGCCTCAAACAGTTCGGCAATAAGAATAGGGCTGTTAAAATCATCGTTCATAGCCGCATAGCCACGTGCCTTTAAGGCGGCTACATCGCAGGTAGACTGAGTACTCGATTTTAACCCATCCAGCAAGTCAACCGCATGTAATAAGCGCTTAAATCCTTTATCTGATGCTTCTAAGGCTTCATTCGAAAAATCGAGCGTACTGCGGTAATGTGCTTGAAGCATAAAGAAACGAACGGTCATAGGCGAAAAGGCCTTACTTAACGTAGGATGATTCCCGCTAAACAATTCGCTGGGTAAAAAACCATTGCCTGCACTTTTAGACATGCGGGTACCGTTTACGGTAAGCATATTGGTATGCATCCAATAACGAGAGGGCTCGTGGTGGTTACATGCCTGCGATTGGGCAATTTCATTGGTATGATGGGTGGCCGCTAAATCTAAACCACCTCCGTGTATATCAAACGTATCACCTAGATATTTTTTACTCATGGCCGAGCATTCGATATGCCAGCCCGGGAAACCCCAACCCCATGGCGACGGCCAACGCATAATATGCTCGGGTTTGGCTTTAATCCAAAGTGCAAAATCTAAACGTCCTTTTTTATCATCTTGGCCCCCTAACTCACGGGTATTGGCCAATAAATCTTCTAATTGGCGATTGGTTAAAATGGTGTAGTTATTATTTTGGCTGTATTTTTCTACATCAAAATATACCGTGCCATTTACTTCATAAGCAAGGCCGCTTGCCAAAATCTCTTTTACCATTTCTATTTGCTCGGCAATGTGGCCGGTAGCGGTTGGCTCAATGCTTGGCGGAAAGGTGTTTAATAAGCCCATTACTTCATGAAAACCCAAGGTGTAACGCTGTACAATTTCCATGGGTTCTACCTGCTCTAGCTTGGCTTTTTTAGCAAATTTATCATCTCCTTCATCGAGGTCGCCCTCTAAATGCCCAGCATCGGTAATGTTGCGCACATAGCGAACTTTATAGCCCAAGTGCAGCAAATACCGGTAAATTAAATCAAAAGAAACAAAGGTGCGGCAATTGCCTAAATGTACATCGCTATACACGGTAGGGCCACATACGTACATACCTACCAAAGGTGGGTGTAGCGGAGTAAATAATTCTTTGCTACGAGTTAAGGTATTATAAACCTGTACTTGGTTTTTCATGCCACAAAGGTATAAAAATGCTTAGTTATCTAGTTCTAAATCTGCCCGAACTGCAAAATGATCGGATAGCTTTTTATCAATAATACGGTAATTTCTAACTCCAAAGTTAGGCGTAGCCAAAATATAATCGATCTGAAAATTAGGGAAATCGCCATTATAAGTAACGCCTAGACCACTCCCTTTCTCTTTAAAGGTATTCACCAAGCCATTGGCCATTTGGTGTACGGTATACGAAACTGGGGTATCGTTAAAATCGCCGGCTAGTACATAAGGCCTAGTGCAAGTGCTGGTATGTTTTTTCACCAGGGCAACTTGCTTGCTGCGTTTTATAAAGGCCCGTTTTAAACGCCCCCCAATTCTACGCGACGAACTCATATCGGTTTGTATTTCTTCTTGAACTTGGTGGATATATTCGTAATCTTCAGGTTGAAATTTAATGGATTGGAGATGCACATTATACACCCGAAATGTTTGTTTTCGGTAAATTACATCGGCATAAATAGCTTCGTTACCTCGTTGTTTTTTATCAAAACGAATACTGCCTTTTTTAACAATAGGGAACTTAGAGAAAATAGCTAAGCCAATGGCTTCAAAACCATTATCCGTAGTAGGCTCAAAGTAATAATGCTCGGTATTTAAAATCTCTTTAATAAGCTTTTTAAAATTGTATTTTCCCCGATTACGCGTAAAAAATTCCTGAAAACATATCACATCGGGCTGCTCTTTACGAATAATGGTAAGCATTTGATCGCGAATAGTTTCTATGTTTTGAAATCCAAATTTTTTAAAGCTATGCACATTATAGGTCATAATACGCACAAAATCAGGCGATGATTTGGGTACTTCAATGGCGGTAGATTCTCTAAAGCCGACAAAACTGGTAAGAATATTCCAGCCGAGCACCACGGCCACTACTGAAGGTAACGCAAAAACAGGCTTTCGGAACAACCAGAATACCACAAAAAGCAAATTAAAAAGCAAAATAAAGGGATAGGCCAAGCCCACAAAGGCTATGGGCCAAAAACTACTAGGATTAATATAGGGAGCTAAATAAGAAAGCAGCAAAAAGAAAACTGCAAGCGCATTTAAGAACAGCAAAAATTTGCTCATCACCCCAATATGCGCTTTCCCTCTTCTCATGGCAGGTTAATAAAAATCCCAGGGTTTACGAATACGCCACACTTTCATCAATATAAAACCAAAAAGTGCGCCACCCAGATGCGCAAAATGCGCTACCGAGTCGCCACTAAATTGCGCTACACCCAAAAACAATTCAATAACGATATAAACCGGAATGATGTATTTGGCTTTTAAAGGCACGGGGATAAACATGATGAACAATTCGGCATTGGGAAATAATAAACCAAACGCTGTTAATAGACCGAAAATAGCGCCCGAGGCCCCCAACATGGGTCCGTAATAAATTTCTTGCAGGGTACGCAGATGATCGGGATTGGTAGAAGTATAGGAAGCCACATCAATAGTAATGCTACCGGCAATACCATACACCTCCATAGCCTGAATAGCCATTTGCAAGGCTAAAGCACCCAAACCGGTAATTAAATAAAATTGAAGAAATCGTTTTGGACCAAACAGATATTCTAGCTGCGTGCCAAAGGTGTATAAGGCAAACATATTAAATAAAATATGTGCAAAGCTCACCGGGCTATGCATAAACATATAGGTAATTACCTGCCAAATTCTGAAGTTGGGCGAATCGAAATAAAATACGCCAAAATACTCTACCATGGGATAAGCTCCGCCTTTACTAAATACTAGCGTAGCAATATAAAAGATGATATTAATGATGAGTAGGTTTTTTACAACCGTTGGGGTATTGGCAAAGGGTAATCGCATAAGGCTATTTTTCAAATTTTTGGAGTAACTCCTCCAAACTAAAGGTAACAATTATCGGTTTCCCACTAATAGAAACTTGAGGCATTTCGCAGGCAAAAAGCTCATCTATCAGGGAAGTCATTTCTTCTATATTTAAATGGGTACCCGCTTTAATGGCCGAGTTTTTTGCCAGGGTACGAGCCAACTGATCTCGTTTATTTAATTTGAGCGCCGCTTGGTTATTTTTAAATCCTTCTAACAATTGCTCTAAAACTTCCACTTCGCTAGCCGTGGACATAATATCGGCAGGGACACCCTCCACCACAAAAGCATTGTTCCCAAATTCGCGAATTTGAAAGCCTAGGGCTTGAATATCGGGTAACAATTCTTTTACCAGTTCAGCGTCGGTTGCCGAAAGTGTAACCGTTTCGGGAAATAAACTTTGCTGCGAAGTGCCCGGCTTTGTGGCTAATTGTTGCACAAAGCGTTCGTATAATATACGTTCGTGGGCCGCTTGTTGATCTATAAGTAGGCAACCCGATTTAATGGTGGATAAAATGAACCGTTGATGCAGCTGCACAATTTGCTTCTCTCCAGCCTTTGTGAATGACTGTTCATCTTCCGTACCAAAATTTAATGCTGCAGGCTGATGAGAGACACTTTTAAGCACTTCGTGAATGCCCAACCAATCCTGTTCAATCTTTTCGCGGCTTTGGCCCATATGATGCCTAGAAGGAGCCGATTCAACCGAAGCGGCAAAAGGATTAAAATTGGGGTTTACCCGAATACTCGGCGCCACAATATCTTCAGGCGACTGCTGGGTAATCATTTGGCTAAAGCCTGTTTCTTGGTTAAAATCTAACGTTGGGGCAATGTTATACCTACCCAAAGAACTCTTTACAGCCGAACGAATAATGGCATACATAGCCTTTTCATCCTGAAACTTAATTTCTGTTTTGGTCGGATGTACGTTGATATCAATTTGTGCAGGATCAATTTCAATAAACAATACGTACAATGGAAAACTATCTTTACTCAATACTTCATCAAAAGCCGAAGCCACCGCATGATTGAGGTAGGCATCTTTAATAAATCGACGGTTTACAAAGAAGAACTGTTCTCCACGTGTTTTTTTGGCAAACTCGGGCTTGCCCACAAATCCCTCAATATTAATAATGCTAGTTTCTTCGTAAACGGGCACCAACTTTTGATTGTATGCAGAACCAAAAACATGCACAATACGTTGTTTTAAGCTAGATGCAGGTAAATGAAACAATTCATTTCCATCGTGGTGCAAAGAGAAAAACAAATCGGGATGTGCCAAAGCTACCCGCTGAAATTCATCAATAATATGGCGTAACTCCACCGAATTACTTTTTAAAAAGTTACGGCGGGCAGGGGTATTATAAAATAAGTTCTTAATGCTGATACTCGTTCCGGCAGCACAAGCAATGGGTTCTTGCTTTTGCACCGTAGAGCCTTCAATTTCTACTAAAGTTCCCAACTCATCTTCTACCTTACGGGTTTTTAATTCTACTTGCGCAATAGCCGCAATAGAAGCCATGGCTTCGCCCCTAAACCCTTTGGTACGAATGGCAAATAAATCGGCAGCTTCTTTAATTTTAGAGGTAGCATGACGCTCAAAACACATACGAGCATCGGTTGGGCTCATACCACAGCCATTATCAAGCACCTGAATAAGTGCCTTTCCGGCATCTTTTACCAACAATTGAATGCGATCTGCACCGGCATCAATGGCATTCTCTAACAGTTCTTTAACTGCTGAAGCCGGACGCTGAACCACTTCGCCTGCTGCAATTTGGTTTGCAACAGAATCGGGTAAAAGTTGAATAATATCTGACATGAACTGCTAAAATAGCTATTTTTTTGCCATTTTAAAGGCTAAAATTTGCTTTACATTCGCATTCAAACAGCACAATCCCTATATTTAAACACAGAAAACAATACCACATGAAAAAAATCTTTTTCTTCTTAGCCCTTAGCTTTCTATGGGCATGTTCAAGCAAAAAATCGGCCGATACCTTGATTTACAATGCACACATTTACACTGTAGACAGCACCTTTAGTGAAGCAGAGGCCATGGCCATTAGCGATGGTAAAATTATAGCTATTGGCAAAAGTGCCGATTTGCAAAAAGAGTACAGCGCCAAAAAAGAAATTGATGCCAAAGGGAAAGCTATTTATCCGGGATTTATTGACGGGCATGCCCACTTTTTAGCCTATGGCTTAGGACTAAATACGGTAGATTTAGTAGACACTAAAAGTTGGGAAGAAATTATAACCAAAGTAAAAGTCTTTGCTAGTCAAAATACCGAAGGCTGGATTTTAGGCCGAGGCTGGGACCAGAATGATTGGAGCAATAAAAACTTTCCGAGCAACGCCGAACTCAACCGTTTGTTCCCCAATCAACCCATACTTTTAAACCGGGTAGATGGCCACGCCGCCATTGCTAACCAAAAAGCACTAGACTTAGCCGGCATTAAACCTGGCCAAACCTTAGTAGGCGGAGAAATTGGAACAGAAAATGGAAAACTAACAGGCCTTTTGGTAGATAATGCTGTAGATCTAGTATCGAGCAAAATACCCAAACCCACTACCGAACAAGTAAACAAAGCCTTATTGGATGCTCAAAAAAACTGCTTTGCGGCAGGACTTACCACCATTGTTGATTGCGGCTTAGATCACCAAGCGGTAAGCACCATTGACGCCTTGCAAAAGGCGGAACAATTAAAAATGCGCTTATTCATCATGCTATCAGATAGCCCTGAAAATTTCGATTTTCTAGTAAAAAATGGCGCCATTAAAACCGATCGCTTAAATGTGCGTGCCTTTAAAGTATACGCCGACGGGGCCTTGGGCTCTCGTGGTGCTTGCTTACTAAACCCTTACGCCGACCAAGCTGGGCATTTTGGATTTTTATTAAGCCCGAAAGCACATTACTTAGAATTAGCGCAAAAAATTGCCGGTAAAGGATTTCAAATGTGCACCCATGCTATTGGCGATTCGGCAAACAGAGAAATTTTAAACGTATATGCCAAGGTATTAAAAGGTAAAAACGATTTACGCTGGCGTATTGAACATGCACAAGTGGTAAACTCTGCCGACTTCGCGAAATTTGGTGCCAATTCTGTAGTGCCTTCTGTGCAACCTACCCATGCCACTTCCGATATGTATTGGGCCGGCGAACGTTTGGGATCGGAACGCATAAAAGGGGCATATGCCTATCAGCAATTGCTACAACAAAATGGCTGGTTAGTTTTAGGAACCGACTTTCCGGTAGAAGATATTAGCCCTATGCGTACCTTCTACGCTGCCGTAGTTCGTAAAGATGCAAAGGGTTGGCCTAGTAAAGGGTTTCAAACAGAAAATGCCTTAAGCAGAGCCGATGCGCTTAGAGGAATGACCATTTGGGCAGCCAAAGGCAATTTTGAAGAAAAAGAAAAAGGCAGTATAGAGGTGGGCAAGTTTGCCGATTTTATTATCCTAGATAGAGATATTTTAAAAATAGCGGGAGATCAAATTTTAGGTACCAAAGTGCTAAATACCTATGTTAATGGAGAGAAAGTTTATTAAACTCCTACTAACTTTTACGGGCATATTGCTGGGCATACACGCCTATGCACAAGAAAGCAACCCAGCCGAATGGTTACGCCAATTTAACGATGCACAAAAACATACGGTTGTGCTAAACAATGCCGATGAGGTGCTGCCCTTAGTCAATATCAACCAAAAAATTGCCAGCATAAATTTAGGCTTTAACCACAGTGAGGTATTCGATAGCTTAGCCAATAAATACCAACAGATACCTTCCTTTAATGGGAATTTTTATGCCAATACCTCTTCCTTAGACGCCTTATTAGACGATTTAAAATTTTACCACATGCTCATTATAGAGCTTTCGGATGTGGTTATTTTCGACGAACGGGTACTTAATTTTATTAAGCAAGCAGAGAAGAATAAACAGGTAATCATTGCTCTTTTTGGCGATGCCCGAAGTTTAACCAAATTAGAAAGCATTCAATCGCCCATTATTTGGTGCGAAAATCATACAGAAGCTGGGGCTAGCGTGGTGGCGCAAGCTATATTTGGTGGCCTCAGCATTTATAATTATCTAAAGCAAGATTATGGTGAAAAGCTACGCAGTGGCAGTGGCTTCTCCATCAAAAAAACACGCTTAAGCTATACGGTACCCGAGGCGGTTGGTATTCATACAACCGATTTAGCCCCCATAGAAGCTATTGCATACGAAGCCATTTTTGCCAAAGCCACACCAAGTGCGGTGGTACTAGTGGTTAAAAACGGGCAAGTAATTTATGAACGAGCCTTTGGCAACCCCACCTACGAGCGTACCCGGGCTACCCGCATAAACGATTTGTACGATATTGCTTCTATTACCAAAACCGTGGCTACTACGCCCGCCGTAATGCGTTTGGTTGAAAGTGATAAACTTTCGCTCGATTCTCCTTTAAGTGCCTATATTGGGCGCACAAGAGGCTTAAATAAAGCAGATATTAAAGTACGAGAAGTCATGCTGCACGAAGCAGGCTTTACGCCCTACATTCCTTTTTACCAAAAACTAAAACCTACGGATGTAAGTCCTAGGACTAGTGCCGAGTTCCCAACCAAAGTAACAGACAGTTTTTTCTTAAAGGCTAATTACTTTGCCGAGGTAATGTGGCCACAAATGTTGCGCTCTCCACTAATTAGAAGAGGCCGCTACGTGTACAGCGATTTAAGCATGTATTTTATGAAAGAAGTAGTAGAAACCCTCAGCGAACAACCTCTAGACGAGTATGTTGCCCAGCAATTTTATGAACCCTTGGGCATGCAAACGGCTGGGTATTTACCCAAAAAGCACTTTGCTGTAGATCGCATTATTCCAACAGAAAACGACACCTATTTTAGAAAAAGTACACTGCAGGGCGATGTGCACGACCAAGGAGCAGCCATGCTGGGAGGCGTTTCGGGGCATGCGGGTGTGTTTGCCACCGCCAACGATTTGGCTATTTTTTATCAATTATTATTGAATAAAGGAACCTATGGTGGCAAACGCTATTTTAAAGCTAGCACGGTAGAACAATTTACCACCCGACAATCGACCACAAGTCGGAGGGGTTTGGGCTTCGACCGCTGGGACCCCAATGCTATACCTGCCTACCCTTCTACATTAGCCACACCCGAAACTTTTGGACATACAGGCTATACCGGCACCTGCGTATGGGCCGATGCGAAGAACGACCTGATTTATATTTTCTTATCAAACAGGGTATATCCGGAGGTAAGTGATAGGTTATCTAATTTGAGAATAAGACCACGCATTCAGGATGTGATTTATAAAGCCTTGGCTAAGTCAAATACTTCCCAACAATAGGCATACGGCGACCTGGGCCGAAGGCTTTTGGCGATACCCGCAAAATAGGTGGTGTTTGGTAGCGTTTAAATTCGGCTTGGTTTACTAATTTAACCATTCGGGTAACAAGCGCCTCCTCAAATCCTTGGGCAATAAGTGCAGCAGGGCTTTGTTTTTGCTCAATAAACTGAAACAGCAATTTATCTAGCACGTCATATTCGGGCAAAGAGTCCGAATCTTTTTGTCCGGGGCGCAACTCGGCCGAAGGTGGTTTTACAATGCTATTTTGAGGAATAGTTTCTTTGTTTCTATTGATGTAATTTGCCAACTGATACACTTGAGTCTTATACACATCACCCAAAACACTAATGGCACCAGCCATATCTCCATATAAAGTACCATAACCTACGGCACATTCACTTTTATTGGAGGTATTGAGCAAGATATAGCCAAATTTATTCGAGAGCGCCATCAGCACCACTGCTCGGCTTCGAGATTGAATATTTTCTTCGGTTAGGTTGAAGGCTAACTCTTTAAAGGCAGGCTTTAACATCGCATCAAAAGCTTCGGTGGCATGCTTAATGGGTACGGTAAGCTGTTCGCAACCTATATTTTGTACCAATTCCAAAGCATCTGCAATAGAATGGTCGCTCGAAAACTCAGAAGGCAGCAAAATTGCCACTACGTTTTCGGGACCTAGGGCCTCCACGGCTAAGGCGCAAACTACAGCAGAATCTATACCGCCCGATAGGCCAAGGGTTGCTTTCTTAAACCCGGATTTTTGAAAATAATCGCGAATACCTAAAATTAAGGCCTGATAAATTTGCGCTACATCGGTTTCGGGAATGGCGGTTCTTGGTACCAGCCCAAGCACCTTATTTTGTACAAATTCGTATACTTTCAAGTCCTCCTTAAAAGCCGGTAATTGGTCTAAAACGTCACCTTTTTCGTTAAAAACCAACGATTCTCCATCGAAAATAAGCTCCGTTTGGGCACCAATTTGATTTACATAAAATAGAGGCAAGTTGTATTTACGGCAATTATCGCCTAATATTTGTACACGCTCTTCGTCGTGGTTATAGGCAAACGGCGATGCGGCAATATTGATCATCACATCCGGATTTTCTTTACTAAGCCAATCCATGGGCTCTGCCACATACAGTGGATCGTTATTTACATTCCAGAGATCTTCGCAAATAGTGAGTGCAATTTTGGTGTCCTTAAAACTGATGCAGGCACTGTGTTTAGCCGGCTCGAAATAACGGTATTCCTCAAATACATCGTAATTGGGCAAAAGCGCTTTATTTACTTGAGCTTTTACCTGTCCTTCGGCCATAAAATAGGCCGAGTTGTATAAATTTTTACCTTTTACCTGTGGGTTTACCGTGGGCAAGCCTACAATGCAGGCAATATCGGTACAAGCGGTGGCTATACGTTGGGCGGCCGCTTCGCATTCGGAAATAAAGGAAGTATAGTCTAATAGATCTTTAGGTGGATAACCACAAATAGCCAACTCTGCAAATACCACTAAATCTGCTCCTTGAGATCGGGCATTTATAATGGCTCCCAGAATTTTCTGAGTATTGGACTCGATATTACCTACGTGGTAATTTAGTTGGGCTAATGCGATTTTCATCTGTAACAAATATAGTGGCATTTTAGTAAATTCGAACCATGAAATTGCTTACAAACACCTGCTTATTCTTTATACTCGGCCTATGCCTTTCCTTTACTGGCTGCACACGCAGTAACGAACCCGATATAAGCAATATTAAACTAAACATCAAGATTGAACGCTTTGACCAATCGATGGAGCAATTGAATCCAGCAAATGTTTCTACAATAACGCCCAAACTAGAGAAGCAATACGACTGGTTTTATGCCGATTATATTGAAAATATGCTAGCAGTGGGCAGCATGGCCGACACAAACTATTACCAAAATTTAAGAACTGTTCTGGAAAACCCCGAATACAAAGCATTGGCTAAGGCTGTGAAAAGCACGTATCCAGATTTAAAGAAACAGGAGGCAGAATTAACCGATGCCTTTAAACGCATGCACTATTATTTCCCCAAGCAAAAAACACCTCGTTTTATCAGCTTTTTATCTGGGTTCTCGGTGCAAACGCCCATCGGGAATGGCTATATGGGCATTGGGTTAGATATGTTTTTAGGCAAAGAATCGCCCTTTTACCCGGCCTTAGTTCAAAGTATTCCTCAGTACATTTCTCGACGTTTTACTCCTGAAAATATAACACCGAGAGTGGTAGAGACCTATATCCGAGAAGAACTTTATCCCGAAGCAGATGCAAGCGTATCCTTATTAGATAAAATGGTGTATAACGGCAAAGTACTCTACCTGATGCAAAAAGCTTTGCCCACCGCACCCGACAGCTTATTAATAGGCTATACCAATGCACAACGTGCGTGGTGCAAAACCTATGAGACCGATATTTGGGCCTATTTTATTGAAGAAAAGTTGATTTTTGAAAGCGACTATGCTAAAATTCAAAAGTTTTTAACCGATGCTCCTTTTACTCCGGGCTTGGGAGAAAACAACCAATCGGCACCTAAATTAGGCGTTTGGGTAGGCTGGCAAATTGTAAAAAAGTATATGGATAAACATCCAGAACTGGAGCCAAAAGATTTAATGGCATTACAAAATGCGCAAAAAATACTGAGGTACTCGGGCTATAAGCCCAAATAAAAAAAGCACCCTTCTACACTCCTAGCGAATGCGGAAAGATGCATCTATTCGATAAGCTGAAACCTTATTTTAGGATATTAAGGACTGCTTTAATGCTTACAACCGATCCGATTAACAACAACACATTGGCAATACCGCTAGCTAGGCTAGAATCTTGAACAAAACGTCCGAAAACGCCTGCCAAACCGATAATAATACCGTAAGTCATTAATTTATAATGCCCTGTTTCATTCGCATTGTTATTCTGGATAGTTCCTGGGGTATTTTTTGCTTTTGCCATGTTTTTATAAACTAGTAGAATTGATTTATCCGTTTGATAGCGCCGCTGCACCACTTACAATCTCCGTTAATTCGGTAGTGATGGCTGCCTGACGGGCTTGGTTATACGATAATTTAAGCGCTTTTATTAAATCGCCAGCATTTTCGGTGGCTTTATCCATGGCCGTCATACGAGCGCCGTGCTCCGAGGCATGGGAATCTAATACCGCTTTGTAAACCTGAATCTTAATTGATTTTGGAATTAACTCGGTAACAATTTCTTCTTGCGAAGGTTCTAAAATATAGTCGGTTTGCGTATCAGCCACTAAATCATCGGCAACTTTTGCTACCGGCAATAATTGCTCCGTAGTAATAAATTGTACGGCTGCATTTTTAAATTGGTTGTATACCAAATCTACTTTATCAAACTCCCCATTTTTAAACGAATCCATAATGGTTTCGGTAATTTTTGCCGTGTTTTCAAAGGTTAATTGTTGATAGAGTTCGTTGTTATTGCCTATTACCTTGTATTTACGTTTTTCGTAATAATCTTGGGTTTTTTTGCCAATGGCTACAATGCTCACATTTCCTTCGCGGTAATGCGTAGCATAGGTGCCCGAAATTAATTGATTAACGGCTTTAATCACGTTCATATTGAAAGCGCCGGCCAATCCACGGTTAGAGGATACGGCCACAATTAATACTTTTTTAGGTTCACGAACAGCGGTATACGGCGAAGATGCGTCCTCTAAACTTGCCGATAAATTAGCCAAAATGGCTTTTAATTTATTGGCATAGGGACGCAATTGTACAATGGCATTGGTGGCACGCTTTAACTTAGCAGCCGAAACCATTTTCATGGCTTTGGTAATTTGCTGTGTAGAGCTTACCGATGCAATTCTATTTCGTACTTCTTTTAAATTCGCCATGTTGTTTTTGGGAGTTTAAAATTTAATATTTACCTGCTAATTCTTTCGCTACGCTTTCTAATACGCTAGTTAAGCTATCGTCAAATTTACCTGCTTTTAGTGCCGTTAACACCTCTGGGTGGCGTTGCTCTATTTGCTGTAAGTATTCGGCTTCAAACTCTTTTACCTTATTTACCGGCACGTTACGCATTAAACCTTTGGTACCAATGTAAATAATGGCCACTTGTTTTTCAACCGCTACGGGTGCAAACTGGCCTTGCTTTAAAATTTCTACGTTGCGAATACCTTTATCTAATACCGCTTTGGTTGCCGCATCTAAATCGGAACCGAATTTAGAAAAAGCCTCTAACTCACGGTATTGTGCTTGATCTAATTTTAAGGTACCAGCTACTTTCTTCATCGATTTAATTTGCGCATTACCACCCACACGTGATACCGAAATACCCACGTTGATAGCCGGGCGAACCCCTGCGTTAAATAAATTCGATTCTAAGAAAATCTGACCATCGGTAATAGAAATTACGTTGGTTGGAATGTAGGCCGATACGTCGCCAGCTTGGGTTTCGATAATTGGCAGAGCGGTTAAGGAACCACCACCTTTTACAATACCTTTAATTGATTCTGGTAAATCGTTCATCGCTTGAGCGATGGCATCGTTGGCGTTGATTTTTGCAGCACGCTCTAATAAACGGCTGTGTAGGTAGAATACGTCACCTGGGTAAGCCTCACGGCCCGGAGGACGTTTTAATAATAAAGATACCTCACGGTAGGCTACGGCTTGCTTCGATAAATCATCGTATACAATTAATGCCGGACGACCTGTATCGCGGAAAAACTCTCCAATAGCTGCACCCGCAAATGGGGCGTAGAATTGTAGAGGAGCCGGATCGGCAGCCGAAGCGGCTACTACTACCGAGAATGGCATGGCGCCATTTTCTTCTAGGGTACGTACAATTTGTGCTACGGTAGAGTTTTTCTGACCGATAGCTACATATATACAAAATACAGGCTCTCCTGCTTCGTAAAATTCTTTTTGGTTGATAATGGTGTCGATACAAACGGCAGTTTTACCAGTCTGACGATCGCCAATGACCAACTCACGCTGGCCACGACCGATTGGAATCATAGCATCGATAGCTTTAATACCAGTTTGCAAAGGTTCGTTTACCGGCTGACGGTAAATTACACCTGGAGCTTTACGCTCTAAAGGCATTTCGTAGGTTTTACCGGCAATGGGCCCTTTACCATCAATTGGCTGACCAAGGGTGTTTACCACACGGCCTAACATGCCATCGCCTACATTAATAGAGGCAATTTTTTTGGTACGTTTAATGGTATCGCCTTCTTTAATTTCGTCAGAAGGGCCTAATAATACCACACCCACGTTGTCTTCTTCTAAGTTTAAAACGATGCCTTGCAATCCGTTATCGAATTCAACAAGTTCACCCGATTGAACTTTTGTTAAGCCATAAACACGGGCAATACCATCGCCCACTTGTAAAACTGTGCCTACCTCTTCGAGTTCGGCTTCTGACTTAAAGCCCGCTAATTGTTGTCTTAAAATCGCCGATACTTCGTCTGGTCTAACTTCTGCCATAATTGTATATGATTTGCGTAATCTATGTGTTGTTGCGTAAACCGTTTAGGCAACCACTTTTTGTTCAAATTCTTTTTTTAATTTATTCAGTCTAGTTTTCAAGGTGGCATCTAATTGTTTGTCGCCCACTTGCAATACAAAACCGCCAATAGTTGCCGGGTCTATAGTAATTTCCAATACCACTTCGTTGGCTCCCATTGATTTTACTAGTGCAATGATTTGCTTTTTAGCATCATCACTTAATGCACTTGCTGCCTTTACTTTGGCTATTACAATGCCTTTAATTGCTTGGAAAGCTGCAATATAAGCCTTAGCAGTAGGCAATAATAATGCTGCTCTGCCTTTGTTTACCATCAATACAAAAAATGCATTAACAATTTTGTGCACTTTACTGCCAAATACTCCTTGCAATACGGCTACTTTTTTATCCAAGCTAATGATTGGATTTTTGAGCACGGCTACCAACTCTGGATTTTCGTGGCAAACCTGCACAAAAAGCAACATTTGCTCTTGCACCTGATCTAACACCTTTTGCTCGGTGGCTAAATCGATGAGAGATTTGGCGTATCGTGATGCAACTTGTAATTCAGACATTTCTTTTTCGTTGGAAGTTTAAAACTTACAATTTAACTTCTTTCAATAATTCGTTCACCAAAGTTTCTTGTTTCTTTTGGTCTTCAAATTGTTTGTTTAATACTTTCTCAGCAATTTCTAATGATAAGCTAGCCACTTGGTTTTTCACTTCAGCTAATGCAGCTGTTTTTTGGCTATCAATTTCTTGTTTTGCTTTTTCAATCAATTTGGCGCCTTCTACCTGAGCGCTTGTTTTTGCTTCGGCTACAATTTGATCTTTTAGCATTTTTGCTTCTTTCAATATCACATCACGTTCGGCACGGGCTTGTTTTAATAGCGATTCGTTTTCGCTAGTTAAACGGGCCATTTCTTCTTTGGCTTTTTTTGCCGATTCGAGCGCTTCTTCAATAGAACGTTCACGTTCATCGAGTGCCTGAACAATTGGTTTCCATGCCATTTTGCGCAATAACACAAATAGGAGTAAAAAGGCGACGGTAGACCAAATGAACAATCCCGGATCGGGGCTAACTAATGGGTTGATTGCTAAAAACATAAAATTCGTTTTGTGGTATGATTAAGGTAAAATTAAGAGCCATAGCCAACCGCCATGGCTCTTAAAAAATTGCTACTTGGTGCCTAAGAATGCAACTACCACACCAAACAATGCTACTGCCTCAACGAATGCTGCTGCAATTAACATGGCTGTTTGGATTTTAGAGGCTGCTTCTGGCTGACGAGCCATGCCTTCCATGGCTTTTCCACCAATTTGACCGATACCGATACCTGCTCCAATAGCAGCTAAACCGGCACCAATTCCTGCGATACTTCCTGTGATCATAACCTGATTTTTAAATATAAATTAAACAAAAAAACAATTACACATTAATGTTCGGCATGCTCTTCTACCGCCATGCCTATAAATAAGGCCGATAAAATGGTAAAGATAAATGCCTGAATAAACCCAACTACTAATTCAATTACGCTAATAAATAACACGAATGGAACGGCAATACCGGCAACAAAAACCGACTTGAGAATGAAAATCAATGAAATTAAACTCAATATCAGAATGTGGCCTGCAGTAATGTTCGCAAATAAACGAATCATTAGTGCTATAGGTTTGGTAAATAATCCGATAATTTCTACCGGAATCATGAGTGGGTATAACCACCATGGCACATGGGGTGTAAATACATGCCCCCAATAATTTTTGTTCCCATTAATGGTGGTGAGTATAAAAGTAAACAAGGCCAACATCATGGTAACGGCAATGTTGCCCGTTAGGTTTGCACCTCCCGGGAAAATGGGAATTAATCCCAATAAGTTATTAATCCACACAAAAAAGAATACGGTAAGTAAGTAGGGCATAAATTTGGCGTAATTATGTCCCAATTGCGGACGGGCAATGTCATCGCGAACAAATAAAATAATAGGTTCTAATAACGATTGTAATCCTTTAGGCGCACTGCCTTTTCTTTTAGCATAGGTTTTTGCTACACTGATAAATACTACAAGCAGTAAGAATACAGAAATGAATAATGAAACCACATTTTTGGTAATCGAAAAATCGAATGGTTTTGGATTTGTAATTTCTTGATCGGCATTCATTTCCACGTACATACCTTCGGCATTGGTTTTGGCTGAGGCGTAATAAAATTTGCCATGAAAGTTTACTAATTTCTGACCGTTCTCTACAAAAACCTCGGTTCCGTGCTCATTTTCATGCTTGTTATACATAAAAAAGACTAGGCCATGATCGGTGAAAAGCAAAACAGGTAAGGGGATAGCTACTTTTTCTTCGCCTTCGCCCCAAAAATGCCATTCATGCGCATCGGCAATATGATGTAATATGGTTTGAGAAATATCTTCTTCAGCTTCGGCGTGTGCCGGTTGAGCGGCATGTTCTGTACCTACCGCATGCTCAGCTTCTGCTGCGTATATTGGCGTTATAAAGCTAAATAAACTTATAAAAGCGGCAAGAAAAAGGAGTATCGAGTAATTTTTCAAATCTAAAATGTGGCTCTGTTTATGCATAAACACCAAAGTTTATGCTCATTTTCAGGTGCGCAAGTTACACAACAAACAATAAATTTCAAACCCCATATGTGCGAAATAGAGATAAAAAAAATTAAGCATGAAAATACCTGCTATAACGTTAAAATTTAGGAGATAAATTAGCAAAACTATCAAGCCAAAAATAAATCGTAGGGCAGTGGTAGCCAGCAAGGCCTGACCAGAGGATTTTATGCTTAAATTCATTTGCCAAAGGGCAGTTGGCAATACGATTAAACTAAAACTACCGAAAATAAAGAAGAGAGTCCAGAAATTGGGTATAAGATACATCCCAAAATAGTTTTGAACTAAAAAAGGGGCTATTGCAAGAAGTAGTAAAAAAGCTGCGAAAATAAAAATGAAACGTTTAACGCTCATTATTAAGTTGTTTAATTAAAAAATAGATGGCCAAAATAACGCCAATAATGCCTAATAATGCTGTTATCCAACGGAGTTCATGATTAAAATGATCGTCTAACTTAATACCCGCATAAACCGAGAGGCCAATTACGGCTAACATTTGAAATGCTGCGGCCGAATATTTTAGGTAAGCAGTGTCTGCTTTTCGCCTATCTTCAGATTCTTTTTTAGCCATATACAAAGTAACAGCAAAATAAATAGATAGCACAATGTCGGGCATATTTTAATCGTATTAAAACCTAGATTATGCTATTTTTGTTTCATAGTATAGTGATCATAGCTTTTGGAAAAACGCTCTACCCTTTCTTTAATCTTTTTACTTATTGTGGGCAGCTTTGCGTTAAGTAGCTGTAGCGCTCAAAAGGAGAATTTGAGTACCCGTGAGATGCAAAATTTAACGGCCAAGTTTAATATTTTGTACAATGCCCGAACCTTGGTTAAAGAGAGCGAACAACGTATTCAAGAAAGCTACATAACTACCTACGATCAGCCCATTAGTGTATTCTGCGAACCCGACGAGAAATCGGGCAAGTCCGAAACCGCCAATTTAGATAAGGCTATTTTGAAAGCTAATACCGTAGCCAATGAAAAATCGCAAAGCCGTTTTGTAGATGATGCCTATGTATTAATTGGTATTGCCAATTACCTCAAAGCCGATTTTTATAATTCGGTAGAGTATTTCACGTATGTGTACAACGGTTATCCGAAAGAAAAAGATAACCGCCAAGCGGCTTTAATTTGGAGAGGAAGAGCCCAGATGCAACTCTATCACTTGCCTGAGGCTGAAGCTTCTTTAGATACCGCCTTTAAATATCTGAAAACTTCTAAAAAAATGGTGGCCGAAGCCTATGCTTCCAAAGCGCAATGGTACATTTACACCAAGGCATATGAGCCTGCTATCTTTTTGCTGAATAAAGCTATTAAAGCTTGCGAAAGCAAAGCACAACGCATCCGCTGGACTTTTTTACTGGCACAGCTAGAAGTTGAAACCGGTAAAAATACATTGGCTAGTACCCATTTTACATATGTGTACAAAAGCAATGCAGCATTTGATATGGCTTTTAATGCCCATCTAAATCAATTGAGTATTGCTGAGCAACATAGTAGCAAGAAAGTTGATCGGATAAAAACCTTGCAAGCATTGCTTAAAGACGATAAAAATAGCGACAACGTAGATCAAATCTATTTTCAAATTGGCCGCAGTTACCAAGAGGCTGGGAATTCCAAACAAGCAGAGGTTAACTATAAACAATCGGTACTTAAAAGCAAGCGCAACCAAACACAAAAAGGTCTCTCCTACTTAGCCCTTGCCAATTTGTATTTCAATCAGCCAGATTATGTAACGGCTAAAAATTACTACGATAGCACCTTAAGTGTTTTACCCAGCAGCCATCCAAGTTTTGAAGCCATACGGAAAAAAAATACCAATCTGGATTTATTAACCAGCAACCTGATTGTTGTAGCCTCCGAAGATAGCCTACAGGCGCTGGCCAAACTGCCGGAGGCAGCACAACGCCTTAAAATTGTAGCCCAACTAGAGCAGAGAGCAAAACAATATGCTGCAAAAAAACAAACAGTAGACAACTCAAATACAGGAACTTATATTCCCGCTAATGATAATACCAGCAGTAGTGCAGACACCAAATTTTACTTTAACAATTCTGCAGCGCTAAGCCAAGGTTTTGCAGATTTTAAAAAACGTTGGGGAAATCGCCCCTTGGCAGACGATTGGCGAAGAAGCCAAACATCGAGCATGGCGGCTATGCAAAACAACCCTGCAAATAATGTAATAGCTGCATCGTCAAGCACACTCAAACCCACAGATGGAGCCAATGCCGTTAACGAACAAGTAAATGCCATTTTATTTACGCTCCCAAATACGGCTGATAAATTAGCGCAATCTAACCTACGCATTGCAAATGCCTATTACGAAATAGGCAATTATTACCGAGAAGTGGCACAAGATAAAACGGCAGCAATAGGCATATTCGAAGGTATTTTAGCTAGATTTCCGACGTATGAAAATACGGCAGCTGTATACTACAATTTATTCCGTTTATATGCCGAAGTAGACAGTGGAAAATCAGAATTATTTAAATCTACTATTCTAACAACGTATCCAAATAGCTTGTATGCAAAAGTTATCCGAGACCCAGATTTTAGTCAGAAACAAGATGAACAAGCTTTAGCGCTTATTCGGGATTATAATCAAACATTTGATGAGTTTGCTAGGAAAAACTATACCAATACCTTGGTATGTATTATGGAGTTAAAGGCCCAGTTCGGCGAAAACAAATTTTCGCCGCAATTGGCCTATTTAAAAACCATAGCCGAGGGGCACCAAGAAGAACTTGCCCCTTTTGAAACTTCCTTAAAGAACATCGTGAGTACGTATCCAGAGGATAAACTCATTACCCCCTTGGTAAAAACACATCTCGATTTTATTGATAAAAATCGAAAAACATTGGCGATAAAATTAGCCGTACTTACCGATAAAGATCCTCTAGTGTATGCCTTGGCAGAAGCAACAAAAACCGATAGTCTAATAAGCAAACCAGTTAAAGCCTTGAAAACAAATAGCCTATTTAGTTTAGCAGATAGCAGCCACTACTATGTGGTGATTGATGTAGCCAATGCCGGCGCCAACTTAAGTTCGTCTAGATTTGGTATTGGCCAATTTAATAGAGCAAATTTTGCCGATGGCGCCATTAAACACCAATTAAAACAAGCTGGAGATGAACATCAATTAATTTATATAGGCGAATTTTACAGCAAAAATACGGCTAAGGACTATCTACAAAACATTCGACCTTTACTACCAGATATTATGAAAGTTTCTAAAGAAAGCTATTCTATTTATTTATGTAACAAGGCCAATTTAGACTTATTATCAAATACTGATTTACTAATCCAGTATTTTAAATTTTATACCGAAC
The DNA here is from genome assembly GCA_040403555.1 of Sphingobacteriales bacterium. Lineage (GTDB taxonomy): Bacteria > Bacteroidota > Bacteroidia > Sphingobacteriales > Sphingobacteriaceae > JAIPAN01. The sequence goes on from JBBAKN010000002.1 coordinate 134,111, forward strand.
ATTATCAATAAAACAATGAGTGAGACACTAAACAGACAAGAATTACAAAGCTATACCAGTGTACTATGGAAAATTTTCATAGGAATAATTGCCTTCTCGGCTATTTTTATTTTTTGTATCGGGTTGGGCCTATTTGGCAAGATGCCCACTTTTAGAGATTTAGAAAATCCGAAAAGCAATTTAGCCTCCGAAATTATTTCTGAAGATAATGTAGTTTTAGGAACCTACTATATACAAAATCGCTCCAATGTACGCTATGAACAAATATCCCCAAACGTAATCAATGCGCTGGTCGCAACCGAAGATATTCGCTTTTATAGCCACTCGGGAATCGATTTTAGACGCACCTTTACCATTTTGTTTTATAATCTTATTGGCAAAAAACAAGGTGCCAGTACCATTACACAACAATTAGCCCTAAACTTATTTTCTGAACGGGCCAAAAATCCGTTTAAACGCATTATTCAAAAACTCCAAGAATGGATTATTGCCGTTAAACTAGAGCGTAATTATACCAAAGAAGAAATTTTAACTATCTACCTCAATACAGTAGATTTTGGCGCCTACAATACCTTTGGTATCAAATCGGCGGCCAGAACGTACTTCAATACTACACCCGATAAACTTAGGCCCGACCAAGCAGCCGTTTTAATTGGTATGCTAAAAGGACCCTCATTTTATTCCCCCACACACAACCCCGAGCGGGCCTTAGCCAGACGTAATACCGTATTAGACAACATGCGCAAAGCCGACTATTTAAGTGATGAAGAAACCGAAAAATTTCAGCAATTACCCCTCAACTTAGATTTCAACCCAGCAAACTATAATGTTGGCTTGGCTCCTTATTTCCGAGCCATGCTTAAAAAAGAAATACAACGCATTTTTGAAGAACAAGCTATAACCAAAGCCGATGGCACACCATACGATTTAGATCGCGATGGACTAAAAATATACAGCACCATTAACGCCAGCATGCAAAAATATGCCGAAGATGCACAGAGGGAATACATGAAAGAACTGCAACAGCAGTTTAATGCCCAATGGAAAGGTCGTAAAGATCCCTTTAAAGATTACCAGCAATTACTTGATCAGGGTATTAAACGCTCCGACCGCTACCGACAATTACAAACCTTAGGAAGAACCGAATTGGAAATTCAGCAAGACTTTTTAAGTCCAGCACGCATGACCATTTTTAGCTGGAAAGGCAATATTGACACCCTTATGCGCCCTATAGACTCTGTAAAATATTATAAACTCCTTTTAAGAAATGCACTCATGTCTATGGAGCCCCAAACCGGCCATGTAAAAGCCTGGGTAGGTGGTACCAACTTCGAATACTTTAAATACGACCAAGTGAAAATGGGTACCCGCCAAGTAGGTTCAACAGCCAAACCCTTTACTTATGCTGTAGCTATTGACAACGGCTATTCGCCTTGCTTAACCGTACCAAACGAACCGGTAGAAATTGAGGGTTGGACACCCAATGCATCCAAACCCCTTCCGGGAAGCATCACCTTAAAAAGGGCCTTAGCCTATTCTCAAAACTATGTAACCGCCTACATGATGAAACAAGTGGGTGCCACTGCCGTTTCTACACTCATTAAAAAAATGGGTGTTACTAGCGATGTACCAGCTTACCCATCTATTTGCTTGGGTACGTTTGATGCTTCGGTATACGACATGGTAGGCGCCTATTCGGCCTTTGTAAACCACGGCACCTGGACCGAGCCGATTTATTTATTACGTATTGAAGATAAAAACGGCAACATGCTTTACGAGCGTAAGCCCAAAGTAGTTTTTGCCTTAAATGAGCAAACGGCTTACGTAATGACCCAAATGCTTAAAGGCGTAGTGGAGAACGGAACCGGATCACGCTTGCGTTATAAATACGGACTTACAAACCCAATTGGTGGTAAAACCGGAACTACGCAAAATAACTCCGACGGTTGGTTTATGGGTATTACGCCACAATTGGTTACTGGTGTTTGGACTGGCTGCGAAGACCGAGCCATTCACTTTTTCTCTACTAACCAAGGCGAAGGAGCCAATTCGGCTTTGCCAATTTTTGCCTTGTTTATGAAAAAGATATATGCTGATGGTAAACTGAAATACAGCAAAGGTGATTTTGAACCACCAAAAGGGGGACAAACCATCGCCTTTGACTGCGATACCTACACCACACCAGCCACGGTAGAAGAAAATTAAGCCGAAGGCCACAAGCTAACAAATGAGCAAAGTACCTGATTTCTCTGCATTTCTAAAAAATTTACCTCAAAAGCCAGGGGTATACCAGTTTTGGAATGCCGAAGACGAACTCATTTACATTGGTAAAGCAAAAAGTCTCAAAAGTAGGGTCAGTTCGTATTTTGTTACGGCTAACCAGCGCTTAAATGCCAAAACCAGGGTATTGGTAAGCAAAATTGTGCGCATTAGCTTTACGTTGGTAGATACCGAAATTGATGCCTGGTTATTAGAAAATAGCCTGATTAAAAAGCACCAACCACGTTACAACGTACTGCTTAAAGATGATAAAACTTACCCGTGGATTGTTATAAAAAACGAGCGATTCCCACGAATTTTTAGTACCCGACGTGTTATTAAAGATGGCTCTACCTATTTCGGGCCATATGCCTCTATTGGCATGATGTACACCATTTTAGGTTTAATAAAAGAAATTTATCCCTTGCGTAACTGCAATTTGGCGCTAAGTGAAGCAAACATTGCCGCCGAAAAATTTAAAGTGTGTTTAGAATATCAAATTGGAAATTGTAAGGGGCCTTGCCAAGCCTTGCAAAGCGAAACGGATTACAACCAGACTATTGAAGAGATTAAAGATATTTTAACGGGCAAAATTAGCTCGGTAATTAGGCGCTTAAACGATGAACTGAAACAAGCTGTTTCGGAAATGCAGTTTGAACGGGCGCAATCGCTCAAAGAAAAACTCGACTCTTTAGTTGGCTATCAAAGTAAATCTACGGTGGTGAGTGCAGCCATTAGCAATGTTGATGTGTTTAGCATTGCCTCCGAAAATAATTATGCCTTTGTAAATTACCTCAAAGTAATGAACGGCACCATTATACAAACGCAAACCATTGAGCTGCGTAAAAAGCTCGACGAAACGGAGGAGGAATTACTAAGCATTGCAATTTCTGATTTTAGAGCCCGTTTTAACAGCCAATCGAAAGAAATTATTGTGCCTTTTGCGCTAGAGCTGCAAGATGACAATATCCACTTCACAGTGCCCAAATTAGGCGAAAAGAAAAAACTACTGGAACTTTCGCAGAAGAACGTATTTTACTTTAAAAAAGACCGCCTAAACCAATACGAAAAACTAAACCCCGAGGTAAAAACCGAACGTGTATTGACGCAGATGATGAAAGATTTACGCCTCAATCAATTGCCCACACACATCGAATGTTTCGATAATTCCAACTTCCAAGGGCAATACCCGGTATCGGCTATTGTAGTTTTTAAAGATGCCAAACCCTCTAAAAAAGACTACCGCCACTTTAACGTAAAAACAGTAGAAGGCCCCAATGATTTCGCCACTATGGAAGAAGCCGTGTACCGCAGGTATAAGCGCATGCTGGATGAAGGCGAAGCCTTACCGCAACTCGTGGTAATTGATGGAGGAAAAGGGCAACTATCCGCAGCTTTAACCAGTTTAAAAAAGTTGGGGATCAGTAAGCAACTTACCGTGATTGGCATTGCCAAGCGCTTAGAAGAATTGTACTACCCCGGCGACCCCTATCCGCTGCATTTGGATAAGAAATCGGAGAGTTTGCGCATCATTCAGCAATTACGAGATGAGGCCCACCGCTTTGGTATTACCTTTCACCGCAAAAAACGCGATCAGGGAACACTAAAAACCGAACTATCTAACATACCTGGTGTTGGGACTACTACCGCTCAAAAATTGCTGAGCACCTTTAAATCGGTAAAGAAAATTAAAGAAGCTGCCCCCGAAGAATTGGCCAAGGTGTTGAATAAAAAACAGCTAGAGGCCCTACAAACTTATTTCGAAAAAGCGGTAAACTAAAAAAGGCTCCGTTTCGAGAGCCTTTTTCTTAGGAGATTAGTACGACCACAAGTCGTGTTCCCAATCTAACAATTCTTTCTTTAAGCGTTCGCTTTCTTTCAAACGATCTACGCCACTTGTTTTCACGTAATCTTTAATAGCTTCGTCTTTCACATTAGATGTTTTTACGATAAAGCTAGAGAAAATGCGTTTCATAAACACGTCGTCGTAAGATAGGGTAGCGGCATCGTTATGGCTGTTTGCCACAGGTTTGCTTACCAAAATATTTCTTAATTCAGGGAAATACAACCAAAACAGAATATTCTGTCCTTGATCTTCACCATTGACCACATTCTTTCTTAGTATAGCTAAACCCACAATGCGTGGCTCAAATACCGACCGCTGTTTGTCGAAAATCCAATCTTCTTTAATTCTAAAATTAAAGTTCCCGTAAATTTCAGGAGAAAATACGTTGGCCACCATGTGGTCACCAGTTTTTTCGCCAGCTTCATTATAATCGGGCACCAAGGTACTATCGTTGAACAGAGAGATTGCTTTTTGGGCCGTTAAAGTTGTTGCAAAAGCATCGCCATTTAAATCGTCTTTATCCCCTGCAGGGGTAGGATCGTATGCGGTCAGTTCACCAGCTTCTACCGCACGTTTAATAATTTCAATTAAACTAGCTTGCGGCGCAATAAAAAACTGATTTATTTTTTCACGCACATCTATTTCTCTCCAAACACGCTTGCTGTAAATGATATCTGCTTCTCTAATGGTAGCCAGTGGCGTTAATTTTGCCTGCGGAATACTAACTTTTTTATAATACCCATCTACCGGTCTGTCTTGCTGCTTTGGGGCAGGGACTGGAACAGGTGGTGGCGTTGGAGGTATCACTACAGGTGCAGGGATGGGCTCCGTTTTAGCAAGCGGTTTTTTAGTGGTGTTTGGCTTGGTAGTCTGCGCCCATACAGAAACAGATAACACTACCAAAACGCAACTAATAAAAATCTTTTTCATACAGAATTAGTTTGCAGTTAATACAATGGGGTCTAACCCTCTTTGTGATCCATCAGGCCCCACCGCAATAATATTATCAAAAATCACACGAGTACCTGCTGAAACGGTATTTATAGCAGATTTTGCGCTTCCTTCTAAGCTATTGCCATTACCTTGTACCACAATAACATCGGCACGTGGTTTTGCAATTAATAAGGTATACCTCACAATGGTAAATTTCGCATCAAAATCGAAACCCTCTAACACAGCAGCTACAAAGTTTTGAGCTCTAATGGCTGCAGCACTTAAGGTTCCGCTAGATTTTCCGGCAAATCGTGCTTTCGGATCTGGAATTCGTTTTACACGGAAATTGCTAGAGCCAATGGCTTGTACTCTACCATTAATTTCTGCAGAAACATTGACAACTACAGGTGTTGGAGTATTTGATGTAAAGGTGTAACGACCATTAGCACCGCTCATGCTACCAGAACTTACGCTCACTCTGAGTTTTTCTTTCGGAATACCTGGAGCCGAAATGGATACCGGGTTAGGCACACCAATGTAAAATACGTTCATTTTATCTGGAGATACTACCGCTGATGGCCGAGCTACTTGGTACTTTTGTTCTGGGGTACGGTAGGTTTTAGGTTTACCATCGGTACCAATTACGGTTAAGCTACCCACCCAACTAAACATACCTTCTCTATTTGTATTTACGGTGTACACACCTTTACCCTCTTTTATAGGTAAATTAGCACCACCAACGTTTATAGTTTGTTTTAGGGTAGAGCTCGAAGCTGTTAAAAAAACTTCGGCAGTATAGGGTTGCCCCTGAATAACGTAAGAGGTTGGTGCGACAGCTACGGCAGCAAACTGATCTAAATTGATCTCTGCCTGATCCATTTTACCCAAAATCTTTTTCACCATTTCCGATTCGGCATTTTTAGCATCGGCCTGTATTTTGGTTAAGGCAGTCATAGCGGCTGTTAAAGGAATTCCGTCGCCAAAATTGGCTTCTTCCCATGTTTTCGAAACACCTCCTTTGCTTGGAGGATCTATGGTAGTAAGTGAAAATTTAACCGTTTTGCGCTCTTTTGCGTCTAAAAGACTTAGTAATTTCTCACGAGTTGCGTTAATTTTTTTACGCAAGTTGGTGGCTTTGCCTCCATTTATCATAAAACGAGGAGAAATATCTACACTGGCTCTGCCTTCTAAATCGCCGCTACTTTCATTAATACCTCCACCTTCTTCTGTAAGAGTAGTTTTAAGGTCATTAATGTACGCTTCTAAATCACGTTCATAGCCACTTGCTTTTTTAGCCCTATCGTAAATAGGCTTTGCTTTAATCGGATCGTCTTTGAGTTTAGTTGCTTCAAAAGAAGAAAATGTAGCTTCAACACCACTATTTACGTTTTTAGTTGACGTAGATAAACTATCGGTGATGTTTTTAAATGCGTCTAGCAACGAATCGTTTACACTCAAGGCAATTAAACCCAGTAAAACCAGGTATAAAATGCCTATCATCCGCTGCCTTGGGGTTTCTTTACCTCCAGCCATAATTTAAAATTTAGTATTGGGTGTAAAAACTAATTAGTTTCGTGGCTGATTCATAGCCGTTAACATATTGCCGTACACTGCATTTAATGCTGCTAAGTTTTTCGACAATTTTAGTACTTCTTCTTGCACTTTTTTCGAATCATCCATAGAGTGTGCCATTGGCGCAACATCCATTTTGCTTAAATTATCGCTAAGTTGTTTAAGGTTAGCATTTATTTGATCGAAGCTAGCCGAAGCTGCTTTTACTTTTGTTGCAAATTCGTTGGTTACCGCTACGGCATCTGCTGCTGATGAAATAGCAGCTAAATTGTTTGCAAAGTTTTTTAAGCCTGCTTCAATTTTAGCTTTTGATTCTTTATCTAGCTCAACACCCGGTATACCAAATGCGCCACCACCACTGGCAACAGGCCCGTGAGCTTCTTCGTCTGGGTTGGCATAAGCAATTACACCTAATATAAAAAATAGAACAGCTTCTGTACCTAAACCGACTGCAATGCCAATTTCGGCGCCTGAATAGTGGTTAATTTTAAAAATCAAACCAACAATTACAATAGATGCCCCGATATTAATGAGGGCGCTTTGGTATTTCGTAAAAAGTTTAAAAAATTTATTGTTAGTCATAACAAGATTGTTTTAAATGAATATGTCTAATTGGGGTTAATTGATTATTTATCTTTAATATCTCTACCGATATAAGGTGTTACACAACGAAAACCTATAAACGATTTGGCTTCGTCTTGAAACTCGTAGGTACGAGCCGAATTTTGCAAGAAATAGCCAATATCTTTCCAAGAACCTCCACGCACTACTTTGCGTTTTAAGGCATCAGGGTCGGTATCTTTAGCTTCGTAAGCAAAAGCCGGGTTCAAATCGTTGGTAAAGTTTGGTGCAGACTCGTCGAAAGCAGATGAAGTCCACTCGGCCACGTTTCCAGCAATATTGTATAGGCCAAAATCATTTGGGAAATACGATTTTACATTTACCGTAAAGGCACCGCCATCATCGGCATAATTACCTCTACCGGGTTTAAAGTTAGCCATTAAGCATCCTTTGGCATTACGTGGATAAGGCCCACCCCATGGGTAGGTCGTTCCAGTTCTTCCGCCTCGGGCAGCATATTCAAATTCGGCTTCGCTAGGTAGTTGATAGGGTAAACGTTTGGGTAATTTTTTAGATTCGCGGTAAGCGTCGTTGTAGCGGGAACGCCAAACGGTAAAGGCTCTTGCTTGGCGCCAGGTTACGCCTACCACCGGATAATTATTATAGGCCGGGTGAACAAAATACCCTTGAGCCATCGGCTCATTTTGCGCATAGGCAAAATCAGATAGCCACGACAGCGTATCTGGGTAGATGGCTACATTATCGCGAATAATGAAATCTTGACGGCTTTTAGTTTTATCTTTTTTATTATCGGCTGCCCCACGCAAATTCATGATGGCAAAATTGTACTTCAACAAGCGAACATCCAATTCATTCCGATCAAACACACGATCATCTCCTTGGTAATAGATGTTTTGCAACTTTGGTGCATTGCTTGCACCCGATTTTTTGTTACCCCAAATTACATTGGCGCCTTTGCCCAATTTTTTCCAATCGATTAATTTTTTAGCACCAGGTGCAGTACTTGGTGTTTTAGATTTGATAAAATATTTATCGTCTTTCAAATAATCGATAATGGCAATAGAATCACGCACCCAATTCACAAATTGGCGGTATTCGCTGTTGGTAATTTCGGTTTCGTCCATAAAAAAGGCTGAAACAGATGCCTGTTTGTTTTGCGCCAACTGACCAAAGGTTACATCTTGATCGGTTTGACCCATTACAAAGGTGCCAGATGGAATATATACCATGCCATATGGCACTTCGTTGCTTTTAAAATTTTTTGCACCAGCACCTACTAATTCGCCACTAGCACCGCTTTTTCCGCAGCTACTAAGTAAGGCTCCAAAAGCCGTAAAAAGAATAAGAAAAATGGTGTTTTGGTGTATTTTTAGTAAACCCATAATGTTCAAAAATATTCCGAATATAAGTAATTGCTATTAATTGTTTGTTAAAAAATAAATTTTAACCCTTTTTTTGGTCCTAGTTGTCTATTAAAATAACTGCTTTTAAGTTACTTGTTGGCTTGTTTAATGTATTCATCCAAGGCCATGGTCATACTAGGAGCCTTTGGTGAAGGAGCCGGAATATCCAATATCAATTCCCTGTCTAACAGTGCTTTATGCGTGGTTGTCCCAAAAGCAGCCAAGCGGGTATTGTTTTGTTGAAAATCAGGGAAGTTCTTATACAAGGATTGTATACTAGACGGACTGAAAAAGACAATGATATCGTAAAAAACATCAGCCAAATCAGATAAATCGCTGCAAACAGTTTTAAATAGAACAGCCGTGGTAAAGGTATAGCCGTTGGTTTGTAAAAAGTTTTGCGTTTCTTCCCCAGCTACATCCGAACAGGGATACAAAAAGTTTTCGGCGGTGTGTTTTTTTAACAAATCTGCCAAATCAGCAGCGCTTTGTTTACCAAAAAATATTTTCCGTTTGCGGTATTGTATGTATTTCTGCAGATAAAGCGCAATGTTTTCCGAAAGGCAGAAATACTTCATGTCGGCAGGGACTTCAAAACGCATTTCTTCACAAATTCTGAAATAGTGGTCGGCTGCATTTCTGCTGGTAAAAATAACCGCTGTAAAATCAACAAGGTTAATTTTATCCTTTCTAAAGTCTTTGGCAGGCACCCCTTCTACGTGTATAAACGACCTGAAATCGATTTTCAGATTATGCTTTTTAGCCAAATCAAAATACGGAGATTTCTCCGTTTCTGGCTTTGGCAATGTAAAAAGAACACTTTTTACTTTTTTATTTCTAGTTGATGACGATACCGGCATAGGCTATTTTTCCTAAAATCTGAGGACTTTAATTAGTACCAGCAGGGGGCAAATTTCAAGGGCACAAAAGTAAATAAATAAATAAAACTTTGGAAATTGATAATGCGATAAAACGTGAATGGCCCCTCTAATAGCCTGAAACACAGTAATAAATAACAAAATAGCTATACCGGCATATATAAATAGCACGGCATGAGCACTTGTACTAAGACTGAAAGCAACAATAAGGGGTAAAAAAAGCAGAGCCGCATGAAAATAACTAAGCAATAAAATTGAGGTGTACTCCCGTACCGCTTTCTGCACCACTAATAAATAACCTAAACAACGTAAAACGTACACTTTTAAGATAATTAGCGCCATAATTAAGAGTGATAAAATCACATACCAATTAACTCCAGTATACACATACGATAACTGCAAGTAGCTACCCACTAAATATAAATACATACCAATAGTAAAGCCAAAAAGTACAAAGAGTAGCATAAAGGGCCAAGAGCCTAAAAACCCGACGCTGGTGGTTTGTTGAGTTAAGAACCGATGATCGAAGAACGCATTCATGAGTATCGATATATCATTTCTAAAAGCTATTCGAAGGACAGAAAAGCCTAGCACCAAACACAGAATAACCAACAATACCCAACGTTGGCCATGTTTTTTCAATTTCCCTTCGCCCTCATGATTAGTAGGATGTCCGAATTTCTTTGCCCAAGCAATAAAATCGAGATTTTTAACCTGATAAAGTTGCATTAAACTATCTATAAAGCGATTTTTACGATTCGGATCGGGGTATTTGATATACATCACGGCTAAAGAATCAGAAACTCGTTTGAGTGAGTCGTTCTTTGCAGCATTCTGCACACGGCCAACAGAATCGGCCAATTTTGGCGCAGTACTTTGCAACACCGAATCGGTTTGTGCCCACAAGCCCAAGGGCAAAAGCAAAAGCACAAAAAATACGAAACGAGGATAGGTCATTCTCTAATGCGGTGCGTGATTACTAAACCGCAAATTTACCGTAAATTTTAAATCAATGTAGAATTAAAAATGAAACTAGGGTAGGTAGCTTAATTTAAACCAACCGGCATAGTCGGCATCTATAGGTATGATAAAATCTTGTTGTTTTACTACCTCATTATCAACGCTTATGGTGAGCGTTGCTTTTTGGGCTTCCTTCAGGTTTGGAGTATAAATAAAGGTACGTAGTTCTACAGGTTTTTTAATAGTTGGTGTATGTACCAACTCCGTTTGCCAACGTTGAGCCTTAAAGCGTTTTAGTCGTAGGCGATTGTCGGTATCTTTAAAACCAACTTGCGCACTTGCCTCAAAACTAAATTGTACTGCAAGCGTTATGGTACTTGCCGAAGCAGGCGACGACACGGCTCTTTTAGAGAATATTTTGTCTAAAACTTTTTTTAACATCTACAGACCCAAGCGACATGCTAGATAAACAACTTGAAAATTATCGCTCTAAGACAAATTTATATACAAGGCATAAGAGCTTTCGTCCCGTATTTCACCTGTATTGTCCCAATTTTTAAAATAATGGCCACAAAAGGTCCTGTAAAACGTAAAATGAGTTAAAAAGCCTAACTTTACGGACTATGGCTGGCATTTACCTCCACATCCCTTTTTGCAAAAAAGCATGTCATTACTGCGATTTTCATTTTAGTACATCTTTGGATGCAAAAGCCGATATGATGGACGCCATTTGCAAGGAACTAACGTTAAGAAAAAGCTATTTAGAAGCTGAACGGGTAGAAACCATTTATTTTGGCGGTGGCACACCTTCCTTGCTTAGCACCGATGAGTTGCAAAAAATACTCGACACTATACATCAACTTTTTACAGTATCGGGCAAGGCGGAAATTACGTTAGAGGCCAACCCCGATGATTTACATGCACAAAAGATAAAAGAGCTTAGTCAAAGCCCCATCAATCGCTTAAGCATTGGTGTGCAATCGTTTTTTGATGACGATCTTTTGTGGATGAATAGATCACATACCGGTGCCGAAGCCGATAGCTGCATAAAACGGTCACAAGATGCCGGATTTGAGAATAGCAATGTAGACCTCATTTATGGATTTCCTTTATTATTAGATAGGAAGTGGGAGCAAAATATAGCACAAATCATACACCTTAATGTTCCTCACTTATCTAGCTATGCTATGACTGTAGAACAGGGTACAGCTCTGCATCATTTTATCGAAAAGAAAAAACAAACTCCCTTAAACGAAGCGCAAAGTGCGCAGCAATTTTTATACTTAATACACCAAACCGAGCAGGCCGGACTACAACAATATGAGATTTCAAATTTTGCAAAAGCGGGCAAAGAATCTATACACAATAGCAACTATTGGAAAGGCGAAAAGTACCTAGGCATTGGGCCATCGGCACATTCGTTTAATGCACATAGTCGACAATGGAATGTGGCCAATAATGCCAATTACATGCAAAGTATTGCCCAAAATAAAGTACCGCAAAGCACAGAAATACTAAGTTTAAACAATCGGTTTAATGAATACATCATGACGAGTTTGCGGACCACTTGGGGTACCGATCTAACTAAAATTAACACCGATTTTGGACCCGATTTTAAAACACATATCCTTAGCAAATTAACGGAATACGAAGAAAAAGAATGGCTATTTTTAGAAGCCGATCATCTTTTTTTAACCAAAAATGGCAAACTTTTTGCCGATCGTATTGCAGCAGATTTATTTATTGTAGATGATGAAAACTAACCCTCAAATAGTTTGGATAACTGGAGCCTCCTCTGGTATTGGCGAAGCCTTGGTGTATGCCTACAGCCAAAAAGGCGCAAAATTAATTATCTCTTCGCGGAATAAAGAGCGTTTATATAAAGTAAAAACTGCCTGCAAAGGCAACCCATTAGACATTCATGTACTACCCCTAGATTTAGATGAACTAGACACATTACCTAAAAAAGTAGCGGATGCTCTAAATATTTTTAGAAAAATTGATGTGGTTATACACGCTGGAGGCCTAAGTCAACGTTCTATAGCTATAGAAACAAATTTATCCGTGATAGAACGTTTAATGAAGGTAAATTATATAAGTACAGTTGCTATAAACCAAGCTTTATTGCCAAGTATGTTGGCGCAAGGTAGTGGAACCATTGTTTTAATTAGCAGTTTGGTGGGCAAATTTGGTACGCCTTTTCGGTCGGCTTATGCCGCATCTAAACATGCGCTACATGGCTACTACGATTCGTTACGAGCCGAACTGAACAATAAAAAAATACAAATTACCATAGCTTGTCCTGGTTTTATTAGAACAAACGTAAGTATAAACGCATTAGTGGGCGATGGCTCGGCGCAAAACTCCATGGATGCTGCACAAGCAAATGGCATGAGCGCCGAACGCTGTGCACAAAAAATAATACAGGGAATTACAAGAAAGAGAGAAGAAATGTATGTGGGTGGAAAAGAAATTTATGGAGTTTGGCTAAAACGGTTCTTCCCAACATTATTTTCACGATTTGTAAAAAAAGCCAAGGTGCGATAAACCGTAAAAATACGTTTGTCACGCAATGTAACAGAATTCATATTACCTAGTAGGTAAATATACCTATATTTACAAGCGTTATATTAACTAGTAGTATAAAATGCGTTCAATGAATAAAAATCCTGAATATTCCGATTTTCTTGAAAATGAGCATTTCAAGCTACTAGAGAAGGCACTGCATGCGGGCTTATTCAAAATTAGCGAAAATAACGACAGTTTAATTTGCTCTCCCGCCTTTTGTAAGCTATTGGGCTACCCAGACAATACCAATAATTTATCCAAATCGTTTTTTTTTGATCAACTTGTTTTTCCTGCAGACAAAGAAATTCTTCTTAAAGCGATACAAAACAACTTTAAATCGGGTAAGCACTTCCTATTAGAAATACAACTTTTATATAAAAAAGGAGCATACAAATGGTTTAAAATTGCTGGCCATACAAAGCAAACTTCCGGTGGGCCGGCCTACATGCTATGTAGCATAACCGATATTAATGAGCGTGTTGAACAAAAAATTGCGATACAAAAAAGTGAGCACTTATTTGAAGAAGCTGGCAAAATGGCCCGTGTAGGCGTGTGGGAATTATATACAAATCCACCCCTACTTACTTGGTCAAAAGAAGTGTGTCATATTCACGAAGTGCCCGACAATTTTACACCCGATCTGAATACTGCCATCAATTTTTACAGCCCTCCAGCTATACCCATAATACAAGAAGCCGTAAACGATGCGCTAAACCTAGGTACACCCTTCGACTTGGAGCTAAAAATTAGTACAGCTACGCAAAAAGAAATTTGGGTAAGAGCCCTTGGCAAACCTATCCTCGATAAAAAATCTAAAAAAATTATTGGTGTAAGAGGTGTTTTTCAGGACATTAATGAACAAAAAGAGAAACAAGTAGCCATAGACGAATCTACCAAAATAATTACCAGCCAAAACAAGCGACTGGTTAATTTTGCCCATATTGTTTCGCATAACTTGCGGGCTTATGCTGCCAATTTAAGCCTTACCCTCGAATTAGAGTCCGATGAAACAAGCCCGGCAGAAAAAACAAAGCTGCAAGAAAACTTACGAAAAATTAGTGCATCGTTAAACGAAACTATTACGCATTTAACAGACTTAGTAGTTGCACAAACAGAAACGCATGAAATTAAGAAAAGAGTTGCCTTAGATAAAGTAATGCAACATGTTGAAGATGTTTTGCAAGCCGAAATTCATGAAAGTAAAGCAACCTTAAAAGTGAATTTTAGTAAATGTGCCGAGATAGATTTTGTGCCTGCCTATTTAGAGAGTATACTGCTAAATTTTACATCCAATGCACTCAAATACAGAAACCCAGACGTGCCATTGGTTATAACTATAGAGAGCGATATAGAAGTTGGCAAACCCATACTGCAAGTTAGCGACAACGGCCTAGGTATTGATTTAATAAAGTATGGAGAGCAGATTTTTGGGATGTACAAAACCTTTCATGGAAACCCAAATGCACGGGGTATTGGTTTATTTATGACCAAAAATCAGGTGGAATCTTTAGGTGGTAAAATTAGTGTAGAGAGCGAACCGAATAAGGGAACAGCATTTAAAATACAATTTTAACCATGCATAATAAACTGCTTACATTTTTAATTGATGATGATGAAATTTTTGTATTTGCAACGAAACGACTCATTCAACTAAAGAATTTCTGCAAAGATGTGTATCACTTTAGTACCGTTGCTGAAGCCATTGCTTATTTTAAAAATCATAAGAAAAACCCAGATTTAATCCCGGATGTAGTGTTTATTGACATCAACCTAAAAGCAGAAACAGGCTGGGATTTTATCAATCATTACGAAGAACTGAGCCCCGAACTAGCCAAAGAAACACATATTTATATGCTTAGCGCATCCTTATCTCATGCAGATTTAGAAAAAAGTAAACAATATCCTTTTGTAAAAGGCTTCCTAAATAAGCCCCTTAGCAAAGAAAATTTAGCCCAAATTTTTGGTTCTTAAACTGTTGAGCTTGTAGTTTTTTGCCAAAAAATCATAATTTAGGGCACACATTCACATCCACTATATGGCTAACCGAATTTTCGTACTACTAACCCTGGTTCTAGTAGTTCTTGCATTAGACTTTTATATCTATAAAGCCATTTTGGGGGCCAAAGCAAATTGGTCTGAAGTAAAAAGAAATCGATTTAGCATAAGCTGGTGGGCTATTACACTCCTATTTTTTATTGGCATTTTCTTCAGCATTTACTTCAATATACGCCTAACCATACGAGCCATTATTCTGGTTGCCTTTTTCTTAAGCTTTATAGGTAAAGTGTTTTTTGCACTTTTTTTATTAGTTGACGATGTACGCAGATTGACTATTTGGGCAAAACGCAAAGTCATTAAAACAAAAACGACAATTGCCGGCGAACCTATTAAACGTTCCGATTTCCTTTTAAAAGCAGGCACCATTGCTGCTGCACTACCTATAAGTTCTTTGTCTTTTGGTATAATTTCGGGTGCTTACGATTATAAAATAGTCCGACAGAAATTGTATTTGGCCAACCTACCCAAAACCTTTGATGGCATAACTTTAGGACAAATTTCAGATATTCACTCGGGTAGCTTTTATGACCGAAAAGCTGTTTTGGGCGGTGTAGAAATGCTTATGAAAGAAAAGCCGGATCTCATTTTCTTTACCGGAGACTTGGTAAATAACATAGCTAACGAAATGAGAGATTATCAAGATATATTTTCGAAAATAAAGGCGCCGCTAGGTGTTTACTCGGTGCTCGGAAATCACGATTATGGTGATTATTTTTTTGGCAGAGGCCCTTCGGCTGCTAAAGCAAAAAGCCTTGCCGATGTGAAGCAAACGCACAAAAACATGGGCTGGAATTTGCTGCTTAACGAACACCGTAGTATAAAAATAGGCGGAGAAGAAATTGGCATATTGGGTATAGAGAATTGGGGAGCCGGCCGTTTTGCAAAATATGGGCGCATGGATTTGGCCGTTCAAAACACAGAGCATTTCCCGGTAAAATTATTACTTTCTCACGACCCCTCTCATTGGCGTGCACAGGTTTTAGAAAGCTACCCGCAAATTGACGCCATGTTTAGCGGACACACCCACGGCATGCAGTTTGGTGTACGTACCAAAGAGTTTCAATGGAGCCCCATAGAATACATTTACAAAGAATGGGCAGGTCTCTATCAAGAGAAAAATCAGCAATTATATGTAAACGTGGGTTATGGATTTTTGGGCTACCCGGGTAGGGTGGGTATTTTACCTGAAATCACGATATTTGAACTAAAGTCGGGCGTTGCTCCAGCTTAACTCAATGAAAACATACCTAAGGCAAGTCGTAGAATTTATACTTTTTAGCCAATTATTTATTGCAAGCGGTGCTGCTGCACAAACCGCATTTACGTATCAGCTCATTGGGCAGGCTATCGATTTTCGAGTAGTAGCTCTTGTTTTTTTTGCTACACTGGCGCTGTATAATTTAAGCATGGTATTGTCTAATCCGGGCAAAAAAACAGCTTCTCTGCTAAAAAGAGTGCAGTGGCTGAGCAAGCATCAACACTTATGTAGTTCATTTACCTTAATTGGCGGATTATCTACCCTTTGCCTTAGTTTTTTTCTATCAGCAACGGCCCAAGTAGCATTGGCAAGTTTGGCGCTTATTTCCATTGCTTACAGCCTTCCGTTAGTACCCTTTAGAGGAGAACGTGTAAGCCTCCGAAACATCCCGGGATTAAAGCTAGTACTTATTGCCCTTGTTTGGGCACTTAGCACCACCCTGCTCCCTATTGTCAATAGCCCAGCAAGCCTTAGTGCGGGTAATTTGTGGTTACTCTTAACTCAACGCATTTTATTTTTTATATCCATTGCCATTCCTTTTGATGTGCGTGATATTTATCAAGACAGCATATATTCTCTGAAAACCATTGCAGTGGCCTTGGGTAAGCAGAAATCTCAATATGTTGCACACCTATCTTTAGCACTATCATCTACCATTTGGTGGCACTTATCTACCTATTCTATAGGACATTTAGTACCCATCATATTGGTATTTGGAGTAGGTACTTGGTGCATACAAACTGCAGATAAGCAGAAGGAGCTATTCTATTTTGTAGTGTTAGATGGCTTACTCTACTTAGCCCCAGGCTTGTTAGCCTTATACACTATAGCTTAAATACTACCGATTTTTTTCCACCGGAATAATTTAGGTCGATGAATTTAGAAGCCTGACCTGGCTGCACCAATTCAATACGAATACTACGTATTCGGCCTATTTTACCGCCAGATATTTCTATCTTTTGCGTATGCTTACCAGGTATTCCCTTAAAGTTGATTAATTCGTATTGTTTATTAACGAGGGCCAGAGGATCCTTGCCATTATCGTCATACAAATTGAATTCTGCATTTTGTGTAGCATCGGCAAAATAGCGCAATACCAAAGTATCTCCGGTATAAGCTTCCGTATTTTTTAAGTTGATTGTCATCGGAATAATGCTTCCACTTTTAGCAAAAATGGGTAGTTGTTCCAATGGCGCATGTACCACAGTAGAATCACTAGCCACTTCTAATGTCCACCAATTTATCCACCTTCCCTTAGGGAAATACACCGATCTACTGGTTTTCCCGTTTTCTTGTATGGGTGCTATCAACAAATCTTTCCCCCATAAATATTCATCGTTAACGGCCGAGATTTTGGGGTTATTTGGCTCAAAATAATTGATTGGCATGGCCAATGGACGGCCACTACTCGTATTCTGATAGGCCAAAGAATAGGTATAAGGTAAAAAGCGATAGCGCATGTTTACATACTCTTTCACTATTTTTTGAGTGGCCTCATCCCAAAAAACAGGCTCTGGTGCGGCTACCGCCGGATCGGCATGTGCTCGGTAAATGGGTGTAAAAGCCGCAAATTCCATCCAGCGGATATATAATTCGGCATCTTTTTCTCCTTGGGCAAAGCCCCCTGCATCGGCATGCATGTAACCAATTCCGCTCATACTCATGCCCAACATGATAGGAATTTGTGCGTTATAACCACTCCAAGAACGAAACACATCGCCGCTCCAAGGGAAAGTGGCATAGCGTTGCATTCCTGCACCACCCGAACGGGCTAAGTTAAATACCCGTTGCTCCGGAAAATCCTTTTGGTAGCCCTCGTAAATAGTTTTAGCCCAGGTTAAAGGGTAAATACTATGCACATCTCTGGCCTTGCCGATGCTGTGCACTACTCCATCGGGATGTTTCTCGGGTTCGCCCAAATCGCACCACCAACCGGCTACACCCTCATTAATTCGCTGACGATAAAAGTTCCACAAATACTGTTGTGCCTGAGGTTTAAAAATATCTAGTAACCCCGCCGGACCTGCCCAAAAATCTTCGATAATATAGTCTTCGCCCTTGGCATTTTTTGCCAAAAGATTGCCCGTGCTAGCTGCATTAAAATTATCCGATAGCTTGGTTACAAAGGTTTGGGTAATGGGAATGGTTTTTACACCCAGCTCTTTAAGCGCATTCAACATTTTTTCCGGCTCTGGAAAAGAATCGCGGCGCCATGCGTGATTGCCCATAGTTTTGACATCACCATACCAATACAAATCCAATACAGTGGCATCAATAGGATAGCCTGCGGCAATAGTTTTTTTAACCGTTTCGATGGTTTCGGTGGCCGATTTATAGCCAAACCGAGATTGTATAAAGCCCAAAGCCCACCGAGGGGTCAAAGGCTGTTTGCCCGTTAAATAGGTAAAGGATTCTAATAATTGGTCGTTGCTCCCCGTCATAATAAAATAAGACGCCTTGCCACTCTCGGTAAGGTAACGCAACTCATCCGTTTTGGTTTTACCTAAATCGAAGGTACCGGCCGCAATATTATCGAAATAAATACCATAGCCTTTTGAAGAAATTATGAAAGGAATAGAAACGTTGAGATTTTGTTCGCCAAGACTGTAGCCATAATGTGGCTGATGAAAATTTTGAAAGGCAAACCCTCGTCGATTTTGCGAAATGGCTCTAGAGCCGGTCCCATACAGCGCCTCATTGGGTGCCAAACTAAACTGTAATTGTTGGGCATTGGAGCTGGCGCTAGTATAGCGATTTTGTGTTTTTCTATTCACAATTTCTATTGCAAGGCTCTGTTTATCAATACGGAGTTGTAGTGAATCGCTTGTTAAACTAATAAGATTTGTATCTTCCTTTATTTTAAGTTTTACGGCTTGAGGGCTAGCTACCAACACAGCCGTAGTATCTGTTGTGGCCGTAGCCGGACCATATACTACTCTAAAAATAGTGGAACTGTAAGGCCGTATGCTTAGCGTGCCTTGGCTTGTTTGCAAACTAAAAATTTGGGAGTTATAGGTATAGCTTTTTTGCGTTTTCTGCGCACTAGCTCCAATAAAACTAACTAAAAAGAAGGCTAAAAATACAGGTACTTTCATGAATGGTATTACTTAAACAGACAGACTAATTTACCAAAAATTTATAGCCCACACCCCGTACAGTTTGTAAATAAAGAGGCTGCTCGGGATCCATTTCAATTTTTTTGCGCAAACGCACAATGTGCATATCTAGGGTGCGGGTATTCACATCGGCTTGGTAACCCCACACTTGCAGCATGAGCTCTTCACGGGTAACCACTTGGCCTAGATGTTTTAAAAAATAAAGTAGAATGCGATTTTCGAGAATGGTTAATTCTATTTTTTTACCTTTTTTATACAAGAGATGTACATTGGGATGGTGGGCAATGTCGCCAAATGTATGCACCTCGGTTTTTTCATTATTGATAAAGTAGGTCACCTTATTTTGAATCATGGTAACCAATAAATCCATGTTAAATGGTTTGGTTACATAATCGGAAATGCCACTGCCATAGGCATCTATTTTATCTACTTCTTGTGCCTTGGCAGTCATCATGATAATTAATTTATCAAAGCCCGCTTTACGTAAATCTTTACAAACGTCAATGCCCTGTTTTTCTGGCAACATCCAATCAAGCAGTACAATATCGGGTTCAGTGCTACTGATCATCGCTTCGCCTTGTTTTCCATCGGCGGCTTCAAGCACGTCGTAGCCTTCTACTTTAAGCCTATGACTAATCAAAAAGCGTAGATTTTCATCGTCTTCTACTAATGCTATGGTAATTTTCTTTTGCATATTAATGGGTATAAGGAATGCTTACTATGAACGTTGAGCCTTTACCGGGCTGGCTTTTCACGGTGATATCGCCATTCATAAAATTAACCAGTTCTTTACAGAATGCCAAGCCTAGGCCAACACTACCGTGTTGGTTGTATTGATTTTCTATACGGTAAAACTTCTTAAAAATATGTTTTGCATTGGCCTTAGTCATACCAATACCTTTATCTTTAAACAGGAACAAGATATGATCACCTTCTTTTTTTATCTCTATGGCCAGTTCTTGCCTATCGGGTGGAGAATATTTATAGGCATTATCCATTAAGTTGTTGAAAATACTAGACAAAAGAATGGGATCGGATTGAATTTCGGTAACTCTCTTAATATCAATACTAAGCGTAAAATCGGGCTTATCTAATAAAAAGGCATGGGTAATGTCCGAACAGAAATCGGCTAGCACTATGCGTTCTGCTTTCCAGGTAATAGATTTATTTTCAAGCTGTGTAAAGCTTAAGAGTTTATTCATTAAAGTATTTAATTTTTCGGCCTCTTGATCCAAAATGGTAGCATAGCGTTTACGCTCAGCCACAGTCAAAATAGAACTACTGCCAATGTTATTGCCAGCAACTTTGATAACGCTTAGGGGTGTTTTAAACTCGTGAGTAAGGTTATTAATAAAATCGTATTGCAGTTTAAATAATTGCTGATTGATAAACAGATTACGGTAAATAAGGTAGGCAATGAGTAACAAAAAAGCATAAATAAGTAGGATGGCACCAAAAATTGGTAAGAACCGATGGTAGATTTCGGTTTTCAAAAACGCTGGAGTCGACGAGAAGTATAATTTATACCCAGAAAATGCCCCAGGCAAAGCAATTTCAGTAGTTAACTGTTCACCCTCGGTACTTAAGGGTTCAAATACGAGTGGTACAATTTTCAATTGCTGATATAGATCGGGCCGGGTATTTACCAAGCGCAAACGTTTGGGGTTGAGATAAAAGGTAAACATATCTTTCTCAAACACTGGTGATTTGGCTTGTTTCACTAGCATCAGTTTTTTAAACATGGCCAATTCCTCTTTTCGAGGCACATTTAGGTAACTTATTTTATTGGCATCTATGCCGTAAAACGTGGCGAAGGTTTCATCGGGGCTGGGAGCTTGAGTGGTATCTGCCGATTCTACATACTTACTCAACTTAATGGCCATTTTATTAAACTCATCGGCAGTTTTTAACGACAGCGTATTGGGGTTTTTGCTGCTAAAAATAACCAGGGATCCTTTGCGCACACCGGGACCAATTTGGTAAATAGCTTTCGGTTGAACCGAAAAATAACCGGCCTTAATGCCATCACTAATAGGCCAGTTACTAACCTCCGTATCGTAGAAAATTACCTTTTCTATAAAAGCATATCGGGCAATTAATCGTCGGGCATAACTATCGGCCGAGGCCGAATCTAAATAGCCATGGTAATAGGATATCTCGGGAATACCTTGTTGGAAAAAATTGGTGTATGGCTGAATGGTTCGCTCAAATACCTCAACTTTATCGGCAGCAAATTCGTTTTCTACATACTTCTTGGTAAAATTATAGGCCAATAGAATAGCAAAGAGCAAGGAAACGGTGATTAAGACCATGAAGGAAATAATCAGAGATAGATTTTTGCGGTAAATGGGTTGACTACGTTCCATGTACCTTGCCTTAATTTTGTAAATGTTTAGCTAAAAACACTTCTAAATGGCGGTAAAAATCTAGCCTATTTTCTTCATTCCTAAACACATGTCCTTCTTTTTGTTTTACTAAATAAGTAACCGATATACCTCGTTTGCGTAGCTGTTTTACCAATTGTTCGGTTTCGTTGCTATTTACTCTTGAATCTCGAGCACCTTGTGCAACTAACAATGGAGCAACAATATTTTCGGTATGAAAAATGGGGGATACTTGGCGGAAATAGTCAGCATCTGCTTCCGGGTTGCCCACCATTTCTTCGTACATCAATCGGTACGGCTTATAATACGGCGGAATATCTTTTAGATAGGAGAACAGATTGCTTAAACCAGAATAAGAAGCACCACAAGCATACAGGTTGGGCTCAAAGCATAAACCCCAAAGTGCTGAATAACCTCCGAAACTAAAGCCATAAATTCCTACCCTTTTTGGGTCGACAATGCCTTGTTTAATTAGCCAATATACTCCGTCGGTAATATCGTGTTGGCTTCGTTTACCCCATTGCTTAAAACCAGCAGTCCAAAACTTTTTTCCGTACCCGGTTGAACCTCTATAATTTACCTGGAATACGGCAAATCCCCTATTCGCCAAAAATTGCACTTCTGCATTATAGGTCCAGGTGTTACGAGCATCAGGACCGCCGTGAGGCAATACTACCAAAGGCAAATTTTTAGGCCTTTTACCTTGAGGTAAAGTAAGGTAACCCTGCAAAGGTTGACCATCCGCAGCGGTGTACGAAACTGGTTTCATGGCGCACAACTCCATGGGTTTTAT
The DNA here is from genome assembly GCA_040403555.1 of Sphingobacteriales bacterium. Lineage (GTDB taxonomy): Bacteria > Bacteroidota > Bacteroidia > Sphingobacteriales > Sphingobacteriaceae > JAIPAN01. The sequence continues at coordinate 156,721 of JBBAKN010000002.1, forward strand.
GGCCGTATTAATATCGGCTAATTGGCTTAATTTTTTTGTTTTTACTTGGTATAGGTAAAATGCGCCTGGGTTTTTATCGGTAAAGGTGCGTATAATCCATTTATCTTCTGTGGCATTGGTACTGCTTAGCCGTATTTCGGTAGCGGGTAGTTTTTTGCTCAAATCGGCAAAAATGCGTTTACTTTCTTCATCTAAAAATACCCGTTGGCTTTTCCAAGTGGTATAGGTGGCGTAACGAATTTTTTGGTGCAGTGTAGAGTATTCGGCATCGCTCACATCTACATTTTCTGTGCTAAAAATAATCCTGATTTCTTTACCCGTTCGGCAATCTATTTCTACCAATGCGGTTTTGTCTCTACCTCTGTTTGATAGCGCATACAAACAGTCTTTTTCAGGGCAAAAACCTATAGGACGTACCGATGATTTAAAATTGGTGGTAAACAATGTCTTAAAGGATTGGGCCTCTGTAGTACGATACAGAATGGTTTCGTTCACCCCATCGTTAGACATGGCTAAACGCAATTGCCCTTTGGCATCAGCCATCCAATCGGTAATTGTGCCGGTATTTTGGGCCACTAACTTCAATGCCCCAGTAACAATATTTAAACGATAGGCATCAAAAATAGTAGAATCTCTTTTATTAAGTGCCAATAATACTTCGTTATTTTGCAAGGCATCGGCACTAATAATACGAACTCTAACTTTAGTGTCTGGTATAAGTAACCGAGTTTGGCTTCCGTCTTTATTTACAGCATAAAGACGTCTATTCTCATCCCCGTCATTATCTTTTAAATACAAAATTTGCTGGTTATTTGCCCAGTAAAAATTAGAAATATTTCGGTCGGATCCTGAACTTACCCGTAGTACTTTTTCTTCATCGAGCTTACGTACGTAAATATTTAACCGATTTTTATAGGGTTGTAAGTAGGCAATACATTGGCCATCTGGCGAAAGCTTCAATGCTGTTTTTTCGGGATTTTTAAAAAAATCTTCAATAGGAATTTGACGCACAACACCTCCTCCAGAACACGCAAATAAGCCTGCAAAAAGGAAAAAAAGGAAAAATTGCTTTACTATACGTATCATCTATGTTGATGTCTCATTTAGATGTTGTAATTTACTAAACTTCGCATGTTTTTATGGTAACAAATGCACTACAAATTTAGCCCAGGCAGTAGCGGCTTCTATGCAAATACGTATATTAGCAGCATGATTTTGTACAATGTAACGCTTATTTTAGATGCCGATATAGAAGCAGATTGGTTAGAGTGGATGCATACCGAGCACATTGCGGAGGTAATGGCTACCGCTTGTTTTAGTGCTAAGCGCATGTTAAAAGTATTAGATTCGCCAAACGAGGGCGTAACCTATTGCATGCAATACATAGCAGATAATATGGAAAATTACAAGCGCTACCAAACTGAATTTTCTCCAAGTTTACAAGCTAAGGGTTTGGCCCAGTTTGAAAATAAATTCGTTGCCTATCGTACTTTAATGGAAAGTGTAAATGGAATTTAGCTCAACTCCCCTTCCTGGGCTTCATAGTATTAATCCACAGGTTTTTGCTGATGAACGTGGCTATTTTTACGAAAGCTTTAACCAAGAAGCATTTGACAAAGCGGGTATTTCTGCCGAGTTCATGCAAGACAATCAATCGCTTTCTCAAAAAGGCACCTTGCGTGGCTTACATGCACAGGCACCCCCCTTTGCGCAAGGGAAATTAGTACGGGTAATACAAGGCGAAGTAATAGACGTAGTCGTAGATATTCGCAAAGAATCACCAACCTACGGAGAACATTTTACAATTCATTTAAGTGGTGAAAACAAAACCATGCTATGGATTCCCCCCGGGTTTTTACACGGATTTATTACACTAGCCAACGATACTATTTTTAGCTATAAGGTTAGTGGAGCTTTATACAACAAGGCTTCTGAGATTGGTATTTGCTGGAACGATAGTTCTTTAGCTATAAATTGGGAATTAGACCCAAGTGATATTTTGCTATCAGAAAAAGACAAGCTTATGCCGGTATTTGAAACATTCAATAGTCCCTTTTAACAAAAAAGCCCCGAGAAATTCTCAGGGCTTTTTTGTTGATACTTATTTTATCAACTGATACAATTCATCTAATTTTGGCGAAAGCACAATTTCTATTCGGCGGTTACGGCTCCGCATTTCGGGCGTGCTGCCTTCGGCAATAGGCTGGTACTCCCCTTTACCAGTAGCAGTAATTCGGCTACTTTCAATTTTTTCGGTATCGGTAAGATATCGTACTACCGAAGTGGCACGCAATACACTCAAATCCCAATTGTCTTTAATTTGACCTAGGTTGTTTACTTTCTGATTATCGGTATGGCCTTCTACCGAAATATTAATCTCGGGTTGTGTTTTTAGCACTTTGGCAAGTGCTTTAAGTGCTAGCTCTCCTTTCTCATCAATCACAATGCTGCCCGTATCAAACAATAATTTATCGGTAAGCGATACATATACTTTACCATTGCGTATTTCTACGGTAAGCCCATTTTGCTGAAACCCTAACAAAGCTTTCTGTAGTTTATCTTTTAGTGCATTGGTTGCTTCGTCACGTTTTTTCAGAATTTCTTCTACCTCGGTTAAACGGGCTTCTCTTTTTTTCAAATCTTCGGCTAAGCGTTTAATTTCTGAAGAAGTATTGTTCCGCAAGGCTGTATAATTCGAATCGAGGCCCTGATATTTTGCCTGTAAATCAGTCAATCGTTTATGTAACCGAGAGGTATCCGCTTTTAAACGATCTACCGATAGCTCTAAATTTTCTACTCTAATTTGCGACTGATCCCAACCTACCGATAAGGAGTCACGTTGTGCTAAAATAGCATTGTATTTTTTGGTAGATAATATCATGCAAGAGTTTAGGGCAGCAAGGGCGCCTATACAACATGCAAATAAAAAGATTTTTTTCATGGCAACTAATTTTGTGTTAAGATAATGCATTTCTTAGAAAAACGCTTAAGGGGTAGATTTCATTCAATACTGCCAATACATCTTTTACCGCAGTAGCACTGCATAATGCAGCAGGGCTAATGGCATAATGGGCTGTAAAACTCTTTAATTTGAGCAACTCAATAGCTGGATGATCGACCGTATATCCTTTTGGAACGGTTTTTAACTTTTCGCTAGTATCTAAGCTAGTGAAATATTTTTTAAATAGGGGCTTTGCCAATACTGCCCGAAGTTCAACTTCATTGTAATCAATCTCTTGGCGTATGGCTTTTAACTCATCGGGCTGAGGCATCCAGCAACCTCCCGCAACATAAGAATATTCTGGATGAATGTGCAGATAATAGCCTGGGCCATCGAAATTTTTACCTTTAGGAGAAATAGCAATGGCAAAATTTTCTTTATAGGGAGTTTTATCTTTGCTAAAACGCACATCGCGATAAATACGCATGACGCAAGATTTCGGATCTAAATCCGAAGGAATTAATGGGTCTAGTTTAGCTAGGCCTACAATGAGTGCTGCGGCAAATTGGTGAACGTCTTGCTTGGCTTCTTCGAAATCGGGTTTATGGTCTAAAAACCATTCGCGATTGTTATGCTGACTTATCCCTTGTAAAAAATTTAAGGTAGTGGTATGCAGCATAAAAGGGTATGTTAATTCAGGTTAATAGTTTCGTCGTTTAACTGATTGATACCAGTTTTACGACGATACTTTTTATACCACAAGAAACCTACGCCTGCAATGGCCAAATAAGGTGCTGCCAAAAGGTATAAAATGCCATTGTTTAAGGTAGTGCCTTGTTTATTGCCATTTTTTACAGAGTTTTCTGCATTTAGGGTACACATAGCGCACTGCGCCACACTTTTTTGCGGACTAGCAAACAAGCTGGCAACAACTAAAAACGTAAAAATCAGTTTAAACAATTTCATATACAAAGATACCTAAAATTGAATTAGAAGGTATAGTACGGAGCAATCATTATATAAACGATAACACCTGTTACGGTTACATATAACCAAATCGGGAAGGTCCAACGCACCAATTTACGGTGTTTATCTACCTGCAATTTTAAACCATTGTTGAAGCTTAATAAAACCAATGGCAAAACTGCTGCCGCTAAAACAATATGACTAACAAGTATAGTATAGTAGAACGTACGAATAGCGCCTGTGCCGCCAAACGTAGTTTCTTTTACGAAATAGTGAAATAAGATATAGGAAACCAAAAACACCGAAGACAAGACGAAGGTGAGAATATTCAACCGTTTGTGCATGCTTACATTTTTATTCTTAATGAAATAAAGTGATACCAATAGTAATACCGAACAGGTGCCATTGATTATGGCATTAAGCTTGGGTAAAAAATAGACAAAAGAAGGGGTGGGTATAGTAACCGGTATTAGCTTGCGGTTTAAAATGACTACTACAGCAAATACAAAAATAGAAATAGCGGTAACGAGTCTTAATATGGTTTTATCGGTCATAATGCTAATTTTTTATCTGTCAGTTCTGGTTCTTAATTCTTCGTTTATAAGCACTTTTAATTCGTCATCTAATTTTTCCATTTGCTCTTTACTCAACGAATCGTAGTAGCCTCTAATGCGTTTTTGAGGATCTAATAAGATCAACATTGAAGAGTGGATGATAGTAGATGTTTGGGCAGGATCGGGTAAAACATCTACCAAAAAACTTTGTTTGGCTAGTTCGGCAACTTCTGGCTGCGGGCCGGTAAGAAGCGTCCAGTTTGTAGACTGAAAAGCGGTAAATTGCTGGTAGCTACGCAATGCCGTAGGCGAATCATGCGCACCATCCACCGAGATACTCACAAACTGCAATAAGGAATTTCGTTGATACTTTTTTGCCAGTTGCTGTACCTGCTTGTTCATGGTTGTACAAAACACCGTACAACGGGTATAAAAAAAGTTTACCACGCTAATGCGGTGCGTTTTAGGCGGAAAACTAAAGGCCACACTATCTTGGTTAAGAAGTGTAAAATCACGAACGTTATGGTACAATGTATCGGGAATTTTAACCCCTCGTTTGGTATGAAAGGTACTAGCTACTTGCTTTGGGCCAAAAAATGGTAAAGATTTATACCGATTTTTGCCCTTTTCAGTCAGCATCCAATATAAAAATCCCGGCAAGGCCAAAATGGTTACCAGGATTAATACCTTTTTCACAGTAAATTTCGGGAATTGCATTAATAGGATTGAAGGTATATATAATTACCTTCTATTAGCATGAGAACAATAAAATACACGATAAAAAGCAAAGAAAAGACTATGCTAGCTTTAAATGCAAATTTTTCGAATTTAAGGTGCATGAAATACGCAACAATGTAAAAGGCTTTTAGAAGTGTTAAACTGATATACGCAAAATTACCAATACCGTGAGATACAATCCCTTTTGGAATGAGGTAAAGTGCAATGATGAATTCTAAAGATGTAATACCCAACAAGTAAAAAAATACTTGCCAAATTTTTCCTTTGGTCATGCTTGCATGCTCGTGAGCATGTTCTGGTGTGTGTTCTGCCGACATATACTTTTTAAAATTATACTAAATAAAAGAAGGTAAATACGAAAACCCAAACAAGGTCTACAAAATGCCAGTAAAGACCTACCTTTTCTACCATTAGATAAGACCCTCGTTTTTCGAAGGTATTGTTTAAAACCATACCTAAAATAATACAATTGATAACCACACCGGTAAATACGTGGAACCCGTGAAAACCCGTAATGGTGAAAAATAGGTTAGCAAATTGGAGTGCGCCAATGGTATCTACACCTATATACGTTTCAGGAAAACGGCCCCACCAAAAGCCCTCGTGGTGTAAATGAGTCCATTCCATTGCTTGGCAGCTTAAAAACATTAATCCACCAACAATAGTCCAAATCATCCAAGTTACTACTTCTTTTTTGGCTTTACGATGACCAGCTTCTACGGCCAAAACCATAGTTACCGAGCTCATAATTAATATAAAAGTCATAATGCCCACAAATACCAAGGGGTAGCCCTCATTGGCAATTCCGGGAATAGATTGAAATACATGATCGGGATCTGGCCAGGTAAGTTTACTAAAACGCTGGGCACCATAATAAATCAAAAATGCAGAAAATGTGAATGCATCAGATAATAAGAAAAACCACATCATTATTTTGCCATATTCTACATCAAATGGCGATTTGCCTCCGTTCCAGAGGCCTGTTTTTACGTGGTCAAGTGGTGATACCTTAGTACTCATGTAGGAATTTTATTTGAAAAAATTATTGGTTCAAAAGTAAGAAAACATATAGATAAATCCATAGTATATCTATAAAATGCCAAAAAATGGAGGCCGTTTCTAAGCGGAATAAATTGTTTGCTTGTGGTATGTTTTTAACCGCACCAAGCCAAGCTGCCAATACCATCATTAATCCGGCAAATACGTGTACCAAGTGGGCTCCGGTAAATACATAAATAAACGATTGTGAGGCATTGGGGTTTACAAAATAAATGCCTTGGCTAATAAGGGTTTGCCAAGCGCTGAGTTGCAAAACAAAAAAACCAATACCAAAACCCATGGTTAGCAGTAAATACATTTTTTGTTGCTTCAACTGCAAGCGTTTGGCCGATAAATAGGCCATGTGCATGGTGATACTACTCAGCACAATAAGTAGGGTGCTCAATTTAAATGCCTGCGGCAAAATAATTTTCAATCCTCTATCTACACTGCCACCTGTGTATACAATAAAACCGCTGGTTAACCCAGCAAAAAGCATAAATGAGGCAATTACGAAAAGCAAAACCAAAAACTTTTTGGCCTTAAAATTAATTCTTTCTTGTTCGGTCATTGGAGTTATATGAGGGTTAAGAAATAAAATCGAGCAATAAGCCTACTTGTACAAGGGGCAAATATACAAAAGAGACATACATCATTCGTCGTGCCGATGCAATATCTAATTGCCTATATAATTGAATGGCTGAGTATAAAAAATACAAGTCGGCAGCAAGTGAAATGAACGCAATAGTGTTCCCACCAATGTGGTAGATTGTGGGCATTAAACTCACCGGAATCAGCACAATAGTTGTGAATAGAATAATTAGGGCACTTGTTTTATCGGGTTTAGTGGTGGGCAACAAACGGAAACCTGCTTTTTTATAATCTTCATCTAATACCCAGGCTATAGACCAAAAGTGTGGAAACTGCCATACAAACTGGACCAAAAATAAGATAATGGGTGTCCAAGAAATGGCCGGATTTTCGAATGCAGCAAAATAACCAATAAGTGGAGGTAATGCCCCAGGTATAGCCCCAAGAAAAACCGCAATGGGCGATTTGCGTTTCATGGGGGTATAAATAAAAGCGTAAAAAAAGATAGAGAATACAGAGAGTAGGCCGGTTAAAAAATTCAGTCGCACCAAAATTAGGGTGCCTATAATGCTCATAAAAATACTGAGTACTAAGGCTTGTCCCGTGGTCATCCTCCCAGCAGGAATTGGCCGATCAGCAGTACGTTTCATTAATTTATCTAAATCTTTCTCTATAATCTCGTTGAAACCATTAGCAGCAGCCGTTACCAAAAAACCACCCAGTGTTAAAATTGCCCAGTTAGTCCAGTTTACAAAACCCTGTTCTTTACTTCCTATTAAAAAAGAGATGGAGGCAGAAAATACCACCAAGAAACTTAAGCGAAGTTTTACCAATTTGGCAAAATCGGACAAAAAATTAGACATGGGCTCCCTCCTCTTCTTTACGAACACTTTTGCCTAAAGCCAACACCAAATAGAGTTGCGAAGCAAACAATAAACTAGCAAATACAAGATGTAAGGCTTGGGCCACTGGCGGCAATGCGAAATAGGCTAAGGAAATACCTAAAACTAGTTGTGCTAAAAGAAAACCGAAGGTGTAGTCCATGGCACGTATAGCTTGAGATTTTTCTGCATACTGTTTTCCCAAGCGACGCTGTAATGCAAAACTTAGTACAAGAACTAAAGTGGTGAAGCTTCTGTGTATTTTAAATAGGTCTGCTTTATCTACCCACAATTCTCGGCCAGTATTGTTCATAAATGATGCAATGGCATCTATTTGCTCACGCACTTCGGTGCCCAATATAATTTGCAGAATGGTAAGCGTGAATACCAAAAAAGCAAGAACCTTAATTTTTCCATCTACCGGAAGAGAAACCTTCTGTAAATTTTTGGCATCGTAATAGGTATACATACTGATGGCGATAATAGCCAAAGCCACTAACATGTGAACGGTAACCACCCAAGCCAATAAATTGGTAGACACCACAATTGACCCTAACCAGGCTTGGAAACCTATTAAAAGCACATTGAATACACTCAAAAAGAAAATACGTTTTCTGGTTTTTAAATAGGTGAAAGAGAGAAACACCGCCCCCAACAAAAACAAGCCACAAATAGCCCCAATTAACCGATTGATATATTCGGTCCAGGTTTTGGTTGCGTTAAACTCCTCGGGGAGTAATATGCTTTTATCTTCTCTAATGCGCAGGGCCAAATCGCCATAGCCCAATACATCGAGTGTTTTAGCAAAGCGCTCATTTTTTGCTACTCTACCGGCTACATATTTTTCTTGATAATTGGCAGGCAATTGCGAAACAGAGGTTGGCGGTACGTATTGATCAAAACACTTCGGCCAATCTGGGCAGCCCATTCCTGAGCCCGAACTACGTACAACACCACCAGCCAATATCACCAAAAATAAGCTGATAATACCTAACAGGTTCACTCGTAAAAATCGTTTTTCGGCTGCTGAATGCATCGTGTTATAAAAAATTAGGGTATCGGTAAGTTCAAAAAAAACTTAGGCCAGATACCCTAAAATTAGGTGGTAATTATATCTTAAGCCTTTTTAGTAGGCGTTGTTTTTTTCTTTGCCGCAGGCTTTTTAGCAGTTTTTGCTGCTGCTTTAGCTACCGGCTTAGCCGAAACTACCGATTTTTTTGTTCCTTTAGCTGCATACGCTGCTTGCAAACGCTCTGCTTCTTCATTACCTTCAAAATCGTGCGCCACGTTTGAGCTCATGGTTTCTGAGAACGGTGTAGTTTGCGGAATAAAGTCTTCATTATGACCTGGTTTACTATAATCGTACGGCCAACGGTATACCGTTGGAATTTCTCCTGGCCAGTTACCGTGTAAATGTTCTACCGGAGTAGTCCATTCCAAGGTGTTCGATTTCCATGGATTTTGCGTAGTTTTCTTACCATAGAAAATAGAATGGAAGAAATTGTACAAGAATGCCAATTGGCCCAACGCTGCTACAATGGCGGCCCAAGTAATAAATACGTTTACCGTTAACCACTCTTTCATAAACTCAAATTCGGTAAAGGCATAATATCTACGAGGCACCCCATCTAATCCCATAAAGTGCATGGGGAAGAAAACCAAATAGGCACAAATAAAAGTTATCCAAAAGTGTAAATAACCTAGTCTTTCGTCCATTTCACGACGGAACATTTTAGGGAACCAATGGTAAACACCACAAAGCATTCCGAAAATAGCCGCAGAACCCATAACCAAATGGAAGTGAGCTACTACAAAATAGGTATCGTGTAAATTTATATCTAAGGCTGCATTTCCTAAGAAAATTCCGGTTAACCCACCAGAAATAAAGAAAGAAACCAAACCAATAGCAAAAAGCATAGCTGGGGTAAAACGGATGTTTCCTCTCCAAAGCGTAGCCAAATAGTTGAATGTTTTTACTGCCGATGGGACCGCAATAATTAAGGTGGTAATCATAAACACACCACCCAAAAACGGATTCATACCGGTAAGAAACATGTGGTGACCCCAAACAACAAACGACAATACGGTAATACCAATTAAAGAGTAGACCATAGCATGGTAACCGAAAATTGGTTTACGCGAATTAGTTGCAATTACTTCAGAAGTAATACCCAAAGCAGGCATCAATACAATATACACCTCTGGGTGACCTAAGAACCAAAATAAGTGTTGCCACAAAATTGGGCTACCGCCTTGGTTGGGTAATACCTGCCCTTGCAACACAATATCAGATAAATAGAAGCTGGTTCCAAAACTACGGTCGAAAATTAACAATACAACAGCTGCTACAAGTACTGGGAAAGATAAAACCCCGGTTATTGCAGTTAAGAAAAAAGCCCAAATGGTTAAAGGCATTCTCCATAAACTCATACCTTTAGTACGCAGGTTTAATACCGTACTGATATAGTTTAAGGCTCCCATTAAAGAAGAAGCTACAAACAATACCATACTAATTAACCACAAGGTCATACCCAAACCTGAACCCGAAATTGCTTTTGGCAAGGCCGATAAAGGTGGGTAAACAGTCCATCCGGCACTAGCAGGTCCACTTTCTACAAAGAAAGAACCCATCATAATCGTACAGGCCAAAAAGAAAAACCAATACGAAAGCATATTAATAAATGGTGAAGCCATATCTCTTGCTCCTAATTGCAAGGGAATTAATAGGTTACTAAACGTTCCGCTTAAGCCTGCAGTAAGTACAAAAAATACCATCATGGTACCGTGAATAGTTACCAGGGCTAAATAAAAATCGGGTTTTATACGGCCACCCTCAGCCCATTTACCTAAAAATGTTTCTAAAATGGGGAATGATTTATCTGGCCACCCCAATTGTAAACGAAACAATACGGATAAAAACATGGCAATAACCCCCATAATAATCCCTGTAATAAGGAATTGTTTGGCAATCATTTTATGGTCTTGACTAAACACATATTTAGTCAAAAAAGTTTCATGGTGATGACCGTGATCGTCGTGGTGTACTGCTGTATCGTGTGCTGTGCTTGCCATAAACGTTTTTAGTTAGAAGTTAATGCTACTTGAGCAGATGTGCTAGCAGAAGCCATTTGAAGTTCTTTTTTCACATCGTCGTTGTAATACAATGGTTGTTTAGTTAACCACTCTTGATATTCTTTTTCAGATACTACACGTACTTTAACTTGCATATTGTAGTGACCTGCTCCACAAATTTTCGCACATAATAAAATGTAGTCGAACTTTGGGTCGTTTAATTTTTCACGCATTTCTGCAGTTGTATATTTTGGCGTAAACTGGAAATACGTTGGCATACCCGGTACTGCGTTCATTTGTACCCTAAACGTAGGAATGTAGAAACTGTGCAAAACATCTTTAGAACCAATAGTGAAACGTACCGAACGATTTACGGGCAAAACAATATCGCCAACTAAACGGTCGTCCCAACTTTTTTTATCAGTAAAATCAATACCTAAACCATTGGTAGGACTAATCAACTTATAATTACGGGTACCAATTTGGTTATCGGCACCAGAATAACGAAGAGACCATTTAAATTGCTCTCCGGTAACCTCTACCTGAAGTGCACTTTTTTGATCTGAATCGGAAATATTGGTAATGCCTCTCCAAGTAAAGAAACCCAATAGCACCAACACTGTTAATACAATGGCCGGAGCAATTGTCCATAAACGCTCGATGGCATTGTTATGTGGATAGAAATATGCTTTTCTTTTTTCGGAACCTGCATAACGAACAGAAAAACCGAATAATAAGATGTGTGTAATGACAAAAACTATCGTGGTAATTACCACCGTAATGTTAAACATGAAATCAATACGTTCACCGTGCTCGGTACCAGATATAGAATTAACCATGGCGCCTTGGGTGGTATAAGACCAATAAGCCCCATATAAACCCACCACCAATACGATACCTAATAAAACGGCTTGAATGCGATGCCAATTGATTCCTTTTTCTTTACCCTGAATACTGCGTGTTAATTCGTATGCCTTTAATGACCTGCCAATGATGGCAATAAATGCGCAAAACAAGAAAAATAACAAGAAATAGTAACTGAATGATTTGTATATGGGCGTATAATCAGTAGCTATTTTACCAATTTCAACTGGGTTTCCTTGGCCATCGCCCAGGTTCCAAGACAATTGCGTGGTATCAACATCTGTGCTAATTAATGTTGGAATTGCAGGACCAGCCGACGCTGTAGTACTGGCAGTATCCATTGCAGTAGTCATAGATACAGCTGTAGTATCGGTTGTTTGTGCCTTAACACTAAGGGCACTCAATAAGGCTACAACTAATACTAAGCTATACAATAAAGGACTTTTGAAAAAATTTATAACTCTCATTTTCTTATCGAACACTAGATATATTTCGTTTACTATTAAATGTGATGATTTACACTCTCTTCTAAAAACGGATGGTTTGCAGGCGCCAATGGCTTTTTGCTCAACATGGTTAACATGAGGAAGCTAAACAAGCCTACAAAACAAACAGCAGTACCCACTTCAATAACACCAAAACCACGGTGTTCGGCAACGGTACCAGGCATAATCATCATGTAATAATCTAACCAATGGCCACATAACAACAATATGGCTACAAAAATTAATGTATTTTCTTTTCGTTTGGCACCTCTACTCATTAAAATTAATAAGGGAGATAAAAAGTTAATAACAATGTTTAACCAAAACCATGGCATATACTCAGGCTCCCAACGTTTGTAGAAATACACCGTTTCTTCTGGGATGTTGGCATAGTAAATCAATAAAAATTGAGAAAACCATACGTAGGTCCAGAAAATGGAGAAGGCAAACATAAATTTACCTAAATCGTGTAAATGGCTTTCATTAATCCAACTTATATAGCCATTACGTTTTAATAAAATTACCGTTAAAGTTACTGCAGCCATTCCACTTACAAACATAGCGGCAAAGTTATACCAACCAAACATGGTAGAGAACCAATGTGCTTCTAAAGACATGATGGTATCAAACGCCCAAATTGGGGTGGTGAAACCAAAAATTACCAAGAAAATTGCTGAATAGGTAATGCTTTTACGGTAGTTTTTTAAACCACCTTCCAAATCTTCGCGGTTTGAAAGTTTAGTTAGTACCATAGCAAAAATGCTATACACTCCTAAAAAAACTACTAAACGAGTTAAAAAGAATGGGACATTTAAAAATGCTGATTTACCGGCAATTAATGCATCGTACTTGGGGCTATTCGGATCTGTTAATCCTTCTTCGTTCCAGTGGTGGTATAAGTTGTGAGTTTGTAATCCAAATGCACATACCGCAATTAGTATAATAGAGGCAATAGGCAATACTTTGGCAAAGGCTTGCGGAACTCTGATTAAGCCAGCTGACCAACCCGATTGAGATACAAATTGCAGGGCAATAAAGAAAGTACCTGCAGCACATACGCAAGTGAAATAATAAGCCATTAATAGCAAATTGGCGAAAGTTCGCTCAGCATGACCAGAGTAAAAGCCATACCCAATGGCAGCAAGGCCTAGTACTATTGCCAATAGACTCCAGGTTTTTGCTTTCCCTGTAAATTGGAAGTATTGAGCGAAATTATGTGTTTTAGCGTGAGTTCCCATGTGGATGTTGAGCAATTAACTACTGTAATTTTTGTAATTCGTGAACGTACATAACAATTTTCCAACGCTCAGTAGGCGTTAGTTGGTAGCGGTGAGCTCCCATTAAGTTTACACCGTAGGTAATGGTATGAAATATCTTTCCATCGGTTAAATCTTTCATGGCACCACCACGAGAAGAAGTACCGCCAGCATAAGAAGGCGGGGCAGGGAATTTCTGCATCTTAATAATTGCACCATCTCCCTTACCTTGTAAACCATGGCATTGGGTGCACATATTTAGATAAAGTGATTTTCCTTGTTCTAAGGTTTGCACCGTAACCGGCAACGGGTTCGATAAATTTTTACCTGCAGCCTCGTAGCCTTCTAATGTATTAGGGTATTGATCTTCTGGTTTTGAGAAGCCAACCGGCATAGTATGGCTTGGTGGCACCTGCGCCGTTTGGCCATTTTTAAAATTTTTATTAGGCTGATCAGGATTATACGCAATAGGGTCATACATATTACGAGCATACTCTAAACCCGTACTACGTTTGTCTGAGCAAGAAGCCAGAGCTACCATGAATGTGATAGCTGCAATAGTGAAATAACTCTTATTCATAGCTAACATATTTTCTATCGTTGTGCAAAACTTCTACAGCACCTGCACCTTTTAATAAACTTTCCACTTTTTTAGCATCACTTACTTCTTTAGCATCTATGGCAATAATAAATCGGTCGTTAGTAGCACGTAAATGCATAACCCTTGGGGTGCGGCCCGGAAATAAATGATTTTTAAAGAAAAAAGTGAACACCATACCAAAAGCCGCAAACAATACGGTTAATTCAAACAGTACGGGTACAAAATCGGGAAAGGCAAAAGCTGGTTTACCGCCAATATTCATGGGCCAATCAAATACCAACATATAATAAATCATGGCAAAAGCAGTACACGTACCTGTAAGACCAAACCAAAAGGCAGCTTTAGGTAAACGCGATGGTTTAATACCTAATTTAGCTTCAATTCCATGAATAGGCATTGGCGTAAACACATCGTAAATGGCAATATTATGCTCCTGTAGCTTGTCAATGCCAAGCAACATTTCATCCGGATCGGCAAAAGCGCCCAATATGTATTTCGTTTTACTCATAATTAAATTTTTGCGTAATCAGCCGGGTTTACACTATCGTATTTGGATAAAGAATCTACATAAAATTTAGTGTGCTCTTTATTCAAATTGCCTTTAGCTATCAGTTCCTTTTTTGCTTGTTCGCTAGAAGATTTTACTAAAAGTTTTACCTCGGCCATGGCTATAGCGGGTAAAAAGCGTAAAAACAATAGGAATAAAGTAAAAAATAGTCCAATGGAGCCCACAAAAATAGCTACATCTACCCATGTTGGATAAAACATAGCCCAGCTTGATGGTAAATAATCGCGGTGTAAGGAGGTTACGATAATTACGAAACGCTCAAACCACATACCAATGTTTACCACTATAGATAAAATCCAAGAAGCGGCAATGCTGGTACGAATTTTCTTAAACCAGAACAATTGAGGAGAGATTACGTTACAAGTCATCATGCTCCAATACGCCCACCAATACGGACCACTTACACGGTTTAAGAACGCATATTGTTCATACTCGGCACCAGAATACCAAGCAATAAATAACTCTGTTAAATAGGCTACACCCACAATAGATCCCGTAACGATTATGATTTTGTTCATCGACTCGATATGGAACATGGTGATGTAATTTTCGAAATTCATAACCTTACGGGCAATTAATAACAAGGTTTGTACCATGGCAAAACCAGAGAAAATAGCCCCAGCAACAAAGTAAGGTGGGAAAATGGTAGTGTGCCATCCGGGTACAACCGAAGTAGCAAAGTCCATAGATACAATGGTGTGTACTGAAAGTACTAGTGGTGTAGAAATACCGGCTAGGATTAAAGATACTGCTTCAAATCGTTGCCATGTTTTTACCGAACCATTCCAACCAAAAGAAAGCGTGGAATAGATTTTACGACGAAGACCAGTAGCACGGTCGCGAATGGTGGCAATATCTGGTAATAAACCGGTATACCAAAATATCAGGGATACGGAGAAATAGGTAGAAATAGCAAACACATCCCATACCAATGGAGAGTTGAAATTTACCCATAAAGAACCGAACTGATTAGGTAAAGGCAATGCCCAATAAAATAACCATGGGCGGCCCATGTGCGAAATAATGTATGTTGCAGCACAAATTACAGCAAAAATAGTCATTGCTTCTGCCGAACGGTTAATGGAGTTACGCCAATTTTGACGGAAAAGTAAAAGTACTGCAGAAATTAACGTTCCGGCGTGACCAATACCTACCCACCATACGAAACCGGTGATATCCCAGGCCCAACCCACAGTTTTGTTAAGACCCCAGGCACCAACGCCCGTCCAAAAGGTATAACTAACAGCAACTACCCACAAAAGGGCACCTAACGAAGCAATGGTAAATCCAATCCACCAAGCTTTGTTCGCTTTATTTTCAACCGGAACCAGTACATCTTCGGTTACTTTAGCATACGTGATGTTTTCACCGGTAATTAAGGGTTCTCTAATTATTGATTCGTGATGCGATGACATAGTTTTCTAGGTTATTTCTCTGAAATGAATTTATACTTCTGAGCTATTTCTAACTTTTACTTGATACCCAACACCAGGCTGAACATTAATTTCTTCCAATACATAATACGTACGTTCACTTTTTAATGCTTTCGATACTTCTGAGTTTGGATCATTACCGTCGCCAAAAATAATGGCATTTGCCGGGCAAGTTTGTTGGCAGGCTACCTTAATATCACCATCTTTTAACGGACGTTTCTCTAATTTTGCTTGCAATTTACCCGCCTGTATGCGTTGCACACACATAGAACATTTTTCCATTACCCCACGTGAACGAGTAGTTACATCTGGATTTAATACCAATTGTGTAAACTCATTATTCAAATAATTGTCAAAACGAGAGTCGTTCCAGTAGTTAAACCAATTAAACCTACGTACTTTGTACGGACAGTTATTGGCACAATAACGGGTACCAATACATCGGTTATAGGCCATTTGGTTAATCCCCTCTGAAGAGTGAGTAGTAGCCAATACCGGACAAACTGTTTCACATGGAGCATGATCACAATGCTGACACATCATAGGTTGATGAATCACGGATACATCGTCCAAGTTTTCTAAGTTGGCAATTTCGTTTTCTTCGGTAACAGCTGTACCATTTTCAGTATAGCTGTAGTAGCGATCGATACGAATCCAGTGCATTTCACGACGACGGCGAACCTCATCACGACCTACCACTGGCACGTTATTTTCGGCACTACACGCTACAATACAAGCACCACAACCCGTACATGCATTTAAATCGATTGCCATTACCCAATTATTGCCTGGCTTTTCGTATTTATTCCATAAATCATACGTTTTATGGTCTGAATGCTTGTTGCCTGAATGTGGATCTTGTAAGTATTCTTTTAAGGTTGTTTCTCGAATAATATTACGCCCCTCAATAGAATGATGGGTTTGTGTTTGTGCCAACTCATATCGGCCACTTACCTTACTTACGCTAGCTTTTGCAACCGTTTGAAAGGTTCCATTTTCGAAAGTGATAAAAGGATAGGCATTTTTACCAACTTCATTACCAGCTTGGCCCGCTTTAGTTCGGCCATAACCTAGCGCTACAGATACTGTGCCGTTGGCTTGACCCGGCTGAACTAGTACTGGAAGTGTTATGTTGTAAGTAGCCGTTTTTATTTCAACTAAATCAAATTCATTTACACCTATTTCTTCGGCATAGCTAGAAGAAATAGCAGCATAGTTATCCCAAGTTACTTTAGAAACCGGATCTGGTAATTCTTGCAACCAAGGATTGTTGGCAACCTGTCCATCACCCAAAGCTACATTTTGATACAACTGAAGTTCTACTCCATTGCCACCGGCTGCTAGTTTAGCGCTTTCAGCAACAATAGTATTGGCAACCGCAGTAACATCTAAATTAAACGATACCGAAGTAGCATTTGCAGAACCGTTGTTTACAAAACCTGTTTGTAATACATCGTCCCAAGATTTGCCGCTACTAGCTAACACTGTTTTCTCCCAAATGTTACGTACATATTGGTAGTATTCTGTAACCGCACTTCCCGACCAGTTTAATAAACTTTCTTCGGCCATACGGGTATTGTAAACTGGATTAATAGTTGGCTGAACTAAGATATAATAACCCGCTATCGGGTTGCTATCTCCCCAAGATTCTAGATAATGATTTGCAGGTGCAATTACGCTGCATAAACTAGCTGTTTCATCAGCACGATCGGCAAAAGAAACACGTAAAGCAACATTGCCCAATGCAGCTATAAATTCCTTCGTATTTACGTAACTATATGCCGGGTTGCTATTTAAAAAGAATACCGCACCTACTTCGCCACGTTTCATCTCATTAATAAGCGCTACAAACTCAGCGTCGTTTCCGGCAAATTGGTTGGAGGCATTATTCAGGTTGATGGTGCTACCATAACTACCTAATAAAGCATTAATGGCATTTACTATAATTTGGCTAGATACATCGTTAGAACCACAAACTACTAAGGCTTTGCCTTTGGCGTTTGCCAATTCTTTAGCAGCTAACTGTATGGCTTTATCTGCTTTGGGGTTAGTGGCTAATTTTTTAGCACTTACTTTACCCCCTAAGGCTTGGTATAAGTTTAATAAAGCAATCCCTTCTTCAGATGGTTTAATAGCAATACGAGCATCGGCATTGGTACCGGTTAAGCTCATGCCTGTTTCAAACTGAATGTGGCGTGACATCTTTTTGTTTTCCAACGATGCTGCACCACGGTTTGCGGTATACTGACGAGTAAATTCTACTGGCGAAATCCAAGTTCCTAAGAAATCGGCACCGAAACTTACAATTACATCCGCATTATCAAATTGATACTGTGGTAAAACCGCTTTACCAAAACTGTTTTGATTGGCCTGAATAATACCTGTATACGATACGGCATCAACCTGCACTAATTTTGCCGTAGGATTGGCTGCTACAAACTCAGCAATTACTGCTTTGGTTGAAGGGCTATTTACCGTTGAGCTAACCAAACGAATTTTTTTGCCACTAGCTCTCACTTTAGTCAATTCGCCTTTTACAAAGCTATCAACCTGAGTCCAACTAGTTTCGCGGCTGTCTAGTACTGGTGCTTGCAAACGAGAAACATCGTACAAACCTAATACAGATGCCTGGGCTTGGGCATTTAAGCGTCCGCCACTAAGCAAACAAGCAGGGTTACCCTCTACTTTAATAGGTCTACCTTCGCGGGTTTTCACTAAAATACTGTGGCCATTATAGCTCGATGCATAATAGTTAGGAATTCCGGGAACAATTTCTTCTGGTTTTACCAAGTAAGGGATTGCTTTGTGAACAGGGGCTGGCTGGCATGCGGCTAGCGTAACTGCACCTACCCCAAAACCCAATGCTTTCAAGAAATCTCTACGAGGCGTAACGGTACTTAAACCAGCTTCGTTTAACACTTCTTCAATTGGCAATGATCCTGCGAATTCGTTTTTGCTTTGTTTAACAAATTCGGGAGTTTGCTTTAATTCTTCTAAACCTTTCCAGTATTTTTTATTGCTTTCCATTTAAGCTATATAACTCTATTGAAATTCTACTATTAATAATGACATTTGCCACACTCTAATCCACCTAAAACGGCTGCAGTAATTTTGCCGCCTTTTTTCAATTGCTCGTGCGCAGCAATCAACTTATCGTAATAGGCATTGCCTTTACTATTCACTTCGGTTGCTTTATGGCAGTTTATACACCATTTCATGGTAAGTGGAGCATATTGATATACTTCATCCATATTTTGAATTGGACCGTGACATTTTTGGCATTGTATTCCAGCTACTGATACGTGTTGAGAGTGGTTAAAGTACGCCAAATCTGGTAAGTTGTGAATACGGATCCATTCCACCGGTTTTTGATTGGAACCATACACTTTGGTATCTGGGTTATAATCTAATGCGGTATAAATTTTAGCAATCTCCGGAGAAATTTCGCCATTGTATTTTTCTCTTGCTTGCACGTAATTATGACAATTCATACATACGTTTAATGAAGGAATAGAGGCATTTTTAGATTTAAAAGCTCCACTATGGCAGTATTGGCAACTCACTTGGTTTACCCCTGCGTGTAATTGATGCGAAAACTTAATGGGTTGTACCGGTTGGTAACCCGTATGAACACCCGTGTTCCACATACCCATCCATGCAGCGGTACTTAAACCGCCCAACACAAATAGCACTATACAGAATACTATTTTTTTATTCTTACCTAATTTTTTTAGTTTGGCTAAGCGGTTTTTAGGGGTTTTAACTTCTTCTTTAATGCCTTGTTTGTTTAAAGACAAGGATTCTAATGTAGAATTTACACGGTTTAAAACCAAAATCACCAAGAAGGCAACTATAATTAAAACCACAATACCACCAATCATTAAACTACTAATCTCTTCGTTTTGTGAAGCTCCAGCAGTAGCAGTACCGGCGGCTGGAGTAGCTGGCTTATCTCCCTCTTCTTTAATATAAGCCAAAATACTTTTAACATCGTTATCACTTAGCTCCGGGAAAGCCGTCATGGCCGATTGATTATACTCCTTATACAATTTCACGGCATAAGCATCGCCCGAGGCAATTACAACTTGGTTATTTTTTATCCATTTAAGCAACCAGGCTTCGTCTCTTCGTTCGAGAATTCCTTTTAGTGCTGGCCCCACTACCTTTTGATTAATTGCGTGGCAAGAAGTACATTTTTGTTTGAAAAGTGCGGCCCCTTCTACTGCACTCTGTGCAAAAGCAACATTAATGCTAACTAAGCTTAATGAAACTAGAAGGATAAAAGACCGTAAAACATTGCAAAAAATGAATGAGATGCTTCTCATATTGAGTATGTTATGCTTTAAATTATTGAATTCTATCGTATAAAAATAGCAAATGAAAAAAGAGCAAAAACCCTATTTTCGATCTGCAAAAGTATGATTTATTCAAACAAGGCTTATAATAAGAAGGCGATAAAAAACAATTTATAATCATTCTAAATAAGAAATTCCGTGTACGTGCAAATTAATAGATTTTATCGCTTTAAAATCCATGCAAAAATTAAAGGGACAACAATGGTCGCATCACTTTCTACAATAAATTTTGGCGTATGAATATCCAACTTACCCCAAGTAATTTTTTCGTTAGGCACGGCACCCGAGTATGAGCCGTACGAAGTAGTAGAATCGGAAATTTGACAGAAATAACTCCAAAACGGAATGTTCTCCATTTCCATATCTTGATACAACATGGGCACTACGCAAATAGGGAAATCGCCAGCAATGCCGCCACCAATTTGAAAAAAGCCTACACCTTTCCCATCCGAATTTTTTACGTACCAATCGGCCAACCACACCATATACTCTATACCAGTTTTCATGGTACTGGCTTGCAACTGGTTTTTAATTACATAGGAAGCAAAAATATTCCCCATCGTAGAGTCTTCCCAACCGGGTACCACAATTGGAATGTTTTTTTGAGCAGCAGCCAACATCCAGCTGTTTTTAGGATCAATTTCATAATACTGCTCTAAATCTCCATTCAACAGCATTTGGTACATATACTCATGCGGAAAATAGCGTTCGCATTTATCTTCGGCGTCTTTCCAAACTTGATGTATGTGTTTTTGTAAACGGCGGAAAGCTTCTTCTTCCGGAATACAGGTATCGGTTACTCGGTTGTAATGGTTTTCTAATAAATCCCATTCATCTTGCGGACTTAAATCGCGGTAGTTGGGTACTCGTTTGTAATGTGAGTGTGCCACCAGGTTCATAATATCTTCTTCTAGGTTGGCTCCGGTACACGAAATAATGGCCACTTTATCCTGACGAATCATTTCGGCTAATGAAATACCCAACTCGGCGGTACTCATGGCACCAGCTAGGGTAATCATCATTTTACCGCCTTCGGCTAAATGAGTTTCGTAACCTTTAGCGGCATCCATAAGGGCTGCAGCATTAAAATGCAGGTAATTTTTTTCAATAAACTGAGAAATAGGTCCTCTGGTAGTGCTCATGTTTTCAAATTTTGGCCAAAAATAACAATATTAAGTGGGTATAGAAAAGGATTTATTGGCTTAAAAGCGGATTTTAAAATCTTCTTTGGCTTGGCTTTTTCTAAAGTAAACCAAACCGACATAAAATAAGTCGATGGTAACCGTTACGGCCGAATGGGCTTGTATCAATTTCCATTGATTTTTTAGCACGATGCTATCGTAAATATCCAAAACTACAATCACCGTATCCGGCTTGGCTTGAGCTAAAACTTCGGCGTATGTATTTGGGGTATCAATAATAAACACGTTGGCAAAATCGGGATGTGCTTGCAATACCCTGCCAAGCATCTGCTGAACTTTTTGGGGTGGTGTACTTAGGGTTTCGGGTATTTCCTGCTCCGCCATCTGCGTGCCATAAATTAATTCATCTACCAATTGGTATACAAAGGGTGAATGAACGCCATGCCGAGAATTGGCACTTAGCCAATGCCATACATAATCGAGCAGTTTTCTGAAAAATTTCACATGCAAAAATACACAATGCTTTGGCTTGGCTAAAAAAATGTGTATTTTCATAGTGATGGATGCCAAAGAAATTGAATCACTTATTAAACTGCTCGACGACCCGGATACCGAAATTTCTAGTCACGTTACCGAAAAAATTAAGGAATACGGACCAGAAGTTATTGTGTATTTAGAGCAGGCTTGGGAGCAATCGTTAGATACCCAATTACAAGAACGTATCGAAAACTTAGTACATCAACTCCAATTTGAGCAAGTAAAAACCGATTTGCAGTTGTGGGCACTTAGCGGTAGTTTCGATTTATTGCAAGGCATCCTCATTATTAACCGCTACCAATACCCTGATTTAGATGAGCAAAAAATCATCATTCAATTAGAAGATATAAAACGAGAGGTGTGGATGCAACTCATTTACGACATGAGTGCGCTAGAAAAAGTAAAACTACTCAACCACGTATTTTACACCGTTTTTGGCTTTAGCGGCAATACCAAAAACCACCACGACCCTCAAAATTCATATTTAAGCCACGTTTTAGAGAGTAAAAAGGGAAATCAAATTTCACTTTCTATAATATACGCCACCATTGCGCAAAGGCTAGATATCCCGGTTTATGGCATTAACCTGCCCCAGCATTTCATTTTAGGATATGTAGATAAAACACAAGACTACAATGTAGACGGAGGCGTTTTGTTTTACATTAACCCATTTAACAAGGGTTTTGTGTTTTACAAACTAGATGTAAATGCCTTTTTACAACAGCTAAAGCTATCACCTAACGCACAATTTTACGAACCCTGCAGCAATACCGATATGGCTATTCGGGTGTTGCGTAACCTCATAAGTGCTTACGAAAAATTAGGGCAAAACGAAAAAGTAGCCGAAGTGGAGGAGTTATTGTCAGTATTGACAAATCAATAAAAAAGCGATGGCCCGACCAAACGGCGGGCCAAGCAAGAGCCAAGTGGGCGGAAGCTTCGTTTGGTCTTGATTTTTTGTTTACTTTTTCATCAAGGAAAAAGTAATGAAACTAAAACTCCATCAAATAGGCCTTCAAAAAGTCGTTTAAATCGCCATCTAAAACCGCCTGAGCATTGGAAGTTTCGTAATTGGTGCGCAAATCTTTTACCAATTTATAAGGGTGCAATACGTAATTGCGTATTTGCGATCCCCACTCAATTTTCTTCTTATTGCCTTCAATGGCGGCTGTGGTTTCCATACGCTTGCGCAATTCTACTTCGTATAACTGCGATTTTAGTAAACGTAAAGCATTTTCTTTATTCTGCAATTGCGACCGCGACTCCTGGTTTTTTATGACAATACCCGAGGGTTTGTGATATAAACGCACGGCAGTTTCTACCTTATTTACGTTTTGTCCGCCGGCACCACCCGAACGGAAGGTTTCAAATTCTATATCGGCCGGGTTTACTTCAATTTCAATCGTATCGTCAATTAAGGGATACACATACACCGATGCAAAAGACGTATGGCGTTTGGCATTGGCATCAAAAGGAGAAACACGTACCAAACGGTGAACCCCATTTTCGCCTTTTAAGTAGCCGTAAGCAAAATTTCCTTCAAACTGTAACGTAACCGATTTAAAGCCGGCTACATCGCCCTCTTGCGAATCTTGCTCACTAACTTTGAG
Source organism: Sphingobacteriales bacterium (assembly GCA_040403555.1). GTDB lineage: Bacteria > Bacteroidota > Bacteroidia > Sphingobacteriales > Sphingobacteriaceae > JAIPAN01. The sequence continues at coordinate 180,353 of JBBAKN010000002.1, forward strand.
GCCGTTTTTTTCACCCCACATAATGTACATGCGCATGAGCATGGCCGCCCAATCGCAACTTTCGGTACCACCGGCACCGGCCGTAATTTGCAAAACGGCATGCAACTGATCTTCTTCGGCACTCAGCATATTCCGAAATTCCAACTCTTCTACCTTGGTGGTAGCTAAACGAAATTGTTCGTCCACTTCCGCTTCAGTAGCTTCGCCAGCTTGGAAGAAATCAAACAGCACCCCGGTATCTTCTACGGCCGAGGCTACCTGTTCAAAATCATCAGTCCATAATTTTTTAGACTTAATGGCATGAAGTACTTTTTCTGCCGCTTTGGGGTTATCCCAGAAAGCGGGCCCTAGTGTAATTTCTTGTTCGGCATGTATTTCATCGAGTTTCTTATCGATGTCAAAGATGCCTCCTCAGGGCCGTTACTCTGTCCCTTAAATCTTGTACCTGTTCTTTGGTCATGAAGCAAAAATACAGATTTCGAGCGGAAAGCATATGCTTTTAAGATTTTGTATCTTCGTAAAAAATTAAAGCAACACATGTTCCCAAGCGTTTCCTTTTCCGATACCAAAGCGTACAACCAATTAAGTCAGCATGCCGAAAGCATTAAAGCGCTGCATTTGCGTGACTTGTTTACCCAAGAGCCTAATCGTTTTGCCGAATTCTCTCTTCGTTTCGAAGATATTTTAGTCGATTTTTCTAAAAACAGAATAACCAGCGAAACCCGCACTTTATTGCTTGGCTTAGCCGAAGAATGTGGATTAAAGCCTGCTATTGAAGCTATGTTTAGTGGCGAAGCCATTAACCAAACGGAAAACAGAGCCGTATTACACACTGCTTTGCGCAACCCCAACAAAACGGGCATTGCCTTAAACGGAAAAGATATTTTACCCGACATCCATCAGGCATTAAACCAAATGGAGCAATTTTCGGATGCCGTACGTTCGGGCGCATGGAAAGGCTACAGCGGCAAGGCTATTGAACACATTGTAAACATCGGCATAGGCGGTTCCGATTTAGGCCCGGTAATGGTTACCGAAGCGCTTAAAGCGTACCAAGACCCCAAGTTATCCCTACACTTTGTATCGAATGTAGATGGCACGCACATTGCCGAAACCTTAAAGACAGTAAACCCAGAAACTACCTTATTTATGGTGGCTTCTAAAACTTTTACCACCCAAGAAACCATGGCCAATGCCTTTACGGCCCGCACCTGGTTTTTAGAAAATGGTGGAGATGCCGCAGGCGTAGCCAAGCATTTTGTGGCTATTTCTACCAACAAAAAAGGGGTAAAAGAATTTGGTATAGATACCCAAAACATGTTTGGTTTTTGGGATTGGGTAGGTGGCCGTTATTCGCTATGGAGTGCTATTGGCTTATCCATTTGTTGTGCCATTGGCTTTAATCGTTTCCGCGAAATGTTGGATGGAGCTCATGCCATGGACGAACATTTCCGTAGCGAAAAATTTGAGAATAATATTCCGGTAACCTTGGCCTTATTGGGTATTTGGTACAACAATTTCTTTGGTGCCGATAGCCATGCTATTTTACCTTACGACCAATATTTACACCGCTTTGCGGCCTATTTTCAGCAAGGAGATATGGAGAGCAATGGCAAGCAGGTAGACCGCAATGGCAAAGCCGTAGATTACCAAACCGGCCCTATTATTTGGGGCGAACCGGGCACCAACGGGCAACATGCGTTTTATCAACTCATTCACCAAGGCACCAAATTAATTCCCTGCGATTTTATTGCACCGGCACAAAGCCACAACCCTATTGGCCAACATCACCAACTTTTACTATCTAACTTTTTTGCGCAAACCGAAGCTTTAATGAACGGTAAAACCGAAGCGGAAGTGGTAGCCGAATTAAAAGCAGCCAGGAAAAATGATGCCGAAATTGAAAAGTTAAAAGACTTTAAGGTATTTGATGGCAACCGCCCGAGCAATTCTATTTTGGTAAAGAAAATTACGCCACGGGTATTGGGCGCTTTATTGGCCATGTACGAACACAAAATATTTGTACAAGGTATTATTTGGAACGTATTTAGTTTCGACCAATGGGGTGTAGAATTGGGCAAGCAATTGGCCAATCAAATTTTACCCGAACTCGAATCGGGGGCCAAAGTAAGTAACCACGATAGCTCTACGAATGGTTTAATTAACCAATACAAAGACTGGAAATAATACTCTTTTTGTCATGCTGAGCGAAGTGAAGAATCTAAAAAAGATGTTTTTAAAAGCTCATCATGACTGCTTTTTTAGTCTTTTACACAGCGTACACTATAGCCATAATATTCAGGTACTCCAACTGTGTCAGTATTTGGTAGGTTAGAACTAATTCGATAGGATTTTTCATTAGGAGTGAAATCTCGAAACCAAAAAACTGTTGATTTATTTAGTTCCACAAAGATTCCGACTGCGGCTCCTGCTGGCAATGCATTAAAGCCACTTTTATTATTATCGGCTAGAGTATTGCCAACTGCACCTATAGAATTATTAAGTTCCCAATTGGTTGTTGATGCCAATGACTTTGCAATTTTATTCCCAGTAGTAGTGCCATCAAAATTATAGCCATTGGCAATTAAGTAATTAATCAACGTTTCCCATTCGGCCTTGGTGGGCACGTGCCAACCAATAGGAGCTAATTTCATGTTTTGGGCTGTATATCCATTATACAACATACCATTTTTTTCGTTACCTGTTTTGGTATTGTTATACCAACAATAGGCTGGGGTTACTGCATTCTGCCAGGCTACATTATTGGTTACATTAGGTATTGCAGTACCATCATTCAATCGGGTGGTTTTTAAATTTTCGGCCATCCAGGTTTGGGTGCCTATTTTTACGGTTTTATATACGTTTCCGTCTATATCGGTTACGGTTTCTGCGGCTGGTTTATCTTTTTTGCAAGCAACAAAGGCAAGCAAGAATAGTACACCAAATAAAGAGAGTGCGATTTTTTTCATTTCATTTCGTTTTGCACTTTAACGAAATGAAAAACAAAATAGTGTAGGTTGGACTGTTATTTTTTAACCAGCCCTATTTGAAATAGTTTGGACCACTTTTTACCCGTTACGTATAGTTTTTTACCTGCAGCATCGTAGGCAATGCCGTTTAATACATCGGTATTGGCGTAGCGGTCTTTTGGCTGCAACATACCGCTCAAGTCTATTTCGCCGGTAACGGCACCTGTCTTCGGATCTATAATCACAATTTTATCCGTTTGGTACACATTGGCATAAATCTTTCCGTCAATAAATTCCAATTCGTTGAGTTGATCTACCGGGCCTTGGTCGTTGTATACTTCTATAAAGCCTTCTTCTTGGTAGGTATCTTTGTTTAAGAAATAAATTTGGTTGGTACCGTCCGATTTATAAAAGCGTTCGCCATTATTACACAAACCCCAACCTTCGCGACTGTTTTGATACGGAAACTGCCCCTGCAACACCAAGCTGTTTTTGTTGTATACCAAACCTACATTTTCTTGCCAGGTAAGTTGTACCAATTTATCGCCCAATATACTTAGGCCTTCGGCAAAAACTTCGTTGGCTAGATCTTGCTTTTTAAGCACTTTACCGGTTTTAGGATCTACTTTACGTAAACTAGAGCTTCCGTATTCGCCATCGCTTTCGTAGAAAATACCATCATGCAATTCCAAGCCTTGGGTATAGGATGATGTATCGTGGGCAAAGGTAGCCAACACTTTGTAGCTAAACTGCTCAGGGGCTTGGGCAGGTTTTATTAGTACGTTGGTGCTTACTTCCTGGGCTTCACCACCACTAAACACCTTAGCTGTAAACAAACGAGAACCAATTTTGGCGCTTGTGGTTGGGAAAACCACCAATTGGCTGTCTTTAACTGCCGAGAAGCGTACAGCATCTACAAAATACACCACCGAATCGGCCGATTTGCCACCCGGAAAACGCAATTGGAGTTTTACCTCATCGCCCACAGAAACGCTCGTTCCGGATTCTGGGCTTAAGAAATAAGCACTTTCGTTTTTAGCACCATTGCTACAACTTGCCAGAGCAAATAGGCTGAAGGAAAAGAAATAAAGTAAGTTTCTCATAAAATTTATTCGGGCCAAAAGGCATCAATTATATGGTTAACGCTGGGTTCTTGATCTTGGTTTACCAAAATGGCAAAAATATCAAAACGTACTTCGCCTTGGTGGTTCATTAAGCGAATGTATTCTTCGGCCGCTCGTTGAATGTGCTTTTGTTTAGCTTCATCTACAAATTCTTCGGGTTTACCAAAGGCTTGGCCACTGCGGGTTTTTACTTCAACAAAAATTAGGGTTTCATCTTGGTAGAGTATTAAATCAACCTCAGCTCGATCAAAGGTCCAATTTTGTTCTAAAATTTCGTAGTGTTGTTTCAAAAAAAAGGTCCGAGCCCATTCTTCTCCTTGCCTACCCAATACACCGCCAGCTGTCATTATTTTATAATTACCGAACCCAATTGCTGCGAAATCAATTTCTCCATATCTTTCACTTGCATGTATTTTTTCATCAAAATAGCCTGATTATCCGGATCGTTTTCTTCTTGTATTTCGGCACGTACGGCTAAAATAAGTTGGTCTATTTTTTTCTTTTTGAGGTGAAAAATGCCACCTAAAATAGTTCCTTTTAGATTTTCGGCTTCGGTACGTACATATATTCTACGCTTAGCATACCAATTTTCACTTAAGGAATATGGGGTTGAAATTAAAGATATAGCCAAATCGGCTAAAGCCGAGTCGCGGTGTTTAATAAACTCTTGGTCGCTTGGAATAGTACCCATTGCCAACTGTTTTTTATACTCTTCAATAAATAAGGCACAAACGGGATGCTCGAAGGCTACATCACCTAAATTAGCCAATACGTAAGGACCAATAAAGGTATTGGTATGGCTATCCCAATCTACTTGCTCTTTCCCATAAGCTAGCAAGAGGCGTACAATTTCTTTTTCTTGATTTTCATCGCCAGTTGAAGCCCTAGAAACACTACTTTCAACAATCGGCTCTTCTGGTTGCGGAACGCTAGGCTGTGGAAAGGGCACTCGTTTTTGCTTGGCTTGCTTAATTTTATTAAGCTCGGTAAGCAAAACCCGCTCTTCCATTTGCATTAGAGAGCTACATTCTCGTAAAAACACCGAGGCAATAATGCTATCGGGAATTTTGGCAATGCTCTCTACCACTTCGCGAATAAGTGCGGCCCGTTTCAAAGGGTCGGTACCGGCATCTTTTAATAAGATGGCGGTTTTATACAAAATAAAATCTTTTTTTTGCTCTTCGATATAAGTTTTAAAGGCCGAACTGCCCACTTCTTGGGCATAAGAATCGGGGTCGTGCCCTTCAGGAAAAGAAACTACTTTTACATTCAACCCCTCTTCCAAAATCATATCTAATCCTCGTAAAGAAGCTTTAATACCTGCAGCATCGCCATCATATAAAATGGTGATGTTTTTGGTAAAACGGGCAATAAGGCGTATTTGTTCGGTAGTTAGAGAAGTACCCGAAGAGGCCACCACATTTTCGATGCCGGCTTGTTGTACCGAAAGTACATCGGCATACCCTTCTACCAAAAAACAATTGTCTTCATCGCGTATGGCTTTTTTTGCTTGAAATAAGCCATACAACACACTCGATTTGTGGTAAATATCGCTCTCCGGAGAATTCACATATTTAGGTACGCTTTTATCGTTTTTGAGGGTACGCCCTCCAAAACCAATTACACGACCGGTAAAATTATGTATAGGAAACATCACCCTACCGCGAAAACGATCGTAGGTTTTACCTTTATCGTTGCGAACGCTTAGACCAGTTTCTTCTAAAAATTCTTCTTTAAAGCCTTCTTTTATGGCTTTCTGAATAAGCGCATCCCATTCTTCGGGCGAATAGCCCAATTCAAATTTCTTGACAATATCGTCGCGAAAGCCACGCTCTTTAAAATAACTGAGGCCAATAGCTTTACCTTCTTCGCTTTCCCATAATTGTTCTTGAAAAAACTTGGCTGCCCAGGCCGACACAATGTATAAACTTTCTCTCCGGTTATTGTTTGCTTGTTCTTCGGGAGTATTTTCTACCTCGGCAATTTCAATTTGGTACTTCTGGGCCAAATATTTTAAAGCTTCGGGGTAAGAATATTTTTCATGATCCATCACAAAACGAACCGAATCGCCACCTTTGCCGCAACCAAAACATTTGTAAATGCCTTTAGTTACAGAAACATTAAAGGATGGTGTTTTTTCGTTGTGGAACGGACATAAGCCAATAAGGCTGGTGCCCCGTTTCTTAAGGTGTACGAAATCGCCAACCACCTCTTCAACACGGGCGGTTTCTATAATCTTATCGACGGTTTCTTGTGGAATCATGAATGGAAAATTACGCAAAATAGCGTGTAAGATAAAATTTTGTAAAGAAGCGTGGACTTAAAGCTTGTTTTTAGCCTATTTTGGGATTTTTAGGCCCATTGGGTTTTAGGGAATAGATGAGCGAAACCCCATTGATATGGAACAAGCGGTTGTAGGTTGCTTTCGCAAAATCGGGGCGATAAATATAGTAGGCATCTAGTTTGAGTTTTTTACTCAACTTATACTTAAAGCCTAGTGTATTACGCCAATTGTCTATAAAATATACACCGCCAAATTTCATAATGGGTTCAGTTTGCACGTACATATCTAACTTCTTAATTAACCCAAATTTGGCCCCTAAACGTACTCTCCAATAGCCGCTTTTATCATTTTGTACCGTTGCATCATCAAAATCTTGAATCCTGTTTTGAATGAGCGCTCTTAAAGAAATATCTACCGGGCCCAATTCATGGCTAGCTTCTGCACCTATACTAAAGCGGTGAGAGGTTATTCCGGAAACCAGGGCCAAACGATATTCTGCCTGAAGGTTTAAAAAATCGCTTACTTCTTTACTGGCACCAACAGAAATATACGACCCGTTAAAGGTGCGAATATTGTTAAAATAGCGGGCTTGATAATCAAATTCCGCGGTCCATTTATGTGGTAAATTGATGTCTAAAGTACCACCAAACCAGCCTTGCACATCGGTAGGATCTGCTTTGCTAGTTTGCGCCAAAACAGATTGATACGCACCAAAAAAAACAAGTATGCAGAACAATTTTTTCATGTACTTAGTTGAAATAAACGGTGAGCACACAGGTATCTTTTAAAAAATCAATTTCAGTGACTTCATATCGATGAATATTTAAACCCGTTCTGTTTTGTAAATCGGCCAAAAGTTCGGCCTCTCTACCGGCTTGTATAAGCTGTACATTATCGTACACAATGGTATTTATTTGTTCTTTCTTAACCACCCATTTACTCTCTAATAAGAATATGAGTAGAAGCATGGTTAAACTTAAAATACTTAAAGAAATAAAATCGGCCGGGGCAACTGCATTTAGCATACCCAGGGTAATACATAAAAACAGATAGGTCATATCTTTAGTAGAAATACCTGTAGTACGGTAACGCAGCATAGAAAATACGGCAAACAAACCAAAGGCCGAGCCAATACTCATATCTACCCGATTAAGCATATACGAAGTAAAAAATATAACTGTATTGAACGAAAAGAAGGTTAAAAACAAATCGGTGCGTTTGTAGTTGGTGTAATAAATCCCTCTAATAAGTATAATGGTAGCCAACAAATTAACTACAAATCTTACTCCAATTTCGCTAGTAAGTAAATTTAGGTATGTCATTTAAGTTGCTTGGTTTAATGCAGCAAATCTACGATAGATTGGCTTAAATGTATTGAATTTTATAGGTTGGTGGAGTGCGATTAATCCTAAGCAATATTTACTGATAGACCCACTGCGTATACTCAGCTGTTTCATCAATTTTGCAAAGTCCATATCGCGGCCTCTTTCTGTTTTAACTTCTACAATCACTAGGTTAGAAAAATCGGCTGTGGCTTGTTCTTTACTAAACTTCAAATTAAAATCCAAGGTAACTTTTTCGGGTTTGGTTTTATGTAAAAGCGTAATCCGTTGGTACTGAATGGCCAAACTTTGAACTAATTCATCACTTTTAAGGGCTGTATTATTAAAAATAAAGTCCGATGCAGCAATTAAATCGTCCGCCTCTATTCGGCACTTTTCGGTAATTCCTTTATTGTTTTTTTTCTTTACCTCTACAAAAGTTTCGCCACTGTGCACATATACACGTTTACGCACCTTAAAACGGTTTCCTTTACCCTGATGGTGATGGTGATATAAGGTGTACTCAGGAGTATCGTAATACCAGGTATCGTAATCAAAAACGTGCTGGCTATGTATAGTTAATAGTTGATAGGAAGAAGCACATGCTGCCAATACTGCCGGTAATGCCTCTTTCGGGAGTAAGTATTTACGGTCAACCCGGCGGTTCATAGGCGCACGCTCCTGCAGTTCTTCTAAAGAAAACTGATCAAAGAAACCCAGCTCAGGAGCTTGCATCTATTAAGAATAAATTCTTAAAGTTGAATTTGTTAAAGAGGTATTATAGCTTTTTAAATTGGTAGTGGCAGGACCAAGTGTAACCATACCCGTACTGCTAAATTTTGCACCATGATTGGGGCATACAAAATTATTGTTTGCCGGAATGTAGTTTACTGTGGTGCCTTCGTGGGTACACGCAGCCGATACAGCTAAAAATGCACCGGCATTGGTACGAGCAACTAAAATTCCTTGACTGACCAAAAAACCTCCATTGCTTGCTAAAGCTCCCGAACTCACATCAAGGGTAAAATCTACATTGCTAGGTGGACTAGGCACACTAGAGGTTGAGCCTGTAGATGATTTGCCACATCCGGCAATACCGCCCAAGCAAATTGGGGCTAAAAATGCAGCGGCACCAACGCCAACCTGCGATAAAAAATCTTTTCTGTCCATAACATCTATTTATAAATTATGTTCAATTTACCAAATTGTATGCACAAAACAAAAAAGCATTAAAAATGTTTAACCACGTATTTTTTAATTACCCAATCGTTTTAAGGCAATATAGGCCATTAAACCTGTGCTAATGGCGAAGGCATTTTCATCAATATCAAAAGTTTGAGTGTGTACGGATGAGGTAATTCCTTTGGCTTCGTTACGGGTACCTAAGCGGTAAAAACAAGCATCGGCTACTTGAGAATAGTAGGCAAAATCTTCGGCAGCCATCCAAATATCTAAGTCTAACACATTTTCTTTTCCCAAATAATCTTGGGCATATTGTTTGGCTTGTGCCGTTAGCTTTTCTTCGTTTACTAAAAACGGATAGCCTATTCTAATTTCGAATTCGCAACTTCCACCCATGCTTTCGGCAATACCTTCGGCCATTTTTTTCATACGGGTATGCGCCTCAGCACGCCAAGTTTCGTCCATGGTTCTAAAGGTGCCCTCTAGCTTTACTTCGTTGGGAATAACATTGGTAGCGCCATTGGCTTGTACCTTACCAAAGGACAATACCGATGGGATATTCGGGTTGGCCGTACGGCTAACAATTTGTTGTAATGAAACTAAAATCTGAGCGGTAATCATTACCGGATCGATGTTCTGTTGCGGTTGTGCCGCATGGCCACCTTTACCTTTTACGGTTACATACAATTCATCGGTAGAGGCCATATATTTACCCGAACGGAAGCCTACTTTACCGGTTTCGATAAAAGGCATAACGTGTTGCCCAAGTACTGCTTGAGGTTTTGGATTTTCTAGCACACCTTCTTTAATCATTTGGTTGGCACCGCCAGGCAATAGTTCTTCTGCCGGTTGAAATATTAATTTAATAGTTCCGCCAAATTCAGCTTTTAGCTTTTGTAGAATAGTGGCGGTACCCAACAAAGAGGCGGTATGCGCATCGTGCCCGCAGGCATGCATTACGCCTGCATGGGTTGATTTGTAGGCCACCTCATTCATTTCTAATATGGGTAAAGCATCCATATCGGCACGCAGAGCAACTACTTGATCGGAGGCTTTGTCACCTTTAATAAGGGCTACCAAACCGGTATTAGCCATAGGCTGATAGGCAATTCCCAATTCATCGAGTTTAGCCGCCACATAGGCAACGGTTTTATGCTCCTGAAAAGATAATTCGGGATGGGCATGCAAATGTCTTCTGTTTTGGATGGTTGATTCCAAAACGCTGGCGGCTAATTCTTGAATTCGATTTTTAAGCATAGTTCACGCTAATTAAGCAAGTCCCACTCCATGGCAGGCTTTGTATTTTTTGCCACTTCCACACGGACAGGGATCGTTACGACCTATTTTTTGTTCCACTCTAATCGGTTGGCTACGTTGCAATTCACGGGTATCATCCATGGGTACACCATTTGCTTGTTGTGCCAATTCGGGTTTAGAAATTTTTAATTTACTTAAATCTTGTTTAGGTTGCGGACGGGCTTCGCGAACGGGCTCTTGGCCTTGGTTCGGAATAATACCTTTGAACAAGAGACCTACCAATTCTTTGTTCACGTTTGCCAACATATCTTTAAATAAATTGAAGGCTTCCATTTTGTACACAATTAATGGATCTTTTTGCTCGTAAACGGCATTTTGTACCGATTGCTTCAACTCATCCATTTCGTGTAAATGTTCTTTCCAGGCTTCATCAATAAGGTATAATACCACCGTTTTTTCAAAGGCTTTAAATACTTCCTGGCCTTCGGTTTCTACGGCTTTTCTCAAATCGGTAGTTACTTGTAAGCCACGAATACCATCGGTAAATGGCACCACAATGTTTTCAATTTGTGCACCACGTTCTTTCAACACGTCTTTTAAAACCGGCAAGGTTTGTTGCGCAATGCTATCTTTTTTACGTTGATAAAAGGCCGTTACTTGATCAAATACCTTATCGGTTAAGGCATCTATACTTATCGAAGCAAATTCTTTCGCATTCAGTTCCGGATCTACCGAGAAAATGCGAATCATTTCCAATTCAAATCCCTCGAAATTATCGGTGTCTTTATACTCTACCACAATATCTTCTACCACATCAAAAATGGTATTGTTTAAATCTACATCTAAACGTTGTCCGAAAAGGGCATTTCTACGCTTGGCGTATACCACAGTACGTTGCGCATTCATTACATCATCGTATTCTAACAAACGCTTACGAATACCAAAGTTGTTTTCTTCTACTTTGCGCTGGGCTCGTTCAATAGATTTGGTAATCATAGAGTGCTGAATGACTTCGCCTTCTTCGATACCCATACGTACCATGATGTTAGAAATACGTTCTGAACCGAACAAGCGCATTAAGTTATCTTCCAATGAAACGAAGAATTGCGATGAACCCGGATCACCCTGACGACCGGCACGACCACGTAACTGACGATCGACACGACGAGATTCGTGGCGTTCGGTACCTACAATAGCTAAACCTTCGGCTTCTTTAACACCTGCACCTAATTTAATATCGGTACCACGGCCGGCCATGTTGGTGGCAATGGTTACGGTACCCGATGTACCTGCTTCAGCTACAATATCGGCCTCTTTTTGGTGTAATTTGGCATTTAATACGTTGTGGCGAATGCCTCTTAATTTGAGCATACGGCTCAATAATTCGGAAATTTCTACCGAGGTGGTACCCACCAATACAGGGCGTCCGGCTTCGGTTAATTTCACAATTTCATCTGCAACGGCATTGTATTTTTCTCGAGTGGTGCGGTACACCAAATCTTCTAAATCTTTACGCTTGGTGTTTACGTTGGTTGGAATTTCTACCACATCCAACTTGTAAATTTGCCATAACTCACCGGCTTCGGTGGTAGCTGTACCCGTCATACCACACAATTTGTGGTACATACGGAAATAGTTTTGCAAAGTAACCGTGGCATAGGTTTGGGTAGCATCTTCTACCTTCACATTCTCTTTGGCCTCAATGGCTTGGTGCAAGCCATCAGAATATCTACGGCCTTCCATAATACGGCCGGTTTGCTCATCTACAATTTTTACTTTGCCTTCATCAATAATGTATTCCACATCATTTTCGAACAAGGTATAGGCTTTTAAAAGCTGATTTACCGCATGAATACGTTCAGATTTGATAGAGAAGTCACGCATTAAAGCATCTTTTTGAGCAATTTTTTCTTCGTTGCTCAAAGTTGATTTTTCCAATTCGGCAATCTCGGTGCCCACATCAGGCATAACAAAAAACGTTGCATCTTCGCCAGAACTGGTGATTAATTCAATGCCCTTTTCGGTTAATTCTACCTGATTATTTTTTTCATCAATTACAAAAAACAACTCTGCATCGGCTTTTGGCATTTCTTTGCCTTGATCTTGCATGTAGTAATTTTCTGTTTTGGTAAGCACTTGTTTCATTCCCGGCTCACTTAAAAACTTAATTAGGGCTTTATTTTTAGGCAAACCGCGATACGAACGTAATAAAGCCAAGCCCCCTTCTTCGGGGCCCTGTTTTCCATCAGTAATTGATTTTTTGGCTTCGTTTAAAGCGGTGTTGATATAATTTTTTTGCGCCGTTACCAAACGTTCTATGCGGGGTTTTAGTTCATGAAACTCGTGTTCATCGCCTTTTGGAATAGGTCCCGAAATAATTAATGGTGTACGAGCATCATCAATTAACACTGAATCCACCTCATCTACCATAGCAAAGTGCAATTTGCGTTGCACCAAACCTTCGGGGTTAAGTGCCATGTTGTCACGTAAATAATCAAAACCAAACTCGTTGTTGGTTCCAAAGGTAATATCGGCTAAATAGGCTTGGCGGCGTTCTTCTGAATTGGGCTGATGCTTATCAATACAATCTACACTTAAGCCATGTAATTCAAATAAAGGGCCATTCCATTCCGAGTCACGACGGGCCAAGTAATCATTCACCGTTACAATATGCACCCCTTGACCAGCCAAGGCATTTAAATAGGCAGGCAAAGTACCTACTAAGGTTTTACCTTCACCAGTAGCCATTTCTGATACTTTTCCTTGATGCAGTACAATACCGCCAATCAACTGTACATCGTAATGCACCATGTTCCAAGTAACTTCGGTTCCGGCAGCAAGCCAGGTGTTTTGGTGAATGGCTTTATCACCTTTAATTTGCACGTTTGGTTTACGGGCAGCCAGATTACGGTCGAATTCGGTGGCGGTAACCTCTATACTTTTATCCTCTGTAAATCGGCGGGCAGTTTCTTTTACCACGGCAAATGCCTCGGGTAAAATCTGCAACAATACCTTTTCCAATTGCTCATCGCGTTCTTTTTGTAAACGGTCTAAGCTTTCGTAGATAGCTGTTTTTTGAGCAATGCTTAAGTCCAATGCTTCCGACTGTGTTTTCACTTCAGCCAGTTCAGCATCAATATCGGCTAAAAAGCTGGCGATTGTTTGCTTAAAACTTTGTGTTTTTGCACGCAGCTCGTCGTTGCTTAATGCGGCTAGTTGTGGGTAAACTGCTTTTATTTGCTCAACTAGGGGCTGAATTTGCTTAATATCTCGATCGGATTTACTTCCGAAAAGTTTACTGAGTAGTCCTAACATGTTTTTTATATCAATATCTTCTCTGCTTTACAACAATACTGCCAAGCTTAAAAATAAGCCATGCTGACAGTGGAGGAAGTAAAATTACTGATTTTGATTAATATAAACTTGCTCTTTTGTAATACCTTTGCAAACATGAATATTCTGTTGCTTGGCTCGGGGGGCCGCGAAAATGCATTTGCCTGGAAAATGGCCCAAAGTGAACATTGTTCTGAGCTATTTATTGCACCCGGAAATGGCGGCACCGAACGTTATGGTGAAAACGTTGCCCTCGACCCTACGGATTTTGATGCTGTAAAAGCATTTACCCTAAGCCATGCAATTGAGATGGTGGTGGTAGGCCCCGAAGAACCTTTGGTAAAAGGTATTCATGATTATTTTTTAGCTGATGCGCAACTGAGACACATTGCGGTAATTGGACCACAACAAGAAGGTGCGCAATTAGAGGGAAGTAAAGATTTTTCGAAAGTTTTTATGCAGCGCCACCACATACCTACGGCGGCATACGCCACCTTTACCAAAGAAACCTTAGCGGAGGGATTGGCTTATTTAGAAACTCAAAACCTACCCATTGTTTTAAAAGCAGATGGCTTAGCCGCCGGCAAGGGCGTATTAATTTGCGAAAGTTTAAGCGATGCCAAAACCGAATTGACTGCCATGCTAGCGGATGCCAAATTTGGAACTGCTAGCCAAAAGGTTGTTGTAGAAGAGTTTTTAAATGGCATTGAGCTTTCGGTATTTGTATTAACCGATGGCCAGAGTTATAAAATTTTACCCGAGGCCAAAGATTATAAACGCATTGGCGTTGGCGATACCGGATTAAATACCGGCGGTATGGGCGCCATCTCACCCGTGAGTTTTGCCGGTGCCGATTTCTTAAAAAAAGTAGAAGAACGAGTGGTGATTCCTACCATTGAGGGCTTAAAAAATGACCACATCCCGTATAAAGGATTTTTGTTTATTGGCCTGATGAATGTAGCCGGTAACCCATACGTTATTGAGTATAACGTGCGCATGGGCGACCCTGAAACCGAAAGTGTACTGCCTCGTTTAGAATGCGATTTGGTGGATTTATTTTTAGGCGTAGCCAATGGAAATTTAGCCGAAAAATCGTTTAGTATTTCTCCAAAAACTGCCGTGACCGTAATGCTAGTAGCAGGTGGCTACCCGGGCGATTATAAAAAAGGAGACGCCATTATGGGCCTAGACAAAGTTCAAAATAGTCATATTTTTCATGCAGGAACCAATGCCAAAAATGGCGAAGTTGAAACTAACGGAGGCCGAGTTTTGGCCGTAACGGCTTTGGAAAATTCGCTAGAAGAAGCGGTGAGTACCGCTTTAGCCGATGCCGCTAAAGTAAGCTTTGAAGGGGCTTATTTCCGCAGCGATATTGGTGCCGATTTGCTTGGTTTAGTTTAGCGAAGAATAGCTGACAAGGCAGCCGACAAATCTTCTCCACGTAAATTTCGGGCAATAATTTTGCCCTTGGGATCTAACAAAAAATTTGCGGGAATGCTATTTACATCGTACAAGCGGGCCACCGCATTATTCCAATATTGAAGATCAGATACCTGAGGCCATACTAAGCCGTCGTCTTTAATGGCTTTTAACCAATTTTCTTTGCTTCGATCTAGCGAAACACCTAAAATGGTAAAGCCTTTATCTTTAAATTGCTTGTAAGCAGCTACCACATTTGGATTTTCTTGACGGCAGGGGCCACACCACGATGCCCAAAAATCTACCAATACATATTTACCTCTTAATGAGTTCAAGGCTAGCGCTTTGCCCTCGGGCGTATTTTGTGTAAAATCTGGCGCAATGGTGCCAAGAGCAGGACTCGTTTGGGCATGAGCTGTATTAAACAAGCCTATACCTAGAATAAAAAGAACAATGGGAAATATCTTTTTCATAATCATACAAGTTTTTGTTGTGTGCGCCACCATAAATTAGGCATTTCGCCATTTACAGCTAATTGGTAATCGTCGTAACTACAAGGTACTAAATGGTAACGTTCGTTTTTAGAGGAAGTGCTCGGGTAGGCTACTTGCATCCACCAACGATCGGTTTTTTTACTTTTTACAAATAACAATTCGTGGCCATCTTCTTTTAAAGACGTACGGTAAATTAAATATTGCGATTTGGGCTGTAATGGGATATCTTTTTTACGCTGATAATATCCATCTACAAAATACCAAACCATTTGCGCCACCAATAAGGCTGTTTGGCCATTTTGGTCGAAAGCAGGATTAAATTCATAAAAACCAATAGAACTCAATTTATCATTCATACCGGCATAGCGACAAATTTGGCAGGCCTCTTCGCCATAAAACCCGTTGGGACTGGCATTGGCATTGGCGCACGCATCGGAAGAACGTATAGCCGATACATCGAAACTAAGCATGCTGGCATTGCGAATAAGGGGTTCGGCGGCTTGCATATTGCCCGAAAACTCACCCAAGCGGTGCGCATCAAAAAACAATTTATCTAAAGCCTTTACACTATCTTGATTTACAAAATAGGTTTGATAACCTAAATTGGTAAAGTTGAATAAGTAGTTTGGCTGATGCAGTAAAATTTTTTGCAAATAGGCCTGGGAATTAGTTTCTATCGTATTTTCTGCAGATTCATCTAAATCAAAATGCGAATCTACCGCTAATAAATCTACCTTTTGCTCTAAGCCTTCATAGGCCATGTATTGGGCATAGGTTAAATCTTGTCCGCCGCCTAAAATGATAGGAACAATGTTCAGTTTGGCCAATTCCGTTACCACCATTTTCAACGCTACGTAGGTATCCGAAAGATTTTTCCCGGCTTTAATATTTCCTAAATCAACTATTCTTGAAGTATAGTTTCCTTCGTTTAATTGATACAAACGTTCACGAACATAATCGGGGCCTAGAGCACAGCCCTGGTTGTTCAATGCTCCGCGATCATCGAGCACGCCAATAAGCGCTAAGTCGTACGAATTGGGTTCTAGGCTAGGGAAACGATCGGTAAAGCAGTCTATTTTAGCCCCTAAGTGGCTGGTATAAGAGCCGGATGATGGACTAAGCTTATCAAAATCAATGGGACTAAAAAAATCGGATAATGACATGTTTTATCGTGATGTATACTGCCAAATATCCAATTAATCCATTACTTTTGAAAGCATAAAGGCATTTTTTCTTAAATGATTGTAGTTACAGGCGCAACAGGGTTTTTAGGTTCGGTACTTACTAGGCAATTGCTGCAAGCCGGGCATGCTGTTCGTGGCCTAAAACGTAGCACTTCTATCATTCCTCCTTTTTTAGAAAATCAGCCTCAGCTAAGTTGGCTGGAGGGCGATATTTGCGACCCCTATGTAGTAGAAGAATTACTAGTAGGAGCCACGCAAGTATACCATACTGCCGCAGTAATTTCATTTAATCCGGCGGCAAAAAAACACATGCTTCATACCAATGTAACAGGAACAGCTACTGTAGTTGATGCTTGCTTAGCGCACCCAAGTATTCGTTTGGTACACGTAAGTTCGGTAGCCGCTTTAGGCGAAGTTAAACCCGGCACAGCTACCACCGAAGAAGCGTATTTAGAAATTAATTCACAAACGAGTGGTTACAGCCTATCGAAACATTTAAGCGAATTTGAAGTATGGCGTGGCATTGCCGAAGGTTTGGATGCGGTTATTGTGAACCCTTCTATAATTCTTGGTAAAGAGTGCGGCCTGAAAGGTAGTGGGGCTTTGGTTAAGTCGGTTATAAAGGGATTAAGCCATTACCCAAGCGGTAGTTGTGGCTTAGTGAGTGTAAGCGATGTAGCCACCTGCATGATTGAACTAATGGATAGCAAGATTAGTGGCGAACGCTACATTATTAATGCCGAAAACTGGCTGTATAAAGATTTATTTACCGCAATAGCAAAGCAATTGGGCGTAAAAGGACCGCAAAAAGAAGTAAAAAATTGGCAATTGCTAGTACTTGCACAACTAGCCGAATGGACCGCTATGGCTACTAAAAAACGGGTGACTTTAAGTAAAGACACCGCTCGTAGTGCCGGTAAGCCGTCGCTGTATACTAACGAAAAAATTAAACAACGTATCTCCATTACCTTTACACCCATAGCCACAGAACTAGCAGAAATATGCCGAAGCCTATCCTAAAATCTTCTTACTACATCATCGATTTTGATAGCACCTTTACCCAAGTTGAGGCCCTCGACGAATTGGCTCGTATTTCTCTCAGAAATCATCCCGATAAAGAAAAAAGAATTGCAGAAATAGATGAATTGACCCATGCTGCTATGGAAGGTCGTCTCTCATTTGGCGAAAGTTTAGCTGGTCGAGTACGCTTATTAGATGCCAATAAAGAACACCTGGACAAACTGATAAGCAGATTAAAGAAAAAAGTATCTTCCTCTTTTTCCCGCAATAAATTATTCTTTAAAAAGCATGCCCAAGAAGTACTCATTGTTTCGGGTGGCTTTAAAGAATTTATTACGCCTGTGGTGGCACCTTATCACATTCAAAAGGAGAATATTTACGCCAACACCTTTCTTTTTAATGACGATGGACTTATTATTGGCTTTGATGAGAAAAATCCCTTGGCTACCGAGGGCGGCAAAGTAAAATTACTCCAAAGCATGAACTTGCCTGGCGAATTGGTGGGTATTGGCGATGGGCACACCGATTTTCAGCTCAAAGAATCTGGATTGATCAAGAAATTTTACGCTTTTACCGAAAATATAGAACGCAAAACCGTTTCGGCCAAGGCAGATCATATTGCGCCTAGCTTTGATGAGTTTTTATACGTAAACAACCTCCCAAGAGCTATTTCTTATCCTAAAAATCGGATTTTATGCCTTGCCATTGGCCAAATACCCGATGAAAGTTTGCAACTTCTTAAAAAAGATGGCTTCTCTATACGGCATAAAACAAGTTTTGAAGAAAAATACGTGGCCGATGTAGGTATGGTGCTATTGGGCAAGGGCGAACGCATCGAAGACGAAAAGCTAAAACGTGCCGTAAAACTTAAAACTATTGGCTATTTAGGTGCTAGTAAATTGGCATTGTCAGACAGCATATGCACCCAAATGGGTATTGTGTTGTTCGACGATGCAAAAGAGAATCCGCGGAATAGTCGATTTATTCCACAACGCATGGCAGATTTTATAAATAAAGGTGACAGCTATTTAAGCAGCAATTTCCCGAATTTGCAATTGCCTAAAATTGCCCAAGCGCACCGCCTCATTCATATACACCATAATGTGCCGGGTATTATGGCACAAATAAATCAGGTATTTGCACAGCATCACATCAATATTTTAGGCCAATTTTTAATGACTAACCCACAAATTGGCTATGCCATTACCGATGTAGGTGCCGAATACGACAAAGAAGTGCTCAAAAAATTAAAACAAATTGAGCATACCATAAAATTCAGGATATTGTATTAATTTGACACCCATGAAACAACTTTTATTAGTTTTTGGTGGCGGCGGCCTAGGTAGCGTTTCCCGCTTCTTAATTGGTAAATGTTATCCTGCCGGCCTAAGTGTATTTCCTTGGGCTACGCTAAGCGCCAACTTTTTAAGTTGTGTGGTATTTGGAGCCGTACTCATGTTGGGTGTAGAAAAAATAAACCTCAGTTACTCCTTAAAACTCCTACTCATTACCGGTTTTTGTGGTGGCTTTAGCACCTACTCTAGCTTTACCTTCGAAACCGTAGATCTTTTTAAACACGGAAATTCAGGCCTAGCCCTAACCAATATTGTGGCTAACTTTGCACTAAGCGTAGCAGGATTATACCTCGGCACTAGCTTAGTCCGTTTCATTTAACAGCCCCAACCATGGAAATTACACCAGAAATTAAAGATCGTTTAGAAAAACTCCAAGCAAAATATGCTGCCATGGGGCAAGATATGGTGTCCTATTTAGACGGTTTATTGCATGCCGATTTCTTAACCTATTGGGACTACATTCATTTGGATACACTCTTGAGTTTACAAACACCCAAGACTTCTTTTCCTGATGAAGAAATTTTCATCCTATACCACCAAATAACCGAATTGTACTTTAAGCTGGCCTTACACGAATGCCGGCAAATAACCGAAAAAAGCAATTTAACCACTGATTTTTTTACCACTCGGCTTAAACGAATAAATTCCTACTTTGCGGCGCTAACCCAATCGTTCGATATTATGGTTGAGGGCATGGAAAAAGAACAATTCCTAAACTTCAGAATGTCACTTTTGCCCGCAAGCGGTTTTCAATCGGGGCAATACCGCATGATTGAAATTTATGCCACCGATTTTGTTCAATTAGTTGATAAAGACCATCGTGAAACCCTAGAAAAAGCCGATTTAAAAACTCAATACCAGCATATTTACTGGAAATACGGAGCTACCGAACTCTCTACGGGCAAAAAAACACTCACCTTAAAACAGTTTGAGAAGAAATACGAAAAAACCTTTTTGGAACTAGCCGAAACTTGCCAAAGCAAAAATTTACGGGCCCTATACACACAGTTAAAAACCAAAGGTAACAGCAATACCGCCTTAGAAACCGAACTGCGCCAACTCGATGTAAACGTAAATGTAAATTGGCCGCTTTCTCATTATAAATCTGCAGTGCGTTATTTAAACCGCCAGCCCGAAGAAATAAAAGCCACAGGTGGCACCAATTGGCAAAAATATCTTCCTCCACGTTTTCAGAAACGTATTTTCTATCCAGAATTATGGAGCAAAGAAGAACTAGAAGAATGGGGGAAAAGTTGGGTTTATAGTGTACTACCTACACTCGAAAAATAAAATATCTTCCATAAAAAAGGGAATTTTTTAGCTAATTTTGTGGCAACTAAAACGCCAATACGTGACCGATCTATTAGCTATAAACGTAATCCCTACCAAGCAATCACGCCTGGCAAGTACCAACTTCAGTAACCTTTCTTTTGGGCATGTATTTTCCGATCACATGTTTACTGCCGATTTTGAAGATGGAGCTTGGAAAAATTTGCAAATTATACCGTATGGTAATATCGAAATAAGCCCTGCGGCTTCTTCATTCCATTACGGACAAGCAATTTTTGAGGGCATAAAAGCGTATAAACAACCCGATGGTAAGATTGCCATTTTTAGACCTCAAAAAAACTTCGAACGCTTTAACATTTCTGCCCAGCGCATGGCTATGCCAGTAGTACCCGAAGCTATTTTCATGCAAGGTATGGAACAGCTTATAAAACTAGATAGCGCTTGGGTGCCGAGTGGAGAAGGCCATTCTTTATACATAAGGCCCCTCCTGTTTGCTACCGACCCCATTTTGGGCGTACATGCATCCGCTAATTATAAATTTGTGATTTTAACTGGCCCAGCTGGTGCATACTACCCTAAACCGCTAAAAGTTAAGATTGAAATGCACTATGCCCGAGCCATAGAGGGTGGCGTAGGCTATGCAAAAACAGCCGGAAATTACGCCAGCTCTTTATTACCTACAAAATTGGCACAAAACGAAGGTTATGATCAGTTGATTTGGACCGATGCGAAAGAACACGCCTTTATAGAAGAATCGGGTACTACAAATGTGATGTTTGTAGTTAACGATACACTCATCACCCCATCTACCCGCGATACTATTTTAGATGGCGTAACCCGTCATTCTATTTTAGATTTAGCTAGGGCATGGGGCATGAAAGTAGAAGAACGCCGTGTAAGCGTTGCCGAAATAATAGAAGCCGCAAAAAACGGCACCTTGCAAGATGCCTTTGGTGCAGGAACCGCCGCTACCATTGCCCATATTGCCGAAATAACTTACCAAGATGAAACCTATACCCTTCCTGCCCCTGAAAACAGGACGTTTTCTAATAAAGCATTACAAAAACTTAAAGAAATTCGATATGGCTTAAGCCCCGACGAATTTGGCTGGAATCGAATCCTATAAGTCATATTAATATAAAAACCCGCCTAATGAGCGGGTTTTTTGTTAAAAGATGGCTGACATTCTGTCATTAATTCTGTATTTTTGTACTGAATATGGATACGTTGCATACAACAAAAGAACACGACGAAAGCCGCCAAGGAGAAGCATTGCTACTAGATGGCAAGCAAAATACATCCAACGGCCGTAAAGTATATATAGAAAGTTATGGCTGTGCCATGAACTTTTCGGATAGTGAAATTGTAGCTTCAGTAATGGTAGACATGGGATTTGAAACCGTGGGAACCTACAAAGAAGCTGATGTTATTTTTATCAATACCTGCTCCATTCGCGATAACGCCGAACAACGTGTACGCAACCGCTTGCGTGAGTTCGGATCGATTAAAAAACACAAACCCGATGCGCTCATTGGCGTATTAGGCTGCATGGCCGAGCGCTTAAAAGCCAAGTTTTTAGAAGAAGAGAAATTGGTAGACTTAGTAGTTGGACCAGATGCCTACCGCGATTTACCAGGCTTAATTAATCAGGTAGATGAAGGCGAACGTGCGGTAAACGTATTGCTCTCTAGAGAAGAAACCTATGCCGATATTAGTCCATTACGTCTAAATAGCAATGGTATTACCGCATTTGTATCTATTATGCGGGGCTGCGACAATATGTGCTCTTTTTGTGTAGTTCCTTTTACCCGTGGCCGCGAACGTAGCCGCGATGCCCACTCTATTGTACAAGAAGTACGCGATTTAGCAAAAGCTGGCTATAAAGAAATAACGCTCTTGGGGCAAAATGTAGATTCCTATAAATGGGCAAATGAAGCCGGAACAGAGAAGGTAAATTTCGCCCAACTATTGGCCCTCACTGCGGAAGTGAACCCAAATGTACGGGTACGCTTTTCTACCTCACACCCTAAAGATATTACGGACGAGGTATTGCACACCATGGCCCAATATGAAAATATTTGCAAGTACATCCACCTACCTATCCAATCGGGTAACTCTAGGGTATTGGATATTATGAACCGAACCTATACCCGAGAGTGGTACCTAGAACGTGTAGAGGCCATTCGCCGTATTTTACCGCAGGCTGCCATTTCTACCGATATTATTGTGGGTTTTTGCACCGAAACTGAAGCTGAGCATCAAGATACCATAAGCATAATGGCCGAAGTGAATTTCAGCTTTGCGTATATGTATATGTACTCGGAGCGCCCAGGTACTTTAGCCGCCAAACGCTTTAGCGACGATATTCCGGAAGACGTAAAAAGTCGTCGCCTAAACGAAATTATTGAACAACAACACCGAAGTAGCCACAAGCGTGTTTTGGAACAATTGGGCAAGTTGCAAAAGGTACTTATTGAAAGTTATTCTAAAAAATCAGTTAAGGATTATGCAGGGCGTAGCGATCAGAATACTACTGTTATTTTTCCAGTAGACGAGCGCTTTAAGCCCGGCGATTATGTGCATGTATTAGCCGAGAGTTGCACTACCGCAACCCTAATTGGTAAAATTATTGACTAATATGGATCTTCAAACCATCAAAAATCGTTTCGGTATTATTGGCAATTCGCCCTTATTAAACCGTGCCATTACCATTGCCGAGCAGGTAGCCCCCACCGATATTTCGGTATTAATTACCGGTGAAAGTGGTAGCGGTAAGGAAGTATTTTCGCATATCATCCATCAATTAAGCGCCCGCAAGCACGGCCCATTTATTGCGGTAAACTGCGGAGCCATACCCGAAGGAACCATTGATTCAGAATTATTTGGACACGAAAAAGGCTCATTTACCGGTGCCCACGAAGCCCGAAAAGGTTATTTTGAAGTAGTAGATGGTGGTACCATTTTTTTAGATGAAGTAGCAGAATTGCCCCTAGGCACCCAAGCCCGTTTATTGCGGGTATTAGAAACCGGCGAATATTTACGAGTAGGTTCATCTAAAGTGCAAAAAACCAATGTGCGGGTAATTGCCGCCACCAATGTAGATGTATTTGATGCCGTACGTGCCGGTAAATTTAGAGAAGATTTATACTACCGATTGAATACCGTTCCACTAAAAATTCCAGCTTTAAGAGAACGTAAAGAAGATATTTTCTTATTGTTCCGGAAATTTATTGCTGATTTTACCGACAAATACCGCAGCCCTTCGGTGCAATTAGATACCGATGCGCAAAACGTATTAAGCAATTACAGCTGGCCAGGAAATGTGCGCCAACTAAAAAACATTGCCGAACAAATTGCTGTTTTAGAGAAAGACCGAAACATTACGGGACAAAGCATACTAACCTATATTCCTAACGAGCAAAACAATCAGTTGCCCATGCGGATAGACAAGCATGGCAAAGAAGATTTTTCGGAACGAGATATTTTGTACAAAGTATTGTTTGATATGAAAAAAGATATGCTCGACTTAAAAAAGTTAGTAGCAGAAATTATTCAGAACAATGGCAATGGCTCTCAATTATCTGTAAATTCGCAGGCATTAAACCAACTTTACACCGATATAGAGTTACAGCCAACAGCGGCAGAATTGCATAGTTCGTCCACGCTAACCATTCATCAGCCTGGTACCGAACCTCAACATTTCGATATTTTACAGCATGAAGAGGAAGAGGAATCTTTATCTTTAATAGACAAAGAATCGGATTTAATTAAAAAAGCGCTAAAAAAACACCGCGGTAAACGTAAATTAGCGGCACAGGAATTGGGTATTTCGGAGCGTACTTTGTACCGAAAAATTAAAGAATTGAATTTAAACTAATGAACATTTACACCACGCATTGGATGAAAAAAGTGGGTTTTATAGCTACCATACTGCTATTTTTTAGTAGCGGCTGTGGTATTTATTCCTTCACCGGAGCCTCTATTCCGGTGGAAATGAAAAGCATTAGTGTACAATTTTTCGAAAACAATGCCCCATTGGTAGTTCCGTATTTAAGTCAGCAATTTACCGAAGATTTAAAAGAACGCATCCGCAACCAATCAAGCTTACGCTTAGTACGTAGCGATGCCGATGCCAACGTTGAAGGCCGAATTACCGATTATAGTATCCGCCCTTCAGCTATACAAGGCAACGAGCGGGCCGGCCTAGAGCGCTTAACTATAAGTATCAGCGTAAAATATACCAATGTGCTAAAACCCGAATTAAATTTCGAGAAATCGTTTAGCCGATTTAAAGATTTTTCTACCCAAAGCAAGCCTTTGCAAGCGCAAGAGCAGCAGCTAATAAAAGATATTAATGCACAATTAACTGAAGATGTTTTTAATGCCGCCTTTGCCAATTGGTAAACAAAAACAACTCGTAATTTTTCGATGAGTACCCTACCACAAACAAAAACATTTAGCAACTTGGTTACCATGCCGGCCAGCTTACAAGCTAGCGATGCGGCCAGTTATGAAACGTTGGTAGAAAAATATCCGTATTGCCAGATTTTACAATTTGTAGATGCAAAATTGAATAATACGCCCGAAAAAGCTGCCATTTATGCTCCAGAAGGCGCCGTATTAGAAAAATTTATCAATCGGCCCGAAACACTCATTAGCTTAGCAGCCTACCAAGCCGAAACGCTTGATCCGCTAGAGCAGGTAGTGGTTCAGGATATGAATGAAATCCCTGAAGAAGCTTTAGAAGCAGAATTGCATTACCGCTTAGAGGAAGACCCCATAGAAGAATTGGCCGATGATACCCATCAATTAATTATGGAGAATATTGCTTCCGCTGATTTTTTTGCCTTGGAAGATAAAGTAACCGAGTCAAAAACTGAAGCAAGCACAAGCAAAGAAGTTTCCCGCTACGACGATGAACAGCTGCCCTACACCTTTTTATGGTGGCTCAATAAAACCCGAAAAGCGCATGCAAAAAGCTATCGCCCTTATGTAAGTTTTACCCTCGATACCTCCGAAAAAATTGAGGAAAAACCAAAGCAGGCACCCGATATAGATTTAAACGCTTGGACCGAGTCTACACCCAAAAGAGAACAAAATTCGCCTCCTACAGCAGAAAAACGCAAAGGCGACGACATTATTGAGCGTTTCATTCAGCAAGAGCCACAACTGTCGCCACCATCGGCAGATAAAATGAGCCCGGAGAATAAAGCCCGTAAAAGTGCCGAAGATTCACTAGAAGTGGTATCAGAAACATTGGCCAAAATTTACACCGAGCAACTACTCATAGACAAAGCTATTGCTACCTACCAGAAATTAAGTTTGAAATTTCCCGAAAAAAGCACGTACTTTGCCAACCAAATCATTGCCTTAGAGCAACGGAAAAATTAATATTAAACGATTATGTATTTCGCACTTGTAATTATTGCCATTTTAGTTTGTGCCCTTTTAGCACTATTTATTCTCATTCAAAATCCTAAAGGAGGTGGTTTATCTTCTGGATTTTCGGGTTCAAATACCATTATGGGCGTACAACGTACTGGCGACTTTTTAGAAAAAGGAACTTGGTTTTTAGCCATTAGCTTAATGGTATTGGCCATTTTGGTAAACATGGTAATCCCGAAATCGGGCGTTGTAAACGAGAAAGCAAACGATTTGCAAAATAAAGTTGAAAAAACAGCCCCCATGAAGGCACCTGTTAGCTTACCAAGCGCACCTTTAAACGGCGGTAAATAAGCCAATACTATACGTACTTCAGAAAGGCTCCCTTTTGGGAGCCTTTCTTGTTGCTACAAACTGACAGCATGACACGGCTGCTGTAAAAATTTTCAGTAAGCAAGGAAAAATTGACAAAAAAAACCCTCAAAATAGGCTTGGCACAATTCATGACTATCTTGAGTAGACTAAATTCACACACAAAATAAAATAAATATGGCATTATCATTTAAACCTCTTGCAGACCGAGTAGTAGTAGAAGCGGCTCCGGCTGAAACTATGACTGCTTCTGGTATTTATATCCCAGAAACTGCCCAAGAAAAACCACAACAAGGAGTGGTTGTTTCGGCTGGACCCGGTAAATATGCAGACCTAACCGGAAATTTAATTCCACTAAGTGTAAAAGTTGGCGACCAAGTTTTATACAGCAAATATGCAGGTACCGAAGTAACCATTGATGGTAAAGAGTACCTAGTAATGCGTGAAGCCGATATTTTAGGAACATTATAATTGGAATAGCCGTTTAACACGGTGCGTTAAACCATTAAAAAACAATCAAAATTAGAGTGGTTAACCCTTACATAACTACTTCATAAAAATTACTCTATACTAACAAAAAGACAATGGCAAAACAAGTAAAATACAACGTTGAAGCTCGTGACGCTCTAAAAAGAGGCGTAGATATTCTGGCTAATGCCGTAAAAGTAACCTTAGGCCCTAAAGGTCGTACGGTTATTATTGATAAGAAATTTGGCTCACCGGCCATTACCAAAGATGGTGTAACGGTAGCTAAAGAAATTGAATTGAAAGACCCCATTGAAAACATGGGTGCCCAAATGGTAAAAGAAGTGGCTTCTAAAACCGCCGATATTGCAGGTGATGGAACTACAACCGCCACCGTATTGGCCCAAGCCATTATTAAGGCCGGCGTTAAAAACGTAGCCTCTGGTGCAAACCCCATGGATTTAAAACGTGGCATAGATAAGGCCGTGAAAGTGATTGTTGAAAACCTAAAATCTCAAAAACAAGATGTTGGTGATGATTTCAGCAAGATTAAACAAGTGGCTTCTATTTCTGCTAATAACGATGATATAATTGGCGAAATGATTGCCGATGCCATGAAAAAAGTGGGTACCCAGGGTGTAATTACCGTTGAAGAAGCCAAAGGAACCGAGACCGAAGTAAAAACCGTAGAAGGTATGCAGTTCGATCGCGGATACCTTTCTCCCTATTTTGTAACCAATGCCGATAAAATGGAAGTAGAATTGGAAAATCCGTATATCTTAATTTATGATAAAAAGATTTCATCCATGAAAGAATTACTGCCTATTTTGGAAAAGCAAGTTCAAACCGGCAAACCCCTAATTATTATTGCCGAAGATTTAGATGGCGAAGCCTTGGCTACCTTGGTGGTGAATAAAATTCGCGGATCCTTAAAAGTGGCAGCCGTTAAAGCTCCGGGCTTTGGCGATAGACGCAAAGCCATGTTAGAAGACATTGCTGCCCTAACTGGCGGTACCGTTATTTCTGAAGAAAAAGGCTATAAACTAGAAAGTGCCGAACTAACGCACCTAGGCCAAGCAGAAAAAATTACCGTTGATAAAGACAATACCACCATTATTAATGGATTTGGTAAACCCGAAGACATTAAACAACGGATCAATGAAATTAAAACAGCTATTGAAATTACCACCTCCGATTACGATAAAGAAAAACTACAAGAACGTTTAGCCAAACTTTCTGGAGGAGTAGCCGTATTGTATATTGGCGCTGCTTCTGAAGTAGAAATGAAAGAGAAAAAAGACCGCGTAGACGATGCCTTGCACGCTACCCGTGCCGCCGTTGAAGAAGGCATTGTTGCCGGAGGCGGTGTAGCCTTTATTCGTGCTATTGAAGCCTTAGCAAACTTAAAAGGCGATAACGAAGATGAAAATACCGGTATACAAATTGTGAAACGTGCCGTAGAAGAGCCTTTGCGCCAAATTTGCGAAAACGCAGGTATTGAAGGTTCTATTGTGGTACAAAAAGTAAAAGAAGGCAAAGGCGATTTTGGTTACAATGCCCGTACCGACAAATACGAAAACTTAATTGCAGCCGGTGTAATTGACCCGACTAAAGTAAGCCGTGTAGCCTTAGAAAATGCAGCTTCTATTGCCTCTATGTTGTTAACCACCGAGTGTGTGTTGGCCGATGAGCCAGAAGAAGATAAAGGCCATGCAGCTATGCCTCCTATGGGTGGCGGTATGGGCGGCATGATGTAATACCTAAACACTACTAACAAAAAAGCCCCCCGAAATTCGGGGGGCTTTTTTTGTTTAAAACTAAACGAACTTAATCTTTTACCAAACGGAGCGAATAACCGTTAGATTTATATAACGATCCGGACGAAACAGTTGAATTCGCATTAACTAATTGGAAGGCAGTGGCACTAGTAGCATTCGTTTCAGTAGAAGTCCAAAAAGTAGCTGCATAATAAAGTTGGAGAAGAGACCCATTCCCCCCATCAATAAATCCTCCAGGTAGGGCTGTAAAACCACTTTCATTAGTAGCATTTGAGGAAGGAAGAGCCCAATGCGTAGTACCCATTTCCTTTAATTTATCTCCAGCATTCGCCCCTAAAGTCTGTAACAGCGTTTGCCATTCAACTGCTGAAGGCACATGCCAACCTGCGGGCACTATTTTAGGATCTTTAGCTGCATAGTAATTGTACAAAGGGCCATAGGTTGCTTTAAGAACAGTATTGTATCCGTAATAGGCAAAGGCAGGGGTATTCAAATTAGCCCAATTTGCTTGTACATTCACATAGGGAATTGAACTCCCATCATTAAACTTAGTAGTTCTTAAATTTTGAGTCGTCCAAGTTTGGTTGCCTATTTTTACCGTTTGGTACACATTGCCTTCAATATCGGTTACGGTTAAAGCAGGGGGCAAAGGGGTAGGTGTTTTATCTCTTTTACAAGAAAGCGTTAAACTAAAAAGCAGCATTAAACCGCTTAACATGGGGGTATAAAATTTGTTTTTCATAATTTTTAATTTTTAATGTTGGTATGAAAGTAGATGATTGTGCGATATAGTAGAAGATATTTCCGACCAACACCAACATAACGCCGACGAACGACAAAAAGTATAGGACGAATGGATTTGCCCCTTTTTATCTTTATCATTGTTTTAAAAATTAAACAGGCGTGCGTCTCAATAAATTCATCAGCGAAAGTGGTTTGTGCTCCCGCAGGGAGGCCGATCGGTATATCAGTCAGGGTAGCGTTTTTATTAATGGGCGCAAAGCCGTTATTGGCGACCAGGTACAGCCCGGCGATCAAGTAAAGGTGAATGGTAATTTGCTGGAACCCCTAGCCGCAGAAGATTTGGTGTTTATTGCACTCAACAAACCGGTGGGCATTACCTCTACCACCGAAGATAAGATAGCCACCAATATAGTCGATTTTGTAAACCATAGTTCCCGTATTTTTCCCATTGGCCGTTTAGATAAAGATTCACAAGGCTTAATTTTTTTAACCAATAATGGCGATATGGTAAACAAGATTTTACGAGCCGGGAATAAGCACGAAAAAGAATATGTAGTTACGGTAGACAAAGCCCTTAACCCTGCTGTAATAGAACACATGGCCAATGGCGTACCCATGTTGGGTGTGGTAACAAAAAAATGCACTATTCTACAAGAGGGGCCTCAAACGTTTCGCATTATCCTCATACAAGGTTTAAACCGCCAAATACGCCGCATGTGCGAATATTTTGGCTACGAGGTTAGCAAACTAGAGCGGGTTCGTATTATGAACATTACGCTAAAAGGTTTGGCCCTTGGCGATTGGCGGGATTTAAGCCCCGAAGAAATGGGTACCATTTACGAGGCTATTGCACAATCTTCTTCCGAGCTTGTAAAAAAGAAAAGTACCACCAAGCAGCTAAGCCCACTATCCAAACCAAAAACAAAGCCTAATCTACGTACAACAGCTAAACCCGCTGCTAAAAAGAATAATCCCGATAAACGAAATCGGAAATCGAGCGCCAAGCCTAGCCGAAAGCCCGCAGCTAGAAAAACTGGAAGAAGATAAATTAGGCGATGAGTTGCTGAACCCACTCCGCATACATTTTCCCGGAAGGGTGCAAGCCGTCGGAAGCCAAGAGGCTAAGATCGGTAGCTGCCAACCGAGAGTGGGCTGTGATATTTAGAAAGCGTACACCCAAAACTTCTGAGATTTCTTTTGCCGCTACATTAAAAATACCTATTTCTTTCGCTACTTGTTCAGCCACACGGCCTCCTTTTTCAGCAAAAGGCGTTACGCCCCAATCGGGAATGGAAAGTACCCGTACTTGTTCTACATCGTCTCCGGCAAATGCAATAGCTTGCTTAAGCAGTTGTTCAAATTCTGCGGAATAGTTAGCCAAAGCATAACCACGGTATTGGTTGTTTACGCCAATAAGCAAGGTGACCAAGTCATAAGGCGGGCTTAGCGTTTCGGTAGCTATAGCGGCTAGCAATTCAGATGTTGTCCAGCCGGTTTGGGCAGTAATCTGTATACTTTCTACCGGATGGCCCAACTTTACCAAAGCTTCTTTTAATTGATATGGGAACGATTCGGAAGCGGAAACTGCTTCGCCAATTGTATACGAATCGCCAAGAGCTAAATAGGTTTTTACGGCTTTCATTCGGAGAGTTGCATTGAAAATAAGGCGGCGATATGTTCTTTCAGTTTTTGTTTCACCTCTTCCATGTCTAACGCTTTTCCCAATTCTTGAGCCATAGAGGTTACTGCTTTATCGTCAATACCACAGGGAATAATATGTTTAAAATACGTTAAATCTGAGTTTACATTAAAGGCAAAACCATGCATGGTTACCCAACGGCTACAGCGAACACCTAGTGCGCAAATTTTTCGTGCAGTGGGTAAATCGGGGTCCAACCAAACGCCGGTATAGCCGGGGTAACGCCCTGCGGCAATTCCATAGTCGGCTAGGGTTAAAATAACCGCATCTTCCAAGGTGCGTAAATACAAATGGATATCGGTAAAAAAATTATCTAAATCGAGAATAGGATAACCTACCAATTGCCCGGGACCATGGTAGGTGATATCGCCACCACGGTTAATTTTATGATATTCAGCTTGGTACTTCGATAATCCTGCATCATCTAAGAGCAAATTTTCGGGCTTGCCGCTTTTACCTAAGGTGTACACATGCGGGTGTTCTACAAAAATCAAATAATTGGGAGTAGGCCGAGGGTTTTCGGTCCCTCTATTTTGAGTTTTAATTGCCACTGTATCGGCAAACAAGCCTTCTTGCTTATCCCAAGCCTCTTGGTAGCCCACTGTTCCCCAATCCTGAAAAATAACGTGTTTATTTTGCATAGCTCTCCTCCCCACAAACATACGCCAATACATACGAATCGAAACGTTCAAAAGCCACTTCAAAAATCAATTTAGCTGCTTTATTTTTTAAGCTAGCACGTATCGTTCCTTTTTCGGCATAAGCAAAAGGTTGTAAATGAATATGTTCTTTGAAAGACACCCCACTTTTACCTTGTAGTTTATACACAGCCTCCTTTGCTGCCCAACAGGCATACAAATGGTTAACAGCATATTCTGGATCTATAAAAGAACGCTCGTTATCAGATAAAAATTTAGGTGCCAATGCTTCTATTTTAGGCTTTACCAACTCTATATCAATCCCAACTGCTCGTGTTTCGCTAATCATTACCGCCGCATAGTCGTAGGAGTGACTTAACGAAATATGATGCGGAAAATTCACTAAATAAGGTTTTCCATGTGCATCGGCCTTGCAATCGATATACTGCTCGGTTTGTAAAAGTGTGCGCAATAACACTCGGGTAGCCAGCCAATGTACTTGGCGCTTATGCTGGACCAGGCTCTCAAAATAGGCTTGCTCTTGCTCGTCTAGCTGTAATTGAGCTATTAGTTCATCGGCCGATTCTTCAATCTTCCAAACAGCTAGCGTAGCCGAATCTTGCAGTTCTTTTTGATAAACGAGTGCCATGGTGGCTCAAAAATACGCCATATATTGCAGGGCGCAAAAAAAGAACAGCCGCTTGCTGTGTATCGCAAAAATAATTTATAAATTTAGTGCAACAGATATACCAAATACATGATACTTTCAGACAAACGCATTTTAGAAGAAATTGAAAAAGGCGCCATTATTATTGAACCTTATAAACCCGAATGCTTAGGCACCAATTCTTACGATGTGCATTTGGGCAAATATTTGGCCACCTACAAAAACAGAGTACTCGATGCCAAGGCGCATAACGAAATTGATCATTTTGAAATTCCGAAAGAAGGCTTTGTATTGCACCCTGGAACCCTGTATTTGGGCGTAACACTAGAATACACCGAAACGCATGCTCATGTGCCTTTTTTAGAAGGAAAATCGAGCACCGGCCGATTGGGTATTGATATACATGCTACTGCCGGTAAAGGCGATGTGGGTTTTTGCAATACCTGGACCCTAGAAATCTCTTGCGCACAACCCGTACGCATTTATGCCGGTATGCCCATAGGCCAACTTATTTATTTTGTGGTAGAAGGCGATATTGCCACCATGTATAACAGCAAGGGAAATGCGAAATACAATAACAAAACCACACGCCCCGTAGAGAGCATGATGTGGAAAAATCAATTTTAAAAAACACGTAAATGAATACCATACAAGTTAGTGTACAAGATCACATTGCCTATATTACCTTAAACCGAGGAAGCTCCAACGCTATTAATGGCGAAATGGTAAGTGAACTTAGCGATATGTTCAAAAACCTGGAAGCCGATGACCAGGTGGGCGGGGTAATTTTAACAGGTAAAGAAGGCTTTTTTTCTGCAGGTTTAGACCTTATTGAATTGTATACCTACAACGAGGAGCAGATTAGACAATTTTGGAAAGATTTCTTACATATGGTATCGGTTTTAGCTGGATTTAAAAAGCCCCTAATAAGTGCCATAAGTGGGCATAGTCCTGCAGGTGGTTGCGTATTGGCTATTTGTTCCGATTACCGCATTATGGCCGAAGGAAAATTTATTATTGGACTTAATGAGGTACCTGTAGGCATTATTGTACCCGATAGTATTTTTCACCTTTACGCCTTTTGGCTGGGTCAAGGCAAAGCCTACCAAAGTTTATTAGAAGGAAAATTGTTTAGAGCAGAAGAAGCCCTAAGTATTGGCTTAGTAGATGAGGTAGTAGCTCCCAATATAGTACTTACTACGGCCCAACGCAAAATGAAACAGTATGTTGGACTGGATTGGACCACCTGGCAACAAACTAAACAAAATCTACGTGCAGAATTACTAGAAAAAGTTCGGGCAGACCAAAGCGCCACACTCGAATTGATGCTGAAACAATGGTGGGCACCAAGTACACGTTCTATTTTACATACCATCATCCAAAACCTACAAAAAAAAGCAAATGTATAACGAACCCATGTTAAAAGACAATGCCTTAAAAGGCAAAACCATTGTAGTTACAGGCGGTGGAACCGGCTTGGGTAAAGCCATGAGTACTTATTTTTTAGAACTAGGTGCCAACGTGGTTATTACCAGCCGAAAGTTAGACGTATTGCAAAAAACAGCAGCCGAATTGGAAGAAAAAACGGGTGGCAAAGTATTGGCTTTGGCGTGCGATGTACGCAACGATTTTGAAGTAGAACAGGTACTGAAACAAACTTTAGAAACCTTTGGTGCTGTGCATGGCTTATTAAACAATGCAGCCGGCAATTTTATTTCTCCTACCGAACGTCTTTCAGCGAAGGCTTTTGGGGTAATTATTGATATTGTTTTGAAAGGTACCGTAAACTGCACCTTAGCATTTGGTAAACATTGGATAGCACAAAAACAGCCAGCCAGCATTTTAAATATTGTAACCACCTACGCTTTTACCGGCTCGGGCTATGTAGTGCCTTCGGCTTGTGCCAAGGGTGGCGTATTGGCCATGACTCGTTCTTTGGCTGCCGAGTGGGGCCACTACGGCATTCGTTGCAATGCCATCGCTCCGGGACCTTTCCCTACTAAAGGCGCATGGGATCGTTTATTACCTGGCGATTTAGCTAAGAAATTCGATTTTAAAAATCGTGTGCCGCTTAAACGTGTGGGCGAACATCAAGAATTAGCCAATTTGGCCGCCTATTTAATTTCCGATTTTTCGGGATATGTAAACGGTGAAGTAATTACCATTGATGGGGGCGAATGGCTACAAGGAGCCGGGCAATTTAATGGACTAGAAGCCGTTACTCCTGAAATGTGGGATATGTTGGAACAAATGATCCGTAATACCAAAGGGAGTTAAACAGCTGTTTTTGTATCTTTATAAAATGGGCACCCAAACTCAGGAAGAAACCTTTACACTCGATGAGATTCTAGTATCCCTAAAGTCTATTCATCGGCTCATTTTATGGAATGACGAAGTAAATACCTTTGAACATGTGATTTACTGCTTGGTTAAATACCTAGACTATTCCGAACTACAAGCCGAAAAAATTGCGTGGCTTGTACACACCGAAGGAAAAACTGCGGTGTTAGAAGGTTCTTTTACCGAAATGGAAATTTATCGTAAAATCTTACAACAAGAGGGTTTAACGGTTAGTGTAGAATAATCGATATCTTTAGGTACACACCAGGTCCATCTTACATGAAAATTTATATTAAATACAGCTTTGCCATTTTAGGCATAGTACTGTTAACTAGTGTTAGCTGCCGCAAAGCAAGTAGTCTTCCCTCAAATACTCAAGAAAGCGCTGCCCTTTTTCACCTAGAAGATATGCCAGAAATTAACGTGGAGGTGAGCCAAGCAGCTTGGAATACATTGCTTGCTAACTATGATTTAAACTCCAAAAACGAAGAATATATACCTACTAAACTGCGTTTTACTCTAAATGGAGTACCTACCATTTTAGATAGTGTAGGCCTAAAATTACGTGGAAATACAAGCAGAAGGCGGCCGGAGGGATTTGTAGGACAAAACCATCAATTGGTTAATCCCGATTGGCACCATAGCCATTTTGCACTCGATTTTAGTCAATACAAACCCAATCAAGAATTACGAGGTTTAGAAAAAATGGTGTTAAAATTTGCCAACAACGACCCCACGTATGTTCGGGAAATTTATGGCTATGATTTATTTCGTCGATTTGGTGTATGGACCGCCCCAAGGGCCTCTTACTGCCGCTTAACGATAAAAGTTACCGGCGATGCCACTGCTGCCTATTTTGGCGTGTATTATATGATTGAAAATGGCGATAGTGATTTTGTAAAGTACCGAAAAAAGGAATGGGGAAGCACAGTAGGCTACCTTTGGAAGTGTTTATACAACGGTGGAGGCCCCGCTAATTTAATCAATGCGTACAGCATTGGTATTGAAAGTGTATCGCTCAACCAAAACCTTTCGCAATATTATAGCTACGATTTAAAAACAGAAAAATCATCTTTTTTAACTGCAAAAGCTCAACTTACCGAGTTTATTACCCAGCTAAATACGAAAACTGGCTCGGATTTTGAAACTTGGATAGCCCAAAAAATGGATGTGAACTTATTGCTTAAAACCTTTGCGGTAAGTGTTTTGACCGGTAATTGGGACGATTACTGGGGCAATGGTAATAATTACTTTTTGTACTTTAACCCAAATGGTAAGGTATATTATATTCCGTATGATTACGACAATTGTTTAGGCACAGCCATACCGTATTGGGGCTTTTTTAATACGGGTACTCAAGATCCCTTAAACTGGGGTAAGATGAACGAAAGCCCACTGATTACCAAAGTACTTCAGATTGCAAAATATAGAGATCAATACAAAGCTTATATAAAGGAATTGGCTACTAAGCCCGAGTATTTTAATGCCGAGGGGAGTATGCAACGCATTGCCACTTGGCACAGCAAAATTTCTCCCTACCTCAGCAACGCCACCGGCGAAGATATGGGTATTACAGATTTACCCGCTCCTTGGTCAACAGAACAGTATTACCGTTTGTTAAGTGGCAACGATTTGGCTGGACAGAATGGACAGCCATCTAATTATTTCAAAACCCGAATCAAAAATATTCCCTGGTAATTAATCCAAGCCATCTACTTTAATAGCCACTTTGCCTTTTGCTTCTAGCATAGTTATTATGGCTTGTGGAGTTAAAATAAGCTGGCAAGGTTGCATGGTAGTTAATGCACCGCTCACATGAATACCTTTTACGGGTTGGTACCCGTTTAGGTAGGCTGCAGCTGTTTTTTGTCCGTTAGTTAAATACTCGGCAATAGAAAAACGGCAGCTTCCCTGAATTTTTTTGGCAATAAGGCCATGTACCAGCCAATCGCCGGTTTTAAGTAACTTGTTTTTAGAATCTAATACAAAATCTACTCCATCTAAATATACTTCTTGTTTGCTAGCATCATATTTAGGAATACCGCTCAAGTAAAAAGTACCATTTACAGTTCCGGTCATGCTTAAAGCAACCACTAGTTTTTCTTCTTTACCCCATAAATCAATATGATTAATAGTAACCGCTCTTTTACCCGAACTAAAGGTTTGCCCGGCAAAATTTTGTTGCACCAAGGCCGCCGCATTGGCGTAGGTAATAATATTGGCCACGCTTAAACTAAAATCGGGCGTAGTGGGCAAGGTATTGGGCAACAAATTAAGCTGTGTTTTATCGAATTTAAGACTAGGTTGAGCGTTAATTGACGTTTCGATATAAGCTTTCATACCCAAGTTGAAACTGATTTTTTGATTGGCCACCGTAGTAGGGCTGGCATACAGGGCTATAGGCTGCATGCCCACCCAAACTTTATACTCTGGGTTTACTTGTATGGGCTTGGCTAATTGCTCTAGGGCCGCTACTACATAGGGTTTTATATCGAAAGATTGGGCAATGGCATCGTCTACTTTTTTGGCAAGCTTGCCTTTAAATATAGAAAGTACCGGATTGATGAGATAGGTAATAGGCAGCTCTCTACCGGCAATAACAATGCTGGGGCTTTCTATCCAATCAATGTCTTCTATTTGGGTTTGGGTGACCAATTTCCAGTTTTGAACCGCTACAGCAGAATTTAATTTAATGACTCCATTTAAATTTACTTCACGGGTATCGTATACCGAGAGGCCGAATTTATCGATACCATATTTTACTTTTACCCAAATTTTTAAAGGTA
Source organism: Sphingobacteriales bacterium (assembly GCA_040403555.1). Lineage (GTDB taxonomy): Bacteria > Bacteroidota > Bacteroidia > Sphingobacteriales > Sphingobacteriaceae > JAIPAN01. The sequence goes on from JBBAKN010000002.1 coordinate 217,457, forward strand.
ATTCCATAGCCAATCTGCCATTCACTTCTTTAATTACAATAGGTGCTTCTTTCCATACTTTTAGCATCACCTTATCGTCTTCCAAATTAGCATCCTCGTATATTAAACCGCTTAATTGCGTATTGGTCTGATTTTGCACATCGGCTACCTGAATTTCTAAAGGAATATTGGCATAAGAAATCTGTTTATCATACACAATATCGGTAGTGTAACTAGCCTCTGGCTTTAAGGCAGCAATTTTAGAGGTGGTTCCGCAGGCACTTAGTAATGTAGTCGCACCAATTAGTACAGCTAGAAGATGGGGGATTTTCATATGGAGTTTGTTATATACACAAAGGTATTGATGCACTTTGGCTTTCTAAAACGAATAACATTATTTAACATTATGCCTGGCATTGAGTATATTAGAATCTTGTGAATTTTTATCAATAGTAAAAAATGAAATTAGCTATACTTTCTGCCATTTTTGTAGTGATATTAATCATTATGCGCAAAAATAGAAGATAACATGTCCATCATACGTCTCAAGCACACAGAAAATGGTTTTAATTGGGTTGATGTATCGAACCCAACCACTACCGAATTGCAAGAACTAAGTGCAGAATTTGGACTAAACCAATATACCCTATCCGACTGCCTAGAACCCGACCATTTGCCCAAAGCAGAAGATTTGGGCCATGTAAAATTTCTGATTACTCGAAAAATACTAGATGAAGTATTGGGGCATAAGCTACATACGGTACAACAATTAAGTACCAAGGTGGCCATATTTTTTAACGAAGAGTTTATAATTACCGTACACCGCTTGCCCCAAGCATTTATCGAAGAGTTACATGCTTCTTTCGAGCAAAAATTGGTGTACAAGAACCCTGCTCAGCTTGCAGCAAAAATTTTGTTACAGGTTTTACAATCGTACAATAACCCAGCTTTACAGTTAGCGGCCGAACTCGATAAATACGAAACGGCTGTATTTTTGCGCCATACCCAGGCAAACATTTTAAGTGAATTGTATTACCTAAAGCGCAAAATAAATATCATTATTAAGTTATTGATTTTAACAGAAGATATAACGCATGCGCTAAATGCCTATAAAGAACATAATTTGGCCCTGCAAGATGCCAAAGACCTACACACCAAATTGCTTACCCTGTTTAATCAATTGCATGACGATGTAGGTAATTTGCAACAGATTTACCTCTCTATATCGGCACAAAAAACCAACGAGGTAATGAAAGTATTAACTACTTTTTCGGTGTTCTTTTTGCCCCTCACCTTTATTGTGGGGGTTTATGGCATGAATTTTAAATTTATGCCCGAGCTAGAAAGTGCTTGGGGTTACCCTATAGTGCTGGCCAGTATGATAGCCATTACGGTGATAATTTACTGGTGGTTTAAACGTAAAAAATGGTTTTAGTGCTCTATGCGCCTTAATTGTTGGAGCAATAAGGTGTTCTTCTCCATCATTTTTATTAACAAGAAATTATAGCCAGCATACCTGTCACGGTATACTTTGGAATAAAAAATTAACTTATCTGAGGTAAGTATTTTCTTTGTTTCTGGCAATTGAAATATAAAATCCTGATACTTCTCCGCATTTATAGCCGAACTTCCACTCTTTTCATCCGTATTGGTTACTTGGTTTTGCCTTGTCCTCAATAAATGACCAATCGGAAGGTTGCGATCGAAAAAATCGATTCCATCTTTATCGAAAAGTGCATTGTTGTCTTGCAATTGCTTAAACATTACCTCGTAATAGTACGAAATTTCGAAACGTAGCGAACGTGCACTGATATAACTCAGCATGCCGCTCGATTGTACATTTTTAAAGGTGGTATTATTGATAAAAACCGTGCTATAATTTGGGAACGGTTTCATTGTTTTATATACATCTACCAACTCTCCATACGTAATGGCACCCGAATGGTAGTCATATAACAAGTTATCGAATTGTAAAAGTGTAGAATCGCCTTGTTTGTAGCTATCTATTAGTGAAGTCATTTTAGTAGAGTCTGATCTTAAATCCTCAACCAACGACTCGTAATTTTCTTTCATTTTGGCCTCTATGAGGCTATGTTCCCGGTAATTTTTGGCAAAAAAACCAAGGGTAACGGCGGTAAACAGCATCAAAAATTCGGTAAAATATTCCGTTATTTTTTTGGGGATATGGTGTTTATGGTGTACTTCCACAAGTCTTAAATTATATGTTTAACCAAACATAATAATAAGATTGAATAGCAAAAGAAAATGAAGCGAAAATAATTACTCTCAGTTATTAAAAAACAATACTATAGCCATTTAAAATACAAGTGTAATGCAATTGCAAGTAAATAGATACTAGTTTTAAGGTATTATTTATCTTTCATGGCATTTCCTACAAAAAAACAGAGCGTTTCTACTGCAAGAAAAATAACAAAAAGCACCAAGGCAAAATTATCCTGAAGCTGATTAGGCGAAAATGCCGCACATCCAAAACGGATGAGGCCCGTAAGTGCAAAAAATGCCGTAAAGCCAATTTTAAAGCCATCGGCCATAGCACTCTTATGGGTGCCATTGAGCAGAATGGTTGATAAAATAAGGCTAATATCTGCCAATAACATATTAAGAGGCTGGTAAGAAGAAAATACCAAGCCAATGGTAGTGTTAATTAGGACTAAAAGCCCTCCGAGAACTAAAAAGCTATTTTTCATTTTTGCTGATCATTTTAATAACTCGATTTATAGAGAAACGTAAGCATGGTAATGATATATAGAGATTGAGGCGCAATTGACTATACAATTTGACTGCCACACCATTCGCATAAACGGGTTTTACGAGTATTTGGGTTTTTACAATGAGGGCAAATGTCTGGCATAACTACTGCTGTGGCCATTGGTGAACTTGCAACGGGATTACTTTTAGTTTGAGACACTACACTTAGGGTGCCAGGTAAAAAAATAAAAAAGGGTACTTTATATTTTAACACGAGTACATCTTGCTCATCGAAGGAAAAGCTAGTTTGAGCTACGCACATGGGTATGGGCAATAATAAAAACCAGGGCTTAGATACATTAATTTGTACCGTACCGGCTTGTACCTCATAGGTATTGAACCCCCAAGAAGTGCCATTTTGCGGCATCCCATTTATTTTTATGTTTGGCTTTGTAAAAGCTAAAAACGAAAAAAAAGTAGAACAATCGATAGTTAATTTTGCCATTTTAATTGATTTTTTAGGTTAATAATTGGTGAATTATGGAGATGTTAGCATTCATTTCTCTGTAGTTATACAATTTGACTGCCACACCATTCGCATAAACGGGTTTTACGAGTATTTGGGTTTTTACAATGAGGGCAAATGTCTGGCATATCAGATAAATTGTCTGAAGTAGGGTTTACTTGGTCGGTTTTCTTAGCAGAAACATAAAGCGCAAAACAAACGGCAAAGAACAGAGAAGAGAAGAAAAGAAATCCGATAATTAATTCCTCATAACCATAAATCAATTTTTGACAGATAAAAATACATGATGTAACCAAAAAACAAACTAAAAAGTAGTAAAAATGGATTTTATCAATGTAAACATTGAGGGTTTTCTTGTTTTTTTCATTTACAACAAAACTCAAAACCACTATAACCGCTAAAGTGCCGAAATAAAAACCCATGTTTACTATTTTATTTTACTCAACAATTCTTTTTTCTTCTCAGCAAATTCATCTTCGGTTAAAATACCTGCAACATTTAATTCGCCCAATTCTTTTAGTGTTTGTATAATCTCGTCGTTAGAATCTGTAGAATTAGCTGGCGTGTTGGCATTGGCCTGGGTGCTGCTTTGCATAATGGCTCCCATTTGGTTGGCTATAGGATTGGCCATTTGCATGCCAATCATGGTGCCTATTAAATTACCGCCATCGCCCAATCCACCACCCATATTTTCTGCAAGTTTCTCTGAAGTATCGTAGCGTCTTTCTACTTCATATACACCAAGATTATCGGCCCGTCTTTTTAGGCGCATTCGCTCTTCAGTATCTTCAGCCATAATTCGCTGATAATCTTCAATTATTTTTTTTACCCTAGGGTCATCGTCAATAATAGGAATGGCTTCAATATTAAATAACCTTAAATCTAGGCCATATTCTTTAATGGTGTTAGCTAATAAGCCTCTTACCGCATTGGCCACTTCTACTACAATAGACTCTAATTCTAAAGGGCTTAATTTTTGTTCGTGTGCAATTTTAGTGATAGCATTTTTAGTATTTTCTACAATTACACCTCTAAAGTATTGCGATAAGGTTTTGATTTCAAAATCGGCAACGGTGCCCACAATCTTGTTTAAAAAAACTTTACTGTCTATAACCGCTAGGGCAAAACTCCCCCTGCTGGTAATAGGTATTGGCACCCTAAAATTTGGCTCTAACATATTAAAGGGCATAAGACCAAACTTGGCATCCATAGATACCGATTTATTGATGAAATAAACCTCTGCTTTAAAAGGGCTATCGCCGCCAAAAGCCAGCCCAATTAAACTAGAAAGTATCGGAAGATTTTTTGAGGAAAGGGTATGTGTACCTGGTCCAAACACATCCAATAATTGGCCGCCTTTTATAAAACAAGCTTCTTGAGATTGGTTTACTACCAACTGGGTGCCGTAACGCAATTCTTCTTCACGAGATTGATTGGTGGCAGAACGCCATTTCCAAACCAGTACGTTGTTTGGACCATCGTATTTTAAAACATCTATTATTGCCATTTTTTGGAATTTCTAAACCATATTAGTTGTTCATCGAACATACTCTTCCTTACTGGTAATTAAGGCAGAAAGGGCTGAATGATTATTAAATATACACATTAATAATTGTAGATTAAAATATAATCGCTAATTAGCATGCAGCACTCACATGGTGCTAAATTTATATTTCTGCTAGTTGAGCTAGCCTAAGAAAGCATAGTCGTTTTATCATGCTGCACATGCAGCTTAACTTTTTTGATACCCAATCTCCAGAGTTTAATCACGGTATACGTAAATACAAGCATGAGCACAATTACTAAAAATACATTGCTGTTTTTGTTTGCAACATACATCAGTGCAAAATCATAAAGTCCGTGAAATAAAATTGGCATGGCTAAACTCTTAAAAAGGAGCTTCTTGCGTTCTTCTATGGGCGCAAACTTGGCAAGTGAAAAATAATACCCCATTAATACCGCAAAAAAACCATGGCCGGGTACCGAGAGGACTGCCCGAGCTAGAGCCACACCTAACCCACCTTCAAATACATATAAAATGTTTTCTATGAGAGCAAAACCCATAGAAACAAAAACGGCGTAGGTAATACCATCGTAGTGCTGATCGAAATCTTTACTTTTCCATACCAACCAATACAGGATTAAAAATTTAGATAATTCTTCTGGGAACGAGGCAACCAAAAAGGCATCCCAAAAAGATTTACCTAATGGATCGCTAAAACTATCTCCGAAAGTTGACATCGGAATATCTATGAGCAAAGTGATAGCTATAGACAAAAACCCGCCGAAAAAACATTTGGCCAACAAACCTTTGGGTTCTTTAATGGTATCTTTTCTATAAATTAAATACAAGAAAATGATTACAGGTGTAAGGGAAGCGATTAAAAAAGTCATGTCTTATCTAATAAGTGAGTCTGTTAATAGAGAGAATAAAACAAGTATTACAAAGAATAGTGAGCCGAGAAAGAGGATAAAAAAAGCATGTCTTTTGGTAAAAATTCCTGCCTTAAATAGTTTAATAAATACAAAAAGCAAATGAAGTACAATCAGTATCCAAACAAGTGCCGCATTCTCAGCTAATTTAGAATTCTTCAGACTCTCTTTAAGTAATGGATTGATGCTATCACTAAATTGTAAAACCAACAACATGATGAGTATGTAAAAATTGTACAAACGGGTAACCAAGGTGTCTAAAAAATTGGATCGAAAAATTTTATTAAATAATTCGCCCAAAAAGTAAACGATAATAAATAACATAAAATAGCCTAATGTAAATAGGCTCTGTGATTTTATTTCATGCCAAAGATTGGAATCATGTCCTCTAAAAATTTCGTTATAGGCTATATTACCAATCAATACAAAAATTAAGAAATGAAATACCCGACTAGATTCTTCTAAGTTCTCTTCATTGCTACGGTCTTTGAAATCTCTTAGTGTAAGACCATTATAAAGCAGCTGTAAAATAAAAAAAAGGGTTTTCTTAACAGACTCATAAATATCCGAAAGGGGGCTTATGAAGAAATGCGAAAAAACGTTTTTGAACATATTTAAAGATATTTAAATGTTTAATCACCTAAAGATATAACATTTAAATAAATCAGAAACAAAGCAAAAAAAAACTTCTACTACTCCGATCGCGAATTAGCAAACCGAATTTACCTCCTGAGGATTTAACGCTGCTCTACGGTATGGGGGCTTTTACCGGATTGTGCTCTTACAAAGGATAGGGATGATTGACCATTACCGGGATTTGCTTGGCAATGAGTTTTTCGATATCCTTGTAGCGCTGGCTAATAGGATGAAAAATGGTTTTAAAGAATAGAAAATATACCCGAAATTAAATAAAGCATGAATTTGACCATTTGGGGTGCAGCGCAACAGGTTACTGGTAGTATGCACCTCCTTCAAACAGAGCAGTACCAGATATTGATAGATTGTGGGCTCGATTACGAACGCAACAGCTCACAAGAACAAAACGAAGAGTTCCCCTTTAATCCGGCCGAAATTGACCTAGTCATTTTAACCCATGCCCACATAGACCATTCGGGGAATTTACCCACTTTAATTCGCATGGGCTTTACTGGCCAAATCCTGTGTACGCACGCCACTAAAGATTTAGCCGAACTACTGCTGCTAGATTCAGTAAGCATTTTCTTAAGTAAACAAAGGGCACGTGCCAAAGGAAAACATAGAAAAAGCCAAGGCCCCAATCCGCTATACTTACAAAAACACGTTCACGAAACCATCGATAAGATGGTGGATATTGCTTTTAATAAGCCTTTTCAAGTAAACGAACACATTAGGGTAGAATTTATACCAATAGGCCATTTGTTAGGTGCAGCAGCAGTGGTATTACGCATTACAGAAGCGGGTATAGAGAAAAAAATAGCGTTTACTGGCGATATTGGCAGAAAAAACTATCCACTACTCCCAGATCCACAAGCCCTGCCTCCGGTTGATTTTCTGGTTTGCGAATCTACCTATGGAGGTCGTTTTCATAGTCAAGGAACAAGCATTGAAGAAAAATTAACAGAGACTATCCAACAAGCCTGCGTTAATACCCCAGGACGTTTAATTATTCCGGCATTTAGTATTGGGCGCACACAATCGCTTATATATACGCTTAATCGCATTTTTTTAGAAAAGGGGCTCCCTCCCGTTCCTATATTTGTGGATAGCCCTTTGGCACAATACGCCACAGAAGTATACCGTAAACACCGCAAACTAATGCACCCTGAGGCGCAAGCTTTTTATGCGCATCATGGCGATGAATATGAATTCGAAAACCTTACGTATACCCAAAATTTAAAGGAGAGCAAAGCCATTGCAAATTTTTATGAGCCTTGTATTATTATTTCATCAGCAGGTATGCTAGAGGGTGGCCGTATACAAGATCATTTATATTATAATGTACAAAACTTCTACTGCACCTTACTATTTATAGGCTTTTGTGCCCCAGGTACCTTAGGCCATAAATTATTACGTGGTGATTCCTTTGTGCGTATTCGCGATAGGGAGTTGCCCGTGTATGCTACCATTGAAAAAACCGATTTATTGAGTGGACATGGTGATCATGCTGATTTAATGCAGGTCATTACTCAGCAAAAAGATCTGCAAAAATTATTTTTAGTACACGGAGACCCTAGCAGTATGAAAGAACTTGCCCAAAGTGCTTCTGAATTGGGTTTTGAGGCTTGTATTCCTAAAAAAGGGACGCAGTATACGCTCTAAAATAGCAATAACAGGTTATTAATACTTCGACCGCGATTTTGCAAACCAACTTCTACCGCCTGTAGCCGGCTTAGCGCTACCTTGGGGTTTAGGGTTTTGATGGCCTTTATCGCGGCGGCCCTGCTGTTGCTTAGGTGCTTTTACCGGATTGTGATCTTGCAATGGATAGGGGTGATTGGCAATTACCGGAATCTGTTTGGCAATAAGTTTTTCGATATCCTTTAAAAAGGCTTTTTCTTCTGCATCGCAAAAAGAGAAGGCACTGCCTTTGGCTCCTGCTCTACCAGTACGACCAATACGATGTACATACGTTTCCGGAATGTTGGGTAATTCGTAGTTTAATACATATTCCAGTTCATCTACATCAATACCACGAGCCGCAATATCAGTAGCTACCAATACTCGGGTGGTTTGCGCTTTAAAATTGTTTAAGGCCCGCTGACGAGCATTTTGCGCCTTGTTGCCGTGTATAGCTTCGGCCGTAATACGGTATTTTAGCAAAAGCTTTACTACTTTATCAGCACCGTGTTTGGTGCGGGTAAATACCAGCATGGTTTTAATCTCTGGGCTTTTAAGAATGTCTACCAAGAGCGCTGCTTTATTCCCTTTATCTACAAAATAAATAGCCTGATTGATAATTTCTACCGTCGAAGAAACCGGGGTAACCGATACTTGTTTGGGTTTATTTAAAATACTATCCGACAGTTTAATAATATCCGGCGGCATGGTAGCCGAGAAAAACAGCGACTGGCGTTGTTTGGGTAAAACGGTAAGTAGTTTTTTTACATCGTGTATAAAACCCATATCGAGCATACGATCGGCTTCATCGAGTACAAAAATTTCTACATCTCTGAGGCTTAAAAAACCTTGGTTCATTAAATCTAACAAACGGCCGGGCGTGGCAATAACCACATCTACTCCGGTTCTTAAGGCATTTACCTGAGCACCTTGGCTTACTCCACCAAAAATAACGCTACAGGTAAGTCCCGTATGGCGGCCATAGGCTTTAAAGCTTTCGCCAATTTGAATGGCCAATTCTCTGGTGGGGGTAACAATTAAACTGCGTATTTTTTTCTTCTTATCGAAGTTTTTATTGGCGCTTAATAACTGAAGAATAGGAATGGTAAAGGCAGCGGTTTTTCCGGTGCCGGTTTGCGCACAACCTAATAAATCGTTTCCTTCTAATACTAAGGGAATGGCTTGTGCTTGTATGGGTGTTGGGGTAGTATAACCTTCGTGTTTAAGCGCTTTTAAAATAGGCTCTATAAGGTTTAAATCTTGAAATTGCATGTATATGTTTAAGGGTGATGTTGGAGCATTGAGAACCAATGCTCTCTAAAATTTGTGCAAGATACGGCTTTTATTTGGTTGCCTCCTGCGAACTTTATCATATAACTATTAATTATTTTAGTAGATTAGGTATAACTAACCCCATAATTAGATGAAACACACACTGAATTTATTAACCTATATCAGCTTAATTACGTTAAGCGTAGTCTTGTTTTCTTGCAAGAAAAAGAGTGATACACCCGCTGATTCTGATCAAAGTAAACTGATCCGAATTATCTACAACGCCGATGGAACCACCTATGCGTTAAATGATACGGTTGATTTTAACCGTACTATAGCCGATGTGGCTGGAATTCTAAATGGATCTATCCTGTCTACTTATTATACTACACTAATGGGTTCTTATAAAGGTAATTTCTACTTACAAACTTATGGTCCAATTCGGGTTACAAATTATACGCCGAAACACTCCGCAACAAGCAATGGCTTTAGCCCTAGTATAATCGGAAATGATGTGTATTTGAACATTTATTCGCCAAGCTGGACTAGTTCTAGCACACGTTACTATATAGCAACAAGTGGCACCTTAAATATTACAAAAGTGCAAATGGGTAAAGATACGTTTGGAGGTGACGCCCTATTGGTTAGCGGAACATGGAATGGCACCATATTGCTTAATAATACAAGCACTACACGAAGTGCCTTAATTAAACTAATAAACGTACCCTTTACCCCTTAATTTGGAATTTTAATCCAGATTAATTCTAGAACTTAAATACGAAGTACCTGTTTAAAACAAGTACTTCGTGCTTAAGAAATTAGAACTGTGGGTATCTACAATCTCGTTAAACAAATGCTTGTTGCTATCGTTTAATTTGGTAGCTACCAAGGAGCGGATAGAAAATGCACGTAAGGCATCTACTACCGAAAGCGTTCCCTCGGCACTGTCTTTACGGCCGGTAAACGGAAACACATCGGGGCCACGTTGGCATTGGCAATTGATGTTTACTCTACTCACCTGATTTATGAGCGGATCAATTAAAGTGGCTACTTCGTCTTTATCTTGACTAAAAATACTCACTTGTTGTCCGTGGGTAGATTCGATGAGGTAGTTGATAGGCTCTTCCAAATCATCAAAAGGTACTACTGGAATTAGCGGACCAAATTGTTCTTCGGTATAGAGTTTCATGTGTTTGTTTACCGGATACAAAATGGCCGGATACACAAATGATTCTACCGTTTCGCCACCACCTGGGTTTATAACTTTGGCACCATGTGCAAGGGCATCAGTAATACATTCTTTTAAATAAGCCGGTTTTTGCGGTTCTGGAAGTGGGGTTAATGCCACACCCGGATCCCAAGGCATACCGGGTTTTAGTGCCTCTACGGCTGTTGTAAGGCCCTTCAAAAATTCATCAACCAGGCTACGGTGTACAAATACTATTTTAAGTGCTGTACAACGTTGTCCGTTAAAGGAAAGTGCGCCCAACACAGTTTCTTGAACAGCTAATTTTAAATCGGCTTTAGCCGTAATAATGGCTGCATTTTTAGCATCTAAACCTAAAATAGCACGCAAACGATTCACTTTAGGGTGCAATTTTTTCAACTGATTGGCTACTTTACTAGAACCAATAAGGGTTAATACATTAATTTTTCCCGATTCCATAAGCGCCGGAACAATGGTATTTCCTCTGCCATAAATGGTATTTACCACACCCTTTGGGAAACATTTTTTAAAGGCTTCCAATAAAGGGTAATGCAATAAAGTACCGTGTTTAGGTGGTTTAAACAATATGGTATTGCCCATAATAAGGGCCGGAATAAGGGTGGTAAAAGTTTCGTTTAGCGGATAGTTAAATGGGCCCATACACAATACCACGCCTAGCGGCGAACGGCGTACTTGCGCAATAATGCCTTGTTCTATTTCAAATCTCGACGATTGACGATCGATATCTTTTAAGGCATCAATAGTAGCGTAAATGTACTCGATGGTGCGGTCGAATTCTTTTACAGAATCGCCATGCGATTTGCCAATTTCCCACATCAACAATTTAACCACTTCGTCTTTTTTCTCTATAATTTCATGCGTAAAACGCTCTACACATGCAATGCGTTCGGCTACACTCATGGTAGGCCATTCGCCACGACCATTATTATAGGCTGCTACGGCTGCATCGAGTGCTTCATTGGCTTCTTTTTGCGTACACAGCGGGTAACTGCCTATCACTTTTCGCTCTAGGCCATTGGCTGTTTGTATACAAATGGGCGACGATACGGTATGTCGTTCTCCATTCCAAGGTTTCATTTGTCCGTTGCATAGGTATTCGCCTTGGTGTAACTCAGAAGTTAAACGAAAAGCTTCCGGAATTTGCGCTTCGGCAACAAAAATGTTTGTTAGTGTTTCTTGTAAACTCATGTGTCAAATGTAAAAAATAATTCTACCAATAAATAGTGTATAATGCCGTAATAATACCCATTACCAATACCGCACCTACAATAAACGAGGGCTGTGGCTTAAACATACTTTTATCTATTTCTAAACCTTTCGGGTTGTTGCCATTTCTGTTTTCGAACAAGCTGATGATGACCATAGCTAGTACCGCAATGGCAAATACAAAACCCATACGGTCTATAAATGGAATTTCATATACAGCGCTTCCATTGGCTTGGGTAACCAGTTTCGAAAATCCATAGGGACTTAAAAAGGCTAGGTTGGCAAAGCTAGGTAATACTTTAAAAAATACCGACAGGCAGAAGCCACCAATGGTAGCAAATAAGGCAGCGTTTGATGTAGTGCGTTTCCAGAAAAAGCCAAGAATAAACATGGCAAAAACACCTGGTGAAACAAAGCCGGTATACTCTTGAATAAATTGGAATCCGCCTTTTTTATCGATACCTAAATGTGGCGCAATAAGTATGGCCAGTAACATAGCCACTACAACCGTAATGCGGCCAATAATGACTTGTTTATGCTCGTTGGCATCTTTATCCACTAGTTTCTTGTACACATCTAGGGTAAAAATGGTGGCAATGCTATTGGCCTTACCGGCTAGTGAAGCTACAATGGCAGCAGTTAGTGCGGCAAAAGAAAGTCCTTTTAAACCGGCCGGCAATAAGTTTAGCAATACCGGATAGGCTGTATCGGGCACCAGTTCTCCATTTCTAAGCATATCGCCTTGGAAATTTCCGTAACCTTCTTTATACAATACAAAAGCCGCAATACCTGGCAATACCACAATTAAAGGCATGAGTAATTTTAAGAACGAAGCGAATAAAATACCGCTTCGAGCCGTTTTTAAATCGGCACCAAGTGCACGTTGCGTAATGTATTGGTTGCAACCCCAGTAGTTTAGGTTTACAATAAGCATGCCTCCTATTAATACCGATAAGCCGGGAAGATCCATATAATGGGCATTATCTGGTTTAAAAATCATGTGGAAATGGTCGGCAGCTTTTTGGGTAACTAAGTTAAAGCCATTGAGTACGCCCGAAGTACCAAAGTGGTTGGCTACCAATTGCAGGGCTAAATAGGTGGTTACCAATCCACCTAGTATTAAGAAAAATACTTGAATCACATCGGTATAACCAATTACCTTCATTCCGCCAAGGGTAATAATGATGGCAAAAAAGGAAAGCAGGTACATACATAGGGTAATATCTAAACCCGAAATGCTATTAATGGCCAATGCACCCAGGTATAAGATGGAGGTAAGGTTTACCACCACATAAAGCAGTAACCAAAAAATAGCCATAATCATGGCTACCGTACCGTTATACCGCTGGTGCAAAAATTGCGGCATGGTATAAATTTTGTTTTTTAGATATACCGGAATAAAAAATACAGCTACAATAATTAGTGTGGCGGCAGCCATCCATTCGTAGGTGGCTATGGCCAGGCCCATGGTAAAACCCGAACTGCTCATGCCTATAAATTGTTCGGCGGAGATGTTGGAAGCTATGAGGGAGGCGCCAATGGCCCACCAGGTAAGCGAATCTTTGGCTAAGAAAAAATCTTTGGAATTTTCTGCATGAGCCTTTTTTTGGCGGTACACGTAATAGCCGTACAGGGCTACAATTAAAAAGTAAACTAAGAATACCAGGTAATCTGCGGTTTGTAAGGTTTTCATTTGGGTATAGGAACGGTTATAATTGGTGATTATAAAAAATGAATTTAGAAATAATATTATAAACTGCGCTATAATACAAAAAACCTCCGCGATGTATCGCGGAGGTTTTCTAAACAGTTAGAACTGCAGCTGCAGTAATTTTTCGAGTTCCTTGCGTTTTATCTCGGGGTTGAGGTAGTAATTCATCATCCGTTTATCTTCTTCATTACCTACTCTAAGAATAAGCTCTTTACCCTTGACTAGGGGTTGTACTTTATTATTTAAAGAGCCAATGATGCGGTTTCTGATTTGCCGCTGATTGTCGTAGGATTTATCGTTAATCTGCAAAATAGTATTTAACTCCAAACTAGATATGTATTGCCCAGCGTCTAGTTTTGAAAAAACGGTTAAGAGTTGTTCTTCTTGGTCGGAGAACAATTTGTTTTTACTTTTTTGTTTGTTTTTGAATACAATTACGAGGGTAATAAGTACGCAAAAAAGCAGCAGGCCGAAAAAGTACTGCTGATATCTTTGAAAAGTAGAAAGATATACAGGGCCTACTAGATCGGCTTCTTTTACTAATTTTTCTACAGATAGGCTGTCTAACAAATAGGTTGCTCCTGTTTGGGTATTGTTGTATTGCAGCGAATATAGTTTACCATTTTGGTAATATACTTGGGCATTGTCGAGAAAAAATTTATCAGTATTCTTGGTATAATTAAACACCTCATTGGTAAAGGGGTTTAGCAAGAATAACTCATCGGGGCCGTAAAAGCAAATCAAATAGGTACCGGTCCATACACTTCGAAACTGATTTTTAGCAAAAGCTAAAAGATCGGGATTAATGAGCCCTTTATTTATCCACGTATGCGTATTAAAATCGAGAAAATAGGCCTGAACTTTGTTATCAACTGGCTCTTTACCGGGTAGTAAATTGGCCGAAAAAAACTGCTTGTATTTGGGCGAATACCCGCTAAAATACCTGCTTGAGGCCTGCGTATTTGCGGTGTTTACTTTGTACAAATCCCACTCGTGGGTGCGGGTATTGTAATAGGTAACTATACTGTGATGCGACCAAAAGCCCTCACCCCCAATAGAAAACAAGGTATCGTTGCGCATAAACTGGCTAGCGAAGAAATTATAGCCTCTAAAGAATGTGCGGTCTAAGCGCTGTATAGTTAGTGTTTGGGGATTTACTTGATACACCTGACCGGTTCCGGGTACGCTGATGGTGATGCTACCGCCTTTATAAAACACACTCACATCAAAATCTTTGGGCAATTCTGAGAGTACTCCCGCCGGACTAAATAGCCCTACTTTCTGTTTTTCTCCGGCAGCGTTATTCACAAATAATTCTTGGGTTGCCGGATTTACCTCGTAATAGGTGTGGTTGGGGCCCATCCATTTAAAACCTTGGTGTTTTTGAGCAAGGGCAACACTAGCGGGTATAAGAAAAAGAAATAGAAGGAAATTTCGCATGCTTTAATTTGATTTTTAAATATAAGTATTGATTGTAAGAACACGTAGCAAAACCTGTTACAATGCGTGACAATACACGTTTCACATAAAATAACTAGTAGCCCATAAACCACTTTGCTAGCTTGGTATATAGAATAAAAACTGGAGCCCAGCAACCAGTAAAAACGGGGCGCAACCGAAAAGCCTTATGAGTAGGAACAAACCAAATTTAAACAACATGAAAAAAATTAGTCTTTTTATTCTTTTAGTAGTAGCTATTAGCAGTGCAAATGCACAAAACAAAAAAGTAAGTTTCGGCGTAGGGCCTTCTATTGCCGTACCTACCGGCTTTTTTCAACTTGCTAATAGTGTTGGTTTTGGCGCTCTAGGTAACGTATATATTGCCCAGTCTGACCAATTTGAATTGTACGGACAAACTGGTGTTCAAATCTTCACCGGTAAATCTCTATTCGGAGAAAACGGAGGCAGTTCAACACAAATTCCATTTATGGGAGGTGTAAGGTATAATACCAATGGTTTCATTATTGGCCTTGGCTTAGGTGGCACCCTATATAAACTAGGTGGAGAACCAAATAGCACTTTCGGTTTTTCTATTAACCCAAGCCTTGGTTACAGTTTCGGTAAATTTGAAGTAAACGCAAACTACCATACAACTACTTCCGATGGAGTAAATATCAATTATATAGGTATTGGCTCAGCTATTAAATTTTAATTATATCTAACCCAAACAGGCCTGCAAAAACTGCAAGCCTGTTTTATTTTAATCACATAAAAAAACTGATACTTCTAAGCATCGGAATTGTTTTATTAGTAGCGAACGCTTGTAAAAAAAGTTCATCCAATAGCACTGGAAACCTATTTATACAAATTACGGTGAACGGCCAAACGTATACTGAAAACTTGGCAGATATCTCTGGAACGGGATATAGTGGAGGGACAAGCTGCACCAACAAACCTGGCTTTTTGCAATTTAGTGGCATGATTGAAACATCGCAACTGCTATTTGAAGCTTATTTATTTCATCACGAGAATGATATTGATTTTGGGAATCCTAATAGCTCTGCTGCTAGGTTAATGGGAATTAATAACTTTTCGCCATTTTCAGGCAATTCGTGTAGTAGTAATTTTGATTTTGTGATTGATTATAATGACAAGCTTTTAAGTAACCAAGCTTGCTTCGTAGAATCTACAGGTAAAACACATACCATTGAATCTATTAAACTATTAGGAACGACTTCCACTGAGAAAGTATATGCTATTACTGGAAGTTTTTCATGCACAATTCGTAATAGCAATAACGTGGCTATTCCTCTAACTGGTAAGTACCGTACTACGGTGCGTACCTTGCGATAAAAATATTATGAAAACAATTATATACCCTAGCCTATTCATTGGCATATGCTTATTGAGTTTGGTTGGTTGTAAAAAAGAAAACTCGGCTAGCCCTAAATTTGATGATTACTTTATACTAGAAAGCGCTAGCGGTGTAAAAGATACCTTCGTTGTTAATACTCCATCACTCTTTATGGACTTAAGTTTTGTGAATTATAAGAGTAGTGCGGGGAATTATTATAGTGGCCGCTATGTGAAACAATTTTCTCTTTTTAGGTCGACGTTTGCAGATAATTATGAATTGGTATTGGCGAAACCAGACGATGCGGTAAGTATTGGCCAGGTATATCGTACCAATAATACCGACTTAACGTTAACTTCGTTTACTAGAACTAATGGCGTAAGTAGTTCAACTACAGCAACTACTACCGATATTAAATTCTCTGAATACAAGGCAACAGAAAGAATAAGTGGTTCTTTTACCGCCAATTATAATGGGGTACTTTGGTATAAGGGAAACTTTAGTTTTAACCCTACGCACTAAATTAACGCAACAACCAATTTTTCATGATGGTTTCTCCATGGGGTGTTAGTACACTCTCGGGGTGAAACTGTAGCCCGTAAATTGGATAGCTTGCATGCTGAAATGCCATGATGTTTCCGGCTGCATCGGTGGCGGTAATGTGTAATTCTTTTGGGAAATCTTGTGGGCTTAGCACCCAACTGTGGTAGCGGCCTACCGAAAATGTTTCGGGTAGGTTTTTAAATAATGGGGAGGGCGTGGCGGTTTTGCTGATGGGTGTAGCCACCCCATGCGCCACCTCTGCTAAATTAAGCAGCTTGGCGCCAAACACCTGGCCAATGGCCTGATGGCCCAAGCAAACGCCTAGTATTGGTTTTTTATCGGCATAGGTTTTTATAATGGGCAATAACAAGCCAGCATCTTGGGGTAAACCGGGGCCTGGTGAAAGTAAAATACGATCGTATGCGGCTACTTCTTCTAAACTGATTTCATCGTTACGGCGAACCCTTACTTCATACGTTGCGCCTAGTTTTTGTATGAGGTGAACCAGGTTGTAGGTGAAAGAATCGTAATTGTCTACTAGCAGGATTTTCATGTGCGGGGTTACACAAAGATGCTGCTCTGGGTTTGGATATGCAAGGGGTTAGAGTGGCTTGTTTTTTACCACCCCGATCTTCGACCACCCCTCCGGTGGAGGGGAATGGTTTGGGCTTCCATGTTAGCCCACCCTCAAAATATCGTCCCAAGCGGTAGTATAATTGGGGCTCACGTTTTCTCGTTTCATGGCCCAGTGTTTCTGATACCCTTCTGAAGCCATGCGGATGGTGCCACTGCCGTAGTGGGTATTCAGCTTATCCATTAAACTACTTACCGCATTGTTCTTCGGACCATTCCAGGGGCTGAACAAATACAATTGCACTTCTTGTTCGGGGATTAAACCCGTGGCCATCACCATCACTTTGCTGTACTGATACCGCGGGCTATACAGCGCTTTTACGCCACCAATGGCGGCTTTTACCAAATCGGGGGTATTGCTTATGGGGTGTGCCAAAGGCAGGCTGATGTAGGGGTTGTATTGCGGCAAATCGGGTCGGAAGCGGTTGGTTAATAGCTGTACGTGGAGCAGGGTGGCACAGCTTTTATCGGCCCGTAGTTTTTCGGCTAGGCGGCTGGTATAGGCGGTGGTGGCTTCTATCAGTTCGTCTAACTTATTAGTCAGTTTTCCGAAGGAACGGCTGGTGCAAATGCCTTGTTTTCTATCCAATACTTCTTTGAGCGGAATGCAGGGTCGACCCCAGAGTTCGTGGTATAGGCGCAAGCCTTGTATGGTGAGCATGTGTTTTACCCAAGCCGGGGGTTGGGCTCTGAGTTGGGCGGCGGTAAACACATTTTCGAGGGCTAATTTTTTATGGTAGGCTCTGCCTATACCCCAAAGGTCGCCAATGGGGAAGTTTGTTAGGGCGCTGGTTATCTCTTCTTCGCTTTGGAGTACGCAAATGCCTGAGGGACTTTTTTTGGCCAGTTTATTGGCCAGCTTGGCTAGGGTTTTGGTGGGGGCAATGCCTACACTTACGGGTATGCCTGTATTGCGTACCACGGTGCTGCGCAGGGTTTGAGCATAGTCGGGTACGTTGGAAATACCGGTGAGCCCCAAGAAACATTCATCAATACTATACACTTCTACTTCGGGACTAAAGCGTGCCAGGTTGTTCATGATCCGAGCGCTGATATCGGCATAGAGGGTGTAATTGCTGCTGAAAATGGCAATGTGGTGTTGCTCTACGAGCGCTTTGATTTGGAAATAGGGCACGCCCATTTTTATGCCCAAGGCTTTGGCTTCGTTGCTTCGCGATATGGCACAGCCATCGTTATTGGAGAGCACCACCACGGGCCGAGTGTTTAGCTCGGGACGAAAGAGGCGCTCACAGGATACGTAAAAGTTATTGGCATCAACGAGGGCGTACATAGCATTTGGCTTTGTGTTGGTGTGGGCGACAGCTCCAGGTGACTACGCCTCTTATCAGCAGCTCTTCGCTTACCAATTCGGGTTCTTCGTTTTCTTTTCCGGTGCCTAAATACACGTGTTTGCCTAGCACATAGTACTGGCGGACTTTCCACTCTCCTCGATACCACAGTACCACTAAGGCATTGTGTGTTGCTTTCATGGAGGTATCGTATACAAAGAGCGTGCCTTTGCAAATGCCCAAAGCGCTCAACTCGTCGGAATCTGCTTCGGCGTAGTAGGTATTCACCGGATCTTTTACCAAACGCTCTAAAATACTTAGGCGTCCTTCCAAGTAATCTTCGGCTGGGCTTACAAAGCCCGACGCTTGTTCTGGATGGAGCAAAGGCTCTAATGCGGGGTCTTTTGGGGTATGTACTTGTTTTAACACGGTTCTTAATGGGGAACCAATTTACTAATATTTTTAGTAATTACAAGTTGGAACGGGTAAAATTTTTGGGAGTGAATTAGTAGGGATAAGCTAGAGTAGAAAATACGGTGCACAAAATTGTCCCCAAGCTAAAACAAAAAACCCCTAACTTGTTGTAAGTTAAGGGTTTATGCATGTTAATTGCGGACCGGACGGGACCGGAACCTAAATATACGTTTTGAGTAAAATAAGCTAAATAATATCCTTATATGCGCTTTATTGTAAATTAATGAGTAAAGCAAATAAGGATAAAGTAAACAATATTACAAAAAAGTGTCCCCAAAAGTGTCCCCAAATCTGTATCTTTACTTTATACTCATTAACGCACTATGGCCGAAGTTAATTTCTATCTCCGTAAAGCTAGCAAGGCCGATGCGCCTTGTTCCGTATTGTTATATTTCTCCTATGCCGGCGAACGCATTAAGGTGGGTGCCGTAGATAAAATAGAAGCCAGGTTTTGGGATCCCAACAATCAGCGGGCAAAACAAAATAGATCGTTTGAAACCTTCCCGGAGTTTAACCAACGTTTGGTAAACATTTCGTCGTTTTGTATGAACATTTACCGTGGCTACTTAAACGACCACGGGCAACAACAACCACCTCCTACAGTGCTGAGGAGTTTATTTAAAGATGTATTATCTCCCGATAAAACTATTGTTGTGCAAACCGAGGAAAATCTCTTCGGTTTTATTGAACAGTTTATTGAAGATGCTCGGGGGCGTTTAAATGCCAAGACTGGCAAGCCACTCTCGAATGCTTCCTTTGTAGTGTACCAACGCACCTTGGATTTGCTTAAGGAATTTGCATTGAGCAAAAGGCGTAAGCTAAATTTTAAGGATATTACCTATGAGTTTTACCTAGATTTTACCCAGTACTTATCTGTTGAGCACAACTTTGCGACCAACACGGTGGGCAAGCACATCAAAACGCTTAAAACCTTTTTAAACGAAGCCACAGAACGAGGCATCAATACGAGCTTCGATTTTAAGAGCAAGCGCTTTCGGGTGGCTCGAGAATCGGTGGATTCGATTTATTTGAGTGTAGAGGAATTGGATACCTTATTAAAGCTAGATCTTTCGAAAAACACTCGGTTGGAACGGGTGCGTGATTTATTCTTGGTGGGTTGTTTTACGGGTTTACGATTTAGTGATTTTAATAACCTAGCCAAAGAATGTTTTATACTAGATGGCGGTGAAGAATACATCGAAATTGAAACGCAGAAAACGAGACGTAAGGTGGTGATCCCTGTTTTCGACCAATTGAAGCAAATTAGAAAGCGTTATGCCGATTTAACGGACAACCAGCTGCCGCCTAGCATGAGCAATCAAAAGATGAACCAATACCTGAAAGAGATTGGGCAGTTAGCCGGATTTACGGACTTGGAGCAAACTCGAATTACCAAGAAGGGCAAAGAGATTATTCAGAACGTTCCCAAATACACCTTAATTAGTACGCATACGGCCCGTAGAAGTTTTGCTACGAATATGTATTTACTAGGTGTTCCTTCGTATACGATCATGGCCATTACGTCGCACACTACCGAGAAGAGTTTCTTGCAGTACATTAAGGTTACGCCGAAAGAGCATGCGGTGCAAATGCGTGAAATTGTGCAGCGCCAGGCCATGAAAGTGGTGAGCTAAGCATTTATTTTTTGGATTTTCCACAAGCATATCTTATTGTATATCAAACTATTAACTACTGTTGATATAGCTGAATCGCATTTAGGTGTTTTCCTTGTGGAAAACACGAATGGTATGATTAGGTTCTATGGGCTAATTTTAAACTAGTTGAAACAGCTAAAAAAGATTACATGCTAGATACAAAAAATTTTACGAGCCGCTCCCAGAAACAGGTATTCACTAATTTTGAAGAACAAGAACTTCGAGATTTAATTAAAGAGTGTATTGAGAGCACGCTCGGGGTAACGCTTAGTCAGCCGGCTCCGAGCCCTACAACTACTCCCAAACCTTATTATACACGTAATGAGACTGCCGATTTACTGCATCTCTCCTTACCTACTCTTGGCAAAATGACCAAAGAGGGAAGAATTAAAGGTCACCGCCTAGGTAGCAAGGTGTTGTATAAATTCACAGATATTGAAGATGCCTTGAAAGAGATGAGGGTGAGGGGGAATTAATATTCTTTGTTTATTTCCCAAACAGGCGTTGCCAAAACGTTTTCTTTACCTCTATTTCTTCTTCAATAAACACCCCCCGTCTGCCCCTACCTTCAGCCTTACGCTTTGTATAGTCTTCGTGATTGTCTACTACGGTACGATTTATTAAAACTCCATTTTGGAATTCTAGAAACATGTCTTTTTCATAGGTGGAGGAATAGCCCATATGTACATACTCTAATAATTCACCTAAAGGGATTCTTATATCTCTGCTAAACCAATCGGCAAATATTGGCCCTGGCTCCGAAAATACATAGTCAATTCCTACTATAGTAAAGCCTGGCAAATATGCTTTAAGATCCACGAGGAATAGTTTATTATCCCTAATCTCCCAACTGCCATAATATCCCCGCCAACATGCGGTTGTAGGACGAGTAAATTGAATATCCTTTCTTTTTTTGCAAATAAAAGTAAAGAGGCTCATCAGCCATTCCGTACTCTTTCCCCTCAAAAAGGAGTCTTTCGAATGATTGTGCGGTCATGTAAATTAGTTTATATCGGTGTGTATAATTGAAATTATATAATTTAATCAAAGCTTGAAAATAGTCCTTCGTCTTTGATTATTCTCTTTTTCTTAATGTAATAGTTGCCACCATTAGTTGAAATCCATTCTTCAAGATATTCTCCTCTTTCCAGGTCCAGTTTTTTAAGACGATGGATTAAATTAGTTGTTCTACTAGGGCTACCGAATCCAAACTCACGCCCTTCAAGAGCTCTGAATTTAAGTTCAATATAATGTAGCCCCATAATCAAAAACTCAAACTCTTCTGTTTTGAAAGGTGTATTTAAAAATACTTTTGCCGAAAAAATAAATTCACACCCTCTAAGATTTGGATAGTTGGGTAAAAAATCAGTGATTTCTATCTCATCTAAATTTAACGCTTTGCCAATTGCAATGATTCTATTTATGTCCATAGCGTTAATAGCATTCGGTTATGTCGAAATAATAGTCTTAAATAAGTTCATAATAAAGATTCAAACAATCCTGCTTAAACTCATCGAAGTGTTCTGCTTTAATGTATAGTGTGTTACTACGATTATATTCATCTTCATTAAAAGGGATTACAGTTCCATCTGGGCTTAAACACCAGGAATCATCCAGGCCCCATTCATCTTCAATATGGAGGAACATTTCCAGAAATAGATGAACACGCAACTGACCTAATTCATCAAAGTATTTTTCGTAAAATGAAATTATAGCACTCCTTTTGTCAAGGACTTTACTGTAAAAGTTTCCTAGCAAATCATGGGTCAATTCGTCGTCGAAATTGTTCTCAACTTCAAAACTCAACGCCAAGAATGTGTATAGGTTTAAATCGACTGCATTAGGATCTTGCTTAATTGAATCAAACGTTTTGTTTATTTCTATAGCCAAATCATCATTAGAATGCCATTCGCCAACATAGCAATACTGATTGATTTGATTATTAAAGATTGTTTTACACTGACGTTGCATCATATCCTGGGGCAATTTTTTTAAACCTATTTGTTTAGGGTTTTCTTGACTAGCTCTTTGTTGGAATTACATCAACTCCCCGCTAAACAATAGAATTTCAATTCATTTTAAAACTATACATCGGAATAATTTAGCGCATCTTCAAGATTTGGAAATAAACCATAGGTTTCCCCTTCTGGTTCTTTCCAAAAATACCAGCCTTGTATTTCATACAAAACCGTTTCCCATATTCCATTTTCATATGCAGATGCATCGCCACCTTCATGAGACACATAATGATTGGTAGCGGTTGCATCGTTTTCAATGGAGTCAGATACTGTATTGCAAATCAAATCGTAGTTCTCAATTATTGATTGGGGATCATTGAAATTAATTTCATGTCCCATAACTTCTAATAAATATTGCTTTTTGTATTTGATTAAATAATCTACAAACTCATTTAAATTATCAAGCATAAATTTTTAGTATTGAATCTACTTTTCGAATAGTATATTTTTTTAATTAGATTTTTGGTGTTCAAAAATTGTTTTTAAAACTGTTTGTATAGGGTTTCAAAATAATCTTGGATGAGATCAAAAGTGATTTTATCTGAGGTGTAACTTAATTTGCTCTTAGCTAGGGTATCTAATAAATCAGTTTCTGCAAGTGAATAAAGATGTATACCCTTGTACTCAACGTTTTGTTCATAAATAGCCAAAAGATTTTTCGTTCTAAATATATAAATTGACGTATCACCATGCCAATAGTATTCTTCGCCCTGATCTTCAACTATACCCTCATCTACCCAATTGTATCCACCAAAAGATGCTGGATCAGCGTAATCAATATTATTGATTATCATAAAAATTAAGAGGTGACTATCTTCACTAAATAATTTATCTATTAGATCTTTAGTTGATAAACCTGAATAAAGTATACCTATCTCTTCTCTAGAAATATTTAATCCATCAACCTTAGTCAGTAATTTACCTTCTATAGATAACACTAAAGCATCTAATTCTTCAGCAGAATCGAAATCTAGATACTTTTCTTGTAAGAAGTGTAAAAATGTATTGTTTTCTATGAAGTTATTTATGTGCATGGCTATGATTACATTTACTCCATCGGTTTTATCATACCATCAATGAATTCAATCTCTTCATTGGAAAATCCATATTTTTTATAAAGCTTCTCGTCATTCCAATTTTCGGAAAAATCTTGCATTGGAATGAATTCATAGGCTTTTGAAGTCGCATGCTGGGTATTCTTCTTTAACGTTAAAAGGAAATGAAAGAATTTAGTCCTTACATATGAGTTAACATTCATTGCGGTTCCTCTATCTTCAAACGGACCAAATATCAAATAGGTTTCTGTGCAGCAAGTATTTCTATCCCCAAATATTGGCTTAACATTATCAGAATTGCTATCACCTGAACCAATTGCATATGGCACAAATAATTTATATTTCGAGACCCAATTAATGTTGTTTAAAATTTTGTTTTTGGATACATAACCAGTACTCTTATTACCGTAGATTAAAATATCATCCTCATTTTTTTTCGATTTGCTAAAGTCAAAACTCGTGTCAAATCCAAACGGTTTTCTAGAACTTACTATGCCGCTAAAATTATTTTCGCCTTGATTTTTTACTTTATTTAAAATATCAATTGCACCATTATATCTTATAAAAATATCGTTACCTGTTTCTAATAAAGGTCTAACCACCTCTGTTCTCTTACCTTTACTATCAACTGAAGTAACATTGCACAAACCTCTTTTATCACGTTCCCATAAAAAATAAGACACACCACCCTTAATTTCTACATTAGAAAAACAATCTTTAGAATTGATGAAGTCGATAATTTTTGACAATCGATTATCATTAAGCATCTCTTCCCTAAAATCATCCAACCCTTTTCCACCAGAAAACCATCTGGATGGTGTAATCATCGAAATGAAATTTGGTTTAATTTTTTTAGAAATTGAAACAAATCTATTGTAGAGTGGCTTAGCACTTACACCAGCACCACCATCCATTTCTTGATAAGGTGGATTTCCTACTATTGCATTAAATTCCATACCGTCATTATTATTAGATTTCCAATAAGTTTTACCTTGTTTTATTTTTTCTAAAAAGTTTTGTTGCTTATGTGTGATTTGATTTACTAATTCTTCAAAATAGCGTGTATTTACTTTTGTATCTCTAAAACCAGCCAACGTTCGTTTCGTAATGCTTTTAGCCATAGGGGTCTTACAAATTACAAAAATATTGTTTGCTATTACTTTATCCCAAATAGATTGTTGCTCTTCAATAGACGGTATTTCTTGATTTTTGGAGTACTTGTCAGCTACTATCCTTTTGTAGATACCATAACCCATAAACAAAGGGTACAAACCTGATTTAGAGTTTATCTCTAAGATTTTGGAGTCTTTGGCAAATACATTCTCAGTAACATTTCCATGATTCACAAAACGAGGTTGATCCAGTGTGGTTTCCATATTTTCATCAAAAAACACATAGCCACCTAAACAATCTCCTATATGCATATTAACGACACGCCATGGGGTTAAAACAGTTTCCTTGTCAGGATTTCTGAAAGTACTAAAAATCGTCGTTATTCTCGAAATACGTTCTTCTATACTTAAGGTATCAGCTACCCTTGCCATAGCTCGAATTTTCTTACCAGCAGCTCTAAAAACATCTGGTTCATAGTACTTTTTAAAGCCTTCAAAAACTTCTTTGGTTACACCCTTAGGCATAAACTCTTCCCAAGATTTGGTGTCGATTAGCTGTGAAAAATTATCAATATTTATTTGCTTGTCTTCATCTGCAACATCAGCACCATATATAAGCAAAGGCATACGAATTGAAATACCTCTTAAAATAGATACCGCACTATCACGATTTTTACGTCTTTCTTCTTTTTGTTTTAAAAGTCGTGCTTCTTCTTCTGAAAGTTCTATTTTGCCTTTGCTCTTTTTTTCGGCACCTTCTAATAGTTCGTATTCTTCATCCGTAAAACCTAACTTATTGATGTCGATATCACCACTTTTAGGCATCGCTTTCGTGCTTCCAATAATCTCTTTTAATTTGTCGAAATCTTTCAATTCGACATCATCTAATTTCATCAATTGGTCATTGTTGTACAAAAAAACATCCTCAAATCCGTTGCTAACAACTCGTTCAACATAAACTTTTTTAAGTTGTTCAAGCATACCTTCCACATTGTAAGCAACCATGTGTGAGCCATCAACAGAAATTATGGGGCAGAAATTCAAAAACTCACCCATTATATCTCGGTCCACCCCAGATGTTTTCCCAGCCTTGGAGGAAATTTTAGCTGTTTCAGCAATTACTTTCAAAGTTCTGTCTGGTGCAAAATCAAACACAAAACATTCCTCTTTAACTTTACCGTTAATTGTTGCAGGAGTTTGGACTCTAAAAATGGTTTGCATATAGGTAGATGCGGAAGTGTTAAAGGACCCCGAAAGCATAAACACCGCTGTCCAGGCTGGCACAGAAACACCAGTTGTTAATCTTCCACATGAAAGTGTAATCGAATAAGTGTCTTGAGGATTGTCCCCGATTGCATATTCTACTCTTTTTAAGGCTTCTTCGTTTGCTTCTTCCTCATCACCATCACCTGCAACATTTACAATTTTGAATTGACCAAAAACAGGATGCGATTGAAGTAATGAACTCAATGCTCTAGCCTCTTTTACGCCAGGAACCATCCATAAAGAATGCCTGAAATTATTTCTGTATTCTTTCGTTGAGTATGGATAATTACTGTCCTTATCTTCTTTACAAATTAAATTTAGAAATGAGCGAACTTCTTTTTCGTGAAGAAAATCACCCTCTTTGTTTACTCTGAAAAATTCACGAAAATTGAATGCTACATCTTCATCTATAAACCCCTTTACTAATTTACCAAGATCATAGGTGAAAATATTTAGCCGTGGTAATGAAGCATATGGATTTGGGTCACCGAAATGAAATTCGTCCCAATTCCTTTTAGCCTTTTGTTCCATAACATAATCCCACGTGTATATTTCATCTTCCTTGTAGTTATCTAAAAGATTAAAAGGAGTTCCTGAAAGGTGTAGTATCTTAGTTATAGGTTTTATTAATTCACGCATTACATTCTTTCCTAACTCGGTCTGAGTGCCTTCATGTGCC
Source organism: Sphingobacteriales bacterium (assembly GCA_040403555.1). Lineage (GTDB taxonomy): Bacteria > Bacteroidota > Bacteroidia > Sphingobacteriales > Sphingobacteriaceae > JAIPAN01. The sequence continues at coordinate 244,355 of JBBAKN010000002.1, forward strand.
TCGTCTACAATTATAAAATCCCAATTTGAATCAAATATTTCATCGTTTTTATCAAAATTACCTTCTACTCGTGAAGAACCTCTTAGGTCTTGCATTGAAGCAAAATAGATGAATTTTGAATTTTCTCTTGTCTGTTGTCTTTCTAAAGTTTGAATTAGGTCCCCATTTTTTTTCGAGCCATAGAAAAAATTAGGTTTATCATAGAATATTTTGCCAAAATCATCAAACCATCCGGCATCAACAACAGGTCGATGGGTTAAGATTAAAGTTCTTGTAAAGTCCATATCTTTTACAACTTGTAGAGCAGATAAAGTCTTGCCAAACCTCATTTTCGCAAACCAAAGCATATAATTGCCTTTTTTGTATTGCTTTTTTGTTTTATCGATTGCTTCAAGTTGTTCAGGCCTGAAAATAACAGGACTCTTTCCTTTAGATTTTTCACTCGAACTTAAAGCATCTCGACCTTCCTTAACAGCTTTTATAGCATTTTTAGCTGTTTCAAGATCTGTTATTATCCATTCATCCGCCTTTGCTTCTATATTAAAAATTTTCTTTTCATAGCCTGATCTATATAAAACTTCTCGGACTGCATGATCTGAAAATGACTTTAAAATTCCATTTTCTTTATAAACTGTAGCCTCTGTATATAATAAATCATAACTAATACCTGCTGTTCGAGTGTAACTATTAATTCTATCCTTAGCTGCCTTATTAAGAATTGAACTATTTGGCAAAGCACCAATTACATCATCTGGGATAGTGGCTTCGCCAATTTTTAGACAGTTTTTATGCTGCTTATCATTTATCCTAAAAACGTAAATCAACTTGTCCTTAAATGAAGATTGATATTTCATAATTTACTTATTTAATCAATTGGATAAATTTTATTTTTCTACCTTTTTTATCTTTCAAAAGGTCATTATTGCTCCAATCTTTTACCAAGCAATAAATGCCATTATGTTTTTTAATTTTATCTTTTAAGCAACCCTCACAATTTTCTGACTTTATTTCAGTATCACCGAATAAGTTTGTTAATCGTGTACCACAACTTTTAGGAATAACCCCTTTTAATCCATCCATCTGCCATATGTTCCAAGAAATAATATAGGCTATATTTTGAATCGATTTTAGTAGTGGGTCTTTCCCAAATTTGAATGTGTAATTTTCGATAAATGTGATAAGCATCGCTTCTCTTGCTAAAAGAAGACTATCCCCCTGCCATTCGAATGCATAAATATTTTTGTATGCTGTTTGTGCGGCTTCGAGCCATTCTCCAGAATCGTTAACGTTTTCGTTTATGACTCTTAGTTTTCTATCCAATAAGCCAATTCTCTTTCCAATTGGGATAAATTCACCTGTTGTAGTGTCATAACGACTTGTTATATAGGGTGCTTCACCACAAGCCATTTCAAGTCGAGTATCCCTAACATAGTCTTTCCAGGTTTTTCCTTTTGGATAAGTGATTATTTCCGGATTTAATTCCCAGGTATTTATGTTATTTTCTGATTGAATTTCACTATTAAAAACATTCTCTCTTTCGAACCAAGCATTATCAATCAAATTGTTTTGAGCATTACAAACCCATGAAGGAGTAAAAACTTCGGCCATTTCTCTGACCCTAGATTGTTGTAATTCTTTTTCCTTTTTTACACGAGGCATAATGATATGACCGTTTTCTCCAGTGATTGATTTAGTTAAAATATGTGAGAAGAATTGATATTGATCACCAAGCTCTTGGTAATTGTCTGTTGCCAAGAAAATATTTTGTTGCGTTGTGTTATCACGCAAAAGTATATCTAGTACCTCAGGATACTTTTCAAGTATGTCGTTTTCTAATATGTCTATTTCTTGAGGCATTTTTGATTTTTCAGTTACCAAACTTGTTTACAATAAAATTAAGTTCATCTTGTAATTTAGGAAAATCCTCTTCTGGAACATAAAAAGAATGAATAGAATCATCCCTATCCAAAAATTTCAACACAGAGCCATCATCCAATTCAATTTCAGTAATGATGCCATCGTCATCTTCTTTGGTGCTAACAAAAGTTTCTTCAATGTCATCCCAACTTAAGTCCAAGCCATTAAATAAGATATATTCATCCTCGAACCATTGATTATTAAACTGTAAAAAATAATCTAAATTACTACTCATTATACTTGCAGTTTTCTCACCATAAACAGCTGCGAAATAATCTGGTTGTGGAGTATTTTCACTTGTATTCCACCCCATGTATTCTCTAAGATAATATTGAAGTATTATCATTTTAGAACCTATTGATTCTAGCTTGAAGTTTTCAAACCAAGAGTTATAACTATCAAAATACCTTTTCCCAGAACTGTTTTCTTGTTCTCCAGGTAAATAGAAATTGATACAGTAATAATCTCTTTCACATGAACCAATGTCTATGTAATTTTTAAATTCTGAAGAATCTGCAGGTTTGAACTTAATTATTCTCATAATCGATTTGAAATATTAAATTGGAGTAATTGTTCTAAACCCAAATTTTGTGTAGGCATTATTTAGGCTGGTAACTAATTTTATTAGCCATTTGTTTAAACTTTTCACTTCAGTGCTATTAATAAAAATATAAACATTCCCTGGGGTCGGAAATATAAAGCCATCATTTTCGAAATATGATTCTATGCTTTCACCAATCACATCTTCTAGTTCACTTCTTTGTAGAAGAAGTATATAAGGTGTATCTAGCTTAATATGAACAAGATTATCAACAATTTCAATACTCAAATCCCCACAAAGTTGCTCATAAACTGCTATGATTATTGGAGTAAATGAGTTTATTATGTTTGTGGGTAAGATATAATATTCTTCAGTTTTTAGAAAATTAAATTTTACATCAGATTTTAGTTCATCAACAACTCTTTGATCGTCCTGACTTATCCAATAATTTAGATGTGCAGAAACTACCTCAATTATTTCATGATTATTTGAGCTATCAAGTAAAAATTTACGATTTTCTTCAATAATCGGACGCAAATCATCTACATAGTGTGGTGAAGCTTGGTAAATAAGCTCATAATTATTCCCATTAAGGTCAATTATCTTCATCTCCATTTCTTTGCTAAGCCGATATATTATTGTAAAGATTTTTTGAAAGAAAAGATAGGTAACGTTTCTGTTCTGTAATATAACGGAACGGAAACTGTTACAGTTTGTGTTGCTTTAGTGAATCCAAAATCAAGTAACTTTTCCTCACATTGCTGGTACTCATCAGGCTGAACTCTAAGCCCCAGAAACAATTCCCCTCCACTTTTAATATTATTTTTTGCGCATGTAATTAACTCATCAACATCAAAGTATGGGGCTCCCAATATTGAAAAAATTATATCATATTTTTTAGATGATTTGAAATCTTTATAAGTTGAATTGATGTAATTTAATCTTGGATTTAAATTCATAATCAAGATATTCTCATCTAATACATCGAATTGCATCTTAGGCTTGTACTTGTTTTCTAAAAAATCAGATGCCCAACCATCATAACCCCCAAGCTCCAGTACATCAAAATGAGAATTAGAGTCGAAGCGATCCATATAGGAAGATATGATTTTCAAGATTTCTGCACTAATCGCTATCTGACCAGAAAGTAATATCTTTAAAAATTTGGTATCTGTACCAATATAGTCCCTTTTGATTTTTTCGGAATTTTGTATGCCGATTCTACCTTCCATTTCTTCTACATGGCTCCAAAAATTAAAGTATCCGTCTTCGCCTAAATATCTCATGAGATAGTCAGTACATAGGTCATCATTGAAACTAAAATCAATTCGGTATCCATATTTTTTTAAATGCTCCGCAATAATTTTATCTTGATTTTTCATTTTGTAATAATCTAAAGTAATGCAAAAAATTAAGTCAGTGGAGTCGGATTGTTCTTAATAATTTGCAGATTAACCTTCCTTTCGAGCCCCTTCACAAAACGCTCCACCGGCGCTAAATTATTTATGGTAATTATTGTTATTTACTTTTTTATTCGTGAGATTTTATCTCAAAATTCACTTTAATATTCTTTGAAAACAGGAATGTTTGTAATCTTATTAATGAATCGTAACCTTTTACAATAACTCCTTGCCAGTCATTACCAGGGTGTATGCCATCTATTAGTGATATCTTAATATCCTCTGGGCATGTAAAGCCCATATTTTGAAAATAATGAAAAGCCCTCCCAGAAGGGCTAGCTGATGTTGAGGGATATTCTTCTTGCCAACGCAGGTCCTCTTCCGTTTTGCTTTCTCTTAATGATTTAAAATCAATACTCCCGTCTTCTAATACATATTCAAATCCATTATCATCTATATCAAAATATCCATTCTCTTTGGCCCATTCCAAAATTTCGTCATCGTCTAATTCCTCTGGCTCATCGTATATAAATTCATCTCCCTCCTCTAGCGTGTATTCTTCTTCAGCTGTATCGTATTTGATAGCATAAAAAGATACATCGGCATCGGCATATTCTATTAATTTCAAATTGTCCATAGTTTTATTTTTAATTACGGCCCATAAAATATATTACACCTGCAACGCTTCAATAGTATACTAATAATTAAAATCAATATGCGATAGTAATTATTTTCTTATTATAATTTTTAAGTGGAAGTCTCTAGTAAGACAGCAAGCCCAATATGCTCTTCAATCTTTTGCTTAAGATCTATTCGTGTCGTCTCGAATAACTCTTTCAAATCTGTTTTTGTTTTTAGCTCTTGTTTTAAAAGTTCTTTATTTATTATTGGTAATTGAAATGCTTTGATAGAAATTTCTTTATTGTTTGCCAAGGTATCTTTAATTAATACTTCAGCTGAGTTCTCCTGATTGTGTTTTATTGTATAGGGATAAAACAGAATTACCTCGTCAACTTCAAAACGAACTGCATAAGCAAACATCTGATAAAGGTCGTTTTGAGAAATTCCTTTTTTAGGGTCTTTTTCATCCGAGTAAACAATTTTGTATTTCGTGTCAGCTATTAGAGATTTGAATTCAGTTTTTAGAAATAAGTCTGGCTTCAGATTGAATGCTTTTGATTCGTCTAGGTAGATATCACTGCGTTGAGCCTTTGCAACAATTGACGGAATTTCCTTTTCTATAAATCCGAAAATAAAGTCCTCGAATACATATTCCATAGGAAGAAGAAAGGCAAAGAGTTTTAAATCATTTTTATAGTCAAATGAAACGCAGTTTGTTAGAAATAACTTGCAATAATCTTTTACCGTTTGGAATTCTCCAAACATTGGATTAAAAGTTATTCTTTCGCATTGCTCAGCGCTTGCTTTTTCGTCTGAAACTTCATCTAGGATAAACAATATTTCTCTTAAATTCTTTTTATTGTCTTGGCTTGCAGTAGCATTGAATAATAGGGTTGTTACGTATTTGATAATTCGATTGAATTCATTGTCAAATACAAATGCATCATACGTGCAATTTAAATGATGCCATCTACCCTTGCTAATATTTTCATTAATGTACTGGTTTATATTTAACCTGCCTTTCATGAATGACAATTCTTTATTTACTTCTTCATATTGTTGGTAAATAGAATTGCTTAAAAGCTCTCTTGTGAATTTCGAGAACAAATAAATTAGCACTTCAAAAAAATCACTTTTAGCGTTGCCGAGTGAAGCTTGATAATTGGGGAATTTTATTTTTCTACAATAACTTAACCACCATAAAATATGGTTTTGAATTTGATTCACTTCTTCGATGCTGTATTCTTTACTTGAATCGAAAAATATTTTGGGCAAAAGGTTGATTTTGTTGCCATTAAAATGAATTACGCCAACATATTTATTAGATTTTAACTCATTGGACTTGTGTATAAATTGTAAGAATCTTTGTGATTCAATTTCGGTTTCTAAATTTTCAGAGTAAAAAGAATTTTTTTCACGTTTTGCCCAAATCTCATCTAAAAAACTTTCCAGACCATCAAAATCATCTTTGATAGCTAGCTTGTTCTGATATTCAAATAAATTAAGCACGCTTCCCTGCTATTTTTAAAGGCCATGAATTCTCTTCAACTTGTAGACCTGCATTAAATAATATGCCTTTTACTTCTTTCTCATCATTCATAAAGTACTCTAATAGGAGAGGAATTACTTTTTTATTCATTCTCTGTATTAAATCTTTATTCTCACCCATAAAGTAGGCGTGTCCAATTTGAAAGTCGTGGCCTTTAGCTTTTATTATTTGCTCATTTATGTCTTGTAATATTTTCTTGTCATAGATTTCAGAACCTTTAATTTCATACAAAGGATACATGGATTCAAACTCAAACCTTCTTCTTAAAGCAATGTCAAGAAGTGCAATAGACTTATCGGCGGTATTCATTGTGCCGATGATATATAAATTAGAAGGTACGATAAAGGGATCTAATGAGGGCAATTTTACTTCCAATGGAATTTCTCCATGGGATCTTTTATCAGGTTCAATTAAGGTAATGAGCTCTCCAAAAACACGGGAAATATTAGCACGATTAATTTCGTCAATGATTATTACGTAGTTTTTTCTTGGTATTGTATCAACAGTACTTTTTCCTTTTTTCAAAAGCAATTCCAAAATTGGATTATAATAGGATTGCAGCCCCCCTAAAATAATTTCATTGTTAGCCAAATCATACATTTTACGCAAAGTATTTATGCTAAGTGTATGCTCTGAATTGCCTATACTCTTTCTAAAATCAATCGATTTTTCGCCTACTTCCGTAATTAAGAACGATGACTTTTTCATTTTGATTTCAATTTCTGTTACGTCACCTTCATACAATGGTTGAATTAATTCTCTAAACACCTCATCAAAGTCTTTCCTGGCGCTAGCCGGATTCATAGAAGCTTGGTAGTTTTTTAAAGCTTTATCAGCAATACGTTTAAAAACACCATCTTTTTTTTCGAAAGTCAACACACTTCCGTTTTCAATATCAGGGCGCAAACCTTGAATAAAATCTTCGTAACTATAGTTTTGATGAAAGGTTATAAATTCAATTCTGTTATGAAGATTATCCTTGAAAATCTTCAATGCTTCTTGATACGAATCGATCGTTCTGTTTTCAATTATTTCGGCAGCCCGCAGAATTGTATTATACGTTTTTCCAGTACCCGGAGGTCCGTAAAGAATTGTATTGAGAGGAAAGTTCATTTGTTTCAATTGTTTATATTTTGATTCTTCCATATAACCTATGAGCCTATCATAATAAGTTATATATTCAGGGTGCTCAGCTGGGTATTTTGTAATATCTGTTAGCGTTTTTAGTGCCAGACTATGGTCTGTTTTCCAACTACCTTTCTTTTCCCATTCTATCTTTCTACATTTTTGGTAGCTTGACCTTTCATTATCATAGTAATAATCTGATGTAACAACTCCATAACCTAATAATTCTCTTCTACCTTTCTTTGCAATAATTACATCGCCAATAGAAATTATTTCTTTGAATTCGTAGTTTGCTGTTGAATCATTCTTCTTTGACCCTGTTGTTTTTTCTAATTCTTGAAGTTTAGCTGTTAATTCTTCTTTTGAGGAATAATTATTAAGATCTCCCAATTCGTCCCAGCCAAGTCCCATTATTCCTAGAGTATAAAATTCGTCCCACATGTCGGCATTTTCACCGGGTGAATAAAGCCAGTAACGTTTCGGATAAACAGAATCATTTTCGAATTGCAATTTTATAAACTTTTGTAAATTCTCTTTGCCAAGAAATGATTTATACAAACCATTCCCATTATCAGGAAAACCTACTAATGAATTCAAATCGTTATGGCGATTTATTAACTCACTATCAATCGTCTCTAAATGTGTTTTAGAGGCACTCCATATATTAAAATCATTGTAATTACCTTCTTTGATTTTATGTACACTATTGATAAAAGCTAGGATTTGATTGTAATTTTTTGAGTTTATGTGTTGCAATTTATTTTCAAAGAAGATTTTACTTAAAATCTCAAGATTGGATTCAAATTCTTTTGTCTTAATAAGAGATTGAATTGATTTTGCTGCCTTAATCTCACCACTACTTAATTTTGATATGTATTCCTTAATAATATTAGAATTAGTTGATTCAACTTTTTCATCTATTATTTCAGATTCATTGTTTTTAATTGTATCAGAAAATAATTTTGCCATAATAAGTAATTAATCATTTAATAATTTCCAATACAATCTAGACTTATGTAAGGAAAGCTATTACAAGCAAAATAAAGCTATATATTAAATGTTGCAACATAATAATCATAATTTGTCATTCTAGGTCATAAATTCTTACCTATTAAAATAATCCATCGGATTTAAATAAAACATCTTTTTCCAACCTTGTCTATCGAAATCTATTCTCCAAGGATACGGAATAGCTGTTTGTATGGAATAGTGCAAGTGTGGGGGTTTACCCGCAGCATTGCCCGAATCACCTACAGTGCCTAGTCCTTCACCTCTAGAAACCCAAGAAATCGATTTGGCTTGAATGCTATGTAGATGCGCATAATAATGCAGGCGCCATTTAGGGCCCAATACAAAAACTACGTTACCTCCTAGTTTAATGGTGCCGGCATACAACACTATACCCGATGTAGCAGCCTGCACTTGGGTGCCTTTGGGCGCAAAAATATCTACGCCTTTATGCGTAACCGATTTGCCCCAGGGATAGGCCCAAAAGGATTGGGCATTATAGCTCCCACTATCTGCACCAACAACAGGCATCTGTAATTGTTGTGGAATGAGCAATCCGACTATACCTAGCAGTACCAAGCCTAATAAGATTCGTTTTTTATTCATAGGTATTTGGGTAACTCACCCTTAGCAAGTCCTTATGTAGGAGCACCATGGCGTAGGTATCTTGTTCGCAATAGTCCAAAAGTTGTTTTCTGGTGAGCGTTTCGTTGCCGGTAAAGGAACCTAAAATCATGCTTAAAAAAGTGTTGCTGGCATCGGTACCGTTACCAATGGCTAAATTGTCGTAACTCAGTTCGGGGAATAAGGCGGGCAATACGTATTTAATGGAATAAGAACCTTGCATGGCGGGCGTATAATACCAGCCTTCTTTAAAAACATCCATTAGATCCACAAAGCGCTCCGTGAGTTGATGGATGAAATCCGCATCCTCGGGGTATGCCGTAGCTAGGGCTTTCAACACGGTTATTTCGAAAGTGGCATTGTAGGCCAAAATGGTTCCTTCCTGTTGGAAATCAGTTTTAAGCTGATCAATCAAAGATTTTAGTGGATCAGCTTCTCCTTTTGCGGTAAAATCGAGGGGATTGGCCAAGAAGGCGGTATGTTCAGCCGGTTCACCTGGCGCATGTACCCGGTGCAAAGAATATTGAAAGGGTACTTGCTGAAAGGGCTTGGTGCCATCCAAAATAGGTATGGCCGAATTGATGGTTTCGAAATCGAAATAATAAATCGGATAAGAAATAGTCTCCAAAAATTCGTTGATTTTATCCTTTCGAACAAAGTTTGATCCGAATTTGACCCCTTCTACTTGCATTTGCTGGATTACGCTGAGCTTGAAATCATAGGGTACATTCGCTAAGTGTAAAATGCCTTGTTCATATAAGTCCCAATCTTTACCTCGGGCGTTCTTCAATTCGAAAACAGAATCTTTGCTTGGGATGTGTTTCCAACAGTGGGGTTTGTAATCGCATTCAAAAGGAGCATCGCAGTGTTTGCCAATGGGTATATTGGGTTCTTGGTTTGCTTGCAAAGACTTTAAGCTAGGGATTTGCTCGGCCACCCAGGCTTGCTTCTCCACTACTTGTGCGGTAATGTCGCTTAGCGTGAATAAGGCCTTGGGGTCTATGGGGCCTTGCTTCACGTATGCATTATTGATATGCATTAAGAAAAACTTATCGGGTGTAAAGCCCGATTGTACCATCACCCAATATTGCAAAGCGGCATCTTGCAGGTGGTAGTCTTTCACCGTGGTGCTACTCTTTACTTCGATGGCCCAGCGTTCTCCATGCACATGGTGTAAAATATCTAAGGCAGCCAAAACCTCCTCGTGGTAAAAGGCGGCTTCGTATATGGTTTGCTGCCCCTTGTTGATGGCTTCTCTAGTTTGGTCGATGGCATCCGAGAAATCGTAATAGGTTTCGGGGCTTAAATCGATACCTCCCGGAAAGACTTGTTGGGCTAGGTGACCAATCTCGTGGCCAGTATCGAATAGCGCTTGTTGCTGTGCCGAAACGGATGGCTTTAAGTCTCTACGAAATAAATCGAAGTAGAGTTTCTTTTCACATTGGGCTCCCGAAACAAATCGGGATTTGGAAATTTTATGGGGATAACGAGTGGTCTTCTTTTGTGACATAGCTGGTTATTTCATTTGGTACTTTATATAGTATTAAATCACCCTCTTATTTGTTTATTTTTTATACTAAGCAGTTTATGATTTGTTTTTCGGAATTTTTTCAACCGCTTTATTGATTCCATTTAACACCTGATTTATCTTCCATAAGTTTTCAGATAACGTGGCAAGCTGGTGTTTGCAATTTGTTGCCTCTTGTTCCATCTGAAGATAATGGTGAAATGTTACAGAATCCATCGTTCCAGATTGCTCATGGTGCGGTACATCTTTTACAAAGCCTAATAGAAAAAATAGGAATGCTTCTAGTATTAAACCCGATATAATAATTATTTCTCCGGCTTTCCAACTCAAAAGCTTAAACACCAATCCAATGATAACAATAGATACACCCCATAATATTAATCTTCTAGTATTGGTGTAATTAACATGTATAGATAATCTGCTCATAAATTCAATTTTTAAATGTTCTTAATTATTTTTTTGTTTGATTTTATAACGAAAGTCGTACCAACACGATCTAAGTTAGGACCTTTGGCTTTAAGTTCAGCCAGAAACTGTTTGCCTTTTTTGCGAATACGAGCCCGCTCTCTTCTTGCTAAAAAATTAGCGTATAGCTGTTTAATTATTTGGATCATGTTATTTTTTTATGGGTAGAGGTATTAAGATGGGACCCTGATTGGCACCACGTTTTAATAAATAGGCTAGGATTTCTGCGGGCGTCATTTTATTGATTGGTTTGTTCTTCATCTTCTTTATCACTTAATTGAAACCGTATGGGAAAGGTAAAGGCATAGCGTATGGGTTTCCCTTTTTTTAGTGCCGGAGTCCATTTCGGGGAAGCGCTGACTACCCGCACAGCCTCTTCATCGCAACCCGCACCCAGGCCTTTGGTTACTTTCACATTGCTTACACTTCCATCCTTTTCAACCACAAATTCTAAGATTACTCGACCATTGATATTTATCTGCCGGGCTAGTGTAGGATAGTTTATATTTTTATTTAAATACCTAACCCATGCGGCTGTACCTCCTGGGAAAATAGGCTCGGTAAAATTCGGCTTGCGATTGCTTTGTGCCTGCAAGGTACTCGTGCCTAGCATGAGTACCAGTAAAAAGCCAATTGATGCTCTCATTTTAGACTTATTGAGGGGTGCTTACACTATCGTCTTCATCTTCCTCAAGTGGAATGGAATAGCCACAACTTTCTTGTAACTCTACTTCGGCATCTTCATAGCCTAAGTCTAGTGCTCGGTAAAACTCCTTACAGGCCTCTTCATTCCGTTTTAATGCAAGTAATGTTTTAGCCAACCAAAAATGAGCTTCTGCGTTTTCATCATCTAGAGCTAGTGACTTTTCTAAATTTTGTAGAGCTAGGGCATAGTTCTTTCTTTGTACATAAATATTACCAACCAATTGATGCGCTAAAGCCTGATTCCCATCAGAGATTGAATCTTGATTTAGATAAATAGTTATCATACGCATAGACTCATCGTACTGCTCCATTTTTAGCTTTAAAACCGCCCAATAGTAATAGGTATCTTCATTGGTCGGATCGAACTCGGTTACAGATTTAAAATCTTCGTCAGCTTGCTCATACTTGAGCGCATTAGTGTACAAAATAGCTCTCACAAAATAGGCAATAGGAAACCTTTTAGTATTTCCTTTAATTGCTTCGCTCAAATCTTCAATGGCAGCATCTTCATTTCCTAGTTGGAAGTAATTTAATAGCCCCCGTTTATAATAAACATCAAGCAAATTACTTCCTTTTAAAGTAATTGCTCTATCGTAATCGGCTTTTGCTGCTAAACTATCTCCTAAAGCTTCTTGAATCTCTCCACGAAGTTTCAAAAAGTCGGTATCGTTTGGACTTTGCTGTATACTCTTATGGATATCCTCTAAAGCTGGTAAATAATTTTCACGGTCCTTACGCAATAGGGCACGATAATAATGCGCAAACTCATAATCGTCTTTCAGTATGATTAATTTGGTTAAATCTTGCTCGGCCTGATCTGCTTCTTCTACTTGCATATAGGACTTCGCACGGTAAAACAAAGCATCTTGATTATTGGGCTCCAGCGTAAGTTGGTTAGTCAAATACTCTATGGCGGGTTTGTATTCATCTAAATAATAACAGGCATAGCCTAAAAAATAGTTGCTGTTATATTCGGTACTAGAAATGTTCATGAATTGCTGAATTGATGCTTTTAGGCTAGCGTAATCATAATTATAATAGTAAATGAAGCTAATGAAGTTCATGGTATCCTCGTCTTGAGGATTTAAGACATTGTATATCTTAAAATCTAACAGCGCCTTATCCATTTCTTTGAGATTGAATTCGGCTAGCGCTCGGTTATAATAGGCATCATCTAAGGTACTGTCTTGTTCTAAAGCAGCCGAAAATGCTTCTTTTGCACCTTTATAATCCTTTTTATTTAGTAATTTATTTCCTTTGATGAAGGAGCTATTGTTGGTTTGGGCTAGCGTAGTTAAACTTAAACTGAGAGCTAGTAAGGTAATTACATATTTCATAATGCTGATTTGGTTCATTAAAGTTAATTCTTGTTTGTATGTTTTTTGGTTTAAAAGTTTTTTGTGCGACAACTAGAGACAATTTTTATTTGATACCAGCTCAATGCCCCAATGGGTAGCTATTTCGGGGCTAATCTCAGCACGAAATACGCCGTGGTGTTTATACATCCCAAATTGGAAATGATCTAATCCAATGCTGATGATAGTTGGATTAAATTGAAGCATTCGGAGGCCATAAGGTGGACCATACAAACCCTGTTCGATACCTTGACGAAGCTTTTCTGTTGCCCCTTTAAGGCTAATTATCGAGTGATGAAAGTTGTGCTTCATGAGAAAATTTTGTTGTGATTTTTTAGTTGAACTTTTACCCTCGGGCGGACATAGGTGCTCTGCGGTGGGCCAAAGGGCATCGTTTTAGGATCGGCGCCATGCTCTTGGAAAAAACCTTCGGGGAACAGTACGAGGGCTTGGAGGCCTACGTAATTTTTTATAAAAGTGCCCGGGTAGTTTTGCGCCGGCTGATAGCCATAACGGCACCAAGTAGAAACTTCAATAAGTTCTACCGCAAAGGGGAAATTGAACCAAACCGAGTACGGTGTATTGGGTTCTGCAAAAAGTAAAACCAAGGGTTGCGTAAACTCTTCTTTGCTTCGAAAATTGAGTGCTTGGTAAATGGTGGGAATCGTATCGGCTAGTTCTGCTGTGCACGAAATGGTCATACCGTCGAAGGTGATTTTCAGTTTGTCCTGTTTAGGAAAGGGGAAAGGGAGGTGTTCCATGTGTTTAGGGTTTTAAACCAAAATCAAGAAACAGATGAGGAGTGCGAATCGTTTTATTTTGACTTTCGTCCTCATCTGTTTGACCACCGTGGAGGGATTTGCTCTCGGTTGGTATCCCCTTGGGGATTCTTGATGTTTGGTATGGGTGAATTATTCTTCGTTGAATTCCATTAGGCCATTGGGATCTATGGTTAAATCAAATGGAATGTTGCGTTTTCGGGCGGCATTCCATAAGCCTAAGAAATTTAAGGCCTGGGCGTGTACACCAAATAAGCCTTGCTTTTTGGCTGCAATACATTTCTCTCTCAGCTCTTCGTCGCTGAGGGTTAAAAAGTGTTCGTAGGTTTCAACAATTTTCTCTCTGTCGCCGGGACGTGAGATGTACAGATGTGCTAACATGTTGCAAAATTTTAAGGTTAAACATTTTGCAAACCGATAAAAAATGGGGGATACAGGTTAAGTTTATTTTGATTCTGTAAATCCGCATTGTAATTTACCACCGTGGTGTCTTTCACTCGGTTGGCGCCATCGCTTAAGATGATCTCGGAATGCTGAGGCTAAAGTAAAGGGAAATTATTACTAAGCAAAATTTTAGGATAATTTTTTTGACAATTAGGGTGAAAACAAGAATCACTGGGAACGCAGTCTTACACCAAACCCACCCTATTCCCGGTAATATTTAGTGAACTCCACATCAAAAACCTCCCCCTCCAGTCCGTTTACAAAACGCTCCACCGGTGCTAAATTATTCACGGTAACTTGCAGGCGGTATTGGTCCCGTTTTTTATCGTATTTAAGGTAAGGAATGGTTAAGGGGTATTCTTCCTTTAAGAACACATAGGCGCGTAAACTCAAGAGCATATTTACTTCGTGGGTGTGGCCACTTTCTCCAAAACCAAAAACATCTGGTTTGCTGGTTTTATGCAAATCGGCATGTTGTATGGCTTTAGGCAGTATTTCCAAAGCCGTCATACGCTCAATATTAAAGTATTTAACCTGCTTGGTTGACACCTCAAAAGCAACCAGGTTTTGGTAATTATCGGTAAAGTGAATCGGCTCCACGATACGGTCGTCAATGGCATTTGAATTGGCAGAATAATACTTTTTAATTAAAACCTGCTTGCCCTTGGCAATAGCCTCACCGGCTCTTTCTACCAAGCTAGAAAGATGCGCTTTAAAAACTTGCCCACCTTGAATATGCATATCGGAGTGGATATACAACTTCTTTAGAATACTATCCTTTAAAATACTGCCCTTACCCGAGGTCATCAATAATTCCTTCAGCATTGCAGATTCATCGGGGCTTAAACTAAATGGGGTTACACTCGTTTCGTCGGGAATGAAATAGCGGTTAAAAGAATCTTTCTCCAGCTCAAAACCCACTTCACGCAGCAAATCGAAATAGCGGTAAATGGTACGGTTATCTATAGCCAAAGTTTTAGCCAAAGACCGAATAGATTTACTTGGCTTCGCTTTCAATAAGTTGATCAATTGAAAGACCCGCAGAATCTTATGTTGATTATACATTACTTGTTAATATAACTGGTTGGCATAAAAGCCAAAAGCAATTTCTTTATAATAAATCGCAATAGCAATCAAAATTAGGTGAATAAGCGTGTCTTCACACAATATCACTCAATTTGTTCGACAGGTTGAGTCGAACTATTTATAATTAATAGTTATTCATCTCAATTGTCAATTTTTTAGTCGAACATTGAATAAATCAATTAAAAAATAAAGAAATGAGAATAGTTATCTTACTAATTGTGGCTATGGTAGCCACGTTAAATTTATCGGCACAAGAAGTAGCCAAAAAAATAGTGACCATTCAAGAAGGTACAGTGCTAAAAGTAAAGTCACTCAGCGCATTCGATTCTAAAGTGGTGAATGAGGGAGATGTGGTTGATTTTGTAGTATTTCAAGATTTTGAAATAGATGGTAAAGTGGTAATTAAAGAAGGTACAATTGTAAGTGCCTTTATAGAGAGTGCGGAAAAGGCAAAAGGATTGGGGAAAGCGGGCACTTTAAAGGTACAATTTAATTACACTAAAACCATTAATGGTATAAAAGTTCCATTGAGGTCTACTAAAGGCACTCAACAAGGTGAAGGTAAAGTAGGTGGTGCAGTAGCTTTGGCAGCAGTTATTTCACCTTTATTTTTACTAAAAAAGGGTAAAGAAGCAAAAGTTACCGAAGGGAAGGTAATGGAAGCGTATGTTTCACAAGACGTTAAAATTGAAATTGAGTAATGTGGAAATTTAATTTAAAAATGAAAAGAATCGCATTATTACTCATAGGTTTTAGCTTTTTATTTTCTTGTAAAAAAGAATCGACTTTAGAGCCTTCTAAACAAATAATAGGTAAATGGAAAACGGTTTACCTCTCTGAATTGGTCCAGGGTAATAGAGAAATCACTGATTATTACACACTAGGTAGCTATATAGAGTTTTTAGAAGGTGGCGTTTACAAGAGTTATAATAACGATAATCCCAGCAATACTTTTATTCTAAGCACGGGCACCTATCAAGTAAATGGGGATGTATTAACAGCCGACAACGACCAAACCAACCCACGTACCCTAATTTTTAAAACTAAGAACTCACTTATTCTTCATGAAGTGGATGGTGGTGACGAGATTCTACTTGAACGCTATTAAATAGAAAATATTTATGAAAAAAATATACACGCTATTAATCTCAATGGCACTATTAGCAATAAAAGTTAGTGCACAAGAAGCAAAAATAGATACAGTTCCAAACTTAAATACTTATGAGGATGTGGCTTCAGGTTTATATAAATCTAAGGTCATAGAAGTGCCCGGAAAATCACAGAAAGATCTTAGCACGATGTTTAAAAATTGGGCATCTCAGGAGTTTGTAAACCTAAGAGAAATTACCACAAGTGACACAGAATCACAACTAGTATTAAGTTATATTCAAAAAACTTCGGCAAAGGTTAAGGTGTTATTCACTAAATCTGTAGAAGAGCTTGGTTGGTATGTGCGCTTAGTCGCTCAATTTAAAGACGGTAAACTACGGCTACAGATTTACGATGAAGGAAATACATTTAAGTCTGGAGGAATTTATAATGGTGTAAGTATTCCTTCTGTTCCTGCAAGGAGCTATAACATACGTACATTTACTACTAAACCTGCTACATTTAAAGAGTATCAGGCGGTTAAAGGGATGTACTATCAATACCATGTAGAATGGCAAAAGAACGTAGATAGGCTGTTGGCAAGTGCTGAGGCTGGAGTTTCAAAAGCAGATGTGGCTCTCAAAGATGATTTCTAATGAGTAAAAAAATTAGTTGTGGTTTAGTTTTCTAGTGTTAAGTTGAATAAACCCCGGTCTGCGAACCGGGGTTTTATTTTAAAATAAAACCCGATATTTAAAACATGTTCGCTCCAAAACATTTCTTAAGAACTGCCCTATTGAGCACCTTGGTGCTATTGGCCTGTAGCAAACCCAATACGGTTTCGCCTAGCAACTTTGCAGATAATGGGAATATGCTCTTGGGCAACCCGAGCCAAGCAGCGGCAAGCAAGCCCAATAACTATCTTTTAGACAAAGGCTATTACATACTCTCTTACAACAACAGCATACGCATAGCCAATTGGGTGAGCTGGCACCTCGATGCCAATGCTATTGGAACGGCAGACAGGCAAGATGATTTTCGCCCCGATAACAGTTTACCTAGCGGCTGGTACAAGGTAGGCGACAGCAGCTATAGTGGCTCGGGTTTC
This sequence comes from Sphingobacteriales bacterium, assembly GCA_040403555.1. Classification (GTDB taxonomy): domain Bacteria; phylum Bacteroidota; class Bacteroidia; order Sphingobacteriales; family Sphingobacteriaceae; genus JAIPAN01. The sequence continues at coordinate 261,699 of JBBAKN010000002.1, forward strand.
GACCGTGGCCACAATTGCCCGTCTGCCGATCGGACAAGTTCGGTGGCGGCCAACTCGGCTACCTTTCTCATGACCAACATGATTCCGCAAGCACCCAATAATAACCGCCAAACTTGGGCCAACCTAGAAGACTATGCCCGCACGCTCGTTGCAGCAGGCAATGAGGTGTATATTGTTATGGGAACGTATGGTAGTGGCGGTACGGGCAGCAACGGCTATGCCACCACCATTGATCAAGGGCGCATTGTGGTACCGGCATACATTTGGAAAATATTGCTCGTCATTCCACAAGGAAATAACGATTTGGCTCGTATAAACTCCAGCACTCGTGTTATTGCCGTAAATACGCCCAACAACCAAAGTGTGTCTTCTAATTGGCGCAATTACCGCACCTCGGTAAACGCTATTGAGCAAGCCACTGGCTACGATTTATTAAGCAATTTATCGGAAAGTTTACAAACTGTTTTAGAAGACAAAGTAGATGCGAATTGATATGAAAAGACTCCTATTCATACTCTCTTTATTGCTCCTATTCAGCAGTTGCGATTTACAAGAAACCGGCGGATCATCTACCTATGTAAAACCCTCTGTAGATAAAAACGGTCGTCTACGAAAAGGTCATGTGCGCCGCTCTACTTCTACCTCCAAAAGTGCGGTTAAAAACCAAAACCGCTCCCGGTATTATTACCATACTCGGGGTAAATATCGCAAGAAATAAATTTTTAAAAATTGTGCGTGCACACACAGCATATATATAACCTTTTCAGCCAATTTGGAGAGAACTAATTTTGTACGATTTGCACTAAATTTACGCTGAATTGATCAGTACAAAAATCTAAAATAGGGGTTTAAATAGGTTTTAATTGCGAAAATGCCTATTCCGTTTTTGGGGCAAAAACACAGCAAACTTCATATAAATAAAATTCTTGAGATTGAAATTTGCCTTTTTCAGCAAGCAACATTCTTCATTTCCCTGAACTGTATATACACTTCTCCACCCATAAAATATCCTTTAAAGTCGTGGTGTAATTTGAGCTTTCAAGCTCTCTCATTTTATAACTTATTTTATGGAGAGCTGAGCTTTTAGATGGGTTAGCTTGTATAAGCAAGAGTTAATTTAGAGTGATTGGGGCTATGTAGTTCTTTTAAAATGCTACTAATTGGTAAAACAAATGACAAAATTTTCTGGAGCTGAATAATGCCAAAAAACAATGAGATAACTGTGAGGAAACAACGAAAAACAAAGAGATAACAAAGAGGGTATGAAAAAATAAGCATGACTAAGATTATATCTTAAGCCTATCATATCCCCTTTACCGAGCGGAACAAAAAGCAAAAAATAAATTTATCGCAAACGGGTTTTTACATATTCCTCAATTCTCGATTTTCTATTACTATTAAAATCCATCACGCCATTTTTATAGGAAATGTAGTCATCCGTATTTGAAAATACCGGCGGATTTTTAAAATCATCAAAAGGTAAATAGAACTTAATTCTACTGGTATTTCTGTCTACTAAATCTTGCAAAAAGAAGAAATCAATGTACCCGTTGAAGTCTTCAAATAAATCGAAAAAGGATTTATACTTAACTAAAACGCTATAAAGTGGACTAGATTGATTGGCATAAAAACGTCTAATACATTCTAAGGTAAGGTCGAATCTGTCATCTATAAATTTGTTCACCCCACGTGATTGGTTTATGGTTTGCCCGCCATCAACTGCATTTTTAGGAAAAATGATGTAAGATGCAATATTATGACACGAGTTAAATAATTCGTTTACATCCTCTGGTATTTGTGTTGTAAGCCATTTTTTACGTTTCTGATTTCTATACGAATGAACAATTGCATCACTTCCCAAAACGAACTCCCCTAACACTGAATTGTGATATAGATAAGCACCTTTTTTAGCAGCAGATAACTCGAAGACCGTACCATTAGGCAAGGATTTACTCCATAGGAGTTTGTGATATTTCCTAAGAGTCGGGCTTCTACTATCGGGGTCGCCACCACCTGCGTCTGAATAAAAATCAAAATTTATATCAATCATTTAAATTATAGATGATAAGTTATGTAATACAATAAAAGTAGAAATAATATTGATTGGGGTGGGCATAACTAGTGTAGCTATACCGACCCAAGATGACACCCCCTATCCCGAGCAGCCCCAAAAGTAAAAAGAACCGATTGTGCAAACCCCGCACCCCTTGGAAAAGTTAAGAATGAGTAAATAGAGGTAAGCTAGATAAAAAAATACTGTCCCCAAAAGTGTCCCCAAGCTAAAACAAAAAACCCCTAACTTGTTGTAAGTTAAGGGTTTATGCATCTTAATTGCGGACCGGACGGGACTCGAACCCGCGACCTCCGCCGTGACAGGGCGGCATTCTAACCAGCTGAACTACCGGTCCTAAAAAAAGTGATCCCGCTGGGATTCGAACCCAGGACCCCAACATTAAAAGTGTTATGCTCTACCGGCTGAGCTACAAGATCATATTATAAAGAACATCTTAAGGGCCAGTTTCCCCAAAAGAGAGGGCAAATATAGCGCATTAAAACAATGTGTGCAACAAATAATGTAAAAAATTAAGCAACCGTACCCTCTTTCATTTTTTCCGCATTTTCGGCCAATTGTAGCGCATCAATTACATCCTGAATGCTGCCATTCATCACTTCAGGCAAATTATAAATGGTTAAACCAATGCGGTGTTCGGTAACCCTACCCTGCGGATAATTATAGGTGCGTATTTTAGCAGAACGGTCGCCGGTCGCCACCATAGTTTTACGCTTTTTAGCCATTTCTGCATTATTTTTAGCCAATTCCATCTCGTAAATACGGCTACGTAAAACCGATAAAGCCTTATCAAAATTCTTCATCTGCGATTTCTCATCTTGGCATTGCGCCACAATACCTGTAGGAATGTGTGTTAAACGAACCGCTGAATAGGTGGTGTTTACCGATTGTCCACCCGGGCCCGAGGAACAAAACAAATCCTTACGGATATCGTTCATATTCACCTGCACATCAAACTCATCGGCCTCGGGCAATACCACCACGCTAGCTGCCGAGGTATGCACCCTGCCCTGAGTTTCGGTATCGGGCACACGCTGTACACGGTGCACCCCACTTTCGTATTTCAACTGGCCATAGGCATCTTCGCCCGTTATCTCCAACACCACCTCTTTATAGCCACCTGCCGAACCTTCCGTTACATCCATCACCTGAATTTTCCAGCCCTTACGCTCACAAAAACGCATGTACATGCGGTACAAATCGCCGGCAAATAAAGCTGCCTCATCGCCACCGGTACCCCCACGAATCTCCAAAATAGCATTCTTAGCATCTTCCGGATCTTTCGGAATCAACATCACCCGAATCTCCTCTTCCTTCGCCTCCTTAGCCACCAACAAGTCATCCAAGTCCATCTTAGCCATTTCCCGCATTTCTTCATCCTTCTCGGCAGCTAAAATTTGCTTATTGGCCTCAATATTACTCACCAAATTGCGGTAAATCTTATACTCATCCACAATCTTGGTGAGGTCTTTATATTCCTTATTCAACTGCGCAAAACGCTTCATATCGCTCATCACATCCGGCGAACTCAACTCACGCTCTACAGCTTCCCAACGAACCTTAATAGCTTCTAACTTATCTAACATATCTTATTTTTTCAGAAAATCAATATCCGTACAATAAAGATCATACAGTCCCGCTTTCCGTCCCGATAAATCGGGACTGCAATCGGGTTTATTAAACCCACAAAAGCGCACAAAAGTAGCTAAAACTTACGACACCAGGGTTAAGGTCTCCCCATCAAATACCGCATACGATTGGTAATTCATCCATTCGCCCAAATTTACATAGCGGCTGGTAGCACTCAACTGAATATCTAAGGGTAAATGGCGGTGTCCAAATACAAAATAATCGTAATGGGTATGCTTGAGCACCTCCTTGGCATAAGCCACCAACCACTCCTTGTCTTCGCCTGCAAAAGCTTCATTAGTTCCACTAGCCACGCGGCTTTTTCTCGAAAAATACGAAGCCAAGCCTATAGCAAAATTGGGATGCAACCGAGCAAACAACCATTGGCAAAACGTACTGCGAAAAACCTTTTTTAATAGCTTATAACCAGCATCGCCGGGGCCTAAGCCATCGCCATGGTGCAAGTAAAATTTCTTTCCATTGCGTTCCAACACCAACTCATCCGACACGATTTTTACCCCCAACTCCTGTTGGAAATAGGTAAACATCCACATATCGTGGTTCCCTTTAAACAAGGTTACCGCAATACCGGCATCAGTTAATTCGGCAATTTTAGCCTGCAAACGCACAAAACCCTTCGGGATAACGGTGGCATATTCGAACCAAAAATCAAACACATCGCCCATTAAATATACTTCGGCAGCATCGGCTTTAATTTTATCCAACCAGGCCACTACTTGGGCTTCCCGCTCTCTGCTTTTGGCATAAGAAGGGGCACCCAAATGAAAATCGGAAGCGAAGTAAATTTTTTTAGCGGCTTGCATCGTTCAAAAGTACAGAAAAAAATAATGTCACCCCAGCCGTATCTAGCAAACAAAACAGAGTCAAATAGCCTAGGGCCGACAAAACGGCGGGCCAAGGTAAAGGCCTTGTGGGCGGAAGCATCGTTTTGTCTTGATTTTTTATTTCCTTTTTGATCAAGCAAAAAGGAAAAGAAGATTAAAAAATTAATGCGCCTCCAGCCAGTTCGTACCCTCACCAATTTCAACTTCAATGGGCACATTTACGGGCATGGCGTTTACCATCCTATGGTGAATAATGAATTTTAACTTTTCTACTTCTCCCTTGGGTACATCAAACACCAATTCATCATGCACCTGCATGGTCATACGGGCGGCTAACTTTTGATCTATGATATCTTGGTGAATGCGAATCATGGCCAGCTTAATCATATCGGCTGCCGAACCTTGTATGGGGGCATTAATGGCATTTCGTTCGGCAAAGCCACGCACCGTTGCATTTTGCGAATTGATATCACGCAAGTAGCGTCTACGGCCCATGATGGTTTGTACATAGCCGTGTTCTCGGGCAAAAATCATAGTATCTTGCATGTAGCGTTTTACGCCGGGGTATTGTTGAAAGTAATTGTCAATAATCTCAGCTGCTTCTTTTCTCGGAATGCCTAAGTTTTGAGAAAGTCCGAAGGCTGATTGGCCATAAATAATTCCAAAGTTTACCGCCTTGGCATTTCTACGTTGGGTAGCATCTACTTCGGCCAAAGGCACGCCATACACTTTTGCCGCCGTAGCGGTATGAATATCTAAGCCTTGAGCAAAAGCCTCTAACATATTGGCATCTTTACTAATTTCGGCAATTAAGCGCAACTCAATTTGCGAATAATCGGCAGATAGCAACACGTGGTTGGCATCTCTCGGGATAAAGGCCTTGCGCACTTCCCGACCACGTTCGGTACGCACCGGAATGTTTTGCAAATTGGGGTTATTGGAACTCAACCTGCCCGTAGCCGCTACGGCTTGGTTATAAGAAGTATGTATGCGACCCGTTCTCGGGTTAAGTAATTGCGGCAAGGCATCTACATAGGTCGATTTTAATTTTTGTAATTGGCGGAAATCTAAAATATCCTGCACAATATCGCTCTTATGGGCCAAGGCCGATAAAACATCTTCGCCGGTTTGGTATTGGCCGGTTTTGGTCTTTTTGGCTTTGGGGTCTAGCTGCAATTTATCGAACAGCACTTCGCCCAATTGTTTAGGCGATGCAATGTTAAAGCGGACTCCTGCTTTTTCGTAAATGGTTTTTTCTAATTGAGCAATATCTATCTCTAACTGCTTGGATAATTCGTGGAGTGCTGCGGTATCTAATGAAACGCCTTCCCGTTCCATATCGGCAAGTACATACACCAAGGGGTGTTCCATATCGGCCAATAAGGTATCGCCATTTACGGGCTGCAGCAGCGGTTCAAAAGCCTGTTTCAACTGCAGGGTAATGTCGGCATCTTCGGCGGCGTATTCGGTAATTTTATCAAAAGGCACATCTCTCATGCTGCCTTGCCCTTTGCCTTTGGCACCAATTAAGCTGGTGATGGGAATGGGCGTATAGCCTAAATAGTTTTCGGCTAAAATATCCATACCGTGGCGACTATCGGGGTCGAGCACGTAATGCGCCAACATGGTATCAAATAATTTTCCTTGTACCTCAAGGCCGTAATTTTTCAATACCAAAATATCAAACTTAATGTTTTGACCAATTTTACCAATGGCCGGATTTTCTAAAATGGGCTTAAAAAACGAAAGCAATTGCACACAGGCTTGACGGTTTTCGGGAGCAGGAACGTACCAGGCTTCTCCGGGTTTAATGGCAAAAGAAAGGCCGACCAATTCGCAATTATTGGCATCGGTGCCGGTAGTTTCGGTATCGAAACAAATTTCCGATTGGGCTGCCAAAAGGCTAATTAAGTTGGCTTGTTTATCTAGGGTATCTGCCAAATGATAGCTATGTGGCGTATTTTCAGCGTTCTTAGCCACTTTCATCGGCTCATCAAAAGCATCTAAATGCAATTGTTTGCTCACTACTTTTTCTATATCCACCGTATTGCCAAACAAATCGGTTTGGGCAGCGTGATGCACCGGGGCTGCGGCACTGCTTACTGGATTGGCTGCAACGCTAAACTCTTCGCCAAAAACTCTACGACCTAAGGTTCTAAATTCGAGCTCGGCAAATAAAGGTTCTAGCAGACTGCGGTCGGGCTCTTCAATTAATAAGCTTTGCGGATCAAGTGCCACGGGGGCGTCTAAAATAATGGTAGCTAATTTTTTGGAAAGCAGACCTTGTTGCGCAAAATTTTCTACGTTTTCACGCATTTTGCCTTTTAACTCGTGGCTGTGGGCAATGATGTTTTCCATAGAGCCGTACTGCTTAATAAGCAGCTTGGCTGTTTTTTCGCCAATTCCCGGAATGCCCGGAATGTTATCTACCGCATCGCCCCAAAGGCCTAAAATATCAATTACTTGATCTATCCGATCTATCTCCCATTTGGCCAACACCTCTTTTACGCCCATAATTTCTACATCGTTACCCATACGGGCCGGCTTGTAAATAAAAATGTTTTCGGAAACGAGTTGCGCAAAATCTTTATCGGGGGTCATGCAGAAAACGGTGAAGCCTTCTTGCTCTGCTTTTTTAGCTAGAGTACCAATTACGTCGTCGGCTTCGTAGCCATCGGAACTAATTACGGGAATGTTAAAGCCTTCTATTAAACGAATAATGTAGGGAATGGCGGTAGCCAAATCTTCGGGCATGGCTTCGCGATGGGCTTTGTAGGCTGCGAATTCTATATGGCGTTCGGTGGGTGCCGAGGTATCAAATACCACGGCCATATGGCTTGGTTTTTCTTTTTTGAGCACCTCCAAGAGCGTATTGGTAAAACCCATTACGGCCGATGTATTTAACCCGGCTGCGGTATAACGAGGGTTTTTACTGAATGCAAAGTGCGCCCGATAGATGAGGGCAAAGGCGTCTAAAAGAAATAATTTTTTCATGTATACAAGTGCTTGCCAAAGCGCAAGCTTCCAAATTTAATAATTGGCGGTGTAATAACGGGTTTTTATTTCCTACAGATACAATCTACCAGATGATCATTTACCATGCCGGTGGCTTGCATGTGGGCATAGCATATAGTGGTGCCAAAAAATTTAATGCCTCGTTTTTTGAGGTCTTTGGCAATTTTATCGGAAAGTTCGGTACGGGCGGGTACTTCTTTTAAACTTTTCCACTGGTTTACAATCGGCTTTTTTTCGGGAAGATATCCCCAAATAAATTCGGAAAAACTCCCAAATTCTTTTTGAATGTCTAAAAAAATTTGGGCATTGCGAATGGTGGATTGTATTTTTAATCGGTTGCGGATAATGCCGTTGTCTTGCATCAAGCGTTCCGCATCAGCGGGGTTAAATTGAGCCACTCTAACCGGATCGAAATTCGCAAAGGCTTTGCGGTAACCTTCTCTGCGGCGTAAAATGGTTATCCAGCTTAAGCCAGCTTGCGCCCCTTCTAGCACTAAAAATTCAAACAAGGTGCGATCGTCGTACACCGGTTTTCCCCATTCTTCATCGTGGTATTTTACGTACAAGGGGTCGGTACCGCACCAGCCGCATCTTACTATCGAATCGGAAGTCATGAATTCTTTTTAGAAAATAGTTGAAAACTCAGACTTATGCATTTAGCTCATCCCAATACTCTACCGCTCTGCGGTAGTGTGGAATTACAATAGAACCGCCCACTAAATTGGCAATCATAAAAATCTCGTTCATTTCTTCGGAGTTTACCCCGGCTTCGTGGCACTTGCCCAAATGATATTTAATGCAATCGTCGCAACGCAATACCATAGAGGCTACCAAGCCCAACATTTCTTTGGTTTTTACATCCAAAGCGCCATCGGCATAGGTGGTAGTATCGAGCGCAAAAAACCGTTTGATATTGGTATTTGCACTTTCCATAATCCGATCGTTCATTCGGTTACGGTAGTCGTTAAATTCGTTTACTAATTTTCCCATGGCTTAAATTTACGCTTCTAAATCTAATTCTAAAGAAGGATCCCAAAATAGAGATTTAAAATCTGTTACTTTATCGGTGCACACCCGCACTCCTTCAGCTTCGAGCAATTCTTGCATGCGGCTGGGGCTCTCAAAATGAAATTTACCCGTGAGCAAACCTTGGCGATTGACCACCCGATGAGCCGGCACCGGTGGATACACGGTATGAGCCCCGTTCATGGCATAACCTACCATTCGCGACGAACCTTTGCTACCCAAATAGGCTGCAATGGTTCCATAGGAAGTTACCCTGCCCCGCGGAATTAAGCGGACCACTTGATATACTTGCTCAAAAAAATCAGCTCTTTCCATTAGGCAAAACTAAAGCGTACGTAATTGATGTTTTTATGGTGGGTCAAGTATTTTTTCTCGTAATAGGTTTTTATCGATAACACCTCGTCTACCAAATTAGAACGGTATAAATCTTCGGTGCGTACGTGTAGCTTTAAGCCAAGCTGATCAATGGTCTCTAGTGTAAAGGCATAAAAATCGTCGTTATCTGTTTTTAAATTGATAGGGGCCGATTCTTGAAGAATCACTTTATATTTTTCTAAAAATCGAGGTGCTGTTAGGCGTTTTTTCTCCCGGCTCAGTTGTGGCTGCGGATCGGGAAATGTAATCCAGATTTCGCTCACTTCATCGGCATCAAAATAGTCTAGTATGTGTTCTATTTGAATGCGTAAAAAGGCCACGTTATCAATACCCTCTTCCATAGCAGTTTTAGCACCACGCCAAATTCGGTTGCCTTTATAATCTATGCCAATAAAGTTTTTTGCTGGAAATAATTGCGCCAAGTTTACGGTATACTCTCCTTTTCCACAAGCCAACTCCAATACTAAGGAAGCAGTATTTTTAAAATGCGTTGTACTCCAGCTGCCTTTTAATGCTTTTCCGGCATCTAATTCGTATACATTGGCGAATGTTTCTATTTCTGCAAACTTGCGAAGTTTATCTTTACCCATGGCATTAGTTTAGGGCAACAAAAATAGTTTTATCTTTGAAGCAACCGTGGAAAAAAACGCAAAAATATATGTAGCCGGTCATCGGGGGATGGTAGGCTCGGCTATTTTAAGAAAATTACAGGCCGAAGGCTATAGCAATTTGGTCATTCGCAGTTCGCAAGAACTCGATTTACGCAACCAACAAGCCGTAGCCGATTTTTTTGCCAGCGAAAAACCAGACTTTGTTTTTTTAGCTGCTGCCAAAGTAGGTGGCATTGTAGCAAACAATACCTATCGGGCCGATTTTTTGTATGAAAATTTGGCCATACAAAACAACGTGATACACCAAGCATACCTCCATGAGGTTAAAAAATTGCTGTTTTTAGGTTCTAGTTGCATCTACCCAAAATTAGCACCACAACCCTTAAAAGAAGAGTACTTATTAACGGGTTTGTTGGAACCAACCAACGAACCCTACGCCATTGCCAAAATTGCCGGCATTAAATTATGTGATGCCTACCGCGATCAGTATGGCTGTAATTTTATTTCGGTTATGCCAACCAATTTGTATGGCTATAACGATAATTACCACCCAGAAAATTCGCATGTATTACCTGCTTTAATTCGCAAATTTCACGAAGCTAAAACAAGCGGTGGCGCTAGTGTAAGTGTTTGGGGTACGGGCAGCCCGCTAAGAGAGTTTTTATTTGCCGACGACTTGGCCGATGCCTGCTATTTTTTAATGCAAGAATACAACGAAGCCGGTTTGGTAAACATTGGCACAGGCCACGATTTGAGCATTAAAGATTTAGCATTATTAGTAAAAGAGGTAGTGGGTTTTACAGGCGATTTGGTGTTTGACAGCAGCAAACCTGATGGCACTCCCCGCAAACTATTGGATGTTTCTAAATTGCATACACTTGGTTGGAAACATCGTATTGAATTACTAGAAGGATTGGCCTTGGCCTATCAAGATTTCCTAAAAAAATTATAAAAACATGAAAAAACTAGCATTAAGCCTATTATTTGTTAGCACAAGCCTAACTATTTTCGCACAATCTGTCGAAAAAATTAAGGAAAAGGATGTAAGCCGCATTATTAAAACCCTCACAGCCGACGATATGGAAGGCCGAGCTACTTTTTCGGCAGGGATTGATAAAGCTGCCCGTTTTATCGAAAGCGAATTTAAAAAAATTGGCTTGCAAACGCTCGAAGGAGAAACTACCTTCCGTCAATCTTTTAGCATGAACCGCATAAAGCCTGGCACTGCCACAGTAAGTTTAAACGGGACAGCTATACCTACCGAGCAGGTATTGGTGAGCAGTGATCAAGCAACTTTAACCTGGACCGAAGCCAGTGGTATAGAAAACATTCAACTAGCAGCCGGAGCTACTTTTGTAAATCGCTACCGCGAAATTTTACGTGCCAATAAGTCGGCTATCGTTTGGGTAGATGCGCAATATGCCGATGCATTTAAGCGTCTTCGTGATGCCTCGTTTAGAACACGGATGGCTGAAAAACCAAAAGCTACTTCGGTAGTATTTATTTTAAGCGATCGGGTAGCCACTTCTTACAGCATTACTGCAAGCAATAACATTGACCAAGCACCGCTATTTAACGTGGCTGGCCAAATTCCTGGGAAATCGAAAGTCAAAGAATACGTGATTTTCTCAGGGCATTACGATCATTTAGGTATTATTAAAGCTGTAGAAGGCGATTCTATTGCCAATGGTGCCGACGATGATGCTTCGGGCACTACCGCTGTAATTGAACTAGCCAAGTACTACAAAAAGCTGAATAACAACGAACGTACCTTAATTTTTGTGGCTTTTACCGCCGAAGAAGTGGGTGGTTTTGGCGCCAGATATTTCTCCTCTAAACTAAACCCCGATGATGTGGTAGCCATGTTTAACATCGAAATGATTGGTAAAGAATCGAAATTTGGTAAAAATAATGCCTTTATTACCGGCTACGAACGTTCAGATTTTGGAGAGATTTTACAACGCAATTTAGAAGGTACCAATTTTAAATTTTATCCAGACCCTTACCCTAGCCAGAATTTATTTTACCGCAGCGACAATGCTACCCTAGCGGCATTGGGCGTTCCGGCACATACCATCTCTACCGATCAAATTGACATTGATAAATTTTACCACACCGTAAATGATGAATTGGAAACACTAGACGTTTCAAATATTACGGCTACCATTAAGGCTATTGCCCTAAGTTCTAGAAGTATTGTGAGTGGGAAAGATGCTCCAAAACGGATACCGAAATTATAAGGCTTTACGCATTATATAATCGTTTAACACAAAGGTGTGATACGGAATGTCAAGGGTTTGGTGAATGTCAAACCCTTGTTTTTTGTAAAATTCAACCGCTTTATTACCGCGGTTTACATTCAGTTCCAAAATAAGTCCGCCTAATTTTTTAGCCCGTGAGCCCACCTCCACTATCAGCAATTGACCCGTACCCTTGCCTTGTTCACTAGGTAAGAGGTAAAGTTTGTGCAGCTTAAACACCTGCTCCTTCGTATTCGTTTCACTAAATGCTGAAAAACCCACGGCCAATCCGTTTCTCTCGACTAGTAAAAAGGTGATTCCTTCGCTAAACTGTTGAGCCAAAGCCTCAGGAGAATACATCTCCTTAAGCATGTAGCTAATTTGCTCGGCCGAAATAAAAGAACTGTAGGCAGGCCACCAACTTTCTTCAGCTAGTTGACCAATGGTTGGAATATCACTAGGATTTGCCGTTCGAATACTTAAACTCATAACTCTTCGGCAATAAATAAGAAGGGTTGTTCAAATGTAAGAGAGTAAAATCCGTCTTTTTCGGTTTCGAATTCATGAAATCCAAGGCGCTTTAAGCCTTCTATTTGCAGATGTTTGGCATCGTGCAGCAAGTGTACCTTTTGCCCACCCGTTTGCCATTTACTAAATCCGGAACGGATAGGCATAATTTTTTTATCGGAAGTGAAAATCACCAGATTGATGATATCAACAAATAACACGTAGTCTTTCAGCAAAAATTCTTCGGCAATAACATTTACCGCCGGATACCCCTCAGCCACAAAATATTTCAACGCATCTTCTAATGGCTCATAGTCGGTAAGCACGATATGGGTGTGTTCTTGTGCATTAAAGTTGGGATTATTGGTAACTACGGCATCAATTTTAATACCTAATGAATCGGCATATTCATACACCCCTTCGGTTACCATAACAGTTGGGCTCCACTCTAGCAATTGGCCCAATTGTTCGTTAGAGAAATGCGCCAAATTGACTATTAGGAGGGCTGGTTCTTGTTTTTCTCGAACGATATGATGTGAAGACATGCTACTTTAACGCTGCGCTTATGGGTGAACCTATACAACCATTAGGCATTTGAATGTGCAATAAAGCAGCTAAGGTTGCCGAAATATCGGTCATATTAGTAGTTTCATTAGTATGGCCTTGCTTAATACCCCAACCCATAAACACCAAAGGAATGTGCGCATCGTAAGGGTTCCAGGTACCATGTGTAGTACCGGTTGTACCGTAACCACTATACCAGCCTGGTTGCAAGAGTATTTGAATAATTCCACTACGATCGTGGTTATAGCCATTCTGAATTTTAGGACGTAAAGTTTCTGGCAAGGTGCTCACTTGTACATTACGCTGATCTACCACATTGGCCACCCCGGTTTGGCTACTTAAAAAAGCAATGCAATCAGAAATAATGGCTTGCTCATTTAATTTGGCATCAGCAATTAAGGTATTATTTAAATTCACCTGGTAGTTTAATAAACTTAATACCAAGTTTTTGTTTTGGTATTTGGCTTCCAAAAAGTTGTTTAGCTCTTTAGTTATTTGGCTAGATGGCCAATAGCCCGCGGGAATTTTTTGATCTAATAAAAAGCTAGGATTGTGTGCCGCCCCGTGATCGGCTGTAAGAAAAACGGTATAATTTCCTTTGCCTACATTTTTATCTAAGTAGGCAAAAAATTTAGCAAAATCTTGGTCTAAACGCAAATAGGTATCTTCCATTTCAACAGCATTCGTAGCAAATTGATGCCCAATATAGTCGGTAGAAGATAAGCTTACAGCTAAGAAATCGGTTGCCGTACTTTTACCCAATTGCTCATTTTCAATGGCTGCTTTGGCCATATCTAAGGTGAGCGTGTTGCCATAAGGTGTAGTGCGCAACAGGGCATAATTAGGTGTAGTTCCTCCGTTTAATTTAATCGGAAAGGTAGGTGTACTTGCTCCGGGGAACTTGCCTTCGTAAGGGCTGTTATCCGCAGTGCTTTGTACGTAGGTATTTAAAGGAAATAAAGAATCCCAACCCTTATTTAAATACGAATCGGCTTGTTTTTGGTTATTCAATTGTTTTACCCATGCAGGCAAATCGGGCATATAATAAGAACTGCTAATCCAACCTCCGGTTAAGTCATCGTACCAATATGCCGCATTGGCGGTATGCCCTGCAGGCAAAATAGCTCCACGATCTTTTAAGGCAATACCAATTACTTTCGATCTGAAATTGGTGGCCAACTTTAATTCATCGGTAATGGTGGTGGTTAATAAATTACGAGGTGACATTTGGCCAGCTTTAGACGTACTGCCTACGGTTTGTACCGTTTCGTCTTCGGTGCAATACATCGATTTTCCGGTTTTTTGGATAATAAAATCGTTGCCTGCAATACCATGAATGGCCGGCACCGACCCTGTATAAATGGTACTGTGGCCAATAGCGGTTACGGTAGGAACGTAATCTATCTGCGTGTTTTCGCACGAAAAACCTTCGTTTAATAAGCGCTTAAATCCGCCAGTTTGATAACGATCGTAATAGCGGTATAAATAATCCCAACGCATTTGATCTACCACCAAGCCTACTACCAATTTTGGTCTCGGTAAAGAAGTGTTAGCCGGTTTAGATTGTGCTTGTGCAAGTACTGCACTAAAAAATAGGCAACTAAATAAGATGTTTTTAATTCTGCTCATGGGACATTTATTATGGTGCAAATATCGTTAAAACTTCAGGTTTAAAGAAATCAGGAAATTACGGGTAGCCTGTGGATAATAGTAGTTTTCGGTAGAGAAATTACCCCCCGAAATATAACTAAAGGTATAACCATTGGCCTCGTATTTCTTGTTAAACACATTGTTCACCAACAAGGTTAAATTAACATTTTTTGTCGATTTTAAGCTGAAATTATACTGAAAACGTAGGTTATGAACCAGCATTTCCTTTAGTTGGCGTGCCTTAGTAGCGGTATTGTCTAAATATTGACGACTTACGTATTTTCCAATAAATGCAATTTCGGCATGCTTAAAAGGAACATAATCCCATTCTCCGGAAGCCACTACAGTAGGAGAAAAAGCAATAGTTGTATTCCTAAAATCGGTACCTATCTGCGTACCGTTGTCGTAATCATCAATATAATATGTAAAGCGTTTAATTTTATTTTGACTCCAAGCTATATTGGCTTTCCAAGCCCATTTTTCACTTAATTTTAAGCTAACGTCTAGTTCCAAACCCATGCGATAACTATTAGGCACATTGCTGCGGCTATATTCGCCTACATCGTTAATTGCGCCCGTTAAAATAAGTTGGTTTTTGTACTTCATAAAATAGCCGTTTAGGGCGGCCCTAAAATTGTTATGACTTAATCGATAACCCGCTTCTATATCGGTTAGACGTTCGGATATTGGGCGGCTAGCCGGTGTAGAGTTCACAAAATCGTCGCGATTAGGCTCTTTATTGGCTACCGATACGGAAGCATAGAACTGCTGCCGAGGATTGAGTTGATAGCTTAATCCCGCCTTCGGATTAAAGAAGTTTAGGGATACTGCTTGCTGAATGTTTTGCAAATTGGTATCGTAGCCCATAAATTCGTGTCTCACCCGGCGATATTGAAAATCGGTATAGCCAACCCAAGGGCCACGTTGCCAAGTTGATTTTCCATACACATTAAAATCAGTTTTAAAGCCATCGTTATCGTAGTAATGCTGGCGAATTTGGCTATCAGAAGCATAAGTTGCCCAAATAATTTCGCCAAAATGACGGCCCTTATATTCGTTGTAAGCGCCCCCCAGAGTGAAATCTAATCCGTTTTTAGGCGTATAATTTAAGGCGAATGTGCTGCCGTAAAAATCGTTATCTAACCAACGGCGGCGGATTAAATCTGTTTGAGAAATGGCGTTCCCACCAAAAATAACCGGACTTAAACCATAATCTGCAAAATCTTGGTCGGCTTTATATTCTTCGTAATAACCACGGCCGTAGGTGTAATGAAAGGCACCGCTTAAAGAAAGTTTAGGCGAAAAGCTGTGAGCGTATAAAAGTTGATAGTGGTCTTGTGTGTAATTATCCGTTTGATCCTCGTACTTGAAGCCATTGTAGGTTCTGTTATTTGTCAATTCTGATTCTGGAACACCATTCCAAGCCTGGTAGGTTTTCTCGTGACCCGAAAACACATTGGCCCGAATAAGGGTGTTGGCACCATACCAAGCACCACTTAAAAAGTATGATTTTAGTTTAGATGATGCCCTATCGATATACCCATCAGACTGGATTCTAGATAACCGACCATCAAACGTAAACTGATTGTTTAGCAGCCCCGTACCAAAATTTAAGGTGCTTTTTTGAGTATTGTATGAACCCAAGGTAGTGTTCAACATGGTATAGGCCGAATCTCTGCGAACGGTGGTTTGTATGTTTATACTGGCCCCAAAAGCACCAGCCCCGTTCGTGGAGGTACCCACTCCTCGTTGCACCTGTATATTATCTACCGAAGAAACAAAATCGGGTAGATTCACAAAATAAGTGGCTTGGCTTTCAGGATCGTTAAAAGGGATACCATTTAGGGTAACATTTATTCGAGAAGCATCGCTGCCCCGAATACGGAGGCCTGTATAACCAATACCTGTGCCCGCATCCGAACTCACTACCACACCCGGTGTTTGATTGAGCACAAAGGGTAAATCTTGGCCTGTATTATTTTTTTCTAAAACCGCTTTAGTAAGGTTGGTATAGGTGGTAGCGCTCTGTTCAGTGGCTCTGATAGCTTTAATTACCACCTCATCGCCAGGGAAAATAGTGGGTTTTAGCAAAATTTCTACTTGAGCATCGGCGGGTAAAGTAATCGTTTTTTCTATAGGTTGATAACCTACAAAACTCACCTTTATCACATAGTTTCCTGCTGCAAGGCCAGTAAATGAAAATAGCCCTTGGCCGTTGGTGGCAAGAGTTTGATTAGAGCCAACACTTACCGTGGCACCCACTAGTCCCAATTGTGTACGTGCATCTAATACTTTTCCGCTAAAAGTAAGCTGCGCCCAAGCCATTACCGGCAAAAGCATCGCCAACAGCGCAACAAATAATCCTTTTTTCATCTTTTTTGATTTTAAAATTTAACAGTTGCTTTAAAGGGGTAAAAGCAATTTTTATTAAATTTTTACCTTCCCTACGCCGGCATTATCCGGATCAGGTGCTCTGATAGTTCAAAATAATAGGAACTAGCAGATGGGTATATTCTCAGCCTGTTTTTGTGTTTGCAAGAAACAAGGCACCCCTATTTGATGATCCAAAATTAGACTATTATTCTGATTTTAGGTACAAATTGCGTCAGAAATAATACTTTTGTAGTACTATGCTCAGAACACACACTTGCGGAGAATTAACCTTAGCAGATTTAGGGAAAGGAATTAGCCTTTGCGGCTGGGTGCAAAAATCACGTGATTTAGGCGGAATGACCTTTGTGGATATTCGCGACCGCTACGGAATTACCCAATTGGCTTTTAATACCGACGACAATGCCGAGTTACGTGCCAAAGCCCGTGAACTAGGTCGTGAGTTTGTAATAAACGTACAAGGAACCGTAATTGAACGTTCGAGCAAAAACCTAAAAATGCCTACCGGAGAAATAGAAATTAGCGTTTCGGCTATCACTATTTTAAACCCCGCTAAGCTTCCTCCATTTTTAATTGAAGATGAAACCGATGGCGGCGACGAGCTGCGGATGAAATACCGCTACCTCGATTTACGTCGCAACCCGGTACGCAATAATTTAGTACTTCGCCATAAAATGGCACAAGAAGTACGCCGTTACCTCGATGGGCTAGACTTTATTGAGGTAGAAACTCCGGTATTAATTAAATCTACGCCAGAAGGTGCCCGTGATTTTGTGGTACCTAGCCGTATGAATGCCGGCGAATTTTACGCTTTGCCCCAATCGCCACAAACCTTTAAGCAATTGTTAATGGTATCGGGTTTCGATCGTTATTTCCAAATTGTAAAATGTTTCCGCGACGAAGATTTACGTGCCGACCGGCAGCCTGAATTTACTCAGATTGATTGCGAAATGGCTTTTATTGAACAAGAAGATATTTTAAACGTATTTGAAGGCTTAATTAAACAACTCTTTAAAAACGTTAAAGGCATTGATTTAGGCGCTGTACCTCGTATGACTTACGCCGATGCCATGCGTTTATACGGATCGGATAAACCCGATACCCGTTTTGGAATGCTATTTGTAGAACTTAACGACCTCGTAAAAGGAGCTGACTTTCCGGTATTTGATGCCGCCGAATTGGTAGTAGGTATAAAAGCTGAGGGCTGTGCCGAGTATACCCGCAAGCAGTTAGACGAATTAACCGATTTTGTAAAACGTCCGCAGGTAGGCGCCACCGGTTTGGTGTATTGCCGTTACCAAGCAGATGGAACTTTAAAATCATCGGTAGATAAGTTTTACAGCGAAGAACAATTAAAAGCATGGGCTACTGCATTTGATGCAAAGCCCGGCGATTTGATCTTAGTAATGGCCGGCCCTGCCGAAAAAACTCGTAAACAACTAAACGAATTGCGTTTAGAAATGGGCAACCAGTTAGGCTTGCGTGATAAAAACACCTTTGCTCCACTGTGGGTGCTCGATTTCCCGCTATTGGAATGGAACGAAGAAAGTGGCCGTTACCATGCCATGCACCATCCCTTTACCTCACCAAAGCCAGAAGATATTGCCTTGCTAGACAGCCAACCCGGCGACGTACGAGCCAATGCCTACGATATGGTTGTGAATGGAACCGAAATTGGTGGTGGATCTATTCGTATACACGATAGAGCCCTGCAATCCATTATGTTTAAGCATTTAGGCTTTAGCCCAGAAGAAGCACAAAAACAATTTGGCTTTTTATTAGAAGCCTTTGAATATGGTGCTCCTCCACATGGCGGTATTGCCTTTGGTTTCGATAGGTTGGTTTCTATTTTCGCTGGATTAGATTCTATCCGCGATGTAATTGCTTTCCCTAAAAATAATTCGGGCCGCGATGTGATGATTGATTCTCCATCTACTATTTCTGAAGAACAGTTGAAAGAATTGAGCATTAAAACAACAACATAAGTTAAACTAACCTTCTATTAAAAGCCGGACGTAAATCCGGTTTTTTTATTTAATACAAATTTTGATACATTTAAAGTTCAAACCTAAATCGATGAAAAAAATCCTACTTTTATTACTCTTGGGTGTTTCCCTATCAGCAGCTGCACAAACCGAGGCTCTAAAAGCAAAAATTAGCAAATCGGCCGATAAAATTGAAGGGCAAGTAATTGCTTGGCGTCGCGATTTTCACGAACACCCAGAATTGGGTAATAACGAATTCCGCACGGCGGATATCGTAGCTAAATACCTTACATCTTTAGGACTAGACGTAAAAACCGGCGTGGGTAAAACAGGCGTAGTAGGTATTTTAAAAGGTGCAAAACCAGGCCCCGTAGTAGCCCTACGTGCCGATATGGATGCCTTACCTGTGGCAGAGCGCACCCCGCTTGCCTTTGCTTCTAAAGTAAAAACAACCTTTAACGGGCAAAGCGTTGGGGTAATGCACGCCTGCGGTCACGATTCGCACACGGCCATGCTCATGGGCGTTGCCCAAGTACTTAGCGGCTTAAAAAGCGAATTAAAAGGTACGGTAAAATTTATATTTCAGCCTGCAGAAGAGGGCCCACCATTTGGCGAAGAAGGTGGAGCTGAATTAATGATTAAAGAAGGCGTGATGGAAAACCCACATGTAGATGTAGCCTTTGGTTTACACATTAATTCGCAAACACCGGTAGGAACCATTACCTATCGTCCGGGTGGTACGATGGCTAGCGTAAACGATATGAGAATTATCGTTAAGGGTCGCCAAGCCCATGGCGCCTATCCGTGGTCATCGGTAGATCCGGTGGTAGTATCGGCACAAATTATAAATGCTTTACAAACCGTTGTAAGTAGAAATTTAAATGTAACCGAGAATGCTGGGGTAGTAACCATTGGTTCTATACATGGTGGCGTACGCTCTAATATTATACCCGAAGAGGTTGAACTTATGGGCACCGTACGTAATCTGAGCAAAGAAGATGAGCAATTATTTATTGAACGCATAAAAACCATAGCTACCAAAACTGCCGAAGCAGCAGGTGCAACGGCTGAAGTGAAAATTCCGTTTAGTGTGCATTATCCGGTAACGTATAACGATCCTAACTTAACCGCTCAAATGCTACCTACCCTGCAAAAGCTAGCCGGTAGCCAAAATATTAAATTGAAGCCCGCAGTTACTGGTGCCGAAGATTTTTCGTTTTATCAAGAAAAAGTACCCGGATTATTTATCTTTTTGGGAGGCATGCCTAAAGGTGGTGATCCGCTAAAAGCGCCATCACACCATACACCAGATTTTTTTATTGATGAAAGTGGCTTTACACTAGGTATAAAAGCCTTGGCCAACCTAGCGGTTGACTATATGGAACAAGCGAAAAAATAAGCGAAAATAGTTGATCATAAAAAAACCCTGAAGCATACTTCAGGGTTTTTTTATGTACTAAAATGGTAAATCGTCATCGGGAGCCGATTCATCAAAATCTACGGGCAACTCCTCAGGGTTTCTTTCTGCAGGAGGTTTACTGCCATCGTAATCACTTTTACGACCTAACATGGTAAAATTATCGGCTACTATTTCGGTAGTATAGCGTTTATTCCCTTCTTTATCTTCGAATGAACGGGTGCGAAGTTTCCCTTCTAAATAGATCAACTTCCCTTTTCGAAGGTATTTTGCAGCTACTTCAGCTAAACCACGCCAAATTACTACATTGTGCCATTCCGTTTGCTCTACTTTTTTACCATCTTTAGTAGAATAGCTTTCTGAAGTGGCTAGCGAAAAACTAACCATGCTTGAGCCGCTATCTAAATGTCGAACTTCAGGGTCCTTGCCCAAATGTCCAACTAAAATAACTTTGTTAATTCCAGACATATCTTTAAGATTTAATTAATTTAATTTGAAAGTAAATAATTTTATTATAAATTCAAAAATCAATTTTGGTTGTGCTAAATTTTCTAATTCAGCCAAGGGTAAAAACTGCTCTTTATGAGCTGAAAAATAAGTATCCGATACTTCCATGACTATAAATTGTGCAAATATGTGTTGATGAGATAGCAAATGTTTGACAGGCCCATGTACCCATTTAATATGGCTAAGGTCTCCAAAATTTTGTTTAAAATCATCAGTACAAACCAAATCTCCAGGCGAAAGTGCTGTACGGCTTTCGAGTAAAGGAAATTCATATAACCCTTGCCAAATATCGCCAGCACCGCGTTGTTGCATGGCAATGCTATCGCCATGTAGCAGAACTACATAGTTAAAAAAGCGTTCCCGAGCCGGCTTTTGTTTCAATTTTACAGGCAAATTTTGAATTTGATTGGTGCTAAAGGCAGTACAACCGGTACGTAATGGGCAAGTTTCGCAAAGTGGACTTTTGGGTTTGCACTGCAAAGCACCAAACTCCATAATGGCTTGATTGTATACACCAGCTAATTTTGGAGGTAATAGTTCTTGCGCCAATGCCGAGAATTGTTTTTTTCCTTCGCTAGAATTTATGGGTGTATCTAATCCAAAATATCTAGCCAGAACACGAAACACGTTGCCGTCAAGTACAGCCCTTGCCTCATTGTTCGAAAAAGAAGAAATTGCAGAAGCTGTATAATCTCCTACACCTTTCAATAGGACTAAATCATCATAAGCACTAGGAAAACGTCCATCAAACTGCTCCATAATCATTTTAGCGGTGTGGTGCATGTTCCGAGCTCTCGAATAATAACCCAAACCCTGCCAATCGTTTAAAATTTCGCCCTCACTAGCAGCAGCAAAATCGGCTATGGTAGGATAATGAGTTAAAAAACGATGAAAATAAGGTAAACCCTGATCAACCCTGGTTTGTTGCAAAATAATTTCAGATAGCCAGAGCACATAGGGATTGGTGCTATGCCGCCAAGGCAAATCACGTTTATGCTCCTGGTACCAGGCTATTAATCCGTTTGCAAAAGTCATTTAGTAATAAATTTGATGGTATATAGGCCACAAAAATAGCTTAGTATTTGTTTTATAGCGACTTGCTTTAAAAAAATCGTCCATTTATTTTCCAAATTCATTTTAAAAAGATACCTTTGCAACCCAAAAACAATACAAATATTATACATAAAGCTATATAACACTACACTATGACTAAGGCAGAAATAATCGCAGAAATTGCTACTAAAACCGGAATTGAAAAAGGTGATGTACAAGAAACCGTTGAAGCGTTTTTTAAAGTTGTAAAAAACTCAATGGTAGGTGGAGAAAACGTATATGTAAGAGGGTTTGGTAGTTTTATAGTGAAAAAACGTGCTAAAAAAACAGCTAGAAATATTTCTAAAAATACCGCCATTATTGTGCCTGAGCATTTTGTGCCTAGTTTTAAACCGGCCAAAATTTTTGTAGATAAAGTAAAAAACGGCAATAAATCTAAAATTGCCTAACACACGCAATGTTTAACGCCAAACAAATAGCCGTACTCGTATTAATTGCCGTACTTGTTACTGCCTTGTTTTCGCTAAATATTAAAGGATTACAAAAAGAAGAGGCTTCGAAACCAACAACTGCTGCAAAAGAGCAAGCAGTAGTTGCACTTAGCCTCGAACAAGTTTCTGAATCAGCTAAACAAACCATAAATGCTAGTTTAGCCGCAGAAATTACTAGCTTAGAAACAGCACTTAAAAACGCTGATGAGCCAAGCAAACTTGCCTTATATAAGCAACTTGCTCAAAAATGGGACGATGTAAATGTAGCTACGCCAAGAGCCTTTTATAAAGAATTGGTAGCACAAACAGAGTCTTCGTACGAAAATTGGCTAGTAGCCGGTGATCAATTAACCACCGCTTACCAAACTACCCAAGATTCTACAAGCCAGCCAGCTTTGGTACAGAAAGCAATTACTGCGTACCAAGCGGCCTTAAAACTAAACCCGGCAAGCTTAGATGCAAAAACGGGCTTAGGCACTGCATACGTTAGCGGAACACCTAACCCTATGCAAGGGATAACTTTATTACTCGATGTAGTAAAACAGGATCCTAAAAACATAAAAGCCAACACGAACCTAGGCCTTTTTGCCATGCGTTCGGGCCAATTTGACAAAGCGGTAACACGCTTTAAAACAGTTATTGAACAAAAACCCGATCCGGAAGCTTGGTTTTACCTAGCAACTAGTTACGAAAATTTGGGCCAAAACAAGGATGCCATTCTTGCTTATGAAAAAAGTAAAGAATTAGCCGCCAACCCCGGATTAAGTAATTTTGTGGATCAAAAAATAAAAGCATTAAAAAAATAACAGAATTTTAAAACATTAAAAAGAAAAGCTATGCCAAGCGGAAAGAAAAGAAAAAGACATAAAATGGCTACTCACAAGCGCAAAAAGCGTTTAAGAAAAAACAGACACAAGAAAAAATAAGCGCTTTTTAAGCACTTCATATTCTAGTTAACCTCCCGTGCTTACGCGGAGGTTATTTGTATTTGTTTTAGAAATCAATTCTTAAGAACATGTAACCGGTGCAAATCGGTTAATAAATGAGTAGCCCTTGGTTAAAGAACTAATTATCAATTCTGGACCTCAGGGGTCCACAATTGCCTTGTTACAAGACAAGCAACTCGTAGAACTAAACAAAGAGCAAGTCAACAACAATTATGCTGTTGGCGATATTTATCTGGGTAAAATCAAAAAGATTATGCCCGGCTTAAATGCAGCTTTTGTTGATGTTGGCTACGAGAAAGATGCTTTTTTGCATTACCTCGACCTTGGTCCGCAGGTAAAATCGTTGATGAAACTGACTAAATACATTAAGTCGGGCAACCATCAAGATAAATTATTAAACAATTTTAAGCTAGAGGAAGAAATTACCAAATCGGGTAAAATTGCCGATTTAGTAAGCCGCAACATGTTGTTGCCGGTACAAATTGCCAAAGAGCCCATCTCTACCAAAGGGCCCCGCTTAAGTGCCGATTTGTCTATTGCCGGTCGCTTTGTGGTATTGGTGCCTTTTTCAGATGCTACCTCAATCTCTAAAAAGATAAAAAGCAATGGCGAACGTACTCGTTTGCGCAAAATTATCGAAAGCATTAAACCCAAAAACTTTGGCGTAATTATTCGCACCGTATCTGAAGGGAAAGGCGTAGAAGAATTACAAAAAGATTTATTGGACTTGGTTGCTAAATGGGAACGATTTACTACCTGTTTAAAAACAACTAATCCAGCAGAAAAAGTGCTGGGCGAAATGGGCCGCACCTCTACTATTCTTCGCGATATTTTAAATCCGGATTTTGCCAATATTTATATTGATGATGCCGCTTTATACGAAGAGGTACGTGCCTATGTACACGAAATTTCTCCAGAAATGGAGAAAATAGTAAAGCACTACAAGCAAAAAGAGCCTATTTTTGAACATTTTGGTGTAGATAAACAAATTAAAGCCGCCTTTGGCAGAACGGTTAATTTACCGGGTGGTGCTTATCTAGTAATTGAGCATACAGAGGCTTTACACGTAATTGATGTAAACAGCGGCAACAGAACGGCTAGCAAGGAAAATCAAGACGAAAACGCTTTCTTGGTAAACAAAGAAGCCGCTCGTGAAATTGCCCGCCAGTTGCGTTTACGCGATATGGGTGGTATTGTTGTAGTCGATTTTATAGACATGCACAAACCAGCCAACCGCAAAGAGTTGTTTGATTACTTACGTGAGCAAATGAACTTAGATCGGGCTAAACACACCATTTTACCTCCAAGTAAATTTGGTTTAGTACAAATTACCCGCCAGCGTGTTCGTCCAGAAATGAACATCATTACCAATGAAAAATGCCCATCGTGCGATGGTACCGGTGAAATTAAAGCCAGCATTGTATTGTTAGATGATGTTGCCGCCAACTTGGCCTTTATTATTAAAGAGCAAAACGAAAAAAATATTACCCTCTGCGTGCATCCATACATTGAGGCCTATATTAAAAAGGGAATTTTCAACTTACAGTGGAAATGGTTCTTAAATTACGGCCGTTGGATTAAAGTAAAAGCAGAACCTTCTTACCACCTTACAGAATTTCACTTTCTGAATAGTAAAGAAGAAGAAATAAAGTTATAAGTGATGGGTTTTAGGTTATGTGTTTTTTAAAATTGATTAATAACCTGTAACTTAAAACCCATAAAAAACCTTTAACCATTGGCTAAATCTAAATCTGCGTATTTCTGTCAAAGTTGCGGCTACGAGTCGGCTAAATGGCTAGGCAAGTGCCCGTCGTGCAACCAATGGAATACCTTTGTAGAAGAAGTTATTGAGAAAAATTCTGCTGCTGTACCCGATTGGAAAACCAGCAATTCGGGCAAAAGAGCCAATAAACCCGCCGCCATACACGAAATTTCGTTTAAAGAAGAGAACCGCTTAGTTACCCCCGATGCCGAACTTAACCGAGTGTTGGGTGGAGGTATTGTTCCGGGATCTTTGGTATTAATTGGTGGAGAGCCAGGTATTGGCAAATCTACCCTCATGTTGCAGGTTTCCTTAAACTTGCCGGGCTTAAAAGTACTTTACGTTTCGGGCGAAGAAAGCGAACAGCAAATTAAAATGCGTGCAGAGCGCTTAATTAAAGCTAGCAAAGCCGATTGTTACATCTTAACCGAAACCTCTACCCAAAATATTTTCAAACAAATTGAAGCTATAGCGCCTCAATTGGTGGTTATAGATTCTATACAAACCCTACATTCGGCGCATATCGAATCTACTCCGGGCAGTGTATCGCAAGTACGCGAATGCACCGCAGAATTGTTGCGTTTTGCCAAAGAAACCGGCACACCCGTATTTTTAATTGGCCACATTACTAAAGATGGCACCATTGCCGGACCAAAAATCTTGGAACATATGGTAGATACCGTTCTTCAGTTTGAAGGCGACCGCCACCACGTGTACCGCATTTTACGTTCGGTAAAAAACCGGTTTGGTTCTGCTGCAGAATTGGGTATTTACGAAATGCAGGGCAGTGGTCTTCGCGAAGTATCTAACCCATCCGAAATATTACTCTCTCAACGAGACGAACCCCTAAGTGGAATAACCATTTCGGCAATGTTAGAAGGCATGCGCCCCATGCTGATTGAAACTCAAGCCTTGGTAAGCCACTCGGCCTACGGCACGCCTCAGCGTTCGGCTACGGGCTTTGATACCCGCCGCATGAACATGTTGTTGGCCGTATTAGAAAAGCGCTGTGGATTCCGCTTAAGCACCAAAGATGTGTTTTTAAATATTGCAGGTGGCTTACGGGTAGAAGATCCGGCAATAGATTTAGCCGTAGTGGTAGCTATTATCAGTTCGCATGAAGATATGCCGGTACCGACCAAAGCTTGTTTTGCAGCTGAGGTGGGTTTATCTGGAGAAATTAGGGCCGTAAACCGCATTGAACAACGCATTGCCGAAGCCGAAAAATTAGGCTTTGAGCAAATTTACATCTCCAAATACAATAAAAAGGGCTTAGACTTAAAGCGCTACCAAATAGAAATTAAAACCGTAGCCAAGGTTGAAGAAGTGTTTTCTGCACTTTTTGGGTAAAATACCCCGTTAATTATTTTCTTTATAACCCATACTTAGATTAGTGTCGCCGTTTAATTTGATATTTATCACCGCAACCCTCTTACCTAAATTTTTAAAACTCACTCGGCTATCCTTAGCCACACGATATTCCTGTTTATCTCCCTTATTAAGTACCCCCAAAGAGGTACTCACTTCAGATTGATATTTTTGGATAAATACTTCTACCGGAGTGTTGGTGGTGTTTTGAATTACCGCTGTATAGCTTCCGTGCTGGCCTTCTCCCAAAACAAACGATTTTTCAGGATCAATAGTAGTTTGAGAAGTTAGTACACCGAAAATTTTGCACGATTGAAAAAAAATAAAGCTGAATAGCAACAGAACAAGAAGTCTTCTCATTTTATAGGTTGACTGATTGATACATTTATTTACTCAAGTACATCGATTTCTCTTTGTACAATTTAATAAAGTACGGATCTTCCAAATCTTTAATAAAACGAATGGCTTCTCCGGTAGATTTCATTTCAGGGCCCAGCTCTTTCTCAATTTCGGGGAATTTATCGTGAGAGAATACTGGTTCTTTAATGGCATAGCCTTTTAGCTTGCGCTCAATGGTAAAATCTTTCAGTTTCTTAAAACCTAGCATCACCTTAGCGGCAATATTAATGTAAGGCACATCGTAGGCTTTGGCAATAAATGGCACCGTACGTGAAGCACGTGGGTTGGCTTCAATGACATACACATCTCCATTTTTTACCGCAAACTGAATGTTCAACAAACCTCGAACGTTTAGCGCTTTAGCCAATTTAATGGTGTATTCTTCCATCTTATCCTGTACCGCAGCTGGTAGGCTAAATGGTGGCAATACCGCACTCGAATCGCCTGAGTGGATACCCGCAGGCTCAATATGCTCCATCATGCCAATAATATGTACATCTTCCCCATCGCAAATAGAATCCGATTCGGATTCTTCCGCTCTATCTAAGAAATGATCTATTAAAACCCGATTACCCGGCATGGCTCGTAATAATTTCACTACGGCATTTTCTAGATCTTCATCGTTAATTACAATGCTCATACCTTGGCCACCCAAAACATAACTCGGGCGCACCAACACCGGATAGCCTACTTCATGAGCAACCACCAATGCCTCTTCGGCACTTTCGGCTACGCCATATTTAGGGTACGGAATGCCTAAATCTTTCAATAAATCAGAGAAACGGCCGCGGTCTTCGGCAATATCCATATTGTCAAAAGAGGTACCTATAATTTTGATGCCGTTTTCGTGCAACTTCTCGGCCATTTTTAAAGCCGTTTGGCCTCCCAATTGCACAATTACGCCTTCGGGTTTTTCTAAATCGATAATTTCGCGAACATGTTCCCAAAACACGGGCTCAAAATATAATTTATCGGCCATATTGAAATCGGTAGAAACCGTTTCTGGGTTACAATTTATCATAATGGCCTCGTAACCGGCCTCTTTGGCAGCCAATAATCCGTGTACACACGAATAATCGAACTCAATGCCTTGGCCAATGCGATTTGGACCAGAACCCAACACAATTATTTTTTTCTTATCACTCACTACCGATTCGTTTTCGTCTTCAAACGTAGAGTAGTAATACGGCGTTTGTGCCGGAAACTCCGCGGCACAGGTATCTACCATTTTATACACCCGCTTAATGCCTAATTCACGGCGGCGATTATACACCTCATCTTCCGTTACGTTGCTCAATAGCCAAGCCAATTGTGCATCGGAATAGCCCCGTTGCTTTAGGGTGATGAAAAAGTCTTTAGAAATTGTTTCTAACGTAACGTTTTTTAATTCTTGTTCTAGCGTAACCAATTCCTGAATTTGTACCAAGAACCATTTATCTATGTGGGTAATTTTCCGAATAGATTCCATAGGCACTCCTAAGCTAAAGGCATCTTTTACATGGAATAAACGGTCCCAGCTCGGATGCTCCAAGCTGTGCATAATTTCTTCGAGGTTGCGGCTTTGGCGACCATCGGCCCCTAAACCCAAGCGGTTGGTTTCTAAACTTTGGCAGGCTTTCTGTAAGGCTTCAATAAAACTACGGCCAATGCCCATTACTTCTCCCACCGATTTCATTTGTAAGCCTAACTGGGTATTTGCTCCTTTAAATTTATCGAAGTTCCAGCGTGGAATTTTTACAATCACATAATCCAACGTGGGTTCAAAATAGGCCGACGTAGTTTTAGTAATTTGATTTTCTATTTCATCTAAATTATAACCAATAGCCAATTTGGCGGCAATTTTAGCAATAGGATATCCGGTTGCTTTTGAGGCTAAAGCCGATGAACGAGAAACCCGTGGGTTAATTTCAATGGCAATAATTTCGTCGTTGGCCGGATTTACTGAGAATTGCACGTTACAGCCACCAGCAAAATTGCCAATTGCCCGCATCATTTTAATGGCTTGGTTACGCATGTCTTGGTAACAGCGATCGCTCAGCGTCATGGCCGGAGCCACCGTAATCGAATCGCCGGTATGAATGCCCATTGGGTCAAAATTCTCGATAGAACAAATAATAATCACATTGTCTTTATTATCGCGAAGCAATTCGAGCTCAAATTCTTTCCAGCCCAACACGGCTTGCTCTACCAATACCTCGTGGGTAGGCGATGCTTGCAAGCCACGGCTTAAAGCCGCATCAAATTCTTCTTTTTTATGTACAAAACCTGCGCCTTTACCACCCAATGTATAGCTTGGCCGTATAACTAGTGGGAAACCAATATCTTGAGCGGCTTCTTTTCCTTCTAAAAAGGAATTGGCAATTTTCGATTTCGCAACCCCTATGCCAATCTCTACCATCAACTTGCGAAACTCTTCCCGATTTTCTGTTTTTTCAATGGCTGCTACATCTACCCCAATTACTTTTACTCCATATTTTTTCCAAAGTCCCTGCTCGTCAGCCTCAATACAAAGATTTAAGGCCGTTTGGCCACCCATGGTTGGCAATACCGCATCTATTTTTTGTTCCTTTAAAATCTGCTCAATACTTTCACAGTTTAAGGGCAATAAATATACGTGGTCGGCAATTACCTTATCGGTCATAATGGTTGCCGGGTTTGAGTTGATGATGGATACACTGATGCCTTCCTCTTTTAAAGAAAGTGCAGCTTGTGATCCGGAGTAATCAAACTCACAGGCTTGTCCGATAATAATGGGTCCAGAACCGATGATCAGGACAGATTTAATGGAAGTATCTTTAGGCATAGGGCTATTAAAATGTGGGATTTTACTATGCGTTTTATGCGAAAATCCCGACTTAGGTGTCGGGGCATAAAGATATGGAATTGGACTTAATTTGTAAGTTAAAAAACAAAAAAAATGTAACGGGTAAAACAATTACCATTCTTGTTACGTTATACCATAGTAATCTAGGTGTTTGGTTTCTTATACCAAATGCTTTTGTTAGTTACAATTTGGTTGGTCAAAAATCCCCTTGATGAAAATCGAGGGGATTTTTAGTAGAAATTGACCGAGTTTTCTTCTTAAGTTTGAAAAAAATACACTTGAAAAAACAATTTGGCACCCTTGGCATTGGGCCTATCCGTGTGATGGCAAAATAGTAAGAGTTAGCGAATTGTGCTGCTAAGACAGCACACCAACACACCGTGATCGAAACACTAAGCACATGGCTGCAAGAGCAGTCACTTTTAGAAACAATTGGCGTAATTACAGGCATTTTGTGCGTGTATTTAGCCGCCAAAAACAACATTTGGAATTGGCCAATAGCCATTATAAGTGTCGGCATTTATATTGTTATTTTTTTAGAAGCCAAGCTATACGCCGATACCGGCTTACAAGTTTATTTTTTGGCCATGAACGTATATGGCTGGTGGTTTTGGAGTCGCAAACCGGCTAATGCGCCTAAGGTACCCGTAAAGCACATTACCAAAACAGAAATCCTGCTTTCGCTCATTGGCATAGCGCTATTTACTGCACTTATTGGCTTTTTTCTGTACCATAAAACCGATGCTGCTTTCCCATTTATTGATAGTTTTTGTACCGCTTGTAGCCTAGTTGCACAAATTTTCTTGGCACGTAAAGTAGTAGAAAACTGGCTTATTTGGATTTTTGTTGATATTATTTATGTAGGCGTATATATGGCCAAGGGTTTACACCTTACAGCAGGTATGTATGCCCTATACGTATATATAGCGCTCATGGGATACTTAGCTTGGCGGAAAGAGTTTAACCAACAAAAAGTATGAGCAAGGGTATAAAAAAAATAGCCATTGTTGGGCCCGAATCCACTGGAAAATCGAGTATTTCAGCGCTTTTAGCCGCACACTACCATACCGTTTGTGTGCCCGAATATGCCCGCGAATACTGCGAAAAATTGACAGCACCCTGTACCTGGCAAGATGAAATAAACATGTTTCACGGACAGCTGGATTTAGAAAAGGAATTGCTGCACAAAGCCAACAAACTCTTAATTTGCGATACCACTTTTATTACCGTAAAAATTTGGAGCGATGCCTTTTTTGGCAAATCGCCACAAGAAGTGCTCGATGAATTGCCCAAACATAGCTACGATTTCTACCTGCTTATGGATGTAGATTTACCTTGGGAAGAAGACCCGCTACGAGATTTCCCAAACCAACGGGAACATTTTATGCAAGTATGGCATCAAGAGTTGAAAGCCATTAAGGCCAATTACCAAATAATTTCTGGCCAAGGGGAACTACGCTTTCAGCGGGCAGTGCAGGCCATTGATGGGTTTTTAGCGGTATAAATTGTACTTTCGTTTTATGGAATTTTTAAGCAACCCCGAAATTTGGATTTCGTTAATCACCCTAAGCGTATTAGAAATCGTTTTAGGTATCGATAACATTATTTTCATCTCCATTTTGGCCGGAAAATTACCGGAAAACCAACAAAGAAAAGCCCGACAGCTGGGTTTAGCCCTAGCCATGATTACCCGGGTATTGCTATTACTTTCCTTAAGTTGGATGATGACCCTCACCACGCCTCTCTTCAACATGGCCCATTTAATTGGCCTTACTAAAGGTGAATGGGTAGAAAAACTAGCCATTTCGGGTCGCGATTTAATTCTATTGATTGGGGGCTTGTTCTTAATTTATAAAAGTACCAGTGAAATACACGAGAAATTAGAAGGTGCTAATCACGCAGATGGAGGCAAGAAAAAACTTTCATTCTCTGCAACCATCGTGCAAATTCTCTTGTTAGATATTGTATTCTCTCTCGATTCGGTAATAACCGCTGTGGGTATGGCTAGCCATGTAGAAGTAATGATTGCCGCTGTAATTATTGCCGTAATTGTAATGATGCTAGCCGCCGGAGGCATAAGTAACTTTGTAAATAACCATCCAACGGTGAAAATGTTGGCGCTCTCGTTTTTATTGTTAATTGGTGTATCGCTCTTAGCAGAAGCCTTTGAACAACACATACCAAAAGGATATGTGTACTTTGCTATGGCCTTCTCGGTTTTGGTAGAAATGCTC
This sequence comes from Sphingobacteriales bacterium, assembly GCA_040403555.1. GTDB lineage: Bacteria > Bacteroidota > Bacteroidia > Sphingobacteriales > Sphingobacteriaceae > JAIPAN01. Next base: position 293,610 of record JBBAKN010000002.1, read on the forward strand.
AACTTGCGTGTAAAAAACAAAACCAAACCTGTACAGCTACACAACACCCCCGAGGCACCTAAAGAAGATTAAAATACTCTACAAAGAAGTCCTTTTAAATATTCTCCCTCAGGAAAAGAAGAGCGTATCGGGTGATCTTCGGGTTGACAAAACTGATCGATAAACTGCACTTCTTTACCGGCATCTAAAGCAGACCACGCCAAAATTTGCTTAAACGTATCTATATCTACGGCTCCCGAGCATGAAAAAGTAGCCAAAAAACCGCCTTTATTCAATAGGCCCATGGCCAATCGGTTTAAATCTTTATACGCCCTAGAGGCCTTAGTTAAAGCCGAGCGTGAAGGTGCATATTTGGGTGGATCGAGCACAATAAGATCGAATTTATCGCCACTCTCTAAAAAAATACGAAGCTGTTTATTTACATCGGATTGTATGCACGTTTGTTGCGAAGCTTTAAAGCCATTTAGTTTGATATTTTTTTTCAACGTATCAATAGCCAAAGCCGAACTGTCTACACTCACTACCTTTTTAGCACCTGCAGCCAACGCAGTTAAGGTAAAACCGCCCGAGTACGAAAAACAGTCTAATACCACTTTACCTTTGGTTCGAGACGCTACTTTTTTACGATTCTCCCGTTGGTCGCAATAAAAACCAGATTTTTGCCCATCGGCAATATTTACTTGATAACGAATGCCGTTCTCAACCACCTCAATAAATTCAGGCGGAGCCACACCAACCAAAATTCCAGCAGAAGCGTCTAAACCTTCGTGCGCACGGGCATTAGCATCGCTACGATCAAAAATGCCTTTCGGTTTTAACAGTTTTTGCAATTCATCTAGCCAAATAGCCTTGGCTTTCTCCATGCCCGAGGTTAAAATTTGTACCGATAAAAAATCGGCATACTTATCTACAATTAAGCCAGGCAAGTAATCAGCTTCACTAAAAATTAATCTACAGGTATTCGTTTCATCGGAAGCCAATAATTGCGTACGGGCCGCAACGGCTTGCTGTATTCGGCTACGCCACCAGGTGTCATCAATCACTTGCTCGGCATCCCAGGCCAACACCCGTACCGCCACTCTCGACTGTGCATTGTAAAAACCGGTAGCCAAAAAATCGCCTTTGGCGTCTAATACGGTTACCAAATCGCCATTCTCGGGCTTGCCTATTATTTTTTCAATAGCCCCCGAAAAAATCCAAGGGTGTAATTGCCTTATGGCCTTTTCTTTTCCTTTACGTAAATAGATGCTGTGCATGGCACAAATCTAGTCAAAGATTTCCTTTTCATTTTCTACCTTTGGCATACCATGAACTATGTAAATTTTGGCGACGAACCTGGCTTAGCGCCCGATGAGTTTTTTATGAACGAGGCTTTAAAAGAAGCTCGTAAAGCCCTAGAACTAGATGAGGTGCCTATAGGTGCGGTTATTGTGTGTAAAGGGCGTATTATTGGCCGCGGACATAACCTTACCGAACGCCTAAACGATGTAACGGCCCATGCCGAAATGCAAGCATTTACCGCTGCTGCCGATTATTTGGGCGGAAAATATTTAACCGATTGTACCTTATATGTAACCCTAGAACCCTGCGTAATGTGTGCGGGTGCCTCCTATTGGACCCAAATTAGCCGCCTAGTATTTGGCGCCTACGATACGCAACGGGGTTTTACTCGAATTAAACAAACCATTACTCATCCTAAAACCGAATTCATTGGCGGTATAAAAGCCGAGGAATGCGGAGAACTAGTGAAAGCATTCTTCAAGTCAAAACGGAGTAAATTTAAAAAGGACGCACTTTAAACCCTTAAGCAACGTATATTTGTATATAGTATTTATCTGAAAACTAATTTAAAATAAACCTCATATGGCATTTGAATTACCTGCATTAGCATATGCAACCGATGCGCTAGAACCGCATATTGATAAAATGACCATGGAAATTCACCATGGAAAACACCACCAAGCGTATGTAGATAACCTAAATAAAGCCTTGGCGGGAACTGATTCGGCGAATGCAAAAATCGAAGATATTTTAAAATCGATTTCTAAATTCCCAATGCCGGTGCGCAATAACGGTGGCGGCCACTACAATCACAGTTTATACTGGTCAATTATGTCGCCAAACGGTGGCGGTGTGCCTACTGGCGATTTAGCGAAAGCTTTAGATGCCGCTTTCGGATCGTTTGATGCCTTTAAACAAAAATTTGCCGAAGCAGGTACTACTCGTTTTGGTTCAGGTTGGGCATGGTTATGCCTAAAAGCCGATGGTACATTATGCGTATGCTCTACGCCAAATCAAGATAACCCTTTAATGGATGTTGCCGAATGTCCTGGTACACCACTTTTAGGAATGGATGTGTGGGAACATGCCTATTACCTAAAATATCAAAACAAACGCCCCGATTATATTGCTGCATTTTGGCAAGTAGTGAATTGGACTGCTGTTGCCGAACGCTTTTCGAAAGCGAAGTAAGTCGATACAGTAATAAAAAAGCCCTCCCGAAACTTCGGGAGGGCTTTTTTATTAGCGTTTACTTATTTTGTTGAATGTAATTTGTTTTTGCAACGTACATTTAAATCGGTTTATGGCTAAACTGCGCTTTTGAGCATGTTTCTGGCTCACCCCGCTATTTACCCGTTTTCTCCATAAATTAAAGCTGGTTTTCTTTAATGTTTTACGCATTAAGGCAATGGTATCGGCTTCGGAAAAACCAAATTGATAAAATATGGCTTCAAAGGGCGTTCTGTCTTCCCACGCCATCTCAATAATACGGTCTTGATCTTGAACGCTTAACAAATTAATTTTTTCTGCCATAAAGTTTGGGCTTCACTTAGAGTAACTTTAGCTGTAAATCTAGTTAAAATACAAATTTAAAACCGCTGATTTAGTTTTGTGATATTCTCATGATGAATAAAATGTGCCTAAGCGAAAACACCTTATTAAATATAAAGAAGCCTATTGGCTTAGTGAGTTTCTGATTTCATAAAAGAAATTTTTGCATAGATAGTTGGTATATTCGTTCAACAGAAATACCTATATGAAAAAAATAGTCTTCGTTTCACTCTTACTGATGCTTGGTTTTGCCCTGCAGGCACAACAACTCGTTGGACCGGGTAAGGCGGTTGATCCATATAAACGCACGAGCCAAAAATCGGGTGTATTCACCCAAGGTGCCGTTGCAAGCGCCCACCCCTTGGCCAGCCATGTAGGTGTAGAAATTATGAAACGAGGAGGCAATGCATTTGATGCTGCCATTGCCACGCAATTGGCTTTGGCGGTGGTATATCCCATTGCCGGAAATATTGGTGGGGGTGGCTTTTTGTTGGGACGTACTGCAAAAGGTGACCTCCTCGGTTTAGATTTTAGAGAAAAGGCACCCATTGCGGCAAGTCGCGATATGTATTTGGACAAACAAGGCAATGCCCAAAATGAGCTTTCTCAAAATGGACATTTGGCAAGCGGAGTTCCAGGTACCGTTGCCGGGTTGTTTGCAACCCTTCCCTATGCCAAACTACCTTTCAACGAATTAATTCAGCCCGCTATTGATTTAGCTGAATTTGGCTTTACACTTAGCCAAAATGAGGCCACAGGACTGAATTGGACTAAGCAATCGTTTCAGAAATACAGTACACAAGTGAGTGCTTTTGTAAAAAATACCGAGTGGCAAGCAGGCGATACCCTGGTACAAAAAGAATTGGCCAGCACCCTAAAACGTATTCGCGATAAAGGTGCTAAAGGATTTTATCGTGGTAAAACTGCCCAACTTTTGGTAGCCGAAATGCACCGTAGGAATGGCATTATCAGCAAAAAAGATTTGAGACAGTACGAAGCCAAAAATAGAACACCGATTCAGTTTAACTACAAAGGAAACGAGGTGATTGGCTTTCCTCCACCCAGTAGCGGAGGTATTATTGTGGCTCAAGTACTTAAAATGTTAGCAGATAGAAACCTAGAAACACTGGGTTTTCAATCGGAGAAAAGTGTGCAACTTTTAATAGAAGCAGAACGCATTGCTTTTGCAGATAGAGCCGAACATTTGGGCGACCCTGATTATTGGCAAGTTCCTGTAGAAAAATTGTTAAATACCGGCTATTTAACCACCCGAATGACCGATTTTATAGCAGGTAAAGCAGGTAAAAGCAGTGAAACGAAGGCGGGCAATTTTACCGAAAGTACCGAAACTACACACCTGAGTATATACGATAAAGAAGGCAATATGGTGGCAGTAACCACTACGCTAAATGGTGCTTATGGTAGTAAAACCGTAGTAGGCGGTGCCGGGTTTTTGTTGAATAACGAGATGGATGATTTTAGCATTAAAGCCGGCGTACCTAATATGTATGGTGCCGTGGGTAGCAAGGCAAACGCCATAGAACCAAATAAACGCATGCTAAGCTCTATGTGCCCCACCCTGGTTTTAAAAGATAACAAACCCTATATCATCGTGGGTACTCCTGGTGGAACAACCATACCCACCTCAGTCATACAAACCTTGGTAAATCTTATCGACTTTAAATTAAGCCCAATGGAGGCAAACAATAGTCCGAAATTTCACCACCAATGGTTGCCCGATGTGGTAGATATAGAGAAAGATTTTCCGCAAGCTTTAAAAGATCGCTTAATAGCTATGGGCTATACCCTGAGACTGCGTGATGGTATTGGCCGCACCGAACTGATTGTAATTGACGCTAATGGCGCAATTCAAGCGGTAGCCGATGTACGTGGTGAAGATGCTGTAGCTGGTTTTTAATTAGCCTGTTTAATGGCGCTAAATAAATTAGGGTAATCGGAAATAATTCCATCTACACCCAATTTTAGCATTTTCTGCATTTCGGGCAGGGTATTTACGGTCCAAACAATAACTTGCATGCCTTTTCTATGGCAGCTTTTCACTAGTTTTTGATCTACAAATTGATAGGCTGGACTAAAAATGGTGGGAACAAACCCCAGCGTTTTCAATTGAGTGTTTAGTTTTTTAGCACTGGTATTTTCCACCAAAAAAGCAGTTTTAAGTTGGGGGTATTGTTTATGAACAAGCTGAATGGTGCGCACATCAAAACTCTGAATAATGGTTCTCGGTGCAATGCCTTTACGTTGTATAACCGCTAAAACTAAGTTTACAAATTCGGCAGGTTTGGGATGAAAGTTATCATCACCCTCGGGGTCAGATTTCGTTTCAATGTTGTACTGTACCGGTGGGATGTTATGCATCCGAGTGTAAGCTTCTACCGCATCTATCACATCGGCCAATAAGGGTTTTTTAGCTGGCGTTTTTTCCTGCTGAGGGAAACGTGGATGTGGCTTTAAGCCCACGTCCCAGGTATGTACAGCAGCATAATCTAGCTGGTAAATATTGTATGATTTTTCTTGAGCTGCAGTGATGTATTTTCCCTCCGGATTTGTGGAAATTTCGGCACTCATAAAAGGTTCGTGCGATAAAATCACCTGTTTATCTTTGGTAATTACCACATCTAGTTCGAGGGTGCTTACGCCTAAATCTATGGCTTTAAGCATGGCCTGAATGGTGTTTTCGGGGTATAGCCCCCTACACCCTCTATGGCCTTGCCAATCTATGCTGCGCTCTTGAGCCTGTGCCATGGTTAAGCAGAAAAAATTGACTGCCAACATACATATTATTTTCATACCGAAAGTAGGTGCTTAATGTGAAGCCGATTAGTAAACAACCTTAAACTTAAGTTTTAACTCATCATCTGCAGCTACACCCAACAAACTAGGTGGCTCAATTTTGAACTGGGTCATTTTAAGCGTAAAAGCACCACTTACCTCTAAATTAGATCCTGTTGTTTTTCGTTTTGCTTCAAACGTTATGGGCTGAGTAACACCATGGAAACTTACATTTCCCTTTACCAACACTACATCGCCTTGCGTTTGAATGGACGTACTAGAAAAACTAATAATTGGGTATTTTAATCCTTCAGCCACTTCAATCATGTGCGAATCTCGGTTGGCATTTTTGCTATCAAAAGTTCCCAATTTAACACTAACGGCTACTTGAGTTAGTACTGATTTATCGGCATTCGTTAAAATAACCGAGTTCACCTCTCTGCTCGTTCCATCCCAAGTGTGTAAGGGGTGGCGCATGGTGTAGGTTATACTCGATAATTTTTTGTCAGCAAAAACTTTTACGGTACCTGCATCTTGTGCAAGTGCACTGCTAGCTAATCCAATGAACAGCAGGGAGTAGAATATATTTTTCATAGGTTAGAATTTTAACACAATCATAGATGCGGCAAAAGCGCCAAATGCAGTATAGGCTGCTGCTCGGTGGTATTTTTTTAAATTCGGATGATCTTCTGTCATCCCGGCTAATACGTTGGTAGCAATCATAGCCGACATGTGTACTACTGCCAACCATTTATGCAATTTAATACTGCTGTATCCTTTACGCTCGTCGAGTGCTTTAGGTGGTGCAAATAGCGATAGAGAGGCCGTGGTAAAATAGCCTATATTCACTGCAGCACCAACCGCTTCGTGGGTATCTTTTAAATCGTAGCGGCCATTGTATAATTTACCCCCAATAATACCTTGTGCTACCATACCACCCAAAGTGGCAAAGCCCAATATTTGGTGTAAACCCAACATGGTACGGCGTAATTTTAACTCATTTTGTCGTTTTTCTGGCGTTAATTCAAACCTAGTAAAGCCTCTCATGAAACCCTTTGGACCCCATAATAAGCGTTGGGTGGGAATCATTTTGTTCGGCAACAATTTCAGCTGGCTCGAATCTGCTAGTGACAAATCTTGCAATAAATTATTGGTTTGGGTAGAATCGGTTTGGGCAACAGCAGAAAAAACAAGGCCGAAAGCCAGAGCAATAAATATAAAAAATGCTTTCATAGGTATAAATTTGATTTAAGGTACGAAAAAAAGCAGGTCTTTAATGTATATCCGTGTTTCAATTATTAAACTTCATCATTATTTAACATTAAGGGTGGTTAGAGCTCCTAGCACAACTCGTATATTTAATTTTTGTTTAACTATTTAATGATGAAAAGAATAATACTCCTAACGGTATACGGATTAATCTCTTGCACATTTGCAAGGGCACAAAACCAAATCAGTTTACCTAATGGTTGGCAATTAAGCCCTGCCGGGCGAAGTGTAGCACTGGGAGATCTTCCCTTAAATATGGCGGTTAGTCCTTCAAAAAAATTCTTGGCAGTTACTAATAATGGCCAAAGCAAACAAAGTTTACAGCTCATAGATATCCGGTCAGAAAAAGTACTTTCTACCGTTGATATACCTAAAAGCTGGTTGGGTATCGCATTTACTGCAGATGAAAAATACCTCTATGCAAGTGGCGGTAATGATAATCGGATATTAAAATACAGTACCGCAGGCAAACAACTTAAATTAGTTGATAGCATTGCATTAGGTAAACCCTGGCCGAACAAAATTTCTCCAACCGGTATGGCGCTTTATGAAAAAATGCAAACGCTGTATGTAGTTACCAAAGACAATAGTTCGTTGTATATTATTGATTTGGAATCAAAAAAAATAAAAAATAAAATTGCTTTGGATGGCGAAGCCTATACCTGTTTATTATCGCCAGATAAACGAACGCTATACATCAGTTGCTGGAGAGGTAACAAAATTATTTTAGTTGATACCCAGACAGAAAAAATTAGTGCTAATATTCAAGTAGGCAATCATCCCAATGAATTGTGTATGGATAAAAAAGGTAACTATTTGTATGTAGCCAATGCCAATGACAATTCGGTTTCGGTTATAGATACCCGAAAAAACAACGTCATAGAAACCTTAAGTGCATCACTTTACCCTGATGCACCTCCGGGTTCTACCACCAACGGCTTAGCATTAAGTGAGACCGAAAAAACACTATTTATTGCCAATGCAGATAATAACTGCCTTGCTGTTTTTGATGTAAGTACACCAGGGAACAGTAAATCTCAAGGCTTTATTCCAACAGGTTGGTACCCAACCTGTGTAAAAGTAGTGGGTAAAAAAATTCTAGTTAGCAATGGCAAAGGAATGTCATCAATGGCAAATCCTTTTGGCCCCAACCCCATTGCAAAAAAGCAAAAAGTAAATTTTCAGCAGGGAGATAAAAATAAGCCAGTTGAGGTACAATATATTGGTGGTTTATTCAAAGGAAGCCTTAGTTTTATTGATGTACCCAATTCGTTACAACTGAGCACTTATTCCCAACAAGTGTATGCCAATACTCCCTACTCAAAAACCAAAGAATTCATGGCAGAGGGAGAGCCCAATAACCCCATTCCGCAAAAAATTGGGGATGTTTCACCCATTAAATATGTGTTTTATATCGTTAAAGAAAATAGAACCTACGATCAGGTTTTGGGCGATGTACCAGGCGGTAATGGAGATACTAGCCTCGTATTGTTTGGCGAAAAAATAACCCCGAACCAACATAAATTAGCTAAAGAATTTGTGCTCTTAGATAATTTTTATGTAGACGGCGAAGTAAGTGCGGATGGGCATAATTGGAGTTTAGGAGCCTATGCAAACGATTACCTGGAGAAAAATTGGGTGACCAGTTATGGTGGCAGAGGTGGTGGTTATGATGCCGAAGGCACTCGAGAAATAGCCAATAATAAAAATGGATTTCTGTGGGATCATGCCAAAAGAGCTGGAGTAACTTTTCGAACGTATGGAGAATTTGCAGACGATTATAAAGCCAATATACCAGTTTTAGAAGGTAATTTTTGCCCATACTACACGAGCTGGGATCAAAGCATACGAGATACTACCCGAGTAGGCCAGTGGAAAAAAGATTTCGATTCGCTAGTAAAAGCCAATGCTTTACCTCAATTAAATACCCTTCGGTTAATTAACGATCATACAGAGGGTTTACGTTTAAACAAACCCACTCCTTTTGCCCATGTAGCCGATAATGATTTAAGTGTAGGTATGTTTTTAGAAATATTAAGTAAAAGTCCAGTTTGGAAAGAGAGCGTAGTTTTTATATTAGAAGATGATGCACAAGATGGCCCCGACCACGTAGACGCACACCGCTCTACGGCCTATATTGCAGGCCCAAATGTTAAACGAAATTTTATAGATCATACGCCCTACACCACGAGCGGTATGTTACGTACTATAGAATTGATATTGGGTATTCCTCCAATGAGCCAATACGATGCTGCTGCTACACCCATGTGGCGAAGTTTTACAAACCAAGCAAATTTTACACCATTTACTGCTTTGCCTGCTCAGGTAAATCTTAATGATAAAAATACCATACAAAATGAGCTTAGTAAACTATCGGCTTTATTTGATTTTAGTAAAGAAGACCGTGCCCCAGACCGCGAATTTAATGAGGTGCTGTGGAAAGCTGTAAAAGGGGAAAATGCAGTAATGCCAGCACCTAAAAGAGCTGCTTTTGTGAAGCAAATGGAAACGGAGAAAGACTAATAAAATTTGTAGTAAATTAATTTGAATTAGGACTTAGTTATTCCACCGTTACCGATTTAGCCAAATTACGCGGTTGATCTACGTTACAGCCTCTAAGAACCGCAATGTGATAAGCCAATAGCTGTAAAGGAATAGTAGCTAAAATGGGTAAAAATGCTTCGTCGGCATCGGGTATTTCAATGATATAATCGGCCATTTCTTTCACCACTACATCGCCCTCGGTTACAATGGCAATAACCACACCTTTGCGTGCTTTTACTTCTTGTATGTTGCTAATTACTTTTTCGTACGATGAGTTTTTGGTGGCAATAAAAATTACCGGCATGTCTGCATCAATTAAAGCAATGGGGCCGTGTTTCATTTCGGCAGCCGGGTAGCCCTCGGCATGGATATAAGAAATCTCTTTTAGTTTTAAGGCGCCTTCTAAAGCAACCGGGAAACCGCTACCGCGGCCCAGGAATAAACAATTGGTGGTGTCTTTAAATTGCTCGGCAATTTTTAAAATACCTGCATTGGCCTCGAGGCATTTTTCTACCAGGTTAGGTATTTGATCTAATTCGGATAATAAACCGATTAATTTAGATTGAGAAATGGTGCCTTTTTGTTGTGCAATGTAAAAAGCCATTAAGGTTAAAACCGTTACCTGGGCGGTAAATGCTTTGGTAGAGGCTACCCCAATTTCGGGACCAGCATGAGTATACACTCCCGCATGGGTTAAACGTGGAATAGACGAACCCACCACATTGCAAATGCCAAAAATAGTAGCGCCTTTTTCTTTAGCCAATTCAATGGCGGCCATGGTGTCGGCCGTTTCGCCCGATTGTGAAATGGCTATTACAATATCTTTTTCGGTAATAATAGGGTTGCGGTATCTGAACTCCGAAGCATATTCTACTTCTACCGGTACACGAGCAAATTCTTCAATTAAATATTCGCCAACCAAGCCTGCATGCCACGAAGTACCGCAGGCTACAATAATAATGCGGTCGATATTTTTAAGCTTTTCAGCATATTCTTTAATACCACCCAATTGCACCAAACCCTCATCGGGATAAATACGACCACGCATACAGTCTTTAATAGAACGTGGTTGTTCGTAAATTTCTTTGAGCATGAAATGATCGTAACCACCTTTCTCGAGCATCTCTAATTTTAGTTCGAGTTCTTGTACATAAGGGGTTTTTACTACATTATCCAGGTTCTTGATCAGTAATTCATCACGTTTTATATAGGCAATTTCGTTATCGTTTAAATAGATCACGTTTTTGGTATACTCAATAATTGGAGAGGCATCGGAGGCGATGAAGTATTCGTCTTTACCAACTCCAATAACCATGGGGCTGCCTTTACGGGCGGCTATAAGTTGGTCGGGCTCATCTTTGCTCATAATAACTATGGCATAAGCCCCAACTACTTCGTTAAGCGCCACACGTACGGCTTCTCTAAGATCTAATTGCGTTTTTTTCTGAATTTCTTCGATCAAGTGGATGAGCACTTCGGTATCGGTATCACTTTTAAACACGTGCCCTTCAGAAATAAGTTCTTCTTTTAGGGTGGCATAATTTTCTATAATTCCGTTGTGAATAATAGTTAAACGATCGTCGCCAGAAGTATGTGGGTGTGAGTTTCTATCAGATGGTGCTCCGTGGGTGGCCCAGCGGGTATGGCCCATGCCAATATGGCCCGATACATCTTTATCGGCAGCAAAATTTTCTAATTCGCTAACTTTTCCAGCTTTTTTGTAAATGCGTAAATTGCCATTTAATAAAGCAACGCCGGCACTATCGTAACCACGGTATTCTAGGCGATGAAGTCCTTTTATAATTAATGGCCATGCTTCTCTATGACCAATGTATCCAACAATTCCACACATGCGATGTAATGCTTAAAAGGTTAAAACCAATTAATTGTTTAGCAGAGAGTATTTTACTCTAAGTTTCATCTTAAAGTTAGCACTACTTTTACCACTTCCCAAAACAACTTTGCTTGCAACACCTGCAGAGGGCTTTATCACATTGGCTAAATTAGACATCTCTGTTTCTGTGGGTGCTAGGTAAAGTGCATATTGTTTGGCTTTACCAATTAATAAGTCTTGAATATAGGCCGTTAGATTAAACGTATACGTTTTAGTCGTGCTTTTATACAAACCGCCAAAACCGCCCACGCTTAAAAATCGAGCATCATAGGGATCTAAATCGGGTACTAATTTACGCTGACTGGCAATATCTGTTTGGTAGAGAATCATTCTAGGAGCCGGAGCAAATGGAACGTCGCTACCACCCTCTACACTCAAAATTAGTTCGGCTTTATTGATGTAAATAGCACCCAATTGTTTTAACTGATTAATATTGGGGAACGTAACTTTAGTTCTTAACCCGCCCAAAGCTTGGGTAAATACTTTGTTGTATTCTACCGCTGGATTGGCTAATTGTGTGGCTACTTCGGTACCTGTATAATCGTGGCCAAAAGTTGCGGCTACCGTCGACATAGAATTGTTAATACTAAAAGTAACGTAATTGGTGTCAATTTTTGCGTTTACATTGCGGTAGTATAGCTCTAACTTACTAGCACCAGAGTTTAAATCGAAAAATGGAATTCCTCCTGCTTTACCACCACCAATAGGATCAACCTTAATATGTAGCCCTTTAATATGCGTTAAAAAAGCAGCAGGTTTAAAAAAATTAGCGGCCGCAGCATTAATAAATTGGCTAGTTATAAAACTTGCACTTATTGGAATACGAATCTGAGGAGCTTGTTTTATAATGGTATCTGGTTTACCTAATCGTATTTGATTCACCGAAATACTATCTTTCAATTTAATTTTGCTAATCACTTTAAATCCAATTTCTGTATTGGCATAAGCAAGAGGCATGTCGTTGTAATATGAGGTGAGGGGATTTAGCTTTGCATTAAGTTGATGTACCGAAAAACGATAAGTAGAGGTAAGCGAATCACCATAAAATTCATTGGCATATTTGAGCACCAATACCGCCGAATCTAAGGCTACACTGGTACCAAATTTTAAACTATCGCTTGGTAAATTAATACTTGCACCTACGGCAGTTTCGGTAATTCCTAAATTTGGATCTATAAAATACCCGATAGGGTATTTAGCCAAATTATTGGTAAAAATCTTTTCTTCTGGTACAGTTAAGGCCAATATGGTCGTATTATCATCAATAGCCGTGTTGATGCCATTATTGGGATCTACATCCAAACCAATTTGGTCTGGATTGTTACATGCACCTAAACTAAAAAGACCTATCAACAGGGTTAATAAGTCTAATTTATATACTTTCATAGTAAACCTTGGTTAACAATTAAGCCAATGAAACGAGTTCGTCGTTTGAAATTTCTTGGTAAAGGTTGTAATAATTTTCGAAATCGGCTGTTGAAATGTATTCTAAAACCGGTTTATTCGTTTTTTTAACAAACTTTAACAGTTCTTCATTTATTTGCTCACTTCCGTAAACCACCGCATCAGAGTAATGAATTGCACCTTGATGTAAGGAAATTACATCAGCAGCTTTATACAAATCCATGTGGGCGGTATCAATGCCATTCATAACGGCTTTACGTGCAAAATCGGTATGTAAGTTTCCTTCAAAAGCATCTTCATCATAAACAGAGTAAATCACTTTGGCATTTTTATACGCAGGATCTTCTTTATATACGGTTTTCATGTAAGCAGGTACCAATGCGGTCATCCAACCGTGGCAATGCACTACATCTGGCGACCAGCCTAGTTTTTTAACTGTTTCAAGCGCACCCTTACAAAAGAAGATGGTACGCTCGTCGTTATCTTCAAAAAACTTATTATTCCCATCGGCAAATACATGTTTACGTTGGAAATAATCTTCATTATCTAAAAAATAAACCTGCATACGAGCTGCCGGAATAGAGGCAACTTTTATAATTAATGGATTATCGTTATCGTCGATGATAATGTTCATCCCTGATAAGCGTATAACTTCGTGTAAACGATTCCTGCGCTCATTAATATTACCAAAACGTGGCATCAAAATTCGGATCTCCAGACCCTTATCTTGCATAGCTTGAGGAAGTTTTCGAGTAATTTCTGCGATCTTAGTCAATTCCAGAAAAGGCGACATCTCGTGAGTAATAAACAGTAGTTTAGTTTTTGCCATCTCCGTGAGTATATTTTTGATTGTTAAGCAATTGAGTCTGCAAAGATACGAAAAATATTGGTATTTAGGTAGGTTTCCTGCTTTCCACTTGGAGTTGAAGGGATTAATACCCATTTTTGGGAGGCAAAATTTGATTCTATTCTTTTGAAAATACTTCGTATCCGCTCTGAAATTTCAGCGTACATGCTTCAACAAAAACAACAAGGCAAACGAATTGGCTTTGTGCCCACTATGGGAGCCTTGCACCAGGGGCATATTTCACTTATCAACCTTGCGAAAAAAAGAAGCGACTTGGTGGTATGCAGCATTTTTGTAAACCCTACTCAATTTAACGATCCTAAAGATTTAGAAAAATATCCACGGCCCATTGAGCACGATATTGCCAAATTAGAAGAAGCTGCTTGCGACATACTTTTTATGCCAGAAGTTGCCGAAATGTATAGTAAAGATGAAGAATGGCAATTATCCTTGGATGGATTAGACGAAGTATTAGAAGGAAAACACCGCCCAGGCCATTACCAAGGGGTTACTCAAATTGTATTTAAGCTATTCCAATACACCCATCCCGATATTGCTTTCTTTGGCCAAAAAGACTACCAGCAGGTAATGGTGATTGAGAAAATGGTGCAAAAGCTACACCTAGCCGTAGAGCTAGTGATGTGCCCCATTATTCGGGAAGCAGATGGATTGGCCATGAGCTCTAGAAATGTGCATTTAAGCCCTACTGAACGAGTACAATCCTTAGCCCTTTATCAAAGTTTAAACCATATAAAGGAAGGTTGGGGCAGAAAATCAGTGGAAACACTTAAGCAAGAAGCAATCGAATTTTTAGAAAAAAGCCCTGGAATAAGCTTGGGCTACCTAGAAATTTGCACAGCCAACAACCTGCAAAATAACGAACCCACTACTCAATTTGAGGCGGTAGCATTGGTAGCTGCTAGCCTCGGCCAAACACGGTTAATTGACAATATCTTATTACCCTAAACCCTAGCTTTGGGCAGAAACTGTTAATTATTACTATTTTTGCAAGATGATTATCGAGATACTGAAGTCTAAGATTCACAGAGCACGTGTAACCCAAGCCGAACTAAATTATGTGGGCAGCATTACCATTGATGAAGACTTAATGGATGCAGCCCATATGATTGCCAACGAAAAGGTGCAAGTAGTAAATAACAATAACGGTGCCCGTTTTGAAACCTATATAATTAAAGGTGAACGTGGAAGTGGTGTAATTTGCTTAAATGGCGCTACTGCTCGGTTAGCACAAGTGGGCGATGTATTAATCATCATGTCGTATGGGCAATTACCCCTAGCAGAAGCAAAAACCTACCAACCTGTAGTGGTTTTTCCCGATGATCAAAATCGTTTAGTAAAATAAGCAGATTGAAACTATCGTTAATTAGCATACTCAAATACTTACTATTTTTAGGCCTAGCCGGCTTGTTACTCTACTGGGCATTTAAAGGGCAAGATTTGAACAAAATGGCCCAAAGCGTAAAAGAGTCAAATCCGTATTGGATACTAGCTTCGGTAATCGCTTGTTTATTGGCTCACGTATTTCGGGCATTGCGCTGGAACATGCTTATAAAACCATTGGGATACGCACCCTCAGCAAAAAATTCCTTTTACGCCGTTATGATTGGCTACCTAGCCAACCTGGCTGTACCCCGAATGGGCGAAGTATCTCGTTGTGGTGTACTCAAAAAAAGTGACGGCATTCCCGTAACACCGCTTATTGGTACCGTATTTACAGAACGTTTGTCTGATTTGGCTATGCTACTAAGCATAAGCGCACTCACCTTGCTGTTAGAATTTGAGCGTATTGCTACGTTTATGTATAAATACGGTTGGCTACGTGTAAAACCAATGCTTAGTGGCACACTAATGCTAAGTTTTGTATTCATTTTAGGTATAATATACCTCTTAAAACCGCTGATTAAGAAATGGCTTAAGCCTCTTGAAAAAACACTAAACTCCTTTAAAATTGGGCTATTATCGTTTAAAAAAATGCCCAATAAATTGGCGTATTTAGGCTATTCGATAGGTGTTTGGGGTTGTTACTTTTTATCTACCTATTTAGCCTTTTTTGCCTTAGCAAGCACCACGCATTTAGGTCCAATTGCTGCACTGGCAGCCTTAGTTTTTGGCAGTTTAGGTATGATTGTACCCGTACAAGGAGGTATTGGCGCTTTCCATTGGATGGTAGCCGAAGGACTTACCCTTTATGCCTTACCTAAAGCCGAAGGTTTAGGCTTTGCCACCCTCATTCACTCCTCACAAATATTGGTTATTTTGATAATAGGTGGTATCAGTTTAGTACTTGTTGCCACCAAAAGAAGCCTAAAACCCTAACATTAGGACCATTTGTCTTTCTTATATCAAAAATGCAAGAGCCGCCTCTTTTCCAAAGAGATTAAATGTTATTTTTGAGTCGAAAAAACAAAAGTCTACCCCCAATGGATTTCCAATTAACCGAAGAACACCTCATGATTCAGCAGGCCGCTCGTGATTTTGCACAAACCGAACTAAAACCTGGTGTAATAGAACGAGACGAACATCAAAAATTTCCGGCAGAACAAATAAAAAAACTAGGCGAACTGGGCTTTTTAGGCATGATGGTAAGCCCAGAATACAATGGCTCTGGCTTAGACACCATTTCCTATGTATTGGCCATGGAAGAATTATCAAAAATAGATGCCTCTGCCTCGGTAGTGGTATCGGTAAATAATTCCTTGGTGTGCTACGGATTAGAAAAATATGGCTCCGAAGAGCAAAAACAAAAATATTTAAAGCCACTAGCCGCTGGTGAAATTATTGGTGCGTTCTGTTTATCGGAACCCGAAGCTGGCTCTGATGCTACTTCACAACAAACTACCGCCATAGATATGGGTGATCATTATCTATTAAATGGTACTAAAAACTGGATTACTAACGGAGGTACCGCTTCGGTATATTTAGTAATTGCCCAAACCGATGTAGCTAAAGGTCACCGCGGTATTAATGCCCTTATTGTAGAAAAAGGCATGGAAGGCTTTAGTATTGGACCAAAAGAAAATAAATTAGGTATTCGTGGCTCAGACACTCACTCTCTCATGTTTACTGATGTGAAAGTGCCTAAAGAAAACAGAATTGGTGAAGATGGCTTCGGCTTTAAATTTGCCATGAAAACTCTAGAAGGTGGCCGCATTGGTATTGCTGCCCAAGCTCTCGGTATTGCCTCTGGCGCTTACGAGTTAGCCGTACAATATGCCAAAGAACGCAAGGCATTTGGCAAACCTATTTCCGAACACCAAGCCATTCAATTTAAATTGGCCGACATGGCTACCCAAATTGAAGCCGCCCGCATGCTTTGCTTAAGAGCAGCCTGGTTAAAAGACCAAGGCCTGCCTTATGCCCAAGCAAGCTCTATGGCAAAACTATTTGCATCCGAAGTAGCCATGAACACCGCCGTTGAAGCCGTACAAGTACACGGAGGCTATGGCTTTGTAAAAGAATTTCATGTAGAACGTTTAATGCGTGATGCAAAAATTACTCAGATATACGAAGGAACCTCCGAAATACAACGCATTGTAATTGCCCGAGAGGTATTAAAATAAAATCAAAATCATGAAAAAAATTATTCTCCCGTTTATTGTCCTTTCTATGTTTGCTTTTAGCAGCTGTAAACAAGCCGGCGTAGCCGATTTACAAAACGGCACCTGGCGGGCTACCCTTAAAACAGAAAGCGGGGTAGAAATTCCTTTCAATTTTGAACTAGCCGACTCGGCTGGGAAAAAGCAATTAGACATTATTAACGGAGATGAGCGTTTAAGAGTAAATGAAATTAGCCAAGAGTGCGATTCTATTCTAATTCAAATGCCTTTGTTCGATTCGGAAATTAAGGCCGTACTTACAGGCGGTTTGCTATCGGGTAAATGGATTAAACACCTAGCCACTACCGATGTGGCCATGGAATTTACCGCCAGCCCAAATACCAATTGGCGTTTTTTCAAAACAGAAAGCAAAGCCAAAGTAGATTTAAACGGAAAATGGCCGAGTACCTTTATTAGTGCCGATGGAAAAGACACCAACGTGTATATAGGCCAGTTTATCCAAAAAGGAAAACGATTAACAGGCACTTTTTTAAGCACCACCGGCGATTACCGCTTTTTAGAAGGCACCGTAAATGGAAACAAATTTTACCTTTCTTGTTTTGATGGATGCCACGCACTATTATTTTCAGGAACGGTAAATGGCGATAAAATTACCGATGGTAAACTCTATTCAGGTTTTTCAAGTATGGATAATTGGACAGGCACAAAAGACGATAAAGCTGAACTGCCCGATGCCTATAGCCTAGTGGGCTTAAATCCAGGCTACAAAAGCATCGATTTTGCATTCCCCGATTTAACTGGCAAGCTCGTATCGCTTAAAGACGAGCAATTAAAAAACAAGGTGGTAGTAGTACAATTTTTTGGCTCTTGGTGCCCAAATTGCATGGACGAAACGGCTTTTATGGTTCCTTTTTACAACCGCTATAAGGATAAAGGCTTGGCCGTTATTGGTTTGGGTTACGAGCGCTCTACCGATGTTGCCCGTGGACGCAAAAACATTGGTCGTTTACAAAAACGCTTCAATGTACCCTACCCTTTACTGCTAACCGGCTATACCAACCAACCGGGTGAAGTGCTAAAAAGCTTACCAATGTTGAACAAATTTATGGCCTTTCCAACAACCATTATTATTGATAAAAAAGGAGAAGTACGTAAAATACATACCGGTTTTTCTGGACCGGGAACGGGTAAATACTATACCGAGTTTGCCGAAGAGTTTGATAAACTAATTACCGATTTACTAGCAGAAAAATAAGCATCAAGCTACTCTAAAAGAGTGGCTTTTTTACTGCTTTTTCTCGGACTTAAACCAATTGAAAATAATTTTTAAGAGGCCCAATACCATAGCAAACCAAGCGGCAGAAATAAAACCGACGGTATGAAAACCACCTACAAATGCATCTACCAACAATACCATGCACACCGTAATAATAAACGATACCAAGCCGAGCGTTAAAAAGTTAAGCGGAATAGTAAGTATGTGTAGTACAAAACCAATGGTTGCATTCACCAAGGCTAATAATAATGCTACCCAAAGAGCCGTTACAAACGAATCTACACTAACACCTGGTAATATATAAGCTGCTAGTAATACTGCAATACCACTCAATAAAATCTCTAAAAGCGTTTTCATAGTGTAAATTTGATTAAAAAAGATGAGAAAATTATTAGCACATGGCCTACTAGTTTGCTGTTTTGGTATTTTGGCCTGCACACCCACTAAACAATCTAACGAATTAGACTTAGCAATTAGCCTTTCGGCAGATAAAAAAAGTGTGCTGGTGAAAAATATTCCAGCAGACTTACTCTCTAGCATAAAAAAAGATAGCCTACAATTGGTGGCATTTTTTGCCTTATACCCTAGTAGTAACGATCCAGACATGCAGGGTTTAGAATCGCCTATTCCCGGAAATTTTTCGGAGCAACACGAAGTACTTGTATTTACACCTATAAGCCAACTCAGTAAAGGCACAACTTATCGAGCCGAAATTTATGCACAAAGCCGAGAATTTTCAGTCATCAGTTTACTAAAAAAACAAGAAAAATTGGGAGGAAATAACCCTATTACCTACACATTTACCTACTAGCTGCTTGTAAAAACAATTATTTGTACTATATTTGTATCGAATTGAAGAGGGGACGGTGTCCCCTCTTTTTATTTACCATACCCTAGCAACATGAAGGTAGAACAACGCATACTAGCTCTGGTAGCCGAAAAAATAGCCGACAGACCCGATTTATTCTTGGTAGAAGCAAAAATGCACGCCAATGGTAAATTGATGATTCTGATAGATGGCGATAAAGGCGTTGCCATACAAGATTGCGTAGCCATCAGCCGCCATGTAGGTTTTCACTTAGAAGAAGAAAACTTGGTGGATACCGCTTATACGCTAGAAGTATCGTCTCCGGGAGTAGATTTTCCCTTAACATTGCTAAGACAATACGCTAAAAACGTAGGTCGCAACCTAAGTGTTAAGTTTAAAGACGGCAACAAAACAGAAGGTAAATTGGCCGAGGTACAAGAAGGTCACATTATTTTGCAAGAACTAAAAAAAGAAAAGGGCAAAAAAGCCCAAACCGTTGATAGGCTAATACCTCTCAATGAAATAACAGAAAGTAAAGTTTTAATTTCATTTAAATAAAATGAGCAACATTAATTTAATTGATTCCTTCCAGGAATTTAAAGATTTCAAAAACATCGACCGTCCAACGGTGATTAGTGTATTAGAAGAAGTGTTTCGCAGCATGTTGCGCAAACGTTTCGGAACCGACGAAAATTGCGACGTAATTGTAAACCCCGATAACGGAGATTTGGAAATTTGGCGCACCCGTATGGTTATGGAAGATGGCTTTTCTGAAGATGACGATTTAGAAATTGAATTGGCTGAGGTCAAAAAAATCGACCCTGATATGGAAGTTGGTGATGAGTTTATCGAACAAATTACCTTAGAAAGTTTTGGTCGTAGAGCTATTTTAGCTGCCCGCCAAACCTTGGTATCTAAAGTATTAGAATTAGAAAAAGACGAAATATTTAAAAAATACAAAGATCGCGTAGGCGAAATTGTGAATGGCGAAGTTTACCAAGTTTGGAAAAAAGAAACCCTGGTTTTAGACGACGAAGGAAACGAATTGTTATTGCCTAAAACCGAACAAATTCCGGCCGACTTTTTCAAAAAAGGCGACTCGGTACGTGCGGTAATTAAGGAAGTAGAAATGGTAAACGCCAGCCCGAAAATTATTATTTCTCGTACTGCCCCAGAATTCTTACAACGTTTGTTCGAAATGGAAGTACCTGAAATTTTCGACGGATTAATTACCATCAAAAATATTGTACGCGAACCAGGCGAACGTGCCAAAGTAGCCGTAGAATCGTACGACGATCGTATCGATCCGGTTGGTGCATGTGTAGGCATGAAAGGCTCTCGTATCCACGGTATAGTACGTGAATTGAAAAACGAAAATATCGACGTGATCAATTACACCACCAACTTATCGTTATTTATTACACGTGCTTTAAGCCCAGCTAAAATTACCAGTATTAAATTAGACGATATTGATAAAAAAGCAGCCGTATATTTAAAGCCAGATCAGGTATCATTGGCTATTGGCCGTGGTGGACACAATATTAAACTAGCCGGAAAATTAACGGGTTACGAAATTGATGTATACCGCGAAAATGCCGATGAAGATGAAGAAGATGTGGATTTAGAAGAATTTGCAGATGAAATTGACGGTTGGATTATTGACGAATTAAAGCGTGTTGGTTTAGATACTGCAAAATCGGTATTGGCGCTAAACGCAGAAGAGTTGGTAAAACGCACCGATTTAGAAGAAACTACTGTAGAAGAAGTATTGGGAGTTTTACGTGCCGAATTTGAATAAGCTAAACCGCATTTTCATACTTGCCACTAAAAAAACCTTATTTTTGTTATTATAATTTAAAGCGAACGCTTAACCCTATTACATGTCAGAAGGTAAAAACGTCAACTTACTAAAAGCCGCCAAGGAATTAAACATTGGTTTATCTACTGCTGCCGATTTTTTAAGCAAAAAAGGCTTTGCTGTAGAAGCAAAACCTATGTTTAAACTCGAAGGGGCTATGTATGATGCCTTAATGAAGGAGTTTCAGGGCGATAAAATTGTGAAAGAAGAGGCCAAGCAACTTGCTATAGACAAAATTCGCAAAGATGAAGTAGCCGAACCTGTACAAAAACCTGCACCAAAACGTCCGGATAGGTTTGAACAAGAAGAAATTCTGATTAAAAACACCGGTTCATTTACGCAACCAGAAAAACCAAAAGAAGTAATTGCAAAAGCAGACGAAAGTAAGGGAGTTAAAATAGTTGGTAAAATTGATTTAGATGATTTAAAACCTAAAGCTAAAGCCGAAGAAAAAGCACCAGTAGAAACCCCTAAAATAGAAGAAAAAGTAAAAGAGCCAGTTATAGAAACACCTGCAACTCCTCCTGAAACTTCAATTGATGAGGTGGTAAGAGCCCGTGCGGGCAGATTAAGTGGACCAAACGTGGTAGGTAAAATTGATTTACCACAAGCACGTAAAGCCAATCCAGTGGCTTCATCTAATGCAGCTGCCGACCAAAAACGTAAGCGTAAGCGCACAGCATTTACCCCAGGGCAACCGGGGGGAGGAGCGGCTGGCGCTAATACCAATCGCCCGGCACCAGGTAATCGTCCGGCACCGGGTGGCCGCCCAGATTTTAGAAATAATAGGCCAAACAATACGCCCTCTGCTCCAAAAGGAGAGCCTACAGAAAAAGAAATACAAGATCAAATTAAGGCAACACTTGCCCGTTTAAGCGGAGCAGGTAAATCCGGAAAATTTGCTCAACGTGCTAAATTACGTCGCCAAAAACGCGATGATGTAGCCCTATCTGCCGAAGAGGCAGCTATGGAAAAAGAATTGCAATCTAAAGTATTAAAGGTTACCGAGTTTGTTACCGCAAACGAATTGGCCAATATGATGGATGTGCCCGTAACTCAAATCATTTCTACCTGTATGACTTTGGGCTTATTCGTATCTATTAACCAACGTTTAGATGCCGAAACCTTAAGCATTGTAGCCGATGAATTTGGTTTTGAAGTAGAATTTGTAAAACCAGAAGACGAAGAAAACTCTACACTAGAGGAAATAGATACTCCGGAAGAATTAAAAGATAGAGCTCCTATTGTTACGGTAATGGGTCACGTAGATCATGGTAAAACCTCCCTCCTCGATTTTGTACGCAAAACCAACGTAATTGCCGGCGAAGCCGGGGGTATTACCCAACATATTGGGGCCTACGAGGTAACCTTAGACAACGAACGTAAAATTACTTTCTTAGATACACCGGGTCACGAAGCCTTTACGGCCATGCGTGCTCGTGGTGCCAAAGTAACCGATATTGCCATTATTGTAATTGCGGCTGATGATAGTGTGATGCCTCAAACTAAAGAAGCTATTAACCACGCTCAAGCTGCTAACGTACCTATTGTATTTGCATTTAGTAAAGTAGATAAACCGGGTGCCAATGCCGATAAAATTCGCGAACAATTATCGACCATGAATATTTTGGTAGAAGATTGGGGTGGTAAATATCAAAGTCAAGAAATTTCGGGTAAAACCGGCCTTGGTATTGATGCTTTATTAGAAAAAGTATTATTAGAAGCCGATTTATTAGAACTAAAAGCCAACGCAAACAAGCGGGCAACTGGAACTGTAATTGAAGCTGCTTTAGATAAAGGTCGTGGTATTGTAACCACAGTTTTAATACAAGCCGGAACCCTTCGTGTGGGCGACCCTATTTTAGCGGGTTGCTACAGCGGCCGTGTAAAAGCCTTAACTAATGAACGTGGACAAAAAGTAGAACAAGCCGGACCAAGTACCCCGGTACAAGTATTGGGTATGCAAGGTGCGCCAACTGCGGGCGATAAGTTTAACTCGATGGAAAGCGAAGTAGAAGCCCGCGAAATTGCTACCAAGCGTATGCAATTGCAACGTGAGCAAGGTTTACGCAGCCAGAAACACATTACCTTAGATGAGATTGGTCGTCGTTTAGCTATTGGTAACTTTAAAGAACTAAACATCATTGTTAAAGGTGATGTGGATGGTTCTATTGAAGCCTTATCCGACTCCTTATTAAAATTATCTACCGAAGAAATTCAGGTAAACATCATCCACAAATCGGTGGGTCAAATCTCCGAATCGGATGTATTGTTAGCCTCGGCTTCCGATGCAATTATTATTGGTTTCCAAGTACGTCCATCGCAAGGTGCACGTAAATTGGCCGAGCAGGAGCAAATTGACATCCGTTTATATTCTATTATTTACGATGCCATTAACGAGGTAAAAGCCGCCATGGAAGGCATGCTTGCGCCTGAGTTTGAAGAGAAAATTACCGCGAATGTTGAAATTCGTGAGGTATTCAAAATCAGCAAAGTGGGAACTATTGCCGGCTGTATGGTATTGGATGGTAAAATTACCCGTAACTCGAAAGTGCGTATTATTCGCGATGGGGTAGTAATTTATGCCGGTGAGTTAGCTTCCTTGAAACGCTTTAAAGAAGATGTAAAAGAGGTTGCTACCAACTACGAGTGTGGATTGAACATCCAAAACTTTAACAACATTGAGGTTGGCGATATTGTAGAAGCCTACGAACAAGTGGAAGTGAAAAGGAAGCTTTAATTAGCTATTTTTTAAACACTTTTTTAATATCCTGCTCAAAGGCCTTTTCCTCTGTTTTAATTTTGGCAACGTAGCTAGAAAAATCCTGTATAGAGGTACTAAATTCTGTAAAACAGGCTCTAATTCGAGCTATAATATCGGGTATTGATTGATCTTCATCAGCAAATTTATACGTTTCTGCAATAGGTACATCTTCAATAAAAGCAGCCGATCCTTTTCTCCCGGTAATAATACAACAGCCCATCAATGCGGCTTCTCGTGGAAAACGGTCTTTACCCGGATGATTTCCAAAATCGATATATACTTTACTTTCAGCCAAGGTTTGAGCTACTTGTTGGGGGCTCATATTTTCCAATGGAATCCAGCAAATATCTGGGCCCTCAGCCATTAGCTTTTGGGTAAAATCTAGCCCTTTCTTGGGATTATACAATACCTGATCTTTTTTAGCAGAAAGCGCTATTTTACCGGCATTTTCTATGAATGTATCACTTATAAAATCGGAAAGGTAGGCCGTGTTTTTGAATTGATTTTTTTTGAGGAAATCTAAGGCATAAGCACATTGAGCCAAATGATAAATAGATTGGTCTGCAAGTAATTTTTTCAGGCTAGGCACTCTGGGCGTTTCGTTTCTACCACGTAGAAAAGTATTCATTTTTGATAAAACAGATTTTTGAGACTTTTTTAGCACTGCAAAATAATTATCAATACTTAACCACCAGACGATTTTATGGCATTGACTCCACTCTTTTTTGGAGAGCAAATCCAATTGAGTTTCAGGAAACACCAGCCAGCTATCTGGGTTATTGGGTATACTGGTTTCAATAGGCACATTATAATGCCTATAATTAGGGTGAACTGGATTTTCCTCCCCTGCATTAAAATAATACATCAAGGCCTCTACACCCATTACTCTTAATTTAAAAGCCAATTGATGGAGCAATTCAGGTCCACCGGTGGCAAAATTAGCCGGGCAAACGATGTACACTCTATTATTTTGAGTTAGATTAAGCATTATCCATCCAATTCTAAAGTAGCCGCATTTAAAGCAGAGCCTATTACTTGGTGCATATCATAATAGCGGTATTCTGCCAATCGACCACCAAAAATAACATTTTGCTCGGCTTTAGCTGAGGCTTTATAGTGATTAAAAATACGGGTATTCTCATCGTTATTTATTGGATAATATGGCTCAGAGCTATTACTTGCTAATAAGGGATACTCATAAGTAATTACCGTTTTTTCTTGGCTGCCAAATTCGAAATGTTTATGTTCGATGATACGAGTATAGGGCGTTTCGGCATCAGTAAAATTAACAACCGCATTGCCTTGGTAATTTGCTTGATCTAGCACTTGGGTTTCAAATTTTAAGCCCCTATAGGCCAATTCTCCAAAACGATAATTAAAGTATTCGTCTATTTTTCCGGTATAAACTATTTTTTTTGCTATTGATTCAAAATAAGCCCGATCGGCAAAAAAATCAGTACCTGTTCTTACTTCTATCCCAGCCAAAAGTCCATCTATAATTTTATTATATCCACCGATAGGAATACCCTGATATGTATCATTGAAATAGTTATTATCGAAAGTAAAACGAACCGGCAGCCTTTTGATAATAAATGCGGGTAGCTCTTTAGCACTTAAGCCCCATTGTTTTTCGGTATAATGTTTAATCAGCTTTTCGTAGATATCGGGGCCAACCAATAGAAGGGCCTGTTCTTCTAGATTTGAGGGTTGGCTAAAGGGCAAGTTTTTAATCTGCTCAGCAATTTTAGCTTTGGCTTCTGCCGGGGTTTTAACCCCCCACAGTTGGTAGAACGTATTCATATTAAAAGGCAGATTGTACAAGGTGCCTTTATAATTGGCTAGGGGAGAATTGGTATATCGATTAAATTCTGCGAATTGATTTACATAATCCCAAATAGCTTTATCATTGGTATGAAAAATATGGGCGCCATACCAATGTACGTTTATACCTTCTACGGTCTTACAATACACGTTGCCCCCTCTATGATCACGTTTATCTATCACCAGGCATTTTTTTCCCTTTTTAGCAGCCTCATGCGCAAATACCGACCCATAAATACCCGAACCAACAATTAAATAATCGTACATACTAGTTTAAATTTTATATCCCTTTTTGGGTTTAAATACTTTATAAAACTGTCTGGCAAGAAATAACATGGGTAGCGTATTGAAAAACACATTTCCAAAAAAGTTGCCAGAAATATAAAAACGGGTAATGGTGGTGGAAATAAACCTTCCTCTAAACGCTCTTTTATATTTATTAATCACTGATTTTCGAATCTCATAGAAGCTGCTATCCGCATTCCCATCACTCTTATGTATTAAATTAAAATCTATTATATATGCTGTATAACCTAATATATTCGCTATAATGCAAAGATCTGCCCCATATAAGTGGAATCCCTTTAGGTCTGAAGATAGAGACAAATTTGCTTTGTTTTTGATGAGTATGAAGTTCTCATCAACTGTAATAGCTTTTAGTGGCAAATTGTTCTCATGAAGTTTATTCCCTGAGTTCTGGGTAAGATGCATGGCAAGATATTTTAGGTTAATGCCCCCAGCGTTACCTAATACTGCCCAATTCGGGTCTTTAGTGGTAATAGTGTCAATTTGATCATTCAAGGCAGTAATTCCTGCATCGTGCAAAAGAATGTCTTGATGACATACAATGATAAACTCACCACTTGCCTTTCTCAAAAATAAATTTATTCCCTCAAATGCTTCAAAGGTATTTTCTTTGGCATTATCTATATACAAATATTCACATTGCTGTGTATCAAAGCCTGCCGCAATAAATGAGTTAACCATTTCTTGATACTCATCGGGCTTAGAGACTAAAGTACAGATTGAATACCTGTACGGAAAGATTTCATTCTTACTAAATTTGGTAATAAATTGCTTTTTCATCTAATCATTAAATACTTGCATATCTATTAGTTTTTGGTACAAGCCTTTTTGTTTCATAAGTTCTTGGTGAGTACCGCTTTCTGTGATTTTTCCCCCCTCTAATACCACAATTTTATCGGCCCGTTGAATGGTACTTAAACGGTGAGCGATGACCAAAGAGGTGCGATTTTCCATTAATTTATTAAGGGCATCTTGCACCAATTTTTCCGATTCAGTATCTAGTGCCGAAGTGGCTTCGTCTAAAAGCATAATAGGTGGATTGGCCAATACCGCTCGGGCAATACACAAACGCTGGCGCTGGCCGCCCGAAAGTTTTAAACCCCGATCGCCAATATTGGATTCATAGCCTTGCTCGATTTCTTGAATAAAATCGTGTGCATTGGCAATTTTAGCAGCAGCAATTACTTCTGCTTCCGTGGCATTTGGTCTGCCAAAGGCAATGTTATTAAAAATGGTATCGTTAAAAAGTACCGAATCTTGATTTACTACACCCATTTGGGAACGAATGCTATCCATTTTAAGGGTTTGTATATCCACTCCATCAAACAAAATCTGTCCTTGCTGCGGATCAATAAATCGAGGAATTAAATCCATTAAGGTTGATTTACCACCACCCGATGGCCCCACTAAAGCAACCATTTTACCAGCGGGAATACTTAAACTAATGTCTTTTAAAATAGTTCGATTACCATACGAGAAGGATATGTTTTTACATTCGATGCTGCTTGTAAAGACTGGAGCAGATGGTGCATTCGGTATATCGTTTACTTCTGAAGAGGTATCAATAAGTGCCAAAACCCGTTCGCCGGCAGCAATACCTTGGTGTATTTGGCTGAAGGAGTCTGTGATAGCTTTGGCCGGACGCATCACTTGAGAAAACAAAGCAATATAGGCGATAAATGCTGGTGCTTCTAAGCCCTTATCCCCCGATAAAATAAGGTAACCACCATACAATACAATACCACAAACTACCATTACACCTAAAGTTTCTGATACCGGCGATGCCAACTGCTGCCTGCGGGCCATAGAGCGTAATAAGCCAGTATAGCGTTTATTTTCGGTATTAAATTTTTCTTTTACCACTTGGGTGGCATTAAATGCTTTGATAATTTTTATACCCGATAAAGCCTCATCCAAAAAGCTAATCATACTGCTTAACGATTCTTGAGCGGCAACGGCTTGTTGACGCAAGCGTTTCACCAAGCGTGCAATTACCAAACCCGAAACCGGAATAATTAACAAAGCAAAAAAGGTGAGTTTTGCCGAAATTAAAAACAACATTATAATGTAGGCAATCAGTTGAACGGGTTCTTTAAAAACCACCAAAAGCGTGCTAGTTACGGAGTATTGTACCACTTGCACATCCGACGATACTTTAGACATGATATCCCCTTTTCGTTCGTTGTTGAAATAGCCTAAATGAAGATTCATCACACTATCGAATACCGATTTCCGAAGATTTAATAGCGTATGCGCCCGTAAATTTTCCATAATACGCTGAGAGAGGTAACGGAAAATATTAGCCAACACCACCGAGCCAATAATACAGGCACAAACGATTTGCAAAGCACCCCAAGTGCCATATAAATCGATGGCTATTTGAATGTAGTATTTAAATTGTGCCATAATATCCCAACTAGAAGTAGGCGGGACCAATACTTTCGATTTCCCATTCTGAAAAAACAAAGTTTCCAAAAGAGGGGCCAACAAGGCTAAATTGAGGGTATTGAAAATTATAGACAGTATGGTGGTAAAAATATACGGTAGCGCAAATTTTTCAATAGGTTTAGCGAAAGAAAGTAGGCGAAAATAGGTTTTCATGTATTTTGTTTACGGCGTAAAGTTACACTTTTGCTCGAATGTACTTTAAAGGAATTTGGCTTAGGCTTCTCCCTTGCCAGATTGTACATCTTGCCCCGCTAAAAGTACCTTCATTTCTTGTTGAACATCTGCTAAACTACGGGTGCTTTGGTGTTTTTGCTGCAAGGCCAAAAAGCGGGTCTTTGCACTTTTAATCTCTCCAGAAAGGGCGAAAAATTTCTTTAAAGAACTATAAAAATAAAAATTTCCAAAGAGCCACATTACGCAAGTTTCTAAGAGGGTCCGCAAGTACCAACCTAGCTTTTGTACACCCGATAGGTGTAAAGCATGAACCATTAGCTTGTTTCTAAAATAAATACCCTTTACCCAGTTTTTAGTTCGGTAATTTTTAGTAGTGGCTGAATGATCGTGTAAACAAAAGCGATCGGGGTAGTAATAACACTTCCAACCTAGGCGCCATGCTCGTAAGCCTAAATCAAAATCCTCGTAATAAAATGGAGAAAAGCTTACATTAAAGCCTGCTAGAGCTTTTAATTTTTCGGCATCTATTAGGGCATTTGCACCAGATAGGTAAGCCGTTGGAATAGGTGCCGAAGGATTTACAATATGAAAAAAAGTATTGGGTTTTAGCTTTCCCCATTGTAGCCTAAAACTGCGGGCACTGTCTTGTATTTCTCCGTTTTTGGCTCCCCTAATTTGGGCCATAACCCCAAAGGTGTCAGCTTGTTTAAAATAGTCAAATTGGCCGTCTAAATAATTCTCAGGCAATTGAATATCTGTATTTAACAGTAAAATATAAGCGTTTTTGGCTTGCTGTATGCCCACATTACAGGTAGCAGAAAAGCCAGTGTTTTTTTCTTTTATAAGAAGTTTTACTTCGGGGTATTTTTTCTGAAGAAAGGCTACCGAATCATCCGTAGAGCAATCATCTACCACTAAAACTTCATAAGAAATAGCAGCGTGTTCCAAGGCAGCAAACACCGAAGGCAAATTAGCTTGCAAAAGGTTTTTGCCGTTATAATTCGGAATAATTACAGAAATACTAGCTGCCTTCATAGGAACGTAAAGGTACAAATATACCTGCTAACGCATTATTCAGTGAATGATTTTGGAATGCAAATAAAAAACGTGTTTTTTGTAAGATGCTAATGGGTGGTAAAACAGATTTTAAAGAGTTATCGAGAGCCCTGAGCTTGGTAGAAAATAGCGTAGTGGGCTATCGCGATATCTTGCTTGGGCTAAAGCCAAATGCTACGCCCATTATTGGGATTACCGGCCCCCCGGGAGCGGGCAAAAGTACCTTGGTAAATGCCCTGCTAAATCACTGGAGTGACCAAGGAAAATATGTTGCTGTATTGGCCATAGACCCCACTTCTCCTTTCAATTTAGGTTCTTTGCTCGGCGATCGAATTCGAATGGCCGAACAATTTACTAAACCTAACATATTCATTCGTTCCTTAGCTACACGTGGTTCTTTGGGTGGTTTATCTACCAAAACCATCGAGTTGGCCGATGTATTGCGCTCGGCAGGTTTCGATTATATTTTGGTGGAAACGGTTGGTGTTGGCCAATCGGAAGTGGAAATTGCCGGTTTAGCCGATATTACGTTAGTGGTATTGGTTCCCGAAGCCGGCGATGAGATTCAAGGAATAAAATCGGGTTTAATGGAAATTGCCGATGCATTTGTGGTAAACAAAGCCGACCGCGAAGGAGCCGATACGTTTGCCAACACCTTGAAAAAATTAAGTCAGCAAAAAGCAGAGCCCATACCGGTGTTAAGCACCGTGGCTAGCAAAGAAAAAGGTATTGAAGAACTCATTGCCTTTATAGATCAGTTTGAGAAAACACCCTCAACTAAAAAACAACATCTATTGGGACAAAAAGCCTGGCAATTGCTGCAACAAAAACTTACGGCAGGCCTAAACAAAAAACAGCTCCAACAAGATCTTGCTGAAGCTGTTCAAAAAAGTGATTTTAATCTCTACCAGTTTATAGATAACTGGACTAGCCGTTCATAATATCTTCCAACTCTTCTACCTCTACCGGTATATCGGCCATTAAATCAATATTGCCATTTTTAGTGATTAAAATATTGTTCTCAATACGAATACCCAAACCTTCTTCGGGAATGTAAATACCAGGTTCACAAGTTAAAATATTGCCCTCTTCAAAGGCTTTATAACGGCTGGAAAAATCGTGCACATCAATACCCAAATGATGCGAAGTACCATGCATAAAGTATTTTTTATAAAGCGGTGCCGCTGGGTTTTGTTTGGCTACAGCTTGCTTATCTAACAAACCCAGCCCAATTAATTCGGACTCCATAATGCGGCCTACTTCATCGTGGTATTCGTTCCAAATAGTACCAGCAACTAATAATTTTGTGGCAGCTCTCATTACCCTTAATACCGCATTGTAAACTGCTTTTTGACGGGGATAAAACCTACCGCTTACGGGAATAGACCGACTCATATCCGCATTGTAATTGGCGTATTCGGCACCAAAATCAAACAAAATAACATCGCCGGCTTTGCACACTTGATTATTATCGTTGTAATGCAAAATATTGGCATTGGGGCCCGATGCAATAATGGGGTTATAGGCATGTCCGGTGGCTCTCTGGCGAATAAATTCGTGTATAATTTCGGCCTCAATTTCATATTCGCTTACACCCGGCTTGGTAAACTTTAAAACCCGAACAAAGGCATCACGGGTAATTTCACACGCTTTTTTGGTCAATTGAACCTCAATTTCCGATTTTACGGGTCGTAAATCACGCAATATTAAAGCACTACGTTCATACTGATGCAAAGGATAGCGCTCCTTTAATTGCTGTATAAAACGTAAATCGCGATAAGGCACTTCATACACCGAACGGTCGTTCTCATTAGTATTTAAATAGATGTTTTCGGCATAGTGAATGATTGACTGCAACACACTCCAAAACTCATCAAGCCAAAAAACTTGTTCCAAACCCGAAGCCTTTTTAGCATCTTCTTTGGTGTATTTATGGCCTTCCCAGACTTTAATATGCTCGTTGGTTTGGCGTAAAAAAAGCACCTCTCTGTATAGTGGATTAGGGCAATCTGGGAATAGCATTAAAATACTTTGCTCTTGATCTATGCCACTTAAATAATATAAATCTGGGTTTTGCTTAAAGGCAAAATTTTGATCGCCGCTACGCAACTGCTCATCATTCGCATTAAAAATAGCTATCGATTTAGGTTTTAAGCGCTGGGCAAAATTTTTCCGATTAAGCATGAATAAACTAGCATCAGGGGCTATATATTTCATAATAATTTAATATTAACTATAATGATTTTTAGTATAATAATTTTATCTTTACACCTTGTAAGTTTCGTATACAAAACATAATGTACACATACGATGGTTTGCTCAAGCCAAACTTATCATTAATTTTGCAAAAAAATTATACAAAAAGAAATAGTTTAACCTTAAAAAAAGAATATGATTCATTCTACATGTAAAAAAGTTGTTGCCCTCTCTATATTTATTTTGTTGGGTCTTTCTGTCGTTTCGAATGCACAAGAATCGGCCACAAGCTCAGCCCCTAAACTATTTGGTGGTAGAACCCAATACAGAACCTGGTCGGTAGGTTTTAATCTAGGAGCTACTGCACCTAGTACCTTAGCAGGAGGTGTAAAGGATTATGCTGATGGTGATTTAAATCTTGCTTACGGTCTTTCGTTGCGCAAGCAATTGGCTCACTCATTCGGATTAGAATTCGGATTCGGAGGCGGTAAATTATCTGGAAGCACTGGTATTGGTGGCAATTTAGCTTTCGAAACCAAATTAGCTTGGACTGCAAGTTTGAGTGGCGTAGTAAACGTAGCTACCGTAGATTTCTTGAAAAGAGAAAATGCTGTAAACTTCCTTGTAAAAGCCGGATACGGAATTGCTGGA
This sequence comes from Sphingobacteriales bacterium, assembly GCA_040403555.1. Lineage (GTDB taxonomy): Bacteria > Bacteroidota > Bacteroidia > Sphingobacteriales > Sphingobacteriaceae > JAIPAN01. Next base: position 326,129 of record JBBAKN010000002.1, read on the forward strand.
TATTCATACAAGGTTACGAACGCATTAAACGTAGCTACCGATTATAAGGGTACTTATGGTGCTAGTGGTACTAAAAAATATGCCCAAGATAGATTTACTCCTGTTGGTGTAGGTGCTAAATTTAAAGTATCTAACCGCGTAAACTTCGATTTAGGATACACCATGAACTTCATCAACACGGATAAAGTAGATGGAACTGTTGCTCCTGGAAACGATAATTGGTCTTACACTTCTGCAGGTTTAGAATTTTCTTTGGGTGCAAAAACTAAGCCAAACTTAGATTGGGTTAACCCGGTTGCCTTAATGTATGATGAATTAAAAGATCCCGCATTACGCAAAGAATTAGACGAATTGAAACAACGTGTAAGTACATTAGAAGCTGCCGATTTATTAAAAGATAGCGATGGCGATGGTGTTGCTGACAAACTAGATAAATGCCCTAACACTGAAGCGGGTGTAAAGGTTGATGGTGGCGGTTGCCCTTTAGATACCGATAACGACGGTGTGCCAGATTCTAAAGATAGCTGCCCAACTGAAAAAGGTACTGCAGAGTTCAATGGCTGCCCAGGCTCACCAAGTTCTTCTGCAAATGCTATTCAATTTGAGTTTAACTCATCTGTGCTAAAAACTTCTTCATACCCAGTATTAGATCAATTGTCTAATGACTTAAGAAGCAAAGTTATTTTAAAAATAGAATTGGGTGGTCACGCTTCTGAAGAAGGTACCACAGACTATAACCTACAATTATCAAAAGATCGTGCAAATGCTGTTAAAACATACTTAGTAAACTCTGGTGTTGCTGCTAGCAAAATCGTTACTAAAGGTTTTGGCGAAACTCGTCCGGTTGCTTCAAACGCCACCGAAGAAGGTCGTCAGTTAAACAGACGTGTAGAAGTTGTGAGATAATTCGCTTTCTTAAAACCTTCACAAAAAAAGAGTCTCGGTACACAACGGGACTCTTTTTTTGTTTATACCTTTGATACCATGTATTTCTTCAGAAAAAAAGATCCGAACAGACCTGATAGTTTCAATCTAAAAGTCATGCATGCGATCAACAGCATCGCTATCTTGTTGTTTTTAGGCGGCATTATATATAAACTAATCGAGTGGATAAGTACACATGAATAAAAAGATACTTTACACCAAGCAAGCACCCGAACCTATTGGCCCATATAGCCAAGCTATTCAGAGCGGATCATTCCTATTTTTATCGGGCCAAATTGCCATTAATCCTGCCACTAACGAATTGGTGGAAGGCGATATTGTGGTAGAAAGCACCCAGGTAATGGAGAATATTAAAAAACTCCTAGAAGAAGCCAATTGTACGTTTGAAAATGTGGTGAAAACCAGCATTTTTTTAAGCGATATGAGCTACTTTACTCAAGTAAACGAGGTATACGGTAGTTATTTTAGCGGCACTTTCCCTGCCAGAGAAACGGTAGCCGTACTTGGCCTACCCAAAAATGTAAACGTAGAGATATCGGTAATAGCCGCAAAATAGTGAAGGAGAGCAGAGTTAAGTATTTTATAGCAGCCCTAACAGCCACGGCACTTTGGGGCTTTTTTTCTATCCCATTGCGTATGCTTAAAGCATACCCCTCAGATGAAATTTTACACTACCGCATCCTCACCTCTTTATCTATCACTTGGCTAGTAATTGCCCTATTTAGAAGAAAAAAATTAAAAGAAGATATCGCTCGGTTAAAAAGCTTAGATGCCCATCGGCGCAAGCGCATACTTTTGCTCACACTATTGGCCGGAGTGTTGGTTACCGCCAATTGGTTCGCCTTTATTTACGCCGTAAATCATGTAAGTTTAACGTCTGCAGCCTTTGCCTACATGGTTTGCCCACTATTAACGGCTATGGGTGGTTTTATCCTCTTAAAAGAACATCTTACCACTATCAAATTTATCGCCATTGGCATTGCCTTAATTAGTATTTTAATTTTAGCCCAAGGTTCTCTAAGAGATGTATGGTGGTCGGTGCTAATTGCCAGTTTATATACCGGTTACCTACTTATACAACGGGTAGTGGTAGAAATAGATAAGTTTAATATGCTAGGGGTACAGCTCGTATTATCCACCCTAATTATGATCCCTTTCTTTTTCTACCACCACAGTAGTTTCCCATGGGATGCTCATTTTTGGATGGTAATTTTAGTCATATCGGTGGTATTTACCATAATCCCTTTATTTTTAAGTTTATATTCACTTATTGGCTTGCCCTCATCTACCATGGGAATTCTCATCTACGCCAATCCACTAGTTGCTTTTGCCGTAGCTATTTTTTATTTTCATGAATCAATAAACCAACAACAAGTATTTGCTTATGTATTGTTACTGCTAGCAGTAATAGTATTTAACTGGGCACTTGTAGCTAGTTTATTAGCTAAGTATAAAAAGCAAGTAGACTAAACGAAAACATGCATAAACTAAGTACTCCTATTGGGTACCTAAAAGGTGTAGGACCACAACGGGGCGAACTCCTCAAAAAAGAGTTGGGCATATACACCTATGCCGATTTATTGCAAAACTATCCCTTCCGATACATTGATCGTACCCGATTTTATAAAGTAAAACAACTAAATGCCGAATTGCCTCATGTGCAGGTTTTGGCCCGAGTACTGAGCAAAGCGGTGGTGGGCGAAAAAAGAACCAAGCGTTTGGTAGTTGAGTTAAAAGACGATACCGGAATCTTCGAAAGCGTGTGGTTTCAGTCTATCAAATGGTTTGAGCGCAACATACAAATAGGCTCAGTATATGTGTTTTTTGGCAAGCCTACCATATTTAATGGGCGCATCTCCATGTCGCACCCCGAGATAGAGGTATATAACCCAATTGCCAAAAAACAAGGAAACCTACACTTACAACCCGTTTATTCATCTACCGAAAAATTAAAACTAGCCACCTTAGATAGCAAAGGACTACAGCGCTTGCAGGCGGCTGTTTTAGAAAGCTGCATCTCCGAAGTAGAAGAAAACTTACCCGAATACCTAAAAGAGCAACACCAGCTCATTGGCCTAAAAGAAGCGCTCATTAATATTCATTTTCCGGAAGATGCCCAGCTATTGGCCACGGCACAAAAACGCATAAAATTTGATGAGCTATTCTTTATCCAACTCAAAATATTAAAAAATAAACTGCTTAGAAGTAGAAAATTTAAGGGCGTAATTTTTGGAGAAGTGGGCGAAAAATTTAACGCCTTTTACAACACTAGGTTACCCTTTCAACTCACCGAGGCACAGAAACGAGTACTCAAAGAAATTCGCCTCGATACCCAAAAAGGCGTTCAAATGAATCGTTTACTGCAAGGTGATGTGGGAAGCGGAAAAACTATTGTAGCGCTAATGACCATGCTCTTGGCTATAGATAACGGCTATCAGACCTGTTTAATGGCCCCTACTGAAATCTTAGCAAAGCAACATTTTAACTCTCTAAAAGAACTGGTGGGCGATGAATTAGTAAACATTGAACTCCTCACCGGATCGGTAAAAGCCAAGCAACGCAAAATTATTCACGAGGGCTTACAAAACGGGCAAATAAATATTTTAATTGGCACCCATGCACTTATTGAAGACGTGGTTCAATTTAAAAACTTAGGCCTAGTAGTTATTGATGAACAACACCGCTTTGGGGTAGAACAACGAGCTAAATTATGGAAGAAAAGCCTAGTTCCGCCCCATGTTTTAGTAATGACGGCCACCCCCATACCCCGAACATTGGCCATGACACTTTATGGCGATCTAGATATTTCGGTAATTAATGAATTACCGGTGGGCAGAAAACCCATCGAAACTCGGCATTTTTACGAAAGCCAACGCTTACGCATGTTCGGTTTTATGCGGGAAGAAATTGCCAAAGGTAGGCAGGTATATATCGTTTATCCACTTATTAAAGAAAGCGAAAAACTAGATTTATTATATTTAGAAGCCGGTATAGAGGCAATTAGTCAGGAGTTTCCCCTGCCCGATTACCGCATCAGCATGGTGCACGGAAAACTAGCCGCTGCCGACAAAGATTTTGAAATGCAACGCTTCGTAAAAGGGCAAACCCAAATTATGGTTGCCACTACGGTAATTGAAGTGGGCGTAAATGTGCCCAATGCAAGTGTTATGATTATAGAAAATGCCGAACGATTTGGCCTATCGCAATTACACCAACTCAGGGGCAGGGTGGGTAGAGGGGCCGAGCAATCGTATTGCATTTTAATGTCGGGGAATAAACTAGGCAACGACGCCAAACTACGGCTCAACACGATGGTACGCACTACTGATGGCTTTGAAATTTCGGAAATTGACCTGCAATTACGGGGGCCCGGCGATATTGAAGGAACGCAACAAAGTGGCGTACTCGATTTAAAATTGGCCAACATTACCCAAGATCAAGCCCTATTACAAGAAGCTCGGCAGGCAGTTATTCTACTTTACGAAAACGACCCTGATTTACAAAAACCAGAAAATACAATCTTGCGAACGTATTTCGAACAACGCAATCCAGGCATTAGCTTGGATAAAATATCCTAAAATTAATGCCTAAAAAAATTACATTTGTTAAAACACTAAACATATGAAAATAGTAAAACTCCTTGTTGCACTAGTAGTATTAAGTACTAGCACTTTTGCCCAATCGGCCGATTCTGCTTTTCTTCGTAAAATATACGATGAAGCTTTAGTAAACGGAAAATCCTACCAAAACCTCAACTATTTATGTAAGCAAATTGGCCCCCGATTAAGTGGCTCAGCACAAGCACAAAAAGCAGTAGATTGGACCAAAAAACTCATGGAAAGCTATGGCTTTGACAGGGTGTATTTGCAAGAAGTATTGGTACCACACTGGGTACGAGGAGAAAAAGAAATAGGTAAAATTTTAGTGGGCAAAAAAGATCTAGTGGTACCCATTGCTGCACTTGGCGGTTCGGTAGGTACACCAAAACAAGGTCTTACAGCCGAAATAATTGAGCTGCAAAGTTTGGCAGAGCTTAAAACATTGGGCGAAGATAAAATTAAAGGAAAAATTGTGTTCTTTAATCGTGCATTTGACCCAAAACCCATTGAAACAGGTACCTCCTACGGTATGGCTGGCGACCAACGCCGTGCCGGAGCTTCCGAAGCAGCTAAATATGGCGCCCTTGGTGTAATTGTTCGATCGTTAACACATGCTATAGACGATTACCCACACACCGGTGCTATGAATTACGAGGCCAATGGAATAAAAATTCCGGCTGCAGCCATTTCTACTAAAGGAGCAAACGAACTGAGCAGATTACTAAAATTAAAGTCGGCAGAGCCCGTAAAATTCTTTTTTAAACAAAACTGCGAAACCTTACCCGATGTGCTTTCCTACAATGTTATTGGTGAATTAAAAGGCACAACCACCCCTGATGAAATTATTAGCATTGGTGGTCACCTAGATTCATGGGATTTAGCCGAAGGTGCCCACGATGACGGTACCGGAGTCATGCAATCTGTTGAGGTATTGCGCATCCTAAAAAGTTTGGGTTATCAGCCCAAACACACCATCAGAGCTGTGCTCTTTATGAACGAAGAAAATGGCTTACGTGGCGGACAGAAATATGCCGAAATAGCCAAAATTACGAACGAAAAACATATTGTGGCCATGGAATCGGATGCTGGAGGATTTACCCCTCGTGGCTTTGGCATTGATGCCCCTGCCGATCTTTTCAAAAAAATAAAAGGCGATTGGGAAAAATTATTCGAGCCCTACCAAACCGATCGACTTACCTTAGGTGGTGGTGGTGCCGATATAGGTCCTCTAAAAACCGCTAGCCCGGGTATTGTACTCATTGGTTTTAAACCCGATTCGCAACGCTACTTTGATATTCACCACACGCCGAACGATGTGTTCGAAAATGTAAATCGAAGAGAATTAGAGTTAGGTGCCGCTGCCATGACCAGCTTAATTTACTTAATTGACCATAACGGATTGAAAAACTAATTTTGGCAAAAACGGACCCATACAGCGCATTACGTTTTCCTGAATTTCGGGCCTATGTGGGCATGCGCTTCTTTCTCACATTTGCCTACCAAATACAAGCCGTAATTATTGGTTGGCATATGTATCAACTCACCAAAGATCCGCTTTCTTTGGGTTTAATTGGTTTAACAGAAGCTATACCAGCCATTACCATTTCTTTATACGGAGGGTATTTAGCCGATAAATCGGATAAGAAAAAACTATTGGCTTGGGTAATTGTTGCCATGACCATTTGCTCGGCAGTATTACTTTTAGTAACCTCTCCAGTAATGGCTAGCTACTTAAGCAAACACGCCATTATTGCCACCATATACCTCATGATTTTAGGCATTGGTATTGCCCGAGGATTTTTTTCTCCAACAGCATTCTCATTAATGGCCCAAATTGTACCCAAAGAACACCTAACCAATTCCTCAACCTGGAACAGCTCAAGCTGGCAAATAGGCACTATTGTAGGACCGGCCATAGGTGGTTTATTATATGGATTTAGTGGCGTAACCACCTGTTTTATTGCAGTTTTTCTATTTATGTTGGTCGCCTTAGCTTGTACGCTACTAATTAGCAATAAACCAGCGCAGTTCATATCCAAACAACCTATTTTCGATTCGTTAAAAGAAGGAATTCATTTTGTGTTTAAAAGCCGAATGCTTCTAGGCGCACTTAGCTTAGATTTATTTTCAGTGTTTTTTGGAGGTGCAGTGGCCCTCATGCCCATTTTTGCCAACGATATTTTAAAAGTAGGACCCGAAGGTCTAGGCTTTTTACGAGCAGCACCTGCCGTTGGAGCAGTGCTTACCATGTTGCTTATGACCCGCTTTTCGCCCATGAACAAACCCTGGAGAAACCTACTATTTGCAGTTACGGGCTTCGGCATTACCATTATTTGCTTCGGGCTTTCGCGAAATTTTTACCTCTCTTTGGTGATCTTATTTTTCGAAGGTGCATTTGATAGTGTGAGCGTAATTATTCGCTCTACCATCTTACAAATTCTAACCCCCGACGAAATGCGTGGCCGAGTAGCTGCTGTAAACTCCATGTTTATAGGCTCATCCAATGAAATTGGGGCCTTCGAATCGGGGCTTACCGCCCGTTTAATGGGTGCCATACCATCGGTATTATTTGGTGGCACCATGACCTTATGTGTGGTAGGCTTTACCTACCTAAAAACCAAACGGTTGGTTCCGCTTAGTCTCAAACAAATTAATCCGCATTAATTTTTAAGTGGTTTTTTAGTAATAATGCCATCTTCCGAAAACTGTAATGCTGCTTCGGGAATATCATTTTGCGTAAGCTGTTTTAGGATTTGAAATGCCTTTCCGGTAGGATCTATAGCCAAATGCTCATTATCTTGCTGAAAAATAGAAGTCACCTTAGCCGAAATAAACTCTCCTTTTTCGTTGATATTTAATGCTAAAAGTGGCGCAACGCCGTTGGGACCATCTAAATTAAACATGCCGTAGGTGCAAAAATTACCCAAACTAAAGGCTATAAAGCGGTTTTTATATACATCTACTGCTCGGGTAACATGGGGCCCACTGCCCAATACCACATCGGCACCGGCATCAATAGCCATACGTGCAAAAGCGTACGCATTGCCTCGGTTTTCTCCATAAAAATATTCGTTCGTTCGGGTAATATGTTGAAATTTTGCGCCTTCGCCACCACCATGAAAATACACCACCACAATATCACTTAGTTTTTTTAATTCGGCAATGCGCTTTTTTGCAGTAGCCCAATCGTGTAAAGAAGCCGTTCCTTCATTGGGGGCAAAAGCACAAACGCCATATTTCACTCCGTTTTTCACATATAAGGTATACGGGTGCGATTGAAACCCAGCATACTGAATACCAGCATCGCTCAATGTTTTAGCCGTTTGTGTACGTCCCTTTTCATTAAAATCACCCGAATGATTATTGGCAACACTTACTACATCAAAACCGGCATCTTTTAGGTGCGCCACATAGCGCTGGGGCATACGAAAGGCATAACAAGCCTTACTATTTTTACATTTATCGCTCGTGCCTTCATCTAAAAATACACCCTCTAAATTTCCAAACGTTAAATCGGCATTACGCAGCAAAGGCAAAACCGCTTTAAAACTTCCTTTTCCATCGTCTTTGGGCAACACAGGAGCTGGAAAAGCAGAGCCCATCATGATATCGCCAACTGCCACAATACGCAAGGTATCAGGGTGCGCTAGCAAGGCCTGCACTGTGCCAACAAAAAGATAAATAAAGAGGAAAAGCCGTTTCATAGGGATAAAAATAAAAAAATCCTGCCGAAGGCAAGATTTCATATGTACTGATGAGGTAAAAATACTTTACTCTATAGGTGCATTTAAGCGACCGCCTTTGTAAAAATAGCGTTTATAATAGGGCTCATCTAAATTGCTCAATACCACTCCACGACTAGATGAAGCATGTGCAAATCGGTTATTGCCTAAATAGATACCCACATGCGTAATACTGCGGCTTTTAATTTTAAAAAACACCAAATCACCTTCTTTCAACTCTTCACGGCTTACCGGAGTAGACATGCTAAAAATTTCTCTCGAGTTACGCTGAATAACGGTATTAAATACCTTCGAATAAATTTCTTTGGTAAAAGCAGAGCAATCTATTCCTTTACGGCTAGATCCACCAAAGCGATATGGGGTACCAATCCAATCGTATACAAATTGGTATAATTTTAAATTAGAAGTAGCAGATAGCGCAATGCCCATCACCTGCGAAAAGTAGTCCGAAAGTAAGTTATCCGGATCTTCCGTTTTTACAGGCTCCTTTTTGGCCACAGTGGTTTGGGCTTGCGCAGAAGCAAATAAAGCAGTGAAAATGAAAATTGTTAATATCTTTTTAAGCATAAGCTAGGGCTTATTATTTGTATAAATTGCGGTAATTGCTTGTTAATTAACACATTCTAACCATACAAAGGTAGCGTTATTAAACAATTTAAGCAAAGAAGTTTGTCTTTTTAACATTTTTTCACATTTAAACGTAGGCTAAAAACTTCGTGTAAACAACACAATAACTCTTCTTTTTTCTGTAAGATATGATTAGATTTGTGATCCCTAAAAACGATATATACAAGAGAATGAGTTCAGTAGAAATTACGAAAGATACCTATCTCCAGTGGTACGAATCGATGCTTTTGATGAGAAAGTTTGAGGAGAAAGCTGGACAATTGTACGGACAACAAAAAATTAGAGGCTTTTGCCATTTATATATCGGACAAGAAGCTGTAATGGCTGGTGCGATGTCGGTTTTAGGCCCCCAAGATACCATGATTACTGCGTATCGCGAACATGCACACGCCATTGCAAGAGGCATGTCTGCCAACGAAATAATGGCCGAATTGTATGGTAAAGCTACCGGTTGTTCTAAAGGCAAGGGTGGTTCTATGCACATGTTTAGTAAAGAATTGGGCTTATACGGTGGGCACGGTATTGTAGGTGGACAAATTCCATTAGGTGCAGGTATTGCCTTCGCCGAAAAATATAAAGGTACTAGCAATGTAAACGTGTGTTATATGGGCGATGGTGCTGTACGCCAAGGTGCCTTAAACGAGGCCTTTAATATGGCTATGTTATGGAAATTACCTGTAGTATTTGTGTGCGAAAACAACGGATACGCCATGGGTACTTCGGTAGCCCGTACCACCAACATGTTAGATATTTATAAAATTGGATTGGGTTTTGATATGCCTTGCGCTCCTGTTGACGGCATGGATCCGGTAGCGGTACACAACGCCATGGACGAAGCGGTTAGCCGTGCTCGTAGAGGCGAAGGCCCTACCTTCTTAGAAATGCGTACCTATCGCTATAAAGGACACTCTATGTCCGACCCGGCAAAATACCGCAGCAAAGAAGAAGTAGAGGAATTTAAAGCTAAAGACCCTGTAGAAAGTGTAAAAGAAACCATTCTTCGTAAAAAATATGCCACCGAAGCTTGGATTGAAGAAATAAACGAAAAAGTAAAAGCGATTGTAGACGAATCGGTGCGTTTTGCAGAAGAATCTCCATTGCCAGAAGCTCAGGAGTTGTATACCGATGTATACGCACAGGGAGATTACCCTTTTATTCGCGATTAAGTTTACCTTAAATAAAAAAATATGGCTGAAGTAGTGCGCATGCCCAAAATGAGCGACACCATGACTGAAGGGGTGATTGCGAAGTGGCATAAAAAAGTGGGTGATAAAATAAACTCCGGCGATTTAGTTGCCGAAGTAGAAACCGATAAAGCAACCATGGATTTCGAGTCTTTTCAAGAAGGTACCCTACTTTATATAGGTATAGCTGAAGGTCAGGCCGCTCCAGTTGACTCGATTATTGCTATTATTGGTGCCCCAGGCGAAGATTACCAAGCATTATTGACTGATAGCCCTGCCCCTGCTGCCGAAAAAGCAGCTCCAGTTGTAGCAGAAGTTTCCCCTTTAGCTGCGGCTCCTGTAGCTAGCGCAAGCGTAACACCAGAATCATTGGGTGCCACCGTTATCCGCATGCCTTTATTAAGCGACACCATGACTGAAGGGGTAATTGCAGAATGGCACAAAAAAGTAGGAGATAAAGTAAAAAGCGACGATGCCTTGGCCGATGTGGATACCGATAAGGCGACCATGGAAGTAACTGCCTACGCCGAAGGAACCTTACTTTATATAGGTGTTGAAAAAGGACAAGCAGCCAAAGTAAACGATATTATTGCCATTGTAGGTAAAGAGGGTACCGATGTAACACCTTTATTAACAGCAGCCCCAAGTACTCCGGTGCCTACAGCTGAACCTGCCCAAGTAGCAACACCGGCACCCATTACTACTCCGTTAGCAACAGCAAACACTCCGGTGGCAGTTCTTACAAGTAGCGACGATTCACGAGTAAAAGCATCGCCTTTGGCTCGTAAAATTGCGCAAGAAAAAGGAATTGATTTACGCCAAGTACAAGGTAGTGCCGAAGGTGGGCGTATTGTGAAGAAAGATATTGACGGTTTTGTACCGGGTGCTGCTCCAGTAGCCGCTAGCTCTAACACTGCGGCTGCGGTTGATACCGTTCCTACAGCGGTAATTCCAACCTTTGTTGGTGAAGAAAAATATATCGAAGTACCTGTTTCGCAAATGCGTAAAGTAATTGCCAAACGTTTAGGTGAAAGCTTGTTTACCGCACCCCACTTCTACTTAACCATTAGTGTAGATATGGAAAGTGCCATGGCCGCTCGTACACAAATTAATGCCGTAGCGCCGGTAAAAGTATCTTTTAACGATATCGTGATTAAAGCCGTAGCCAATGCATTGAAGAAACATCCAGCTGTAAATTCATCGTGGGGTGGCGATACCATTCGCTTCAACGAACATACCAATATTGGCGTTGCCATGGCGGTAGAAGACGGGTTATTGGTTCCGGTGGTGCGTTTTGCTGACGGAAAATCGCTTTCTCATATTTCTGCGGAAGTAAAAGAATTTGGTGCAAAAGCCAAGGCTAAAAAACTTCAACCTGCCGATTGGGAGGGTTCTACCTTTACCGTATCTAATTTAGGCATGTTTGGTATTGATGAGTTTACGTCAATTATCAACTCACCCGATGGAGCCATTTTATCGGTAGGTGCTATACAAGAAGTTCCGGTAGTGAAAAACGGAGCCGTGGTACCAGGCAATGTTATGAAATTAACCTTAGGTTGCGATCACCGTGTGGTTGATGGCACAACGGGTGCTGCGTTCTTACAAACCCTAAAAGATTTATTGGAAGAGCCGATACGGTTATTAGCCTAAAACACCTATCCGTTACCTAAACCACTCTTTAGTTTAAAAAGAACGTAAAAACGTAATAAAGTATAGCCGCTAATAAGGCAGATACCGGAATGGTTAGAACCCATGCCCAAATTAAATTTACGGTTACACCCCAACGTACTGCAGAAACTCGTTTACTCAATCCAACTCCAATAATAGAGCCAGTAATGGTGTGCGTGGTAGACACCGGTATTTTAAAATGTTCGGTAAAAAATAAGGTTAAGGCTCCAGCAGACTCGGCGGCAACCCCTTCAAATGGCGTTACTTTAGTAATTTTAGAGCCCATGGTTTTTACAATTTTCCAACCGCCACTTAAAGTTCCTAAGGCAATTACGGTATAACAAGCTAAAGGAATCCACCCTGGAATATGGCCTGGGTTATCGCCATTTGGCAAGGCCACATCTAACCAAGCCGGTAAGCTTTCTTGTGCTACGCCCGAGGTGTGAATGTAAACAGCTACGGCAGCGGCAATAATACCCATTACTTTTTGCGAATCGTTACCACCATGGCCCAAACTAAAAGCTGCTGAAGATACCAATTGCATTTTACGCAACCATGCACTTGCTTTTATTTCGCTTAAGCTGCTAAAAATTAAGCAGAAAAAGCCTACCGAAAAAATAATTCCTGCGAATAAAAGCCATTTTAAATTGTGTGATTCTGCAACAACACTCCAAAAATGAGAATCGAAACGGGGTTTTTTAATTTCAAACACCATTCGGCTACGCACAAATAACGCAGTAGCGGCCATGATTACTAAGGTCCAAATTTTAGGTAAAATTGCTTTTTTAGAAGAATGTAGCAACCATACAGATAAGAAGTAGGAAACCAACATACCAATAAGTGGAGCTAATACAATGAAAGATGCAATAACTAAAACACCCGAAGGTAAACCGCCCTCTTTACCGGCTGTATACCATACTACCGAGCCTACACCGGCGTGCGCAATGGCTGCACCAGCAAACCCACCAATTAATGTATGCGATGAACTAGATGGAATACCCAACCACCAGGTTAATAAGTTCCAGGCAATGGCTGCAACAATACCGGCTAAAATTACGGTAAGGTTAATATCCATAGTGTTTGCCGTTTTGGCAACGGTATCGGCAACGCCGAAACCAAATACCCAGTAGGCTAAAAAATTAAAAAAGGCAGCCCATACTACTGCCTGAAATGGGGTAAGTACTTTGGTAGAAACTACTGTGGCAATAGAATTGGCTGCATCGTGAAAACCATTGATATAATCGAATACCAAGGCAAGCCCAATAATGGTGAAAAGTAGCGTTAAGCTCATAGCTCTTGCTTAAGCGTGTTTAACTAAAATAGATTCCAATACGTTGGCTGCATCTTCGCACATATCGGTTGCAGTTTCTAGTGCCGCTAAAACTTCTTTGTATTTAATTAGCTGAACGGCGTCTTTTTCGTAAGTAAATAAATCACCTACTGCTTTATCAAATACGTAATCGGCTTGGTTTTCAATACTGTTGATGCGTACGCAAGAATCGGCAATGGCTCTGATATTTTTCAGGTTACGTAATTCTCTTACCGCTTTATCTAAATCGGTTACCGCTTGAAGAATTAATTCGGCTAGTTTTTGAATAGGTTCGGTAATGTGGTCCACATTATATAAATGCATTCTATTTGCTGAACCATAAATATAATCGGCCACATCGTCAATTGCACTAGCTAATTGATGAATATCTTCTCTATCAAATGGGGTGATAAAGTTTTTACTAAGTTCTAAATAAATTTGGTGGGTTATATCGTCGCCGATATGTTCCATCGTTTCAATCTCTTTAAAAAGCTCCAAGCGATCATCAACATTTTTAGTGTTAACGGCTTTGTTTAATACCTCAGCCATATTAATCAAATTGTTACTTGCCTGCTCAAAAAGTGGGAAAAAGTTTTTGTCTTTAGGTATAAAGTACTGAAAGATGGTGTTTAATGACATTTGAGTTGATTTTAATTAATCAAAGTTATAATTACTGTGTTAAGTTAATGTTAAGTCTATGCTTTCTGGAGGGTAAAGCCAAAGGTAGAACCTATGCCCTCGGTACTGCGGACGGTAATGGTTTGGTTTTGGGCCTCGAGCATGTGTTTTACAATGGCCAAGCCTAAGCCAGAACCGCCAATTTCTCTGGAACGACTTTGATCGGTTCGGTAAAAGCGTTCGAAAATACGGGCCTGATATTTTTCTTCTATTCCCAATCCATCATCAGTAACTTCAACCAATATTTGATCGTGTAGTTCGAATAATTTTAAGGCAGTAGTACCATTGGGTTTGCCGTATTTTAAAGAGTTATCAATCAGGTTAACCAATACTTGTCTAATTTTTTCTCGATCAGCTTCTACCTTGGTTACGGTTTGGTATTTGTCTTTAAATTCAAGGTTTATATGGTGTTTTTTTGCTTGTAATTCAAGCGATTCTACCACCTCTTGCAACAAGGCACTAATATCAAAAATTTCGTAATTGATGGGCAATTCACCACTTTCAAGTTTAGAAATGGCATCTAAATCTTTTACCAAATAACTCAAGCGGTCTACATTTTTGGCTGCTTTGTTTAGAAACTTTTCGGTTTGTTCTGGGTTAGATAACAAATCGTCTTGCAGCGCTTCAATGTAGCCTTGAATAGCAAAAAGTGGCGTTTTAAATTCATGAGAAATATTGGCCAAAAACTCTCGACGAAACCCTTCTTGTTTCTTTAAACTATCTATCTCCGATTTTTTATTGATAGCCCACTCTTTTACTTCTTGCTCTACATCGTAAATAGGATCATCGCTCACATATTCGCCAATGGCATCTTTTAAATCTTTGCCCAATTTGAGATTATGAATAAGCTTGTAGATGAGCTTAATTTTACTGTATACAAAACGTTCGGTGATGTAGTAGAAAACAACAAAACTCGTACCTAGGGCAACCGCCAGGGTAGTCAACATGTATAGCCAATTGTGCTGAAAGTAGAAGTTTAACAATGCTAAAGATAGGGCAACGGCTAAGGCATTAATCAACACTAAAACAGAAAGTTTCATAAATTTGTTAAGCTAATGGGGCTGCATCGGGGTTTTCTCTTCTGCTACCTTCGTATAATTCATATTCTAATAAACGGCAATCTAATTTACCATTATAAAATTCTACTCTTCGCGAAGCTCGTAAGCCTATACGTTTGGCCAAATCGGGGTTACCGGTAAAAATGTAGCCTCGGTAGCCTTTGGCCTCTTGCTTCATAAAATCGCCTATGCGTTTGTAGGTGGCCTCTAACTTGGTATGCAGCCCCATACGCTCACCATATTCGGGATTAAACATAATCACGCCTGGTGTAATTGGAACGGGTGTTTCGGCAAAATCGCAAACCTTAAACGTAATTAATTGATCTACGCCAGCTGTTTGTGCATTTTTTTGAGCTACATCTACTGCATCAGCCGAAATATCGGTAGCAATAATTTCAAAATCGATGGTTTTAACCGATTGATCTTTTAACAACCTGCGTTCCGTAAAAAACACCTCTTCATCATAACCCAATACGTGCATAAAACTATAATTCATGCGGAATAAACCTGGGCGTTTGTTGGTTGCTAGTAAAGCCGCTTCTATAGCCAAGGTACCCGAACCACACATGGGGTTTACGAAAGGGCTTTTTTGATCCCAATCTGTTGCCATAATTGTACTAGCTGCTAAAGCCTCCAACATGGGTGCTTTACCTGGCAATTTACGATAGCCGTGTTTGGCCAAAGTTTCGCCCGATGTATCTAAAAATATGTCCGCTTTATCATCTTTCCAATACAGGTGGATAACCACTTTATCTAACTCCGGTCCGGTATTGGGGCGAATTTCTTTTTTCTCTTTAATTCGATCTACAATGGCATCTTTTACCTTTAAATTTGCAAATAAAGGGGTGGTAATGGTTTCGTTATCTACATTAGAGGTAACAGAGAAATAACCGGTGAAATCAATTAAACTCTCCCACTCCATTTCTACCAACTCTTTATATAAACGAGCGGGGTTATCGGCTATAAAGCTTTTTAATGTATAAAGTACCTGGCTGGCGCAACGCAAATTAAGATTGAGTTTAATACAATCGGTTACGGTACCGGTTAATTCTAAACCAGTACTAAACACCCTGTCGGGAGTAAAGCCCAGGGCTTCTACTTCCGCTTGTAAATAAGGCGCTAGGCGCTTATTACAGGTGATGATGATTTTATTTTTGGTGTGGAAAACTTGCATGATATTTTGCGAAGTTAATCAATTAAAATATGGAGATTTGTTACTAGTATTTTAAAAATTTAGAATTAATGGATATTAAAGGAAAAGTACACGAGGTTAGCGAAGTAATTACCGTGAGCGAAAAATTCAAAAAACGTGAAGTCGTAATTGAATATGCAGAAAATCCGAGCTACCCGGAATATGTAAAATTAGAAGCAGTACAAGATAAAGTAAACTTACTTGATGCTGTAAAAGTAGGCGACCAAGTAGAGGTATTTTTTAACTTACGTGGCCGTCCGTGGACTGATAAAAACGGAAAAACACAATATTTTAACACCCTTTCGGTGTGGAGACTAAACGTATTGGGAGGCGCTGCAAGTGCTGCACCAACACCAGAATTTGCTGCACCAGCAGATTTAGCTGCAGAGCCTGGTGCAGAGGATGATTTTCCATTCTAAGCAAAAACTCTTTTAGCAAAAAAGCCGCTCCGAATTTCTTCGGAACGGCTTTTTTGGCATTACACAAACCAAAAAATATAATCTAACCCTTTATACTATTAATTACATTCAATAAGTCAAAAATAGGGCGCTACTTCCTAGTATTTTGTTAAGAGCTTGTTAAAAAGTGTTAAAATAGAGTACACTCCAGCTAGCTTGGGTATTTTTGAACGATGAAACGGAAAAACATTGTGCTCATAACCGGCCTAATGGCTATAGCCCTATTGGGTGTATTGGCTATGCAATGGTATTTTCTAAATCAATCGTATCAATTAAAATCTCAATTATTTGATCAAAATGTAAACGAGGCGCTTAGCAATGTGGCTAAGAAACTCGAAGGGCAAGAAGCCTATAATTTTTTATTAAAAAAGGCAGTAACCACCAGAAAAGAAGCGCAAAAAAGAAAAGATCGAGCACAAGCTAATAATCAGTTGAAGCAAAATTCGGCGGCCCGAAAAGAATCTTATGCGCAATTTTTAAGCAAAGAACAGCAAAAAGCAGATAGTTTGTTTATAATACGAGATAGTATGCTTCGGGCACGTTACCCGGTAGTATTTTCTTACGATGCTACTAAACAACAAGTAGAAGAGGGGGATGAATTACAACAAGAGTGGGTACAATTTGTTGATCCATTTGGTGGTATACATCAACAAGTATTACAGCTTCGCGTTCCGAAACTTAGTTTTACTAAACAAAACCCGGTAGATTCTATTCGGCAGTACATTGTCTTCGACCCGCAAAATGGACCTAAACTTATTACCCTAGCTAAACCAAGGCTCACAAACATAAGTAGAAGCGATGCGACTACTGCGCCTGATGAACAACTCGTACAACTCTTCTTAGATTCTGTACAAGCAAGTAAGAAAAATGTATTACAAGATTTGGCACAAGAATTTGGTTCGACTAAAATGCCGTTAAATAAGCGCATACAATCAAATATGGTAAATCAACTTCTGCGTAAAGAATTACAGAACAAAGGCATTACCGGAAGTTTTACCTACAAAATACAGCAAGCAAACGCCAAAAATAAGATAGACACCCCAACTGAAACTATCGAACATTCGCATACCGGTGAAGTGTTTAAAACACAACTCTTCCCAAAAGAAATGATTAAAGAAAGCGGTTGGCTTTTGCTTAGTTTTCCGAACAAAAGCAATTATATTTTGGCAAACATGGCCTGGATTATGGCGCTTTCTGGAGGTTTATTACTCATCTTATTAGGTAGTTTTGGATATACCTTGCAACTTATTTTAAAACAGAAAAAAATATCGGAAATGAAAACCGATTTTATAAACAACATGACGCATGAGTTTAAAACACCTGTAGCCACCATTATGATTGCCAGTGAAGCCTTAAAAGATGAAGAATTAAGTGGAGGCCGGGCACAGGTTGAACGCTTAGCAAACATTATTTACGATGAGAATATTCGACTTGGTAATCACATTGAACGTGTTTTACACCTAGCCAAGGTAGATAAAGAAGATTTTAAACTAGAAAATAGACCCATAGAATTAAATACCCTTATTGCTGCCGTAGCCGATAGCATGAGCTTACAACTCGAAAAACAAAAAGCCAAAATTCAATTAGATTTACAAGCAAAAAATGACGTGGTATTTGCCGATGAATTACATCTATCAAACGTACTATTTAATTTAATAGACAACGCTCTTAAATATTGCGATGGAGAAGCAAAAATTAAAATTAGTACACAAAACCTTGGGAAGCAAATACTATGTACTGTACAAGACAATGGCCTTGGAATGAGTAAAGACCAAATAGATAAAATTTTTGATCAATTTTACAGAATACCTACCGGCAATGTGCACAATGTAAAAGGATTTGGCTTGGGCTTAAGTTACGTAAACACCATTATACGCTTACTAAAAGGACAAATAAAAGTAAAGAGTGAAAAACACAAAGGATCTACCTTTGAAATTAGTATCCCCCTAGCATGAAAAAAATACTATTAGTAGAAGACGACCCTAACCTGGGGCTACTCTTACAAGAATATTTGCAACTAAAAGGTAAGTTCGAGGTAGTACGTTGCAGCGATGGCGACGAGGGATTAATAGCATTCACCAAAGAAGCCTTTGATTTATGCATTTTAGATGTAATGATGCCCAAAAAAGATGGATTTACCCTTGGCAAAGAAATTCGGAAAATAAATGAGCACATTCCGC
This sequence comes from Sphingobacteriales bacterium, assembly GCA_040403555.1. Taxonomy (GTDB): domain Bacteria; phylum Bacteroidota; class Bacteroidia; order Sphingobacteriales; family Sphingobacteriaceae; genus JAIPAN01. Next base: position 344,770 of record JBBAKN010000002.1, read on the forward strand.
TCATTTTTGCAACCGCCAAAACCATGATTGAGGATAAAACAGAAGCTTTTACCCTCGGTGGCGACGATTATATTACCAAACCATTTAGAATTGAAGAATTACTTCTGCGTATTAATGCGCTCTTAAAACGAGTTTCAGAAAATAAAAACGATGAGACAAATGTGCAGCAAAGCAGCTTCCAAATTGGCGATTTTGTATTTGATGTGGCGGCACAGCGAATTACCTATAAAGAAAATACCCAGCGATTAAGTACCAAAGAAGCAGAATTGTTAAAACTATTGTGCCAGAAACAAAACCAAGTATTAACCCGAGAAGAAGCACTTTTAGCCATTTGGCACGACGATAATTACTTTAATGGCCGTAGCATGGATGTATTTTTGAGCAAATTGCGCAAATACTTGAAAGCCGATCCGAAAGTAGAAATTATGAATATACATGGTAGAGGCTATAAGTTATTTATCCATTAGGTCATCCACACAGTGCAATTCAGTTACTAAGTACCTTGTTATCTTACTAAGTAATATTAAGTCCCATAATTATAATTAGCAATTATATTTCTTTTAAAGCACGTTATTTTCTTTTAATTAATCAGATTTGGTTAACTAAAAACAAAATAATATGAAAAAAAACAAAAATTTAATTGGCCCGGCAGTATGTTTGGGGCTTGGCATTATCGTACTTGGCGCTTGCGAAAAAAGTACTGAATTTACACCAAGCACGGCAGAAGGAAGATTAGCTGTAGGACAAGTAATGGATTATAAAAGCCTTATTTTGGCGCCAGGTGCCCCAATTGATACCCGTCAAACAACACCTGCAACTACAACTTTAGATAAAGGAAATGGATCGGGTATTGAATATTACTACGATTATAGAAAACTAGAACTTTACCCATTACCAAAACCAGATCCAGATCCAGAACCTTGGAAAGAAAGAGTAAACCATTAATACCATACACACCCAATTGTAAAAAAACCCTCTTTTTGGAGGGTTTTTTTATGCTCTAAAATTTATTGGGCGCCAAAAAAACTGAAGGTAATGCTGCCCATTATAGCCTAAAACAGCCTTGCAGTTACAAATCAGGCACTCGTTTAGTGTAGAGATGTGGAAAACTAAATCTATAAGAAAGACATTTTTGAGGTATTTTGAACATTAATTAGTCTTGGCAAGATTATTGATGATATAGCTGTATAAGCGCACATTAGTTTACGAGGATGGAAGAAGAATTTGAATTTGGATTTAGTGAAGATCCTAAATTTTCGGTAGAACGCTACGAAGAAATGATCCGCAATCAGGACCAGTATTTCTTCGATGCACAAGCATTTGAAAACATCATAGATTATTATATCGAAAAAAATGACCCCATAAAGGCACTTCAGGTAGTAGAATATGCCCTAAGCCAACACCCCTTTGTATCGGTATTTTTAGTAAAACAAGCCCAATTATTTTTAGTGACCAATCAACTAAACAAGGCTTTTGCTGCCTTAGATAAAGCCGAAACCTTAGAAGCATCTGACCCGGATATTTTCACGCTAAGAGGCACCATTTTTGAGGGTCTAGAACAACATACCGAGGCACTAGAAAACTATAAAAAGGCCCTAGAAATGACTGAAAGTAGAGATGAAATTCTCTTACACATTGCCTACGTATACCAAAATATGGCCGATTATGAATCGGCAATAACCTACTTAAAAGAGTGCTTAGAAAGCAATATGGAAAACCAAGAAGCCCTTTATGAGTTGGCTTTTTGTTACGATGTGCTCGACAAACAAGAAGAATGCATTGAATTTTATAAACAATACATCGATACCGAGCCCTACTCATACGCCGCTTGGTACAACCTAGGCAATGCATACAATAAATTAAATTTATTTGAAAAAGCCATTGATGCCTACGATTATGCCATTTTAATCAAAGAAAATTTTTCATCGGCTTATTTCAACAAAGGCAATGCATTGGTTAATTTAGATCGCTACAGCGAAGCCATTGAGGTGTATAAACAAACCTTTGAGTACGAGCCACCCAATGGAGACACCTATTGTGCCATTGGCGAATGCTACGAAAAATTAGAGCAAATGGACGAGGCTCGTAAATACTACAAAAAGGCGGTAAAAATGGATCCCGAACAAGCCGATGCTTGGTTTGGCATAGGCGTAACGCTCGACTTTGAAGAACGCTTTTTTGAGTCGCTCCATTTTTATAGAAAAGCATTGGAGTTAGACGATCAAAATCCGGATTTTTGGTTTGCCATTGCCGATGCGCAATACAAACTAAAACAATTAGACGAATCTGAAAAAGCCTACGAAAAAGTACTAGAGCTAAACCCCATAGACATTGAAGCGTGGTTAGATTACTCCTCTATATTATTTGAGCAAAAAAAACTTGCCGAAGCCATTGAAACCATTTCAGAAGGTATTAAAACCAACCCAGATGCCGCCGAACTATACTACCGTATGGTGGCTTACTTATTTGCCGATGGACAATATGCAGAAGCGTTGGCTTTCCTAGAAATTGCACTCAATACCGATCCGGAAAAACATCATATCCTATTCGAATACCTCCCCCAATTACAGGAAAACAAGGTAATTATCGATGTCATTAATCGGTATACCAGATAAACACTTTAATAATTAGATTTTTTTTGGACATTTGCAGCATGAATTACACCTTAAATAATATCCCCGAACGCACCCAAAAACCAAGAAATAATGGCATAACCATGGTTATGGATAAGGGCTTAAGTATCCGTGAAGTTGAAGACTTTTTAGAAGTTTCCGGAACACATACCGATATTGTAAAACTTGGGTGGGCTACTTCTTATGTAACACCCAACCTAGAAAAAAAACTGCAGATATACAAAGAAGCAGGTATTCCTACCTATTTCGGAGGTACATTGTTCGAGGCCTTTGCCATTCGCAATCAATTTGACGATTACCGCCGGGTACTAGACAAATACGATATGCAATATGCCGAAGTATCCGATGGCTCTATGGATATTGAACACGACGAAAAATGTGAATACATTCGTAAACTAAGTGAACAAGTAACCGTAATTTCTGAAGTAGGATCTAAAGATGCTGCTAAAATATTTGCCCCATACAAATGGATTGCCCTCATGAAAGCCGAAATTGAAGCCGGTTCTTGGAAGGTAATTGCCGAAGCTCGTGAAGGTGGAAACGTAGGTATATATCGCGATTCTGGAGAAGTAAGAGAGGGCTTGGTAGATGAAATTTTAACCCAAATACCCGCTGAAACCATTATTTGGGAAGCGCCCATTAAAGCCCAACAAGTATGGTTTATAAAACTAATTGGTACCAATGTAAACCTAGGTAACATTGCCCCTGCAGAAGTTATTCCATTGGAAACTATCCGGCTTGGTTTAAGAGGAGATACCTTTAGTCACTTTTTAGATCAAGGAAAGTAATTTCTACATTCATATCATGAAAAAATACGGCATTATCGGGTACCCCTTGGCACACTCCTTTTCAGTTGGCTATTTTACAGACAAGTTTAAAAAAGACAGTTTATTAGATCATGAATACGTGGCTTTCCCCATCGAATCCATTAGCGATTTCCCGGAAATTATAAAGAGTAATCCCGATTTATGCGGATTGAATGTTACCCATCCGCATAAAATTGGGGTTATTTATTATATGGACAGTTTGGATGAAGCCGCTAAAGAAATTGATGCCGTAAACTGCATTAAAGTTGCCAATAGCCACCCAGTTGAAGATTTTTTTAGTGGAGAACTATCCTCCACACAAATTCGTTTAGAAGGCTATAACACCGATGCCTATGGTTTTGAGCACTCCCTAAAACCCCTACTACATAAGCGGCACCAAAAAGCCTTAATTTTAGGAAGTGGTGGAGCATCCAGAGCAGTGGCCTACGTACTTAAAAAACTACATATAGAGTACCAAATAGTGTGCAGAAGAGCCCGCAGCAAACAACTAGGCTATGCCGATGTAACCGCCGATTTACTGACGGAACATCTGCTCATTATCAATACCACACCCTTGGGCACGTTCCCAAACATCAACGAATGCCCAGATATTCCGTACGAACACCTTACAGATAAACACCTGGTGTACGATTTGGTATACAACCCCGCAGAAACCGAATTTTTAAAACGAGCCAAACAAAAAGGTGCCACCATTAAAAACGGCTTAGAAATGCTACACATACAAGCAGAAAAAGCTTGGGAAATTTGGAATAGCTAAGCCATGAATTTTTCCAAAGTACTCCTAGCTATGTTGGGTATAAGTTTGCTTTTTAGTGCTTGCGGGGGTAATTACACCCCTAAGCCACGAGGTTATTTTAGAATAGATTTCCCAGAAAAAAAATACCGAAGCTATCGGGCAAATGCTCCCTACGGCTTTGATTATCCGGTGTATGCCCAAGTGCAACCCGATACCCGTGCAGATGCTAAACCTTATTGGATTGATGTCGCATTTCCGCAATTTAACGGCCGACTACACTTGAGCTACTTACCCATAAACTCTCCAAAAATGCTCAACCAACTGAGTGAAGATGCACGGACTTTTGCCTTTAAACATACCGTAAAAGCCACCGCCATAGATGAAGGAATTATTTACTATCCCGAAAAAAAGGTATACGGCATTTATTATACCATAGAAGGTAATACCGCATCGGCCGTACAATTTTACCTTACAGATAGCAGTAAAAATTACCTAAGGGCTGCTTTATATTTTAACGAACAACCTCGAATAGATTCTATAAAACCTGTGCTCAACTTCATAAAAAAGGATATTGATGTATTCATCAAAACCTTTCAATGGAAAAGATGAGAACATTTTTTTATTTCTAAACCCCATTTGTTTGGTGGGTAGAAAAACCAGTTTGTTTGATTAAATTTGAACTCAATTTCACACACACCCTACATGAGCGAAAAGAAAAAAGTAAAAAAAATTGGACCATTCATTATAGCCAGTGTAATGGTATTACTGGTGGTAATCGCCTTTATTAAAATACAGTATGCTCGTAAGCACGAAGAAACCGACGATGCCCAAATTGAGGGCAATATTAGTCCAGTGGCCGCCCGTATAGGAGGTTATATTACCGATATCCGTGTGGTAGAAAATCAAAAAGTGATGCCTGGTGATACGCTAGTTTGTTTAGATAATCGCGATTTATTAGCTCGATTAGCGCAAGCCGAGGCTGCCCTCGAAAATGCCAAAGCCGCAGTAGGTGGTGCCGAAGCAGGCACTGCAACCGCACAAAGTACGGTAGTAAGTGGGAAATCGGCAATAGAAGCAGCACAAGTACGGGTGTGGCAAACCAAGCAGGAGTTTAACCGGTTTTTAAACTTAAGAAAAGAAGGTGTAAGTACGCAGCAACAATTTGATGCAACCAAAGCAGCTAAAGAGGCGGCCGAAGCACAATTAAGTTTAGCCATCAACCAGCAAAAAACCGCACAAGCCAGCACCACCACTAGCAAGAGCCAAATTTCTGTAGCCCAGGCACAAGTGAAACAACGAGAAGCTGAGGTAGAAATGGCTCGTTTACAAGTATCATATGCTGTGTTAACAGCCGCTACTTCGGGTACTATTGCCAAAAAGAATATTCAACCCGGCCAATTGGTACAAGCGGGACAGTCTTTATTTGCTATTGTTCGCGATAACCAACTTTGGGTAACCGCTAATTTTAAAGAAACGCAATTGGAAAAGATGCGTATTGGACAAAAAGCCAACGTTACGGTAGACGCCTTCCCAGATAAAGTATTTACCGGCGTGGTAGAATCTTTTTCACCAGCAACGGGTGCAAAATTTGCTTTATTGCCCCCAGATAATGCCAGTGGAAACTTCGTAAAAGTAGTACAAAGAGTGCCTGTTCGTATCAAGTTAAACGCTACTACCGACTTGGCTTTGCTAAGAGCGGGCATGAATGTAAAAGCAAGCATTATACTTAACTAAATCTTTCTATGGAATCGGAATCGACCATAGAATATGGTTTTAAGAAGTGGGTTATTGCCATTACGGTAATTGTATGTTCGCTCTTAGAACTTATTGACACCTCCATTGTAAACGTGGCCACCACCCAGCTAATGGGAAATTTAGGAGCCACACTAAGTGAGGTGAGTTGGGTAATTGCAGCCTATGGCATAGCCAATGTAATTATCGTACCCATGTCTGGATGGTTATCGGCTCAGTTTGGGCGTAAAAACTATTTCGCTTTCTCTATAGTTGTTTTTACGGTGGCCTCCTTTTTATGTGGCAATTCTACCAGCATTTGGGAATTGGTAGCTTTTAGGTTTATTCAAGGAATTGGTGGGGGCGCACTTTTAGCAACTTCGCAAACCATTTTATTCGAAACTTTTCCGCCAGAACAAAAAGGATTAGCCAGCGCCTTGTATGGCATTGGTGTGTTAATGGGTCCAACCCTGGGGCCAACCATTGGTGGTTATATTATTGATGACTACAATTGGCCCTTTATCTTTTATGTAAATATTCCAGTGGGTATTTTGGCGGTTATTTTAACCTTAAAATTTATAAAAAACCCAGCCTATATGAAAGGAAATCGGACGCCAGCATCGGAAGTAGATTGGTTGGGTATTGGCTTATTAATTTTGGGCGTAGGTTCTTTACAATTGATTTTAGAACAGGGTGAACGAGAAGATTGGTTTGCATCTTCATATATAAGCAATTTCACAGTAGTAGCCGTTCTCGGTATCATTGGATTTATTTGGAGAGAGCTTACGGCCAAAAAACCTATTGTTGATTTACGGGTACTCAAAAACAGAAATCTTGCATTAGGCGTTCTATTCTCATTTATTTTAGGATTTGGCTTATTCTCTAGCGTATTTGTGATACCAGTATTTGTGCAAAGTATGCTAGGATTTACTGCCCTACAAACCGGATTAATGTTGATACCCGGCGCCATTGCCAGTGGCTTCATGATGCCTCTTGTTGGCAAGATGATTCAAAAAGGCGTGTCGCAGAAATATATGATTGCCGCAGGTTTTGCAATTTTTGGGACATTTACATTTTGGGTATACCGAATAATTACCCCACAGGCAGGCCAGGAAGCTTTCTTTTACCCCCTTTTATTACGTGGATTGGGCTTAGGTTTACTATTTGTACCTATAGCTACATTTTCCTTATCGGCCTTAAAGGGCAAAGATATTGCGCAAGGTGCAGGCCTCACCGCTATGGTACGTCAATTGGGCGGATCTTTTGGCGTAGCCATCGTGTCTAGCTTTATTGCTTCGAGAGCCTTAAGCCACCGAAACAATTTAATAAGCCACCTTTCTGCTTACGATTTTTCGGTGCAAGAACGCCTAAAACAACTCACCCAATATTTAAGTGCGGGTAGTGGCGATGTAAACAAAGCACAACAACAAGCTTATAAAATTTTAGATTTAAGCGTGATGAAGCAAAGTTTTATTCTCACCTATATGGATACCTTTTTTTACCTCGGGGTATTCTTTTTATGCTGCTTGCCTTTGGTATTCTTAATCCGTAATACAAAGGTGGCAAAAGTAGATATATCGGCTGCTCATTAATAAAAAGAGAGCCAAAATAAAGTTCTATTTCGCTACAATTTTAGTGGATGGTTTTAAGGTGCGTTCAAATAAGTTAAAAATACGTTTGTACTCATCGGTCCAGCTGGCAGGCTCGGTAAAGCCATGGTCTTCTACCGGGAATACGGCCAACTCCCAATTGTTTTTACCCAACTCTATTAAGCGTTGGCTAAAGCGAACAATGTCCTGAAACTGTACATTTTCATCAACCATACCGTGGCACATTAATAAATTTCCTTTTAACCCATCGGCAAAATAAATGGGCGAACTCTGCTTGTAGGCTTTGTCATCTAAAGCAGGTTCGTTTAAAATGTTTGATGTGTAGCCGTGGTTGTAATGCGCCCAATCGGTTACCGAACGCAGGGCAGCTCCCGAGCTAAATACATCTGGTTCTGTGCATAGTGCCATTAGGGTAATAAAACCGCCATAAGATCCGCCGTATAAACCCACGTGTTTGGGGTTTATACCGTATTTCTCTACCAAGAGTTTAACGCCATCCACTTGGTCGCTTAAATCTTTGCCCCCCATATGGCGGTAAATACCCGTACGGTGATCGCGGCCATAACCCGAACTAGCTGTATAATCAATATCCAAAACGGTATAACCAGCATCTGTCAATAAATTATTAAACATGTATTCTCTAAAATACTGGCTCCACCAATAATGCGCATTTTGCAAATAACCAGCCCCGTGCACAAACACAACCGCTGGTTTATCTGGGTGTGGTTTGGCAGCTACATACAGCCTAGCATATACATCGGCACCATACCTGTTTTTAAACGTAATCATAGCCGGGTCTCTCCAAGCATAGCTGTTAAATTCGGCAGAAGTAGATTGCGTAATTTGTTTGGCTTTGGCACCTGGCTTATTTTCTTGCAAATACAATTCCCAGGGTTTATTGCTGTACGAATAGCGAATGGCTAACCATTTCTCATCGGGCGAAAGGCTTACTTCGTTACCACCCTTCATGCTGGTAAGTTGAGTAATTTCTCCTCCATTAGTTGACATGCGGTAGAAATGCGTAATACCCGGATGTTGCTTATTTGCGGTGAAGTAAAAGGTTTTTTTATCGGTAGATAAACGCAGGCTTTGCACCTCCCAAGAACCAGAAGTAAGCTGTTTTTTAGCCCCACCGCTTATATTTTGCGTGTAAATATGGGAGTAACCACTGGCTTCACTTTGGTAATAAATGGTTTCGTTATCAATCCACCCTATGTTGGCACCGCCAAAGCTGCCGCCAATGCCCGGGCCACCAATCCAAGCTTCATCACGCTGGCGATCTAATAAACTTAACTGACCAGTACTCGGATCTAATTTCATCACCCAGCGGTCTTTATTATCTAAGGCATAAACCAATACTACGGCTTGTGTTCCAGCATCGTTCCAATACGGGCCCACAATACTCACCTTACGGTCTTCATTCTTTTTAGTGCGTTCTTCTAATTGTTTAGGGTAATCTTTTACATAATCGGGTAAATCTTTAATGCCCGGTATGTCTTTGGTAGATATGGCATAAATAGAATCGCGGGTGCGATCGTACACATAACTTTGGTACGTAGCCAATTGATTGCCCACTTTGGTGCGCCCCGGAATGTCTTCTACATAGCCGGAAGCGGTAATGTAATTGGGCACAATGGTGTTTTGATTTCCTTCCGGATTTTTACTGATTTTGAACACCAAATAACGAACATCGGAGCTTGCCTTAATACTAGATAAAGAACTCTTATCATCTAAGCTAAACTCCTTTGGGCGGGCAGGTTCGTTTGCCTTACGTTCTGCCTCGGCGGTTTTCTGCTGCTCGGCTTCTTGGCGCAAAAAATCGAAGGTTTGCAATTGATCGGTTTTTAACCACTGATCTTGTTTACTTAAACTAGGCTCTCCACGCTTTTTAGCTCTAGAAAAATTACTTAGTTGCGTTAAACTTCCATCAACTAAAGAAATGCTAAATAGGTTTTCTCCTTTTTGGAAAATAACCGCACGCTCATCGCCAGAAAAAGAAGCGTTGCTTTCTCTTTCAATAGTATTGCTTAGCGCTTTTTCTTTGCCGGTGGCAATAGTTAAAAGAAATAAATCACCATTGCGCTCAAATAGAGCTTGGGTATTTGTCTTGTTGAAAACTACGTTGCGTCTATTTAAGCTTTGCTCTTCAGCATCGCTAACTACTTGCGGTTTAGTAGCAGTTAAACCAATGCTAAATAAAGGATCGGTGGTTTTTTTATCCGGATTCCAATTAAAATAAACCTTGTTACTACTTAAACTCCACGCCACATTGCTGGGCGCTACGCCTATCCATTGCGGATTGCGCATAATTTTTTCGATACTTAAAGGAGCTAAATTTTGTGCAAATAGCTTTGTAGAAGCTAAAAACAAAAGGGTTATACCAAGTCTTTTCATCAGGTTTTAAAATTGAATAAGCAAGATAATAAGTAAAAAGCAGATTGCCTACACCTATCTTCAGCCCCTAGCTATGAGTACATCACGTGCAAAACCGTATCTTTGCTAGCTATGGAGGCTACCAACATAAGAGTACGATTTGCGCCTAGCCCTACCGGTGGATTGCACCTAGGCGGCGTAAGAACCGTGTTATTTAATTATTTATTTGCAAAAAAACACAAGGGCACCTTTGTGTTACGCATCGAAGATACCGACCAAACCCGCTTTGTAGCAGGTGCCGAACAATACATTTTAGATTGTTTAAACTGGTGCGGTTTACTGCCCGATGAAGGTCCGCACGTGGGTGGCCCATTTGCCCCTTACCGCCAAAGCGAACGGAAGGAAAACTATCGTAGATACGCCGAACAATTGGTAGCACAAGGGCATGCTTATTACGCCTTTGATACCCCCGAAGAATTAGATAAATGGAGAAAAGACGTCCCTAATTTTCAATACGGACAAGCTTATAGAGCGCAGTTACGCAATTCTACTAGCCTAGCGGCAGAAGAAGTAGCACAGCTTTTAACCAGCGGCGTACCCCATGTTATACGTATTAAAATGCCGGCCAACGAAACGGTTCAGTTTACCGATATGATTCGCGGTGAAGTGAGCTTTGATACCAATTTAGTAGACGATAAAGTATTGCTAAAAGCAGATGGCATGCCTACCTACCATTTAGCCGTGGTAGTAGACGATTATTTAATGAAAATTAGCCATGCCTTTAGAGGCGAAGAGTGGTTGCCGTCGGCACCGGTACACCTATTAGTATGGGAGTATTTAGGCTGGAAAGCAGAAATGCCACAATGGGCACACTTGCCCCTCATATTAAAGCCAGATGGCAACGGAAAATTAAGCAAACGTGATGGGGATAGACTCGGATTTCCCGTATTTGCCATGAATTGGAAAGACCCCAACTCGGGAGAATTAACCCCCGGATTTAGAGAATTGGGCTTTTTACCCGAAGCTTTTTTAAACCTATTGGCTATGTTGGGCTGGAACGATGGTACCGACCAAGAAGTGTTTAGTTTAGTCGAATTGATTGAAAAATTTGACTTGAGCAGGGTAAGCCATGCAGGTGCTAAATTCGATTTTGAAAAAGCCAAATGGTATAATGCCGAGTGGATAAAACGCTTAGACGAAACTCGGTTAGCCGAAGAGGTGCTTCGCTTTTTGGCGAAACCTGAAATTGTCAACGACGCCTATTTTAAGCACATACTTGAATTGGTAAAAGAACGCCTCGTGCTGCTCAGCGATTTCTGGCCACAGGCCTCTTTCTTCTTTACAGAGCCAACAAGCATAGATGTAGATTCGGTGAAACCAAAGTGGAGTGCCGAAAAAGAAACATTTTTTACTAACTTGATTCATCAATTTACCCAATCAAACTCTTGGGATAGTGTCGCACTAGAAGAGCTGTTTAAAACCCAAGCCGAACAAGCCGGATTAAAAGTAGGTGAACTCATGCTACCTTTCCGCATCATGTTGGTAGGTGGTAAATTTGGACCTGCCGTATTCGATATTGCCGCAATTATTGGTAAGGAAAAAACCTTACAAAGAATACAACATGCTTTACCGCTATTTGCAAACTAAGGCCTATGCGAAAAATTGTAGGAATCGGTTTATTAGTTCTGTTAGCCTCTTGTGCCAGCAACCCTTATCGAGGGAGTGAGAGCATATATAGCAAGCAAATCAGAGGCTTTGGCAAAGACTTAAGAAAGAAAGAGGTAAATGCCTTTGTAGATTCTGCAGGAAATGCACTGGCAAGTCAGTGGATATCTACCGTAAACTTTAATCTGCGTAAGCCCAATTACGTTATCATTCACCATACGGCGCAAAAAAATACAAAGGAAACCCTTAAAACCTTTACCCTAGCCAAAACACAAGTAAGTGCCCACTACCTTATTGGTACCGATGGCACCATAACGCAACTACTAAACGATTATTTACGAGCATGGCATGGTGGTGTGGCCAAATGGGGAAGCATTACGGACATTAATTCGGTAGCTATTGGTATTGAATTAGATAATGATGGCTTTAGCCCATTTAGCGATGCACAAATCAATGCGCTGATAGCCGTATTGCAAAAACTGAAAACGACTTATAATATCCCAAGATCTAATTTTATTGGACATTCAGATATTGCTCCTAGCCGAAAAGTAGACCCTAGCACCTATTTTCCATGGAATAAATTAGCCGAAAAAGGCTTTGGTTATATGCCAGCACCTTTGCTTACCGAGCCCATTCCAACTAATTTCGACCCGCTACTGGCCCTCCGAGTTATTGGATACGATACCAGAGATGGCGCTGAAGCTATGGCTGCATTCAAACGACATTTTTTAGGAAAAAACGATGGAAGCGATTTAAATGAGGAAGATTTACGAGCGCTTTACAACGTATACTGCAAGTATTAATTCTCTCGGGTGGTATGAATAAAATAAGCGCTTAAATTCTCTTATAAAAGGCTAGCGTTGTGTAGAAACAGTAGCTCTTAATACCTCTTTAGAATTGGTACCCACCATAATATCGTATTCACCTGGCTCTACCACAAATGCACCTTTGTCGGTATAAAAGCCCAATTGAGCGGCAGTTAAAGTAAAAGCTACCTGGGTACTTTCTCCTGGTTTTAGGTTAATTTTCTTAAATCCTTTTAGTTCCTGAACGGGCCGCACTAGGCTGGCAACTTTATCTCTAATATAAAGCTGAACAACTTCTTCTCCAGCGTATTTGCCCGAATTGGTCACTTGTACACTTGCTAGAATAGTTCCATCTGCAGCAACGGTAGTTTGCAAATTGCTATACGCAAATTGGGTATAGCTTAAGCCATAACCAAAGGGATATAAAGCTTCGTTTGATTCATCGGTATAATGCGACCAAAAAACTTCGGATTTAGGCCCTGGACGGCCCGTAGAAAAGTGATTGTAGTACAAAGGCATTTGACCCACACTTCGAGGAAAACTCATCGTTAATTTTCCACTCGGATTGTAGTTGCCAAACAATACCTGTGTAAGTGCGGTGCCGGTGGTGGTGCCCAATTGCCAAGCTTCTACAATAGCCGGAATATGGGTATTGGCCCAAGTTAACACCAAGGGGCGGCCACTCATAACTACCAATACGATGTTTTTATTTACTCGATACACCGCTTCTAAAAGTTGCTGTTGTACCCCAGGTAAATCTAAATTACTGCGGCTACGACCTTCGCCAGATTGCATGCCGTGTTCGCCTAAAACCATAATAACTACTTCGCTATTTTTAGCTAAAGCCACTGCCTCGGCAAAGCCTGTAGTATCGGTGGTATTAATTTGTAATTCTACCGGAAAAGAAGCATCGTTGGTAATTACATCGGCGCCTTTTGCATAGCTATATGAGATGCCTGCTGCGGCTAAGCCTTCGGTTACAGAAGTAGCCGAGTTATCGTCAGATCCCATTCGCCAATTACCCAGTGGGCTATTTTTATCGGCTGCCAAAGCACCTATAACCGCTATATTTTTTTGTGATTTAGCTAGAGGAAGTAGATTTTGCTTATTTTTTAATAATACAATTGATTTTTTAGCCATATCTAGAGCTGTGGCTAAATGAGCCGGGCTATACAGCTCTGTTTTCTCCCGTTTTGCATCGCAATATTTATAGGGATTATCGAATAAACCCAATTCGAATTTAATGCGTAAGATTCTGCTTACAGCATCATCAATTACGTTAATGGCTACCTTGCCTTCTTCTACCAATGTTTTTAGGTGGGCAACATAGGCATACGATTCCATATCCATATCGCTGCCGGCATTGGCAGAAAGTTCCGTCACTTGTTTTAAATCTTTAGCGAAACCATGGTCAATCATTTCTAGGCCCGAACCCCAATCGGACACCACAAAACCTTTAAAACCCCAAGAATTTTTAAGAATATCTCTTTGTAAAAATTTATTGGCGGTGGATGGAACGCCATTAATTACGTTAAAAGAGTTCATAAACGTGGCTACACCAGCATCGGAGGCAGCTTTAAAAGGAGGAAAAATGGTATTGTACAGGGTATAGGTACCCACATCAACCGTATTGTAATCTTTACCCGATTCGGCGAAACCATAGCCGGCAAAATGCTTGGCACAGGCCGCAATAGAAGTTTTATCTGCTAAAGATTTTCCCTGAAAACCTTTTACACGTGCTTGTGCAATGAGCGCACCCAAGTACGGGTCTTCTCCGGCACCTTCCATTACCCTACCCCAACGAGCATCGCGGCTAATATCTACCATGGGCGCAAAAGTCCAGTTTACCCCAACAGCGCTGGCTTCTTCGGCAGCCATACGGGCCGATTGTTCCATAGCTTGTAAATCCCAACTAGCCGATTCGGCTAAAGGAATGGGAGAAAGTGTTTTATAGCCGTGTACCACATCGGAACCAAAAAGCAAGGGAATGCCCAAACGGGTTTTTTTTACGGCTATTTCTTGTAGTTTACGCACTTCGGCTACACCACGAACATTTAATACGGCGCCAACAAGCCCGCTCTTCAGGTGATCGTATTTTAGTTTAGCACTGCCTTCTTTTGGTGCAGGGCCGGTCGCTTCAAAAAAACCATTATATTGATTCATTTGCCCTATTTTTTCGTCCAAAGTCATTTTGGCCAATAAGGTTTTTACTTTGATTTCAATGGGATAGTCTCCTTGTTGCTGCTGAGCGAAAACACCACCAGAAAGAGTACAAAAGAAAAAAAAGAAGCAAATGAAGAATAGGTTTTTCATAAAAAAAAGTATAAAAGCACGCATTTGCACCGCTAACGGTGCAAATGCGTGCAAAGAATTAATTGTTATTTATAAATGCGGATATAATCTACCTCCATGGTGGAACTAGTAAACGCAGGATCCACAGATCCGGCAAAAGAACCACCCATAGCTACGTTTAAAATCAAGAAAAACTCTTGATTAAAGGGCAATGCATTGGAATTGGCTACGGTATGTATCAGCTGATCATCCACATACATTTTGATGCTGGTGGCCGACCAATCTAAAGAGTAGACATGAAATTCGGTGGAGGCATTGCTAATTACCCGGGTATTCCCATCGGCACTACCGCCATAACGACCAGGGTAATGTAGGGTTCCGTATATACGGTTCATATCATTGCCTTTATGTTCCATAATGTCAATTTCACCACAATTGGGCCAGCCCACCGCATCAATATTGTTGCCTAACATCCACAATGCTGGCCAGGTACCACCACCAGCAGGCAGTTTTGCCCGAATATCTATGCGGCCATATTTTACCGAGAATTTTCCTTTAGATAACAATCGGGTTGAAGTAAAGGCAAAGCCATTTGAATTTTCTCGTTTAGCAATAATTTTAAGCGTACCGCCACTTACCAGCACGTTGCTGCTGTTTTGGGTATAATACTGCAATTCTTGATTACCCCAACCACCCGAGCCATTACCAATATCGTAACCCCAAGTAGCTGAACTCGGTGCGCCATTTTGATCAAATTCTTCGGCCCAATATAAGCTTGGTGCGCTTGGAACTACCGTAACCGAAACCGAAATGGTTTTAGAAACCGATTGCCCATTGCTTGCTGTTGCGCTTACTACTACACTAAAGGTATTGGTACCGTTAAGGGTATATTTATGTGTTAATACACCAGTTGGTTCGGTTTGCGTGGTGCCATCGCCAAAAACAAAGCCATAAGAAGCTGCATTGGTGGCTGTGGCAGTGAAACTAACATTTCCCGTGCCATCGGTGCTTACCTGCGTGCTCACTTGCAAATTGGCGGGGGCTGACGGCTTTACGCTATCGGCCCCTGCTTTTTTGCACCCAATCAATAACAGGAAAAAGAAGATATATACACCAAGTTTTTTTGTATGGTGCATACTTATTTTACTTTAAATTTTTGGTACCAGGCATTGCCATCGGCACCAATGCTACGTACAAAAAGTGTGGTTGCAGTAATCTCCAAAATTTCATACGTAGATGTACCTACACCCCAGCTCAAAAAACCATGGCCTGGTACCGTAAATTTAATACGGGTTGAATTGGCTGTGGTGCTATTGGAAGTGGCATCGGTAAAGGCCAATGCTTTTGTACCTGTGGTGTTTAGAGTATTTATACCACCAGCTAAACTATAATAGCCAGCATAATCGGGTATAATAAAAGTATTACCCTTATTATCCAATACCAAAGAGATGGAATTAGGTCCGGTTTTGGTGAAAGTTAATTCATCGTCGTACTCGGCAGCAGTACGACTATTTGCAGCTGCACCATACCATTCTGGATAAAAAGAAGTTGCGGGACCAACACCAATATGACCCCAAGCATTTTTGTCGGCGATCCAAATTTTAGAAGTACCGCCGGTTAAGCCGGTCATAATGGCTGTTGGAATATTGAATAAACGCAACACGGTTATTTTTTTACTTAATGTTGATACCGCTCCACCCGTACCATTGGCCGTTACGGTAATGGTATACTCAAAAGTACCTGGATTGGCATATTGATGCACTAAGGTACCCGGAGAAACCAGTTGTGTTTGGCCATCGCCATAATCAACTTTAAAATTAATAACGTTGCTAGCCGCCAAGGTAATGGAAACATTACCAGAGCCATCGCCGTTAGGTGTGGCAGCAGCAACACCTTGCAATGCGGTGGTAAGGGCTAAGCCCGATGGGTTTTTTAATTCCCCAAAACTATATTCTTCTTTTTTGCAGGCACTCAATAAGGTGAGGCATCCGATTGCAAAAAGACTGAATGATTTTACGATTGTTTTCATAATCTAATTCGTTTTATGTATTAATTAAGAGTAATGTCGTCGAAATAATAAATACTGCCGGGAACATGGCCACCCCCACAGTCAAAATTGAAAAACACTGCCGCCACTTTAAGTGGGTTGGTTGGTGCTAGACTAGTAAAATCGAAGGTAAGTTCTTCCCAGCCATTGGCTACGGTGGTTACCGCATCTACATCTATACCACTTCCATCACCCAAGCCGTAGTCGAATTTAAATTTCACGGTTTTACCAACTGCAGGAGACCATACTTTCATTTTTACCACTTTTTGCGTGAAGTTGAAAATTGGATACTCTAAGGGCAGTGAAGTACCAGACCAGCATTCATTTCCTTTAATGAATTTCCCAACTTTCGAGCTTGTGTTTATACCACTTACATCTGGGTTGTTTACAACCGTTGCAGCCGCACCTCCAAAACTATCTAGGAAATAATTAGTCATAGACGATTGGAAATTGATAGGTAAGGTTTGTCCTATTTGGCTTTGTAAACGAATATCATCCATATAGAAGGTGAAGTTTGCACTACCATCGCCCATAGTTCCGTTATCAAAAATAAACACAAGGGTAGTATAATTACCGGCCGGAATATTCGTATAATCGAAAATTAGATCTTCCCATGCGTTCGCTACTGTGGTAGTGGCTGTTTGATCGTAGTTTATACCGCCAGCCCCTTCAACTTTTAACAATACGTTAGCCCCTACTCGTGGCGACCACACTTTCATGCGGAAAATTTTACCGGCAGAAAAATTGATTGGGCCAGAAAGTGCCATGGTACTACCACCCCATACTTGGTCGGCATTTTTTACCATTTTAAGTACTTTGGTGGTGGTATTAATGCCAGTAGCCGAAGGATTGTTGACTACGGTTAAGGCTCCACCATTAAAATTGCCAATAAAGGAGGCATAGTTGAGTGTGGTAGATTGTAAAGTTATAGGTAGGGTTACCGGATCTTCTACAACTACGCTTTTGGTAACTACTGTGCTAGCTACCCCGCCACTTAGGGCAGTTACAGTTACCGTATAGGTACCAGGAGCAGCGTAAATGTGGCTTTTGGTTTCGCCTTCTAAGAAGGATACCGGAACCTCGTTGGCACCGCCATCGCCATATTTCACCTTAAACAAGGTTTCGTATAAAGCCGTTGCCGATACGTTTACTTTGAACTTATTACCAGCATCAATAGTTGCGGTAACTTGTACATTTTCTGGTGCACGGAACGATACGGTTAATTGTTTAGTGGTTTCAGAAATTTTACCGCTAATGCCGTAAGCTACACAACGCACAGAATACACCCCTTCTGGGTACACGTGGGTTACACTTGCACCAGCCCGTACGTGGGGGGCGCCACCTGGGCCATGATTAAAGTAAATGTCGTAGGCGGTAGCACCCTCACCATTTGGCGTGATGGTTACCAAGCCGGTATTGTCTTGGGTGATGTTAAAAAACGGGTTCAAGTTTGCAGGTGCACTGGCTGTTTCCAGAAAGGATAGGTCGTTAAACGTATCTTTTTCGCAACCTGCAAATACAAGCAGCACTAGGGCTATGCTTAGTATATTTTTGATTGATTTCATCTCTATATATCTATTTAATGATTAATTATAATTCGGGTTTTGTGTTAAACCAGAAATATCAACTTCGGCTTGTGGAATGGGGAAAAGCTCGTTTTTATTGGCTACCCAACCCGTAATTTTACTAGCTGCTTGGCCGGTTCTTACTAAATCGAAGAAACGCTGACCTTCCATGCCTAATTCTAAACGGCGTTCGTCCCAAATGGCTGTTTTTAAAGCAGTACCGGTTGCAGTACTTCTGTGTAAAATATCGCCAAAAGCACGATCACGTACACGGTTTAAGTATAGCAAGGCTTTAACATCATTTGGTGAGGCCATACGGTTGTTTGCTTCGGCTGCCATTAACAATACATCGGCATAACGAATAGCACGGTAATTATTTAAGTAGTTTAATTCTACCTGACCTGAAGTTTGGCCTACTCTTGGTAAATACTTTTGATTGTATAAACCTGTGTTTTTGTATGGTGCAACCATATACGTAATGTTCATGCCTGCATTAGCTGTTTTATAGGCTTCAATATCTAATACAGTTACTGCCTTACGAGTATCTCCGGCAGCAAATGCTGCTGCTAAATTAGCCGTAGGCAAGTTGGTACTCCAGCCCGAAGCATACGAGCTAGTGCCGGTTAGGTTACGAATACCGCAAATTTGTACGGCTAAGTTTCCTTGTCCTCTACCCGGGTTAGACCAATCGTAAAAAGGACTTCCATTGGAGTACTGCACTTCAAATACCGATTCGGAACCATTTTCGCCGGCTTGCAAGAATATATTGCCGTAATTAGTTAACAAACTAAATGGTCCTGTTACCACATTTTCTAACATGGCGGCAGCTTCGGTAAATTTATCTTGATACAGATATACTTTACCCAACAAAGCTTGCGCAGCATGTTTGGTTGCTCTGCCTTGTTGTGAATTGCTTACAGGCAAAGCAGCAATAGCTGCTGTTAAATCGATCTCAATTTGAGCATATACCTGTGCTTTGGTAGCACGTTGGAATTTGTTAGAATCGCCAACCGATAAGCGCTTATTGGTAAATAAAGGCACACCGCCAAACATTTTTACCAACTCAAAGTAGTAATATGCTCTTAGGAAATAAACCTCTCCGTAAAGTGCAGTTTTACCGGTAAAATCTAATTTAGCTTTGTTTTCTTCTAAATAGTTGGCACGGTTAATGCCCTCGTAACAAGATTTCCAGATTTCAGTTAATTGGCCATTATTAGTAGTTATCAGATAGTCGTCTATTTGTTGTAGGGGCAGTTGATCGGTGGCATTTTCGCCGCCTGTTACAGAGTTATCAGAAGCAATTTCGCCAATTACTGGCACTGCCCATAACCATTGCATGGGTGAATATACCCCAATGGCCATTTTTTGATAATCTTCGGCTGTTTTAAAATAATTATCTGCCGTAATTTGATAATCTTCTTGCGGATTGTAATCAACAAATTTGGTACAACTGCCAAAGGTGCTTACTAAAAATAATCCGATGATGTATGTATACTTTTTCATGTGCATATTTTTAACTGTTAAAATTTAACATCAAGTCCGAACGACCAAGTTCTGGCTTGTGGATAGGCTCCACGATCAATTCCGGTATCGAAAATACCACCCGAAATTTCTGGATCGTAGCCAGAGTACTTGGTAAATGTAAAGGCGTTTTTAACCTGAGCGTATAGCCTCACCTTGCTTACGCCTAAACGCTTAAGCGTAGTGGTAGGTAAGGTATAGCCTAATTGTACGTCTTTAATTTTTAGAAAAGTTCCATCTTCTACATATCTATCAGATACACGGGTATTCTGATTGGCATCTGTAAAACTATAGCGTGGATTTCTTGGATCGTTGGTAGAACCTTCACCAGTCCATCTAGCCAATACCCCTCTGTATTTATTGGTCATGGCTAGGTTACGCTCGTAGGCTCTGTAAATATCGTTACCTACAGATGCGTAAATAAAGGTGTTAAAATCAAAAGCCTTATAGGTAAGGTTTAAGCTCCAACCCAAGGTAAAGGTTGGGAACGGATCACCAATTTTAGTTCTATCTAAATCAGAAATCAATCCATCTCCATTGATATCGGCAAAACGAATATCGCCTGGTACCGCATTGGATTGCGTAGGTGCCCCGGCAATTTCAGCGGCATTTTGGAAAATACCCACGGTTTTAAATCCGTAGAAATATCCAGGGGTTTGTCCTTTTTCAAAACGGGTTACGCTTTGGTACGGAATACCATATCCACCGCCGGTAATTAAACCATTGTTGGTTTCGGTTACTTCGTTTTTAGCGGTAGTAAAGGTAAGGTTAGAGCTTACTTTCCAATTTTTACCTACAGCATTGTTGTAGCCAAGGTTTAAATCGAAACCGCTTGTTTTAGTGCTACCAATATTTGCAGTTGGCGCAGAAGCTGTACCTAAGTATAGCGATAAGCTTGGGGTAAACAATAGGCCACTAATTTGTTTCTCGAAATAATCTGCTGTTAAGGAGAATTTGCTATTCGCAAAATTTAAATCGAAACCGGCATTTAATTGCTTTTGTTTTTCCCATCCTAAATCTTCGTTTTTAAACGAAGCAATGGTTGCACCAATAGAAGTTGGATCATTACCAAAGGTATATCCGGCATTTTGGCCCGAACCATATGCATAGGTTAAGGTAGAAATTCGTTGGAATTGTGGGCTTACATTTTCGTTACCTGTAATACCAAAACTTCCTCTTAGTTTTAAGTAATCGATGAAGTTTACTTTGAAAAAATCTTCGTCTGAGACAATCCATCCTAATGATCCTGCAAAGAAATTACCAAATTTATTATTGGCACCAAATGCATATGAACCATCTCTACGGGCAGAGAAAGAGGCTAGGTATTTATCTTTGTAATCGTAATCGATACGGGTAAAGTACGATAAGTTTCTGCGCTCATATTGGTACGAACCTACATCTAAACCAGAGTTTGGTGCAGTACCTGTTGCTGAAGAAATATCGGCAAAATCCCAAGAGTTAAACGGAACATCTTGACGAGAACCGCTCACTGAATTTCCGGTTACTTTAGCCATGGCCATACCAAAAACCGTTTCGAAATGATGATCGGTATTGATATTGAAGTCATAGTTAGCAAAGTTTTCTAAATTGTAATTGTAGTACGAGGTTTTTACTTCATACACGTTATTGTGCGAACCAACTTTGGTAGTACCATCGGCATTTAAAGTAGAGTTAATATGGCCGGTACCATAAAATGATAGCGGTGTAAAGGCCTTGCCTGTTACATCGGTATTGGTATAACCATAACGTGAGGTTACTTTTAAATTTTTAAGTAACTGGTACTGTAACTCAAATTTACCGTACGTTTTATTGGTATTGTATTGGTTGTGTGTATCGTCTAACTGAGTTAGTGGGTTATAAATTTCTGATAAAATGGTGTTACTTACACTATACTTACCATAAGTACTAGCCACATTGTTATAAACTGGTACTGTTGGATCGAAGTTTAAAGCATTAGATATCACACTATTGATAGCGTTTTCTGGAACACCAGCACTACGAATATTTACAAAGCTGGTATTTACAGTAGCTTTTAATCGTTTGCTTACATCAAAATTTAAGTTTGCTGTGGCGTTGTAGCGATTAAAGTATGACTTATCGGCACCACCCACAATACCGCCCTGACCAGTAAAAGCACCTGATACAAAATAGGACATATTATCGCTTCCACCTCTAGCGGTTAAGCTGTGAGAGGCAAGGGCAGCATTTTTGAAAATTTGATCTTGCCAATTGGTGCCCACTCCTAAAGTGGATAAGTTAGGGAATAAAATAGCACCGCCCGATGCTACGCTACCCTCGTTTAACATAGCAGCATATTCAGAAGCATTTAGCACACCAATGGTGTTCAATACTTGTTGACTACCAAAGTTGCTACTATAATTTACTTCTGTTTTTTGATTTTTCTTACCAGATTTAGTAGTCACAACAATTACACCATTACCACCTTTTACACCATAAATGGCGGTAGTGGCTGCGTCTTTTAACACGTTTATCGACTCTATATCGGCGGCATTAATTGAATTCAAATCGTCGAGGCTTTGAATAGATCCATCAACCACCACAACCGGATCGGTACCGGTGTATGAAGGAATACCACGAATAAGCACCGTAGGTTTAGCACCCGGCGAACCGGTTGATACTACAGTTACCCCGGAAGCTCTACCCTGTAAAGCATCCTCAGCTCGTACTGGTTTTAGTCTTTCAATATCGGCACCTTTAACGGTAGATATGGCACCAGAGATTTTGGTAATTTTTTGTGTACCATAACCTACTACTACCACCTCGTTCATTAAGGTGTTTAGGTCTTCTAAACTTACTTGTATAGTTCCCGCTTGGTTTACTACATACTTGTAAGGTTTAAAACCAGTGTAGGAAATACTTAAGGTGCTTCCCTTAGAAATGCTAAGGGTGAAATTTCCTTTAGCATCGGTTTGGGTTGCTTGAGCAGTTCCAACCGCACTTACGGTAGCCCCAGCTAAAGGCTCGGCTGTTGACTTACTCTTTACTGTACCAGACACCTGAAGTGTTTGTGCAGCAGCTTGCTGAATAAAACAAGCCATAAGTAACCCAACACAGAACAATGTGAATCTAAATTTCATATTGAAATTGGTTTAGTTAATAAAAATTGGTTAGTAAAATTTATAATTGGTTGGGTAAATGTCAGAGATACAAACACAACAACCAAAAAAATAACTACATCAATACTACATCAATACCTATAAATCATTCAATTTTAATAGATTTACACCATACACCACTACATCAATACGTTTTAAATGCTTGCTCAATGCATTAAATTTGAAAATATATGAAGAGAATTATCTTGTTCATCCTATTACCTTTTAGTTTAATGGGCCAAAACACCATTGGCTTGCCAGATATTGTAAATCATACCAAACAAACCTATGGCGCTGGTTTGCAAAATTGGGATATTAAACAAGATGAAACCGGTTTAATGTATATAGCCAATAACGAGGGCTTATTAACCTACGATGGAAGTTACTGGCACCTATATCCCCTACCAAACAAAACCATTGTACGTGCTATAGAGATTAAGGATGAGAAAATTTTTGTTGGCGGGCAAGACGAGCTTGGCTATTTCAGCCCATCAGAGAATGGAACTTTAGCTTACCACAGCTTGGTATCAGCCTTGCCAAGCAAAGTGCGCTCATTTGGAGATGTATGGGATATTGTAAGCGTAAATAAACACGTTTTTTTTAGAACCAGTGTGGCTATTTTTAAGTTGAGTGGAGGACGCATGAGTGTGTATGCCCCAAATTCAGAATGGACGTTTTTAGGGATAAGCGGAGGAAAGATATATGCCCACGATTTTAAAACCGGGATTAAAACTTTTGAAGATAACGCATGGGTACCCCTACCGAATCAAGAAATATTGCCTCCATCGGTAATTCCTACCGCAATATTGCCCCTAAAAAATGGCACATCTTTATTAAGCACACTTAAAAACGGACTGTATACGATTGATAAAGATGGTATAACCAAACTCCAAAAAAACACAAATGCCCTTTTTGAAAATGAGCGCATCTACTCAGCTACTGCTATTGATGGAAAAAGTATTGCACTAGCCACTACCAATGGCGGTGTATATATCATTAATCTCAATGGAGATATTATACAGGGATTTTCTAAAAGAGAGGGATTGCAAACCAATAATATTTTGAGTGTTTTTGCCGATAAAGAACATAATTTATGGCTGGGCTTAGACAATGGAATTGATTTTGTAGCATACAACAGTCCCATTAAGCAATTGAACCCGTTGTTACAAAATGCTTCGGGCTATACGGCCATGGTATTTGAAAATAAATTTTGGTTGGGTACGTCTAGTGGTTTATATACTGTTCCCTTACAAAACACTAGCGACCTTAGTTTTAGCAAGGGAGCATTTAGTTTGGTTGCGAATACCAAGGGGCAATCATGGAACTTATCAAAAATTAATGACCAATTGTTTTTGGGACACCACGAGGGTGCATTTATGATTAAAAACAATGCTGCAGTTCCTTTAGCAAGTGGAAAAGGTTTTTGGAATTTTTTGGCGTTAAGCGCAACTATGCCTAGTTCAGAAATTATTGCAGGAACGTATACTGGCTTAGTAAGCTTTAAAACACAAGGTAACACTCTTGTTAAAAAAGATGACTTATTGGGTAATTTCAAAGAATCATCTCGTTTCGTTAGTATAGACGATGGAGGAAATATCTGGGTATCGCATCCGTATCATGGTGTTTTTAAATTGATTAAACAAGCAAATAGGCCCATATCAATAACCAAGTATGCCGAAAAAGAAGGATTAACCTCTAGTATGGATAATCAGGTTTTTAAAATCAATAACCAAATTTTGGTGGGTACCCAAAAAGGGGTATATCAATACGAAGCAGAAAAAAATCGGTTTAAACCAGCAACATTTTATCAGAAGCTTCTAGGGAAAAAAAGTATTCGCTACTTAAAAGAAGATGGTTTGGGTAATATTTGGTTTATACACGAAAAAACATTGGGTGTAATAGATGTTAGCGACAAGCAGGCAAGGGTAATTTATCTCCCAGAACTTACGGGTAAGCTGCTAAGCGGTTTCGAATATATTTATCCCTACAACCCACAAAACATTTTTATTGCAGGCGAAAAGGGTGTATTTAATGTAAATTATGAGAAATATAAATCCACAATACCCAACCTACGTGTAAGCATACGTTCGGTTAAAATTAGCGGTCAGAAAGATAGCGTGCTTTTTGGTGGATATCGTATTACAAAGATCCAAAATGAAAATCCAAAAATTGGGCATACCTGGAAAAATATGCGTTTCGAATTCTCTGCTGCAGTATTTGCTAGCTTATCTACATTAGAATACAGCTACCGATTAAAGGAATTAGATAATACATGGTCTGAATGGAGCCCACGTACCGAAAAGGAATTCACAACACTGGCTGCCGGTAGCTATACCTTTGAAGTAAAAGTTCGCAATAATTTGGGTAACGAATCGCCTATAGCCAGTTACCAATTTGAAATTGTACCACCTTGGTATCTAACGCTCTGGGCAAAACTAATTTATGCTGGTTTAGTGTATATGGGCATTCTATTTTTACATGCTTGGTATAAACGTAAATTGCGATTACAACAAGGCAAACATAACGATGAACAACAGAAACTTCAATATATACACGAGCTTGAGCTCTCTAAAACAGAGAGTGAGTTGGTAAACTTGCGCAACGAAAAGTTAGAAACTGAAATTACGTTGATGAATACAGAATTGGCCTCTGCAGCTATGCATTTACTTAAAAAGGGTGAGGTTTTGGCTAAAAATAAGGAGGAGTTAAGCAAGGTATTAAAAGTTGTTGATCATCCAGAAGCAATTAGTGAGCTGAAGAAAATGATGCGCAACTTAAATGATGATGAAAAAATGGACCAAGAATGGGAAAGTTTTAGTAAACATTTTGATAAAGTACATAGTGACTTTTTAGCAGGCCTAAAAGAAAAGTACCCGGCAATAACCCCAAATGAATTAAAATTATCGGCCTACTTACGTATGAATTTATCTACCAAAGAAATAGCTCAATTAACCAATATTTCGGTTAGAGGCGTAGAAATTGGCCGGTATAGACTGCGAAAAAAACTCGAAATACCAAGTGAACAAAATTTATTTGACTATTTAATGGGCTTTAAACACTAATACGTAGTAGTCATATCTTCGGCTACACAAATGATGTAGTCGGCCTTGTTTTTGTTTTCTGAAAGTAGTTTGCCCAACTCTTTTTGGCTCACGGTAGTTACCGTGGCCACCTTAAGCGTGGCTTGTGCTTGTTTCAAATACCATACAATACCTTCGTAATTTTCGGAATGGTAGCTGCCGTTGTAGTGAATAAATAAATGGTCTGGTTTACGTGTTTTTAAGATGAAATGAGCCATGGTAGCGTCTTTACTAGCTTGAGCTTTTACCATATTGATGGTTCCGTGCCCAGCCATCATAGTTAATATATTTTTATAACCAGGCAAATCGGCATTAAAACTTATGGGCAAAGGAGCAAGCCACAATTTTTGTAACGTACTTAGGGTATCTAAAGCCTCAAAGCCACCTTTAGAAACCAAAGAAGCATACTTTCTGGGAATATTGGTGGCGGTAAAACTTAGTTTATTTTCTTTGGCAAAATCTACCAATGGTGCATAATCTGTGGTATAGTTTTTCCATAAACGAGCAGCAGAATCTAGGCCTTTTGCAGAGAGTTTACCTGCCAAATAAGCATCTAAAGCAGCCTGATTATCTTGTTCAAACATCTCGGCTCCCAAATTCAACTTTCGGGTTTTGGCGCAATCTGTAGTAATGCCCAATTCCATCCAATGACTTATAGGATTGTTATGAAACTCTCCAATAAGTACCACATCTTGCTTACTCAGCTGCGTAATCATCTTTGTATACGAGACTTTTTTACCTTGAGCATTATACAATACATAAGCCGGTTTTTGTTGGGCGCTACAAAGTACCACACTAAAGCATGCAGCTACTAAGAAGAGTGTCTTTTTCATAAGAGATATGGTTTAAAACAAAAGCGCCCCTAGGGGGCGCTTTTGTAAACGGTTTATTATTTTTTCTGAGCTTCTTGCATCGGGTTAGTACCAGATGAGGCTCCACGAATACTTTGTTGTTGTCTATATAAATCGAAACGTGATGGTGCAAACCTACGTGGCCAAGAATTATTCACCTCATCAATATCGGCCGTTTCACGGTTAGGATCTAAACGAATAGACGCCACCTCTTTATCTTTTGCAAAAACTTTAGTTACTTTTTGTTCGTCTTTGCGCCAAATATAGGCCGGTATTTTATCAACTTCTTTGGTGCCATCGGTAAACGTCCACTCCACAATAAGCGGCATTACCAAGCCACCTTTGTTTTCAAAATCAATTTCATAAAAATTACGTTTCTTGTCATACACTGCTTTTTCGGCCGTACTTAAGTTGTTGTAAAATTTATCGTAAGCGGTTTTTGATGATGGAGTAATGGCATAGCGATCCCATTTATTGTAAAAATCCAATAGGGTGGTGTCTGCCTCAACAGCAAAGGTAAGCCCGGCATCTTTGTTACGTTTACGACTAATTACATACCCTTCATGATCTGCCTTTTGCTTATCATAAGCAAGCTCCACTTCCGGGTTTTTAGTGTTCATACGGAAATAACGTACATCGTTAATGGCAATATCCACCGGATCTGTTTCATAAAACCAGCCTCTCCAAAACCAATCTAAATCAACTGCCGAAGCATCTTCCATGGTACGGAAAAAATCGGCTGGTGTTGGATGACGGAACGCCCAACGGTGGGCATATTCTTTAAATGCATAGTCGAATAATTCTCTACCCATTACCGTTTCACGCAAAATATTTAGTGCTGTGGCTGGTTTAGCATAGGCATTGGGGCCAAAGCGGATGATGTTTTCAGAATTGGTCATAATGGGCTCTAATTCGTTTTTAGGGAGCTTCATATAATCCACAATTTTATGTGCCGGGCCACGACTAGATGGGTAATTGTTATCAAATTCTTGTTCGGTTAAGTACTGCACAAAGGTGTTTAATCCCTCATCCATCCAGGTCCACTGGCGCTCATCCGAATTCACAATCATAGGAAAGAAATTGTGCCCCACCTCGTGTATAATTACCCCAATCATTCCATATTTAATAGATTCTGAATAGGTTCCATCTTTTTCGGCACGGCCGTAGTTGAAACAAATCATCGGATATTCCATACCACTAGCTGCTTCAACCGAAATGGCCACCGGATAAGAATACGGAATAGTGTATTTTGAATAGGTTTTAATGGTATGCGCTACCACCTTGGTAGAGTATTTGCTATACAAAGGGTAGGCCTCCGGACCATAATACGACATGGCCATTACTTTTCTACCCCCTTCTACTTGAGCAGGCATAGCATCCCAAACCAATCTACGAGATGATACAAAAGCAAAATCACGCACATTCTCGGCTACATACGTCCAAGTTTTTTTGGCTTTAGCTTTACCTTTCATGGCTTGTTTAGCTTCATCAAGTGTAATTACTTCTAGGGGTGCGTTCGCATTTTGCGCTTGTTGCCATCTGCGGTATTGAGCTGCTGTAAGCACTTGGCTATAGTTTTGGCATTCGCCAGTAGCACCTACCACATGATCTGCCGGAACGGTAATGTTTACTTTAAAATCGCCGAAGGTTAAAGCAAACTCTCCTGAACCCACGAATTGCTTGTTTTGCCATCCCTGAAAATCAGAATAAACAGCCATACGAGGGTACCACTGTGTGGTGGTATATAGGTAATTGGCATCCTCAGCAAAGTATTCATACCCACCACGGCCGGCACGTACCATACGATCGGTAATGTTATACGACCATTCTACTTTGAAACGAAAACGTTCGCCCGGTTGTAGGGTTTTAGGCAATTCTATACGCATCATGGTTTGGTTTATGGTATAGCGTAATGGAGTACCATTTTCAGTAGTAATTTTTACAATTTTCACCCCTGCATCTTCGGTAAAACCAGCAATGGCTTGCAATTCGCTTGCGCTCATTTGCTCACGCATTTTACTACCATTAAATAGTTGTTTATCGCTTTTAGCTTGATGTTCGTTTTCATCTAACTGCATCCACAAATACGTAAGCGGATCTGGCGATTGGTTGAAATACGTAACGGTTTCGGCACCAATGATGCGTTGTTTTACATCATCTAGTTCTACGTTAATTTCGTAATCGGCTTTTTGCTGCCAATACTTGGGGCCGGGTGCACCCGAAGCCGAACGGTACATATTTGGCGTTTGCAGCATGGTGCCCAATTGCTCAAACTTGTTTCCGTGATTAGAGCCAGGGTTGTTTAAATTTTGTGCCAGTGCTACGCTTGCGGTAAGCATAAAAAGGCAAAACAGGTTTAGCGGTTTTTTCATGTTTATGATAGGATTGTGGGTAATCGTTCTAAAGTTAATAATAGTGCTATACCAAATATAGCAGAAGATAAGAATAGTACCCAATCTCTACGTGAAATTTGTAGCAATTTAAGTACCACTTGGGCTAGTAGTAAAAATAAAGTTACCACAATAAGCTGTCCCACCTCTAAACCTATATTAAAAGCAAAGAGTTGACCAATAATAGCATCTTGTGTGCCTAATAGGCTTTTTAAATAGGCAGAAAAGCCCAGGCCGTGTATCAATCCAAAAATTAGGGTAATTAAATATGTAGCTGGGCGGGTTTGGTTGGTGGGTTTATATAAATTAACCAAGCAGGTACTTAAAATGGTAATGGGAATTAAAAATTCAATCCATTTGGGAGAAATAAATACCCAGTTAAACACACTCAAAGCTAAGGTAAGGCTATGCCCAATGGTAAAGGCGGTAACCATGCCCAATACTTTGCGCCAATCTGCCAGCACGTAGGTAGCGCACATAGCTGCCACGAACAATATATGATCGTAAGCACGCCAATCTAAAATATGTTGCCAACCCAGTTCAAAGTATAAAGCAAAATCTTGCATTAAATTCTTTTTTAGTGATTTGGCTATTAAAGTAGGGTTTTTGTTGTTTTATACCAAATGGGTGTTTGGGCTGTTTGCTTTAATTACCCTCCTGTTTTAGGAGAGGTGCCCGAAGGGCGGGGTGGTAAAAACCACCTAACTAGCAGTTTTTTGTTTTTACCTTTTTGCTTGATCAAAAATATTCTATCTCCTTCCTTTTGCTTGACCAAAAGGAAGCAAAACCGACCGAAGGGAGCTCATGAACACCTTTAAAAAATTATTTATTGGTGAATAACTCAAGGCAGAACGATGCTTCTGCCCACAGGCTTTTACGCTGGCCCGCCGTTCTGCCGGGCCTTGCTTTTTCTTTAGTTCCTCTCCTGTTTTAGGTGGATTGCCGGAAGGGCGTGGTGGTAAAGTCATCTGCTTAGTAACGAGTTTCATCGGCACAGTAGCAGTTTACACGGCCACAGTAAGCAAATGTATGAGCACAGTAAGGTATTGCACTGCCACAGTTACAAGTTTTATCGGCGTAGTAGGGGGTTGCACTGCCACAGTTAGCAGTTTTATCGGCGCAGTAGCGGTTTACACTGCCACAGTAAGGAGTTTCATCGGCGCAGTAGCGGGTTGCACTGCCACAGTTAGCAGTTTTATCGGCGCTTAAGAGTTTACATCAGCGCAGTAGCGGTTTACATTGCCACTTAGAAGGTATACAGCAAAATCTTGCATTAAATTCTTTTTAGTAATTTGGCTATTCATGTAGGGTTTTACCCTTTAATACCAAACTCGTACCCATGATGTTACATATTTTCAGCCTGCTAATGGCACTACTACACCCTTATTATGTAAGTGTAACCGAAATTAAACACAATGCCAAGGCACAAAGCATAGAAGTAAGTTGCCGCATGTTTAGCGACGATGTAGAGACTGCGTTAAAAAAGGTAAGTGGAGACCGGGTAGATATTTTAAATCCGAAGAGTACGGCACAAATAGATCTATTGGTTAGTAAGTACGTTCCTCAACATGTAAAAATAGTGGTAAATGGCAAGCACATTGTGTTGCAGTATATAGGTTACGAGTTCGAAAGTGAGGCCATTTGGTGTTATTTTGAAGCTAAAAATGTGCGCTCTGTAAAACGCATAGCCGTAACCAACAATTTGCTCTACGCCGAGCATGCCGAACAAATTAACATGATGCACGTAACCGTTAACGGCGAACGCAAAAGTACCAAACTAGATAATCCGCAAAGTTCGGCAGCGTTTAGTTTCTAAAACTAGGCCGCAAAAAACCAACTGGCAACAAATACGGCTGCAAATACGCAAATCAGATCTACCAATAACATCGCCCCCAAGGTATAGCGGGTATTTTTCACGTTTATAGAACCAAAGTAAACAGCCACCACATAAAAAGTGGTTTCGGCGCTACACTGAAAAATACATGAAAGACGGCCGGTAAACGAATCGGGGCCATAGGTATTCATAGAATCGAGTAAAAAACCTCTAGAGCCACCCGAACTAAACGGACGCAAGAGTGCCACCGGTAACGAATTGGTAATATCTTGGCTCACACCTACTTTAGAAAATAGGCTACTTAGGCCTGAGCTTATTAATTCGAACAAGCCACTATTTCTAAATAATGAAATGGCAACTAACATGCCCAATACATAAGGGAAGATTCTAACTCCGGTGTTTAAGCCCTCTTTAGCTCCTGTTACAAAAGAATCGAAAATGGTGGTGCTACTCTGGGTAAATTTTTTCTCGTTGATAACCGAGTACACCATAATAAACAAAATGATCCCAAATAAAATAATGCTCGACAGGTTGGTGGTAAACAAGGTTTTGCTAATAAAATCGAGGTGGTTGATGTAAAACAACAGTCCCGCTATTGCAGAGATGGCCACCATAAGGGTAAGAATCAATACTTTATTTAAAAAATTGATGCGTTGCTTAAAGCCCACTATCAAAAGTGCAGCCAGCGTACCTATAAAAGAAGTAATAATACAAGGTATCATTACGTCGGCGGGGTTTTCTGCATTTACGGCGGCTCTATAGCCAATAATAGAAGTAGGTAATAGCGTGAGGCCTGCCGCATGCAAACACATAAACATAATTTGCGCATCGCTGGCTTTATCTTTATCGGGATTTATTTTTTGCAAACTTTCCATGGCCTTTAAACCAAAAGGCGTAGCGGCCGAATCTAGACCTAAAAAGTTGGCGGCAAAATTTAAAGTCATGTACGAAATAGACTCGTGGTTTTTAGGTACGCTTGGGAAAATTCTAACAAAAAATGGGCTCGAGAATTGGGCCAGTTTTTCGGCGGCACTGCTATCAATTAGCAATTGCATGAGCCCACAGAAAAAGGCTAGGTAAGCTATCAACGGGATAATAATATCGGTAAGGCTATTTTTACAGGTAGCAAGCAGGCCATCTGTTTTTAGCGTACCGGTATATATTTTAACTACATTGTTTTTTAGTTCGTAGGTTTTTTCTTCGCCGCTAGGGCTTACTTGGCTAAGTTTGTTTTCGGGGGCTTTTAAGAGCGTATCCTTCAAGCTACTTGGCAATTGGTTAAGGTATACTTGCGATACTAAAATAGGATCGTCTTTTTTTCCGTTTAAAAAATCATCTAGTGCATACTTTTTATTCGATAAAAAACTAAAAAAGATGAAGAGTATAGATGACAAAAAGAGGACGAGCCAAAATCTACTTAATACCACAGTGCCTGTATTTAGGGTGAATGTTGTTTTAAAATTTACGAAAGTTATAAAAAAGTAGGGGCTGTGCGAATTAAAATAAAAATTGCTGGAATAGTGGCCCCGAGCAGAATCGAACTGCTATCTAAAGTTTAGGAAACTTCTATTCTATCCGTTGAACTACGGGGCCATAAAAAAGCAGGATACTCAACCTGAATACCCTGCTTAATTGCTTTTTATATTCGGTTTACTGTTTCTTAATCTCTACCCTTCGGTTTAGCATCCTTTCGTCCTCACTGGTATTGGCGTTTAAAGGTTGAGTGGCACCAAAGCCTTGTGTGGCTAAATTAGCAGCATTTACACCAGAATTAACCAAATAAGCTTTAACCGCATTGGCTCTATCTACAGAAAGAGTCATGTTACGGGCCTCAGTTCCTTCCGAAGAAGCATGACCGTTTATTTGGAACATCTTATCTGGGTATTGTCTCATTAAAGCCGACATTTCATCTAATAAAGCGTACGATGAGGTTTTAATAACCGATGAGTTGAACTCAAATAAGGTATTTTCAAAATTAAAACTTGGTTCTGGCTTAGGTGGGCAACCATTATTAGAGGCCAAACCCGAAACAGTTGGGCATTGGTCTAAAGAATCTACCACACCATCCATATCCGTATCAACCGGTGCAGGTGGCGGAGGTGGCGGTACTACCGGGGCAACAACCTCAACAGGTGGCGGAGGTGGCGGTGCTACTTTTTTAGCTTTACACGATGTGAATAATACACCGGCCAATAAGATAGCCAACAAACTCAATGGCATTACTTTGGATACTTTTCTCATAATTTTATTTTTAGTGGAACACATAAATTTACTATAAAAACGAAGCAAAACAAATACTATTGCCCAACTACCTGATGGTACTTCCAGTAGGCATAGCGGTACTTGGTGTTACAAAACACAAAACACCTTCTGCATTTTCGGCCATTAAAATCATTCCTTCCGATACTATGCCTTTTAATTCTCTTGGCGCTAAATTTACCAAAATGCTTACCTGTTGGCCAATAATGGCTTCGGGGGCATAATGCTCGGCTATGCCAGAAACTACGGTGCGGGTATCAATACCCGTATCAATGGTTAATTTAAGTAGCTTTTGGGTTTTCTCTACTTTTTCGGCGGCCACAATGGTGCCTACTCTAATATCCATTTCCGAAAACTGATCGTAACTAATAGTTGCTTTGGCCGGGGTTAGTGCGGCTGCTTGCTTGGGTGTTTCCATACTGGCTTTTTTAGCGTTTAATTTTTCTATCTGGCGTTCAATGACCTCGTCTTCTACCTTTTGGAAAAGTAATTCGGGTTGGTTAAGCTGATGTCCGGCTTCAAATGCAATAGCTTCATTAAACTGATAAGTCTCTTTTAATTGAAGCATTTGGAATAATTTCTGAGCCGTTCCGGGCATAAAAGGCTGCATCAACGTGGCCAAGTGTCCAATCAGCAATACGCACTCATGCAGAGCCTCTCGAGCGGCTTCGGGCTGCTCCCCAAACGTTTTCCAAGGCTCTTTATCGGTTAGATATTTATTTCCTAAACGAGCAACATCTAGTACCAGCTGTTGTGCTTGGCGGAATTTATAAGCTTCAAAAGAAGCCCCAATTTCATCGTATAAAACACCCAATTGAGTATTTAGGTGCTTGTCTGTTAAAGTAGTTAGTGGTGTATTCATTTTACCATCAAAATACTTGTGCATAAGCACAAATACACGGTTTACAAAATTGCCTAAAATAGCCACCAACTCGTTGTTAATACGAGCTTGGTAATCTTTCCAGGTAAATTCACTATCGGCAGTTTCGGGCGCAATGGCAGTGAGGTAATAACGCAACTCATCTACCCGGGTAGGAAAATCGTGCAAATACTCGTGCATTTCAATACTCCAACCTCTCGAGGTACTCATTTTATCGCCCTCCAAATTCATAAACTCATTGGCTGGTACACTCTCTGGCAAAATAAATTCGCCATGGGCGTACAACATAATCGGAAAAATGATGCAATGGAATACAATATTGTCTTTGCCTATAAAGTGGACCAATTTGGTGTCTTGCGCTTTCCAATACGGCTCCCAATCTTTTCCATGATCTAGTGCCCACTGTTTGGTGGCCGATATATAGCCAATGGGGGCATCAAACCACACGTATAATTTTTTTCCCTCGGCACCTGCTGCTGGCACATCAATTCCCCAATCTAAATCGCGGGTAATGGCCCGGGCGGTTAGACCACCGTCAATCCAACTTTTGCATTGGCCGTATACACTGGCACGCCAATCGTGTTTGTGGCCTTTTAAAATCCACTCCTTTAGCCAATTTTCATACCTATCCATAGGTAAATACCAATGCTTAGTTGATTTAAGTACCGGCTTATTTCCTGTTAAGGTTGATGTTGGGTTGATTAGTTCTTCGGGGCTAAGTGCAGAACCACATTTTTCACACTGATCGCCATAAGCACCATCAAAACCACATTTTGGGCAGGTGCCAACAATGTATCTATCGGCTAAAAAAGTTTGGGCCTTATCGTCGAAATATTGCTCAGAGGTTTCTATAGTAAACACCTCTTTTTTATCCAATACTCTAAAAAAATCTTGGGCTGTTTCGTGGTGTATGGGGGCGCTGGTGCGGTGATAAATATCAAAAGAGATGCCTAATTTCTCGAAGCTCTCTTTATTTAAAACATGGTATTTATCAATAATAGCTTGCGGTGTACTGCCTTCTTTAATGGCTTGGTTGGGAATGGCCGTACCGTGTTCATCGGATCCACACACAAATACCACATCTTTACCTGAAAGGCGTAAATAACGGGCGTACAAATCGGCAGGGATATAGGCGCCTGCCAAATGTCCAATATGTTTTGGGCCATTTGCATAAGGCAAGGCGGCTGTTACCGTATACCGTTTAAATTTATCTGCGTTCGCCACTGTTTATTTGAGCTATTTTGTAATTTGCACAAAGATAATTTAAAAAAATGAAGCTTCCCCCATATCTAAAAAAAGGCGATAAGGTAGCCATTACCTGTCCGGCTAAAAAATTAAGCGAATTACCAATAGATGCCATTCATTTATTGGAATCGTGGGGATTGGAAGTGGTATTGGGCAAAACCGTACACGGTGCGCATCACCAATTTTCGGGTACCGATGCAGAGCGGGCAGCAGATTTACAGCAATTTTTAGACGATGAACGCATTAAAGCCATATTTGCCGCCCGTGGTGGCTATGGTACCATCCGCATTATTGACAAGCTAAATTTTAGCAGCTTAGCTGCACAACCCAAATGGATTGTGGGTTTTAGCGATATTACCGTATTGCACGCCCACTTGCAAGCACAATTAAACCTATGTTCGTTGCATGCGCAAATGCCGCTCACCATTCCTGATGGTTCTAGCGCATCGCTACAATCTTTACACGCTGCTTTGTTTGGAGAAACGCTCTCCTACAATTATGTAGCTCAAACTCCGGGAAAAAGCGGTGTGGCCAGTGGCGAATTAATTGGTGGAAACTTAGCCATTATGCGGGCTTTATCGGGCTCCGTATCTGAACCAGATTACCGGGGTAAAATTTTATTTTTAGAAGATGTGGGTGAATACTATTATGCCGTTGATCGCTTACTTTGGGCACTAAAACGCTCAGGGAAATTAGCTGAGCTTGCTGGCTTAATCATTGGTGGATTTACCGGATTAGAAGACAATGAACCTCCTTTTGGTGAAAACGTAACCGATATGGTGTTAAATTTAACCGCCGAATATAACTACCCCATCGCTTTTGATTTTCCAGCAGGGCATTTGGCAGATAACCGAGCGCTGATATTAGGGGGGAAAGTACGATTAAGTGTACATGAAAAAAAAGTAAATTTAACCTACTAAACAAAAAGTAGGGGGAAGACAGAACGGCGGGCCAGAACAATGGCCCGAGCAAGGGAAGCTTCGTTCTGTCTTGATTTATGCGCTATAGCGCATGAGCTCACTTCGTTCGGTTTTTTGCTTTTTTGATTAAGGAAAAAAGAATAGAACAAATATAATTCAAACAATAATTAAAAAATTATGGCCATTTTCTCAAACCTTGGTAAATACAAAGACAGCGGATTGCTCTTTTTAAGAATAGGTATAGGTACCCTATTTATGTTTTATGGCTACCCGAAATTATTAGGCGGCCCAACAGTGTGGGCAGGCATTGGTAGCTCCATGAAACACTTGGGGATTACGTTCTTACCCGAAATGTGGGGACTATTGGCGGCACTCACCGAAACCTTTGGTGGCTTTTTATTGGTATTGGGCTTGGCCTTTAGGCCCGTAAGTTTCTTATTGGCTTTTACCATGGTTGTTGCCGCCCTACACCACTATAAAGCCGGCGACGGCTTGCAAGGCTATGGCCATGCACTAGAAGCGGGCATTGTATTTTTAGCTCTTGTACTTATTGGCCCCGGGAAATATAGCGTAGATGGAAAATAAAAAAGCCTCCGCTACATTGCTGTAGAAGAGGCTTTGCACCACACCTATTAACCCTAGTCCAACTCTTTTAAACTTCGAATACTTTCACAGAGTGAGCTAATTAGTTTTTATTTACTTAGGCCCTTTATATTTCAAAACTATTTCATACTCTCTAACATTTGTAAGAGGGTTCCACCTAAACGCTAAATAAAAGGTTTGGGTAAGGGGGTCGTATTTATTTTCGTGCCCTACCCAATTTGTTAGAGTAAGATTTTGTGTAGAAGCCATAGTTACTAAATTGGTAACCGGATCAATGGCTATTGATAAACCATTTATGCCTGCAACAGAGGAACCAACTGTAGCTGCCCATTTCAGGCAACCGGGATCACCCCCTATTGGCACCGATAAGGAAGTAGCACCCGAAGTAGATAATATGACATCCGGGTTGCCCGCAAGGTCTCCACTTAATGCATCGCCAGCCGGAACTCCAGGGGCGGTGTACCTTGTAGTCGTACCAGAAACTACCGAATAAATTCCCTCCCATTGATTTTTAATGCTAAAGAAAGTCATCATGGTATCTTTAGCAGCACTTAGAGAATTGCCAGCAGTATTGGTTACCACATAAGCCAAGGCATATGATTTGGTTACATCCGCCCATTGGGCACCATCTAATTTAATGGTCAGGTTTTTAGCAAATTCACCAGCGGCATAATTGATGGTAAAATCACTGCCAACTACCGACATACCTGGTTCGAAATTATAGGTATAAAAATTTGCAGGTAACAACAGGTAATTTGTTCCTTTAGCCGTATTGTAATCGGTGATTAGTTGGGGGACTAATTTAACTGTTACCGATTGTGGTTTGTTTAAAGCAGCCTCCGAATTGGGGTCTCTCCGAATGTTAAAAACTGTCGCATCTTTTATATCGGTGAATGGAAAGTAAAAAAGGGACTTCTTTGGTCCATCGTTAAACTTTAAAAAGGTTTTCCCAGAATCACCCGCCGGAACAACATCGTCTTTTATACACGAGATTATACCCAATGAGACTAGGAAGCTACATAGAATGAATAAAAATTTAGGTTTCATAATTTTGTCTTTTAAATACATATTAAACTAGCGTGGGTACTGTTAATTATCCCACCACACTTTAGAATCTTGTTTGTCGCCACCGGTAATAAGCGCTACTGCAGCTTCTACACTAGCTTTATTGCTGCTGTATTCATCAGCTGCATAGGTATATCTTCTTGGTATAACTTTAGGAATACTAGTAGCATCAGGTGCTGGGACCAATACCGGAAAACCAGTTTTTCGCCAAATATTCCAAGCTTGTAATCCATCCGGGTAACTTGCTATATACCGTTGGGTAGCAATTTTTTGAATATTGCCGACCGTACCTGGTGCGCCCAGCACTACCGCTCCCTGAGTTTCATACCCGACGGGTTGCGTTTCGTTCCATTGCTTAAAGGATAGGGCAATACCGGCGTTGTATACAGTAGTTAAATTCTCAGCCGTCCAACTTAAATCGGCAGCCTCGGCTCTGGCTAATGCAATTTCTGCTGCACTAATAATCATCACGTCGCTGTCGGTTTTGCGTAAATCACCACGCAGTATACGGGCCCAATTGGTATTGGCTGAAGTAAAGGCTTCGGCAGTTGCACGTTTAACGCCATAGGGCACACCTACATTAGATGTTAACTCTGCATTGGCCGCCGTTTGATCTTGTGTAGCACCCCCGAATTCATTTTGTCGGGTATCACCTAATGAAGACATTAAGTCGGTCATTGGTTTACTCTCCCCATAATCTTTACGACCATCGTACAAGGCATACCAATTTGATTTGTAGTTACCCCCCGGATAATCTACTATCATATTTTGAGCATTGGTTGCGATGTAACCACCAGGATCGACTAAAGCCGCATTAAATTGCACGGCCGCATAAGCACCTGCAGCCGGATAGCGCTTAGACAATTGAATAGCCATAAGCATGCGCATGGAGTTGGCAGCTCTTTTCCAAGAGGCAACATCCCCCTTAAAAATAAGGTCGCCCTTTATAGTAGAAGTAGCATCGAAAGCTGCTACTGAAGCTGTTAATGCAGCCAACATACCTTTATAAATATCTTCTTGCGCATCATATTTTGGGTTGGGCTTCTCTAAGGCTTTTAGAGCCTCCGAATAGGGTACATCTCCCCAACGGTTTGTGATGGTCCAAAAGATGTATTGCTGGAGTATTTTGGCAACTTGAACTTGATTGTTACTCTCATTCTTGTCAATAATAATCTTCAAATCGGTTAAGGAACCAGCATATTCGCCCACAAAAGCTAATTGCGGCGTACTGTACAACGATACATCGGTATACTGTGTTTCGGAGAAGTATTGACCATATAAACCTGCTCTGGTTGAAGCAGCATATCCGCCAATACCCGATTCTACATTACTTAGTAGCGCTGCCATTACCGGCTGAGAAATACCTGCCGGGTTGTTATTGGTATCACCAAAATCTTCTAGTTTTTTACATGCGCTTATCCCAATTAGAAATAAGGAAAGCATGGTAAATAGTATTTTCTTTTTCATAGTTGTCATTTTTAAAAATATCAATCTGCTTAAAATCCAATTTTGAGGTTAAAGCCAAATCCTCTTGTACCTGGTAGTTGTCCTGTCTCCCCACTTACCGATGAAATTTCAGATGGATCGAAATCTTTAGTGGTAGCGTATATCAATAAAGGATTACGGGCAATTAGCGAAAGGCTTGCCGTTTGAATAAACTTATTTAAACGAAGTTTTTTTACAGGTATAGTATAACCCAAAGCCACCTCTCTCATTTTCACGAAAGTGAGATCATAGATGAATGGATCAAAGGTCTTATTATTCCAAAACTGGTGGTAATAATCCTGCCCATCTACATAGTAACTTACCGGAGCACCGTTGGCATCTACACCAAATACGTGCACCCCACCACCATCGGCCACAGGATCGCGAATGGGATTGCCCTTATCGTTCATAGCCGCTGTTTGTGCCGTTAAGCCACTGAAAGAACCCCACATATTGGAGAGTGAAACAAATTTTCCACCATATTGAAAATCGATATTCACATTTAAAGTGAAGTCTTTCAAAAAGGTAAATGAATTTTGTAAACCTCCAGTATAATCGGGCAATACCGAACCGAAATAAACATTCGGGTCGTTAACGAATTCGCCATTGGCTTTAAGAACGGGTTGTCCGTTGATACGTTTTATACCATTGCCAAACAATTGCCCCCAACGCATACCTTCTTTATGTACCATATAGGGCATGCCAGTAGTAGTTCCAAAAATGTTAGATACATTTTGAGTTTGTTTAATGCCATATTTTTCACTTAAACTAACCACGTCATTGGCAATTAATCTAGACCAGGTGCCGGTAATTCCCCAAGTTAGTTTGTCGGAAACTATGGGTTTAAAATTCAGCTGTACATCTACCCCTTTTTTGCTAATTTCTCCAATATTGGTCAACAAGGAAGTATAACCAGTGGCTCCATTAAGTGAAAGTGCATAGGGGAAGTCTTTCTCTGTACCTTTCCAATAGGTGGTGGAAAAACCAACACGTTCATTAAGAAAGGAAAGATCGATACCAAATTCACTTTGGGTAACCACCGAGCCTTTAATATTGGGGTCGACTAAAATATCGGCAGCATTCATTAAAAATTCACTGCCCCATTTAAACTGGCTAACTCCATATGCAGAACCAGGATAGCGATAGGCACCAAAGGTATCGTTGGTAGTTCCCAAGGCTTTAGGTATTTCACCCCAAGAACCCCTTAACTTACCATAGCTTAACCATGGCGTATTTTCTTTTAGCAAATCGCTGAACACGAAAGACCCACCAACAGATTTAGATACTACTGAGTTATGATCCATAGGTAATGTTGAATACCAATCATTTCTTAAGGTTACATCGGCAAACAAAAGGTTTTTATAACCAAAAGTGGCCTTGCCCAAAATTGCCCGGTATTTTTCTTCTACACGGCCGTTTCCAATGGTTGGCTGATCTACCGAGTTAGAAAGGGTAAATAAATCGGATACGCTTAAACCATTGTTGGTGTTTGCGTTGTTGCTTTTGCTCGTCCAACTAAAAAAATCGGCACCTAAGTTAGCATCAATGCTAAAATCTTTTATTTTTTTAGTGTATGTGGCCAAAAACTCCATGTTTCTACGATTGGAAAATGAGGTTCCAGTTGAATAATATCCCTTAGCCTCTGGTGAGTTACCACTGGTTTGTAAACCACTTAATGCCAATCGAGAACTGTATTTACTTTCGGCAAAGGTGCTGGCTTGTTGTTTACGGTAAGTGGCCGAAAATTTTAGGTCCGAATTGACTTTATAGGTTAAGGATAGGTTGCCATACAAACGATCACGTTGGCTTTGTACATCTACCAAATTGAAATAGGTGTAAAAATTATACCAATAATTACCGGCATAAAAATTTCGTGGGTTCGCCGCATCAAAAGAATCTGGGTTGGCGTGGTTCCAACTTGCATACACACCCTCGGAAGTGGTTAGATTTTGCAACTCCTTCATAATGCCCATATCCAAATCGCGGTGAAACCACTGATTGAAAGAGCCTGAAGATTGATTGGAGTACAAATCGTCAATTTCTCCACTTTGGCGTTGGTTGATATAATTTATATCAGTACTTACTTCAAAATGATCGTTTAATTTGTAACTCGATACCAGGTTTAGCGTATTCTTTTTTAAAGTTGTACCGTATAGTAAGCCATCAATATCTTGATTCGCGTAGGTAAACTTCAGTTTCATTACGTCGCTTGCTGTACTTAAACTAAGGTTATTGGTACGGGTAATGCCTGTACTGTAAAAGTTTTTGGCATTATCTGGTTGCGGCGTAAGCTTGGCTGTTTTAAACGAATAGGGTGAGCCTGCATACCAGGCATACCAAGGAATATATTCTTGGCCTACCATGCGTGGGCCCCAAGAGGCATCATCGCTATAATCGTGGTAGTATTTACCACTTAGGGCTTGCCATTCTACCGGATCGCCAGCTTTATAGGTGTATTGCATTAAATCGCCAGCGGCACCACCTGCATAGGTATTCTGATAATTGGGCAGTATGTATGCCTTTTCGAATTGCATACCGGTACTAAAGTTTACGCCCAAGCCATTGGTAGCTTCTTTACCATCTTTTAGCGTAATAATAATGGCACCGTTAGCACCCTGAGAACCGAACTGTGCAGCAGCGGCAGCCCCTTGCAATACCGATACATTCTCAATGTCATCGATATTGATATCGTCTACATTTGGCAATACGGTACCGTTTACAATGTATAATGCACCAGAACCGGTGCCTAAACCAGAAACACCACGTAAACGCACCTCGGTATTTCTACCTAAGGCAGCTGCCGATTGGCTACGTACCTGAATACCCGAGACCTTACCGGCCAAGGCATTATTTAAATTGGTTTGTTGTACGGTGTTTAACTGCTTGGCATCTACACTTTGGGTATTGCTACCGGTAGAACGTGCGGTACGCTTGGTACCCAAAGCCCCTACAATGATAACCTCCTGCAGCTGCTCACTATCTTGCTTAAGCACCACATTCATACTACCTGCAACAATGGGCAGGGTACGGGTAGCGTAACCTAAAAAAGAAAATTGCAATTGGGTAACCCCCTCGGGTACGTTGAGTGTAAAGAGCCCATCGGCATTGGTTTGGGTGGCCGCACTGGCACCCACCGCTTTTACGGTAACACCCGGTATGGGTAATTTGTCATCGGCGGCGGTAACCTTACCACTCACCACTCGGTCTTGTGCATAGGCCTTTGCCCCAAGCAGCAAGCACAAAATTAAACTGTAGCGTAGTACTTTTTTCATAAATCCGTGTATTTAGTTGATTAATTTAACGTGAAGTTAAAGTTAAATTGTATTCACTTGCAAATAAATCGGATAAATAAATTTTATATCGCTAGATGTAAGTTTTGTGTTTTATGCGATAATACAGGGTTAAACTTTGTTTTCGCAAAATTTTGGGCATAAAAAAAACCCCCACCAAATTGGTGGGGGTTTTTTATTTATCGGCTTAGACTATTGTCTTGGACCAATATATTTCCAAGTTTCATCAACCGATGTACGAGGACCTACAGGAACCAAACTTGGTTGATTCATAAAGTACTTGATACGAATAGTTTTAGTAGATGGATTGTAATCATTATAACCAGTTGCATCTAATGCTGCACTACGACCATTACTTGATACATACAATGGTGCAGTACCGTAACGGTTATAAATACCAGTGATGGTGTTTGTTGCTGCATCAAAGGTTAATACTGGAGAGAATGATCCGTAACCACTAAAGCCTGTACCGGTGTAGAATGGTGTATAAAATCCGCCATAAATACTTTGATCAAAAACCTCACACTGGGTAGCGGTAATTGTACGCACTTGATACGTTTGAATTTCACCATATGCTGCTAAGCCCACATTTACGTGTGACCAACCTGGGTTGAGTACATCTGCAAATGTTCCGGTTGCTTGATAAATACCATCCCAAGCATTTTTAATGCTCATGGTAACCGCCATAGT
The DNA here is from genome assembly GCA_040403555.1 of Sphingobacteriales bacterium. Taxonomy (GTDB): domain Bacteria; phylum Bacteroidota; class Bacteroidia; order Sphingobacteriales; family Sphingobacteriaceae; genus JAIPAN01. The sequence continues at coordinate 388,284 of JBBAKN010000002.1, forward strand.
AGCTTGGCCTGCAGATACTTGTTTACTACCGGCATCAAACACTTTGTAGTATTTACCATATTTGGTACTTAAGTTAGTCCACATAGCACCGTTAAGGTTAATTTTCAAGCTTTTTGAAAATTCGCCTGCAGCAAAACGCAAGGTTACTTTACCAGCGGCTACAGTAATACTAGGATCGGCTACTAAAGTGTACAAAGTAGACGGTAAATCTGTATAACCTGCCGGAATTAAGGTAGCATCTTCTGCTAAGGTAATTTCTACTGGTTTTTGCAAATCAGCAGCAGAGTTTACATCTCTACGGAAGGTAAAAAGTGTTACCACTTTAACATCCGTAAATGGGCTGTAAAACAAGGCCTTTGTAGGGCCGTCGTTAAATTTGATAATGGTTTTACCAACATCACCAAGAGCAGGAGCACCGTCTTTTACGCACGAGCTAATACCCAAAGTAAGTAGGAAACCAAATACCAAGATTGTTATTTTCTGTTTCATATTGTTCATTTTTTTGAGTGAATACTTTATTATGGGCTATTAATTATCCCACCATACTTTAGAATCCTGGGTATCACCACCGGTAATTAAAGCAACCGCAGCAGTTATACTGGCAGCATTGCTAGTATATTCTGCAGAAGCATAGGTATATCTTCTTGGAATTAAACCAGAAGTATTTACCTTATCAACAGCAGGGGTTAACGCCGGATAACCAGATTTACGCCAAATGTTCCAGGCTTGCATACCATCAGGATACGAAGCAATGTAACGTTGTGTAGCAATTTTAGCATCGTTACCTACAGCACCAACGGCACCTACAGCCACACCTGCTAAATAAGTTGCTGGTACAGGAATACCCCATTGGTCATACGATAAGGTAATACCTGCAGCGTATACGGTGCTTAAGCTTTCTGCAGTCCAACCTAAGTTGGCCGCTTCGGCTCTAGCTAAGGCTACTTGGGCAGCACTAACAATAACCAATGCACTGCTTTGCGTACGGAAATCGCCACGTAAAATACGAGCCCAACCAGTGTTAGCAGAGGTAAATGCTTCGGCAGTTGCACGTTTAACGCCATAAGGCACACCTACACTAGAGGTTACCGTTGCATTAAATGCAGCTTGATCTTGTGTTTGACCACCGAAGGCTAACTGACGATTATCACCTAAAGCGGTCATTAAATCGGTCAAGGTTTTGCTTTCGCCATAATCTTTACGGCCATCGTACACATTATACCAGTTGTTTTTAAAGTTACCACCTGGGTAAGCAACAGTAAAGTTTTGTGCATTGGTGCTAATGTAACCACCACCATCTGCTAAGGCTTCGCCGAATGCAGTAGCAGCATATGCTCCAGCTGCAGGATAGCGCTTAGACAATTGGATGGCCATTAACATACGTAAAGAGTTAGCAGCACGTTTCCAAGAAGCTACGTTACCATTAAAGATAACATCGCCCTGGATAACTGAAGTACCATCAAACGCAGCTACAGATGCTTTTAATTTAGCAATCATTCCTTTATAGATATCTTCTTGTTTATCGTATTTAGGAGTGGTTTTGCTGGCACCTTGTAAGGCTTCAGAGTAAGGTACATCGCCCCAACGGTCGGTAATATTCCAAAATACATACTGTTGTAATATATTGGCCACTTGGGTCATGTTGTTGCTCGAATTTACATTTTTAACAATTTGTAAATCGGTTAATATACCGGCATATTCTCCGGTAAAGGCTAATTGTGGGATACTATACAAAGAAACATCGGTATACTGAGTTTCTGAAAAGTATTGGCCATATAAGCCCGCACGAGTGTTTGCGGCATAACCACCAATGCTAGCTTCGGCGTTGGTTAACAACGCTTGTACTACCGGTTGCGTGGTTGCAGCAGGGTCGAGGTTGGTATTCCCAAAGTCTTTCAACTTTTCGCATCCGCTAGTACCTAAAAGGACCAACGAAAGGGATACATAAATTAAATTCTTTTTCATATCTTATTATCTTTTTTTCGAAATCAATCAATTAAAATCCAATTTTTAAGTTAAAACCAAAACCACGAGTTCCTGGCAATTGAGCCGTTTCACCTGCAGTTGCAGAGATCTCAGATGGATCAAAGTCTTTGGTAGTAGCATAAATTAATAATGGATTTCTAGCTACGATAGAGATGTTCGCATTTTGAACATATTTACCCAATTTTAATTTCTTAATTGGAATGTTGTAGCCCAAAGACACCTCTCTCATTTTTACGAAAGTTAAATCGTAGATATACGGATCGAAGGTTTTGTTGCTATAAATATGTTGGAAATAATCAGCAGCACCTACATAGTAGTTTACTGGAACACCGCTGGCATTCACACCAAATACGCGTACACCACCACCATCGGCAACGGCATCACGAACTGGGTTACCTTTATCATTATAAGTTGCAGTTGCAGCAGTTAAACCACTATAGCCACCCCACATATTAGATAAAGACACGAATTTACCACCGTACTGGAAGTCGATATTTACGCTTAAATTAAAGTCTTTTAAGAAGGAAAAGCTATTTTGTAAACCACCGGTATAATCTGGCAATACTGAACCAAAGTATACTTTAGGATCGTTTACATAGTAACCATTCGCATCTAATACCGGCTGACCGTTGATACGTTTGATACCATTACCATAAATTTGACCCCAACGTTTTCCTTCGGTGTGTACCATATAAGGCATGGTTGAACCCCATACACCTTGTACACCTGCAGTTTGGGTAATACCATACTTAGGGCTTAAGCTTACTACATCATTGGCAATTAGTTTAGACCAAGTACCGTTAATTTTCCAGCTAAAGTTTGGAGAAGTTACTGGTTTAGCGTTTAATTGAACGTCAACACCTTTTCTGGTAATTTCACCAATGTTAGTTAACAATGACGTGTAACCTGAAGCACCGTTCACAGAAAGTGCATACGGGAAGTCTTTTTCAGATCCTTTCCAATACGTAACAGAGAATCCGAAACGATCGTTAAAGAAACCTAAATCGATACCTGCTTCACCTTGTGTTACCACAGAGCCACGGATGTTTGGATCAACCAATGCATCAGATGCACCCATTAGGAAGTTAGACCCCCATTTTAAGCTACCCACACCAAAAGCAGATCCTGGATAACGATAGGCACCAAAGCTTTCGTTTGAGCTACCCAAGGCTTTTGGAATCTCACCCCATGAACCTCTTAATTTACCGAAGCTCACAAATGGTAAGGTTTTAGTAATCAAATCACCGAATACGAATGATCCACCGAATGATTTAGATACTACCGAATTGTGATTAACTGGTAAAGTTGAAAACCAGTCGTTACGTAAGGTAACATCAGCAAATAAAATGTTTTTATAACCAAAAGTATTTTTAGTTAATACCGCACGGTATTTCTCTTCAGCTCTACCGTTGCTAATGCTTGGTTGATCTACAGAGTTAGATACCGTAAACAAATCGGCAACACTTAAACCATTGTTAGTGCTTGCACCATTGCTTTTGCTAGACCAGCTAAAGAAATCAGCACCTACGTTAGACTCAATAGTGAAATCTTTGATTTTTTTGGTATAAGTAGCCAAAAATTCAATATTTCTACGGTTAGAGAATGAAGTAGAGGTTGCGTAGTATCCTTTAGCTTCTGGTGAGTTACCAGTAGTTTGCAAACCACTATTAGCTAATTGAGAGCTGTATTTGCTTTCGCCGAACGTAGTGTTTTGTTGTTTGCGATACGTAGCAGTAATTTTAAAGTCTTTGTTTAGTTTATAGGTTAACGATAAGTTACCATAAAAACGATCACGCTGACTTTGAATATCTACCAAGTTAAACCAGGTATAGAAGTTATACCAGTAGTTACCCGCATAAAACGCTCTTTGATTAGACGCATCGTAAGAATCAGGGTTAGCGTGGTTCCAAGAAGCGTAAACGCCATCTGGAGTACGTAAACCTGCTAATTCTTTCATAATTCCCATATCCAAATCGCGGTGGAACCATTGGTTAAATGAACCAGATGATTGGTTAGAATATCCATCATCAATTTCACCTTTTTGGCGTTGGTTAATGTAGTTTACATCGGCACTTACTTCAAAATGATCGTTCAATTTGTAAGAACTGATGATGTTTATCGTATTCTTTTTCAAAGAAGTACCGTATAATAAACCAGCAACATCTTGATTACCGTACGTAAACTTAAATCTTAATTTTTCGTTGGCTGCACTTAAAGACACAGAGTTGTTACGCGTAACACCAGTGCTATAGAAATCACGAGCATTGTTTGGCTGAGGATTTAAGGCAGTGGTTTTATAAGAATACTTAGAACCACCATACCATGCGTACCATGGAATATGCTCTTGGCCAACCATACGAGGACCCCAAGAAGAGTCATCACTATAATCGTGGTAGAATTTACCACTTAAGGCTTGCCACTCCACCGGATCACCAGCTTTGTAAGTGTATTGCATTAAATCACCAACTGCACCACCAGAGTAAGAGTTTTGGTAGTTAGGTAAAATGTATGCGTCTTCAAATTGTACACCAGTGTTAACTGTTACACCTATACCGTTAGCAGAAGCTTTACCTTCTTTTAGGGTGATGATGATGGCACCGTTAGCACCTTGAGAACCGAACTGTGCAGCAGCAGCAGCACCTTGTAATACCGATACGTTTTCGATGTCATCTAAGTTGATGTCATCCGCATTCGGCAAAACAGTTCCATTTACAATGTACAATGCACTAGTACCTGTACCTAAACCAGATACCCCACGCAAACGAACTTCGGTATTTCTACCTAAAGCCGCAGCAGACTGGCTACGTACCTGAATACCAGATACTTTACCCGCCAAGGCATTGTTTAAGTTAGTTTGACGAATAGTGTTTAATTGCTTTTCGTCAATAACTTGTGCATTATTGGTTGTTGATCTAGCAGAACGTTTCGTACCCAAAGCTCCTATTACTGTTACTTCTTCTAGCAAACGGCTATCAGAGGCAAGAGAAATGTTTACTTTGTTAGAGGCCGGAACAGCTGCTTCAACAGCTTTAAAACCAATAAATGAGAATTGTAACACAGGCGAAGCTGCAGTTACCTTAATGCTGAATTTACCGTCAGCGCCGGTTTGAGTACCCGTTGAAGTTCCCTTAACTTTTACGGAAACTCCAGGTAATGGTAAACCGTCTTCTTTGGCGGTTACTGTACCCGTTACAGTTCGATCTTGTGCGAAGGCAGCAGAGGCTACGAGCATCAAAATGAACAAACTTTGTAAGAGTTTTTTCATACAATTTTTAATTAAGTTGAATGTTAATTATAGATTATTTATCAAATTAAATATCCTGAATATATATGTTACAACAAAATAATTCTTAACATATTTAAACAAATATGATGTAATTACTTGTATATCAGTTATTTATTATTTTAGTGTTATCCACATTTTTTTTGTCATTTTGAATAAAATGGACTAAAAATGAACAACAAAAGGACGCAATTTAGGCGTAAAAATGACTTAAAATACATGATTTATAAGCATAAAAAAAGCCACCCATTTGGGTGGCTTTTTTTATAAAATTATGGGTTAATTAGTAGCCTGTGTTTTGGGCAATAATACCACCTGAGGTTAATACCTCACGTTGTGGAATTGGCCATAAGGCTCTAAACGTATTATCGAATACACCTGAGATACCAAACAAAGATGCACCCAAGGTACTAGATAACGTATTTGTACGCTTCAAGTCGAAGAAACGATGACCTTCGTGTGCAAATTCAACACGACGCTCTTTTAAAATAGCAGTCATTAAATCGGCTGTGGTTGCCGCAGCAGAAGCAGCTAAACCAGCACGAGCTCTTACCACGTTTACATCGGATAAAGCACCTACTAAATCGGTACCTATTTGTGCTCTTGCTTCGGCACGAATTAAATACAATTCAGATAAACGGAACATCACCACGTTATCATCACCAGTGGCTACACGGGTAAATTTAAGTGTTTTTAAGTTTGATGCTGCGCCTCCTGTTGTACTTGCATTTACCAACTGGCGTAAATCGCCGGCTTCATGCGCCGTATTTAAACCACTAGCAGTAGCAATTTCGTTACGACCACCAGTAGCAGTAGTGTAATAGTAAAAAGCAATACTGTTAGAGTTGGTTGGCTCGTACTGAACTTCCCATAAAGACTCACTGGTGTTTTTAAGCGCCCAAATGTTTTTATAGTCAGCACCTGCGGTTAATGCGTAACGGGTTGAAGTAATTAATTCAGTGGCATAGGTTTGAGCCGTAGCGTAATCACCCATGTATAAAGCTACACGAGCCCGCAAGGCTTTGGCATAATCTTTACCCACACGACCGGTCACGTTTTTGTTTGCAAATGTAGAAATACCAATGGCAAAATCTAAGTCGGTAATTACTTGACCCAATACCGCAGATTCCGTAGCACGAGCTCTTGGAGCTGCATCGGCCTCAACCAAGGTTGGGGTTAATACCAATGGTACACCCACACCACCCGCTTTATTAAAGCCAGTTGTAGAGCCACCCCAATAGCGAATTAAGTCAAAGTATACATTGGCACGTAAAATACGGGCCTCTGCAATTACATTGTCTTTAACCACCGTTTGATCAGCAATGCTTGGTATCGCTGCAATAACCGTGTTGGCACGGTTAATGGTTGAATACATAGAGTTCCACATGCTACCCAACTCGGTATTGTCGGGCAATATTTGCTTGTTAGCAATAGTAGCAAAACTTGGGAAAGTGCCCGTGTGGCTCATATTATCTGCATATAAATCTGCAAAGATAAAATAACGCAGGCCATAATAGTTTCCGCTTTGAAAACCACTGTAAATACCCAATGTAGCCGCAGTTAAGCTGGCCGCATCTTTAATAGCCGTAGTGGCATCTAGCGAAGCTTGCGGCTTTTGATCTAGGGTTTCTTTTTGACAAGAAGTACCTAGAACTGCACTTAAGCTTACTAGAGTTAATACTAATTTATAATTTAATTTCATGTTCTTAAGATTTAAAATCCAACATTAATACCGAACGTATAGGTTCTGGCTTGTGGGAAGGTTAAGAAATCGGTTCCTGGCGCAGTGTTGGTATCAGAGAAGGTTGAAACCTCTGGATCTAAACCTTGGTATTTGGTTTTAGTCCATAAATTCTGACCGGCTGCATAAATTCTCAATGAATTCAATTTCAAGCGTTTTGCTAATGCTGGGCTAAAGGTATAGCCAATGTTTGCATTTTTTAAACGGATGAAATCGCCATCTTCTAACCAACGGGTAGAGGTTCTTCTATTGTTAGGAGTATCTCCATAAATAGCTCTTGGAATGTTGGTATTGGTATTGGTTGGTGTCCAACGGTTTAATACCGCATCCGTTTGACCAAATAAACCATTCATACCTTCTGAAAAAGCACGAGTGTTGTTATAAATTTGGTTACCACCAGAGAATTGGAAGAAGAACGATACATCGAAGTTTTTGTATTTGATGTTATTGGTTAAACCACCAAAGAACGTTGGTAAGCCTTGACCCATAATTTGCTGATCTGCAGAGGTAATCGCATTATCGCCGTTCAAATCTTTAAACTTGATATCACCAGCTTTGGTTGAACTAGACTGAAGTGGAGAGGCCGATACATCGGCAGCAGATTGGAATAAACGATCCACAATGTATCCTCTAAATGCACCCAATGGCTCACCTTGTTCTACCCAAGAAGCAAAACCAGAAGCAAAAGGAATACCACCATATAAGGTAGAAACCTCGTTCTTGTTCTTGGTATAGTTAAAGTTAGCATCCCATTTAAAGTTTTTGCTATTTACGATAACCGCATTCAAGCCCAATTCAAGACCTTCGTTTTTCACGGCACCAATATTTTTTTGAATACTGGTAAATCCTGAAGCACCTACTAAAGGTTGCGCTAACAATAATTCTACGGTATTTCTACGGTAACCATCAACTGTGAAACTTAAGCGGTTATCAAAGAAACCTAAATCGAAACCAAAGTTATAGGATTTAGCCGTTTCCCAAGTTAAATCGGGGTTACCCAATTGTGTTGGAACCAATGATCCACTTTGGATATAGGCACCTACTCCAAATAGAGGTAGTGATGAAAAGTTACCGATCTCTTGGTTACCGGTTAAACCATAACTGGCTCTAAATTTTAAATCGCTAATGAGTTTAGAGTTTTTTAAGAAGTTTTCTTCCGATGCTATCCAAGCTATTGAAGCAGCTGGGAAGGTAGCGTAACGGTTGTTCGCACCAAAACGTGATGAACCGTCTACACGAACCGAACCTTGAACAATATACTTATTGGCAAAGGTATAGTTTGCACGAGCTAGGTAAGAAACCAAGCCATAAGAAGTACCTCCAGAAGAAGCGTCGGTTTTAACCGCACCAGCAGAAATTCTGCGAATACTATTTCCTGGGAAAACGGTGGCTGCCGCATAAATACTTTCGTATTTAGAGGTTTGGTAAGTTACCCCGGCAACTGCGTTTAAGGCATGCTTACCTGCAAAAGTTTTGTTGAACGATAAAATGTTTTCATTCACTATGTTCATCTCTTGGTTATACCCCTCAGCACCCGATCCTTTTGATCCTTTACCTGCATTTACGGTAGTTGGATAGAAACGGCGGTCTTTACTTTGTACATAATCTACACCAAATGAAGATTTAAACTTCAAATTATCGGTAATTTTATACTCACCAAATGCATTGGCAAATAAACGGTTGTTTACAGCCGTAAAGGTAGTTTCATAAGCAGAAGCCACTGGGTTATCTACCGATGAAAGTGGGTCACCTCCCCAAGTTCCGTCAGGATTTTTAACGGGTACATGTGGACCCAATAAAACAGAACCAGAAACTACACCATAAATATTATTATCGTTATTAACACGATTGCTGGTAGCATTACTAAAGCTTGAGCTGATACCAACACTAAATTTATCAGAAATTTTATTATCGATGTTTACACGACCAGAATAGCGTTTGTAACCTGTATTAATCACAATACCATCTTGATCGAAGTAAGAACCCGATACCGAGAATTTAGTTTTATCGGTTCCACCACGAATAGATAAATCGTAGTTTTTAACTACGGCCGTTTGAAAAATCTGATCTTGCCAATTGGTTGAAGGATAATCTGCTGGGTTTTGACTTAAGCCCGTTAAAGCTGTATAACCAAGACCAGCACCGTAACGATTTGCAACAGCTTCGTTTAATAAGGTGATGTACTCTTGTCCAGTAATTACCGGCAATTGTTTTTGTGCTTCTTGTACACCATAATAACTGTTAAAAGTTAAACGAGTTGGTTGGTTAGCACCACGCTTGGTAGTAATTAATACTACACCACCAGAAGCTCTAGAACCGTAAATAGCGGTTGCAGCAGCATCTTTTAATACTTCTAACGATTCAATATCGCTTGGGTTAATATCGCCCAACGAGTTGGTTAACTGACCACCAGCGCCTAATTGCGTGTATGAACCGGTATTGATGGGCACACCATCTACAATATATAAAGGCTGGTTGCTGGCACCAATAGACGATGGACCACGCACACGCACCGAAATACCACCACCCGGCGTACCAGATGATTGCGTTACTTGCACACCCGGAGCTCTACCTTGTAAGGCTTGCTCTGGCGACTGAATTGGCGCATTGGCAATATCGGAAGCTTTTACAGTAGATTGAGAACCTGTAATTTCTCTTTTGCTTTGCGTACCGTATCCCACAACAACCACCTCAGATAGTACTTTAGAGTCAGAATCTAAGCTTACGTTGATGTTTGAGCCATTACCAAGGGTAACGGTTTTTGGAACAAAGCCAATAAAAGAAAAAGTTAAGGCACTCTGTCCTTGTGCTACTTTAATGCTGAATTTACCATCAGCACCGGTTTGCGTACCCACTTTGGTACCTTTTACCTGGATACTTACTCCCGGAAGGGCTGAGCCATCTTCCTTAGCAGTAACTGTACCTGTAATAGTTCGATCTTGAGCAAAGGCTGCAGAAGCTACCAGCATCAATACGAACAAACTTTGTAAGAGTTTTTTCATACAATTTTTAATTAAGAATCTAGTTAATTATTAGTTATTTAAAGGTTAAATATCAGAAGCAAAAGTGTTATAACAAAATAAATTTGTACGTATTTCAACAAAATAATAATAATATATTGATTATCAGGATATTAATGTTTGATGTAAGCGAAAATAATAAAGAAAATCGAAAGCAATTTTTAGGGTATATCGGGCAAATAAAGTGGGTGCTTTTATTTGGGTGGTATAGATTATCTTTAGTTATTTATTTCTAGCGAAATAATATGGATTTCAAAACCCCCAAGCCACGCCAAAAAGCGTGGTTTTTTTTTGCTTTCTTGGGTAGCATCCGTGCAATTTGTATATTGGTACCCAATGATGGCGATTGAAGAACTGTACGAGATTTATTTAAAACACCCCGTTATTTGTACCGATACCCGAAAAATAACCTCGGGATGTTTGTTTTTCGCCCTAAAGGGTGAACATTTTGATGGAAATACCTTTGCCGAAAAAGCAGTAGAATTGGGTGCCGCCTATGCTATAGTTGATGCCATAACTAACGGGAATGAACGTTTAATTTTAGTAGATGACGTTTTGGTAACTCTACAAGAACTAGCCACCCAGCACCGCAAACACGTACACATTCCTGTAATTGGTATCACCGGTAGCAATGGTAAAACCACCACCAAAGAGTTGCTTTATGCGGTACTGAGTCAACATTATTGCACTTTTTCCACCCATGGTAATTTAAACAATCACATTGGTGTGCCGCTAAGTATTTTGTCCATCGGACCAGAGGTAAAAATTGCCATCATAGAAATGGGCGCCAACCATCAACAAGAAATTAGCCAGCTTTGCCAAATTGCACAACCCACGCACGGTTTAATTACCAATATTGGCAAAGCACACCTAGAGGGTTTTGGCGGATTAGAAGGTGTAAGAAAAGGCAAGGGTGAATTATATGCCTATTTGGCCGAAACAGATGGGGTGGTTTTTGTAAGTCATACTAATTTTGAACTAAACGCACTGTGCAGGAATTATCCGCTTAACAAATTGGTTTTTTATGGTGCCGGTATGGATAATTTTATTTCGGGAAACAGCACCACCGAAGTTCCATTTTTAAGCGTGGCTTGGAAACGTGGACGCCTTGAGTTTGATGACTTAAAACACGAAGTGAGCACCCACCTAACTGGTGGTTACAATGTAGAAAATGTATTGGCAGCCATTTGTGTGGGGGCATTTTTTGACTTGCGTACCGAGGAAATAAATGCCGGAATTAGCGGATATATCCCAACAAACAACCGCTCTCAACTTACAAAAACTGAAAAAAACACGCTTATTTGCGATTACTACAATGCCAATCCCAGTAGCATGCTAGGCGCCTTAGAAAATTTAGAAAAACTACCGGGCGTAAACAAAGCGCTTATTTTGGGCGATATGTTTGAATTGGGTGCCGAATCTCCAGCAGAGCACGCCGAGGTTATCGAAAGGGCCTTAGACATTCCAGCAACCAGATACATCTTTATTGGTGTTGATTTCTTTGATCAACAAAAAACGGGTAAGGCCGAGTTTTACAAAACAGTGGCAGAAGCCGAAGAGGCTTTACGCAAACTGCCCATTGAAAACAGCACCGTATTAATAAAAGGTTCTAGGGGAATGGAATTAGAGAAACTAGTAGGTTTATTATAGATTTAAGGCTGTTTTTCTACCCGTAATCCAATATCACTAACTTCATTTAGGGGGTTATCCCGCATGTTTTGTTCTAGCTCAAACACATAGGTACCCGGATGAGGAAAGTGATGGTTTTTAAACAAAACCAATTGGTGACTTCGTAAATTTCCGGAGCCGGTACCCAGCCACTCTCCCTCTAGGTTGGCCAAAGTGTATTCTTTTCTCCAAGCCGTTTGGGTTTTATTGGGATTGCGTTGCTTAATGCGGATAAAAATATTGGAATAGGCATACGCTTCGGTATGGCGTAAATTTATGAAAAGAGTATAAGCTGCGGCCGTATCTGCAATGGGCACGATTACTTTAATTGGATTTACGTAGGTCCATCTTGCCTGATTTATCGACTGATTTTCATCTACCACTACCTGCTGGTTTTGACACGCAAAACCCGATAAAAGCATCCCCAAGCAAAAAATAAAAAGAATACGTTTCATTTACCTACTCTGGTTTTGGGGTATTGGTATTGGGCCTGCGTGGTGGGCGCCTGCGGTTGTTATTGATTCGCGGAGCAGCATCTGAAGCGGGCGTGTTAAGCGAAACACCTTCTTGTGGGACATTGCTATTCGGATTTTTTGGACGGTTATTGCGTCGGTTTTTATTGTTACGGCCTTTATTCCGATTGTCTAAACGGGTTAAACTATCCTGCCCAACCACATTTTCGTAGTCAAAGGTTTTTACCGGTGTTTTCTCCGCCAACTCTACCGCACTGTCATTTAAATCGTCGGGCTTTTCGCCATTTTTATTCAATTCTTTTATTTCTCTTACTCTAGCAGCGTGTAAAGGAATCCAATCTTCGTTATCGGGGTAGCTATACCACATCAATTTTTTAAAAATATCTGTTTTCTGAAGTCGAGCTAAACCCTTTCCGGTTTCTAGTTTATCTACATTGTTTGGAATGTCTTTTAAGGCATCCATATAAGTATCTAACTCGTAATTGAGGCAACATTTCAGTTTGCCACATTGTCCGGCTAATTTTAAGGTGTTTAGCGAAAGGTTTTGATACCGGGCTGCCGCAGTAGAAACTGTTTTAAAATCGGTAAGCCACGTAGAACAGCATAACTCCCGTCCGCAAGAGCCAATGCCACCCAATCGGCTAGCTTCTTGGCGCATACCTATTTGGCGCATTTCAATACGAACGCGGAATTTCTCGGCCATGCGTTTAATCAACTCTCTAAAGTCAACACGCCCTTCGGCGGTATAATAAAACGTGGCTTTGGTTTTATCACCCTGATAATCTACATCGCTCAACTTCATGGCCAAGCCTAATTCTTTAGCCAATACACGGGCTTTGTGCATGGTTTCAAACTCGGCCTCTTTGGCCATTTTCCACTTTTCTACATCGGCTTCGGTAGCCTTGCGTATAATTTTTTTTATTACCTCTTCAGTTTTCACATTGCGTTTTTTCAATTGCATGCGCACCAATTCGCCGGTAAGCGATACGTGACCTACATCAAAACCGCTAGAACCGGTTTCAACCGTTACCAATTCGCCAGGCTCTAAATAGAAGTTACCGGTATTTATAAAAAAATCTTTTCGTGAACCCTTAAACTTGATTTCGAGAATATCAAAGGGTTTATAATTGCTAGGCATGTCCATATGGGCAAGCCAATCATATACGTCTAATTTACTGCAACCATTGGTAAGACAAGCGCCATTACTTTTACAGCCGGCTGGGGCACAGCCTCCAGAAGAACAACTTCCACATCCCATAATTAAATCCCTATATATTGAATCCCCTCGGGGAGTGTATTAAACCTTAATATCTTAACGAATTGTAAAGATACATCTAAAAATAAAATTTTGGGGTTTGCATTCCGCGAAAGATGGTAATGTGCTTTTTCTAATTCAGCAATAATGGCTTCTGCTTTAGCTAAACTCAATGCTTTTTCAGAGAAATTAACCGCCACCAAAAATTCGTTTTCAGGCAAACGGATGAGTTCTTTAGCACCAGAAAGGTAAACCATACATTCACGTAAAAAATGAATACCATAGCGCAAAAATGCTTTTTGGTTCTCCCTACCCGATTTAGAAATTTGTTCTACAAAGTCTAATATGCTGGGACCTTTGTCGCCAAACGTCATGCGTAACCAGTCGGTAAAGAGTGCAAAATTGTCGCTCTCTACCTCATTTACCAAATCTAGGGCTACTTGTACATTCCCCTCACTTAAAAAAGCCAATTGCTTGGCCCGTTCGGGCGCCACAGAAAGACTCAATAAATGGCGCTCCACCTCGGTATCGCTAAGGACAGGCACTTTAACCAATTGCGTTCGCGATAAAATGGTTGTTAATATATGTTCCTGCTGCTCGGCCACCAAAATAAATAGGGTTTTCTGTGGGGGTTCCTCCATAAGCTTTAAGAGGGTATTTCCCGCTTTATCTAAATACTCGGGCAACCACATAATTAAAACTTTATACTCGGCTTCAAAAGGTTTTAAACTGAGTTTTTGGATAATTTGGTGGCACTCTGCAATATTAATATTGGCTTGCTTATTTTCAGCATCTAAGCTGTTTCGCCAAGCATCTAAACCTAAATAGGGGTTGCCCAGAAAAGCCTCACGCCACTCCGAAATAAAGAGTTGTGCGGTGTCTTCTTTGTGCTTAGCAAAGAAAGGATACGAAAAATGTAGATCGGGATGAATGAGTTTTTCGTACTTACGGCAAGAGCTGCATTCGGCGCAACTATCGTGGCTGCTTCTGTTTTCGCAAGAAATATATTGCGCATAGGCAACCGCCAAGGCTAAGCTTCCCGAACCTTCGGGCCCCAAAAATAATTGCGCATGGCTCACCCTGCCCAATTGAACGCTTTCTATGAGGTGTTTTTTAAGTTCTTCTTGACCGATAATGGCACGAAACTGCATGGTGCAAAATACCAAAAATTTCGGCTTCTCATACATAATCGTAACCTTTGTGCATGTCACGCATTATGGCTTTTGATTATGGTACCAAGCGAATTGGTATAGCGGTTACCGATCCCTTGCAATTAATTGCTACCGGATTAGATACCGTGCACCCGCAAGATATTCTAGCTTATTTAAGCAAGTACCTGCAAACCGAAGCTGTTGAATGCTTTGTGGTAGGTGAGCCAAAGCGTATGGATGGCTCGGCCTCTCAAGTAGAGCCACACATCAAGGGCTTTATCAATTTGCTAAAGAAAAACTTTCCCAACATTCCAGCCGAACGTATGGACGAACGTTTTACCTCTAAAATGGCAAGCGCTTCCATTGCGCAAAGCGGCTTAAACAAACAAGATCGCCAAAACAAAGAGCGGGTAGATATTGTTTCGGCCACAATCATCTTGCAATCATACTTAGAGAAAAAAGCCCAAGGCTTTTAAAAAAGCACTTTTTTCAAAATCCGTACCTTTGTAGCATGGATATTATTTCTGCAGCCCTACAATCTTATTTAGAGAAGTTGAGTACTCCCGAAAGTGCACTGCTTCAAAAGATTAATAGAGAAACCCATCTGCAAGTATTAATGCCCCGTATGTTATCTGGCCACTACCAAGGTAGGGCATTAAGCCTGTTAAGCAAACTGCTAAAACCACAATGCATACTAGAAATTGGCACCTTTACGGGTTATGCTACCCTTTGCTTGGCCGAAGGATTAGCTGCCGATGGTGAATTACATACCGTAGATTGCAACCTAGAATTAGAAGATCGGGTACGTGGATACTTTAACGAATCGGAGTGGGCCAAACAGATTTTTTATCACCTAGCCAAAGCCGAGGAGTTTTTATCTGGGTGGACCAAACCCATTGACTTGGTTTTTATTGATGCGGATAAAAAGAATAATGCCCTGTATTACGACTTAATCTTTGACTTTGTAAAACCCGGCGGTATTATTTTAATTGATAATGTGCTGTGGAGTGGCAAGGTGTTAAACCAAGATAAGTTAGATAAAGATACCAGCGATATTGTAGCTCTCAACGAAAAAATTGCCGCCGATAACCGGGTAGAACCTTTTTTATTGCCCATTAGAGATGGTCTTTGGGTAATTAGAAAAAAATAAGCATCATGAAAAAAATAGTGTTTTTGCTCATACTTATTTTAGTCCAAATCCGCGGATTTGGCCAAACAGCGGCTAGCGTTTATGTAGAACGCTTTAAAAGTGTGGCTATCGAAAAAATGAACCAAACAGGTGTGCCAGCCAGTGTTATTTTAGCTGTTGCCATGCACGAGTCGGGCAGCGGAACGAGTAAAATTGCCCGTCACCTTAACAATCACTTTGGCATTAAGGGTAAAAATCGGGTAAAAAGCATTAAATCTGCTTACAAAAGCTACGATTCGGTAGAAGATTCGTATGCCGATTTTATTGCTACGCTAAAAAAACATCCTTCATTTGCAAAACTATTCAAACAATATAGCTCCGATGATTATAAGAATTGGGTACGGGGCATTCAACGGGGAGGCTATGCCCATAGCAATACCTGGGGCACCCAAGTACTGGGTTTTATCAAACAATATAAATTAGATCAGTTTGATAGCCGCCCACCGCAGTTCATTCCCGAAATGCTGGTAGATACTGTGGCAAAACCTATAACTGGAGTGACTACGCCTATTCATCATTGCTATACTGTAAAAAAAGGCGACACACTTTCGGGCATTGCCAAGCGATTCGGAACAAGCGTATCGGCCATGATGAGAAAAAATAAACTGAAAACCTCCCGCTTGCATTTGGGACAACAAATAATTTATTAGCATGAATAAAATTGGGATAATGTGCCTAGTATTTTCGCTCTTTGGAACCTCTTGCGGCATACGTACTTTTTTTAAACCCGATGCCCCGGTCACAAAAGCCATAGTTAATAAACCAGGAGCGGGCAATAGCTCTGCCGAGGCCTATATTGAGCAGTTTAAAAATATTGCCATTCAAGAAATGAATGCGAACGGCATTCCGGCTAGCATTACGTTGGCACAGGGCTTACTAGAAAGTGGGAATGGAAAGAGCGACTTAGCCGTACAAGCCAATAACCATTTTGGTATTAAATGTGCCGGAGATTGGACCGGGAAAACCATATTGAAAAACGACGATACCGAAAATGAATGTTTTCGGGTATATAAAACCCCTGAAGATTCGTATAAAGATCATTCCGAATTTTTGAAACGGAAGCGCTATGCCGCCCTTTTTCAATTGGATAAAAACGATTATAAATCGTGGGCTAAGGGACTAAAAGAAGCGGGCTACGCCACCAACCCCCAATACCCCGACTTGCTCATTGGCTTAATTGAACGTTATCAATTGAACCAATTTGATGTGGGCGAAAAAGCTGGAGAAAAAATGGCTAGAGAAAGCAAAGTGGAGGCAGAAATTAAAAGCAACAACGCAGTAGCACCCAATACCGAAGCCATAAAAATGGTGATTTACGAAGTAAAAGCCAACGATTCACTTGCGGGCATTGCCCAGCGTTTCAAGGTATCGGTAGAAAAGCTTAAACAAGCAAATGGCCTATCCGGCGAAACCATTAACCTAGGTCAATTATTGGTAATTACCAATTAAAGAGTGTTAAGGTGTGTTAAAATAGCATAACCCCTCTAAAATTTAGTGTAGTTTTAACCCTGTGAAAAAAACCATATTCTTTTTTCTACTTTGCCTAAGCAGCTACAGCTTTGCTCAAGAGCGTATGGTGCAGGGTGTGGTTTTTGACAAGGATATAAAAATTCGACTTGCTCGGGTATTTATACTAAACACGCAAACAAAAAGTGGGGTATACAATAACTCTAAAGGAGAGTTTAAACTTACGGCCAAAACAAGCGATGAATTGGTAGCCCAATTAGAAGGCTTTCGCTCGGATACGATTAGGGTTTCGGGTACAGGAGATATTGTTTTTTATCTCAGAAGAAATAGTATTCGACTACAAGAGGTGGTGATTAAAGATTCGCTAAAAACACCTTCTAAACGGCTACAAGAAATTCAGGAAGAGTACAAAGATATTTACCGCATTGGGAACAGCTCCGACCTGCTACACACCGGTGGTGGCCAAGGCTTAGGTGGCGTAGGCTTAAGCATTGATGCCTTGTACAGTTTATTTAGTCGGCAGGGTAAAAATGCCCGAAACCTCCAAAAAACCATCGATCGTGATTTTAAAGATTTAGTAATAGACTATAGATACACTCCGGCACTGATACAGCAAGTTATCGGATTAACCGGTGCCAAAGCCAAAGATTTTATGCAACAATATCGTCCGGCTTACTCCTTTGTGTTAGAGGCAAACGATTACGATATGATACGCTTTATCCAAGAAGCCTATCGCCGCTACCGACAAAACCCTGCGGCTTATCGCCTGCCCCCACTAAAAAACTAGCGACTTCTTTTTCTCAAATTTAAGTAATCGATATAATACAACAACTTTAACGAAACGGTGTTGTTTTGTGGCGATTTGAGCGTATTGTTAAAGTTTGTTCCATAACCTGGCTTGGCCATATTTTCGAACGTTTGTGCTGCGTTTTTCCACGTTACACTAAACTCACTGCCCAGCGAAAACTGCCACGTATACACCATATCTATGTTAAACGTATTGTAATTTACATCAGCAGTTGGGCTCAATACGTAGGAGTTGGGAGTTTGTAATCTACCCTCATTGGTAAGTGCATAGGCCTGCTTGTTGCGTCTTTCTGACCAATAATGACGGGCTCTAAATTGAATACCCATTTTATTACTAAATGAATATTTGCCGTCAATAGAACTTTCAACGGTTCGGCGATCGTAACGAGAAAAAATAATTTCATCACTTGCCGAAACATAATCTAAATAACTGGTGTAATTAAATTGGGGTTCCACATTTAAATCTACAC
The DNA here is from genome assembly GCA_040403555.1 of Sphingobacteriales bacterium. Taxonomy (GTDB): domain Bacteria; phylum Bacteroidota; class Bacteroidia; order Sphingobacteriales; family Sphingobacteriaceae; genus JAIPAN01. Next base: position 406,794 of record JBBAKN010000002.1, read on the forward strand.
CCAAAGCCAATTTATCATTTACTCGATAATTTTGATAAAAACCGTATCCATAACCCTTACCAGCAAATAATTCCTGAGAACGGTAAGTCAAATAACCGCCGAAGTGGTATTTTTTAGAACGATTGGAGTTAACACGAAAACTGAAACCTTGGTTTGCGCCGGTTTTAAATACCTCACCTATGGTACGGGGTTCGTAAAAATCATTTCCATCCAATTGGTAATCTATATGAATATTGGCTGACCAGAAATTTTTGAACTGCATCCAACTACCCATATTTATACCTGAAGCCTGGTAAGCACTCGGTCTAAAACGGTCGATGTAGGTGTAATTAAACCAACTTTGCGATTTATTAAACCATTTAGACGGCTTATAAACATTGTAAGATAAATTTATGCCACTCTCCACATTATTGTTGTTAAAAAGAATGCCCATGTCATTGGGGTCGTACTTATCGTCTTTAGCAGATTGATATAAACTCCAAGTAAAATTTCCACTTTTCTTACCAAAAATTAGATCATAAGTATAGCCAGTGTTAGCTGCATGGTTTAGGCCAGCACTTAGGTTACTCATTCTACCCATAGTGCTCACAAAATAGTTGTTTTTTTTATCGTTTAATGTAAACATAAAGGCACTCACATTCGCATCATCTGCACTGCCTTCTCTAGTTACATTGGTATTTATAAAACTAACCGAAGAATTGTTTTTTAGCGTTTGATCGAACACCAAAATATTGTAATTGCTAAGCGGTTGCGTTTCAATAAAACGGCGTTCGCCTAAATTGTTTTCTACAATAGCTTCCATTTTCTTGGTAACCGCATTAAAAAAACCAATACCTAAGCCCTGAGCCGTTCTGCCGGAAATTTTGGTGGCGTTCAGCAAACGGCTCTCCGATGGATTTTCTACTACATATTCGTTTGCTTGGAGCTGATTTTGCACTTCGTAAAAGTTAATGGGTCGAGCACCCACACGTCTCGAATAAAACAAATCGCCCTTACTAAACAACTCGGTGCCCTCGGTAAAAAACGATCTGTTTTCATCAAACTTAACCTCAAATGGGCTCAAGTTCAACACCTGGTTGTCTGAACGCACTTGTCCAAAATCGGGTACCAGCGTCATATCGAGTGTGAAACTTTGGTTAATGCCATATTTTACATCCATACCCCCATTAAACGAACTTGTTGTGCTCGGAATACCCAGACCTTGCGATGGGTAATGATTTACATACGAGGAGACATATGGAGAAAAGGATAGGCGCAGCGGTGCTTTAATATTTTGTAAATTTTCCAATTCACCCTCTTGGTTAACAAATCCATTTACTGCTGGGTTTAGTGGGTTCCAAAACAATTGCTGATTGGCTTTTTGGCGTTGACGGGAGAAATTAATCCCCCAATTTTGTATCGTATTACTCGAAAATCGCAGCGCCGAATAGGGTATTTTAAACTCCGCAGACCAGCCTTGAGCGTCGGCGCTTACCGCACTTTCCCAAACAGCATTCCAGTTTTCATCTTCATTATCGGTAGAGTATTTAGCATCAAACTGCGAACCTGCAGAAGTTACATAAAAACCATTGGCATTAATTTTATCAAAATAGGTATCAAAAACCACCCCAATATAATCGGCATTCCCCACTTGGTCGCGGGCGGCAAACTCGTGCGCAATGCTATCAACATTACTTTCATACATTCTGGCGGCCACGTAAATGGCCACATCATCATACAGTATACGTATTTCTGTACGCTGTTTTTCTGCTTCTTTACGCCCAGGATTGGGTTTCAACTCTACAAAATCGGAAAAAATGGGAGCGTTTTTCCAAACCACATCGTTAAGTTGCCCATCTATTTTAGGAGCCTTGTCTACCCGAGTAGCCGTCATTTTTTTGGGCACTTGGCCGAAAAGGGATGTACAACAACAAATAAATAGTAGTGTATAAAAGCCTTTTTTCATAAAATAGAATTAGATGTTAGCATTAGTATGACTCAACAAGCAGCGAAAGGTTGCAGCAGATTGAAACATTATTTTTGATAGCAACGGAAATCAGCACCGAATTGGTTTAATACCTTTAAATTGTATCAAAATTGATACCTTTGTATGCATGTTAACTGCAATTAAACGTTCATAAAACCATGTTTCAGAACCTACAAGATAAATTAGATAGAGCCTTTAAAGTACTTAAAGGGCAGGGTACCATTACCGAAATAAACGTGGCCGAAACCATGAAAGAGATTCGGAAAGCCTTGTTAGATGCCGACGTAAATTATAAAACCGCCAAAACCTTTACCGATGAGGTAAAGGAAAAAGCATTGGGACAGCAGGTGCTAACCGCCGTATCGCCGGGGCAATTGCTTACCAAAATTATGAACGATGAGCTTACCCAGCTCATGGGTGGTGAAGCTACCGAACTAAATCTAAGTGCCAACCCGAGTATTATTTTAATTGCTGGATTAAACGGTGCGGGTAAAACTACCTTCTCGGCAAAATTGGCTAATTTCTTAAAAAGCCAAAAAGGTAAAAAACCCTTATTAATAGCTGCCGACGTGTATCGCCCAGCCGCTATTGACCAATTGGAAATTTTAGGCGAACAAACGGGCGTAGCAGTATACACCGACAAAGAATCTAAAGATCCCATTGCCATAGCCATTGCCGGAATTGCCGAAGCCAAAAAGAATGGCAATAACGTGGTAATTGTAGATACCGCCGGCCGATTAGCTATTGACGAAGAAATGATGAATGAGATTGCCGCAGTAAAAGCAGCTACGCAACCTCACGAAATTTTATTTGTAGTAGATGCCATGACCGGGCAAGATGCCGTAAATACCGCCAAAGCCTTTAACGACCGCCTCGATTTTACGGGTGTGGTGTTAACCAAATTAGATGGCGATACCCGAGGTGGTGCAGCACTATCGGTTAAATCGGTAGTAAACAAACCGATAAAATTTATTGGTACCGGCGAAAAAATGGAAGCACTGGATGTGTTTCACCCCGACCGAATGGCTTCCCGTATTTTGGGCATGGGCGACGTGATCTCTTTGGTAGAGCGTGCGCAAATGTCTTTCGATGAGAAAGAACAAGCCGAGCTACAAAAGAAAATTCGCAAAAACACCTTCGATTTTAATGATTTCTTGAACCAAATTCAGCAAATCAAAAAAATGGGCAACATGAAAGACGTGATGGGCATGATACCAGGTGTGGGCAAAGCCATAAAAGATGTAGATATTGACGACGATGCCTTTACACCGGTAGAAGCCATTATTCGTTCCATGACACCCTATGAGCGTGAAAACCCCGATAGCATTGTGACTAGCCGACGCAACCGCATTGCCAAAGGATCGGGTACAAACATTACCGAAGTAAACAAACTCATTAAACAGTTTGAAGATATGCGCAAGGTGATGAAACAATTTTCTAACCCGGCGGCCGCAGCCAAAATGATGCGCAACATGCCACAAATGCCGGGCATGAAACGCTAAATATTCGTTTTCGAACAATAAATAAAAACCATTTTAGTTTATACTTAAATGGTTTTTTTATGCTCGTAAAAACCTTCGGAAGTGCGGTCTTTGGTATCGAAGCCTTGGCCATTACTATAGAAGTAAACATCAGTGCCGGCACCCAATATTATATGGTGGGCCTGCCCGATAATGCCGTAAAAGAAAGTTTGCATCGGGTAGAAAGCGCCATTCACAGTGCGGGCTTTCGCATGCCCCGACAAAAAATTGTAGTCAATTTGGCGCCTGCCGATTTACGCAAAGAGGGTTCTGCTTACGATTTAGCCATTGCCATGGGCATCTTGGCGGCTTCGGGACAAATTCAATCGGAACAGCTTTCTAATTACCTTTTAATGGGCGAACTATCTTTAGATGGAACTGTGCAGGCGATAAAAGGCGCCCTGCCGATTGCTATACAAGCCAAAAAAGATGGCTTTACCGGTTTATTTTTACCCAAAGCGCAAGCCCGAGAGGCCGCCATTGTTGCCGGCTTAGCGGTATATGGACTAGAAAACCTAAAAGAGTTGGCCAATTTTTTCAACGGCACCTTTCAGCCGGAACAAACCACAGTAAACACCCGAGAAGAATTTCTTAAAAACATAAACAGTTACGAGAGCGATTTCTCGGATGTAAAAGGACAAGAAAATATTAAACGGGCACTAGAGATTGCCGCAGCCGGCGGGCACAATGTCATTCTTATTGGTCCACCCGGAGCTGGAAAAACCATGTTGGCCAAACGCCTACCTACCATTTTACCACCACTCAATTTGCAAGAGGCTTTAGAAACCACCAAAATTCACTCGGTGGCGGGTAAACTTTCTGCTAGCGATGCACTCATGACCGTTCGGCCATTCCGATCACCCCACCACACCGTGAGCGACGTGGCTTTGGTGGGTGGCGGTATGCATCCACAACCCGGCGAAATATCTTTGGCCCACAATGGCGTGTTATTTTTAGATGAATTGCCCGAATTTAAACGCACCGTTTTAGAGGTGATGCGCCAACCCCTCGAAGAACGGAAGGTGAACATTTCTAGAGCCCGATTTTCGGTAGACTACCCGGCAAGTTTTATGTTGGTAGCCTCTATGAATCCTTGCCCCTGCGGGTTTTACAATCATCCCGAAAAGGAATGTATTTGCGGACCTGGCTTGGTACAAAAATACCTCAGCCGCATATCGGGACCACTTTTAGACCGCATTGATTTGCATGTGGAGGTAACGCCAGTCAATTTTTCGGAACTTTCTTCCGAACGTAGCAGCGAAAAAAGTGAAGAAATTAGAGAGCGTGTAATACAGGCACGAGCGCTCCAACACGAGCGCTTTAAAAACAAAAAAGAGGTGCATTGCAATGCCCAAATGAGCCCGCAAACGGTACGGAATTTGTGTAAAATTGATGCCGCGGGACAAACCCTCCTGAAACAAGCTATGGAAAAACTCGGCCTCTCGGCCCGAGCCTACGACCGCATTTTAAAAGTAGCCCGCACCATTGCCGATTTAGCGCATAGCGAAGAAATTGCCCTCGAACATTTAGCCGAAGCCATCCATTACCGCAGTTTAGATAGAGAAGGTTGGGCGGGGTGATTAATTATTTAGTAAAATACTCTGTTTGTGTATAGAGTCTACCTACACCATTATTCCATTGATATTGTAATACTAAGGCTGAATTGGTAAAAGTGAGAATTGTATAAGTATTGGAAACTGGGCTAAAGGTACCCGTTCCACTTGTCCAATTCACCTGTAGGTGAGTATCGTCTGTTTTAGTCCAAGTACCGTTAGCGGTAGAAACAGCTTGACCAGTTTCGGAGATATAAGCATACGCTTGGTTATTGGTCTTTAGCTCCAGATAGGAGTTACCAGATAGAGGATAATTATTAAAACTATTATTAAAATGATCGAGTACTGTGTATGATGCATAAAACCACTTACCTGTAAGTGTTTTCTCTGGGGTGCTATCTGATTTAGAACAGGCGCCTAAAAAAACAAGGGCTATTCCTAAAAAAAAGACTGTTTTAAAAAATTTCATGTGGTCTATTTTATTGTTTTAATTAAAGTTGGCCATTTTTCATTAAATATGAAAAGTAGCCCTAAATTAGTGCATGATTAAAAAGCTATTCGCCATTCTAGTTATTGGCTTGTCTTTCAGTTCCTGCCAAGCCCAACCTAAAAAAAATCAACCGAATCGGGCAGTTTCTTTGGTGGCCCCCAAAGGCAAAGCCGTGGCTGCTTTTGCCGAGGGTTGTTTTTGGTGTTCGGAACATATTTACGAATCGGTAGCGGGTATAGATTCTGCCATTGCGGGATATTCTGGTGGAAACACCGCGAACCCAACATACGAAGAGGTATGCTCAGAAACTACCGGCCATGCCGAATCGGTATTGATTTATTACAACCCAAAAATTATCAGCTATAAAGGATTGATTAAAGTGTTTTTCACCTCCCACGATCCTACTACGCTCAACCGTCAAGGTCCAGATGAAGGAAGTTCGTACCGCAGTGTGATATTTTATCAGAACGAAACAGAAAAAATGCTGGCTAAACAGGCGCTAAGCGATTTAACCCTGCGTGGCGCATTTAAGCGCCCCGTTGTAACCGAGCTACTCCCGCTAAAAACATTTTGGCGTGCAGAAGAATACCATCAAGATTTTATTAAAAAAAATCCAAACCAACCTTACGTAAAAGGAGTATCTATGCCTAGGTTTGAGCAGTTTAAAAAAAGCTATAAACCCAGCAAGAACAAGTAAACGCATGGACCATTACGTATTCAGCTTAGCCAACGGTATTCGGGTTGTGGTAAAATCGGGAAACACCGAAGTGGCCCATGCCTGTTTATTGGTGCACAGCGGTAGCCGCGATGAAGGCGAAGGAAAAGATGGCTTGGCGCACCTCATTGAACATTTATTATTTAAGCGCACCGAGCGCCGAAGCACCAACCAAATACTTAACCGATTGGAAGTGGTGGGTGGCGATTTAAATGCCTATACCACCAAAGAGTATACTTGCATTCATGCTTCTTTTTTACGACCACATTTAGAGCGTGCTTTAGATTTGTTTGAAGATGTAATTTTTCATTCCACCTTTCCGGAAGAGGAATTGGTAAAAGAAAAGAGCGTTATTTTAGACGAAATTGCCTCCTATTTAGACCAACCCGAAGAGGCCATACAAGATGATTTTGAAGAACTCATTTTTGCCAACCATCCGCTAGGCAGAAATATTTTAGGCACTCCCGATACGGTAAGCGCCCTGCAACAAAAAGATATTAAAGAATACTTGGCCAAAAACTACCGCACCAACGAAATGGCCATTGGCATTATTGGTAATTTCGACCTAAAAAAAGTAGAGGCGCTGGTAAACAAAATTTTTGGAGCCATTCCCGCCAATAGCTCGGCAAGCAAGCGTACTAAACCCGTGGTAAACCCGGCAACAAGCAAACGCTTGGCCAAACCCATTAACCAAAGCCACGTACTCTTAGGCATCCAGGCTTATTCTGCACACAGTCCAAAACGTGAGGGCTTGCTTTTACTAAACAATTTATTGGGTGGTATGGGTATGAGCTCTCGGTTAAATCTAGAAATTCGCGAAAAATACGGCATTGCCTACACCATAGAATCGAGTTACATTCCCTTAAGCGATACCGGCTTATTCACTATTTATTTAGGCACCGACCCTGAAAAAGTAGACAAAGCCCTAAAATTAGTTAGTAAGGAGTTGAAAAAACTTCGGGATAATTCCCTAGGCATTTTGGCATTGCACCAAGCGAAGCAAAAATTTATGGGACAAATTGCCTTAGCCGAAGAGGGCAGATTAAGCTTGCTTATTTCGCTTTGTAAAAGTGTATTGGATTATGGCATGGCCGATTCTTTAGAGCAAGTGTTTGCCAAAATAGAACGTATTGAAGCTGCTCAACTGCTAGAAATTGCCAACGAAATCTTTGAGCCTGCCAACTTAAGCAGCCTTATTTTTGAACCCCAAGAGTTCTAAACCCAAATTTGTACCTTTGTGTAATGAAATTGCCCATTTTAGCCTACGGAGATCCGGTATTAAAAAAAGTAGCCGGTATAATTGGTCCAGATTATCCCAATATCGATACCCTTATTGCCAACATGTTTGAAACCATGTACCATGCACAGGGTGTGGGTTTGGCTGCTCCACAAGTGGGCTTATCTATCCGCTTATTTGTTATTGATGGATCGCCTTTTGAAGAAGATGATGCCCAATTAAAGGGCTTTAAAAAAGTGTTTTTAAATGCGCAAATTACCGAAGAAAGTGGCGATAAATGGGCTTTTAACGAGGGTTGTTTGAGTATTCCAGATATTCGGGAAGATGTAAGCCGCCACCAGCACCTGCACATTCGCTACCAAGACGAAAACTGGAAATGGCATGAAGAACGTTATTATGGATTAGCCGCCAGGGTAATTCAACATGAATACGACCACATTGATGGGAAATTACTCACCGATAGGCTGAGCCCTTTACGCAAAGCGATGTTAAAAAATCGTTTAGAATCCATCAGTAAAGGAATGGTGAAAGTAGATTACAAAATGAAATTTCCGAATCTGAAAAAAGGGCGTTAGTTCTTATCCCGCTCTTTATCGCCCTTGAATATTTGTTGCATAAATTGCGCCCAAGCAAAAGGGTTCAGCAATGGGTTCGCTCCTCGGGGGTTGATGTTTTTATTCATCATAGAAAAGTGCATGTTTTGGTAATTCATAGATTGAATTTCTTGCCCATCTCTAGCAAGGGTGCCTGCTAAAGCCATGATACTGGTTCTAGACACATTCTTTTTGGCAATTTCTAAGTCATCATCTGCATATTTCATGGTCAAAAACTCTTTTTTGAATTCATCTTCGCTGGCCCAAGGATATACCCTAACCATGGGCAAACTGATAATTTCTTGTTTCATCTTTACCAAAACAGTGTATTTATCATCGGGCAAGCTGGTGGGAATAATTACTTGCTGTTTACCAAAGCCTACGGCACTAAATTGTAGCGTATCGCCTTCGTGTACCACAAAAGAAAAATAGCCTTTATAATTGGCTATGTAACTTAGTTTATCGTTTAGGGTTTTATTAGAAATAGATACGTAAGGAACAGCCGTATTGCTATCTCGGTTTAGGGTTACTCCAGAAAACTGCACTAGCTTTTGAGCAGGTTTTTGTGCAAAAACCGCTGTGCTAAATAACAAAAGACCAATGAGTAAACGAAACTTCATGATGCGAAGGTAAATATTAATTGCCTAGGGACCTGTTAAATTATGTTAATTGGCCGGAGTGGGCAATACCGCATTGGGGTCATTTATATCCGTAAGATTTACTGCCTCTACCGATGAAATTTCGGGTACTGCTTTTTTAATAGCCTCTTCAATACCTGCTTTTAGGGTCATAATACTCATGGGGCAAGAGCCACATGCGCCTAACAAACGTAACCTCACTACCTTATCGGTAGTAATTTCTTCTACAGATACGTTCCCGCCATCTGCTTCCAAATAAGGGCGAATACTATCTAGGGCTAATTCTACTCGTTGCAACAATTCCATAGTTAAAGATACGTTTTTTTAAGCGCCTATCGAAGCGTTTTGAATGGCCACTTGCTGGGCTACCCGGGTTGCTAATGTAGAAAAAGCTGCTGCCATGGGGTTTTCCGGGTCTAAAATGATGGGTTTTCCTGAATCGCCGGCATCGCTAATGCTTTTTACCAAGGGGATTTCTCCCAAAAATGGAAGATTAAACTCCGTGGCTAATGCTTGGCCTCCTCCTGTTCCAAAAATATAGTATTTATTGTCCGGCAATTCTGCTGGGGTAAAATACGACATGTTTTCTACCACGCCCAAAACCGGAACGTTAATGCTATTCATCATAAACATGCCAATACCTCTACGAGCATCGGATAAAGCCACTTGTTGTGGTGTGGTTACGATAAGGGCCCCGGCAATCGGAAATTTTTGGGTAAGTGTGATGTGAATATCGCCCGTTCCGGGAGGTAAATCGATTACTAAATAATCCAATTCGCCCCAATCGGCATCGTTTAACAATTGGGTTACCGCGGTAGAAGCCATGGGCCCACGCCACGGCACCGGCTGATTTGGATCAGTAAAGAAACCAATAGATAAGAGCTGAATACCATATTTAGTAATGGGCTGAATGCGTGTTTTACCATCTGCGGTTTGGCTAGTTTGTGGTTTTGCACCTTCTAAACCAAACATCATGGGAATAGAAGGACCGTAAATATCGGCATCTACTAAACCAACCTTGGCTCCGCTTTGTGCTAATCCAAGAGCCAAATTAACTGCTACAGTAGATTTACCCACACCGCCTTTTCCACTGGCTACGGCAATAATATTTTTAACTCCCGGAACGCTCGGGTTGGCCTGAGTACTCACATTGGCAGTCATAGTAATGTGAAGGTCTATATTTTTATCGATGAAATGGAAAATGGCATTTCTGCAGGCATTCTCAAGCATATCTTTCATGGGACAAGCTGGAGTAGTTAATACCACCGTAAAGCGTAACGTATTTCCTTCAATTTGTATGTCTTGAATCATACCCAAGGTCACCAAATCTTTTTTTAAGTCTGGATCTTCTACATGACTAAGGGCCTGCAATACCTGTTCTTTACTAATCATACCTGTATGGGCTACTAATTTTACCAAAAATACCAATCTATTAGCAGATGTGGTTTTTTTATACGCCTTTTTACAGATATTTGACCTCGAATTAAACACGATGCTTAAAAGACTAAAAACATTTTTAGAAAAACGGTCGGTGCGCAAACTAGTGCGTTTAAGTACGTGGGTAATTGGCGGACTTTTCGCGGTGCTATTGGTGCTCAGTATAGTGGCTTTTGCTTACCGCGATTCCATTTTAAGAATGGGGGTGAAAAAAGCAATTGCTAAGGCTAAAGAAAGCTATCAAATTGATCTTCAAATTAAAAATGCGCATTTCTCGGGCTTCAAAACGGTGGCTTTCGACGAAATTACAGCCGTTCCAGAGCATCGCGATAGCTTGGTAGCCCTACATCAATTGCAACTAAGTGTTCAACTTTTGCCGCTCTTATTTGGGAACATAAAACTGGATAAATTAACCCTAGATCGAGGATTTGTACACTTGGTTAAACGAGATAGTTTACGCAATTACGATTTTTTGTTTAAAAAGAAAAAAGATGATAAGTCCAGCCAAGGGCTTCAATTGGGTAGTTTGGCCAATCGCTTGCTCAATAGTGTGTTTTATAAGATACCTGAAGATTTAGCGGTAAATAAACTAGAATTGGCCTGGATAGAAGATAGCTCAAAGGTGGTATTTGACGTTAAAAACACCCAAATTATTTCTGGAGAAGTAAATGCCTCCATCGATGTAAATCAAAAAGAATCTATTTGGCACATCAAAGGATCGGTAGATCCGGGCGATAGGCAATTGGATTTAACCCTATTTGCCGATGGTAAAAAATTGGCCCTGCCTTATCTAGAAAAACGATTTGGACTGAAATTAGATGTAGATACGCTACACACCCAAATTGATGATGTGAGTTATTTCGCCGGAAAATTGAGTATTTCGGGCAGTTGGGGAGTAAAAAATCTACGGGTAAATCATCCTAAAATAGCCGGCAACGACGTGGTGGTAACCGATGGTGAATTACATGCCGATATGGCTATTTGCGCAAATTATGTAGAATTGGCCGAATCATCGGTGATAAAATTGGGCAAAATTCAGCTAAACCCCCACCTACGATTTACGCTTAAGCCCAACAAAATTTATGAACTAGACCTGCATACCGAAGAGTTGAATGCGCAAGATGTATTTAATTCTTTCCCAAAAGGCTTGTTCGAATCTTTAGAGGGAATTCGTGTACAGGGTAATTTGCAATACGATTTACACTTTCTGCTCGACGAAGGCAAACCCGATGCCGTAGAGTTTCATTCGCAGCTCAACAAAAGCAATTTCAAAATTTTGGGATACGGAAAAACTAATTTGTCTAAAATTAACAGCAATTTTATTTACACGCCATATGAATATGGCAAACCTATGCGCAACATTTTAATAGGTGTCGATAATCCCTATTTTACGCCCTTGGATAAAATCTCTCCCTATTTAAAAAATGCGTTGCTGACAGCCGAAGATCCTTCGTTTTTTGGACATGGTGGCTTTGTGGAAGAGGCTGTTAGAAAATCAATTGCAACCAATTTTAAACGGAGGGCCTTTAAGCGTGGTGCCAGCACCATTTCTATGCAATTGGTAAAAAATGTGTACCTCAATAGGCAAAAAACCCTGGCCCGTAAACTAGAGGAAATGCTCATAGTGTGGCTCATAGAAAATAATCGACTATCGAGCAAAAGCAGAATGCTGGAGGTGTATTTAAATATTATTGAGTGGGGAAATAATGTGTATGGCATTGGCGAAGCCAGCCGCTATTATTTTGAGAAAACACCTGCAGAACTCAATTTGGGCGAAAGTATTTACTTGGCTAGTATTGTGCCTAGGCCAAAATCATCCTTATACTTTTTCGAATACCAAGGCAATTTACGTTCGAGCATGGTGGGCTATTTTAATACCATTGGCGGCCTAATGGCTAAGCGTGGGTTTACCCCAGCCGACAGCACTGGCTATGGTTTTTATGGAGTTCGCTTAAAAGAGAGTTTGCGCTCGTTATTAGCACGACCAGACTCTTTAAGCAGCGATAGTTTATTTAACGCCGAAGAGGGTGGCTGGTTTGAACAAGATTTGCCAAAAGGTAAAGCCGATAGTTTGCTAATTAAAAAATAAAGAATGCACATAGCCGTTGGAGATAAATTTTTTGAACCCTTATTGTCTAGGGAAACGATTGAAAGCCGGGTGCTTGAATTAGCCGCTCAACTACGTGCCGATTACGAAGGAAAAACGCCCGTTTTTGTGGGTGTGCTTAGTGGTAGTTTTTTGTTTTTAGCCGACCTCATCAAATCGGTAATCATCCCTTGCGAAACGCAATTTGTTAAAGTTAACTCCTATTCCGGTGATCATTCTTCTGGTAAAATTACCGAGAGCTTGGCTTTTTCGGAAGAACTTAAAGGAAGGCACATTATTATTGTAGAAGATATTGTAGATAGCGGCCACACCATGCATTATCTACTCCAAAAGCTTATCCCTATAGCACCGGCTTCGGTAGCAGTGTGCAGTTTATTACTAAAACCCAATGCCCTACAATACACCTTTCCGGAACTTCGCTATGTAGGTTTTGAACTATCCAACGACTTTGTGGTAGGCTATGGTTTAGATTACAATGGCCTGGGTAGAAATCTGCCAGAAATTTATAAAGTAGTGGCTAATTAGGATTTTTTTAGCATTTTTGAGGCATGTTTACAAAAATGACCCTTCACCGCGAAGGCACCACCACCATTGCGCTAACCATCTTGTTTATTTTTATTTTAAACACCTTGGTCCAGTTTTTTTTAGCCGATTACACCCTCATTCGTTGGTTTATATACCTGCTATCTGCGGGTTTAATGTATATTGTTTTACAATTTTTTAGAAATCCTAAAATTACTACCACCCACGGCGAAAATTTAATTATTTGTCCGGCAGATGGGAAAGTAGTAGTGATTGAAGAAACCACCGAGGGTGAATACTTTAAAGACAAATGTTTGCAAGTATCGGTATTTATGTCTCCGTTTAACGTGCATATTAACCGCAACCCCATTGCTGGTGTGGTAAGCTATTTTAAATACCATCCGGGTAAATATTTGGTGGCTTGGGATCCCAAATCATCTACCGAAAACGAACGAACCACCGTAGTAGTTAAACACAAAAGTGGTATAGAAATCTTATACCGCCAGATTGCCGGAGCCTTGGCCCGTAGAATTGTATGGTATGTTAAGGAAACCGATTCGGTAAAACAGGCAGAAGAATTTGGCTTCATCAAATTTGGTTCTCGGGTAGATGTTTTCTTACCTTTGGATAGCAAGGTGAATGTGCAATTGGGAGATATTGTTAAGGGTGGAATCACCGTTATAGGAGAATTAAACAATAAAAAAAAATCTATTATGAAAAAAGTAATTGCTGTACTTGCATTAGCCGCCTTTATGGGTGCTGCTGTTGCACAAACTAGTCAACCAAAACCGGCAGCTAAAAAAGAAGATTGCTGCAAGAAAAAAGATGGTAAAATGGAATGCAAAAAAGATTGCAAAATGGCTTGTTGTGCTAAAAAAACCGAAACGACTAAAAAATCAGACGGAAAATAAGTAGCCCTGCCTTTACAAAAAAGCCTTCGAAATTTCGGGGGCTTTTTTTATACCAATTGTTTTAGCGCTGTTTCAAAAGCCGTTTGCGATAGCTTTGTTTTAGCCGAATGGTGCTTGTGTGTATTCTCTAAAGCTTTGCGTATTACATCAGAGGCATCGTTAAAAATGGCTGCATCGCTCATCTCTACATCTTTTTGCATTAAGTAGGCAAATACACGGGCCATTCCGCAGTTCGAAATAAAGTCGGGAATTACCGCTACATGTTCATCGGCATACTCCATAATGGGACCAAAGAAAATCTCCGAATCGGCAAAAGGCACATTGGCACCACAGGCTATTACTTCTAAACCGGCTTTAATAAGTTGTTCTATTTGCACTTTGGTAACCAAACGAGAAGCGGCAGCCGGAACAAAAATTTCTGCCTGGGTAGCCCAAATTTGCTCGTTAATTTGTTCAAACGGAATCAAGGTATTGGCCACCAAAGTATTCCCTTCGCGGTTTAAGAATAAGGTTCTAATTTCTTCGAGCGTATAACCCTCGGTATGTATCAAACCACCTAAACGATCAATAATACCTACGATTTTTACACCTTGTTGTGCCAAGTAAAAGGCAGCAGCAGCGCCCACATTACCCCAGCCCTGAATAATAGCTCGTTTTTGGCTAATATCACCGCCGTAGAGGCTATAAAAATGGCGGATAGACTCTGATACTCCATAACCAGTAATCATATCTGCTACCACGTATTTACGCTTCACATCGGGGGAAAAATTGGTGTCTTCTAATACCTTAGAAACACCGTAACGCAATTGACCAATTTGATGAATGCGGTCGTTCTCTTTGGCCTTATAGTGCCCATTAATAATTCCTTCTTGTGGATGCCATAAGCCATAATTCTCGGTTATTGGAATTACCTCGTGAATCTCATCTACATTCAAATCGCCCCCGGTACCATAGTAATTTTTTAGTAAGGGGATAACCGCTTTATACCATCGTTCAAGCACGCCTTTTTTTCTTGGATCGGCCGGATCGAAATTGATACCCGATTTAGCTCCACCAATGGCCGGGCCCGAAACGGTAAACTTTACTTCCATGGTTTTAGCCAACGATTCTACCTCTCGTTTATCCAAACCCTTGCGCATGCGGGTACCGCCGCCGGCTGCACCACCACGTAGCGAATTAATAACCACCCAGCCTTCGGCTTCCGTTTCAGCGTCTTTCCACTCAAAAACTATTTCGGGGCGTTTTTCTTCGAATTTTTTTAATAGGTTTTTCATATCGATTTTGTTCAAACAAAAAAGCCTCTCCAAAAAAATGAAGAGGCTCTTAATATATAATTTAAAATTATACTCTTTTAGATTTTATACGGGCGGCTTTACCGGTTAAAGCACGTAAGTAGAACAATTTAGCTCTACGCACTTTACCAAAGTTTACCACGTCTACTTTGTCAATATTTGGCGAATTAATTGGGAAGATACGCTCTACTCCAATTCCGTTAGACATTTTACGAACCGTAAAGGTTTCGTTTACACCTACACTGTTGCGTTGGATAACTACACCCTGATAGATTTGGATACGTTCTTTATTTCCTTCGCGAATTTTATAATGTACGGCAACAGTATCTCCAGCTTTAAAGACTGGAACTTCTTGTTTTACTATAGCCTGTTCTTCTACAAATTTTACTAAATCCATGATTTTAAGCTTTTAACACAATTTTTAACACGTCAAAAATCGGACTGCAATGTTAGGAAATTATTTTGATTTTTAAAAGAGCTTTTAGAAGTTTTACACATTTTATCTCAAAACATTTTTATAGTCCTCCAGTAATTGGGTTATATGCTTGCAACTAATTCGGGTATTTTGAAGCTCTCCAGCGCTCAAACCAAACATTTTTTCCAATTGAACCACCTTTTGGTAGGGAATGTCTTTTCTTTCTCCGGCCTTTATATTGCGGTAGTTTAAAAATGTATTGGGCGAAACACCCAATACCAGGGGGATAACCTTCAGTGCATTCTTATAATCTCTCATTGGGAGATTAGACAAGTTTTCATGAATTAAATATTTATACATAAGAGAAATTTTTATAGATTTAAAGAAAAATTTGGATATTTTATCAAACTATTTAAGGCCTTATAATTCCTTTAGTAATTATTACGAATAAAAATAAGCATTACAATTAATATATTATACTTTATACTAAATTTTTTATGTATTTAAAAGAAACGGTTACCAAGTTGCTAAAAAACAGAAATAGATCGCTTAGTTGGTTGGCACTAGAAATGGGTAAATCTTTTGATGGGCTTAAGCTAAGTTTGGTAAAAGGTTCTATCAAATACCTAGATATTATCTTAATGGCGAAGATTTTGGAAACCCATCCCGGAGAATTTTTTGATAGTGAGCATGCGGGTTATTCTCCGGAGGAATGGAGAAATGCACTGGAAGAAGGTGAAACGCAATATAAAAATATAAAAAACGAGTTAACTGCCTGCCGAGAGCTGAATGAAGCGCTTAAAACACAGGTAAACGATAAAGAGCGGATAATAACTTTATTGCACCAAAAATAGGGTTGAATTTATTTTAATAAGTCGGGACGACGAGTTTTTGTGCGCTCTAGGGCTTGTTCGTGGCGCCACTCATCAATCAATTTCTGATGACCACTTAATAAAATATCGGGCACCTTTTGTCCACGCCATTCGGCTGGTCGGGTATAAACCGGAGCGTCTAATAAATCATCTTGAAAAGAATCTGAAAGGGCTGATGTTTCATCGTTTAACACTCCGGGGATTAGGCGCACTACAGAATCTACCAAAACTGCGGCGGCCAGTTCTCCACCAGAAAGCACATAATCTCCAATAGAAATTTCTCGAGTTACATAGGTGTCTCGAATACGCTGATCTATGCCTTTATAATGACCGCAAAGAATAATTACGTTTTGATGAGAAATAAAATGATTGGCAATTTGCTGATCCAAACGTTCTCCATCTGGGCTCATAAAAATTACCTCATCGTACGTGCGCTCGGCCTGTAGGGTTTCTATACATTTGGCAAAGGGCTCAATGGTCATTACCATGCCGCTACCACCTCCGTAAGGATAATCGTCTACACTTTTTTGGCGGTGTTCACTATACTCCCGCAAATTGTGCACATGAATTTCAACGAGGCCCTTTTGTTGGGCTCGGTGCAAAATAGAATGAGCAAATGGGCCCTCTAATAGGCCGGGTAATACGGTAATAATATCGAAACGCATGTTCAAATTTACAGATTAATCACCGGGTTCTAACTCAAAAATTTCTTCTACGGGTTTCCCAAAATAACGTGCAATTTTTAATGCCAATGCTGTTGATGGGATATATTTAGCCAACTCCATGCTGTTAATTGTTTGCCGACTCACCCCAATTGCCTCAGCCAAATCAGCCTGTGTGCTGTTTTTTATGGCACGTTGTATCTTTAGTGTGTTTTTCATGTTTCTCTTATGCTTTATTTTCTAAGTTAAATACTACTCTGTACCGAATAATAAATAATAACAAAACACTAAACATATTGTAAACCATTACATCTAAAAAAGCTGTCCCGTGAACAAAAATAACCTGAATGGCCAATACCGCATAATTTAAATAAACGGCAAAATGCAAGGAATCGAGGCGTATTTGAGCAACTCGTTCATCTTCTATCTTTTCTTTAGAAAATGCAATAAATAACAAACTTAAAATCATTCCAAGAGTTGCTATTTCATCACTCAAATTAATAGTATTGACAGAAAAAATACTTTCAAAGGTGCCGGGTGCCGGGTTTTTTTCAAAAGATATTTCTAAGAAATCAACCTGAAAATCGTGGTTCAAAACAGCCAAGCCAAACACTAAAAAAGGAACAAATAATAACCAACCTATGCGGCGATAGCTGTGGGGAAATAAAAATCTAGTTTTCATAATTGTAAAGTTTATTTTAACAAATGTAAAACAAACTTTACATATTTTCCAAATTGTTTAGGAATTTAGATACAAATCGACCAATCCCTCTGGTAAATTAACGTATAGTGTGTTTTTGTTTTGATCAATTTCTGTTATCAAATCGTCGCTTAGCGGAAATAAAATTTCTCGTTCTTGGTACATCACCGAGGCCACAAATTGTTGCGGATATTCGTACACTTCTTTTATTTCGCCTAATTCACCCTGCTTGGCATCTACCACCATAAAGCCTTTTAAATCGCTAATTAGAAATTCACCGGAAGCACGTTCTGGTTTTTTAGAGTTGGGTAAGTATATTTTTTTGCGGACCAGAGTTTGTGCTTTTTCAATCACATCTACATCGGCTAAATAAATATTGGCAGTTTGGTTAGACTGCAGGGCAATTTCTTGGGTGAAATACGGTAGCAGTTTGCCATTAAATTCTAAAAATAGAATTTCTAGGTCTAAATTCTCGGGTTCGGGATATTCAAAAAATACCTGCACTTCACCTTTAAGGCCCTTGGTTTTGGTAATATACCCGATATAAAAACTGTCTGCTAAATTCATGTGGTCTGTAAACAAAAATGTCATCCCAAGCTTTGCTCAGGATGACATAAATATAGGTTTTTAAGAATTACTCAGCAGGAGTTTCGTCTGCGGGAGCCTCTTCGCTTGGAGTTTCGTCTGCAACAGGAGCTTCTTCAACAGCTACTTCTTCAACTTCGGCGGGAGCGGGTTCTTCAACTACTTCTTCAACCGCTTCGGTAGCTGGTTCTTCTACTACTTCTGCTACTGCATCTTCAACCGTTTCGGTAACTTCTTGTGCAACTGGAGTCTCTTCGGTAGCCGGTTCTGCAACTGGTACTTCTGGTGCTTCCGGCGCATCTTCTGAAACTACGGTTTCTTCTGCAGCTACTTCAGTAGTTTCTTCAGTGTTTTCTGTTTCTTCTGCTACTTGAGCTTCTTCAACAGCCACTTCTTCTACTTCGGCAGGAGCAGCATATTTTGCTTCAATAGCTGCTGCTTTGTCTTCTTTACGTTTCGCCTCGGCTACTAAAGCAGCTTTTTTAACTTGCTCTTTAGTTTGCGTTAAGCTATCTTTTTTGCCAATAATTTGAGCGTCTTTGCTGGTTAACCAAGCTGCAAATTTTTCATCGGCTTGTTCTTGCGTTAAGGCACCTTTTTTAACACCACCTTCTAGGTGTTTTTTGTATAAAACACCTTTGTAAGAAAGGATAGCACGACAGGTATCGGTTGGTTGGGCACCTTGGTTTACCCACGATAAGGCTTTGTCGAAATTAAGGTCGATGGTTGCTGGGTTGGTATTGGGGTTATAAGAACCAATACGCTCAATAAATTTACCGTCTCTTGGAGCACGTGAATCTGCTACCACTAGGTGATAAAAAGGTTTTCCCTTTTTACCGAATCTTTGCAATCTGATTTTAGTTGCCATGTTTTTTAAGTTTTATGTATCCAACATATTTCCCGGAGTCTCCTACTGCGGGGCGACAAAGATAGTAAAACCTTGATAATTAAAAAACTAAAAGCTAAAAATTGATTATAGGGATAAAATATCGACGATTTTTAGCAGATTGGTATCTACTTCACCCAGGTGCTTTATGGCTTGTTTGAAAGGAGTATATTGAATTTCGTTATTCACCAAACCCAACATTTCGCCTCGGCGGTTGGCTAAAAGTGCTTCTACAGCACCCACGCCTAAGCGGCTAGCCAATACACGATCCATACACGAAGGACTACCGCCACGCTGCATGTGGCCTAAAATAGACACACGGGTATCAATGCTCGGAAATTTTTCTTTTACCGCCTTTGCTACCACAAAAGCTCCGCCTACGTCATCGCCTTCGGCTACAATGATAATTTTGGAAGATTTATCTTTTCTACCCGATTCTAAGCGTTCTAATAAATGAGTAATATCGGTTTTAGTTTCTGGAATTAAAATGGCTTCGGCACCTGTACCAATGCCACTGCGTAAAGCAATTAAGCCAGAATCTCGGCCCATCACTTCTACAATAAACAAGCGGTCATGCGATTCGGCAGTATCGCGAATTTTATCCACTGCATCCACCACAGTGTTGATGGCGGTATCGTAACCAATGGTAAAGTCGGTGCCTATTAAATCGTTATCAATGGTGCCCGGAAGACCCATAATGGGTACATCAAATTCCTCGATAAAAATACTGGCTCCGGTAAAGGTACCATCGCCGCCAATGCCCACTAAGGCATCTATTCCGTGCTTTTGCACATTTTCGAAAGCTTTTTTACGGCCCTCAACAGTTCTAAAATCATCGCTACGGGCAGTTTTTAAAATGGTGCCACCACGTTGTACAATATTGGCTACCGACTTGCGATCCATCGGAATAATTTCGCCAGTAATTAAGCCCTCGAAACCTCTCATAATACCCACCACTTCAAGGTTATAATACAATCCACTTCTCACCACAGCCCGAATGGCTGCATTCATACCCGGGGAATCGCCCCCTGAGGTAAAAACCCCTATTTTCTTAATTGATTTCATGCTTATTTTTTGTTAAAAGCCGATTTGCCGCTGTCTAAAAAACGGATATAATTGCTAATATCCAAATTAAATGCTTGTGGAGCCACCAATTGTTTACCCTCAGCATCAAGCAATACATAATAAGGTTGAGAATTGGTGCCAAAAGTGCTAGCCTGAAAATCACTCCATTTTTGACCGATGGTTTTAATGGTTCTACCGCTAAATGTCGAGGTATACTTTTCGTTTTCAGCCAATGCTGTTTTATCATCTACATATAAAGAGATGAGGATATAATCGTTTTTTAATCGCTTCAATACTTCGGCATCAGCCCAAACACTTGCCTCCATTTTACGGCAGTTGGTACAACTCCATCCGGTAAAATCTAGTAAAATGGGTTTGTTTTGTTGTTTTGCAGCAGCCATTCCTTCCTCATAATCGTAATAGGCATTTAAACCGTAGGGGGCATGAAACAGGCTGGCGTATTTCTTAGTAGCAGATTCAGCGGGAGTTGTGGTGGTAAATTGCTTGCTATATAAATCGAATTCTTGGGTACTTGCCGGTGGCAACCACGCATTAATGGCCTTAAGTGGCGCACCCCATAAACCGGGAACCATATATAAGGTAAAACCACATATTAACATGGCGAATAGAAGTCTGCTTAGTGAGATAAACGATAAATCGCTATCGTGGGATAATTTAATTTTACCCAAAAGGTATAAACCCCAAAAGGCAAAAATCACGATCCAAATAATCAAGAAAATATCACGATTCAATATCCCCCAATGATAGGCTAAATCTACGTTAGATAAAAATTTAAAAGCTAGGGCCAACTCTAAAAACCCCAAAGAAACCTTTACGGTATTTAACCAACCACCCGATTTTGGCATTTCTTTTAACCAGGATGGGAAAATAGCAAATAGTGTAAACGGAATGGCAAGCGCTAGCGAAAAACCAAACATCCCCATAGCTGGACCAAGGTAGGCTCCTTTAGAAACGGCATCTACCAACAGCGTGCCAATAATGGGACCGGTACATGAAAAAGAAACCAGTGCCAATGTAAAGGACATAAAAAACAAACCAATTAAGCCACTTCTGTTCGATTCTGCATCCATTTTATTTACCAAAGCTGCAGGCAAGGTAATTTCAAAAGCACCTAGAAAGGAAAGTGCAAAAATAAGCAGCAAGGCAAAAAATAACAGGTTAAAGGTGGCGCTACTAGCCGCTTCGTTTAAGGCCGAAGTGCCAAATAGCAGGGTAATAACTAAGCCTAAACTCACATATATGGCCACAATAAAAAATCCGTAAAGGGCAGCACTGCGAATTCCCTTTGCCCTGGAACCAGATTTCTTGGTAAAGAAAGAAACAGTTAGTGGAATCATGGGGTAAATGCAGGGCATAAAAAACGCCGCTAAGCCACCTAAAAAACCGGCTATAAAAATTGCCCAAAGAGAATCGCTGTTCTCGGGACCGGCAATAGTCTTTGACTCTTCTACTTTAAGTGTGGTATTTACCGCACCGACGGTAGACGTATCAACTGGAGGAATAGCCGCAACCGTAGCGACCTCAGATACATCAACCGGAATACTAAATTCCTGTTCGGTGGGTGGTAAACATTTATCGTTATTACAAACCATGTACTCCAACACACCCTTCAGGGTAAATTTATCGTTGGTGGTCTTTATTTTTTGAGTAAAGGTTACCTGAGTTTCATGCCAAGCTATTTTCATTCCAAAATTGGTATCAAAAGCTGCAACCGCCTTGGGGCTTTCACTCACTTTGCCTAGTAATTGGTAGTCCTTAGCGGGGCTAAAAGTAAACGAGGTAGGAATGGGTCCTCCATCTTCTATAAATTGAGAATACAGGTGCCAGCCTTTTTGAATACTGGCCTTAATTTCCACATTTGCTTCGTTTTTGCCGGTTTTCTGTGCGCTATAGCTCCATTTTACCGGATTTTCTATTTGTGCCTGGCTTTGCAAAACAAGCAATACTAAGAGTAGCGTATATAATTTTTTCATAGGTGTTTAGTCAAAACAAAAAGCAATTTCTTTAAAACCAAAAGTTTGAGTTCCATTGGTGGTTTTTAGCTCCAGTAAACCGGTGGGGCTTACTCCCGTAATTTCGGCCTCTATCAACTCGTTACCTACTTTAAATTTGCTTTGTTCGCCAAATTTAAACAAATGCTGCAGGTAATCGCGATGTAAATCAGCAAATTTTTGTGCTCTTACTTGTAAATACCGCCTTTCTATTGCCACACAAAGTTCGGCCAATAAACTGTTTAAATTATACTCGGTTTGTAAAACATTTTTTATAGAGGTAGCTCTTATCAAATTCGGCGAAAATTGAGTTTGATTGACATTTAGTCCGATACCCACCACGGCTTGTTTCCAGCGGGTACCCTGCACACTATTTTCAATTAATATTCCGGCTATTTTCTTACCGGCCACTAAAATATCATTGGGCCATTTTATCGATACCTCGGAACCCAATAATGGGCTTAATACATCTAAAAGCGCTAAAGAAACGGCCTTGTTCAGCTCAAACTGTTGCTCAATACCTAAAAAATTTGGTTTTAATAAGATGCTAATAGTAAGGTTTTTGCCAGCTTCGCTCTCCCAAACGTTCTGCAATTGACCCTTTCCGGCAAACTGATGGTCTGCCATAATTACAGTACCCTCTACAAATGGCCCAGAATTTGACACAAGATCTTTTAGATAATTATTCGTGGAGGCTACACTAGAAAGTTTAACCAAATTTTGACCGATAAATAATGCTGAAAAAGTGTTATTTTGCAAGAGTTAAGCCCTCAGTTTAATAGAAGCAAAACTAAATTTATTTAATGGTAAAAACTAAAGCTGTTCAAGAATCAACCCGAATTTCAGAGATGGTAATTCATGGGATGCAAGAGAAAAAGGGAAATGACATTGTTCGTTTAGATCTTAGAAATATTCACTCGGCTGTGGCCGACTATTACGTGGTTTGTCATGCCGAATCGGCTCCACAAATACGGGCACTGGCCTTAAGCGTAGAAGAGGAATTGTACAAAGCCTTTAAAGTGGATCCTTGGAAAAAAGAGGGTCAGCAGCACGCAGAGTGGATTTTGTTAGATTATGTAGATGTGGTTGTACATATTTTTAAAACAGATAAGCGCCAGTTTTATGGCCTAGAAGAACTTTGGGGCGATGCCGAAATAGAATCGTACCAAAGCGCTTAATTACACGGAAAAATTATATGAAAGAAAATAAATCAAGCACACCAAAATCGGTGAAAAAAATACCTGGGAAAAAAATTGTTCCCAAACCACCCCGCTTTAACATTATGTGGCTATACGCCGCTATAGTTTTAGGCCTTTTTGCGGTTCAATTCTTTTTTAATAACGATACTGCAAAACAAATTTCCTATCAGAAATTTGAAAACGAGGTATTAAAATCCCGTGACGTAGAAAAATTAGTAGCCTTTAAAAATCAAGACTTGTTAACCGTAGAGGTTTACATTAAAAAAGATCGATTAAGCCAACCCAAATACAAAGAGTTTCAAAAGAAAAACTCTCTGGGAACACCCAATATTGGTCCGCAATTTTATTTTACAGAGGGTTCCGATCAAGCACTTCAGGCAAAATTAAGAGAGGCCGAGAAAGATCTTCCAGCAGAACAACGTACTCCACTAATTTTCGAAACTAGAGAAAGTCCGTGGGCGGGTTGGTTTATGACCATTGTGGTACCCATTATCCTTTTTGTAGGTATTTGGTTATTTATTATGCGCAAAATGGGCGGTGGCTCTGGTGGTGGTGGTGGCCAAATTTTCAATATCGGAAAATCTAAAGCAACGCTGTTTGATAAAGAATCACAAGTAAATGTAACCTTTAATGATGTAGCCGGCCTTGAAGAAGCCAAGCAGGAGGTGATGGAAATTGTCGATTTCCTCAAAAATCCAAACAAATACACCAATTTAGGCGGTAAAATTCCGAAAGGGGCTTTACTAGTAGGTTCGCCGGGTACCGGTAAAACCCTTATGGCCAAAGCCGTTGCCGGTGAGGCACAAGTTCCTTTTTTCTCCCTATCGGGTTCCGATTTTGTAGAAATGTTTGTCGGCGTGGGTGCTTCCCGTGTTCGCGATTTGTTTAAACAAGCCAAAGACAAAGCGCCTTGTATTATTTTTATTGATGAAATTGATGCCATTGGTCGTGCTCGTGGAAAAAACAGCATGATGGGTGGTAACGACGAACGTGAAAACACGCTAAACCAATTATTGGTTGAAATGGATGGTTTTGGTACCGATTCGGGCATTATTATTTTAGCGGCAACCAACCGCCCCGATGTATTGGACAGCGCCCTCTTGCGTCCGGGCCGTTTTGATAGACAAATATCTATCGATAAACCCGATTTGCTGGGCCGTGAACAAATTTTTAAAGTTCACTTGAAACCCATAAAACTTGCCGAAGGGGTAGATGCTAAAAAATTGTCGGCGCAAACCCCTGGTTTTGCAGGAGCGGAAATTGCCAACGTATGCAACGAGGCAGCCCTAATTGCCGCTCGACAAGATAAACAAGCGGTAGATATGCAAGATTTTCAGGATGCTATTGACCGCGTAATTGGTGGATTAGAGAAGAAAAACAAAATCATCTCTCCAGAAGAAAAGCGCATTGTAGCCTATCACGAAGCCGGCCATGCTATTGCGGGCTGGTTCTTAGAACATGCCGATCCTTTGGTAAAAGTATCTATTGTTCCTCGTGGAGTAGCTGCTTTGGGTTATGCGCAATACTTGCCAAAAGAACAGTTTTTATACACCACCGAACAATTAACCGATGGCATGTGTATGACTATGGGTGGCCGAGTAGCCGAAGATTTAGTATTTGGTAAAATATCTACCGGTGCACAAAATGATTTGGAGCGTATCACCAAGTTGTCCTATGCCATGGTAACCATTTATGGTATGAACGAAAAAGTAGGTAACGTGTCTTTTAACGATAACCAAGGCGAATACCAGTTTAATAAGCCCTACTCCGAAAAAACCTCTGAACTAATAGACAATGAGGTGCGTGGCTTAATTGCGGAGGTATACAAAAAGACGAAAGATTTACTCACCGAAAAACGAGATGGATTAGAAAAATTGGCTCAAAAGCTATTAGAAAAAGAAATTTTGTTTCAATCGGATTTAGAAGAAATTCTGGGCAAACGCCCCTTCGAAACACGCACTACCTACGATGAATTTGTAAACGGAGCCGATAAAACTTCTGCCAAAAAATCGCGGAAGAAAAAAGTTGCGGAAGACGAAGGTATGATAGACCATAATGCCGATTTGCCAGAAAATCGTTCATCACAAGATTAAGAGCTGCCTGAATCGGTTTATATGAAAGACTCTACAGCCAAAGAGAAAATGCTCAAAAAAATCCGGAAGGCCCTGCTGGATAAACGAGACAACCCCTATCCAAATTTGGAAGAGGCCCCACTATATCACAAGGCTGACGATTTTTTAGAGGTATTGTTTGCCGAACAATTTACGGCTGTAGCCGGTTCTTTTCTGTACTGCGAAAACGAAATTCAGTTTATAGAAACACTTTTAGAATTGGCTGAAGAAAAGAAATGGCGAAAAATGTATTGTTGGGAATCGGCACTACAAGACATTCTGAACACCTACGAGTACCCGTTTTATAGCAGCGATACCGATTTTTTAAACGCTGAAGTAGGCCTTACGCTTTGCGAAGCCCTTATTGCCCGCAATGGGAGTATCTTGGTGAGCAATCGGTCGGCAGCCGGACGCAGGTTGAGTATTTACCCAGATACGCACATCGTGCTAGCCTATACTTCTCAATTGGTACTCGATTTAAAAGATGGATTTAAGCGCTTAAAAGATCTTTGTGGCAATAGCCTCCCTAGCATGGTAACTACCATTACGGGGCCTAGTAGAACGGCCGATATTGAGAAGACCTTAGTGTTAGGCGCACACGGCCCAAAAGAGTTATTTGTTTTTTTAATAGACGACAGTCAGAAATAGGTTTAAGAGCATATTTTAGACTGTATTTGGGCCCAGATAACACTCCCATAAAAACCACTTTCTCATAAACTAGTTTGTTTTAACGTATAGAGAATAGTAGGTTTGTTTAGCAAGAGCCTTTATACAAGGCTGCTAATTTTAACAAAAGACCCAATGAGTACTATCAAATCTGTAATTATTGGCACAGGCAGCCATCTGCCGAGCCGAGTGGTAAAAAACGATGCCTTTTTAAAAAATCGCTTTTTTGAAAAAACCGGCGAAGCCATTGAAAGAGACAATGCCGAAATTATTTCGAAATTTAAAGATATAACCGAAATAGAAGAGCGTCGCTATGCCAACGATGATCAGATGGCTTCTGATTTAGGCTATTTAGCAGCTGCGGAAGCGATAAAAAGCGCTGGGATAGATCCGGAAACCTTAGACTACATTATTGCCGCACATAACTTCGGTGATATAAAAGCGGGCGATACACACGTGCAACTTATGCCTAGCATCGCAGCCAAAATAAAACACCATTTGGGTATCGAAAATCCAGACTGCGTAGCCTACGATTTACCTTTTGGTTGCCCAGGCTGGGTACAAGGAATTATTCAGGCAGATTATTTTTTAAAGTCGGGCGATGCCAAACGGATTTTGGTAGTTGGTACCGAAACGCTCTCTCGGGTAAACGATCCCTTCGACCGAGATAGTATGATTTTTGCCGATGGTGCCGGAGCTACTATTTTAGAAGCTCGTAGCCATTCTACCGCGGGCATTGTTGCACACAAAACACAATCACATACAGTTAGAGAAGCGTATTACCTGTATTGTGGGCCATCTTGCAACCCCGATGTTCAAAATAATGAGTTGTATATTAAAATGGATGGGCGGAAGATTTACGAATATGCATTAACCAACGTTCCGCTGGTTATTAAAGAAGCCATTGATAGGGCTGGTTTAGATATCTCGGATATTAAGAAGGTTTTGGTACACCAGGCCAATGGTAAAATGGACGAGGCTATTGCGAAGCGGTTGTTCAAATTGTATGACCGAAGCGATATGCCAGAAGGAACCATTCCGATGACCATTGCCACACTAGGCAATAGCTCGGTAGCCACCATACCCACCATGCTCGATTTAATACTCAAAAACAATATGGATACCCACGAACTAAACGAGGGCGACACGGTAGTGTTTACTTCTGTTGGAGCCGGTATGAATATTAATGCGGTGGTGTACAAATTTTAAAAAACCTAACAGTGAGCAATCTAAATTATTGACTCACTGTTAGGTTGATTTGAAAAACTACTTACAATTTTTAGAAAATTCTAACAATTGTTCTTTGTATTTAATTTCGTCTTCATCTCTGCCTCTATACTTAGTTCTAAAGGCCCTTTTCTGAACTCTTGCTTTATCATCAGCAATCTCTCTTTTTTGAGAAATTTCTTCGTCTACCTTATCAAGCTCATCTCTTTTTTCTTTCATTTCAGTAGTTACATCTTGTAAAGCCTTTACGTTATTATCTTTTATCGCTTCAGACATTTTAGCTGTGAACTCTTGAACAAGGTCGGTTCTAACTTCCCTTAAAGAGTCTAAACTTTGATCTACTTTTTGAAGATTACAATTCAAATCGGCCATTAACTTTGCATCAGATGTAATTTCTGAAGAACAACCTGTCATAAAAATGGCAAAAAGTAAAAAAGCTGATGGTAATATTTGTTTTTTATTCATAATTAATGATTTAGGTTTAAAATTTGGTGTTAACTATAATAAATATAAGATTATTTATATTTTTTAATAAAAAAGAATTATTGGTTGGTTGGTATATTTTTACATAAAAAAAGCGACGTTTGATTTAACGTCGCTTTTTTATGATCTATAAGAAACAATTATACCAATTGATCCGATAATTCCTCACCTACCAAAATTCTACCGCAATGTTCGCACACAATAATTTTTTTACGTTGACGAATATCCGACTGGCGTTGTGGTGGTATTTGATTGAAACAACCAGAACAAGAATCACGTTGAATAGTAACTACCGCTAAACCATTTTTGGCGTTTCCGCGTAAACGGTGATACGCAAATAATAAGCGTTCATCAATTTGAGTTTCTGCTTTGGCTGCTTTATTACTTAAATCTTCTTCCTCTTTTTGAGTTTCGGAAGTAATAACATCTAGCTCTCCTTTTTTAGTTTCTAGGTCTTTTTTGCGACCATCTAAATCTGATAATGCTTTCTCATATACCTCGGTTTTGGTAACAATATCAAAACCAAACTCTTTTATTTTCTTTTCAGATACCTGAATATCTAAGCCTTGTATTTCTACTTCTTTTGATATGGCTTCGTATTCGCGGTTATTTTTTACTTCGTTTAATTGAGCCTCGTACTTTTTAATTGCAACACCGGCTTCTTTAATGGTGTTTTTTCGGGTTACAATCGCATCTTCCAAATCATCCAACTCGGTTTTTATTTTTTGGATACGGGTTTCTAAACCGGCTACATCATCTTCTAAATCGGCTACTTCAACAGGCAATTCGCCACGAATTTGGCGGATTTTATCAATTTGGGTATGGATGGTTTGCAACTCGTATAGGGCTTGCAATTTTTGTTCTACTGTTTTTTCCATTAAATTAAATACTTGATGGGGTTTGTAACTTGTTCTGTTAAATGGAGTGCAAAGTTAGGAAAATTTTTAGTAATAGTTTCAAACAAAAGCATTTGCGTAAACTGTTCACTTTCAAAGTGTCCCACATCGGCAATAATAAGTTGCTTATCGGCATCAAAAAACTCGTGGTATTTATAATCGGCCGTTACAAACAAGTCGGCACCGGAAGCTAAGGCATTGGATAGCAAGAAACTACCAGATCCGCCACAAACGGCCACTTTTTTGATTTTTTTACCCAATAACTGGGTATGTTTAATTACGGGTACACCCAATTGTGCTTGTATGTGTTTTAATACGCTAAGCTCTTCTTGGGCTTCGGGTAATTCTCCAATCATGCCCGATCCAGTTTCTTGGTGGCTATTGCTAAGGGTTTGCAGAAAATAAGCCACCTCTTCGTAAGGGTGGGCTGCTTTTAATGCTGACAAAACCGTTTTTTCAATATGCTCAGGATATATTACCTCAATGCGCACCTCGGCTTCTTTTTGCGGAATGCCAATTTGGCCAACAAGGGGTTTAGCCCCCTCTTTTGCAGTAAAAGTTCCCTCTCCGGCTACATTAAAACTGCACTGAGCATAATGCCCAATTTCGCCAGCACCGGCAGCAAACAAGGCGGCTCTAAGAGCTTCGGCGTGCGCAGTGGGGCAAAACGTAACCAGCTTTTTTAAAATTCCGCTCTTGGGTGCCAAAATTCGCAGATTGGTTAGACCTATTTTTTCTGCAAGAGCTTTGTTTACCCCGTTGGCTACATTGTCTAAATTGGTGTGAATGGCATAAATCGCCACGTCATTCTTTATTGCTTTAATCAATGTGCGGTCTACATAACCGGAACCGGTAAAGCGCTTTAAGCCCTTAAAAACCAGTGGGTGGTGTGAAATGACCAGATTACAGCCTTTTTTAATGGCTTCATCTACCACCTCTTCGGTACAGTCTAGAGAAATTACAGCACCGCGAATAGTCGTATCTGGGTTTCCCACCAATAAGCCAGAGTTATCGTAGGTCTCTTGGTAAGCCAAAGGAGCCACCGACTCTAAGTAAGTACACAGTTCTTTTAACTTCATTTCTAATTACAAACCCATTCTACTCATTTGAACGGCCTCCATGGCTACTTTTTGGTTGTATTATTGGGCGATTGATTTATGGTTAACCAAATCAACGATAGTGCCAATGAGACAAAGACCGCCAGTAAATAGATACAAAAGGCCCATGCCGATTTGTCCAACTACAAAACGCTGAACACCAGCAACCACCACCAAGCCCAAAAGGGTAAACAATAAAATATCTTGGGGGTCTTTTCTTTTACCGGTATAAAACATGGTAAAGCTTTTCATCTGTGCCTCGGGCATACCATTGGTTAGATGCTCTAAAAACTGATATTCTGCGGGGGTAATGCCCTTCAGTTGCATAAAAAATTGCTCATTCATAATTGAGGATTTAGTTTTTTAAAGATAAAATAAATTGCTTGGAAAGCTGGGCTATTCTAAAAAGCAAAATGGCTAAGGCTGGAAATACAAACCAATGAAGCCTTTGAGCGGCGACAATTTCACCATGAAAAACATAAATAATGGCCCGGCCAAGTCCACAACCCGGACACCACGTAATCCCTAAATTTGCCAATGGACAAAGTGTGAAGTGATTTGCCGCAGGTGTGCTAATTGCTAATAAAATCAGGGCTATAATCCAAAAAAACAACTCAAGGGGTGGTAGATATTTTTTCACAAATAAATATACAAACACGATCCCTATTATTTTAAGGTGCAGGTGCTATATTTGCATCGAAAAGAGGATTGGTGACAATTAGGGAACTATTACTACGGTACCAAGCCGACCCCCGGGTAAACGAGTTGGGCACAGCGCTACATTCGGACAAAAACCCACGGGTACAGCTTAAGGGTCTCATCGGATCTAGTGATGCGGTGCTGGCGGTAGCTTTGTTTTTATTGCAGCAAAAAACTACGCTGTTTATACTTCCTGATAGAGAAGAAGCTGCTTATTTCTTAAACGATTTAGAAAATATATTGGGTAAAGAAGCCCTGTTTTTCCCAGCATCGTGTCGCAAGGCTTTCGATTTTACGCAGCCCGATAATAGCATGGTGTTGCAACGGGCCGAAGTGTTAAACGAACTAAAAAATGCTCAATCCGCTGCCCGATTGGTGGTAAGTTATCCCGAAGCTCTTTGTGAAAAGGTCATTAATCGCACGTCTTTAGAAAAAAATACACTCGAAATTGCCGAAGGCGCCAAAGTTGATATAGCCTTTATAGCTGATTTTTTAACCGATTATGAATTTGATCGGGTAGATTTTGTTTATGCTCCGGGGCAATTTGCGGTACGTGGCGGCATTGTTGATATTTTTTCTTTTTCGCATTTCAGACCCTATCGCATTGAGTTTTTTGATGATAGTATTGAAAGCATCCGCGATTTTGAGATTGAAGACCAGTTATCCGTAAGTAAACTCAAATACATAACCATTGTACCCAATGTGCGGGCCAGGTTTTTAAGTGATGATAAAATTTCGCTCTTAGAGTATTTGGGCCACGATTGTGTGGTTTGGATAAAAGATGCGCAAATGACGCTTGATGTGGTTAAAAATGGCTACAAAAAAAGCAAGGAGTTGTGGGAAGCCATACCCGAGGCGGATAAAAAACAAAATGCCGAATGGCTAAATCCCAACCAACAATTACTCGATGAAAAAATGTTGGCCAGCCAATTACAAGATTTTACCGTACTAGAGTTTGGTAAACAGTTTTTCTACCAAGCCGACCACATTTTTTCGTTCAATTTAAGTCCACAGCCGTCTTTTAATAAAGATTTTACCCTGCTTATTCACAACCTAAAAAAGAACGAAGCGGAGCGCATAGAAAATTACATTTTTACCGATTCGGCCAAACAATCGGAGCGCTTGTACAGCATTTTTGAAGATTTGGATAAAACGGTGAAATTCACACCCATTCACCTTTCGTTACGAGAGGGTTTTGTAGATAGGGACCAAAATTTGGCCTGTTATACTGATCATCAAATTTTCGATCGCTACTATAAATATAAATTAAAAAAGGGGTATGTGCGCTCTCAAGCGCTCACCCTTAAAGAGTTAAGAGATTTAAAACCAGGCGATTTTATTACCCATATAGACCACGGAGTGGGTAAATATGCCGGATTGGAAAAAGTGGAGGTAAACGGAAAAACTCAAGAAATGATCCGCTTGGTATATGCCGACAATGATTTGTTGTATGTAAATATTAACTCCTTAAACCGCATTGCTAAATTTTCGGGCAAAGAGGGCGCCATAACCAAGCTGAATAAATTGGGTACCGATACCTGGGATAAACTAAAAAAATCGACCAAGAAAAAAGTAAAGGACATTGCCCGAGACCTCATTAAATTATACGCTCAGCGCAAAACAAAAGAAGGCAACTCCTTTAGACCTGATACCTATTTACAAACCGAATTAGAGGCTTCGTTTATTTACGAAGATACCCCCGACCAAGAAAAAGCCACCGCTGATGTTAAAAAAGATATGGAGGCGCCACACCCAATGGACCGCTTAATTTGTGGTGATGTAGGGTTTGGAAAAACGGAGATTGCCATACGGGCGGCATTTAAAGCCGTAACCGATGGGAAACAAGTAGCCATGTTGGTGCCCACCACCATTTTGGCGCTTCAGCATTTTAAAACCTTTGTGGCCAGGCTGGGGGAATTTCCATGCACGGTAGATTATATCAATCGATTTAAAACATCTGCACAAATAAAAGAAACTCTACAAAAACTAGCCGATGGTAAGGTGGATATTATTATTGGCACCCACCGCTTGGTAAGTAAAGATGTACGGTTTAAAGATTTGGGCCTACTAATTATTGATGAGGAACAAAAATTTGGCGTTGGGGTAAAAGAAAAATTAAAACAGTTTAGAATAAACGTAGATACACTCACGCTTACCGCCACTCCTATTCCAAGAACCCTGCATTTTTCTTTAATGGGTGCCAGAGATTTAAGCATCATTAACACACCGCCACCAAACAGGCAAGCGGTACAAACCGAATTGCATGTGTTTAACGAAAAACTTATTCAAGAAGCGGTAGAATTTGAGTTGGCTCGTGGCGGACAGGTATTCTTTATTCACAATCGGGTGCAAGATTTGGCCCAGCTCGGGGGGCTTATTCAAAAACTAGTGCCAGCAGCTAGAATTGGTATTGCCCACGGGCAACTAGAGGGAGATGCATTGGAAGATGTGATGCTCAAATTCGTAAACGCGGAAACCGATGTATTGGTAGCCACCACTATTATTGAGGCTGGGTTGGATATTCCGAACGCCAACACCATTATTATTAACCATGCCCACATGTTTGGATTAAGCGATTTACACCAAATGCGTGGTCGGGTGGGCCGATCTAATACGAAGGCTTTTTGTTATTTGCTAAGTCCGCCGCTATCTACCCTCACCGGCGAAGCCCGAAAGCGATTAAGCGCCATTGAAGAGTTTTCGGAATTGGGGAGTGGTTTTAATGTAGCCATGCGTGATTTAGATATTCGTGGAAGTGGAAACCTTTTAGGGGCCGAACAAAGTGGCTTTATTGCAGAAATTGGCTTTGAAATGTACCACAAGATTTTAGACGAGGCCATTCAAGAATTAAAAGAAGAAGAGTTTAGGGGCCTTTTTGAAGAAGAAAAAGAGCGTGATTTAATTTCATTTACACAAGTAGATACCGATTTAGAGGTGTTGATTCCCGATGAGTATGTAACCAGCATTGCAGAGCGTTATAATTTATACAGTGCGCTTTCTACTCTACAAACAGAAGTTGATTTATTGGCTTTTGAACAAGGCCTTATCGACCGATTTGGACCACTACCAGATGCGGTAAAAGAACTAGCCAACACCCTGCGCTTACAATGGTTGGGTAAGCATATTGGCTTTGAGAAAATATCGCTAAAGAAAAATGTATTGCGTGGTTATTTTATAAGTAACCAACAATCGCCTTACTTTGAATCGGAGGCATTTGGAAAAGTGTTGGCATTTGTACAAGCCAGACCAAGATCTTGTAACCTAAAAGAGGTGAAGGGTGTTCTTAGAATTGCCTTTGAAGATGTGCGTGGCCTTAATCGGGCTATTTTCTTACTTAATGAATTAGCGGGCTAATTACCCAATATAAAGGTAATGGGAAGTACGTAAGAGCTTCGAACCGCTACTCCATTTAAACTTCCTGCTTGCCAGTTTGGCGATAGGCGCAATACCCGAAGTGCTTCTTCATCGCAACCGGCACCAATTCCTCGTAAAACCTTAAAATTACTGAGTTCTCCGTTGGGCTCAACCACAAAGTATACAAAAACCTTACCCTCCACACCTTGTTCTTGGGCACCGGCTGGATAGTGTAGGTTTTTATTTAGAAAGCGTACTAATTTTTTTGACCGCCCCTAAATTGTGGTGGTGTATCTAAGGTACCCAGAGTATTTATGCTTGCCTCTTGATTGGGTTTTGTTGGGTCAACCGTTAGTTTTGACGACGGTTCTGGGCTGGGTATTTTTGCGGTTTTCGGGGTGGTTCCCGATAGCGGAGTGCTGATCAAATTCAATACCTCTAGTTCTTTAAAAGAACATATTTTTCCATCCCTAGTAAGTTTTAGCTCTAGTAATATATCGGCCTTTACTTGTACCAATTCACTGGCCCTAATATAGCTCTGCTTGGTCCAATAGGTAGCCACTAGGGTGTCGCTACGGCGAACGACATTAAGGGTGTGCACCAACCACGTAAGAATTTGTTTTTGGTATGCCACCTGGCGCTCTTGGTTTAGTTGTTTGAGTTGCTGGTATGTTAAGTGGTGGTAATTATAATAGGTGTCGGTAATGGTGGTAAAATAGCTGGGTGGATCGAAATATCCTTTTTTCTGATCTACATAAAAAGCTTCAATAAATTTAGTGACGGCGGCTTTTACTTCCTCTTCGTTAAGTGTAGATGCCTTTTCTAGCGGCTTAGGTACCACAGAAACTATTTGGTCTGGCGCCTGCGGCGGATTTAGTAAATGACGAATATCTTCCGAAAAAATAGTAAGAAGTGCCAATAAAAGTACCAATACCCCCATACCAATAGCAAATCGCCAAACGGATTTATCGGGAACTATTTCTGGTTCGGTAAATTCGTTTTCCTCTTGCATGTTGTTTTAGCCAACAAAATAAGTGAGATAAATATACACCAGGGGGGCGGCGAAAATGAGACTGTCGAAGCGGTCTAAAAGTCCGCCATGGCCGGGTAAAAAAGAACCCGAATCTTTAATATTTAAACTCCGCTTAAACATAGATTCTACCAAATCTCCAAGGGTGCCCGCAACACCAACCAATACGGCCAAAACCAACCAATGAGTGGGCGATATGGCATACACATACCTACTCAACATCCATGCCACTAGGCCTGAAACCAAAATACCACCCATAAATCCTTCCCAAGATTTTTTGGGTGAGTGGCGCTCAAAAAGCCTGTGTTTACCCAGTGTAATACCAAACACATAGGCTCCAGAATCGTTTGCCCATATGAGCAAAAGAAGAGAAAGGGGTAAAATAAAAGAAAAACTAGCTCCCATAAGGCCTAGCGCAAGGTAAAAGGAGAAAGGAAGGGCTACATAACACACAGCCAATAAGGTTATAGCAATATTTTGAAAGGGTGTACTGCTTTTTCGGTATAACTCGGCAACAAATACCACCAATACTATGGGCACCAATAAAAGCGCATTTTGTAGACTCTTGTTGTATACTAAAAGTGAAAATGCCAGACCATATACCGCCAAAGAAAGAATTAATCCAGCGGGAATGTTGGGAGACAATTCGGTGCTTTTTACCAGGCGATAAAATTCTAGAATACCCACCACCAATAATAAGAGGCCAAAAGCTGCAAAAACAAAAGGACCAAAAAAGAGGGAACCCAACATGCAGCTTGCAAAGAAAAATGCGGTAATGACTCTGGTTTTCATATATTAAAATGGGTTATCGGATAAGGTTTTTTGTGCGGCTTGGCTATCTTTTTCGGGTACCAAAACCTGCACTTCTCCAAAATGGTAGGAAGAATCTTGTTTATTTAAGAGCACTGCCTCAATACCATTCTCTTCCAATAATTGTTTGCTTAGTTCAGCTTTAATGGGATCGCTAGTGGTATATACTTTAGTCCAATTTTGGCTCATGGTTTTCTTTTGGGGGGTTTAGCCCTTTTTGACGGGCAATTTGATAAAATTTATACAGTAGAAAAATAGTAATAACGGCCGAAAGCACTACACTAATTAAGTGAAATCGGCCGGCACCGTCTTGATTCATCGCTTCTGAAACCGATAAACCATTTTGTTGATAGATAAATACAGCTACCACTGCTGATCCGTTGTTTAAAAAATGTCCTAAAACGGGATACCACAAACTGTTTCCGTAGTAGTATAAATAGCCAAAAAGCGCACCCAGTAACATCCGAGGAATAAAGCCATAAAACTGCAAGTGAATGGCGCTAAACACAATGGCTGCCAACCAAATACCCACATGGGCGTTTTTGGCCAATCGGCCAAAAATAGGTTGCAGGCATCCCCTAAAAAGAAGTTCTTCTCCAATAGCCGGAATAAGCGCAATCATAAGCAAGTTTATAACCAAATCTACAGTCGATGGCATATATAAAAACCTTTGAGTAAGGGTGGCTAGCTGGTCTTCTTGTTGGCGCATCCACTTTTCTACATCATCTAAAAAAGCGGGTAGATGCATGGCATTATTAACATCTATGGTCCATTGAAAAAAGCCGGCAGAACAATAAAAAAGTATGCCCGTTAAAACAAAAAGAGGAATAGAGGTTGGGGTATTTAATTTAAAAAATGAAGGCGCTTGATAGCCCTCTCGTTTAGCAAACCACCAAGCCGGAAGCGCAAAAGAACCAACACTAGAAAAAAGTTGAACGATACGCAAAAAACCCACGCTTTCATTCATGGACGAAATAGACAACACAGATTGTTTATAGAAAAATGATCCTACAAGAAGGCCTAACAGAGAAAATAAAAACATCCCAGAAACCACCAAAACCAATAGTTTAAGAAGTGCCAAGCCGGGAGATGTGATACTTGTGGACATGATGTGCCTATATTTTGTACTTTTGAAGCATAAAGTAACAAAAAATTGAGGGCTTTTGTAGTATGTCTGTAAAGATTGGAACAATAGATTTGGGTGATTTTCCGCTTTTGCTTGCCCCTATGGAGGATGTAAGCGACCCCCCATTTCGTTTGGTGTGCAAACAAAATGGAGCGGATTTAATGTATACCGAGTTTATTTCGTCGGAGGGGCTTATTCGTGCGGCAGCAAAAAGTAGAAAAAAGCTTGATATTTTCGAATACGAGCGCCCTATTGGTATTCAAATTTTCGGTAACCTAATAGAAAGTATGCGGGAAGCTACCGAAATTGCCAGCCAAGCACAACCCGATTTAATAGATATTAATTATGGCTGCCCCGTTAAAAATGTAGCCTGCAGGGGAGCCGGGGCTAGCCTTTTGCAAGATATTGATAAAATGGTAGCTATGACCAGGGCTGTTGTGGAAAGCACTCACCTTCCTGTAACGGTAAAAACCCGTTTAGGTTGGGATGATACTACCAAAAATGTATACGAGGTAGCCGAACGCCTGCAAGATGTGGGCATCAAGGCGCTTACCATCCACGGGAGAACCCGTGCGCAAATGTATAAGGGTCAAGCGGATTGGAATCTTATTCGGGAAATTAAGCGCAACCCTAGAATTCAGATACCCATTTTTGGTAATGGCGATGTAGATAGCGTAGAAAAAGCTGCCAATTGGCGCTTAGAATATGAAGTTGATGGGATTATGATTGGCCGAGCAGCCATTGGCTATCCCTGGATTTTTAGAGAAATAAAACACTTTTTTGCTACTGGTGAAAAGCTGGCTGGGCCCACCCTGGCAGAACGAATTTCGGTATGCAGCACACATCTCGAAAAATCTATTGAGTGGAAGGGGGAGAAAACAGGGGTTTTTGAAATGAGAAGACATTATGCCAATTATTTTAAGGGTATACCCGATTTTAAGGAATACCGCATGCGGCTGGTGTCCTTAGAAAATGTGGACGATATTTCTTCGGTTTTATGTGAAATTGAGGAGAAGTTTGAAGATTTTGTAGCAGTATAGTATGGTTAAAGCGAATACACTGGGGGTTACTGTTTCTGTGGTAACAAATTATCAAGCCGATTTTTCCGATCCGGCCAATGGACGTTTTTTATTTGCATATCAAATTACCATTGAAAACGAAACCCAAACAGCTATTCAGTTGCTAAGTAGACACTGGGATATTGTAGATGCCAATGGGTTAAGTAGGGTGGTTGAGGGTGAGGGGGTAGTGGGAGAACAACCCGTTATTCTACCCGGAGAATCACACCAATACGTTTCGGGGTGTGAGTTGGCCACCGAGATGGGATCTATGCGGGGGTATTATACTTTTAAACAAGTAGATAGGGCTGCTTTATTCCGAGCAACTATTCCACATTTTACGCTGGTAGCCAATTATAAATTAAACTAAAAAGCCCCAAATGTTTCCAGGCGGGGCTTTTTTTATATGTATTAATTTAATCTCTTCGGTTGCCCAATAACATGCTAGCGTAATATACAAGGGTGGCCAATGACCCTAGGGCGGCTATTACATAGGTCATAGCGGCCCACCAAAGGGCGTCTTTTGCTTGTTCGTGTTCTGCAGTATTGGTAATAGAAGCACCAGAAGTGTCTAGCCAAGCTAGGGCTCTTCTGCTAGCATCAAACTCTACCGGCAGGGTAATAAAACTAAACAGTGTAACAAGGGCTAGGGCGGCTACACCAATTGCTAATACATAGGGGTTGCCGGAAAAAACCATAATCATAACGCCAATAAATAGCGTCCATTGAATTAGGTTAGAGGCTAGGCTAACAACAGGCACCATTGATGAGCGAAATTGCAGCCAAGAATAAGCCCTGGCGTGTTGCACGGCGTGTCCACATTCATGAGCAGCAACAGCAGCAGAGGCCACACTTTTACCGTGATATACCTCGGGGCTTAGGTTAACTGTTTTGTTTTGTGGGTTGTAGTGGTCTGTTAGTTGGCCTTCAACCGAAATAATTTCTACGTCGGATATACCGTGATCGGCCAACATTTTTGTGGCAATTTCTTTACCGCTTAAGCCCGAAAGTAGGCCAATTTCTGAATAGGTTTTAAATTTGCTTTTGAAGCGCCACTGTACCGCAAAGCTGATTAGCCCAATGGCTATTAATAAGAATAGTCCCATGTTTTTATTTTTTTATAAATATAATTACCATTTGTCAAAAAGCATACCACTTAATCACAAAACACCTGTTTTTGTAATTTATTGTGTGTAAATATAGTATTTGGATTGATTTTGAGGATCTTTTGTTGGCTGGACTCGGCTTGTCAAAATGGCTGTTTATTTTTGTACTTTTAAGGCTTATTAATTTTTATGGATGTAATGATTTTGGGCATATCTGTGCTCGTTTTAGTGGTAGCCGTAGTACTTTTTGTTAAACGCCCCGTTTCGGCAGATGGTATTTCTACGGATGAGTTTTCTAGATTGAAACAAGAAAATGAAGGATTTCGGGCCGAGGTGGCCAGAACTACCGAGCGGGCCGAAAACAGTGCGGCAGAGCGCTTGCGTTTAGAGGCTAGGTTGCGTGAGGTTGAATTGGATTTAGCAGCCAAAAACGAGCGAATTGTAAAAGCTGAAGAGTCTTTTAAATCGCAAAGAGAGCGCTTGGCGGAACAGGAGGCCTATATTTTAACCCTGCAACAACAGTTTAAATTGGAGTTCGAAAATATCGCCAATAAGCTATTAGACGAGAAATCGAAAACTTTTACAGAGCACAACCGCACCCAGTTGGATGTGATTTTAAATCCCTTTAAAGAAAAATTAAAAATTTTTGAAGAGAAGGTGGATAAAGTATATAAAGCGGAATCGGATGAGCGAAATGTGCTAAAGGGAGAGATTAATAAGTTGGTTGAAAACAACCGCTTAATGAGCGAAGAAACCCAAAACCTGACCAAGGCGCTTAAGGGTGACCAGAAAAAACAGGGGAATTGGGGGGAGATGATTTTAGAGAAGGTGTTGGAGCGCTCGGGCTTGGTTAAAGACCGCGAATACCGAGTACAGGCCAGCATGGTTGGGCCCGACGGAAATCGTTTACAGCCCGATGTGGTGATTGATATGCCAGATGGAAAACACCTTATTGTAGATTCGAAAGTGTCGTTGGTGGCTTATGAGCGTTTGGTAAATTGTGATAATGATGCCGAACGTGAAGTGTACGCTAAAGAGCATGTAAAATCGATACAAAACCACATTAATGATTTGTGTGGTAAAAATTACCAGGATTTATATCAAATTAATTCACCTGATTTTGTGTTATTGTTTGTGCCTATCGAGTCGTCGTTTAGTGTGGCGGTGCAGCTGGATGAGAATTTGTTTAATTATGCCTGGGATCGCCGTGTGGTTATTGTAAGTCCTTCTACATTATTAGCAACATTGGGTACGGTAGCTAGTATTTGGAAACAAGAGCGTCAGAATAAAAACGTATTGGAAATTGCTCGTTTAAGTGGTGCTATGTATGATAAATTCTATGGTTTTGTTGAGGATTTAGAAGATATAGGTAAAAGCTTAAAACAAACCGAAAAAGCCTACGACAAAGCCATTAATAAACTATCAACCGGTTCGGGTAATCTAACGGTAACTGCCGATAAAATAAAAAAGCTGGGTGCTAAAGCCAGTAAACAGCTCGATCAAAAATACATCGACAACGAGGAAGAGTCTGCCTAAAAGGCCTTCCAGCCCTGGGCTTTTAATTCGTGTATATTATTTGATTTGGAAACCAATTGACAGCCTGAGGCGGCATCGGTCATGTGGCCAATAATAGTAATATCTGGACTGTTTTTAAGCTTATCGTAATCACCTTGGTTAATGGTGAATAATAACTCGTAATCTTCTCCTCCGTTTAAAGCACAGGTGGTTGGATCTAATCCAAATTCACGAGCGGTATCATAAGTCATTTGATCTATTGGGATTTTTTCTTCGTACACGTGGCAACCCACATTTGATTGCTTACAAATGTGTTTTATTTCAGAGGCTAGGCCATCAGAAATATCAATCATTGCTGTTGGTTTTATCTTATTTTCACGTAAATAATCTATAATATCTTTACGAGCTTCGGGTTTTAGTTGGCGTTCTATTACATAATCTTTACCCTCTAAATCGGGTTGAATGTTTGGATTTTCTAAGAAGATTTGTTTTTCACGTTCTAATAATTGTAAGCCAATATAAGCTCCACCTAAATCTCCAGAAACACATAACAAATCACCTTCTTTTGCACCTGATCGGTAAACAACCTGATCGGCATCTACATAACCAATACTAGTTACACTTATTATTAAACCTTGTTTAGAAGCCGAGGTGTCACCACCCACCACATCAATATTATATTTTTTACAGGCTAGATAAATACCATCGTAAATTTCTTCTACTGCTTCTAATGGAAATTTGCTTGATAAACCAATAGACACTGTAACCTGAGCAGCTAC
This sequence comes from Sphingobacteriales bacterium, assembly GCA_040403555.1. Taxonomy (GTDB): domain Bacteria; phylum Bacteroidota; class Bacteroidia; order Sphingobacteriales; family Sphingobacteriaceae; genus JAIPAN01. Next base: position 448,128 of record JBBAKN010000002.1, read on the forward strand.
TCCATTCATGGCATAAATATCGCTCAGATTTACCTGTACAGCTTTATAACCTAAATGTTTAAAAGGAGTATACGCTAAATCGAAATGAATACCCTCTAATAATAAATCGGTTGATACAACGACTTGTTTTTTTCCGGCAAATAATATAGCCGAATCATCACCAACACCCTTAATGGTGCTGTTTTGTGTGAGTTTAATTTTATCTGTTAAATGCGCTATTAATCCAAACTCTCCTAATTGTGCTAACTCTGTACGCTCGGTATTTTCAAACATAATTTCTCTTTTTTAATCTTCTCCAAAATTATCCTTTTATACACACACTAAATAATTACTATTTATTATTTATAAAATAATCTATGGTTTATTAAGGTGTTAGTATGGTGTATAATACAGTTGCTATTTATTTCATTTTGTAGTTATACTATTTTTATACACAAATAACCACCCCTTTTTAAATAATAAATCACTTGTAAATAAACACTTATAAAAAGCATAATTATCAACTCACACTATTTTGTGAATAAATTAAGGATGATTTTATAGTGGACAACTAGTAGAAATTGCTGTATAAAAAGTGTAGAAAATTATAAAACCGAAGCAAACTCTGGCCACATAATTAGTTCTACTTTTTTATCTACATTATTTTATGGGTTATTAACAGCTTTCCACACGCAATACTAGGTTAAATACTAGATTCTATGTACCTTGTTTTATAAAAAAATCAATTTTATGCCTCTTTTTTTACCCGTAAAAGGAATTTCACCCATTTTTGGAACAGATTGTTTTATTGCAGAAAACGCCACTATTGTGGGCGATGTTATGTTGGGTAATTTCTGTTCTATTTGGTTTAATACGGTTATACGAGGTGATGTAAACCAAATCAGAATTGGAAACTATACCAATATTCAGGATGGTGTTACGGTTCATTGTACATATGAACAAGCTGCCGCTACTATTGGAAATTATGTATCGGTGGGGCATAACGCTATTATTCACGGCTGCACCATAAGAGACAGGGTGTTGGTTGGCATGGGTGCAATTATAATGGACCACACCGTGGTAGAAGAGTATTGTATTATTGCAGCTGGCTCTATTGTTTTAGAAAACACGCTTTGTGAGTCGGGATATATTTATGCCGGTGCACCCGCTAAAAAGATAAAACCCATTAGTGAAACCCAGCGGGCCCTATTAGATCAACTACCAGATAGGTATGTGGTTTATAGCGATTGGTTTAAAAATCCACAGGAACTATAATTTTTTCCTCTAAATCCCAGTTTGCTCGTAGGCCAATATTTTTTTCTAAAAACCACACTTTTTCAGGTTGGGTATTTGTTGCTAGATCTCCACTATCCCATTTCCCATTTTTGTTTTCATCCAATACCACCCGAACGGTGTATTTTCCAATAGAATAGGTTTTATAGCTTAAGGTGCTAGCTTGTGTAATAATATCTTCTCTTACAACTATTTTTTGTTCGTTTAACAACTGTAACACATACCTTTTACTCGTATCACTTAAGCTCACCAACAGTCCTAAATTCCCATAACTATCTAAACCATCTTGCATGAAAGTTTTAGAAAAAGAGGCATTTTTAAAGCCGGAAATCGCCTTTATGGCTCCTTCAGAAACCCTTATCGTGTAATTTCTTCCCGCTTTAAAAGGATATAATATTGACAGCGACTGTACCAGCCCAACCGGCTTTCCAACTTTCCAGCCACTTAATTTTATAGAATCTGAATACAAACTTATTTTGGTGCTATCCACAAGTTCTGCGGGCATGGAAAAAAGTAATGAGTAACCCAATCCGGGTTTTAATCTGTTCCCCAGAGTGTTGTCTTTTATAACCGGTGTTCTATTGTATGCCTCTCTTTTATTCCGGTTAATATTAACCGTATTAATAAGCCCCCCATCAGAGTATATTCCTAATTTTAAAGAGTCATAGGTTAGCTCCGGCGACCAAATTAGAACAGAATCACCCAGCTTACTATATTTTTTTATGCTGTTTTTTAGATATTCGGTTCCTTCCAGCTCTTTTACACTCAATTCTTTTACAGGCTTATTATAAACCAAAATAAGCCTTCCATCTAGTTCCACTTTTTTTTCTATAACCTTAAAATCTTTTGGTAATTCTTTAAACACCCTAAGATTCACACCCGGTGTATTTTTGGCTAATTTAATTATGGTAGAACTAAATCCAATTTCATCTATTCCTTGATTATAAATTTTATCAGCGCCGGTTTCCTTGAGTGCATATACCGAATACTCATCAGCCCGCAGGTTATTTAATCTATAATTACCCGCTTCATCCGTCATGGTATAGGTGCCTGGCCTCTTTTTACCCAATAAACTGTCTTGTTTGTTTGTAAATATAAACACCATTACGTCTTTTAGGGGTTCATTTGTGGTGGCGCTAGTTACTGTTCCACTAATGGATAGCGAATCGACCACACTTCCGCTCGAAAAAACATAACTGTAGTTTTTTAGCAAATTGTTTTCGTTTACATCGCCAATGGCTTTGCCGAAATTTATGGTGTAGGTGGTGTTGGGTTCTAGCGTCTGACCTAGCTTTATGCTTAACACCTCTTTGCTTGCTTTTATATCGAGTGGTTTTTCTAGCGAAGGGCTTACTGTAATTTCCGTGAAGGCATTATTTAATTTTATAAATTCATTAAACGTCAGCTCGATTTCAGAAGCCAAAAAACCCGTGCTTAAATTTTTGGGTTTTTCTTTCACCACCTTCGGCGCCCCGGCGTCTTTTGGTCCACCACTCGGCGATTGCATGCTGGCACAACCAGCCAGCGTCCACAACCCAATGACAAAGCCGGCCCCCAACCACCACATTCTTTTAAAGGCCCCTATCGAGCCATTGGTTAAAAAAAGATATTTTTTGGAAGAACTAGTCAAATAATTATTAAAAGTCCCGCAAATCGCTTTATTTTGTGTCACCCAATTCTTTATTTAAATTATTGATAATCAAATACTTAACTATTATTTTGTTAAATGAACCATTAAAACTGAAATATCTGATGGAGAAACCCCCGAAATTCTAGAAGCTTGCCCAAGAGTTCTCGGTTTTACCCGAAACAACTTTTCCCTAGCCTCTTTGGATAGGGAACCCAGGGATTGGTAATCAAAATTTGGATTAATTTCTCGGTCCTCCATTCGTTTCATTTTCTCTACAATTTCCAATTCTTTTTCAAAATAACTTTCGTACTTCACCCGAATTTCTGCTTGTTCAACCACCTCGTTCGTGTAGCCTTTTAATTCTTCGTTTAGGCCAGGGTTGGCTGCGCTCAAATCACGAATTCCAATTTGTGGTCTCCCCAACAAGTTTACCAATTTTACTTTTTGATTGATGGGCGATGTTCCCAGGGTGTCGAGCGCTTCATTTATTTCTTCGGGTTGTACCGATACTTGTGATAGATAAGCCACTAATTTATCGGCAGCAGCCACCTTGGCGTGTACCCCATCCATGCGCTCATCAGAAATTAAACCGAGCGAATGGCCGATTGCACTTAAGCGCAAATCTGCGTTATCTTGTCTTAACAATAAGCGATGTTCGGCTCTAGAAGTAAACATTCTATAGGGCTCCTCTGTTCCCTTGGTTACCAGATCGTCTATCAAAACACCTATATACGATTCCGAGCGCTTCATAATAAGCTCTTGTTTATCGCATACTTTCTGATGGGCATTAATCCCCGCAATAAAACCCTGGCAAGCGGCTTCTTCATAGCCGGTTGTTCCGTTAATTTGACCAGCAAAAAACAGGTTCTTTACCAACTTGGTTTCTAGTGTAAGCCCAAGCTGCGTTGGCGGAAAATAATCGTACTCTATAGCATAACCCGGGCGAAACATTTTGGCTTGCTCAAAACCCGGTATTTGTTGCAAAGCCCGGAATTGCACATCTTCGGGCAGCGACGTAGAAAAGCCATTCACGTAAATTTCTACCGTGTTCCAGCCTTCGGGTTCTACAAATATTTGATGCCGCTCACGCTCCGCAAATCGGTTTATTTTATCTTCTATAGATGGACAATACCGTGGCCCTAAGCCCTTAATCCGTCCGGTAAACATGGGTGACTTTTCAAAACCCTCTTTTAGGGTTTCGTGTACCGCCTCGTTAGTATAGGTAATCCAGCAACAGCGTTGTTCGGTTTGTAAAGGAACGTCTGTATAGGAGAAACGACCACGTTCTTCATCTCCCCACTGTTCCTCCATTTTGCTATAATCCAGCGTACGTCCATCTACTCGTGGTGGTGTTCCTGTTTTCATTCTACCCGCTTCAAAACCAAGCGTTACCAATTGTTCGGTAATGCCCGTAGCCGCTTTTTCGCCGGTTCTACCACCACCAAAACGTTTTTCTCCTACATGAATTACCCCATTTAAAAACGTACCATTGGTTAAAACCACCGAAGATGCTTCAATCTCTATCCCCAGAGAGGTTATTACCCCAGCCACACATTCACCATCTAATTTTAATCCCAACACCGTGTCTTGCCACAGATCTACATTGGGTATTTGTTCTAGTTGCAGGCGCCACTCTTCCGCGAAACGCATGCGGTCTATTTGTGCCCTTGGGCTCCACATAGCCGGCCCCTTTGATCTATTTAACATTCGGAATTGAATGGTGGTTTTGTCGCTAATAATACCAGAGTAGCCGCCCATTGCATCAATTTCTCTCACAATCTGTCCTTTGGCAACTCCTCCCATAGCCGGATTACAGCTCATTTGTGCAATGGTTCCCATATTCATGGTTACCAACAACACCGTTGAGCCTAAATTTGCTGCTGCTGCTGCCGCTTCACAGCCCGCATGCCCAGCTCCTACTACAATTACATCGTATTTTTTAAACATATTGTTTTTGTTCCACGTGAAACAGTACAAAAATAATCAAATTCGTTCGCACGTTTTTTATTTCGTTCCACGTGGAACATTTTTAAAAAGTGCATATAAACTCACCAATACCCAAACACCCTCCAACACCACAAACGGGTAAAAAGAAATGAGGTAGGCAGATACGCCACAAAGGGCTGCACCCACCATGTTGAGCAGGATGTAGCTCACACTATCTACCTGTATTTTTTTAAATAGGATTAATAAGAAAGCTACCAAAAGAAGGCTCACACCCACAGTACCCAAACTATCCGAAACACTCATGATCATTGTATTGTTTGCTCAAAAATAACGTTAATGTCACAAAACAGAAACCTAAATACAAACAGTTGACACATTTCGTGATATTTGTATGTTTAAACACTAATAACCATGAAAACAATCTTCCACCCCGCTAGCCAAAGAGGTTTTGCTAACCACGGTTGGTTACAAGCGGCTCACTCATTTAGTTTTGCCCAATTTTACGATCCAAATAAGGTTCAGTTTGGCTTGCTTAGGGTGCTTAATGATGATATTGTAGCACCAGCTACGGGCTTTGGCACGCACGGACACGATAATATGGAAATTGTGACCATTCCCCTACGTGGTTCCTTGGCGCATAAAGATAGCCTGGGTTCTGTGGGTACCATTACACCCGGTGAGGTGCAAATCATGTCGGCGGGTAGTGGTATGCAACACTCCGAGTTTAATGCTTCTGAAACAGACGAGGTGAATCTGTTACAAATTTGGGTGTTACCGAAAGAGCGCAACATTATCCCGCGGTACGATCAAAAAGCATTTGATGTTAGTTTAGCACATAACAGGTTTCAATTGGTGGTTTCACCTTCCGAAAAAGACGGGTCTATGTGGATTAATCAAGATGCCTGTTTTTCTCTAGGAAGCTTCGATGCGCATACGGAAGCTAGCTATACCTTTAATTTTACAGAGAATGGAGCCTATGTATTTGTAATTGAAGGTAAGATTAACCTTGCCGGTCAGAAATTGGGAAGAAGAGATGCTTTGGGAGTGTATGATACCAAAGAACTAAGCTTTACCGTTCAGCAAGCGGCCAAGGTATTGGTGATAGAAATACCTATGCATTAAGCCGAAAAAGGGCGAAGTGCTAAGTAGTGGTTTTCCTTTTCGGTCATTTTTTCCTTTTCGGCTTTGCTTTTATCACCATAACCTAACAGGTGTAAGAGTCCATGAATCATTACTCGGTGTAATTCATCTTGTTCGTTTATGCCGAATTTTTGTGCGTTTTCACGAACTCGTTCTACGCTGATAAAAATATCCCCTTGTAGTACATCATCGGTTTCGCTGTTATTAAAAGTGATGATATCGGTAAGGGTATCGTGATTGAGGTACGATTGGTTCATTTCTAATAAATAGGCATCGCTACAGAAAACATAATTTAAGCCTTTAATACGAGCACTCTCTTTTTTTGCAGTGGCTATAAACCAATCCCGGAGCTGCGCTTTATTTTTAAGCAGTAATTTAATATCTTCTGTAAAAAACCGAATTCCTCGAGTTGTATTTGCCATCTTTTGTACTAAAATTACGATTTAAAAATCTGATTATCAACACATTAATTTTAAAATCAGTTTTTTAAGCTCGACCAAAAATACATAATTTTGTGTTCTTTGGGATGTAGCGTAGCCCGGTATTGCGTCAGCATGGGGTGCTGAAGGTCGTCGGTTCAAATCCGGCCATCCCGACCCCAATAAAAAAGCCCCACATCTTTCGATTGGGGCTTTTTATATTAAAATCC
>JBBAKN010000003.1:0-441025 GCA_040403555.1 Sphingobacteriales bacterium
CAAAAAGGTTAATGGTAAAATCGAGCGGAAGAAAGACCGAGAAAAGATCAACATTCGTTTTGATGGTGAAACCAAGTACACCCTTCAGCATGTATTTATAAAGTGGTTGTTTACGCTGAATACGGATACTGATTTTGAGAAAAGTTCAGCCATTGACATTGCAGATTACTACCTGACCAACCGCCCATTACGGGACGACAAATTGACCAAAGAGGAAAAGGCTGAGCTTAAAGCCAATGCCAGGATTGAAGGTGAAAAGCTATTTTCACGATTCCTGCACGAGGTATTGGCCTTTGAAGACCAACAGAAGCTCAATTATGCCTGGAACCGATTGTACAATGGACAATCGGACATCAACTATTCCAAGGTTCCCATTGGATTTGAGTGTTCGGCTCGATTCAAATCAGGTATCCTACAAATTACTGATATCCAACGCGAAGGTGTGGCTTTTATGGAAGCCATGGGATCCGGAATCAATGCCTTCGATGTAGGTGTAGGCAAAACAATGACCGCCATTGTCAATCTTGCTCACAACCTGTATTCGGGTAAATGCAAACGGCCATTGGTGGTGGTTCCGAAACCCACATACAAAAAGTGGATGAACGAGATTATCGGTTACACCGATAAGAAAACAGGCGAGTTTGTTTCCGGTGTACTATCGCATACCGGGATTACGGTCAATGACTGGTACAACCTGGGGACAGATATCATGAGCAAAATCAACCTGAACAGTCCTGTTCCAGAAAGGTCAATCACCATGGTTACCTACGAAGGATTCAAGCGACTGGGATTTGGAGATTCGGTCTCGGATGAGCTGTTTACGGAGCTAGTCAATATCCTGGGACAAAGCCGAGAAAAGAGCAGTAGAGACAAAGAAATCGAATACCAAAAGTTCCGCGAGATGATCGGTGTGGGTCAAAAGAACTCCATCGCCGATATCGATGTGCTTGGGTTTGATTATGCGGTGGTAGATGAAGCGCACCGTTGTAAAAACGTATTCAGCCAGGTCAAGAGTGATGACGATGGAAACAAGCGATACAACATCCAGTCAGCCACCTCTGAGACCGGTCAAAAGGCATTTTTGATTCTGAGTTTTATCCAGCGCAAGTATGGAAGGAACACTATGCTGCTTACGGCAACGCCATTCTCCAATTCCCCTTTGGAAATATATTCTATGCTTTCGCTGGTGGCTTACGATTCCCTGCGCGATAATGGGATTGTAAACCTGGACACTTTCTTTGACCTGTTTGTCTTACCGACTGTTGAATGGGCGGCAAACTACAAGGAGGAAATTGTAGAGAAAGAGGTGATCAAAAGCTTCACCAACCGCAGAATCCTCCAAAAGTTAATCTATAACCATATCCTGTATAAAACCGGAGAAGAAGCTGGCGTTGTTCGTCCTAAGAAGATTAATCTGCCGCTGCTTTACAACTTTGATAACGTGAAGGAGCGCTTGCCACAAGAAAAGCAGGTGCTGACCTACATCAACATGACTCCCAAGCAAAGGGAGAATCAGAATGGCATTGTGGCCATGGCCAAAAACTCGACCCAGGGAAAGCTCGATATGGGTAACTTGTTTCGAGCCTTGGCGTATAGTCTCGACAATGCGCTATCACCGTATTTGCTGAACGGAACCCCAGAGGATTACAAGGAGTTTGTAGAGGAAAGCCCGAAGATCGCCTATGTAATGAACTGCATTCGATCTGTCAAGAAATGGCATGAGGAACACGGTGAAACCGCCAGCGGTCAGGTAATTTATATGAATCGCGGGAAGATGTTCTTTCCGCTGATTAAAGAATACTTGGAGAAAGAAGTGGGCTACAAGCAGGGCGTAATGTATGATAAGGTTAAGGTGGATGAAGTAGAAATCATATCCTCTGAAATCAACGATACTCGAAAGGAGTTGGTAAAAGAGGCCTTTTTGGATGGTGTGGTGAAAATCATCATCGGAACAGCAACCATTCGAGAAGGCATTGACCTTCAGAAACGGGGTACTGTGATTTACAACTGTTATCCTGAATGGAATCCGACAGACATCAGGCAATTAGAAGGTCGTATTTGGAGACAAGGCAACCAATTCCAGTACGTGCGGATAGTAATGCCGTTGATCCAGGACAGTATGGATGTATTTGTTTTCCAAAAGCTGGAAGAGAAGACCTCGCGTATCAACGATATCTGGTTCAGGGGTGATCACGGTAATGTACTTGACCTGGAAAGTATGGATCCCGAAGAAATCAAGCTCGCCTTGATTACGGACGTAGATCGATTGGTTAAAATGTTTTTTGATCAAGCCAAAGAGCAATTGAACCGTGACTACAAGCGAATCAACCTAGCCATTGATGCCATCAAAGAAGTTCAAAGAAACATCTCTGATTACAAACTTTACCGGGAGAAGAGCCTGGAAGCTATCCGGTCATTCCACACCTCATTGCTTAACGCGCCGTTCATGCAAGAGACACCCAAAGTCTCGGAGGATGGCGAATTCCTGAACAAACAAGCCAAGCGCGGTAAGGAGCTGAAGGAGGACATTGAAGTATTGCTCAATGCAAGCGATCAACAGGACAAGGATATCCTGGCTTTGGGACGTAAGCTCGAAAGCAGCTATGCCGTGTTGGGAGTTTACTTCTCTAGTCGATACTACCTGAGCTATTTCAAGGAATACGTCAGTAAAGTCCGGAAAACCGAACGAACCATTCTCAAACCCAAGGGGTATTCGTTGACCAGCGATCTAGCACCCGTGCTATCTCAATACGAGGCCGATAAACAGGCGGTAAAAGCGCAGGCCGAAACCTTTCAAGGAGAACAGAACTCCCCCAAGTGGGCAGAACTCCGGGCTGAGATCCAGCAGAAAAAGTCGGCATTGCAAGTGGAAGGTCGCTCCGCTGAAAGCAGGGCTGAGGAATTCCAGCGATTGAATTACCTATTGGAGTACCGGAGCTTAGCGCCTTCAATAGCCGTAAATAACGAAACCATTATTAGTGAATTGGAGCTGGAAGCTCTGGCTCTTGAATTAGAACTCGAACTCATCAATTTTTAATCATGCTCAATACCAAGAACTATTTCGATAAAGTTCAGCAACTGAACTGGGAAGAACTGCCGGAAGCGCTGGCAAAAGGACATAAACTAGTTGAAGGAGCTGCACAAAATAACTGGGCGGCCTACAACACCAATGAAAATATCAAGCGAGTAGTGGAGGCTTATTTTCAAAAGCTCTCGGATTACTTGTCAAAGAACTCCATGTCATCAGGAGGATCAAAACCAAGTGCGCCGCCAAAATCTCTACCCAAGGCTACCGCTCCCCTGCGTACACCAAAATCAGAACCACCCAAAGCGCCAGCGCCTAAAAAGCCAGAACCGGAGGATGAAACCGATTATGAAAGCACGCCAGTTGAGTATATTGATACGGATGTTCAGTTCATCCGTAGGTATTCCGCCATGCATGGCAAAGTAAAAAGCCAGGCACAGATCCTGAACTTACTGCACAGCTTGCAAAAGGCCATTTTAGAGCGACGAATTCGCAAGGATTCGCCCTACGCAAAAGAAATCGAGCTAATGCAGAGCCAGCTCATCAAGTGCTACCAGCAGATGGATGAGATGATTGAGGTGAAAATCGACAGCAAAAACTTGAAACGCTACTTAGAGATTGCTAATAGCCAAGAGGGTATGCTATCCATTACCCTGTTGAAAGCGTATGTATCCTTGAATGGAAAGAAAGATGTGCGCGACCGCGCTGAGCGACTTTTAACCCGGATGCGGAAGGCTGTCACCGGTGGAAAGGTGACCAAGTCCGACAAATACGCCGACCGACTTAATGAAGCCTTTGTAACCATTAAAACCTACCTGGATAGCAAATCAGCCTACTTGAATATCAACAAGGCACAGCTAAATGGATTGATGGGTATTCTTGGAGATGATCTGTTTGGTCAAAAAAAAAGTCTGAACGGAAGCGAGGATGAGGAGGGCGCTCTGATTGTAAGTTCCGGTGAACTTCTGAAAATGGATTTTCAAACCATAGGCCTAAAAGGGAAATACCAAGAATTGATAGGTGATCCGAGCATTGGATTTACAGCCATGGTATATGGTTTACCCAAAAGCGGAAAGTCAACCATGTGTCTGGATTTTGCCAATCACCTTGCCTCGAACCATGGTAAAGTATTGTACTGTGCGGTTGAGGAGGGGTTTGGTTACACCCTGAAGGAGAAAATTGAGCGACTTGGAGCCCAGCATGCCAACCTTTACATTACCGACCGGGTACCAGAGAATCTATCGGACTACCAATTCGTATTTATCGACAGCGTATCCAAGGCCGGTATGGATGTGGAGGACAATGATCGTTTGAGAAAACTCCATCCGGAGTCCTCATTCATCTTCATTTACCACACTACGAAAGAAGGAAACTTCAAAGGCGTGAATTCTCACGCCCATGAAGTTGATGTAATCATACAGGTTGACAAAGGCATGGCTACTTCGACCGGGCGATTTAATGCCGGTGGGAAGATGAAGATTTAATTTACTTAATGTATTTGGTCAAATCCGCTTTGATTTGGTCGTATTGCTCTTGCGAAATAAGTCCCAAATCCAATTTGTCTTTGGCCTTTTTTAGCTCTGCTAGAGCTTCATCACTTGTCATGCCAGAACCTTTGATTTCTCCGGTAGCTAAATTCTACAAAAAAAGTATTTATATTGATTTTTTTTGTATTTTCAAATTACGAATAGATGTCAGAATATCTCCCGTCCGACAGATTAAGGGTTGAAAATAAGAATAATGTTATAAAGGAATAATCTGTTAAAACGGTTTTCAAAAAAATGATAACCCTAAATTGGCTTTGCATTTTTTTATAACCCAATTTATTGTTATTAATTTTTTTTACTTTTTTGTATCTGATGATTTTCGCTAGTAAATCTCACGATATCTTCATATTAACTCAACTAAAATAGCTTTTTGATGGAAAAAGAAAATGTTTACAAAACTTCTCTGTACACTATTTTCATCCCTTTAGAAAACGACACAAATGAATGGATGATTGTACATGGGTATACTGGGGCTATTGATATTGTAAATAATGATATAGCTCAGTTTTTACGTAAAGGTGGATTGATTAACGAAACTATAAATGAATCCAAATCATACCCTTTCAGTAAAAACTCTTTCGATAAGCTTGTTAATCGCGGTTATTTAACCAATAAAAAACCAATAGAAGAGAAACAATGGGTTAGCGAGGTTGCAAATCTTCTACATGGAAGAAGTAAGGGTGGTGCAGGTTTTTGTATATTGGTTGCATATGATTGTAATTTCAGGTGTCCATATTGCTTTGAAAATGGTATTTCGAACAATGGCAAAGGATGGTCAAAGAAAACTTTTACAAAAGATTCAGTTGACCGCGCTTTTGAAGCAATGCTCGAAATACAACCAGAACGGCGCAAAATCGGCAATAGCATTACGCTCTATGGAGGAGAACCATTGCTTGGTAAAAACAAGGAGTTGATAGAATACATTGTCCAGAAAGGTGCTATGGATGGGTTTTTATTTAGTGCCATCACTAATGGATATGAACTGGAAAATTATGCGCATCTATTAAATCCTAAAATGATTAGTAGTCTTCAGATCACTGTAGATGGTCCTAAAAGAATACATGATATTAGAAGGACGCATTTTCAGGATGGATCAACTTTTGAAAAAATCATGGAAAATATCAAATTATGTCTTGACCAAAAAGTTCTCGTATCTATACGTGTCAATACTGAAGTTAATAATTTTGAAAACCTCTTTGAGCTCAACGAGGATTTTAAAAACAGAGGTTTTTTCAATTATAAGAATTTTAGTGTTTATTCAGGACTAATTCACGGTGAGGATGAAATGTCTTGTAACGTTGTCATGGCTCCCGCTAAAGGGATAGAATCAGAAACGAAATATAAAAAAGCTTTTAATAAATTGGAAGTAGAAGATAATGGTGTATTTGATCCCGATGCACAGTATATTAATTTTGAGGCAGAAGAATCAAGATATGATGACGACATTAAATTTCATTATGAAAATGACGATGAGCAACAAGAGGATCGAGAAATAATTCGCACCATGAACCGAGGGGAATACATGAACAAATTCAGGAAAGCGATAAAAAAAGATCCTACATTAAAAATATCTTGCCAAGATTTTGGGTTACAATCTAAGGTCAAACATGTTGTTTCCGGGAATAATCTCTTTAATTTTGTTTCCACCTTTTGTGGTGCACAAAATGGCATGTATATTTTAGATCCTTGTGGTGATATTTATGCGTGCTGGGAATTAGTTGGACAAGAACATTATATAGTTGGAACATATAAAGAAGGAGTTAAATTTGATGAAGATGCACTTGCAAAATGGATTGGTAAAAATATTTCAAAAGTTGATGCCTGCTCAAAATGCAAATACGCTTTTTTTTGTGGAGGTGGATGTATGGCAGGAGCATTACGAGAAGGCAGGGGGTATAATTCACCTCATTGCGACGGATACCCTAAACTTTTTCAAGACATTGTTCCGCACACTTATTTTAATTACCTAGAAGAAGTAGAAAAAGTTAAAAATGGTGAAATATCTGAAATGTCTCAGAGTACTCCAATCCAAGTTATGTAAAGTAAATCTGATTCAATAAATACAACAAAACACATCAAATGGCAACGAAAAAACTTCTAACAAATGAACATGAAACCGAAATGCATTCAGCGAATGAAAACATTTACGATATGTTTTCACTGGTTGAACTTGAACAAAGACTACAAATGAGTGAAGCGGGAGTTTGGTGTGACACAAAATGTGGTACGGATTGTAATCCGGTTTGTTCAACAAACAATCAATCATGTGGTACTGATGAATTATGTACATCAATTATTTGTACTACGATCTGCCCTAGTTTAAGTTGAGCCTAATGTAGTAGAGGGCAATTATGATATCACGGTTGCCCATTTTTTACTGGTTTATAAATTGAATATGAGGAATCAGGATATACTATTGGAGGCGGAAGTTCATGAGGTTTCTGACATGAGCAAATCTTCTAAATTTACATTATCCTATCATGGCAGGATTTTCGAAATAAATCAAATAACAAAAACGCTTGTAAATCTAACCAAGGAACATACACCAAATGATATAATTGCTGTTAAGCTTTCAAAACAATTTAATTATAAATTAACTGAAGAGGATATTTTCTCTATAAAAAGCAGGTTGATTGAGAACATGACCGCAACTCAAATTTCGCAACTGGATAGTATTAAATTTAAACTGCAAATACTTCGGCCAGAATGGGTACAAATTATTACAAAGCCCTTAGTCCTTTTTTACGACAAGTACTTATTCATTTTTATCCAAGTACTTTTCCTGATTTCGATAACTTTCACACTCCCTGATTTTTTCAAATCTGAGTTTATAATACATCTCACTGATAAATTTAATGCTATAATTTTTTTGAAAGCAAATGTACTTGTATTAGCAATTGTGCTATTTCATGAATTGGGACACGCTACAGCTTGCCGTAAATTCAATGTGAAAAATGGCGCCATTGGATTTGGTTTATATTTTGTTACACCTGTTTTTTATAGCGATACCACCCAAGCATGGAAATTGAAAAATACGCAAAGGCTACTGATAGATTTAGGTGGTATCTATTTTCAAGCAATCATTCTGATTCCTTTGTCATATTATTATTATTTAACAAAAGATGTGCTAACTGGCTATTTGATCTTCCTCAACTATATTATTATCGTATCCAACCTTAACCCATTGATTAAATATGATGGTTATTGGATTATATCTGATCTCTTTGACATTTCCAATATGCGGCAAAAAACCACACAACTTCTTGCTAATTTCACTAGGTCAATTTTTCTAGGCAAGGAAATTAGCAAATATTCCCTTACAAAATATTCGAAGAAAGTAAAACTTTTTATTATTACTTACACAATTGTTGCCAATAGTTTCTTCCTTTACTTTTTTGGCTGGTTATTGCCAGGAATAATTGTGAGCCTCAGTAAACAACTGACCAATGATGTTGATAGATTGCAGATATTGATGAATTATCCCAATAATTTTTTAATTAAAGAAATTCTCAATTTAGTGTTATCTATTCTCTTAAAATCTTTTATTTTATTCTCACTTACACGTATTATTTATACGCTTGTAAAAAAGATTTATTTATTTTTTAAAACTATATACTATGAACGAAATAAAGGCAAAGCCAGTATATTACTTGAAATCCATTGATTTTCAAAAAGAAATAATAGAAAGCATACCAATGTATGCAGAAATGTTTCATGATTGCTATTTCAACAATTATAGTATCGTTGCAGTAAATAAAGACTGTTCACTTAAAGAATATAAAGAAGATACAGGACATAAAATGAGTGCGCTGAATGATGCTTTTTTTATTTTAGAAGAATTCTGTGAAACATGCTTTGACAATTATGAAAAAGACATTAAACCAAAAGGAGAATATGAACTTACTTTGCTTAAAAAAATGAGGATCGTTGCAGAAGACTGGCGTGCGAAATATATAGCAGGTTCATCATTTTTAGCAGTTGATAATATTCATTTTATTGTTGCAGGATTTCGCAGGCTTAATTACCCATTTTTAAATATTTTACATGAAAAAGAAAATAATAATGTATGCAGTGGAATGTTATCCTTGGCGTTACCATTTAAAGCCTTTATAAAAATCGATATATATGTAAATTTTGAAATGTTGTACAATTTTTACCATCTTTTGATGCATTTACTTAATCAACATCCTGAATTTCTTGTAATGGTGGAAAGAGTTGAAATCGCTAAGGAAGATTTTCCAAAAACTATTCTTCAAAATGACAACAACAAAAAACCATTTCCTACAATGAATATTTTTCTCAAAAAAAATATTATTTCAGTTCAGAAAAAACAAGTAAATGAATTTATGAGGAAACTTGAAAATCTTTTAGAGAATTTTTCACCAATAAACGTAAATGAGCTATACACAAAGGTTTTAGGAAAGAACCTGACAATAGCACAGGGATTTAGAAATTATAAAAAAATATTAGCGTATTGTAATTTACTTGAAAATGTATATGATCGGAAAACAAATTACGCTTTAATAAAAAATTCTAACATGATTTAAGATTTTTTTAAAAGTATTCCAGCTTTTCTTATTTCAAGAAAAGCTTTGGCAATATAGCTCACCGTGATGGTTTTTGAACTATAAGGGTCATTTATACGCGGTTTTATAAAAGGTATGTTATAAGGCTCGTATAAAGATATATTTGAAGTTTTTAAAAGATACTGATAACCCTTCAATACTTGATTCCGTATTTTCACGTCTTTACGTATGTTATATACGTTTAGTAATGCTAAAACAGCTAATGCAGAAGTTAACAATTCACTTTTATTATTATTCATGCTCCATCCACCATCTTTTTGCTGTGATGTCTCAAAAAATTCGATTGTTTTGTTCAAGGATTTATATAAAAAGTTAGTACTTGCCGTTGGATCTTTTTTAAGTACATAGGTTATCAGCCGCATTACAACATAGGTTCCATAATACGACCCATAATACCATTTACTTTGCCAACTACCATTGGGATCTCTGTGTGAAATTATATACTTACAGGACTTTACAATTTGCTTATAATACAACTTGAAATCATAGAGGCATAATCCATACACAAGGTTGGCCATCACCTCTGCATCTGGGCCTGTCCCCCACATATTATTATACTTTTCTTGTCGTAAATGAGTAATATTAATAGATTTTTTGGGAATGATCCACGTTTCAATTCCACCATCTATATTAGTCCTTTCTTTTAAGAGAATATTTAGCGGATGGCTAATATATTTTTTTATGTAAATACTTTTGTCTAAACGTACAAACAATTGGAGTATTTGTCCAAGATCGTCCGCGTCTGCCGCAATCTCCTCTATTTTAGGATAATAGCTCCACCCGCCGATAACATCTCTTTGTCTTTTTTTGACTAAGTACTTGGCTTCATTTTCTAACATCCGACTTAAATCGATGCCTAAAATATCCCTGCAATCACATAGTACATCACCAATTATTGCTCTTTGAAAAGTGTCATTTACATGAATTTCATTTGAGGTCGTCAGGCCTATATTTTTATTTAAATAAATAACATGTTTTAATTCTCCAAATCCCTGATCCGCTTGTTCGAACAGGAAAGAAATTGTCTCCTGTTCTGTTTTATGCAGCTTCTTAAAAATAGAAACCCCAGTTAGTAAGCTTTTATATGAATCTGGCCTGGATTTTTTTTTACGAGTGAGGGCATCCCTTATTTTTATACATTTTATAAACCCAGTCATATTAAACAATTCCTCACTCGCAACCTTCTTAAATTTATATAAGGCATCTGACCAGATGCCAGCATTAGCTTTTTTTGATAAAGCTATACCAAATTCTATTTTACCCAACAAGCGTTTGTATACTTTTTTATACATTCCTGACAGGTAGAAGTACTTTATTTTCCGATCAATAGAGCCTTCTAAACTAGCCTTTCGGCTATTATTGAGTTTTAATAATACGAAATTTAACTGTTTATTTTCATAGTCTTTTTTGATATCTTTTATATCATCAAGTATCTGATATGCAATGGCAAAATTATTATGAATAGCAGAGAGAGTTTGATATTTGTGTTTCTCATGGTTATGCTGAAGATGATATACCGCACTCAGTGCTATAAGCCCGATTACATTACGATTCATAGCGAGCTGGTCATATGTTTCTTCGTCTATTCTTTTTCTTGATTTTATTTTTATTTCATTTGCAAAATTGTCATAGTAAGTCTGGTGTAAAGAATTCCAGCTTTGCCAAAAAGGAGATTGGATCGAAAAATAAGTGGACAGGATTTTAATAGCCTCTTCATGGGACTTCAAAATAAACATCATTACTTTCTCACCCATTTTTGTGGATGCTACATCAAACAAATCATCTATTTTCAGCAGTGAATAAAAGTAAAGATACCCAGCAATTGTAATCTGTTTAATTTCTGAAGTTGTAAATTTTATATTATAGGCATCAGCAAAAAGAGCGGGATAACAAAGGAACATTTTATTAGACTCAAACGCATTTTCACTTAACATGTTATCAAAAAGCATGTCAGTATTTAATGGTGTCAAATAATTTATTACTTCTTGTTTTAAAAGTAAAAATTTTCCTTCATCGATCATAGTTAATACTTGGCTTTTAACATCAATGAAAGTTCGTAGTCTTCATTTTTAAGCCAAGGTGTTTGAGAAAACCATTTGTAGTGCAAAATACCTCCTTTGTGGCCTGTTATATGTACATTATTACCTAAATCCGTATTGGCGATTGACTTAGACCTAGCTATCAGTTCAAGACTGAGAAAGATTTGTGGATTGTCAGAAATATAAATATTAAACTTTGACAGATCATGCTCACTAATTCCATCTTGTTTTGTTACTTGCAAAATAATATTCCCAGTTAATAATTCATTTCCAGGGTGTCCATTTTTATATTCTCTGATATGTAGCTTAAACCATGCAGTATCGCAGCCTGTAAGAATGTAGAATGAAACCATTTCTATCCTAAATTGATTAGTGCCAATAGTGAAAACATTTCCGAGTTCACCGCCTTTGCCACTGCCACTCCATCCTGAATTTAAGTTCCTCCTTTTACTAACCGACCCAAAAATACTTTCATTTCTAAATGAAAAAACACTTATTTCTTTTAGTAGATACGCAGTTGGTTCTAAAAGAAAATCTTTTTTTGTTATAAAATCCTGCAAGCGTATTTTCATATCCAAGTATCCTATGGAACTGATAACCACCGTGTCATTATAATCAAGATTTTGGGTCAGTTCAAATATAAAATTTCCACTTGAGTCGGAAATGCTTCCCACATTTTTTCGAAGAATTCCAATGGATGCATATGGAATAGGGATTCCGTTTGATACGTTTTTGATATTGCCGTTAATAACATTTTGTGCAACTATTGAGAGTGGTAGTAATAGCAATATCAAAAAGGGAATAAAAAATATATTTTTTAGTAACTTCATAATATATAATATTTAACTTAATCCAATCTATCTGATTTAGCGACTCTGAACATTTATTTTCAGAAGTTTTTTCTTTTAGTACTATACAAATTATGAAAGAAAATTAATTAAATTTGTTTAATAAAAAAAATAGATTTATTTTAGAATAATAACTCTTGCTTTTAACAAGGAAATCATTATATTTTCATTTAAATATTAACACTTTGACAATGATCGTATAACAAAATTTATTAATTACTAAAATCACCTAGATGAAAAAGAAAAGTAATCTCATTGGCACAAAGGATTCAGAGATGTGTTCTGCAAACGAGAACATATATGATATGTTTTCAATAACCGAACTGGAACAACGACTTCAAATGAGTGAAGCAGGTGTTTGGTGTGATACTAAGTGCGGAACTGATTGTAATCCTATCTGCAATACTAATGACCAGACTTGTACTACTGATCAGTTATGCACTTCCATAGTTTGCACTACCATTTGTGGAGCTATTTTGTAAGCTCCTCTTTAATTTTTGTCCTCCCATTTTTTGAGGAAAAAAATATTCCATTACTCCGAATTCTTACCTACCAAGGAACTGGATTTAAAGAGAAATCAGAGCATCACGAATATGAACTTTATCTTCACTTGAAAATATTGATTAAAGCAACACCCAAGTGAGTCATCTTCAAACAAATTTGATCTGTGAGGGCATTTACATCGTACCATGGAGGAGGAATTCTATGCTATTGCTTTTAGGAAAAAACTGTACTACAATTTGGAACTTCTGCAGCAAAATTTTGATAATTGGATAAAGTATTAAAATAAAGAACACTCTCACAACAGACGGTATTGCATTGGAAAAAATCCCATTCGGACATTTAATGAATCATAACCTTTAGCGAAGGATAATATCCTGAATCAATATGTCGATCAAAATATCCTGACCCTATAAAACTAAAAAAAGAACCCTATTAGTTAGATTAAATACTAGCTATTACAATTAAACCTAAAACGACATGCTTGTATTCAGCAGGCTCAGCGCTACCTCGTAATTTTTTTGCAGCTTCCCAAAGGGTAACTTCAATCGCTTTTTCTTTTACTTCTTTTATTGACTTCGCCATAATTACTATTTCTTTCCTTTGAGTTTTTTCTTTTCGATTCCTTTATCAGCAGATTTTACTCTGCGTTCTAGTTTCTTAATGTCCTCTTCTGCTGGGAGCTGTTCCGGTTTTATTCCACTTTTACCAAGTAGTCCTCGAACATCTTTGTTGTTCTTCACATGCTCATCAGTAATTCTTGCTTCACCTTTTAAGTCATGTTGCTTTACATTAAAGTTGGTTATTTCGGTAGCCAACTGTTTTGCTGTAATTGTGATAGTTGGAAGGAAATCTGCCAAAGGTCTATTTTCCGGAATGCCCAACTTCTTTTTCATATTGCTAGTAGTCAATCCGCCAAATAATGCCCAGTCTCCCTTGCTGCGAATATTTGCAAAGCCTTTATTGTCTACACCTCTCTCATAAATGTTTTTAGAAAGTTCCGTTTCGGTTGCCGCCAATTTTTCACGAGCCTGTAACCGTTCATTCAAACGAATTCGTTCTTCAAGTAACTCTTGCTTTCGTGTTTGAATTGCGAAGTAGCTTTGTGCAAAAGCGATTTGTTCTTTCTTTGGATCACCGTTTTGAGCAATGAGATAGCAGGCATACCTCGTGAGCATGATGTCATCTTGTTTTCGTTCTGCTCCGGAGCCGATTTTGACCATTTTGGTGACGTCAACGAAATGGTCTAAAACCCCTTCCCCAGTGGTTTTACAGCTTTCCTTGGCTTTATCTACTGCATTGAGGAAGTTTCGCCAATCAGAATAGCCAAGTAGCTCTTGAAGTTCCCTGGCAAGCCAATACTCAACACCGTCTTGCTCGTAGGCGGACTCCTCGAATGATTTATTTAGTTTAACAATTGTTTCCTTTTCCATAATAATTTATTTAGCTTCTAAATATCTCTCAAGAGATTCTTTTAAAAATGGTTGATCACCATATTCAATGTGTATTCGTTGCATCAAAAACTCAATCTGCAATTGTCTAAATTCAACATTCAAGAATTCAGCAATTCTACTGAGTTGATACGCTTGTATTTGTCGTTCTCCATTTTCGATTTTACTCAGCATGGAGACATCAATGCCAATATGATCTGCAACTTTTCTCAAAGACAGTTTTCTTTCTTTTCGAAGATTTTGCAAAAGATTTCCTATGCTTGGCTCAATTACCATTCTTTTTGAAATTTGCTGTTGACAAACTTGTCAAATGTAATTAAACTTTTAGTCGTTTGATAGGTGTTGTGGGAAACTTTTCTGCCAATTCAGGTCAAAGACTTTAAGAATGTGGTAAAACCAAGGTAAAAAAGAAAGTCCCACGGAAAGCCGTGGGACTTATGCCGGAAAATGGGGGGAGAAACCGGCATTTTCACTGGAAAACCAGCGAAATATCTTTAAAAAGGCAGCTCTGCCATGGTGAATTCAGCACTATTGATGGCACTTTTCTCGATAATGGTGTTGTCTTTCATGTATTTGATGTAGTTCCGAGCCATCCTATCCTTTACATCCATGGCTTCCATGATGGATTGAGTGAGTTCGGCCATGGTCATAGAGTTCTTCTTACTGAAAATCTCTCGTGCAACCTCAGTGAGGTCATTCTTTTTTCGTGTTTCAGCATCCTCTTTACTCTTTTCACCCATGAATACATGTCGGCCTTCTTGATTATCCCATCCAAACTGGATAATGGGTACATCCAAAGGTGATCCGTCACGGACTTTTAGTGCTTTTACCACACTGCAACGATTGTTGTCGTCCTTTTCGATTAAGATGATACCTGCTGCTTTCCGTTGAACTTCGGATCCCAGGTGTCCGCGTAGCTTCATGCCTGAGGGTGCCATGTGCAGAACGCAAACAATACAGGTGTTATAGATGGCGGCGAGCCTAAACAGTTCTTCAATCAGCTTGACGGAACTTTCTTCGTCGTTAACACCGCCCAATAAATCCGCAATTCCATCGATGACCATCATGTGAATGCCACCATACTCGTAGTAGAAACGATCCATGGATTCCAGGATCAGGTTCATGCGTTCGTTTCGGGAAATCCCTACGAGGCAAAATGCCTTGAACCATGAGGGAGGCCGCTCCAGGGTAGACCGTTTCATGATGTAGGTGAGATTCTTGTAGAGCTGGTATTCCGATTGTTCGGTATCATAAAGTAGCACTGCTTTTTGTTCTGTGTTTTCCTGGACGGCTGTGCCCAGTGTGTCAATACTGATTCCGTCCGGTTTGATGGCCCCTGAGAGAATTCCACCGAGGTAGTTGGTTTTACCACTTCCTTCGGATCCTGCAACACAAAGAAGGTTTCCAGGTGATCCAATGGTCACGTCATTGATGGTAATCACAGGATCTGGAGCCTTGGGTGGTTTGTCAAAATCAATTTCGCAGCTTCGCATAACGGAAAGGGTGTCTTCATAAATCTGATCCAGCATCTCCACAAACAGCATCATCAAATCGTCGGCGGTATGACCAAGTTTGAAAAAGTCGGAAATGTCTTTTTGGCTTTTATCCCCTGTTAGTGGGAGCTTTAGGCTTTTCATGGAATAGCTTTTCAAGTCGGAAGTGAGTTTCTCCATGGATTTCAACCCGGTTTCATCTACATCGTAGAGCAACGTAATGTGCTTGAACCTGTAACTCAGTCCACGAAGCAGGTTTTTGGGAATGTGCGCCGTTTCACTGTTCAGGCAGATGGCGTTAAATCCATGGGATACAAGGCTCAGAACATCCTTTTCACCACCGGTGATAAAGAGTATGTCACCTCGAACAGGTAGTTGTTCAATTCCAAACACATAGCTTTCGGTAATTTCACCGGCGTAGAGAAAGCGTAACTTGGAATTTGGCATGTACAGTTTGGTATGCCGTCTGCCTTGGTAACCGAATATGGGTTCCTGGTTACTCGACGTAAGCAAATAGTCTTTACCTTCTTTGGTTGTGCCATGGAAGGTGTGGATTGAAATGACGTTGTACTGGTTAAGGACATCTTCAGTAATGCCGTATTGGTTCCAAAACTCGAGCTCGGATTCTGCAAACTCCTTGGTTTTAATAGGCATCTTTGTCTTGGCTGTTTCAAATCCATCATGAATCGAGGGGATTCGACTTGCCCGTGTAACAGCACCCTTATTCTCTTTGATGAGTCGGTCAACCTTCTGTTGATTCTCCTCGAGATTCAAATAAAGTTCCCCATCGATAATCTCCAAGATCCGTAGAAATTCTGCCCGGTCATCGCAGCCCAGGGCAAAGATTTTACCGACCATGAAAAAACAATCTCCACTGTACTCCGAATCCCCAAAATCCTTGAATTTGTAGATCCCGGACTTGTTGTCGAAGTACACATAGCAGGAGGCTATATTGTCCTTGTAGAAAGGGCTTCGAAAGGATTTGCCAACCTTGGTAAATCTGCTTCCTAAAAAGTGTTTAAATACATCCAGGCCTTTATTGGTCGCCTGTAAAACCGCGTCTTTTGTTAATGCCATATTGATTGATTGTTACAGATTTCAGAGAATGGATGGTTTCGTAGGGTTGTAGTTTTTCTTACCGTACTTGCGGATATCCGACAGTAGGATCCGCCGTTGACGGCCTACTTGGGTGTACGCTAGTTCACCGGTATTCATGAGTTCGTAAATCAGTGTCCTGCCGCATTGCAATACGCGACAAGCACTGGCTACGTCCAGATACCGGTCTTCATCCTTCACCTCATTGGTAACTTTCACCAATAGCTGATTCAGTCTTTTCTCCAGTTGGTTTAATTTCTCCTGGAGTTCTAGGATTTTCTTGTCTTCTGATTTGTTATCTACGGATTGCCACATACGCACTCGGATTTGATTTCGAGTGCAAGGCTACCGAGATAAAAAAACTTCCTTATTGTAGTTGAATTCAAGTTGAATAAGATTTTTTTAGAGCCCACGTTCAGCGTACTCTGAAAAAGTCCGAACCAATTCGTTCAAATACGGACTGCCTTTGTCGATTTTGCGGGCTTTTGCCGCATTCAACGTTCCTTGCCAATGTCCAATCCTGATATTGAAGAACCACATCAGGATTTGAAAGAAATCCTTCTTGGATAATTTTTGGTCGTTGCTCGCCTTGACGGATTTGCTCTCATAAATCGCAACAAATAGCTCCACGAAGTCAACCTTTTCCTTCTGCCATTGGAGCAGCGTATTTGGACTGCCCGGTGGAAACAAGCTGAGCTGACCGGTTTGCTGATCGTGAAGCTCGTGCTTAGTGGGGAGGAGGTGGTATGAAGAGGGCTTGTAGGAAGCGAAGAATCGTTCCAGGTGGGTTATGCGATGCTGGTAAAGTTGCTCTAGGGATTCAAGATGACGGTGCTGTACTTGGAAAAAGCTGAGAATTTTTTTTTATACCATCATCTTGAATGTGGTCTATTCGCGGTGATTTTACAAACTCTACGCGATGGAATAATGTGTCTAGATCGTTTTTGGGGAAGTACCATAATCGGAATTCCCTGACTTCATATTTTGCCAAATCAAACTGGCGCTTGAGTTCATCCAGTTGGTTTAGTCTTAGATTGATTTCCTGTCCAATTTCCTGTTTGCAGGCGTTGTAGAATGACTCCAGATGATGCTGGTAGCTGACGGGGTTGTTGTACCCGTTAAAAGTGATTTCAGAAGACATATCGTCTTCAAAAAGGTTGATCTGTTTTCGAACAGATCTAGGAAATACTTGGACTCTAGCCATTTTGACTTGTTCCAAAGCAGTGTTTAAGGTTTGGCTCATAAATGATTGCTTTTAAATTATTTAAAATAAACAATCATATTCGGTCAAATAGGGTCAATTACAATGATATAAATCTATCACGTAGATGTAAAATCACCGTTTGGCAATTGGCAATGGGTATATATATACCATTGCCATATTGCCATATAGATATGATTTTAGAAAATGCCTGGTTTTCCAATTTTCAAAAAGACCTTGAATGGTCATTCAGGAACTGGCTAATGGTAAGTTGTGGACAAAACGCTATGTCTTCTCCGGTGGGTTCTTTATATTTGTGTTGTCCAAATGGAGACTAAAAGAGAGTCAAGTCCCCCAACTTTCAGACTTGGTTTCCTATTGGTGACCCCTTTGGCTAGAGAAAGACGTAGATCATTCGAAATCACATACTTAGGAGTCAAGGTTCATAGACCTAACTCTCCGCCAATAAAAAACCCCGAAACAATCTTTCGGGGTTTTTTTTATTACGTAACATATCAATTTATTCATTGTTAAAACGTAATGCTTATTCCATTACTGAAGTTCCAATTTAATTTGGCTATTTCAGGTGGAGGAAAAGCATCGTAGTAAATATTGAAATTGTTTTTAAAAGCTAGTTTGGGCCCCAACCTAAATGATAAACTGCTTTGATTGGATAGTCTGAAATCGGAGAATTGATGGAGATTTGGTTGGTAATAGCTTACACTAGAAAATTCACCAATATGATTTGGGAGTTGAAAATTGGTGGATAAATAAAATGACAATCTACTAATTTGAGAAGCTTTGTTTGCCTCAATAGTAGTTTTTTCTATTTCAAATATATAGAGTGACCCCGCATATATTTTCAAATTATTCTTTGCTAAAAGCTTATCTCTCAAACCAAATCCTACTAAATATCTGGCATCAATACCCATTAATTTGTTGGTTTGAAATTGGCTAAAAGCCTCGAATTTTAAGTAATTATTGATTTTTTTATTGAATCGAATATGAAAAAAAGCAGCGTTATTTAGGTCTTCTTGATCCGTTTTTGCTATTTCTGTGGTTGCGATTAATAAAAAATAATTCTTAAATGATTTAGATTTAATCTGGCTGGTAAACGCGGTATTAAAAACTGAGAATTTATGATCATCTAAATTTTGCGTGGCATAGTTTATTTCGCCCATCAATACAAATCGAATGCTATCTGATTGTATTCTTTGACTTTCGATATTTACCAATTGCGCATATCCTTTACTATAAAAGCAAATCATTATGGATAGCAAAAGGAATTTTCTCATTTAAAAGAAGTTGTAACGCTATTATTCCGTTAGTTTTTTAGCGATATAGCTTAATAATTTAGGGTAATCTGTTTTAAGTATTTGATAGGCATGCGCTTCTACAACTAAATCATTTTCTTTATCCAGGAAAATCAAATCTGGGTGTGCACTAAGGTTAAAATCTGCCGAAATGGTATCGTACAATTGCTTGGTAATGCCACTGTTGTTTTTGATATAGAGTTTAAAACCCAATAATTTTTTAGAAGGATTACAAGAATACACCAATTGTACATTTCCTCTTCCACCCTTAGAATCGTCGTTGAAAGAACAACCTGTTTTGGCATAAGACAACCTGAATTTAGCATCTTTTTGCGCTGCTTGGTCTAAAATATCCCAAAAGGAGTTGAAATTTTGGATGGCTATTTCGGGGAATTGTTCTTCCTTTAATTGATCTAGTTTGATGGATAAGCCACCAAATATGGTTTTATTACCCACTTTTTGAACAGCTTGCTTGGTTTCTGCATCATCATCTACACTGGTGATGGCTGCAAATGCCATGGCGTGTTGGCATTGTTCTTCTAAATCGTCTTTAAATTTATCTCGAAGTAGGTTTAGCAATTCTAAAACAGAGAACACCCTCGATCTTAAGTAAGGATCTTTTTGACACAAGGCCCAAACCACTTGCTCCCACTCTTCATCAATTAAATTGTTTTCTCCAAATTTTTGGATTTTATCTGCAATGCCATCCCATTCTAAACCATGTTTATTGGCAAAGCCTTTATCCCATTGAGTAAAATCTGGCTTTTGTGTAAGCAAACGAAATACCTTTGGAAAGGAGATTTGAATACCCAACAAGGCAAAAAGCATAAAATCATCACCCTGCTCCTCTTTATCTGTTTCTACCTCTTTTAAATGATTGATTAAGCTAAATGAATTGAGGTAACGTTTTAAACTTCTAGGGTTATAGCCAATGGTATGCTTTACTGTTTTAACGTAGTTTTCTCTAACATCCTCTGAAATTTCTAAACCTAAACTTTTTAATTTCTCCACCAAGAAATTCTCGATATCATAGGTTCCTGTTGGCATAGAAAATGGAACTTGAATGATTTTATCAAAGAAGGATCTAAATTCTCGTTCATTTTCCTCTGTTTTGGGTCCAAATTTACTTTCTAAACCTTTTACTACCACGTCATAATCAATGGCTAAAATGAAAATACAATGCGGAATATCGAAGATATTTTTCAGGGCCTCTAATATTTCAACAGCATCAGATGGAGGAATTCTATCTAAATCATCAACAAAGAACACCACCCTTTCGAAAGGATTTTTTGGATCGGCAATAAGGTCTTCAATTAAATTGGTAATGAGCGCTTTAATCTCTGCAATTTCCGCTGTTGAGGCGCTGCTGTTACTTGATGAGTCGCTTACCGCCGAAGCAATATCTACACCCGTTTGATTGCTGATGATTTGATTGGCAAGACTTCCTAAAAAACGAGCTGCCTTTCTGAATTTCTTTTCACTTTCTTCTTTAAGCGACCATAAATTGCGGCTTTTACAAGATTCCTCTAGCTTCTCTAACATGCCCCTTAATACACCCGGAGTAGTTTCATTGGCCCCTCTAAAAATACTGTACTCCCAAGTGTTTACCCAGGAGCAGGCAATATTTTTTTGGTTAAAATCTTCTAATAATAATGACATCAACGAAGTTTTACCTGTGCCCCATTCGCCTTGTAAGCCAATGGTAATAGGCGTATCGCTGCGTTCAATGAAATTAGATAAGGCGATGCTGTATTTCTCTACTTTAAGTAGATCATCTACTTTATTTGAAATGGCTTTATCTACAATATTTGACTTGTTCATGCTTGAATGATTAGTAGGGTGAGTTAGATTTTATTTTGAATGCACAATTTTAGATCTTGATATACAATTAATGAGTTACCCCAAAAAGCATATAAATGAACCCAAAGGCGTAAAAAGCAGCCATACCAGCCATACCTAATTTAATGGTAAAGATTACAAAACCACTTTTAGTCCAATGGTCTCTGGGTGGTATAAAAAATTCTGAAACTAGCCAAGTAATGACAAAAGCAATAATAGCTACAATTACTGCGATGATGGTGAAAATGAAAGTCATAATTTTATTTTTTGATTAATTGCAAGAATATCCTGGTTTCCAACCTAATTGACCACATTTAGAGCAAACTGGTTGTAGAAATTTCACATCTGAATAGGTGCTTGGATCTGCAACTTTCTTAATGCTAAATCGATGTCCATATTCTCTACTGCAGTGCAGACTGTTACTATCAAAACCGCAATATTTACAATAGGTAATACCATGAGCCACCGAAAATTCATGTGTGGCATTCAATTCTGCTAGCTCTTCTAATTTTCGTTTTTCTTTATCCTGCTTTTCAATTAACTTTTGTTGTTCTTTTTCTTGTCTTTCAATATCTTGATTTTTTCTTTTCTCTTCAGCTTGAGCTAACTTTTCTTTTTCCTTTTCCTGTCTTTCAATTTCTTGATTTTTTCTTTTCTCTTCAGCTTGAGCTAACTTTTCTTTTTCCTTTTCTTGTCTTTCAATTTCTTGATTTTTTCTTTTCTCTTCAGCTTGAGCTAACTTTTCTTTTTCCTTTTCTTGTCTTTCAATATCTTGATTTTTGTGGTTGATATTGTATTTTAAATCATCGTATCTGTCTTTAAATTGTTGGATATCAATCTTTCCGTATAATTCTTCTAAAAGCCTTAAGTTTTTTGTGAGGCCTAAGAAATTTTCTTCCCACATATCTAATAAATCTAATTCTTCTAATGTGTTGAAGAATACTTCTAACACTGGAATGATCTCTCTATCCGAAAAAGTAGTGTCTTCCATTTCAAAACCCAGCAACTCCATTACATCTTCATCATCTATATTCTCAGGTGCAGATATGGTATTAATCAAATCATAAGCCTTAACTCTTATGGCGTCTCTTATTTCGCGATTGATATTGGTAGCATCAATTAATTGAGTAATTTTCTCCCATTCCTCATCCGAACATCTTTCACCATCTGCGCTATCTTCAAATTCTTCCTTAGCCACTTTTAATGACCCATAAATAGAAAGTATTTTAGTGATAGGATCAGAATTTTTTACTTGGGCAACCATATCCGAAAAGAGCACATCTTTGTTTGCAGCATTAAAACGTTCGGCAGACATTTTATAAAATGCACGCATACCTCTACATCTCTGTTTTTCATTTTCTGTAACTTCCCCACTCGTACAGGCTATTGACTAAGAGCAGGTACAAACCAATTCATCTAATTTCATCTTTTTTTAGGTTAAAACATTTTTAATATGCCATTTCAAGCGTTCAAAAGAGCCATTATCTAAGGCTCTTTGGCCGGTTAACATACTGGTAAAAAATATTGGTGTATCCTTTAATTCGGCATCAGAAATTTGGTAAGTGCCCAATGCTTCATTGAACTTAAAATCGAAGAAATTAACTCCTAAATCATGCTCCTTTAACATTAAATCTCTGGCTAAGGTATTGGCAACCACAATGAGCTTTGGTTTAATATGAATCATCAGTTCTTTAGAAATTTGAATTTGCTGACTTAAAAAATCTTTACCGTTTTGATTTTGTAAAATCTCATAGAATGATTTTTGAGCTGTTTCTTGATAAAAAAACAAATCTATATGTGACCAATTACTAGCGGTATGTTTAGCTATATCTTCAAATTTTTTGAAATATCTATGATTATCACTCTGCTGATTGAGGCTATAAAAACTATTGTAATACGCTTTGTGACTTACTCCTATATTATAGGATGGATTTATCCCAACAAATAAAATGGAGTCCGTTACTAGATTTGTTGGAAACCTGAAGCCTCTGTCAGCATATGGTATTTGAAGTTTTGCAGCTTCATCCCATATTTTGATCAGTTTGCTTTCAAATAGTTTTTTGGCGTCTATTTCCATTCACCAGCTCTAAACCATTCGTTTTTTAGTTTGCTATTTCCACAACCCTTACATTCCTTACTAGAAAAAATACCGCCTCCATCTACACATTCTTCGCACAGGGGTCCACAGGTTGGACAGGTATCTCTATTATCTTGTGTTGACATAGAAAAAAACTTTACTTCTACTATGGTTCCACAATTGCCGCATTTATAATTTTTTTCAGATTGCATAATTAGTTAGGTTTTAAATGAATGATTAGGTTTTCTTAAAAAGATTAATTTGATATGTATCGTATTTGTTATTTTAAATATCCAAATTTTTAAAATTAATTGGTTTGTTCAAATGTGTTCAAATGGCTTTTAAATTATTCCAACATCACAATTCAACTTTTTTGAATGAATGATATGAACTCTAATTTGAGGAATGTATAAATGATACCAAGCTAGAGTCGCTTGGTTTGGCAATAGCGTAGTATAAATATGTAAATCAGAGCTTTTGAATAGATAAAATAAGGAGTACTATTTTAAAAAATTGCTTTGATCGCAAAAAGCCTAAACTATTAATTATTTAAAAATTAAATCATTGCAAATTATTATACCTACCTTGCGACTTAATTAATTTAATAATACAATGCAAAAAGAAGGTACAGTAAAGTTTTTTAATGAAACTAAAGGATTCGGATTTATCGTTCCAGAATCAGGCGAAGGTGACATTTTTGTTCACTCTACAGGTTTAATTGATCAAATTCGTGAAAACGATCGTGTTCAGTACGAAGAAGAGAATGGCAAAAAAGGCCTTAACGCAGTAAATGTGAAAGTTATTAGCTAATACTAACAATACATTTCAAAAAAGCCTCCCGAAGAAATTCAGGAGGCTTTTTTTATATTCGGCCTAAGCGACTATGCCCTTTCATTCTAATCCGTATTTTTGTATAAGTTGCCAGCAAGCAAATGAAACAAAAACAATCCATCAAAAACTTTTTATACAGCCATAATTTTTCCGATGGGCTAAAAATTAGTATTGGTGTTTTGTTACCCGCCCTTATTTTTGCTCATTTCAACCAGTTCTCTACTGGAATTATCGTTTCATTGGGTGCACTTTGTGTAAGTATTGTAGATAATCCGGGGCCATTTTCTCATAAACGGAACGGAATGGCTTATGCCAACTTATTGATCTTTTTAACCTCCATGCTTACTGGACTTCTGAGTCAGCACCCCCTACTCTTAGGAATAGAAATTGCAGTACTGTGCTTTACCTTTTCGATGTTTAACGTGTGGGGCAACCGGGCATCGACCATTGGAACGGCTGCACTTATTATTATGGTGCTCAGTTTAGATGAGCAGAAAACCCTGGAGCAAAGTACGATACACTCCTTGTATGTATTATCGGGTGGTTTGTGGTATATGACATTTAGCTTATCTATCATGCACATTAGGCCTTATCGCTTGGCACAACAAGCCTTAGGCGAATGCATTTCCGAAATTTCTACTTATATCCGCATAAAAGCGGCATTTTATCAGCCTAAAACTTCTTTAGCCCTGAATTACCGAAAACTACTCGACCAGCAGGTAGTGGTACACGAAAAACAAGATAGTGTGAGGGCCTTACTTTTTCATAAGCGAATGATAAAAGACCCCAATCCATATGGGCGCCAGCTTATCATGATGTTGGTAGATATGATTGATTTATTTGAAGAATCTACCGCAACTCTGTACGATTATGAAGCTCTTAGGGCTATTTATGGTGGTACAAAGGCTTTAAAAGCCATCCACAAAACCCTGCATTGTATAAGCAATGAATTAGATTTATTGGCCTCACAACTAACCGCCGATGAAGAGGTACGCCCCTCAAAAGATTTTTTAAAAGAACTAAACAACTTAAAAGCTGCCATTGATGACGTAGAAACAAGCTACCAATTACCCAATTTGGTGCTCAAGAAAATCCTCATCAATATCCGGAACATGGTTCGCAGAACCGAAAAAGTATTTAGTTATGCCACCGATGGAGGTGTAAATGAAGGCATACGGAGTCAGAAAGACCTACCCAAATTTGTTAGCCATCAAGAAATAGACTTTAAACTGTTTAGAGAAAACCTCAGCCTTCATTCTACCACCTTTAGATATGCCATCCGAATGGCTATTGTTTGCCTTTTAGGCTTTGCTGTATCGCATTTATTTACACTGGGGCACCACAGTTATTGGATTTTACTAACCATTATTGTGATTTTGAAACCAAGTTTTAGCCTTACCAAACAACGAAACTATGAACGTATAATAGGAACCGTTATTGGTGGCTTGATTGGGGTAGCCATTCTTATTTTTGTGAAAGATGAAACTCCTCGATTTATCTTTTTACTGGGATTTATAGTTGGTGCATATAGCTTTCAGCGGGTAAATTATAAGCTGAGCGTGCTCTTTCTAACACCCTATTTACTTATATTGTTTAGTTTTTTAGGTGCTAACAACATCACTATAGCCAAAGAACGCATAATTGATACGCTTGTTGGCTCCTTAATTGCCTTTGCGGCTAGTTACTTTATTTTTCCGAGTTGGGAATCAAAACAACTAAAACTAGCCATGAAAGAAGCGGCTATTGCCAATTATAATTACCTCATTAAGTTGGCCGAAGGTTTACTGGGCCAACCTTTAGAACTTACTAAGTATAAGCTAACCCGAAAAGAAGTGTATGTAAGCACAGCAAACTTAAATAGTGCTTTTCAACGCATGCTATCAGAACCTAAAAGCAGGCAAAAAAACACCAAAAAAATACACAAATTTGCAGTATTAAACCATATGCTCTCTTCGTACATTGCCAATTTAGTGAGTGTAGCCCAGCAGGAGAAAACGGTAAAAAATAATCCCATTGCTATAAAATGGGTGCGCAAAGCCTTGCACCATCTAAGGCATACCATAAACGAATTGGCATCTGGTACCGATAATTTGGCTACAATTACCTACCCAGAGATACCAGAAAACCCAGATACAACAAAAGCTAATGATTTTAATGCTGATTTATTAAATCAACAATTACAATTGGTATATCGGCTTACAAAAGATATTCGAAAATTGGCCGAAAGCCTAGAAAATGATTAAACCTAGCTTTTAGCTGCTTCTTTAAGTAATTTACGAGACAAATCTTGGCCCAAATAACCATCAATAATTCCGTGAACCAAGTACAACAAAGGAGTCATTAAAACAGCTACAACAAACTTATAGGTATAATTTACCAATCCAATAGCAGCCACCATTTGCCACGACCAATGGTAGTGTGGATTTAGGTAAAACGCAATAAAAATAACCACAAAACTATCTATGAATTGAGATACCAATGTGGAGCCAGTAGCTCGAAGCCACAAAGCCCGCTCACCCGTAAAATTTTTAATTTTATGAAAAATAACTACATCGGCAATCTGACCAATTAAAAAAGCAGTAATAGAGCCCACAATAATCCACATTCCCTGGCCAAAAATGGCCGTAAAAGCCGCATCCATGTTTACTACCTGCGTACCCACTTTTTGATTAATCCAAAAATCGGCCGGCACCAATTTAATAGCCATTCCAACCGCTAAAAAAGCAAAAGCAATTAAAACGGAGGTTAAAATGGATAAAAAGCGCACCTGTTTTAAGCCAAAATACTCGTTTATAATATCTGTAAAAATGAAAACCAATGGCCAGGTTAATACCCCAGCCGACATATTAAAAGACAAATTTTGTACCCCTAGTAAATTTAAATCGAACTTTTTAAACCCTAAAGATTGTTCAACAGAAAATATTTTAACGCCAATAAACTCTGAGAGCAGGGCATTAACAATAAAAAAGCTGCCTAGTATAAGTAACAATCTACTTTCTTTGGTTCTAAAAGTCATGGCTAAAGTTTGTACTTTAAAAGTAGCCCTTTTTCACTAAAATCTTATATTTATATTTAATTGAAGAAATGAATGCGTGTTTAAACTCCATGCTACATTGCAGGGAGTAGCATATACAAGTAAATACATTAAGCGTTACCTATTTATAGCTATGGATTCACTAAAAATTACCACTTTTCAGGCCTATTTATTCTGGGAAAACTGCGAAAAAAACTTGCAGAACCTAGCACTAAGGCTATCAGCTATTCGGGAAAAAACAGATTTAATTGTGTTACCAGAAATGTTTAACACCGGTTTTACTATGAATACCGAAAAACTAGCTGAAGAAATGGGTGGTACCA
This sequence comes from Sphingobacteriales bacterium, assembly GCA_040403555.1. GTDB lineage: Bacteria > Bacteroidota > Bacteroidia > Sphingobacteriales > Sphingobacteriaceae > JAIPAN01. The sequence continues at coordinate 27,204 of JBBAKN010000003.1, forward strand.
CCATGAAATGGATGGAGAAACAAGCCCAAAAATACGATGCCGTAGTTACAGGAAGTTTAATTATTAAAGAAAACGACCGCTTTTATAACCGTTTAATTTGGATGCGCCCCGATGGTACCTTTGAACAATACGATAAACGCCACTTATTCAGTTTAGCCAACGAAGACGATCAATTTACACCCGGCAATCGCAAGTTTTACATCGATTTACATGGATGGAAAATTTGCCCGGCTATTTGCTACGACCTGCGTTTCCCTGTTTGGCTCCGAAACGATGCCGAAAATCCCTACGATATTCTCTTACTTATTGCCAGCTGGCCCGATAAACGCTCCTTACATTGGCGCACGCTAATTCCGGCACGAGCCATCGAAAACCAAAGCTATGTAGTAGCCGTTAACCGAGTGGGACACGACGGAAACGAAGTATTTCACTCTGGAGGCTCTATGTGTATTGCCCCCAACGGCAGTGTAGTGTACTATAAACCAAACGACGAAGACTTATATACCTTTACCATACACAAAGAAGAAATTCAAAAAACACGTCGCATCTTCCCATTTTTGGCCGATAGCGACGATTTTAACCTATCTATTTAAGCCATAATATGAAACGAATGTTGGGCCTATTGGCTTTTTTAGCACTAATACAACCAATTCTTGCCCAAAAAACAACGGATTATAGTCGTTGGGTAAATCCTTTTATCGGAACAGGTGGCCACGGGCACACTTACCCAGGCCCAACCCTACCCTTTGGTATGGTACAATTGAGCCCCGACACTAGATTGACAGGTTGGGATGGCTGCTCGGGCTACCATTACAGCGATTCGGTGGTGTATGGCTTTTCGCACACCCACCTAAGCGGTACGGGCGTAGCCGATTATGGCGATATTTTATTTATGCCAACCACAGGCACACCTAAATTTAAAAACAACGAATACGCTTCTCGTTTTCAAAAAAAGAACGAAAAAGCTAGTGCCGGCTATTACGAAACCTTTTTAGATACCTACCAAATAGGCGTAAAACTGACCAGCACCTTACGTGCGGGCTTACACCAATACGAATTCCCTAACACAGCTGAAGCGAACATAATTATCGATTTACAGCACCGAGACGAAGTGCTAGAATCGTGGATTGAGGTGGTAAACGATCACGAGATTAGAGGATTTAGACGTTCTAGGGCATGGGCAAGCAACCAACCCATTTACTTTTATGCCAAATTTAACAAGCCCTTTAAAAGCTATGGCATTGCCTTAAACGATTTGCTGCAACCGGGTATTAAAAAAGGCTCTGGAAAAAATGTGAAAATGTATATTCAGTTTAACAACCCGGGCAAAGTACTAGCAAAAGTAGGTATATCGGCAGTAAGTGCCGAGGGCGCCTTACAAAACCTAACTGCCGAAATTCCGGATTTCAATTTCAAGGAAACAGAAAAACAAGCCAAAGCCGCTTGGAACAAAGAATTAAGCAAAATTGCCGTAGAAAGCACCGATAAAAACAAATTAAGCATTTTTTATACCGCTTTATACCATTGTTTTAGCAGCCCCAACCTATTTATGGATGTTGATGGCAAGTACTTAGGCACCGATCAGAAAATTCACCAAGCTGAAGGATTTGACAACTACACCGTATTTTCACTTTGGGATACCTACCGCACCGAACACCCCCTACTGAGTATTATTGACAGAAAACGCACTACAGATTTTATAAACACTTTCCTCAACCAGTATAAAAATGGGGGTTTATTACCCATTTGGGAATTGGCCGGAAATGAAACCTTTTGCATGATTGGCAATCATTCCATTCCCGTAATTCTAGATGCCTATAGAAAAGGGATTACTGGATTTGATGCCAATTTGGCTTTCGAAGCTATGAAATCGGCAGTAAATAGAAATCAATTCGGATTAGACTCTTATCGCAAAAATGGTTTGGTAGTAGCCGATGACGAACACGAATCGGTATCTAAAACACTAGAATATGCCTACGACGATTGGTGTGTAGCCCAATTCGCCAAACTGATAAACAAACCTACTGTGTACAGCGAATTTATCCGCCGAGCTCAGTATTGGAAAAACCTATTCGACTCAGAAAGTGGCTTTATGAAAGCCCGTAGCAATGGCAATTGGTGGAAACCCTTCGACCCTACCGAGGTAAACAACAACTTTACTGAAGCCAATAGTTGGCAATACACGTTCTATGTACCACAGGATGTAGAAACTCTTATAAAAGCATATGGAGGTACAACTGCCTTCCAGAAAAAATTAGACGAGTTATTTAGCACGACTCAAGGCTTATCTGGTCGCGGACAAGTAGATATTACCGGCTTAATTGGCCAATATGCCCACGGAAATGAGCCCAGTCACCATATGGCTTATTTATATAATTTCACCAATACACCCGATAAAACAGCCTTTTACATTCAAAAAATACGACAAGAAATGTACAAAAATACACCCGATGGACTTTCCGGTAATGAAGATTGCGGGCAAATGTCAGCATGGTTGGTTATGAGTGCCCTGGGTTTTTACCCACTCAACCCAGCTAGCAACCAATATACTCTAGGTACCCCATGGTTCAAAAAAGCAAGCATTCATCTCGAAAATGGGAAATCAGTAGAAATAACTGCTCCAGATTATAGCGACGAGAGCTATTACCTACAAGCCTTAAACTTAAATGGCAAAGCTTTTGATCAGTCATACATCAATTTTGATGATTTTAAAGACGGAGCAAGCCTAAACTTTGTTACCGGAAAACTACCTGCCGAAGCCTATACACAAAATCTTAAAAAACCAGAATCGAGCATAGATGACCAGCAAATTGTATCCAATCCCATTATCGAATCTGCGGGGCCTACCTTTGCCGATAAGTTAAACGTGAGTATTAAAAATACGCAAAGCGGAGCCAGCATTTATTACACAAACGACGGCAGTACGCCTACACTCCAAAGCAAATTGTATGAAGGTGAACTCACCTTAACAGAGAGTGGAAGCATTACCGCTAGCTCCTACGTCAAGGGGCAATGGAGTTTTCCAACTACTGCCCATTTTTACAAAATTCCGGGCGATAAAAAGATTAAAATTAGTGCTACCACCATGAAATCGTATACCGCAGGTGGCGAACAAGGCTTGGTAGATGGTATTAGAGGTAAGGCAAATTTCAGATTGGGAAACCTGTGGCAAGGATACCAAAGCACCGATTTTGAAGCTATTGTTGAATTAGATAAAATCAAAAAAGTAAGCAGTATTTCCACCGGTTTTATGCAGGATACCCGTTCTTGGATTATTTTTCCCACGCAAGTGAGCTACTGGGGTTCTACCGATGGCATTAACTATCAGCATTTAGGCGACGTGAAAAATAGCATAGCAGCCGATAACTATGAGGTATTAATTAAAGAGTTCGAATTACCCGTATCGCAACCGCTTAAATACATTAAGGTACTAGCCAAAAATTTTGGGGCTTTACCGGCTTGGCATTTAGGTTATGGCGAAGGTGGTGATGCTATTTTATTTGTAGATGAAATCAACATTAAGTAGTGTTTTTAGGATAATTTAACACGCTAAACATCCCATAAGCAACAGATTTTACACATCTTTGCTTAAGCAAAACTATATGTTTAAAGAAATACACAACCGAAAACTCCGCTTTACCCTCATTGGAGTTTATTTTATTGTTTTATTTTTCTGTGCGCTAGAGCTCAATTTTTTGTGGATGTTTGGCTATTCGCCAAACCGCAAAGACATAAAAACGCCCAATTTACAATTGGTTTCGGAGGTATATTCCAGCGATGGCAAGCTTATCGGCCGCTATTATCGTGAAAACAGAATTCCAATTACCTTTAAAGAGATAGCCCCAAGTGTAGTAGATGCACTAATTGCCACCGAAGACATTCGCTTTTACGAACATTCGGGTATTGATGTTCAGTCTTTAATTTCGAGCACCATTTCCACAGCCAAAGGCGACAAACGAGGTGCAAGTACCATTACGCAGCAGTTGGCTAAAAACCTCTACAGCACTCGTGGTCGCAAATCTCAGGGTTGGATAAGACAAATTCCGGTGGTACGCACCATTGTATATAAATTAAAGGAGTGGATTACCGCCCTCAAACTAGAAAGCTATCACAGCAAAGAAGAAATTTTAACACTTTACCTAAACACAGTACCATTTGGCAACAATGCTTACGGAATTAAGATAGCCACCAAACGCTATTTTAGTAAAAATCCGAACCAATTAAAGGTAGCAGAGGCAGCCATGCTTATTGGCATGCTCAAAGCTACAAGCACCTACAATCCGCTAAAAAACCCTGATAAATGTTTAGAAAGACGCAATACCGTGCTTTCTCAAATGGCCAAATATGGTTTTTTAGGCGAAAAAGAATTCAGAAAAAGTAGTTTAAGACCATTGACCTTAAAAGTATCGGAATTACAGGAAGGTGCCGAAGGTGATTCGTATCTAAGAGGAGCAGTGGCCCGCTCCTTAGAAAAATGGTGCGCAGAAAACGGCTACGATTTATACGAAGATGGCTTAAAAATTTACACCACCATTGATTCTAGGCTACAAAAATATGCCGAAGAGGCCGTAAATAGCCAAATGAAAAGCCTACAACATCGGTTCCAAAACGTATGGGGCAACGAAAATCCGTGGAAAGACCAAGAAGGAAACGAAATTGTTGATTTTCCAGAAAAACAAGCCAAAAAATTACCTATTTACGAGCTCTTAGATAAAAAATACGCCCACAACATCGATTCGATTAATGCCTACCTTAATACACCCAAAAAAATGAAGCTATTTAGTTGGGATGGCGAAAAAGAGGTTGAATATAGCACCATGGATTCCTTGAAATATTATGCTAAATTTTTAAACACTGGCATGATGACCCTCGATCCTTTTACTGGACATATTAAAGCTTGGGTTGGTGGCATTAACCACGAATACTTTAAATACGACCACGTAGACCAATCGAAAAGACAAGCTGGCTCTACCTTCAAACCCTTTGCCTATCTTACCGCCTTAGAACAAGGCATGAATCCCTGCGACAAATTTGTAGATAAACCCGTAAAAATTGAATACCAAGAAGATGGTAAAAGCCAGGTTTGGGAACCCAATAATGCCGATTTTAAATTCTCAGGCCGCGAAATGTCGCTACGTTGGGCCATGGGACGTTCGGTAAACTCTATTACTGCCCAAATAACCGAAAAAGTAGGTTGGGATAATATTGTTAAGAACGCCCATAAATGTGGTATCGAAAGTCCCTTAAAATCTGTTCCATCGGTAAGTTTGGGCGCTAATGATGTATCGGTATATGAAATGGTACGTGCCTATGGAACCTTTTTAAACAAAGGGGTGAAAACCGACCCTATTTTGGTAGAGAAAATAACCGACAACGATGGAAACAACCTAGCTAAATTTACTGCCAAACAAGATCGGGTATTAACCGAAGAAATTGCGTGGTTAATGTTGTATATGTTTAGAGGTGGTATGGAAGAACCAGGTGGCACTTCCCAAGCGCTTTGGGAATGGGATTTATGGAAAAAGGGAAACCAAATTGGTGGAAAAACAGGCACATCTTCCGATTATGTAGATGGTTGGTACATGGGCATCAGCAAAGATTTAGTAACAGGCGTTTGGGTGGGCTGCGACGATCGCAGAATCCACTTCAAAACATCTGAAACTGGCGAAGGCTCTAGAACTGCCCTACCTATTTATGGTAAGTTTATGGAAAAAGTATTAAATGACCCTGCTACGGGCATTACTTTTGGCACTTTTCCTAAAGCTACAGTACCCATTACTCGTTCTTACCAATGTGAATCGCCACGAATTGTTGCCGATACCACGAAAACCGATAGCACTGCCGGCGATAGTGTAATTAGCACTCCAGAAGCAATTCCCTCTTCTGGCGATGAAAATACCTCTGGCACGGTTCATGTAATTCAAGAAATAGTCGCCATTAAACCAAAAACACAAATAAAAATCAAACAGCATAGTTAATTTATCTATCAATATAGTTCATCACCTAAATCAAGCTCCAGTGAAACGATTTAATTTATATGCATTATTCGCCATAATTACGTTAATTTTCCTTTCAGGTAACGTAAAAGCTCAATATTTTGGACAAAATAAGGTTCGCTATAAAAACTTAAAATTTAAGGTGTACCAAACGCCTCATTTCGACTTGTATTACTATATGCACAATGATAGCCTCGTAAAACGATTTGCTAAAGAAAGTGAAACATGGTACAACCTGCATCAACAGGTTTTTAGAGATACTTTTCTTAAAAAAAATCCATTGATTTTATACAATAATGCCCCCGAATTTCAACAAACAACCGCTATTGACGGTGATATTGGCGTAGGTACCGGCGGGGTAACCGAAGGCTTAAAAAATAGGGTTGTAATGCCTGTTACACAATTAAATCAGCAAACTAGGCATGTATTGGGGCACGAGTTGGTGCATGCATTTCAATACCATAGCTTACTAGAAGGCGATACGACTAATCTTGAAAATATTGGCAATTTGCCCCTATGGATGGTAGAGGGTATGGCCGAATACTTATCGGTAGGAAAAGTAGATGCATTTACAGCCATGTGGATGCGGGATGCCTACTTAAATAAAGATATTCCTTCACTAAAAGACCTCACCACCAGTAATAAATACTTCCCATACCGCTATGGTCAAGCATTTTGGTCATACATTGGCTCTACCTATGGCGATACGGTTATTGTTCCTTTCTTTAAGGCTACCTCTAGGTTAGGCTATGAAAGAGCCATCGAAAAAACCTTTGGATATAGCGAAAAAACACTATCGGCACTCTGGAAAACCAGTATTGAAAATACCTATAAACCATTTTTAAAAGATACAACCCAAACGCCTATTGGTAAGCTGCTGCTCGACGATAAAAATGCTGGGGAGATGAATGTGGCGCCTGCTGTATCGCCAAACGGAAAATATATCGCTTTTTTATCTGAAAAAGAGCTGTTTAGTATCGATTTGTTTTTGGCTGATGCGGAAACAGGTAAAATTATTAGAAAACTAAGCTCTAAAATAAAAAACTCCCACATCGATGAGTTTAACTTCATCGAATCTGCCGGTGCCTGGTCGCCAGACAGTAAACGTTTTGCTTTCAGTGCCTTTGCTGAAGGGCGAAATAAGTTGTTTATTGTTGATGTACAAAACGGTAAAACGCTAGCCACCGAATCTATGGGTGAGGTAGAAGAGTTTGGAAATCTTGCTTGGTCGCCAGATGGATTAAGTATTGCCTTTTCGGGTTTAAACAACGGACAAAGCGATATTTATTTGTTTAATCTCCAATCCAAAAAAATAAGTGCGCTTACCAACGACCTATTTTCTGATTATCAACCTGCCTTTTCTAGCAATGGTAAAAAAATTGTGTTTAGCAGCGATAGAAGCACTTATAACTCAAAAAATCTAAGTATCGATATTACTTTTAATCTAGCCATTTTAGATCTAGAAACACATAAAGTAACTGATATTAACGTTTTTAATGGGGCCAACAATCTAAATCCTCAGTTTTCTGGAAATGATGAGCAATTGTATTTTTTATCAAACCGCGATGGTTTTAGAAACCTATACCGATATACCTTAAGCAACGGCATAGTGGAACGCCTAACCGATTATTTTACTGGTATAAGCGGAATAACTGAATATGCTCCAGCACTAAGTGTATCTAGAACCGATAAAATAATATACAATTATTACAGAGCACAGAAATATAAAATTTATAGTGCCAATGTAAACGATTTTACGCCTGTAAAAGTAGATCCACAGGCACTTGACTTTAGTGCGGCCATTTTACCACCGGCAAAGTCTGCTGGTGTAAATGTAATTAACGCTAATCTCGATAATTTTGAGCGTTTCGAAGCAATCTCCGACAAAACCATCAAACCGATTCCCTTTAAATCGAAATTTAAACTAGATTATTTATCCAGCAATGGTATTGGTGCATCGGTTGGCCGCTTTGGCGCTGGCCTTTCTAGTGGCGTGCAGGGTATTTTTTCTGATATTTTAGGCAGAGACCAGATTTATGCTACCGCAGCTGTGAACGGCGAAATTTACGATTTTGGTGCACAAGTGGCCTATATAAATCAGCAAAGTAGAGTTAATTGGGGATCGGCTGTTTCACACATCCCTTACGTTACCGCCTACATGTCAGAAGGTTTCGAAACCATAAACCAAAACAATTTTTACCGCTCTAGTTACGATGTCATTCGCACCTTCGAAGATAAAGTGCAGCTATTTAGCTCCTACCCTTTTTCAAAAATAAAACGTTTCGAAATTGGTACCTCAGCAGCCAGCTATTCGTACCGAATTGACCGCTTTAGCGAATACTATACCTATACTCAAAACGGAAATCAAGTATTTATTAATGGTTATGCTGGTTCCGATAAACATAAAATATCGATGACCGAAGCCAATACCTACTACAATAAGCTAGGTATCAATTTCCAAAATTTTAGGGTGTATGGCTTCGATGCAGCTTTTGTGGGCGACAATTCTAATTTTGGGGTAACAGCTCCATTAAATGGCTACCGCTACCGTATAGGCATTAATCAGCTCTTTGGCGATTATAACCTATCTGTGGGTACCGTAGATTTGCGTAAATACATACGCATAAACAAAATAACCCTTGCCGGACGCCTATTAAACAGCTTTGCATTTGGTAAAGATCAAAACCAATATTATGCACAGCAATTCTTAGGCTACTCTACCTATATTAGAGGTTACGACTACAATTCGTTTTATAAATTAGGTGATATTTATTCCGGAAACTTTAATATAGACCAATTAATGGGTAGCAAACTAGCCGTTGCTAACTTTGAGGTTCGTTTGCCTTTTACGGGGCCTAAAAAATTAGCGGCCATCGAATCTAAATTCTTATTTAGCGATTTAAATGCCTTTTTTGATATAGGTTTGGCCTATAACTCCGATTCTAAAATTGCTTTTAGTGGGCAACCAACCGTAGTAGCTACTACACCCGATCCGTTTAACCCCGGTCAAAGTATAAATGTATATAGCCGAGTGCCAGCCATGAGTGCTGGGCTCTCTTTACGGGTAAACGTGATGGGTTATTTTATATTGGAACCGTATTATGCCATCCCATTCCAACGGAAAACGTTGGGTAAAGGCGTATTTGGTTTAACCTTCGCCCCAGGCTGGTAATCCTTATAGACATAAAAAAAGCGGCTTTAGGCCGCTTTTTTTGTTTAGGCTACTCTGCCAAAACTAGCTAGCCAGTTTTGCTGAGCGTGTAGCTCTTCATATTTTAAGGCCGGAATTAAATCTATCCAATTGGCATTTACACCCATTACCAAACGTTGTTTCTGCATTTTGGTAAACGCATTGAGATTTTTAAAGCGGCTAATGGCGGCTTGTTCGCTACTAAACTCTTCAAAATACACCAAACGGTTTAATTGTTTACTCGGATCGAAAAACAAAGTGGGCATTTGGGCATAAAATTCCATCGTTTTTAACAAATCGGTACTCATACCCACATGCAAATTGCTGCGGTTTCTGTCGGTTAATACATATATAAAATGTTTCATCGGCTCTATTCTTTACGGTTTTGCAACTAAATCAATTAGTATTTTTTGTTTTTTAATTATTTATTACTAATTTTATGAGCACAATAATACTAACAATTTTAGTAAAAACAAATTTATTTTAAAATAATGGCCAACATATCCAACAACTTAAAGTTCTTACGCAAGAAAAAGAGCTTAACACAACAAAATTTCGCAGATTTAATGGAAATTAAACGTTCGTTAGTAGGTGCCTACGAAGAAGATAGAGCCGAACCTAAATACGAATTGCTAAAAAAATTCGCAGAATTTTACGAATTGAGCATGGACGAATTGGTAAATGAGAAGATAACTGCTTCTTGGAAACCTCAACCCAAAAGTGATGGCAGCAATATCCGTATCCTCAGCATTTCGGTAGATCAACAAGATCGCGAAAATATAGAGTTAGTACCTGTTAAAGCTTGCGCTGGTTACTTAAATGGCTATGCCGATCCGGAGTTTATTAGCGATTTGCCCAAATTCCACCTACCCTTTTTTAACCAAGGCACCTACCGTGCTTTTGAAATTAAAGGTGATTCTATGCTTCCCCTACCCACCGGTTCTATTGTAGTGGGCGAATATGTAGAAAATTGGAATGACCTAAAAGCAGGTGAAACCTATGTCATTATCAGCAAAAACGATGGCTTAGTGTATAAAAGAGTAGGCAATCCATTCAAAGAAAATAAAACCCTTAAGCTTATTTCCGATAACCCGGTATACGAAGCTTATACCATCCAAACAGAAGATGTGGTGGAAGTATGGAAAGCCAAGGCTTATATCAGCACCGAGTTTCCACAATCATCGCCAGAGCCTAGCTTAGAAAGCCTTACGCATATGATGGCCCAGATGCAAAAATCGATTTCTACGCTCAAAAATTAAGTTTTTAGACCTCAGTAAATCTGTATATTTGCTGACTACAAATCGCTTGCTATGAAAAATATCGCTGTTATAGGTTCGGGAACCATGGGCAATGGCATTGCGCATACCTTTGCGCAATTTGGTTATCAAGTAGCTTTAATTGATGTCTCGGAAGCCGCTTTAGAGCGTGCTATACAAACCATTGGCAAAAATTTAGACAGACAGGTAGCCAAGGCAGCCCTCAGCGAAAATGACAAGACGAATACCTTAACCAATATAACTTGCTTTACTTCTATAAAAGAAGGCGCAGCGCAAGCAGATTTAGTAGTAGAAGCCGCCACCGAAAATAGCGACCTCAAACTGCAAATTTTTAAAGAGTTAGATGATGTTTGTAAACCTGAAACTATCCTAGCCACCAATACTTCCTCTATTTCCATCACCAAAATTGCTGCGGTAACCAAACGCAGCGATAAAGTAATTGGCATGCACTTTATGAATCCAGTTCCTGTAATGAAATTGGTTGAAGTAATAAGAGGCTATGCTACCAGCGATTCGGTCACGGCTAGCATAATGGATTTATCGAAAAAACTTGGAAAAACACCCGTAGAAGTAAACGATTACCCCGGTTTTGTGGCTAACCGCATTTTAATGCCCATGATTAACGAGGCTATTTATACCTTGTATGAAGGGGTGGCCGGTGTGGAAGAGATTGATACCGTGATGAGATTAGGCATGGCTCACCCCATGGGGCCACTACAATTGGCTGATTTTATTGGTCTAGACGTATGTTTGGCTATTCTACGTGTGTTACAAGATGGTTTTGGAAATCCAAAATATGCCCCTTGCCCACTCTTGGTAAATATGGTAACGGCCGGCGAAAAGGGAATTAAAAGTGGAAGGGGCTTTTACGAATACACTCCGGGTAGCAAAGAAGTGGTTGTTTCTCCCAATTTCCGCTAGCTATACAATTCCGCAGCCACTTTATAGGTGCTACAATGCGCATCTACAATATCCTTAATATCGGGAGAATAGCCACCACCCATACTAACCTGTACGGGTATATTTCGGGCTTTACAGGCACTTAGCACCAAATTATCTCTGTCTTTGCAACCCGCTTTACTCACAGCAAGTTTTCCCAGTTTATCGGTCGCCAAAATATCTACACCCGATAAATAAAACACAAAATCGGGTGCAAAATTATCGAGCAATGGCAGTAGATTTTGTTCTAAAATGGACAAATATTCAGCATCGCTTATGCCATCTGCTAAGCCAATATCTAAATCTGAGCGTTCTTTACGGAAAGGAAAATTATGCTCGGCATGCATCGAAAAGGTAAATACTCGGTCCTCATTTTGGAAGATTTCGGCGGTTCCATTACCCTGATGCACATCTAAATCGATTATTAAAATACGACTAGCTAATTTATTAATTAACAAATAATTAGCTGCAATTGCTTGATCGTTTAGCATACAAAAACCTTCTCCCCAATTGCTGCCGGCGTGATGCGTACCACCCGCTACATTAAAGGCGATACCATGCTCCAAAGCAAACAAGCAACCATCAATAGTTCCTTTGGCAATACGCAATTCACGTTCTACCAAAGCCGGCGAATAGGTAAAACCTATTCTTCGTTCCTCTTGATAGGTTAATTGCCCATTTTTTAAGCGAAAAAAATAATCGGTATCGTGGGTAGTGAGCACCCATTCATCTGTTAATATTTCTGGGGAAACAAAATGATGGGCATGTATGACTCCCTCATGTAGCAATTGCTGTGGAATTAATTCGTATTTGAGCATCGGAAAACGATGCCCATCGGGTAAAGGATGAGCATAAATGGGATCGAATGCGATATAAAACACGTAGAAAAAATTAACGATTGTTTGGTAAAATTTTCTTAAACAATTGAATACCAATAGTGAGCAGTACCAATACCAATGCGGCCAATGCGGCTGTAGCTACGGTTTGTGATGCTGCGCTAACATCTGGCTGGCGTTTTAAGAGTATGCCATATAGAGCCCAAACTACCACCAAGCCAAAAAAGATGTTTTTACGTACAAAAACCATGAATACACTAATAAACGTAGCTACACCAATTAATAAAATAGCCCATAGGTTCGGTGCCAAACCCCATCCATCCCAAGAAATAGAAACCAAATACACACTGATATTTGCAATGGTGGCTATACATATCCAGGCAAAATAAATACTTAAAGGAAATTGACTAAAAGCTTTAGTCCAGAATGAACGAGAGGTATCAAAAATGGGTAGTTTGAGCTGTATTTGAAGCAAACTATATAACTGAATGAGCATACAAGCCATCGATAATAGCAACTGATTTCCCAAAAAAGCATATACCCATGCAGTGGTTGCCAGCGTATTCACAATAAACAAATACCCAATTCTGCTTAAATCCTGATTTACCCGCTCATCTACATGCTTACTAAAGGCGTGCACCAAGTGATACACGCAAAATGCTAACAATGAAATATAAATAAGCCCCCAAATTGCAAATGTTATACCTGCTGGGGTAAAATAGGTCTCGTATCTAGCCGAAACGGTAGTCATTGTATCTGGGAGGCCTAAAACCTTAAATTGGGCTAAATTTGCCACTAGTGCCGATATAACGAAACCAAGCAAATTCAAAATGGCTAGGGTACGAATTTTTTTGATCATGTTTTTAGGATTTAAGAAGCATTTTTTCACAAATCAACGTCAATTCTGTACCAAAATGATACACATCCTCAAAAGTATTGTACAAAGGCACCGGACTGATTCGTATTACATTTGGCTCTCTCCAATCGCCAATAATTCGTTTTTTCACCAAAGCGTCAAATATAGCTTTACCATCACTTTTAGCTATGATAGACAATTGCGCTCCACGTTCTAGAGGATTGCTTGGGGTAATTATTTTAAACTGCTCATATCCGAGTTGATTATTAATCTCAGCAATCCAAAAGGCAAGATAAGATGTCAATTTCTCACTTTTTGCCCGCAAAGCAGCTATACCACCTGCTTCTTTCATAAGCAATAAAGCTGCTTTATGAATAGCCATCAGCATTACTGGGCTACAACTTAATTGCCAACCCTCTGCCCCTTTTTCGGGCACAAAACCCTTGGTCATATTAAAGCGGGTATCTTGTTCATAGCCCCACCATCCTGCAAAACGATTCAATTCGGGATTATTAAAGTGTTTTTCGTGAATAAATACCCCACTAATGCCACCGGGACTGCTATTCATATATTTATACGAACACCAACAGGCAAAATCTACGCCCCAATCGTGTAGTTGTAAAGGCACATTTCCTGCAGCATGAGCCAAATCGAAGCCCACTTTGGCTCCAGCGGCTTGCCCAGCTTTCGTTATGGCTTGCATATCAAATAACTGTCCGGTATAATAATTTATACCACCAAAAAGAATTAGGGCTATTTCATCGGCGTTTGCTTCAATCTGAGCTAGGATATCCTCTGTTCTAAGGGTTTCTTCACCTGCTCTGGGGAAAACCTCTAAAATCGCTTCATTTGGATCGATACCGTGAAAGCGTAACTGGCTTTCTACAGCATACTGATCTGAAGGAAAAGCACCACCCTCCATTAATATTTTTGTTCTTTTTTCTTTTGGTTGATAAAAACTCACCATCATTAGATGCAAATTCACCGTAAGGTTATTCATCGGCACCACTTCAGCAGGATTTGCACCCACAATAGGGGCCAATAGCGCTTGCAATTCTTGATGGTAGGTCATCCATGGGCTTTCGCCTTCAAACCAACCCTCCACAGCCAAATTTTCCCAATTTTTCAACTGTTCTTGGAGCAACTTTTGTGCCGATTTAGGCTGTAAACCCAAAGAATTTCCACAAAAATAGCGGATATCTTGCCCATCGTGCTGCGGAATAAGAAAGCGGGAACGAAAAGCAGCCAAGGAATCTTGGCTATCTAAAGTCTGCGCACAAGCAAGTGTTTGATCGAAAATCATGAATTATTGAGCAATTTTTAGCAATTCAATCTCAAAAATAACCACGCTGTAAGGTGGAATGTCTTGCCCGGCGCCATTAGCACCCCACCCTAGTTGGTACGGAATATAAAACCGATACTTGGCGCCAACCGACATCAATTGCATACCTTCTACCCAACCCTGAATAACTTGCGTTAAGCTTAATGTGGCTGGCTGATTGCGCTCATACGAGCTTTCGAACTGTTTTCCGTTGGAAAGTGTCCCTTTATAATGTACTGTTACACTATCGGTCGCTTTTGGCTTAGCTCCTTTTGCAGCAGTAAGTATCTCGTACTGCAAACCCGAGGGTAGCGTAATTACACTTTTTTTCTTTTTATTCTCAGCTAAGAAATTAGCTGCTGCTGCAATTAAAGGTTCTTCTTGTTTCTTTTTTAGCGCTGTAAAATAAGCCATAATAGCTTGTTGGCCATCTTGCATACTTATTTGTGGATTTTTTCCAGCAAAAACATCTTGCATGGCTTGCACAAGAGCAGTATAATTCAATGCACTCAGGCCTCTAGACTTTAAATCAAAGGCTATACTAGCGCCAATAGCATAACTAGCCGAATCTAATTGAGCACTTAATTTAAGGGGGTTAACTGGCTCTTGTGCTCGAAGACCAAGAGCAAAAAGTGTAAGAAATAGACCAATTGATGCAATTTTTTTCATGTTATTTTTTAGTTTATATAATACAGTTTAATTAGTTAATTTACAGATATTAACGAGCATAATTTAGAAAGATATTTTACATCAATTTCATTAAAATCGTTCAGGCGATCGCTATCCACATCAAGCACCGCTTTTACCACACCATCAGAGCCTAGCAAGGGAATAACCACCTCCGATTTAGAGAGTGCACTACAAGCAATATGTCCTGGAAATACTTCCACATCGGGTACCAACAACACTTGTTTCTGCTGCCATGCTTGGCCACAAACTCCTCTACCCTTGGCAATTCGGGTACAAGCTACCGGACCCTGAAATGGGCCTAATACCAATTCATCGCCTTTTACTAAGTAAAAACCTACCCAAAAGAAGTCAAACTGTGCTTTTAAGGCGGCACATATATTGGCCAAATTGGCCGTAAGATCGGTTTCTCCGACAATAAGACCTTCAATTTGAGGCAATAATGACAGGTATTGTTTTTCTTTACTTGCGTTTATAAGGTGTAAATCTTCTGACATGATGTTACAAATTTAACAAGCTGGCACAATTACCGGCATGTATGTGTATAAATGTGGACTAATTTATGCCAATGTGGAAAGAATAGTTGCACAGCCTTACATTTGAAGTTTTATTTTTGACCTGTTTGATACGAACAAAGCCCGTATTTAATGATATAAATGAGAGTTTTAGCAGAGTTGCCACATCCTGAATGTAAGATTACCATTTTTGGTATGAATCAGAAGTATCTCATTAAATTAGAGCGGGGTGGATTGGAGCAAACCTACAAGCTAAGTGAACTGGATGTGACCAATGGCGTAACCAGCGTGTTCGAGATTTTAGATGATGCTTTTATACAAACAGCAGTATCTCGATTTGAACAAATGGGAATGGATTTTAACGAGGCCTATAGCCGACATGAATAGCGGGATAAAAATTTACTAAATAACTGATATATAAGTACTTAAATACATAAACAAAATTATATTCTGAAAATAGCCTAGTTTGACTAGTTATTTTTAACATTAATATAACACAATAGTTTAAGTATAATAATATAACTAATTGAAATATAGCATATTAAATAGATACAAAAAATATAATTCGGAAGCCTAAAAATGCCAAATAAATGCAAAGTTTGGCCTAAAACAATATACAATTAAAATTTCATCCATTTAAAAAAAAATGTATTTTTGACTTATGATTCAGACGATAAAAACCCCTAGATTTTTAGTACTCAGTTTACTTATTTTAGCAGCGGCTGCAACCCGTGCCCTACCCCTACTCGTTCCACATATTTGGAACTTTACTGCCGTTGGTGCCTTAGCTATTTTTGCCGGTGCACAATTTAACAATAAGCGCATGGCCTTTGTAATGCCTTTAACAGCCATGGCTATTTCAGATGTTTTTATTGGCAACGGATTTAGTGCCGTGGTTTATGCCGGTTTTGTGGCCATGGTAGCCTGCGGTTTATTAATAAACAAACGCCAATCGGTAGGGAGTATATTTGCTGGCAGCGTTTTGGGCGCTTTGGTATTTTTCTTATTGACCAATTTTGCCTTTTTCTATCCGAGCACACTCTATCCGCACAATGTAGCAGGCATACTGGCTTCTTACGCAGCCGGTTTGCCTTTCTTTAACAACATGCTTGCCGGAAACTTAATTTACGGTGCCATTTTATTTGGCAGCTTTAGTTTGTTAAGCAAAAAATATCCTGTTTTAGCTAAATAGTTCAAAAAAAGGTCCATAAAGCCCTACCGAAATTCGGGAGGGCTTTTTTGTTAAAGACCATTAGCGTATGCTACATAATAGGCCCACATTCAGGTTAAACCCTTTGGTGGTATAGCCCGTAAAATCTACATAATCGGTATTTAATATATTTTTTAAATCTACAAAAAGCTTAATAGACTGCTTAGGCGCATATTGCACATAAGCATCAAGCAGGTTATAGGCTTTTAAATCAACGGTCATACCTTGGCCCAAAGCGGCATCGTAATAGCTGTCTTGGCGGCTACCTATCCATTTATAATACAAAGCTGCGGTTAATTTGGGAGTTAGCGCTGCCCGGAGGTTTAAACCTAGGCTATGTTTAGGCCTACGAAATAAGTTTGCTTCCGTTTGGCCATCGGCTTGCACCTGCTTGCCGGTAACAAAGGCATAAAAGCCATCCAGGTTTATTTTGCTGCTCCATTTGTATTTCCATTCCAACTCCATGCCCTCATCGTACTGCTTGGCTTGGTTGATGTAGCGGTAGTTCATGTCAAAACCTATTACATCGGCTATATTTCGCTTAAAATAAGCCGTATTAAGGGTTAATTTATCGGCAATAATTTCCATATCGGCACCTGCCTCAAACGTTTGTGTGCGTTCGGGTTTTAAGGCCAAATTTCCGTATTCGGAAAACAATTGGTACAAGGAAGGTACTTTATAGGCCGAAGAAAAATTGATGAAAAACTTATACCTATTGGCAAATACATAAGAGGGATTAATGGTATAGGTTGCATTTTTCCCATACTCTGAATGGCGATTTAAACGTCCGCCTAACTCAGTTCTTAGATGCTCTCCTAATTTAAAAAAGATAGAAGAATAGGCACTAGAAATGTGATTTTTAGCACTTAAACTACCCCATGGAGAAAGTTGATCGGTAGCCGATTCTTTATAACTAAGGCCAGAAATTAAATCTGCAAAAGGTGCCAGAGGCGTACTCAAGGTGGCTTCAGCTTGGCTAATATCTCCCTCATTACGGGTTAAATCGCCCACATATGAAAACTTGCTATCTACTTTGTTTTTGCTCCCTGTTAAACCAATTACAGCGTTTCCAGCAATATACTGGGCGCCTAAACCAAGCAAATACGTTTGCTTATCATAGGTATAATCAGATAAATCCGCAAAAGCGCCATCGTCTAAATCGGCTTTGTTTTTATTGGCTTGCACATTTGCAAACAACTTAAAACGGGTGCCAAAAGCTTGCTGCAAATTAGCTTGTAGGCTTTGTTGGCTAAAGCCGTCTTTTTCTAAATTAGTAGATGGTATAGCTGTTGCGCTAGAAAAGCCAGCACATGAGGTATTAGACGCATTCACAGCCAGGGTAGTTTTAGCCAGCGTACCGCTAATACCAACAGCTTGCTTAAAGGTTTTATATGATCCTACCGTGGCCAATGTAGTAGTGTTTAAAGGCCCTTTACCTTTTTTAAGAATAATATTTATCACGCCAGCCACCGCATCGGAACCATAAAGGGTAGAATTACCACCTTTTAAAATCTCGATACGTTCAATTTGATCAATAGCAATGGCCGAAATATCATATTCGCCTGAGATATTTGACGCATCGTTTACCGGTACGCCATCCAGTAATATTAAGGTATTACCCGCCGAAGCACCCCGTAAATACAAGGCTTTAATATCGCCGGGATTGTTTCCGTTCCCGCCAATAGTTAAACCCGCCACTTGGTTGAGTAGCTCTGTAAGGCTTCGCCCCTGATTTTGCTCCAATTGCTGTGCCGAAATTACCCGCACTACTTTACCAATTTCCGATTGTTTACGTGGCGATTTACTTGCCGTAACTACCACTTCATTTAGCTGGTAGTTTTTTTGTGTTTCTTGTGCCCATGAAGGCAATTGTGCGCACACAAGCCCTAGGCCTGCGAAAACGCTAATGATTTTTTTGTCCATTTTTGTGGAAAATTTTCCCACAGCAAACAGCAAAGAAGAGGTTTAAATGAAATACCGTTAGTACATCATTCAAGCTTCAGTCCCCGAAAGCTATGAATTATAAATTGCGATGGCAGGTCTTCTGACTTACTCCCCGCCGCCCGGTCTTCCCAACCCGAGGTATCGGGCCAGTGACTAAGAAAGGACATTGGTTACAGAGCTTACAGCTGCGGGACAGTTCTGGATTTACACCAGATTCCCTTTTAATCCCGAAATGAATCGGGAACCAAAAGCAATACAAACTTACAGCAAAGTTTAATTGAAGCTATTTTTAGTTTTCAACATCTACTAAAAAATGTTGAATTGTGTATGCCAGCACTTTTACGTAATTTTGCCCTACACATGCAAGGCGATCTTACTTTAAGCATTTTGGGTGGCGGTCAGTTGGGCCGCATGCTCCTTCAAGAAGCCATTAACTTTAACATTTCGTGTAGGGTATTAGACCCCGATGCCCATGCGCCTTGCAAAGAATTGAGTAGCGAATTTGTATGTGGCTCTCTAAGTGATTTTGATACCGTATACCAATTTGGTAAATCCGCCAGCACCTTAACCATTGAGATTGAAAAGGTAAATACCGATGCCCTAGAAAAATTGGAACAAGAGGGTGTAAACGTATATCCTCCTGCACGGGTAATACGCCTCATACAAGATAAAGGCACACAAAAACAATTCTTTAAAGAAAACGATATTCCTACAGCTCCTTTTGTACTCATCAACAAAAAAGAGGAATTAAGTAGTGTGGCTTTCCCCTATCCATACATTCAAAAATTACGCAAAGATGGCTACGATGGCCGCGGAGTTTTAAAAATACACAGTGCAGCAGCTATTGCTGAGGCTTTTGAAGCACCTAGTTTGGTGGAGCAATGCATCGATTTTAAGCAAGAAATTGCTTTAATGGTGGCTAGAAATGCCGCTGGTGAGATTAAAACATTTCCTATGGTGGATATGGATTTTAATTCCGAAGCCAATTTGGTGGAATATGTGTTTTCTCCATCTAATTTAAGCCCCACTATTCAAGAAGAAGCAGAAGCCATTGCCATTCACATTGCAAAAAGTTTGCAATTGGTAGGTGTATTGGCTGTAGAATTTTTTGTAACCAAAGATGATCAGCTCTTGGTAAACGAATTGGCACCACGCCCACACAATAGTGCACACCAAAGTATTGAGGGCAATTATACTTCTCAATTTGAGCAGCATTTACGGGCTATCTTTAATTTACCTTTGGGCGATACCCAATGCATTCAGCATGCGGTAATGATAAATTTACTTGGCGAAGCCGGATATGAAGGTATTGCCAAATACGAAGGATTAGAGCAAGCCTTAAAAATGAGTGGCATATACATTCACTTATACGGCAAAAAGTTTACCAAACCTTTCCGTAAGATGGGGCATGTAACTATCTTAGCAGAAAATAGAGCATTGGCTACTGAAAAAGCAAAAAAAGTACAAGCATTAATAAAAGTAAGAGTATAAAATATGGCAAGAGTAGGCATTATTATGGGTAGCAAATCGGATCTTCCTGTTATGCAGGAGGCTGCAGATATGCTAAAAGAATTGGGTGTAGATTTTGAAATCACGGTAGTTTCTGCCCACCGCACGCCCAAACGTATGTTTGAGTATGCCGAAACTGCTGCCGACAGGGGTTTAAAAGTAATTATAGCCGGTGCAGGTGGTGCTGCACATTTACCAGGCATGGTTGCAGCCATTACGCATTTGCCGGTGATTGGTGTACCTGTTAAATCGAGTAACTCCTTAGATGGCTGGGATTCTATTTTATCTATTTTACAAATGCCCAATGGCATTCCAGTAGCTACCGTTGCCTTAAATGCGGCTAAAAATGCAGGATTATTAGCTGCACAAATATTGGCTACCGCCGATACTGGGTTGAGCACTAAACTTATTGTCTATAAAGAAGAGATGAAAAAGAAAATTGAAGAAAGCGCTAAGGATTTAGGGCAATAAATATGAAAACAAGCAGAGAAAGCTTAGAAGGCTTACGAAACGAATACCTATCAGCCCCCTTTTCTGAAAAGGATGTAAAAAAAAATCCGATAGAACAGTTTGACCTCTGGTTTGATGAGGCTGTAAAATCCGGTTTATACGAACCCAATGCCATGACCTTAGCTACCGCAACTCACGATGGAAAACCATCGGCACGTGTGGTTTTATTAAAAGGTTTTAATAAAGAAGGCTTTATTTTTTACACCAATTACTTAAGCCGTAAAGGAAAAGAGTTGTCCAAAAACCCAGTAGTGGCCCTTGTATTTTTTTGGCCCGAATTGTCTCGACAAGTACGTATTGAGGGAACTTTAGAAAAGGTGAGCAAGGAAGAATCTGAGAAGTATTTCCAAAGCCGCCCTATAGACAGCCAATTGGGTGCCTTGGCATCGCCGCAAAGCCAAGTTATTAGCCGTGAGGAACTGGAAAAAAAATGGTTGGAGTTGAAAAATACTTATGCCGACAAAGCCATTAGCAAACCCTCCTTTTGGGGTGGATATTTGGTAAAACCACAGGTAATTGAATTTTGGCAAGGCCGAGAAAGCCGTTTACACGACCGAATAGTTTATAAAAAGGCTGACAAGTCTACTTGGAAGCTAGTTCGTTTAGCCCCCTAACAAAAAAGCCCTTCCGAATATCGTAGGGGCTTTTTTTATTAAAGCGTATGGTTAATACACCCTAACCATAAACACATAGTCCTGAATTTTTTTGAGTTGCGCTGTACGGTTTAAGCTAGAGAGGGTATTTTTCTTGTTTAAGCTTAGGATTTTATCTAAGTCTTCTGCAGGAATTTCTTCTATACTTTTAAGCAGATAATTGGTTTTAATCGCAAATGAAGCGCCATCGGTACGGGTTTGTTTTCCGCTGATGATACCAATTACATTCCCTTTGCTATCTAATAACGGGCCACCAGAATTACCCGGGTTTACCGGAATGGATATTTGGTATGCAACGGAATCGCCAGCAAAGCCGGTTTTAGAACTTAAATACCCTTTGCCATATACTTGCTCATCACGAGGGAAACCCAAGGTAAATACATCTTCTCCTAAATCGGAATCGATTTTTTTGAAGGCATAAGGCAATTTTGCAAAGCTATCGAAAGCAGGATCTACAATTTGAAGAATGGCAATATCGTATTCTGGTTGAACGAATACAGTTTTTACTTTGTAGGTATCGCCGGCTGCATTTTGAATATACACAGAATCGGCCCCTTTAATTACGTGGTAATTGGTTGCTAAATATCCGTTTGCTGTGAGTGCGAAACCAGTACCTCCGAATTCACCTGGATTAGCTAGTCCTTTTTTTGAATTTATGTTTTTAGCCAATACATTTTGAGAACGCTTGATGCTATTAATTTCTCTACGCAAGGCACTATAATAAGAAGAGTGATCGGCAAAATATCCAGAGAATAACAAGGTGCCAAATACGGCAGTAATGGCTACGGTTGCCGCAATGGCTAAATTGGCTCGGTAGCGTTTCCACAATTGAATAACGTTTGCTGAAGTGGGTATAAAGTCGTTTTTTAAAGACACAACATCAATTTGCTCGTGAATTAGGTCCATAGCGTGTTGTAAACGCTGACGTTCGCCATAGGCTGCTAACAGAACCATCATTTCTTTGTGAGCGTTTACCTGTTGTTGAATGTCAGGATTTTCTTTGCAAAGCAATTCAAAGGCAGCACGTTCTGCCGGAGAAAATTCTCCACGTAGGTATGCTTCGGTTTGATTGATTACCTGTGCGTCTTTCATAATTCTAGTCCTCCATCTTTAAAAAACAACTTTTTAAGTCGTTGTAAACATTTATATTTTTGCGTTTTGGCATTATCTGCGTTGGTATAGCCAAATTGCTCACAAATTTCTTGCATAGAGCGGTTATTCAAATAAAACTCTTCAATAATAGTTTTACAGGGTTCGCCTAATTGCCCTAATGCATATTGCATGTGTTTAAACTGCTCATTTTTCTCTTCGTGCTGTTCTAGATCAATTTCCACATCGGCTACCGACTCTAGTTCATACGTTTGTGCAGAAAATCTGCTGTTTTGATTTAGTTTTTTAAGCCATAAATGCCTGCAAACTGCATATATATAGGTTTTTAGTTTGCTCTTTAGCTCAAAATTGCCGGTTGTTATTTTGGTATATAAAACAATAACCGCCTCTTGAAATATATCCTTTGCGTCGTCTTCGTTCCCGTTATTATGGAGTACTAATTGTAGTATCATCGGGAAATAAGCAGTATACAAAGAATCAAGACTGTTTGTAGCCCCATCGCGGATACCTTGTATCAGGTTATTATCCGCTGGAATTGAACTATTTATCTTATTTCTCAAAGTTAATACGCTTTTGTTTGAATAGTAACCCAATGATAGGAAAATATTTTTTTACTTTTTTTTAGTTTTTACGGGTTACCTTTTTAATTTTGCAGTATTAACAACAAATTATTAATAATTAACTTTAAACAAAAAAACATGAAAAACTTATTCAAATTCGGTTTCTTAGCTTTAGCTATTTCTTTATCTGTTGCTGCTTGTTCTTCTAACAAAACTGAAGAAGTTGCTGCTGATACTACTGCTGTAGATACTACTGCTGTTGACACTACTGCTGTTGACACTACTGCTGTTGCTGCTGATACTACTGCTGCTACTAAGTAATTAGAAACAACTATTGAAAAAGAAACCGTTAGATGTTCTAACGGTTTTTTTTTGCCCAAAATTCAGGATAATAAAAAAGCGTGTATTCCGAGGAGTACACGCTTTTACGTTATTAGCATTTATTTTTTTAAGAACCCTTTAACTTTTTTGCTATTGCTATCTGCTAGCAAATACATGCAGGGTACCAGCACCAAGGTTAAAAAGGTTGCAAAGCTTAAACCAAATATCATCGTCCACGATAAAGGCCCCCAAAAGGCTACATTATCGCCTCCAAAGAAAATATGTGGATTAAAGCTGCTAAACAATTCGGCAAAATCTATATTAAGCCCTACAGCTAATGGAACGAGGCCTAGCATGGTTGCTGTAGCAGTAAGCAATACAGGGGTCATACGGGTACGGCCAGCTTCTATAACGGCTTCTTTAACTGGCATACCTTGTTCTATAAGCAAATCGGTAAATTCTACCAGCAAAATACCGTTACGCACCACAATTCCGGCCAAGGCTACAATGCCTATGCCCGACATTACGATAGACATATCCATTCTAAAAATGGTGATACCTAATATTACTCCGATAATACTGAATAAGATTTCGGATAGAATGATAATGGGCTTTGATACGGAATTGAATTGGGTAACTAAAATAATGAGTATGAGTCCCAATGAAATCAGCAAGGCATTTCCTAAAAAGGCAGCAGTTTCCATTTGTTCTTCTTGTTCGCCTGCCATTTTAACACTCACCGCATCTAGCTTAGGAAATTGATCTACTTCTTCTTGTATGGCAGCTACTACTTCGTTTGGATTGTAGCCACCCAGCACATTAGACGATAAAATAATGATGCGTTTTTGCTGCTTACGTTTTATACCTCCATAGGTATTTACATACTCTACGCCAGCAAAAGCAGATACAGGTACTTGACGAATCATACCGCCCATTCCCATATCTCGGTAGGTTATCTTCATGTTTCTAAGCGCTTCTAAATTATTTCGTTGGCTTTCTTGGGCCCGTAGGTTAATGGGGTAATCTTCGTTTAGATCTCTAAACTTAGAAACTTCTTTTCCATAGATGGCTGTACGCAAATCCATTCCTATTTGTCCGCTCGAAATACCTTCGCGGTTGGCACGTTCGCGGTCAATATCAAAAATGATTTCGGGCTTATTATTCTGGAAATCAGATTTTAACTCTTCTACTCCAGGAATTTGTTTAGCGTCGAGGTATTTTTTTAATCGCTCGGAGCCTGATACCAATGCATCTAAATTATCGCCAGTAAGTTCAATGGAAATTGGTTTTGCAGTTGGCGGGCCATTTTGCTCTTGCGCTAGGGTAATTTCGGCACTTGGAATTCCTTTTACCGCTTCTCGTAATTTAGAGAGGTAAAGCGACGTACTTTCGCCATTTCGTTTCCCAAATTCTACAAAAGCTACCGTTACTTTACCTCTATTGGGGTAATTTCCTTGGTCTTGGTCTTGAGGATCAGTTACACCCACCGTTACATTGGATATAATAGACGAGACGATGGGGTTTGTTCTTCCAACCACCTTAGTTACTCTATTTTCTACCTCTTTTACTACTTCGTTGGTATAGGCCTGATCGGTACCAATAGGCATGTTTACATAAACATATATAAAATTAGGGTCGCTAGTTGGGAAGAATACCACTTTAGGAGGCACGATACCTAAGAGTACAAAAGAGAAAACAAACAAGCCTACAGTTCCCCATAATATAGTTTTTGGTTTTTCTAAAGCCCATTTTAGTAAGCGTACATAGCGTAGTTGAAACTTGGGCCAAGTTTGTTGTTGAAATTTTTGTACGGCTTGGTTGAGATAAAAATGATTGAGCAAATACAAGCCAGCTAAAAACACCATAAAATTCCCAAAACCGAAGCTGATGAAATACGATATAAGCGCCAAGCCTGCAAATACATAAAGTGTTTTTTTCACTTTAGGCGTAAAGGTTGGTTTTTCTTCGTTAGCGTCGTGTAACTGCATAAAATCGACTGCAAAAACCGGATTTATAATGTAGGCTACCACCAGTGATGCTAAGAGTGTAATGATAAGCGTAACGGGTAAAAAGAACATGAATTTACCAATTACTCCCGGCCAAAATAGTAAAGGAACAAAAGGTGCTAGCGTAGTTAAAGTACCCGACAAAACAGGCATAAATACTTCGCCGGCAGCCATTTTTGCTGCTTTAACAATGGGCACTTTCCCATTATTAAAAATACGATGGGTGTTTTCAATCACCACAATGGCATCATCTACCACAATTCCTAGGCCTAAAAGGAAAGAAAACAACACAATCATGTTCATAGTGAAATTAAAGCCCAAGAAACCGCCCAAAGCAGGCATAGCTAAAAAGGCTACAAACATAGAAAGTGGTACCGACATGGCCACAAAAAGTGCATTGGTTACGCCCATGAAAAACATCAGTATAAGCGTTACCAATATAAAACCAATAATAATGGTGTTTATTAAATCGTGTAAGGTTACACGAGTTTGATCGGATTGATCTCCGGTAGTGGTTACATTTAGACTTTTAGGCAAAGAGCTTTGTTTTAAGTCTGCAATAATTGCATTAATTTTATCTGAGGCTTCAATTAAATTTTCGCCGCTACGTTTTTTAACATTGAGGGTTATTACATTTTTGCCATATAAGCGGGCATAGCTTTCTTGCTCTTTAAAAGCATCTTTTACCTCGGCAATATCTTTTAAATACACCGAGGCTCCAGTTGGCGTTTTTACAACCAAATTGGCTATTTCTTCGGCGCTTTTAAATTCTTTTTTAACGTTTAGCGTTCTACGTACGCCATCCATTTTTACGGTACCGCCAGAAATGGTTAGGTTTTCATATCCTACTGCAGATTCAATATCTCTGAATGAAATTTGGGTAGCAGCCATTTTGTTTAAATCGGCATTGATTTGAACTTCGGGATCTAGGGCTCCCACAATATCAACCCCAGAAATTTCCGTTAAGGCCTCTATTCTATCCTTCAATACATCGGCATACTGCTTCAGTTTTTTTAAATCATAATCGCCAGAAATATTTACGTACATAATGGGTAAATCGGCCAAATTTATATCCATAACATTTGGTTCTTTGGGCAAATCGCTAGGTAAATCCTGACGGGCTTTATCTACCGCATCTTTTACACGTTGTTTAGCATCTTTAATATCCACGTTGGTATTAAATTCTGCCGTAATTACCGATACGTCTTGATACGATTTAGAGGTAATTTTTTTAAGTCCGGAAGTAGATTTTAATTGCTTCTCTAGCTGTTTAGTTACCAAATTTTCCATATTCTCGGGTGATGTTCCGGGATAAATGGTTTGCACGAAAATCTTGGGGATAATTACTTCCGGAAAATTTTCTTTTGGTAAATTTTGGTAGGATGAATAGCCTAACAACACCAAAATAAAGGTGAATACATAAATGGCTGTTTTATTATCAATAGCCCAACTTGAGGGCTTAAATTCTTTATTCGAATCTTTCATTTGCGCTATATAAACCCTTATAATTTTACTAAATCACCTTCATTTAAATCAGATAGACCGGTTAGAATAACCTTATCGCCCACTTTTAAACCCGAGAGGACTTCGGCTTTACTCTCCGAAATTTTGCCCACTTTTATTACAACTTTTTTAGCTTTTCCACCTTCGGCAATAAACACATAATCCCCATTTTCTGATTTCTGAATTGCATTTATAGGTACGATTAAGGCTTTTTCTTTTTTATAATCAACAATTTTAAGCACCGCTACCATATTGGCTCTATAACTCGATTTAGAAGGTAGTTTTACTTCTACTGAGAAACTTCTAGACGCCTGATCGATGGTTTTTGCAGCGAAAGTTAAACGGGTATTTAAGGTATCGGGTATGTCTGGGAATATTAAATTCACTTCATCCCCTTGATTAATATGACTAGCATACGACTCGGCCACCATGGCTTTGGCTTTTAAATTAGAGGTGTTTACCACCCGAACCCCAGGCATACCCGGCATTACCGCTTGGCCTACTTTAAAATCCATTTGATCTACCACCCCATTTATAGGAGATTTGATTCGATACAAGGATGCCTGCGACTGCAGAGTGCGCATTCTGCGCACTAAGCCATCACGTTGGGTTTTAGCACTTAAATATTGCACCTCAGTACCAATTTTCTGATCCCAAAGGTTTTTCTGACGTTGAAATAAGGTAGTTGCCAATTCTAATTGGGTTTGCAACTCATCCATATTTTGGCGCAATACCTGATCATCCAACTGAGCCAAAGTTTGGTCTTTTATAACAGATTGACCCGGTTTTACATAAATAGCCGTTACCAAACCTTGTGCTTCGGCACTTACTTGTACATTTTGCTCGGCATCAACCTTGCCTTGTACCACTAAAAAATTGCGGAAGGTTTCTTCTTCCACAATAAATACGTTTACCTGCTTGGTATTGGCTACGGCAGTTTTGGCACCCAGTTCGGCTTCTAGCTCGGCAATTTTTTGGTTTAATGTTGCTCTTTCCTTTTTCAGCTTCTCTAATTGTGCTTGTTTATCTCCTGCAGAGGAGCCGCAAGCCGCTAAAAATAAAGCTATACTGATGTATAAAATTGATTTCATATGATTTTGATCTAACTATTTAGTAATTAATTCGTCCTAAGGCTCTATCTAAATTCACTTTATTAATTAGCGATTCATACAAAGCATTGATATAATTGTTTTGTGATTCTTTTAATGAAGTTTCAGCAGCAGTAACCTCTAAACTTGACCCTACACCCTGTTCGTATTTCACTTTAGATATACGCAAAACCTCTTTAGATAATTCCATGTTTCGTTTCTGATTTTCAAGAGATTGCACACCGTTTAAAAAATTGGTTTTAGCCTGATCTATTTCCAAATTGATGCCATTTTTCAACTTGGCTAAATCATTGGCCGATTTTTGCACCTCTAAACGGGCAATTTTTACCTTATATAGCTGCTGCCCACCACTTATAAGTGGTAACCTTAGCCTCAAACCCACTAAACTAGTTGGATAATATTTAGAATATAGCTGTGAAAAGGAATTATTTTGATAATTATTTGAGGTACTTCCGAAGGCCACAATAGATGGTAAATATTCGCTTTTGTAGCGCTTTAAATTTAACTCATTAAGTTTTTTTTGCGTTTGGCCCAACGAAAACTCTACCCTATTTTTATAGGCTAAACTATCGGCAACAAGCCCATCAGCTTTTAGGCTAAGCTCTGTAATGCTATCGCTTAACGTCAAGTTGTTTTCAATAGGCATACCCATTTGAAATTTAAGCAGATTGGTGTTTAAGGCCAATAACCGAATAACATTTTCACGCTCGGTTTCTAAATTATTAGTCAATACATGCAGCCGGTCTACATCTACTTTTTCAACTAAGCCGTTTTTGTAATAGGCTTCAATATCGTGCAGCGATTTATGCAAACGAACTAGATTGGCATCTAACAAACCTAATTGTTCGTTGCTTACCAAAACCGAATAGTAGGCTTTGCTTACGGCAACAGCTGTTTCAATTTTGGTACGTTTACTATTTCTGATAGAAAGTTCCTTATAAGTTTTAGCGGCCTGCAAGCCCACTAAATAGGAACCATCAAAAAGCAATTGCGAAGCCTCTAACCCTAAGACCGATTGGTATTTAACCCCAAATTGTACCGGCTTATAGGTTCCAGCAGGGTCTCCGAAAAATTCTCCAGGCAATAAACTGGTAGGCAACTTTAAAAAATCTTGAAAACTAAAACTACCCGATACTTGCGGCAAACCAATACCTGTAGTTTGTCTGACTGTATTTTTAGCAATTTGCTCATCTAGCTGGGCATTGAGTACTGCAGCTTGATTTTTAAAGGCATAATCAATAGTCTGCGCTAAAGTGAAGGTATAGCTCGTAGTGGTTTGTGCCGAAAGCTTGCCAAAGCCTAATAGCGCTATACTTAAAAAAGTGTAAAATTTGGTATTCATATGTAGTTTATTAATGTGATTGTTCGTATTGCTTAGTTAACTCGTAGCCTTTAGGAGTGCAAATGCCATAGATAAAATGCAGTGTAAGCTCTTTAGCAACCTGCAATACGCTAAATTGCTGCACCGGAAAAACAAATTGATTGAAGGAAAACTCAATCTGTTCTACCCGCATGATACTTAATATATCTACATCTATTTCCGGTCTATAATAGCCTTCTTGTACTCCCCAAATTATATTATCTCTTACTTTTTCTAATAAAATATGTTCTCTAAAATCTTTAAAATATGCCCAGGCCTGAGGATAAAATTTTTGCAAATCGTAAAACATGCTTGGGTTTGTTTTAGATAGCATAGCCTCTAAATTGGCAATCCCAAAAAACATTTCGTGAATGGCATTGCTTGCCTTATCTCTACATTCTTGAATGATACAAGTTTGAGTATCAATTTTAGTACGCATTAGCTCTAAAACGAGTTCGTTTTTATCTTTAAAATGCAGATAAATAGTTTTTTTTGACATGCCCAAATGTTTGGCAATATCATCCATGGTTATACTTTTAATGCCATATTGGCTAAAAAGTATATCTACTTCAGCAAGAATGTGTGAGCGATTATCCAAATTGTATTCAATTATCGATTACAAAACTATGGAAACTTTTTTCAATTCCAAAGTTTCCAAATTTTTATTCTGTCATAATAATGTTATTAAATTATTAAATATTATTTAATTAAAATGTATAAAATGTACTTTAAAATTAAAAAATGGAATTTTAATTTTTTATAAATAAGCAATTTAGAAACCGAGAAAAAGGCGTAAATTTGCACAAAGCTGATTTACATGAGTTTAACCCCTTTATCTGCCCTATCCCCAATTGATGGTCGTTACTACAAAGCAACCAACGAATTGAGTGCCTACTTCTCAGAATCGGCGCTCATTAAATACCGCGTTTTTGTAGAAATAGAATATTTTATTGGATTAGTAAGCTTACCCTTACCGCAGTTAAAAGATTTCCCGAAAAGTGAATTTGATGCCTTACGCAAGATTTTTGAAAATTTTAGCGAAGATGACGCTTTACAAGTGAAGGAAATTGAAAAAACCACCAACCACGATGTAAAGGCAGTAGAATATTTTATAAAAAAGAAATTCGACGATTTGAATTTAAACACTTTTAAAGAGTTTATTCATTTCGGACTAACTTCCCAAGACATAAACAATACTGCCATTCCCTATTCAGTTAAATGCGGATTAGCCGAAAGCTATTTACCCGCACTGGAAACGGTTATTCAAACGCTTAAAGGATTGGCTAAGCAATGGAAAGATGTTCCGATGCTGGCTCGTACACATGGCCAAGCGGCTAGCCCTACTCGTTTAGGTAAAGAAATTACCGTATTTATTGAACGTTTAGAAACACAGCTGGAAACTTTAATAGCCATACCGAATGCTGCCAAATTTGGAGGTGCAACTGGTAACTTTAATGCGCACCAAATAGCGTATCCAACAATAAATTGGGTTGATTTCGCGAATCATTTCGTTCAACATACACTTGGCCTAAAACGCTCACAAACAACTACCCAAATTGAACATTACGATCAGTTTGCAGCTCAATGCGATGCCTTAAAGCGCATAAACACCATATTAATTGATTTAAATAGAGATTTCTGGTTGTACATCTCTATGGATTATTTCAAACAAGAGTTGAAAGCCGGAGAAGTAGGCTCATCGGCTATGCCCCATAAGGTTAACCCCATAGATTTCGAAAATTCGGAAGGAAATTTAGGCGTTGCCAACGCACTGTTTGAGCATTTTTCGGCTAAATTGCCTATTTCTCGTTTGCAAAGAGATTTAACCGACTCTACCGTATTACGTAACGTGGGTGTACCCATAGCACACAGCTTAATTGCCCTAAAAGCTACCGAAAAAGGACTAAACAAATTGGTACTTAATCAAGCGGCTATAAACACAGATTTACAAGCAAATTGGGCTGTATTAGCCGAAGCCATACAAACCATTTTACGCAGAGAGGGCTATCCAAATCCGTATGAAGCTTTAAAAGAGCTAACACGTACCAATAAAGCCATTGATGCCAATAACTTAATGGAATTTGTAAATGGGCTAACTATTAATGAAACTGTAAAGCAAGAAATTTTACAATTACGCCCAGAAACGTATACCGGTATTTAAGGCTAAGCCGTCACCTCGGTGTCATAACTTAATAACTGAATACTGACCACTTTCAAAAAACCTATTTTTGGGTTTATAATTTACATATGAGCACAATTAATGTATTTACAGAAGCTACGCCCAACCCGGCTAGCATGAAATTTTTGGTAAACAAACTTTTGGTAAACGACAGTATCGATTTTCCTACGAAAGAAAGTGCCGAAAGTTCTCCTTTTGCTAAAGAGTTATTCAAATTTAACTTCATAAATGGTGTATTTTTTGCCAGCAATTTTGTTACGCTTACCAAATCAGATGATAGTGATTGGGCTGATATTGAGGTCATTCTAAAAGAATTTGTGAAAGGTGCCGTAGAAAGCGAATTGAAAATACAAGAACAAGCTGAAGCAGAAGTAGTTTTTGAAGGAACAGATATAGAGAAGAAAATTCAACAAGTATTATACGATTATGTTCGCCCTGCGGTTGAACAAGATGGTGGTGCAATTAGTTACCGATCGTTTAATAATGGTGTGGTTACCGTAGAGCTCAGGGGCTCTTGCAGTGGTTGCCCCTCTTCTACCATTACTTTAAAATCGGGTATTGAAAATTTGCTCAAACGCATGGTACCCGAAGTAAGCGAAGTGGTTTCAGAAGCTTTATAATAAAAAAGCCCCCGAGTTTTCGGGGGCTTTTTTATTCGTTATTGCGTTCGTTTTATTTTGTTTTTGGCGGTGCAGGAATAGTTTCTCGTGTAGCCATGGCCCAATCAGTTAGTAGTTTACGCTCAGCATCGGTCAAACGAGCTTCGGCATGTATCCAGGTGTAGGAGTTTAAAGGCATTTCGTGTTCATTTACCTGCTCCGCTACTTCTTCTAATTTATGGCGTGCACGTTTAGGGCTATACGTGTTAAATTCGGAAAAATTAAATTCTCCTTTGCCTTCTTTTACATGATCGTTAATCCACCATGCAAGTGGCTGCACATTCGCATACCACGGATACACCGTATTATTAGAATGACAATCGTAACAGGCTTTTTTAGCTATAGCTTGTACTTCTAC
Organism: Sphingobacteriales bacterium; assembly: GCA_040403555.1. Lineage (GTDB taxonomy): Bacteria > Bacteroidota > Bacteroidia > Sphingobacteriales > Sphingobacteriaceae > JAIPAN01. The sequence continues at coordinate 59,812 of JBBAKN010000003.1, forward strand.
TGAGGCTGGATATTTAGTGAAAATATCATTGGAATGTACTCCAATAGCACTATTTTTCTCCGAGGGTACAAATTGAACTAGCAAAAGTAGAGCTGCAAGCCCTAACAAAATTTTAGTAATCAGTTTCATAAAGAATTAGTGTTAAAATGTGTATCAATAATTTGGATAAGTTCTTTTGTAATGCGTCCATTCGTGGCCAATACTTCCCGCTCCTGTAAATAATTGGCTCTTCCAGAAAAATCAAATACTTCACCACCTGCTTCTTTAACCAACACCACGCCAGCCGCAACATCCCAAGTTTGCAAATTGTATTCAAAATAGCCGTCAAATCTACCGCAAGCCACGTAAGCCAAATCAACCGCGGCCGAACCTATACGGCGCAAACCATGGCATTTTTCCATCACCTCCTGAAAAACTTTTAGATACGGTTCTTTTTTCTTGAAATCGTAATACGGAAAACCAGTTGCCAACAAAGCATTTGCTAGTTTGGGCGCTTTAGAAACCTGTATGACTTTCCCATTGAGCCAAGCCCCACCATTTTCCCAGGCATAAAAACACTCATCGCGATTAATTTCATAGACCACACCCAAAATAAGATCATTGTTACGCTGCAAGGCAATGCTAACTGAGAACGTAGGAATACCATGAATAAAATTCGTTGTGCCATCTAAGGGATCAATGATCCAGTGATACGTTTCGGCAGTAGTTTGATTGGTTTTTTCTTCAGTAATAAAACCTGCTTCGGGTACTAATTTAGTCAGGCCAGCTACTAATTGTTGTTCGGCTGTTTTATCAACATACGAAACCAAATCGTTGAGGCCTTTGTACTCTATTTTATCCGGTGTAAAGAGCAGGCTTTCTTCTCGAATAAATTGCCCTACTGCTTTAGTAAGCTTAATAACTTCTTGCGTAAGAGCAGCTAGTTCTAGCTCCATTAGCCTTTTTTTACATTTTTTATAGACCAAAATGCACCACCAATACCCAAAAGTACCAGTAGCGACGAAATGAGTTCGGCTTGGGTAAAGCTAAGGCCAGCAACATGATATTTAGAATTTACACGGATAAGTTCGATGGTAAAGCGCTCCAATCCATTTAAAATTAAATAGATTGAAAATAAAAGTCCAGGAGCATGAATACGCTTACGAATTGACCAAAGGAAAGCGAATAAGGCCAAACAAATTATAGATTCATACAAGGCAGTAGGATAAACCGGCATAGGTAATTCGGAACAAAAACGACCTACACAATCTTTAATAGGAGCACCTTCGTTAATTACATTATGCGGATAGGTAGTTGACCACAACCAATCGGGCAACCAGCTAGGTTTTGAGGCTAAGTTTGGAATTCCCCAATCACCATCGCCAGAGAGATGACAACCCATACGGCCAATACTATACGCTAGCATCAAACCGGGGCCGCCCACATCGAGCATGTGCAGCGGCTTAATTCCGTTTTTATTGGTAATATATAATACGCCAGCACCACCACAAATTAAACCTCCGTAAAAAGTTAATCCACTAAACGATAAAAGCGCATCAATCGGATCTTTTACAAAATCATCTAGATACTCTAGATTATGAAAAATTTTAGCTCCTAAAAATCCGGTAACTGCCGCCCAAACTAAAATAGTACTCATTTGTTGGTAAGGATGAACAGTTTCGTTCACTTCTTTAGGTTTAGGTAATAGCTGATCGTTTTTTTCTTTATAGGTCCAATAGCTTAGTAGAGCCGCTAACACTAAACCGCCCAAAAAACTACCTTGAGTAGACAATATGGCTTCTTGCGGATTGGCAGTAAAAACAGCATAGTTTAATACTGCATAACCTAATTTATATCCGATTAAAAAACCAAAAAATGCATTAGAAGACAGCTCAAAAAAGCTAGCAGGTTTACCAATTGTTATCTTTTGAGTGATGGCTTTTAATAGGCCTAAGGCTTCTTTTCGTTTTAGTTCTTCGCTAAAAGCCCAATAACCGCCTGCAAAAGCTAGGGCTACAAAAAAACCGAATGTTTGAATAGGCAATGGAATGTGAATACCAGTTAAGTATTCAATAAGATAGGTGATAGTTGGAAACATAGGCTAAATATAGCGATTTATATGTGTGAGATAAGTTCGTTTACTTCCAAAATTTCAACATCTCCATCGGCAGCAATCGCGGTTAAAACTGCAAGTTTAATTTCGTTTACGTTTAAAGGATTGTAGGGCGTTTTTACCTTAACGTAATTTCTGGTAAAACCGTGCATGTAACCATCTTTTTGGTCGGCTTCAAAAAGCACTTCTGCGGTACTTCCCAATTGGCTTTCGTAAAAAGCACGCCGCTTCTTCTCCGAAAGTATGTGGAGCATTTTATTCCGATCTGCTCGTTGGCTACCCGGAACCGAATCTGGTAATTCAATAGCGGGTGTATTTTCACGTTCTGAATAGGTAAATACGTGCAAATACGAGATAGCTAAGTCGTTTAAAAAGTTGTAAGTATCTAAAAAATCTTCTCGAGTTTCGCCCGGGAAGCCCACAATTACATCTACTCCAATACAGCAATCGGGCACCAGCTCCTTGATAGCAGTTACTCGTTCGGTATACAATTCGCAGCGGTAACGGCGGCGCATCAGGCCTAGAATTTTATTGTTGCCAGATTGTAAAGGAATGTGAAAATGCGGCACAAATCGTTTCGATTGGGCCACAAATTCAATAATCTCGTTAGTTAAGAGGTTTGGCTCGATAGAGGAAATACGAATTCGATCAATTCCTTCAACCTCATCTAAAGCGGTAATGAGATCTAAAAATCGATCTTCACGCTCACCATTTCGGATACCAAAATCACCTAAATTAACACCGGTTAATACAATTTCTTTTACACCCGATTCGGCAATTTCTTTAGCCTGTGCTAGCACTTCGGCAATGGTATTGCTACGGCTAGCCCCACGAGCTAAGGGGATGGTGCAAAACGTGCAGGAATAATCGCAGCCATCTTGTACTTTTAAAAAGGTGCGGGTACGATCTCCGTAGGAATAAGAACCGATAAATTCTTGCGTAGCCTCAATAGGGCTATTGAATATATGTGCCTTTTCATTTTTAGTTAAATCAGTAATATGCGCTACCAAATTAAATTTTTCGGCGGCACCAAATACAGCGTCTACACCCGGTATTTGAGAAATTTCTTGAGGTTTTAATTGTGCATAACAGCCGACAATGGCTACATAGGCATTAGGCGAATACTTTAGCGCTTCTTTCACCACTTTTCGGCACTTTTTATCGGCATGGTCGGTTACCGAACAGGTATTAATCACATATACATCGGCAGCATCGGTAAAATTTACCACTTCAAATCCTGCTTCGGCAAAAGAGCGGCCAATGGTAGAGGTTTCAGAATAATTTAACTTACAGCCTAAGGTGTAAAATGCGACTTTTTTAGTGCTCATGCTTGGCAAAAATACGATTATAACCCATTATTTTTCTTTGCCCCAACGGTACGAGCTATGTTCAAAACCGGCTAAATCAATTACTCTATTTATTACTGTTAGGGCCAATTCTTCCATAGTTTGAGGCTTGCTGTAAAAAGAAGGACTAGCCGGGCAAATAATTCCTCCGGCTTCGGTAACAGTTTTCATATTGTTAATATGTATTAGGCTGTAAGGGGTATCACGGGCTACTAAAATCAATTTTCTACGCTCTTTCAGTATCACATCGGCTGCTCGGGTGGTTAAATCGTTAGATACACCACTGGCAATTCTCCCCAAGGTGCCCATAGAACAAGGACAAATAATCATGGTATCGTATTTAGCAGAACCCGAAGCAAAAGGTGCCATAAAATCAGTTGCGTCATAAAAAGTAAAGCCGTAATCTAGATACGATGTATCACCTAATTCTTCATGCCAAACCAATTTCGCATTATCAGAAAAAATAATTCCTACACTCTCCCACTGATCTTTTAGTTCTACGAGCGTATCAAATAATACCTTAGCATAAATGGCGCCACTGGCACCTCCTACCGATATAACCAACTTCTTCTTCTGAATCATAGGGCAAAAATACTAAACAGAGTGCAGTAAACATAAAAAAAGGGCCAAATACACGTATTCGGACTTACATCTATATATGAAAAACTTGCCCACGAATGTGCAAGCCAAAATTTAGAAATAAAATATAAGTTTGAACTAGATTTTTAAGAAAAATATACTATATAAATACTTGAATTTCAGTTATTTAAATCAATAAGAATATAAATAATACAATAAGTAGGTTTTTAAAATGAAATCTAACTATGCACTTAAATCTACCATTCATCTAGCAAATAAGTGCGTTGGTCTGATTTTCGTTGTTCATGCAAATTTTGTTAAGGAGATTCGTCTAGAAGAACGTTTAATGCAAAAACTATGGAACAAACATATACCAGCCCTGCTACACGTTGGTTTGTGCGGGTTGATCAAGAAAGAAATCCGGCTTGCTTAACATTATACACCTTTGTTGGAGCAAAATTTGAAGCACATCACATCTTTATTAATCAAGAAGATGTATGTGAATGGATAGAAAAAATATATGTCTATCCGGATATCAGAGAGGTTTTCGAACACATTTTATTTGACCCAGCGTATCCACAAGACGTTTTTTGTAAGATTTTACCACGTTTGTGTACGATCAGAGATAAACACGAGGCATAAAAAACTGCTTTCTAAATATAGAAAGCAGTTAAAAATGGGGTGGATGATGGGGCTCGAACCCACGACCCTCGGTACCACAAACCGATGCTCTAACCAACTGAGCTACAACCACCATGTATTGGAGGTCCAAAAATAAGGGATTTAGACTCATTTTACAAATTTTTTATAGAAACAATTGGGTTCGAAAACAAATTCTTATCATTGTTTGTTTATTGTAAATAATGATAGAACTTTTTACAGACGGTGCTTCTAGTGGAAACCCTGGGCCGGGTGGCTTTGGAACAATTTTGCGTTCGGGTACGCATTACAAAGAAATTTCGGCCGGCTTCAGGAAAACAACCAATAATCGCATGGAATTATTGGCTGTAATTATTGGTTTGGAAGCTATTAATAAACCAAATCAATCGGTTAAGGTATTTTCTGATTCTAAGTATGTGATTGATGCGATAGAGAAGAAGTGGGTATTTGGCTGGGTTAAAAAAAGCTTTGCAGGCAAAAAAAATAAAGATCTTTGGTTACGTCTACTGCCACTTTTAAAAACTCATACTGTACAATTTGTTTGGGTAAAAGGCCATAATGGACACCCGGAAAATGAACGTTGCGATGAGTTAGCGGTACAAGCTAGTAAAGAGAAGAATTTACCTGCCGATTGGGTATTTGAACAAGAGCAGCAAGACCATACCCTCCTTTAATTTAAGCTTTTGACGCCTGCATAAAGCTTTCCGCTTGGCTTACCATATCCGCAGAGCCAATAAAAATAGCCGAACGTTGGTGCAAATCAGTTACAGACAATTCTAAAATACGCTGAAACCCATTCGTTGCCTTTCCTCCAGCCTGTTCAATAATGAAAGCCATTGGGTTGCATTCATACACCAAGCGCAATTTACCAGTTGGGCCACTTGAGGTAGTAGGATAAATGAAAATACCGCCTTTAATAATACTGCGGTGAATATCGGCAACCATAGAACCTATATACCGAGAGGTATACGGTCTTTTTGTTACCAGATCTTCTACTTGGCAATATTTAATATATTTTTTTACTCCATCCGGAAAATGCACATAGTTGCCTTCGTTTATAGAATAAATAGTACCCGAAGTAGGGATTTTTAAGTTCGGATGCGATAAGCAGAATTCGCCAATAGAGGGATCTAAAGTGAAACCATTTACACCTTTTCCGGTAGTATATACCAACATGGTTGAGGAACCATATACAATATATCCTGCTGCTACCTGCTCGGTACCTGCCTGCAACACATCCGATAATTGAGCCGGGCCCTCTTTAGTAACTCTGCGGTAAATAGAAAAAATTGTACCTACGGCTACATTCACATCAATATTGGAAGATCCATCTAAGGGATCGATGGCCACAATGTATTTGGCATTTTTAGAAACAGCAGAGTCTATTCGTACCAATTCATCGTTTTCTTCGGAGGCAACTATGCAGCATTCGCCCCCACTAGAGAGTGCGGCAATAAATTGCTCGTTGGCGTATACATCTAACTTTTTTTGATTTTCGCCCTGAATATTGGTAGATCCGGCGTCGCCTAAAATATTGACTAGACCAGCTTTATTCACTTCTCTATTGACAATTTTTGCGGCAATGCCAATATCTCTAAGCAGTCGAGAAAGTTCTCCCTTGGCATACGGAAAGTCATTTTGTTTCTCAATAATAAACTGGCCAAGGGTGGTTACAACCTGCATATACTTAGTGTATAATTCGAACTATTTTTCTGCAATTTCTATCACCACCAAATTAGCAATTTTTTTGTCAAAAATAGTAAATTTTAATAATGTACGTACCTTATGCCAACCATGCTTACCAGCAGCCCCCGGATTTAAGTGTAAAAATTTAAACTTGTGATCGTACATTACTTTTAGAATATGGGAGTGACCACAAATAAATAAATCAGGTTTAAAACGCAGTAACGTTTCTTTTATTTTTGCGGGATATCTACCCGGATAGCCCCCAATATGAGTCATCCACACCCTTAGTCCTTCCAGTTCAAAAAACTGATGCTCGGGATATACAATACGTACATCTTGCCCATCAATATTTCCGTACACGCCACGCAATGGCTTAAAGGCAGCCAAGGTATCGGCTTGAACAATTGTTCCCACATCGCCAGCATGCCAAATTTCATCACAATCGGCAAAATGAGTAAACACCGCTTCGTCGAGGTAGCCGTGTGTATCTGAAAGTAAACCGATGGTTTTCATACTAAAAGATAGTTAAAAAATCTTTTAAGAGCAATTTATACTCGGGAGTGTAAACTTTTTCAGCGGCATAAATCACTATATTTTCTTCGCTCAACGCAACTTTTTTGAAGCCAAAACAGGCAATTTCTCGGTGTGCTTCGGCATGCTCAAAAGACTTAATATGGATGATTTTTTGACAATACAAGTTTTGCGTTTTTACCCCATTTTTGACAATTTTCATCGATTTTTGAGGCAAAATCATCCAAAAATGTCCGTTTTTTGTTAAAAATTGAGAAATGGAGAAGCATAGGTTTTTAAAAAAATCAGCATCGGTATGGCGGGCTAATTGTTTGTTTTTATCGGCAGATTTTAGGTCGTCCAAAAAGAACGGAGGATTACTCACAATTAAGTCAAATTTCTTTTCAGGAAACACCATAAAATAATGAACAATATCTAATGGAAAAGATTTTAGCCGGTTGGCAAAGGGGCTAGCTTGAAAATTAACCGCAGCAGTAGTAGCAGCTAGCTTATCTAGCTCTACCCCATCAATTTCGGCTTCTGAGAAACGTTGTGCCAACATTAAGGCAATTACACCGGTACCGGTACCTATATCTAAAATCTGCTTAGGCACATCGGCTTGAACAAGAGCTCCCAATAATACGCCATCGGTATTCACCTTCATGGCACAATGATTCTGATCTACGTCAAATTGCTTGAATTTGAACAGGTTTTCCACTATTCCCCGAGTATGCCGTGCAGTACGTTTTGATACACAGAGGCAGCTTGAGTAACCGTTCCAAAAAGTTCTTCATCAACTAAAAGCGACCCAGAAGTAACCATTCCTAACAAGGTGAACTCGGTATTAGAGGTAGCCAGCAATTCAACAAAAGCTTCTTGCTGTGCTGGGTTTACCGATACCACTACCCTTCCCTGTGCTTCACCAAATAAGAAAGCATCTTTACGAATATCGACTTCACTTTCAATTACAAAACCTAATGCATTGGGCATAGCAGATTCTAACAAAGCAATATATAAGCCGCCATCGGCCACATCGTGGGCCGATTGAATAAGCTGCTCTTTAATTAATTGCTTCACCACTTGATGCATATCGTATTCTTTCTCTAAATCGAAATAAGGGGCAGGCGCCACCGAAATGTGATGGAAAGAAGCTAAATATTGTGACGAAGCGATGTCGTTTTGGCTTTCGCCAATGAGGTAAATTAAATCGCCTTCAGTTTTAAAATTGGCCGTCATTAAGGTGTTTTTATCGTCTAAAACGCCTAACATACCAATGGTTGGGGTGGGAAATACTGGTCCCTCATCGGAAGATTGGTTATAAAAACTCACATTACCACCCGTAACAGGGGTTTGAAACTTAATGCAAGCTTCGCTCATTCCTTTAATAGCACCTACAAATTGCCAATAGACTTCTGGAACATATGGATTGCCAAAATTTAAGCAATTGGTAATGGCTACAGGCTCTCCACCAGCACAGGTAATATTTCTAGCAGCCTCAGCAACCGCAATGGCACAGCCTTTTTGCGGATCGGCGTATACATAACGTGAATTGCAATCAATAGTTAAGGCAATGGCTTTATCGGTACCTTTTACAGCTACTACCGCCGCATCGCATGGGCGGTTGGTGGTCATGGTGGCTGTACCAATCATAGAATCGTATTGGTCGGTAACCCAACGCTTAGAAGCTATATTGGGATGGGAAATTAAATGTGCCGCCACAGCTTTTAAATCCGAAGGTTCGGGCACGCTATCCATGGTAAATTTTAAGTTTTCCTGATAATATGCCGGTTCACGGTATTCTCGTTTATACACCGGTGCGCCACCACCCAATACCAAATCATCGGCAGGTACATCGGCTACCAATTCGCCGTGCATATAATAATGTAAACGCTTGGTATCGGTTACTTCGCCAATAATAGCGCAGTTTAAATCCCATTTATCAAAAACATCTTCGACCTCTTTTTCTCGGCCTTTTTCAACCACAATAAGCATGCGCTCTTGTGATTCTGATAAGAGAATTTCGAAGGGTTTCATGTTTTCTTGGCGCATAGGCACTTTATCCAAATCAATGCGCATGCCGTGTTCTCCTTTGGCCGACATTTCTGAATTGGAACAAATAATACCGGCTGCACCCATATCTTGCATGCCCACTACTGCACCGGTTTTTATAACCTCGAGTGTGGCTTCTAACAATAACTTTTCCTGGAATGGATCACCTACTTGCACAGCCGGTAAATCGTTTACCGAATCTTCCGATATATCTTTTGAAGCGAAAGCTGCTCCGTGAATGCCGTCTTTTCCGGTAGCCGAACCCACAATATAAACTGGGTTACCAACCCCGTACGAGGTAGCGGAAACCATTTCGCCCACGGTTAATATTCCGGCAGACATAGCGTTTACCAAGGGGTTTACAGTATAACACTCATCAAAAAACAATTCGCCACCCACCGTTGGGATACCAAAAGCATTTCCATAATGGCTAATGCCTTTTACCACGCCTTTTAATAACCATTGGTTTTTAGGCTGATGAATGTCGCCAAAACGCAAAGAGTTTAATTGAGCAATGGGACGGGCACCCATCGTAAAAATATCGCGGTTAATACCGCCAACACCCGTGGCAGCACCTTGGTAAGGTTCTAATGCTGATGGGTGGTTATGTGATTCTATTTTAAAACAACAAGCTACGCCATCACCTAAATCTACCAAACCTGCATTTTCTTCGCCAGCTTTTGCCAGCATTCGAGGGCCATCTTTAGGCAGGGTTTTTAACCAGGTAATGGAGTTTTTATACGAACAGTGTTCGCTCCACATGACCGAAAAGATAGACAATTCGGTAAAATTTGGTATACGGCCTAAAATTTGCTGAATACGGTCGAACTCTTCGGGTAAAAGTCCTAATTCTTTGGCAGTTTCTAGAGTTGATAGTGCTTGGTTTTCCACAGATTAGTAGTGATTTTATGGTTCATCAAAAATAGCTAAAAATGTGGCATTGCCGAAGTTGAGCCTAAATTTTGTTTCAACAAGGTTATCCACATCTTTTTTCTGTTACAGAATGAGTTATTTTATCAACAACTACAGAATTTATTCACTTTTTAGGCTATAAATTGCAGGTTTTACCTTATTTTTGAAGAATATTTAATTAAAAAGTAGAAATAATATGGCAAATCTAAGATTTCAGGCATTAAATGCTGTTTTATCGAGAACAATTCCAGAAGTTAAGACTCCTTCGAGCAAAATTTCTGATTTTTTTGGAGTAAATGTGTTCGATAAAAATAAAATGAAAGAATTTTTATCGAAAGAGGCTTACCAAAGCATTATTAATTCAATTGAATTAGGCACATCGGTAAACCGCGAAGTATCTGAACAGATTGCCGCTGCTATGAAAGCCTGGGCTATGATCAAAGGAGCCACGCACTATACCCACTGGTTTCAACCCTTAACTGGTAGTACTGCCGAGAAACACGATTCGTTTTTTGAACCTACTTCTGATGGCTCTTCAATTGAGAAATTTTCGGGTGATGCCTTGGTACAACAAGAACCTGATGCATCTAGTTTCCCGAACGGCGGTATCCGAAATACCTTCGAAGCCCGTGGTTATACCGCTTGGGATCCTTCTTCTCCTGCCTTTATTATGGAAAGCAATACCGGCAAAACGCTGTGCATCCCAACCGTTTTTGTATCGTATACTGGCGAAGCCTTAGATTATAAAGCACCTTTATTAAAAGCCTTATCTGCTTTAGATAAAGCGGCAGTAGATGTGTGCCATTACTTCGATAAATCTGTAGAAAAAGTAAATGCCTCCTTAGGTATTGAACAAGAATATTTTTTGGTTGATTTAGCCTTATACAATGCTCGTCCAGATTTATTATTAACCGGCCGTACCTTATTTGGTCACATGTCGGCCAAAGGCCAACAATTGGAAGATCACTATTTCGGCACCATTCCAGAAAGAGTATATGCTTACATGCTCGATTTTGAAACCGAAGCCTTAAAATTGGGCATTCCATTAAAAACTCGTCACAATGAGGTAGCGCCATCACAATTTGAGTGTGCGCCTATTTACGAGGAAATAAACTTAGCCATTGATCACAACCAATTATTAATGGATGTGATGGAAAAAGTAGCTAGACGTCACAATTTTAAAGTATTGTTGCACGAAAAACCCTACGCCGGCGTAAACGGATCGGGTAAGCATAATAACTGGAGTTTAATTACCAATACGGGTAAAAATCTATTAGCTCCGGGAAAAACACCTAAAAACAACTTGATGTTTTTGGCCTTTTTTGTAAATACGGTAAAAGCGGTACACGAACATGCCGATTTATTGCGTGCTTCTATAGCCTCGGTAAACAACGATCACCGTTTGGGTGCCAATGAGGCTCCTCCAGCGATCATTTCTATTTTCTTGGGTAGCCAATTAAACGATGTGTTGGATGAAGTGGAAAGTGCTCGTATCAGCAAAAAAGTGAAAGAAGACAATTCGCTTTGGCTGGGTATTCCTAAAATTCCTCAAATTTTATTAGACAATACCGATCGTAACCGTACCTCTCCTTTTGCCTTTACCGGAAATAAATTTGAGTTCCGTGCGGTAGGTTCTTCTGCCAATTCATCGGCACCTATGACCGTTCTAAATACCATTATGGCCGACCAATTGGTGAAATTTAAAACCGAGGTAGATAAATTGATTAAAAAAGGAGAAAAGAAAGATATCGCGATTTTAACTGTGATTAAGAAATACATTAAGGAGTCGAAATCTATCCGTTTCGAAGGAAATGGCTATAGCGAAGAATGGGAAAAAGAAGCCTTAAGCAGGGGCCTATCAAACATTAAAACCACGCCAAAGGCTTTAGATGCCTATGTAAGTGAGAAAACGTTAAACTTATTTGAGAAATTGCATGTGTTTAACCACCGCGAATCGGAAGCCCGCCACGAGATTTTATTAGAAAGCTTTTATAAAAAACTTCAAATTGAAGCTCGTGTTATTGGCGAATTGGTGAATAGTGTCATCATTCCTTCTGCGGTGGAGTACCAAAGCAAATTGGTGCAAAACGTGCAAGGTTTACAAGCCATAGGTTTAGATAAAGCAACCTACAAAGCGCAATTGGAATTAATTACCAAAATTGCCACACATGTAAACTTTATTAAAAGTAATGTGGATAGCATGGTAGCTGCACGTAAAAAAGCAAATGCTATCGACGACCTTCGTGACCGCTCTATAGCCTATGACGAAACAGTAAAAACGTTTTTTGAACCGATTCGTTACCACGTAGATAAATTGGAGCAAGTGGTAGATGATGGCCAATGGCCGCTACCTAAATTTAGAGAGTTGCTCTTTATTAAATAAAAAAAGCCCCCGAATTTTCGGGGGCTTTTTTGTTTGAAATACCAGTTAATTGGAATATACATAAAATTTAGCCGACCCAAGTCCATCTGGACCTAAATAATATTCTCCTGCATCAATGTAATAAATAAGAGACTGAGCACCATCTGTAGTAGTAATTTCTCCTAGATCTAAATCTACCATTTCGAGATTGCTAACCGTTATTTGAGTTTTAGATAAAATTATTTTACCTGTGCCATCGTAATTCACCATGTCAAAAATAAATAGATGACTTTTATCATTAAATACCGATTGACGTAAAATTAACTTACCTAAAGATCCTCCGGTAGTTGTATAAATTACAATCGCACCAGGCTTCAACTCATCGGCAATAGTTGTAGTAATCAAAATTTTGCCGGTGGTCATACTTGCTACTTTAGCCTGAATATCAGTATAACTTACTTTATCAAAAGCTGAAAGCACCACAGGCTTATCTTTTTTACAGGCTACAAGGCTAACTACTGCCAAGCCAAATATTAATAGCATCTTTTTCATAATTATTGCTTTTTGATTTATATAAACTAAAACTATGTTTGGTATGATTTATTGTATTTAAATCGATAATTTTTATTAGAGCTATTAAAATGGCTGGATAAAAAGCTAACTTAGCGGCATGTCTGACCGCAATTACCAACTCCGAGGCGTATCTGCCGGAAAAGAGGATGTACATGCTGCCATTGCCAATATTGACAAGGGCATCTTTCCACACGCATTTTGTAAAATTATTCCGGATATTTTAGGTGGCGATGCCGAATGGTGCAATATTATGCATGCTGATGGCGCCGGAACCAAATCGGCATTGGCTTATGTGTATTGGAAAGAAACGGGCGATTTATCGGTTTGGAAAGGCATTGCGCAAGATGCCATTATTATGAATTTGGATGACCTACTTTGTGTAGGTGCGACAGATAATATCCTGCTTTCTTCTACTATTGGTCGGAATAAAAACCGCATTCCAAAAGAAGTTTTAGCCGAACTGATTAATGGCACCGAAGAAATTTTAGCTGAACTACGAGAATTGGGTATTGGCATTTACTCCACCGGTGGCGAAACTGCCGATGTAGGCGATTTGGTTCGCACCATCATTGTAGATTCTACCGTTACTTGCCGCATGAAACGCTCGGAAGTAATTTCTAACGACCGTATACAAGCCGGAGATGTAATTGTTGGGCTTTCCTCTTACGGTCAAGCTACTTACGAAACAGCATACAACGGCGGCATGGGTTCCAATGGCTTAACCAGTGCACGCCACGATGTGTTTCATAAATATGTGGCCGAAAAATATCCCGAAAGTTATGATCCTGCGGTGCCTTACGAATTGGTATTTGCCGGCAATAAAAAACTAACGGACTTAATTGATATTGCTGGTGCAAAGCAGGTAACTGCCGGAAAGTTGGTACTCTCTCCTACCAGAACTTATGCACCTATTCTACAGGCTATTTTGGCAAAAAATAGAGCAGCCATAAACGGATTGGTACATTGCAGTGGTGGTGCACAAACCAAAGTATTGCACTTTATAAAAGACCTACACATAATTAAGGATAATTTGTTTCCGATTCCACCATTATTTAAGCTGATTCAAGAGCAATCGGCCACGTCTTGGGAAGAAATGTATAAGGTATTTAACATGGGGCACCGCATGGAAATCTACACCAACCCTGAATTTGCTCAAGAGTGTATCGCCATAAGCAAATCATTTGGAGTAGACGCTCAAATTATTGGCCGAGTAGAAGCAGCCGACCAAAAACAAGTCAGCATTCGTTCGGAAAAAGGAAACTTTATTTACCACTAAAAAGAGATCATTTTTCCTTGTTGCGGAAAAACGAGTTTCAAACCAAGCGTATTTTCGGCAACTACTTCTTTCTTAATTTGCTCTTCTTTAGTACCCGATGGTTTACGGTGTGTAATCACTACCGACAAACCTTTTAAAGCCTCAACACCCGTAAAAGAGGCTAAAACCTTCATTTCTTGCACAAACAATTTAGGGTTTAAATGTCCAAAAAGCTGATCATCGGCTTGAGAATTAGGAAAAGAAACTTCTATGAAAATGGCTTTTAATTGTTTAGCCCTAATTAAGAGTGCTATTTCTTGCCAAAGGTTTTTTAAATCAGTCGATTTCTCGATACTATCTGCACCCGTATCGCCTAAATAGAGTACTGAACCTAATGTATTGCTCACTAAAAAAGCGGTACTCTTATACGGTTTAACATGACTCAACTCGAATGCTTTCACTCTAAGGTCAGTTCCTTCGGCGGCTATTTCAGCTTTAGGCACTAGTGGCACATACCGGTATTTATTCAGAATAGGCGCTTCGCCCTCACTCCCAAAATTAGCCCAAGCATTCCGAGTAAAATAATTCACTTTAAAAACATCAAGCACTTCGGGTAACGCATAAATGGGCTTTTTGCTATCCTCGGGTGAATTGAGGATTAAACCGGCTACATGATCTAAATGCCCGTGCGAAATAAAGTAGCCCTTTATATTTTCTTTTAAAAAAGCTGGTTCTGTTTTTTGGATACTGCCCTTTTTACGAGCCACAGTTAAGCCAGAATAAACAGTGCCGGCATCTAAACAAATAAAATTGCTAGAGCCCGCAGAAGACACCAAATAGGCCGAGAGGTTGCTTTCATCTAGTCCACCTTTTACGCCCAAAGGCAAAACGGTAAATGCCGACTGTGCTGAAGCGGTTATTGAAGTACCAAGGAAGAAAAAAAATAGATAAAATTGCTTAAACATAACGCTATATTATTTTTATGCAAGTTAGCCAGAATTAGGGATAAAAAAAGCCCCTCGATATTCGAGGGGCTTTTTTAAGTTGATTTTATTAATTAAATAAATAACGGAAACCTAATTGTACTTGCCAACGTGAGGCTTGTGCAGTGTTTACAACAAAAGACTGACTTACAGGTACTAAATTTGTTTTATCAGCAAATGGGAATGAGAAGGTGGGTTCACCTAAATTCGGATCACCAGCCGCAGTAACCAAACCTTTATACGATAAAGGTTGACGAGCACCAGCACCTAATTGTTTTAATAAACCCCAATTTTTATTCAATAAATTGCCAACATTTAAAATATCAGCTGTAAAACGTAGGGTATTTTTTTGACCTTTTACGTTTACAAAGATATCTTGAGTGAAATTCAAGTTTACAGAAGTGAAGTAAGGTAAAATACCTGCACCACGTTTAACAACTTGTCCTCTGTTTTTAGATAAGTATGGATCTTGCTTAATAAACGCATCTAACTGTGCCCAAATCTGAGCAGGAGTCCGTAAATCCCATGCTCCATCAGCTACTAAATTAATATCTGAAGCATCTTTAGGTATATACATTAAATCGTTAGTTTGACCATCGTTATTCAAATCGCCCACATAAGTATGTGAATAATTACCTGCTGGAGCAGATTCGAAGGTTAAACCAAATGATGTAGCGTAATTTTTAGCATACTCTTTACGATAAGAAAGGTATGAAATTACACGGTTTGGAAGGTAAAAATTAGAAAAACCCAATTCATCGGCATTTGGATCAGCAGAAACTGAACGATCTCTCCAAATAGATTGCGCAATAGACCCACCATCATTTACAGACATAGATTTACCATTGGTGTAAGCCACACTTGCAGTTAAGCCATTGGCGAAGTTTTTCTGTAATTGAGCAGTGATGAAATAAGAATATCCTTTTTTGGTGTTCTTCATCAAAATTACATCACTTAAGTTTGGATTTTGAAGTGTTGCACCACCGGCACCACTATAAATTTTAGTTGATGAATAACGTAATCGAGTATCTGAACCTGCCAATGCAGTACCTGTACTTGGTAAGTTAATGTTTTGGTGGTATACCCCATTTATATCTTTGGTATACGCACCTTCTATGGTAAGCACAACACCACCAGCTAATTTTTTATCGAACGCTAAATTGGTTCTGAAGATTTGTGGGTATTTAAAATCTTTATCCGTAACCGCTACGTTGTAAGAAGTATTGGCTGCTGCCCCTACCGGACGATTGGCATCCACACCTGATTTAAATACAAAATAATTTGCTTTATCTGCAGCACTTGAAGATGCTCCAATATCCATAGAACCAAATTGAACACCATTGTTAGAAGCTTGGTTAGATACCCATACAAATGGAACCTGACCGGTGAATACACCAGCACCACCTCTTATTTGTAAGGTTTGATCTCCTTTAGCATCCCAATTGAAGCCTAAACGAGGTGCCCATAAAATTTTCGACTCTGGTAATTTAGAAACATCAATTTGCAGATTATCTCTAAAGGTTAAGTTTGCTAGATTAGCATTTTTATCTAAAGTAACCGGGAATGAAGCCAAATCAGCTCTTAATGCATAAGTTAATTTTAAGTTTGGAGTAGCTTGGAACTTATCTTGCACATAAAAACTGAAAGTTTTGGCTTGTATTTTAGCAAAAGGGAAAGAACCATCTGGCAAAGCAGAGTAACGCAATTGGTAACGCGAAGCTTTTGCAGTACCATTATTCGCTGAATCATAAAAATCAGCTAAAGTTGCGAAATTGTAATTTCCATAATAGGTTGGGGCAAATCCATTTTTAAATGAATTAATTTGGTTACTTGTACCTATCACAATTTCGTGTTTACCAGCATAAATAGTAAAATCGTTTGCAAACTGCCAAGTATCAGTATCTAACTGATTAAAGGCGGTAAACGGCTCATAGCCAAATGCAGTTAAAGTTTGACCCGAACCATTACCAATGTCAACTAATGGGAATAAACCTTGAGCTTGTGAAGAACGTATATCTCTTAAGGCAGAATAGCCAAATGTTAATTTATTTGAGAATTTTGTTCCAATGCGTGAGTTTAACTCTACAACACCAATATTAAAGTTATTATTAATGGTATAACCAGACCCATTGAAAGGCATACCTGTAGCACTTGGCTGACGGCTACCATTACTAATAGCACCCGAGTTACTTGCAGGTAAATCTCTAGATGATTTTAAATAAAAGTATTTCGCACTAAGAGTATTATTCTTATTAATATTCCAATCTAACTTGGTAGTTAACTTATCACTTTGTATTAAATAATTATAGCCTTCAAATACTCCAGGGTTATAACCATACTTCGTAATCAAGAAATCTTTTAAGGTGGTTAAATCGCTAGCTTGCGCTTGGGAAACGGTACCACCAGCTGCCTGCCCAGCTTGTAGAGCTGTAAAAGAAGTTGCTGGTTCATTTAAACGCTCTTGTTCGCCCGATACAAAGAAAAATAATTTATTTTTTACAATTGGACCACCTAAACTCAAACCTTGAGTATAATATTTAAAAACAGGTTTTGCTACCGGATAAACACCGGCATCTAAACCAATAGTATTGGGATTTCTTAAAAAGTAATACGCTGATCCTTTAAAAGAATTTGTACCCGATTTAGTTACAGTATTGATTCCTGCACCAGTAAAAAATCCTTGACGAACATCAAAAGGGGCAATGTCTACCTGAATTTGCTCAATAGCATCTAATGAGATAGGCTGAGAGTTTGTTTGGCCACCTAAAGTTCCGGATAATCCAAAAGAGTTGTTAAATAACGCACCATCTACAGTTACGTTATTGTAGCTAGAACTTCTACCTCCAAAAGAGTTACCATTGGCTGAAGGCGTAAGTTTAGTAAAATCTTGCAAAGATCTACTAATAGTTGGTAAACGATCAATTTGACCTCTAGTGATGGTTTCTCTAGCCCCGGTTCTTGAATTGTTAAACAACTTATCCTCAGTACCAGAAATAACAACTTCGGCAAGCGAATTACTAGATTCTACAAGTTTTGCGTTAACATTAAGCTCTTGACCTAGAGTTAACGACATGTTTTGTACCATAAAATCCTTAAATCCAACAAAAGAAATTTTAAGAATATACGGCCCGCCTATACGTAAATTGGGTAAGTTGTAACGACCATCATTACGTGAAACGGTTGAATACACGGTACCAGAAGGCGTGTGAGTAGCAATAATAGTTGCACCAGGTAAGGTTTGACCCTTATTATCTGCAACAGTTCCGTTAATAGCCGATGTAGTTACACCTTGGGCTTTCACAAGCACAGTGCATAACATGAGCAAGGCAAATGTTAATTGTAAGATTTTTTTCATTTTGTTTTTAGTTTATAGTATTTATTGTACAAAAGAACAAACTCAATTAAACCTCAAGATTAAATCATAATTAAATTTACGTTAAGGTCCAAAAACGGAAAACATTTTGCGTTTAGTATATATATGAGGCTGTAAATACATAAAGTGTTTGCAGCCAGATAGCTAAATAAATTAGTGCATTTATTTAACTAAAGGATAAGGTAAAACAGTTCACCTTTATAATTGATACAGGTTTTGCCTTACAAGATTAGCAGTATAACCAATACATAGCCCAAGGTACATTCGGATAAACCTTATTTTTTTCATCGCTATCTACTTTTACATCTATTACTTGCCCGGGCTGTATGGCAGCAATAGCTGTTATATCAATTTCCCAAGTAGCATTCGCAGTATATGGCTCTTCGTTTGAAAATTGTATTTCTAGAGATAGTGCTACTTTCAATTTACCTCTAACATCTCTAAGTACCATGCTGTTAGCTATACTTAGTACTCGTGCTTGTGCATCTAGCGCATTCGAAAAACGTATTTCATACTTTTTTCTAGTTCTATTTTTATAATATAAAATACCTATTACAAGCATAATAGGTAAACCAAAACCAACTAGTAAAAAGACTAAGATTTGTGTGTTGCTCATACAAGCAGATTTTAAATAGTATATAAAGAATACGCCTGCTTGGACAAATTATTGCATAAAAAAAGCCCCGCTAAATTTAGCGGGGCTTTTTTGAAAGTATAAGCTTGTTTAGTTAAACAAGTATCTCACACCCATTTGACCAGACCAAGTTGAACCAGATTGTAAGTAACCTGTTCCGTTAGCTGGAGTTTTAAAGTTAAAACCACTAGCACTTGAATTATACGTAATAATAGAAGATGCTTGGTTAGATACGTAGTAAGATTTACCCCAGTTTTTGTTAATCATGTTACCTACGTTGTAGATATCAAAAGTTAACTGCAATTTGTTTTTAGTACCTTTTACAATACCACCAAATTCTTGGGTAAAGCGTAAATCAAATTGATTTTCCCACTGCGTGTGTGCACCATTACGTTTAGCATACTCACCTCTGTGTTTGCTTAAGTATGGGTCAGCATTGATGAATGCATCTAAATCATACCATTGGTTAGTTACACTTCCGTAACCTGTTGCTGCAACCATTTTAATTTCAGTCTGGAATTTCGGAATGTAAATTAAGTCGTTACCAGTGTTACCATCTTTGTTTAGGTCACCATTATACAAATACGTAAATGGAGAACCTGAACGACCGGTATAGAACAAGCTAAATGAAGTTGAAGATTGTTTTTGATTACCGTAAGCAAATTTATAATCTAATGAACCAATTACACGGTGTTTCTGCTCGAATTGTGAGGTAGTTAACGGTGCATTATTCGGATCGTTTACAATTTGAACGAATTGAAAGTTAGATAAAGCTGTTGAGCTAGTACCATCGTTTACAGAAGTTGCTCTTCCACGAGTGTAAGCAACCATTGCTGATAAACCAAAATCAAAAGTTTTAGACAATTGACCGGTGATGCTAGCAGTATAACCTTTATTGGTATTGCCTAACAATACTGCATTGGTAAAGTTAATACCATCTACTTTAGTTGTAGAGAATAACGCACGGTTATCAGCACTTCCAGAAAGCGTAGCATCAATTGGTGCAACAGAAGCTTTTAAGTTCAAATCAGCATAATTGATGTTGTTTAAGGTTTTAGAGTAAATACCTTCAACAGTCGCATTAATGCCGTATGGCAATTTAAAGTCGAATGCCAAGTTATTTCTAAATACCTGTGGTAATTTGAAATCTGGAGCTACTAAATCAACCTCAGCTTTGTTTGAACTTCCACCATAAAGTGTTGCAGCAGAACCTTGGTTATTCGGATCGGCAATAAATGCCAATGCTGGAACTGTTGATCTAAGAATATTTACAGTACTGAACAACATACCGCTGTTTGAGTATTGGTTAGACAACCATACGAAAGGTACACGGCCAGTAAAGATACCTGTACCACCACGTACTTGGAAAGAACGATCGCCGTTTACATCCCAGTTAAAGCCTAAACGTGGAGACCACAATGGTTTAGTGCTCGGAGTAACATCGGTTTTGTAACCAGGAAAAGCAGTTTCTGCTAAGGTATTTTGTAATGGTTTGCTACCAAAAATTGGAATATCCATACGAATACCAGCAGTTAATTTTAAACCTTTAGCCGCTTCAAACTCATCTTGAGCATAGAAACCTAATTGAGCAGCAGTAAATTTAGCTTCTGGTTTAGCATTACCTGCAACTCTAGAGTAGGTAGCTTGTACTTGATCTGGAGTGCCGGCTAAGAAGTTAGCAACAGTATTATATGTCCAACGACCATTGAAGTTGTTGATGAACAAGTTGCGGAATTTAAAGAATTCGTTGTGGGTACCAAAAGTTAAGTTGTGTTTACCTAAACTAGTTTTAAAGTTATCGGTTAACTCCATAACATCTTGGTCTAACTGGTTAGCCACAGAACTTCTTTCAGAACCTAAAGAGGCAATGTTAGATGCAAAACCATCTAAGGCTTTAATCTCAATGAATGGGAATAAAGAACCAGCGGTTTTACGCTGATCGCGAATGATAGAGTATCCTAAAATTAAGTTGTTCGTAGTACGATCGGTAATTTTAGTACGTAACTCTAATACACTGTTATTTTGCGTATTGGCAAATTTATAAGCGTTGTTTCCGTAACGGAAAGAAGTACCGCTTCTAGAAATGTTATCATCAAATGCATCAATATAGTTATAACGGAAAGTCAACTGATTGCGTGGGTTGATGTTCCAATCGAATTTAGCAAACACTTTATTGTTTTGAGTTTGCTGATCTTCTGGTCCATATGAACCTACATCATAACCCATAGTTAAAGCTTTAGCAGCAATAGATTGTGCAGTAGCTAAAGAAATAGCAGAACCAACTTCACCAGCATTGTTAAACAATGGAGATTGAACACGTTGCAGCTCGGCATTCACGAAGAAGAACAATTTATCCTTTATGATTGGGCCACCAAAACGGAAACCGTATTGGTTGTTCATGAATTTAGTTGAACGAGCATTGGTTAATGCATTTCTACCAACAGTGTTTTGGTTACGACCAAATAAATAAGCAGAACCTTCAAATTTGTTAGAACCTGAACGGGTAATTGCATTTACACCAGCACCGGTAAAGCTACCTAAGGTAACATCATATGGTGCCAACACTACTTGAATCTCTTGAATCGCATCGATAGAGATAGGCTGCGTGTTTGCTTGACCACCTGGAGTACCAGAACTTGCCAAACCAAATACGTCGTTATTAACCGCACCATCAATAGTGATGTTGTTGTAACGGTTGTTTGCTCCACCAAAAGAGTTACCACTAGCTTGAGGAGTTAAACGAGTAAAATCTTGTAAGCTTCTGCTTAAAGAAGGCATTTTCTCGATTTGCTCTCTGCTAATACTAGTTGCAGCACCTGTACGTTTGCTATTAAACACATTGTCTTTGGTTCCTACAACCACTACTTCAGCTAATTGCTGACCAGCTTTTTCAAGTACTGGGCTTAAGCTTAAGTTTTCACCTAACTTCAAAAACACATCAGTTACTTTGTAGCTACGATAGCCTAAATAGGTGATTTCAATGGTGTAAGGTCCACCTACACGTAAATTTGAAATCATAAATCTACCACCTGTATTGGTGGAAGCACCGTAAACCGTTCCGGTTGGGGTGTGAATAGCTTTTACAGAAGCACCAACTAACGTTTCTTGAGCGTCTTTGATGGTTCCTGACAAACTACTGGTAGTAACCTGTGCAAACACACTTACTGTGGCAAACACAAGAACTAATGAATAAAGTAATTTTTTCATCATAATGTTTTGGTTAATAATTTAGTTTCATTTGGCCCAAACCCTTTAATGAGTTGGGATTTAGGTACAAATATAGTATGATTTATAATAATCAAGCATCACTTTGTGTTAATTTTATTTAAGCAACTAGTTAAAGTGGTTTCATTTTTTTCAACAATTCGCAAAACCTCTCAAAAAAGTTATTTTTTGGGCATTTAAAGCCTTTTAACACTTGCTGTAATTGTGGATAAGTTGGGATTTTAGATACCCACTCCAAATGATTAGTTTTGAGGCTTTAAATATTATAATCAATATGAGTTACGATTTACTAATAATTGGAAGTGGGCCGGGTGGCTATGTAGCCGCTATACGTGCAGCGCAATTGGGCCTAAAAACAGCCATTGTAGAGAAAGAATCACTTGGTGGAATTTGTTTAAACTGGGGTTGTATACCTACCAAAGCTTTAATTAAAAGTGCGCAAGTATTTGAATACATAACCCATGCTGCAGAGTATGGCTTGCACGTTTCTGATGCAAAAGTAGATTTTAATGCCGTAGTAAAACGTAGCCGCGATGTAGCGGATGGAATGAGTAAAGGCATCCAATTCTTGCTAAAAAAGAATAAAATAGACGTAATTATGGGTACCGCCAAGCTCAAGGGTGGCGGCAAAATACAGGTATTAGGAGCCGATGGCACCAATGCCGAATATACAGCCAAGCACATCATTTTAGCCACTGGCGGTCGTTCTAGGGAATTACCCAACCTGAAACAAGATGGCAAAAAAATTATTGGCTACCGCCAAGCTATGGTATTGCCACAACAACCCAAAAGCTTAGTAGTAGTAGGTTCTGGCGCCATTGGCGTAGAGTTTGCCTATTTCTACAACAGCATTGGCACCCAAGTAACCATTGTAGAATATTTAGATAATATTGTTCCGGTAGAAGACGAAGATATTTCGAAACAACTGATTCGTAGCTTTAAAAAAGCAGGCATTACAGTAATGACCGGAGCCAATGTAGAATCTGTAGATACCAGCGGTACTGGCTGCAAAGTAGAAGTTAAATCCGCTGCAGGCGTAGAAACCTTAGTATGCGATGTGGTACTTTCTGCCGTAGGTGTTAGCCCAAATATTGAAAACATTGGCTTAGAAGAAGTAGGTGTAAAAATCGACAAAGGCCGTGTTTTAGTAGATGATTTTTATAAAACCAATATAGATGGTGTATATGCCATTGGCGATATTGTGAAAGGACAAGCCCTGGCACACGTTGCTTCTGCCGAAGGTATTATTTGCGTAGAAAAAATTGCCGGGCACCATCCGGAGCCATTAAACTATAACAACATTCCGGGCTGCACCTATTGCTCTCCAGAAATTGCCTCAGTGGGCTATACCGAAAAAGCAGCCAAAGAAGCTGGATACGATATTAAAGTAGGTAAATTCCCATTTTCAGCCTCGGGTAAAGCAAGTGCTGCCGGAGCCAAAGATGGCTTTGTAAAAGTAATTTTTGATGCCAAATACGGCGAATTTTTAGGCGCCCACTTAATTGGCGCCAACGTAACCGAAATGATTGCCGAAGTTGTAGTTGCTCGTAAATTGGAAACTACCGGTATGGATATAGTAAAAACCGTACACCCGCATCCAACCATGAGCGAAGCCATTATGGAAGCCGCAGCAGATGCTTACGGCGAAGTGATTCACCTTTAATTACAAAAAACCGCAAAAAACCTACTCCAATCCGAGTGGGTTTTTTTATTTTTAGTGAAATTATTCATCCATGAAACTACATACCATAGATACCGGCTTTTTTAAATTAGATGGTGGCGCCATGTTTGGCATAGTTCCCAAAACCATGTGGCAAAAACTAGTTCCACCCGATGAAAATAATTTATGCACCTGGGCTATGCGATGTTTATTAATAGAAGACGGCAAGAAACTAACCTTAATAGATAACGGCATTGGCGACAAACAAGACGATAAATTTTTGAGCCACTACCATTTACATGGCGATGATACCTTGGATAAATCTCTAGCCAAATTGGGTTTTTCTAGAGCAGATATTACCGATGTATTTCTTACCCACTTACACTTCGACCATTGTGGAGGATCTATCATCCGCGAAGGCGAAAAACTAAAGCCAGCGTTCGAAAACGCACGTTATTGGAGCAACGAGCAGCATTGGCAATGGGCCGTAGCACCCAACGACCGTGAAAAGGCATCGTTCTTAAAAGAAAACATCCTACCTATTCAAGAAAGTGGCCAATTGAACTTCGTAGAAACGAAAGATGGCGTTGATTTTGCAGAAAATGTACGCATTCGCTTCGCTTTTGGACATACCGATGCCATGATGTTGCCCCAAATACAATACAAAGGCAGAACTATTGTATATATGGCCGATTTATTGCCCTCAGTGGCACACCTACCCCTCCCTTATGTAATGGCTTACGACATGTTTCCGCTACAAACGCTTCATGAAAAAAAGGCTTTTTTAGAAGAAGCCCTAGCTGGAGATTATATTTTATATTTTGAGCACGATGCCTCAAACGAATGTGCCACTCTGCAACAAACCGATAAAGGTATTCGGGTAAAGGAAACCTTTAAATTGAGTGAATTGTAAAATTATTTGATTTAAAGGGGCTTAAATGCTATTTTAGTACCCGTCTTGTAAACTAATTCATGCAGCTTACCCAATTAGAAATAAAAGGATTCAAAAGCTTCGGCGATAAAATTACCATCCACTTTAATGAGGGGGTAACGTCTATTGTGGGGCCCAATGGTTGCGGAAAATCGAACGTAGTTGATGCCATTCGTTGGGTATTGGGAGAGCAGAGTACCCGCATGTTACGTTCCGAAAAAATGGAAAACATCATTTTTAACGGTACAAAAACACGTAAACCCTCCAATTTAGCTGAGGTTTCTTTAAGTTTCGACAATACCAAGAATATCCTCCCTACCGAATATTCGCAAGTAACCATTACCCGCAAACTGTATCGTAGCGGCGAAAGTGAATACCGTTTAAACGATGTTCAGTGTCGATTAAAGGATATTACCGATTTATTTCTCGATACCGGAATTGGCTCCGACTCCTACTCTATTATTGAGTTAAAAATGATCG
The DNA here is from genome assembly GCA_040403555.1 of Sphingobacteriales bacterium. Lineage (GTDB taxonomy): Bacteria > Bacteroidota > Bacteroidia > Sphingobacteriales > Sphingobacteriaceae > JAIPAN01. The sequence continues at coordinate 85,122 of JBBAKN010000003.1, forward strand.
ACGAGATTATTGCCAATAAAGAAAATTCGCGAAGAGCTTTGTTTGAAGAAGCTTCTGGCATTTCGAAATACAAACTGCGTAAAAAGCAAACCTTCTCTAAATTAAAAGATACCGAATCAGACCTGAGCCGTGTAGAAGATATTTTATTCGAGATTGATAAAAATTTAAAAACACTCGAAAATCAAGCTAAAAAAGCAGAGCGCTACTATAAACTAAAAGAGCAATACAAAGAATTAAGTGTGCAATTGGCCTCTTTTCGCATTGCAGGGTACCGAAACGCTTTAGAAACTCTAGATAAACAGGAACAAGATCAAAATGCAGGAAAATCGGGCATAAGCAGCGCAATTGACACCTTGGAAGCTAGCTTGCAACAACAAAAACTGGCACACCTTACTCAAGAAAAAAACCTAAGCACGCAACAAAAAGCTGCCAACGAGTTTATTGCCAAAATAAGAGCCTACGAAAGCGATAAAAAGGTAAAAAATGAACAGTTGCGCTTTTTAGAAGATAAAGAAGCTAGAATAAAAGAAGAGCTAGAAAAAGATCGTCAACAACTTAACCACGTTGACTATAACCAAAAAAGCTTAAACGAAGAGTTAAGTCAAGAAAAAAGCATTATAAATAGCTTGCAAATAGATTTAGAAAAACAAAAAAGCAGTGTAGATGCCTTGCGGGAGCAGCACCAAAATTTCAGAACGCATGTAGATAGCTTGGTGAAAGAAAACAGTCAAAAGCAGCAGGCACTTAATGAACTTGAAAAAAACCTAGCCATTTTACACATACAGCGGGATGCTTTACAACAAGAAAGTACCCGAAATACCAGCGATGCGCAATCGAAAGAAGTAGAATTAACCGAATTTGATAAAGCCTTAGCCCATTTAGAACATCGTTTACAAACCCAACAACAAGAATTAAGTCTGGCTCAAAAACTCGAAGCTGACTTACAAGAAAAGCTAAAAGTAAGTGAAGAAAAAATTCAAGAACAAAAGCAAGAAAGCCAAGATTTAAACAGAAAACTAGACGCCAAGCAAAACGAATACAACCTTACCAAATCTATGGTCGACAATTTGGAAGGCTTCCCCGAATCTATTCGTTTCTTGAAAAAAAATACCAATTGGGCCAAGCAGGCGCCTTTATTCTCCGATATTTTGTTTTGCAAAGAGGCTTACCGCATTGCTATTGAAAACTATTTAGAACCCGTAATGAACCATTATGTGGTGCAAACGCAGCAGGAAGCCATAAAAGCCATTACCCTACTCAGCGATTCGGCCCAAGGCAGAGCTAATTTTTTTATTCTCGATGCTTTAAAATCATCGGTTAAGAAAACTGAAAAGCAAGTAGCTAAAATCAATTTAGTAGCAGCCCTTGATATTATTGAGGTAGGTGCCAACTATCGTCCGCTTTGCGAACTGCTCTTAAAAAACGTATATGTTATTGAAAGCGGCGAAGAGGAAGAATTAGCCAATACCTTACCACAAGAAGGACAAATTTTATTAAGCAGTAGCGGTAAATACAGTAAAAGTACCTATACTATGGCTGGCGGCTCGGTAGGTTTATTTGAGGGAAAACGTATTGGTCGGGCTAAAAACTTAGAAAATTTAGCCAAAGAGATTTCGAGTTTAGAGCAGAAAATAACTACCCTACAGCATACTATCGAAAAGGAAAGCCAAGGCTTGGAAACCCTAAAAGCAGCATCGCAAAAGGAACAAAACAGCCAAAAGGAACAAGTGCTACAAGGTCTTAACAACGAATACATCTCTACTAAAACCAAACAAGAGCAATATGTGGCTTTTATGGAGAATAGTAAAAACCGCAAACAAGATATTGAAAGCAAAATTGCAGGTATTCTAGCAGAAATTGAACGCTCGGAACCTAAAGTTGCCGAACTAAAAATCGAACAGGAAATTAAACAGCAGGCCTTGGTACAAGCCCAACAAGAATACCAAAATCTTTCCGACCGGTTAACTACCGAGGCCACTGCCTATAACCAAGAAAATATCAAATTCCATCAGCAACAAAATAAGGTATCTGGGCTAGAAAAAGATTTGGACTACCGAAATAGTCAACATGCCAACCTCTCGGAACTCATACAAAATAACCACGCTATTTTTGAGCAAACACAGGCAAATATTAAAGAAACGCTAAAACACGTAGATCATTCTGACGATGATTTGGTAGCCATGTACACCCAAAAAGAAGCTTTGGAAAAAGGTGTAGAAGAACTAGAACAAGCCTATTATGCTGCTCGGGGTGCCATTACTGAAACGGAAAACGCCATTGCAGAACAGCGTAGGAAAAAAGAACAAGCCGATTTCTTAGCCAACGAGCTAAAAGACCAAAAAACGAATTTAAAACTCGAATTAAATGGGCTAAAAGAGCGTTTATCGGTAGAATTCACCATTGATATTAATGATTTATTGGAAAGCGATGTGCCCGAAGGCGAAAATGAAGAAGTCTTAAAAGAGAAAACCGAAAAGCTTAAACGCCAGCTGGATGATTTTGGAGGCATTAACCCTATGGCCATAGAGGCCTACCAAGAAATGCAAGAGCGTTTTGTATTTATACAAACCCAGAAAAAAGATTTATTAGACGCAAAAACTTCGCTTTTAGAAACCATAAAAGAGATAGACGATACGGCAAAGGCCAAATTCATGGAAGCCTTCACCCAAGTTCGAGAACACTTCATTGAAGTTTTCCGTTCCTTATTTAACGAGGAAGATTCCTGCGATTTAATACTCTCCGACCCAGAAAACCCACTCGACTCTGATATTGAGATTATGGCCCGTCCGAAAGGCAAGCGTCCGCTTTCTATCAATCAACTATCAGGTGGAGAGAAGACGCTTACAGCCACGGCCCTCCTATTTTCGCTGTACCTGCTTAAGCCTGCACCTTTCTGCATTTTTGATGAGGTAGATGCTCCTTTAGATGATACCAACATCGATAAATTCAACACGATTATCCGCAAATTCTCCAATCAATCGCAATTTATTGTGGTATCGCACAACAAGCACACCATTGCCAGCACCGACATTATTTACGGGGTAACCATGGTAGAACAAGGTGTATCAAAAGTAGTGGCGGTAGATTTACGTGAAGTGGCTTAAGCAAAGGGCTGTGAAAACTGCGAAATCCTTCGTATTTTAGCACCTTATTCCGTTGAAAATTATGAAAAGAACCAAAATTAAAGCGCTATTAGCAACAACTGATTTCGGCAAGGAAGTAACTGTTATGGGATGGGTAAAAACCTTCCGTAATAATCAGTTTATAGCCATTAACGATGGTTCTAGCATTCACAACATACAAGCAGTAGTTGATTTTAACAGCACTGAGGAAAGCCTTTTAAAACGTCTTACAACTGGAGCCTCTGTTGCGGTAACTGGTACCTTAGTAGAATCGTTAGGAAAAGGCCAACGCGTAGAAATTAAAGTGAAAAACTTAGAAATTTTGGGCGATAGCGATGCAGAAAAATTTCCGCTACAACCTAAAAAACACAGTTTAGAGTTTTTACGAGAAATTGCCCATTTACGTTTCCGCACCAACACCTTTAATGCCGTATTTAAAGTGCGTCATGCATTGGCTTTTGCCGTACACCAATTTTTCAACGAACGTGGCTTTGTGTATTTACATACGCCAATCATCACCGCATCCGATGCTGAAGGAGCTGGCGAAATGTTCCGTGTAAGCACCATCGATTTTGATAACATTCCTCGTAACGACGATGGAACGGTAAACTATAAAGAAGACTTTTTTGGCAAAATCACCAATCTGACCGTTTCCGGACAGTTAGAAGGCGAATTGGCTGCCATGGCCTTCGGCGATATTTACACCTTTGGACCTACATTTAGAGCCGAAAATTCGAACACCACCCGCCACTTGGCCGAATTTTGGATGATTGAACCAGAAATGGCTTTTTATGATCTAAACGGCAATATGGATTTGGCCGAAGAATTGTTAAAATATGTTATTGGCTATGCGCTAACAACCTGTGCCGATGAATTGGAATTCTTAAAAGGCCGTTTAGAAGAAGAAGAAAAGCAAAAGCCCCAACAAGATCGTTCTGAATTCGATTTATTAAACAAACTAAACTTCTGCTTAGAAAACAGTTTCGAACGCATCACCTATACAGAGGCCATTGAGATATTGAAGCAATCGAAACCAAACCAGAAAAAGCAATTTAAATACCTTATTGAAGAATGGGGTGCCGATTTACAATCGGAGCATGAACGCTATTTGGTGGAGAAACACTTTAAAAAACCAGTAATCTTGACCGATTACCCGAAAGATATTAAAGCATTTTACATGCGCCAAAACGACGACGGAAAAACCGTAAGAGCTATGGATATATTATTTCCTGGTATTGGCGAAATTGTAGGCGGGTCGCAACGAGAAGAGCGTTTAGAAAAATTGGAACAACGCATGAGCGAAATGCACGTGCCCTCCGAAGAATTATCGTGGTATTTAGATACCCGTCGTTTTGGCTCGGCACCACACGCCGGCTTTGGCTTGGGCTTTGAGCGTTTGGTCTTATTTGTAACTGGCATGACTAACATCCGCGACGTCATTCCATTCCCAAGAACGCCGAAAAATGCTGAGTTTTAGCGCATGGCGAAGTTCATTAACCTGAAGCCCTTTCGCGAATTCTTACAATCACAACAACTAGGAGGAATCCTCTTATTGGCTGGTGTGTTATTTTCTTTGTTTTTAGCAAATTCTGCTTTAGCCAATTCCTTTAATAGTATTTTAATAAGCACTTGGGGCATCCACATATCGGGTTTACACCTAGTTTACGATACCACCAGTTGGATTAACGATGGCTTAATGGCTATCTTTTTCTTATTAGTGGGATTAGAAATCAAACGTGAATTAGTTGAAGGCGAACTCTCATCTATTAAAAAGGCAAGCATGCCTGTTTTTGCAGCCTTTGGAGGCATGTTGGTTCCTGCAGCCATATTCTTACTTATCAATTTAGGCAAACCTAGCCAGCATGGATGGGGCATACCTATGGCTACCGACATTGCTTTTGCCTTGGCCATTGTAGCTGCATTAGGCAATCGGGTGCCTACTTCTATTAAAATATTTTTAGCCGCCCTGGCCATTGTAGACGATTTGGGCGCCATTGTGGTGATTGCCCTTTTTTATTCAAGTAAGTTAGATAGCACGTATTTAGCTTATGCCGGAGGAATAGTAGCACTATTAGCCACCCTAAATTATTTCGGGGTAAAACGCCTAATTTTTTACCTCATACCCGGAGTATTTTTGTGGTATGTAGTCCACCATTCGGGCATACATGCCACCATTGCAGGCGTGTTGCTGGCCTGTTTTATTCCTACCAATCCGGTAAAAGAAACTTCCCCCTTAGAAAAACTAGAGCACCTCTTATTAAAGCCCGTAAATTTGTTCATTATGCCTCTATTTGCTTTAGCAAATACCAATATTCATTTGGAGTGGAGTATGCTAAAAGGCATTAGCAGTCCCATTGGATTGGGTATCATTTTAGGATTGGTTTTCGGTAAACCAATTGGGGTATTTTTATTTTCGTGGATAAGCGTAAAATTGGGTTGGAGCAGCTTACCCTCTAAGGCAACATGGAAACATGTATTAGGCTTGGGCATGTTGGCTGGCATTGGCTTTACCATGTCAACCTTTATTGCCTTACTCTCTTTTAAAAATCCAGCTTTTCAATTAGAAGCCAAATTCTGCATTTTAATAGCTTCCATTATAGCGGCTTGTATTGGCTACAGTTATTTAAGTTCCCTCAACAAAAAAGCCAATTAATGGCTTTGCATAAAGTCGATGATAGATTGGTATAGTGGATTGGCGCCAAAAACCATCTGGCTAATCATGGGCACATGTTGTTTTTTAGGTATTACCTCATATTTTACCGGCTTTTGCGCTTGGGTTAGCAACTCATACAAGCGTTTCGATTGCAGTTTAATTGCCTCGTAGGTTTCTCCACCTACCAAAATATAATACGGATGTTTTAACTGATCTACGTAGGTTAAAGGCGACCCCTTCTTCCAATTCTCCGGATCGGTGGTAAAGGTTTTCAAAAAACTAGTCGTTTGATCGTTTTTTTCAGCCAACTGTAAATACTGTTCCATATCTAAACCAAAACCATCGTTTAAAATAATGCCACGCAATGGATTGGCAATTTGTTGTTCAGCAAAAAATCGAGGATCTAAATCAATAAGCGCCTCCAAATGCCCACCAGCCGAATGCCCCATAGCAAAAATACGCTCTGAGTTACCACCATAGTTGGAAATGGAATCTTTTACCCATTTAATAGCCGCTGCACAATCTCTAGCCATATCTTCATAACCAGCAGCTGGAGATAAAGGATAATTAATAATTACCGTAACTACATTTTTGCTAGCAAAATTGCGGCCCATCCACCAATAGGTATCTTTTTTACCACTATCCCACGACCCACCGTGAATAAATACCAATACATCTTTAGCTTGGCTTACATCTTTTGGATAATACACATCCAATTGATTTCGGGTAGATTTACTAGCTGAAGGGTAGCTGATGTCTTTTTTAATTTTAATAGTAACAGCCAATACAGAGCTTAAACTAGATAGATAGAATAGCATGAGGAAAGCAAGTTTTAATTTCATCGGATAAGAGGGTCTTTTTCTTTTGTAAAATGAGTATATACTAATTTATCGAGCAGTTTTGGTAACCACTTGCTCAAAAATACAGTTAATTTTCCTTGAAAAGTCATAACCAAGGTACGGCTACGATTTTCTACACCTTGGGCAATTTGTTCTGCAACTTCTTCAGCCGACATCATTTTTTCTTCCACCATACTGGTTTCGCCTTGGGCACTGCCATCTTTTACCAAGGCTACTTTACGAATATTGGAGGCAGTAAAGCCCGGCGAAGCAATCATTACGTGTAAGCCGGTTTTTAAATTCTCCACTCTTAAAGCCTCTAAAAAACCATTCATGGCAAATTTAGAAGAAGAATAACCCGTACGACCCGGTAACCCTTTATAGCCTGCAATAGACGATACGCCTACTACCGAACCTTTATTTTTTAACAATTCGGGTAAAGCATATTTGGTGCAGTATACCATTCCCCAAAAGTTCACATCCATGAGGTTGCGAATAACCACCAAGTCTAAATCTTTAAATAAGGCCCGCATGGAAATTCCGGCATTGTTTACAAGCACATCTATACGGCCAAAAGTTTGCAGCGATTGTTTAATTAAGTTTTCACAATCGGCTTCTTTGGCTACATCGCAGGCTACAGCTAAGGCTTTTACACCATAATCTTTTTCCAATTGCTTTGTAATTTGGCAAAGTGCAACGTATTGACGGGCAGCTAACACCACATTGGCGCCACGTTTGGCAAAAGCTTCAGCACAGGCTTTCCCAATACCTGAAGAGGCACCGGTAATAACTACGGTTTTATTTTTTAAGTCCATTTATTTAATCAAGGAGTTTTCATATGGAATTCGGGTAGCAATGGAGCGCCCGAGGGTAATTTCATCTACATATTCCAATTCGCCACCAAAAGCAATGCCACGGGCAATAGTAGATATTTGTACGGGCAAATCTTTTAATTTTTTATACAAGAAGAAAATGGTGGTATCTCCTTCCATGGTAGCGCTAAGAGCCAAAATAACTTCTTTCAGTTCACCGGCTTGTACCCGCTCTATCAAGTTATCAATGTATAAATCAGAAGGCCCAATGCCATCCATCGGCGAAATTAATCCACCCAACACATGGTATACCCCTTGATATTGAGCCGTATTTTCAATAGCCATCACATCTCGGGTGTCTTCTACCACACATACGGTACTGCGGTCTCGTTTGTGGCTTTCACAAATTTCACAAATCGGAGCATCCGAAATATTATTACACGTTTCACAAAAACGAATTTCGGCTTTTAAACGGGTTAAACTGCTTGTAAAATCAGCGACTTCGGTTTCCGATTGGTTAAGCAAATGCAAAACCAAACGCAAGGCAGTGCGTTTACCTACCCCAGGCAGTTTAGCAAATTCATCTACAGCATGTTCGAGTAGTCTCGACGAAAAATTCATACCGCTAATTTAGCTTTTATCGAGCTTTTTATCGCTTTAAAAACTTAAATTATTACATTTATAAGGTTAACCAATCAATTTAAACATGGCCCCAGCCGTTTTATTAAGTTTCATTATAGGCTATTTCCTCGTTTTAATAGCCGTTTCGTATTTTACATCTAAAAATTCATCAGATAATAACACCTTCTTTCTGGCCAACCGAAACTCCAAATGGTATTTGGTGGCTTTTGGCATGATAGGCACTTCCCTTTCGGGCGTTACGTTTATATCAGTACCTGGAAAAGTAGGCTCCATGGGTGGCGACCAGTTTCAATATTTTCAGTTTGTGCTAGGCAACGCCATCGGTTTTATACTGGTAGCAACCATTTTGCTGCCCCTGTATTACCGTATGCAACTCACGTCGATTTATAGTTATATTGAAAAACGTTTGGGTTTTTATAGTTACAAAACCGCAGCAGGCATTTTTTTAATAAGCCGCACCATTGGGTCGGCTTTTCGCTTATACTTGGTAGCCATTGTATTGCAACGTTTTATTTTTGATACCTATCAGATCCCCTTTTGGCTCACGGTGCTTACCTCTATACTCCTCATTTGGTCGTATACCTTTAAAGGTGGCTTAAAAACCATTATTATTACCGATACCCTGCAAACCCTATTTTTGGTACTCTCCGTATTTATGACTATTTATTTTGTTTGCGATAGCTTACATTTTTCTATTCCGCAGGCATTTGAACAAATTAAGCAAAGCGGTTATTCTAAAATTTTCTTTACCAATGATTTTGTAAGCAATAAATTCCATGTGTTTAAACAAGTTTTAGGCGGGATTTTCGTTACACTAGCCATGGTAGGGTTAGACCAAGATTTAATGCAGAAAAATTTGAGTTGCAAAAGCATTGGCGAAGCACAAAAAAACATGTTCACCTTTACGGGCATTTTTGTGGTTATTAATCTCTTCTTTTTAAGTGTGGGTGCCCTACTTTACATATATGCTACTAAAAATGGAATTGCTATTCCTACCGATGCTGCCGGAAATGTGCGTACCGATTTTCTTTTCCCTGAGATAGCTTTAAATCATTTAGCTGTATTACCAGCTATTATTTTTATGTTGGGCTTAACAGCAGCAACATTTGCCACCACCGATTCGGCCTTAACGGCACTCACCACATCTTTTTGTGTAGATTTTTTAGGCTTAGACAAAGTGGAGAAGAAGCTTGGAGGCATTAACCCTCGGCATTGGGTACATATCGGATTTTCGATTGCCCTATTTCTAGTCATATTACTTTTCAATGCACTTAACAATGCAGCGGTGGTAAGCGCTATTTTTACAGTTGCATCATATACCTATGGGCCGCTTTTAGGTTTGTATGCCTTTGGGCTACTGCTTAAAAAACGAACTGTGAGAGATAAATTGGTGCCGATAGTATGTCTAGTGGCTCCAGTAGCCTGTTATATACTCAATGCCAATTCTAAGCTGTTGCTAAACGGATATATTTTCGATACCGAGTTAATCCTTATCAACGGATTACTTACCTTTGCCGGCTTGCTTTTAATCAGCAAGAAAAGTAAAGAGACTATTAGCTTTTAAAATAACAAGGATATGATGAGTGATGATAAAATAAGAAATGCCTTTGAAAATAAAGATTGGCAAGAAATTAAGGTAACCGATTCGTGGCAAATTTTTAAAATTATGTCTGAATTTGTAGACGGATTTGAAAAATTAGCAAAAATTGGCCCCTGTGTTTCCATTTTCGGATCGGCAAGAACCAAAAACGAAAACCCTTATTATAAACTAGCCGAAGATTGTGCCCGCTTATTAACGGAGCGTGGCTATGGCGTTATTTCTGGCGGTGGACCTGGAATTATGGAAGCAGCCAATAAAGGCGCTTACCAAGCCGGCGGAAAATCAGTTGGGTTAAATATCGAATTGCCCTTTGAACAATTCCACAATAAATATATTGATAGAGATAAATTATTGGAGTTTGATTATTTCTTTGTGCGCAAAGTAATGTTCATGAAGTACTCTCAAGGGTTTATTATTTTACCGGGGGGCTTTGGCACCTTAGATGAAATGTTTGAGGCCTTAACCTTAATTCAAACTGGCAAAATTGCCCGTTTCCCTATTGTATTAGTGGGCAGTTCGTATTGGACGGGATTGATGGATTGGGTAAAACAAACGATGTTAATGCAGGAAAGCAACATTCACGAAGAAGATTTAAATCTTTTCCGCATTGTAGATACTGCCGAAGAAGCAGCAGAACATATCTTCCGTTTCTACGACAAATATGTATTGAAGCCGAATTTTTAAAACAAGATTTAGGGGTTAATTATTAGGTATTAAGAGATTGTTGGTAAACTTAGTTGATAAATCAACTCTTACTAAATACTAGTTAAACTCTAACTAAATAAAAACCTCTCACTTCAAATAAGTTATCGCTTTTCCGCTCATTAGCACTCGGTCTCCTTTAAGTTCGCATTGCAATTCTCCCCTACGGAAAGATATTTGATAAGCATGTAATTGAGATTTATTTAATTTTTGCGCCCAATATGGTACCAAATTGCAGTGGGCAGACCCCGTAACTGGATCTTCATTAATACCGGCTACCGGAATAAAAAAGCGGGAAACAAAATCGCTATTTATACCCGGTGCTGTGCAAATAACGCCCATTATAGGTAGTTTAGCCAAGGCAGAAAAATCAGGGCGTAATGCTGCCACCTGAGCCTCTGTTTCATACACCAACATATAATCTCTAGATTTGTAAACCTCCAAAAGGCCTGAACCTCCTAAGGCTTCTGAAAGACCCTCTGGCAAACTAGTTGGGCTTGCCACCCGAGATGGAAAATCTAGCGTATACGAATCATCATTGCGGCTAACAGTTAATATGCCGGCCGTTTGAGTATTAAATTGGATGATTTTTCGAGTTTCTCCTAATTGCGTAAAAATAATATGAGCAGTAGCCAAAGTAGCATGTCCACATAAATCAATTTCTAGTTCGGGAGTGAACCAACGCAAACCATAATTTTCTCCTTGGGGGACAAAAAAAGCCGTTTCGGCCAAATTATTTTCTGCGGCTAATTGCTGCATTTTTGCTTCGGGAAGCCATGCTGTTAAAGGACAAACTGCTGCTGGGTTTCCGCCAAATAAGTGGTCGGTAAAGGCATCTACTTGATAAATAGGAATAGTCATAAACTAGCAGTTTTTAAAACAAAAAAATCGGGCCGAAACCCGATTTTTTTGTTTAGCCTAAATAAGACTTTAATATTTTGCTTCGCGATGTGTGGCGCAAGCGTTGTAGGGCTTTATCTTTAATTTGACGAACACGTTCACGAGTTAAATTGAATTTTTCTCCAATTTCTTCTAATGATAAGGGTTGGCTGGTACTTAAACCAAAAAATAAGACTACAATTTCACGCTCTCTATCGGTTAAGGTAGATAAAGAACGACGAATTTCTTCAGAAAGAGATTCGTTAATTAAATTACTATCGGTATCCGGGTCTTTATTCTCTAGTACATCTAATAAAGTATTTTCTTCTCCTTGCACAAAGGGTGCATCCATAGAAACATGGCGACCAGAATTACTCAACGTATCTGAAATTTTTTCTACCGTGGTTTCCAACATAACAGCTAATTCTTCCGGAGATGGCTCACGCTCGTATTCTTGTTCTAGTTTAGAAAAGGCTTTGCTAATTTTACTTAATGAGCCTACTTGGTTTAAAGGCAAACGTACAATACGACTTTGCTCGGCAATGGCCTGCAAAATAGATTGACGAATCCACCATACGGCATAAGAGATAAACTTAAATCCTTTGGTTTCATCAAAACGTTTAGCTGCTTTGATTAAACCCAAATTTCCTTCGTTAATTAAATCGCCTAGGGTTAAGCCTTGGTTTTGGTATTGTTTTGCAACCGATACTACGAAACGTAAATTAGTTTTGGTTAAGCGCTCTAATGCAGCTTGGTCTCCTTCACGAATTTTCTGGGCTAAAATTACTTCCTCTTCGGCGGTAATTAAATCAACTTTACCAATTTCGTGCAAATACTTATCAAGCGATTGCGATTCACGGTTGGTAATGGATTGGGTGATTTTGAGTTGTCTCATCTATGGAAATTGGTGCTGCTATTTTTTTAACAAGTAGCAAAGCTAACATTATAACGTCTAAAAATCGAGTTTTTTTGTACTTTTTGGTAAAATTTTAGCAATAATTCGGGGATTTATACCCTCACAAAAATCGTTCCAAATATATATTTTTAGCACTTCTTAGAATAATTTATTAAATCAGGTTGCGATCTTCAAACCAAACATCATCGGGTTGTGTATCAAAGGCATCCATTTGCGCCAAGAGCTCAACCACCTTGTCGTTGCTCAATACCAAGTCCCGATTGATGGGTTTCAAGAATTTCTGCTCCACCATAACGTCTAATTGGGTTAATAATGGATTGTAAAATCCACCGACATTTAGCAAACCAATGGGTTTATGGTGCAAGCCTAATTGCAGCCAGGTAAGTACCTCAAAAAACTCCTCCATGGTGCCGTAACCTCCTGGGAGGGTAATTACGCCATCAGACAAATCGGCCATTTTTTGTTTACGCTCGTGCATGTTTTTGGTAATAATAAGCTCGGTAAGGCCTTCGTGGCCAACTTCCTTATTCATTAAAAATTCAGGAATTATACCAATTACTTTACCTCCGTTTTTCAACACTTCATCGGCTAGTAAACCCATAACTCCTACTCTTCCACCACCATAAACCAAGGTAATTTCTTGTTTAACCAATTCATGTGCCAACTCATTTATAGCGACTAGAAGTTGGGGGTCTCCATTGAAATTGGAACCACAAAAAACGCAAATGCTCTTCATCTTATCTAGAATAGTTTGGTGCTTCTTTGGTAATGGCAATATCGTGTGGATGGCTTTCTCGAATACCCGATGCAGTGATGCGTACAAATTGGGCTTCTTGTAATTTATCGATTGTAGCGGCTCCGCAATACCCCATACTGGCTTTTAAACCGCCGATAAATTGGTACGTTACTTCGGCCAAGCTACCTTTAAAAGGTACTCTGCCTACAATACCTTCGGGTACTAACTTCTTAATATCATCTTCCACATCTTGGAAATACCGATCTTTAGAGCCTTGTTCCATGGCTTCAATAGAACCCATTCCACGATACGATTTAAACTTGCGTCCCTCGAAAATAATGGTTTCGCCCGGCGATTCTTCTACTCCGGCAAATAAAGAACCGGCCATAATGGTACTAGCACCTGCTGCAATAGCTTTGGCAATATCTCCGGTATGTTTAATTCCGCCATCGGCAATTACCGGCACGCCCGTACCTTTTAAAGCCTTGGCACATTCATACACAGCATACAGCTGCGGTACGCCCACACCAGCAATAATACGAGTAGTACAAATAGAGCCCGGGCCAATACCTACTTTAACGGCATCGGCTCCTGCCTCGGCAAGGGCTTTTGCAGCAGCTCCAGTAGCAATATTTCCTGCAATTACCTGCAAATTCGGGTATTTTGCTTTTACTTCTTTAAGTTGATTAATTACTCCTTTAGAGTGGCCATGAGCCGTATCAATAGCAATTACATCTACCCCGGCTTTCACCAAAGCAGCTACCCGATCCATCGTATCGGGCGTAACACCTACGGCAGCACCTACACGTAAACGTCCTTGTTCGTCTTTACAGGCTTGGGGAAAGTTTTTAAATTTTTGAATATCCTTAAAGGTGATTAATCCTACCAAAATGCCTTTGGCATCTACAATGGGGAGTTTTTCAATTTTATAATCCTGAAGTATTACTTCTGCTTGTAAAAGTGTAGTGCCCAGAGGAGCAGTAACCAAATTTTCTTTAGTCATTACTTGGCTCACGGCCTTCTTCATGTCTTTTTGAAAGCGTAAATCTCTATTGGTAATAATACCCACTAATTTTTTATCGGTGTTGATTACTGGAATGCCCCCAATTTTAAACTCTTTCATAATTTGGAAAGCATCGCTTACCAAGGCCACTTCAGAAAGGGTTACCGGATCTTGAATCATGCCACTCTCCGACCGTTTTACTTTGCGTACTTCATCGGCTTGGGCCTGAATAGACATATTTTTATGTAACATGCCTAAACCTCCTGCCTGGGCAATGGCAATGGCTAAACCAGATTCGGTAACGGTATCCATAGCCGCAGAAACGATAGGAATATTTAAACGAATGTTACGAGTTAGCCAAGTAGAGGTATCCACTTCACGGGGCAATACTTCAGAATAAGCTGGGATTAAAAGTACGTCGTCGTAGGTGAGACCTTCGGCAACAAATTTTTGTGGATCGAGCGCCATAGCAAATAACTATTAAGTGATATTATTTGCCAGGCAAAGTTATCGTATTTTTCTGAAAATGAAGAATTTATTGTTTACCAACGATCACTTTTTCTAATTTATCGAACTGAAGGTAGGTATTGGCCAATTCTAGTAGTGTTTGCGGGCTAATGGTGCGCACCGTTTGTACATAACGTTCGTAATACGAAGCATCCAGCCCAAAGAAATAGGTGTTTTTAAACTTATCGGCATGAGAAAAAGCATTTTCTAAGCTACCTAACATAGAGCCCAGCATATAATTGCGTACTAAAGCCAACTCTCCTTCCGATACCAATTCGGTACGGAGAAGTTTCATTTCTTTTTCAATTTCGGACATGGCGGCAGTGCATACATCGGCTCCAACTTCGGTGGAAATAAAGAAATAACCCGCATCTTTTAAAGAAGCAATGCCCGAACCAATGCCGTAGGTATAGCCTTTATCTTCGCGAATATTGGCCATTAATCGAGAACCGAAATAACCTCCAAAAATGGTGTTTAATACTTGTAAAGCAGGGAAATCGGGATTTGTACGGTTGATGGCCAACTGACCTAGACGCAAGGCCGATTGGAGCGCATCGGGGCGTTCTGAAAAATGTGTACTTCCACTACCTGCAGCAAAAGAAAATTCATTTTTTACACCTGCTGTGCTTTCCTCCCATGCAGTCCCAAAAGTGGCATTTATGCAAGATAAGGTAGCTTCAGAAACCTTACCAGAAACTACTATAGTACAATTAGACGGTTGGTAGGCATTCTTATAATAATCGAGCAAATCAGTACGCTGTAACTTCTCATAGTCTGTGTGTAGCGGAGCATGGCCATAGAGCGTATTACCAAACAATACCTGGTTAAATGAACGCCGAGCCAATACATCATTTTTCTCTAAGCTTACACTCAATTTTTGTTGTTGGTTGCGCACAAAGGTTTCAATTTCTGCTTGTGGAAAAACGGCATCGGTTAAAATTTCGCGAAGCAAAGGTAAAACCGATGACAAATGCTTAGTAAGTGTATACAGCACTACACTCGATTGATCATAGGAATAGTCTTTTTGCAGAAATGCACCGTAATAATCGAACTTTTCGGCCAATTGAGCAGCGGTATAATTTGAAGTGCCCTCTTGTAAGAGCGCATTGGCAGCAAATGCTTGTAAAGGCTTAGCATTATTCCAAGCTACGTTATCAAAAATAAACTCGATACGCAACAAATCTTGTTCTCCGGCATCCACAAAAAATAAGGGAATGCCGTTAGCTAAGTTATGGGCTTTCGCTTGTAAAATATCTATATGTTCTACCTGTTTAAATGCAGGTGCTAGCGTTCTATCCATGTTAGTTTTTGGCTAAATAGCTTAGGATTGATGAATTTTCTTTGCGGAAAATGTGCTGTGCTTGTTCTTTAATTTCATGGCCAGTTACAGCCATATATTTTCCGGTTTCGTGGTTTAAATCTTCGGCATTACCAAGCAATTCGAAATAAGCCAAATTCATGGCCTTATCTAATAAACTCATTTCAGCGAATTCCATGGTAGATTCCATTTTATTTTTGACCTTAGCCAGCTCTTCTTCAGTTACAGGCTCGTTTTTTAATCGATCGAGTTCTTGCCAAATGGCAAGTTCAGCAGCTTCCATAGAAATACCGGGAGCCGGTTTTCCTTCTACTACAAACAAACCGGGGTCGATACTACCTAAATGGTAGGCATTAATATCTGAAAACAATTGTTGTTCTTTAAGCAGGCTGCAGTACAACCTAGATGAATTCCCTCGAGATAAAATATCGGAAAGCAAATCGGCAGCATAATAGTCGACATCTTGTCGTGCAGGCATATGAAAGACCATATACAAGGCATTTAAAGGAACATTTGCTTCTACTATTTGTCGTTTTTCTTGTAACTGGGTTGGCTCTAGCGGTAAGTTGCGTAGAGGTTTTATGCCCGAAGGTATTGGCCCGAACCATTGTTCTACCAATTTTTTAACCTCTACTGTTTTAACCGCACCGGCTATTACCAAAATAGCGTTCGAGGGCACATAAAATTTATTAAAGAAGGCTTTTACATCCTCCATTTTGGCCTCTACAATCTGCTTTAAATTTTTACCAATGGTGGCCCACTGATAGGGATGTTTTTCATAGGCCAAAGGGCGCATTTTTAGCCAAACATCGCCATATGGTTGATTTAAATAGCGTTGTTTAAACTCTTCGCAAACCACATTTTTTTGCACTTCGAGACTTTTTTCAGAAAAAGCCAGACTCAACATGCGGTCGCTCTCTAGCCAACAAGCCGTTTCTAAATTTACGGCCGGCAGTGTAATGTAATAATTGGTAATATCGTTGCTGGTAAAAGCATTGTTTTCGCCCCCTACACGTTGCAGCGGCTCATCATAGGACGGAATATTTACCGATCCTCCGAACATTAAATGCTCAAATAAATGGGCAAAACCAGTTTGATTGGGGTTTTCATCTCTGGCGCCCACATCGTATAAAACATTAAGTACCGCCATGGGGGTGGTAAAATCTTCGTGAACCAACACCTGCAAACCGTTGGCTAAAGTAAATCGTTCGAAAGAAACCATATGTTATAGTAGAGTGTAAATGTACGTATTTAGGGGCTTATTTAGAAGGTAGAAGCTTACAATTCTCAAGTTCGAGTCATAATTGATAGCAAAGTATAGGAGGTAAAAAAATCAACTGTATCTTTGTAGGCATATGAACGTAGCAGATTTATTGAGTCGGGCTTTACAATTCGAATTCTTGAGCCAAGAAGAAGGGGTTTTTTTATTCAAAGAAGCACCAACAGCCGATTTGATGTACACGGCCAATGAATTGCGTAAAAAACAAGTGCCGCACAATAAAATTACTTGGATTATAGACCGCAATGTAAATACCACCAACGTATGCATTGCCAATTGCAAATTCTGTAATTTTTTCCGTCGCCCAGGCCACGAAGAAAGCTACATTACCGACATTGAAACCTATAAAATTAAAATTGAAGAAACCTTTAGATATGGTGGAGAGCAATTATTATTACAAGGTGGCCACCACCCAGATTTAGGCCTAGCCTTTTACGTCGATTTATTTAAAGAACTTAAAGACTTATATCCCAATTTAAAACTGCACGCTTTAGGCCCACCCGAAATTGCGCACATTGCCAAGCTTGAAGGTTTGAGCCACACCGAAGTATTAAAGACCTTAATGGAGGCCGGCTTAGACAGTTTACCAGGAGCTGGTGCCGAAATTTTGAACGATCGTGTTCGCCGATTAATTTCTAAAGGCAAATGCGGTGGGCAAGAATGGTTAGATGTTATGAGAGCGGCCCATCAATTAAACTTAACAACATCTGCTACCATGATGTTTGGACATATAGAAACCTTAGAAGAGCGCTTTGAGCATTTGGTATTGATACGTCAAGTACAATCGGAAAAACCAGCCGATGCAAAAGGTTTTTTGGCCTTTATACCTTGGCCTTTTCAGGATGATGGCACGCTGCTTAAAAAAGTACGAGGCATAACCAATCAGGTTAGTGGCGATGAATATGTACGCATGTTAGCCTTAAGCCGCATCATGTTGCCAAATGTAAAAAACATTCAAGCATCGTGGCTTACCGTGGGTAAACACGTAGCTCAAATGTGTTTGCATGCCGGTGCCAACGATTTTGGTTCGATTATGATTGAAGAGAATGTGGTTTCAGTAGCAGGCGCTCCACATCGATTTACCGCCAATGGCATCCAAGAGGCTATTAAAGAGGCTGGTTTTGAGCCGCAACTTCGCAATCAACAATACGATTTCATTTCCCTGCCTAAGAAAATTGAAGAACAAATAATAAACTATTAGTAGTGTTGGATAGACTAGACTTACATATTGAAGCTCTCATTTTTGCCTCTGAGCAAAGTATAGGAAAAAGCGATTTAAAAGCCATCTGCGAAGCAACCTTGGAAAGACCTATTGAGGATAAAGAGTTAGAGGAAAGCATAACCAACATCAAACTGAAATACGATAATCCTAGCTTGGCAATAGAGTTGGTAGAAATTTCGAATGGGTATTTATTTCTCACCAAAAAAGATTTTCATACTAGCATAAACCAGTTGAATCTGCACCGAGCCAAGAAAAAATTAAGCCAAGCAGCTATAGAAACGCTAGCTATTGTTGCCTACCGCCAACCCATTACTAAGCTAGAAATTGAGCAAATTAGAGGGGTAAACTGCGACTATACCGTTCAAAAATTACTTGAAAAAGAATTGATAGGTTTAGCCGGAAAAGCTGATACGGTTGGCAAACCAATTCTGTATCAAACGAGCGATTTATTTATGGATTATTTTGGTCTAAAAAACCTAGCTGATTTACCTCAAATGAAAGATTTCATTTCCGAGGTAAACGAAATTGGTGAACAGCAAGATTAATTTTTCTGAGAATTTTTTTTTTTCAGCTATTTGAATCTAAATTCTTGCTAATTTTATTCATCAAAATATTCTCATTTCTGATGAAACCGCCAAACAAAAAAAGTGCCGCAAAAAGTACCGATGCGAATATAGCTTCAGCAAGTAAAAACACTACAACGGTACCCCCTATAGGATTTATGGCCAGCGATGAAGATTTCGATTTATCACTAAACGATGATTTAGACCTAGATGATCTCGACACCTTAGATGACGATGAAGATGATTACTAGTGCACTATAAAATACCAATACGAAGCATTCGGGACATAATCGAATGCTTTTTTGCATACAGCAACTTATGACTATAACCGAAATTAACAGCCCAAAAGAGCAACAAGCTTTTCTAGATCTTGTTCGAAAAATTTATGCAGATGATGCCAATTTCATTTGCCCATTAGACAAGGACATAGAAGCTACTTTTCATCCAAAAACAAATAGCTTTTTTCAGCACGGATCTTGTACACGTTGGATTTTAAGCAACAAAAAGGGAGAGCATATCGGTCGAATTGCAGCATTTATAAACGATAAAAAAGCTTTTCAGCACGATGTACCCACTGGTGGTATTGGCTATTTTGAGTGCATTGATGACCAAAAAGCAGCCAATTTATTGTTTGATACCGCAAAAGACTGGTTGAGTACAAAAGGTATGAAAGCTATGGATGGACCGATAAATTTCGGCGAAAACGATACCTATTGGGGCTTGTTGGTAGAGGGCTTTACTCCGCCTTCGTATGGCATGAACTATCACAAACCCTACTACCATGCGCTTTTCAAAAACTACGGTTTTGAAAAAGATTACGAACAAATTACCAACCATTTAGACTTACGACTTCCCTTCCCAGATCGATTTACTAAAATTGCCGAGTGGGTTGCAGGCAAAGAAGGTTATCGCTTTGAGCACCTTAAAGTGAGCGAATTCGATCGTTTTGCAGATGACTTCATGGAAATATACAACGATGCTTGGCAAGGCTTCGAAAACTTTGTTCCCCTAAACAAGGATATTGTGATGGATAGTTTTCGGAAAATGAAACTGATTATGGATGAAAAACTAATTTGGTTTGCCTATGTAAACAACCAACCCGTATCATTTATCGTTATTATACCCGATGCTAATCAGTTAATAAAATCATTCAATGGTAAATTAGGTATCTGGCAAAAAATTCAGTTTGTATACAACAAGTGGAAAGGTGTTCGGCGTATGCGGGCAATAGTGATGGGCACTAAAATAGCCTTCCAGAAACATGGGATAGAGTCGGCTTTATTCATCAAATTAAAGCACTATGTAATCCCTAAAAAACAATACGATGAATTGGAACTTTCGTGGGTGGGCGATTTTAATGACAAAATGATTGCCATACACCAGGCAACAGGCGCCACATTTGGCAAAAGGCACCTCACCATGCGAAAAACATTCTAATAAAAAAGGCCTCCGGAAAATCCAAAGGCCATTTAAATATTAAAAGGTAACTAAACGCTTACCTTAGCTCTACGTAATTCCTCGTATAAATCAATTACTTTCTTTTGTAATTCAATTACATCGGTTTCACGATCTTGCAATTTCTTGGTTAATACCTCAACTTCATTATTGTATTTCTCTTGTTCTTCGCTATCGGTAAAGGTTAGCAATTGAACAACCGTCAATCCAAAAAGTGACGATATTTGTTCTAAACGTGATAAATTGACATCGGTAATTCCGGTTTCAATTTTAGAAAATGCAGGTATAGAAATATCCAATTGTTTAGATACATCCTCTTGGCTCCAAGAACGCTGATGTCTCAGTAAGCGAATTTTTTTTCCTAATGTATTCATTTTGGTATGTTTTGGCTGGTGTGTATATTTCGTTATAGTTTATTTATTTAAGATTTTATTTTTCAATTCCTCTAAATCCAATCCCCCAAAATTGCCCGAACTCATAAGCAATAAATTGGTATTCTTAAAAGAATTTGTATTCAAATATGCTTCAAATATTTCGAAATTATCGAAAAATTTTAACTTTTCGTTATTAAATGACTTTTTAACGATACTTTCATCAAAAGGAGTCATTTGTTTTTGCTTAAAAGTTTGTTGGTCAATAATTACTATTGCTTGATCGGCCTCATCCATAGTGCCGGCGTATTCCTTCAAAAATTCGGCGTTTAAACTACTGAATGTGTGCAATTCTATCGCCGCAATTAAATGCCGTTCCGGAAATTGCTGTTTAACCGCATGTATGGTGGCTTGTAGTTTTGATGGAGAATGGGCAAAATCTTTATAAATCACACAATCATCGGTTTTACCAAGCAACTCTAATCGACGTGCAGCACCTTTAAACGTAGAAATGGCTTCGTAGAAAACCTCGGTAGATACTCCGAGTTTTTCGCATACCAAACGGGCAGCTGAAAGGTTCATTAAATTATGTTCGCCAAAAATTTGCAGCGGAACTAAGCCCTTATCGGTTAACAATGAAGTTACTCCTTGGCTAATTTGATTGACTGGAACGCTGTATCCCAACTTTTCTACAGAAGTGTTTTTTGTAGCCACTAGCTGATCTAAGGTTTCATCGGCTTGACAATAAATTAATGCACCACCAGGTTGTAGGGTATCTATAAACAAGTCAAACTGTTTAATATACAAGTCCCAAGTTGGGAATACATTTATATGATCCCAAGCTATACCACTTATTACACCAATATGGCCTTTGTATAGATGAAATTTTGGGCGTCTATCTATTGGTGAAGCTAAATATTCGTCGCCCTCAATCACAATAATGGGAGCTTCGTTGGTAATTTTTACCATGGTGTCAAAGCCCTTTAGCTGTGCACCAACCAAATAATCAAAATCTTTACCGGCATGTTGCAATACATGCAAAATCATGGAGGTAATGGTGGTTTTGCCATGGCTACCGCCAATTACTACCCGGGTTTTTTCTTTCGATTGTTCGTAAATATATTCTGGATAGGAATAAATAGGCAAACCCAACTCCTGAGCACGTAGCAATTCGGGATTATCTTCTCGGGCATGCATGCCTAAAATAACTGCATCTAGGTCTGCCGTAATGCGTTCAGGGAACCAGCCAAATTCAGCCGGCAAAATATCAAAGCGGGCTAACCGAGATTTTGAGGGCTCATTAATCACGTCGTCTGAACCGCTAACTTGAAATCCTTTTTTGGCTAAAGCAATGGCCAAATTGTGCATCGCACTACCACCAATGGCTATAAAGTGTACTCTCATGGTTTATTTTATAAATTTTGCCGCTGTCCAGTCTTGCTTTACGAGATGCCTTTCATACCGTAAACCCAAAGCATGGGCAGCTTCTTTAATAATTTCTAAATCGGGCTGTTCGTAAAAACCGCTTAGTATTAAGCTTCCTTCGGATGCCAATACTTCCGCATAGCGATCTAATTGGTCGAGCAATATATTGCGATTGATATTGGCTAAAATTACCTCATAAGAGGTATTTGGGATTACTTCTTTACCTCCCAACACAGCCTGAATATCGGTCATGTTATTTAATTCAGTATTCTCTAGGGTGCTTTCAAAACACAGCGGATCGTAATCAATAGCGTCTACAGCTTGGGCTCCCATTTTCTTTGCCAAAATAGCCAAAATACCTGTCCCACAGCCCATATCGAGCACCTTTTTACCTCTAAAATCTTCGGCCAACATTAATTCCATCACCGAAGCCGTAGTTTGATGATGCCCAGTTCCAAAAGCCATTTTAGGATCGATGACAATTTCATAGGAAAAGCTAGGCTCGGGTTGATGAAAGGTAGCACGAACGTATACTTGATCGGCTACCGAAATAGGATGAAAGTTACTTTCCCAAAGAGTATTCCAATTTTCATGCTTAATGGCCTTAGCAGTAAAGCTAAACTGCGTTTCTTCTTTATAATGGGCAAGCAAGTTGAGAATTGCTGTTTCGTTATACAAGGTGGTAGGGATATAACCCGTAAACCCCTGTGCTGTTTCTTCAAACGTATCAAAACCCAAATCTGCCAATTCGGCAATCATTACATCGCGGTAGGCTTCAGCCCCTTCATTCTGTATAAATACTACTTCTTGGTAGCTCATTAGTTATTAAGGGCTTTCACAATGTCCACAAAATCACGTGATTTTAAGGAGGCGCCTCCAATTAGACCGCCATCAATATCGGCTTGGGAAAATAATTCAGCAGCATTTTTAGGGTTGCAGCTTCCGCCATATAAGATGGAAGTAGACTGAGCTACTGCAGCCCCATATTGTTCTACAAATAAAGAGCGAATAAAGGCATGCACTTCTTGCGCTTGCGCTGGTGAGGCTGTTAAACCGGTACCTATAGCCCAAACAGGCTCATAAGCTAACACTAAAGCGCTAAATGCATCGGTCGAGAGGTGAAAAATACCTCTTTCTAATTGCTTTTTTAACACTTCAAAGAAATTTCCCGACTCACGTTCCTGCAAGGTTTCGCCGATACAAAAAATAGGATTTAAGCCATTTTCTAAAACAGAATTTACTTTATCAGCTAATTGTGCATCGCTTTCAGCAAAATACTGACGACGCTCGGAGTGACCTAGAATCACATATTCTGCCCCTACCGATTTAATCATCGAGGCCGATATTTCTCCAGTATAGGCTCCAGCTGCTGCTTGGTGGCAATTTTGTGCCCCAAGGGCAACATTTGGTGTTTGCTTAGCCAATTGAGCCAAGGCATTTAAATGAATAAATGGCGGGCAAACAATTACTTGTTGACTTCCTAATACTTCATCTTGAATCATGGTTAATATTTCAGAAAACAAGGCTGTTCCTGCAGTAAAATCTTGATTCATCTTCCAATTTCCGGCAACAATTTTCTTTCTCATAAAGGGGAGTTCGCTGTATTAAAACCTGCGATAGGCTTGTGTTTGTTCAAAAATATGTGTTAAAATGTTTTTTTCAATCTCATCAAATACCCTATTTCGGCGTTCATAGACCCGCTCGGCTGTTTCAAAAACTTTAGTCAAGGGATACACCTCTAAACCCTGGGCACCGCCCCAAGCAAAATCGGGTATATAGTTGCGTGGATAACCAGCCCCAAATACATTGGCACTTACACCAACCACGGTTCCGGTATTAAACATGGTATTGATCCCGCATTTGGCATGATCGGCCATAATGAGGCCGCAAAATTGCAAGCCCGTTTTTCGAAAACTCTGCTTGGCATAATCCCACAAACGCACTTCGGTATAGTTATTTTTTAAATTCGAATTGTTGGTATCGGCTCCAATATTGCACCATTCGCCCAATACCGAATTGCCTAAAAACCCTTCGTGGCCTTTAGAAGAATAAGCAAATAAGATCGAATTGCTGACTTCACCTCCTACTCGGCAATGCGGCCCAATGGTGGTGGCTCCGTAAATTTTGGCGCCCATTTTTACCTGCGAATGTTCGCCTAAAGCAAAGGAACCTCGAATATGGCTTCCCTCCATAACCTGAGAATTTTTAGCCAAGTAAATAGGTCCTTCTAAGGTATTAAACGTAGCACACTCTGCATTAGCACCTTCTTCTGCAAAAAAATCACTTCCTAAAATAGTGTTTGTAGCGCTTATTTTGGCTGATGTTCTACCGGTGGTAAGCAAGGTAAAATCCTTACGCAACTCAGCGTCGTTAAGGCTAAATAAGTCTTCCGGATAGGTAATCTTAATAAAAGAGCCTGTATACGCTATACTTTTATAGCTTGAAAAATCGCTGAAATTAAAATTTCGTGCCTCTTTTTCAGACAGTTTTATTGCAATTAACACCTGCTCTGCAACAAGTGCTTCTCCTAGATCTAATGCGTTAATAGCTATTACCAACTCCTCATCGGGGCAAATAGAACCATTTATAAATAAATTATCATCAGATAATTCTTGCGGGAATTTTTCTTGAAGGTATTCTTCGGTTACAAAAGAATAACTTGTTGCCGAAAGGCGCTTGGCCCATTTCTCGGCAATAGTGAGTATACCTATCCTAAAATCGGCTACCGGACGGGTAAACGACAGAGGCAATAGGCTTTCTCGTGATGCATCATCAAAAAATAGTATACTCATGTAACAAAAATAAAAAAAGTCCCGACTGTTAGGTCGGGACTTCGGTATATTTTTTGGTTTCGATTACTTTTTAGCGTAACGAGTTTTGAATTTATCGATACGACCAGCGGTATCAACCAATTTCATTTTACCTGTAAAGAAGGGATGTGAGGTGTGTGAAATCTCTAATTTAACTAGAGGATATTCGTTACCATCTTCCCATTTGGTAGTTTCTTTAGATTCTATGCACGATTTAGTGATAAAAGCATAGTCGTTAGACATATCTTTAAATACAACTAATCTGTAGTTTTTTGGATGTAAATCAGCTTTCATTTCCGTCAATTATTTTCAGAGGGGCAAATATAGTGCTAATTGTGAAAACAAAAAAGCGATACACGAAAAATATTTAGGAATTTATTTCTTGGCAAAGTTCTATGAGCACACCAGTGGCATCTTTTGGATGTACAAAACATACCCATTTATTATCGGCACCCCGTTTAGGCACTTCATTTAGCAAAGTAAAGCCTTCGCCTTTTAAGCGGGCCATTTCTGCTTGTATATCTTCTACGGCAAAAGCCATATGATGCATACCCTCTCCTTTTTTCTCAATAAAATGAGCAATAGCACTTTGCTCCGTTGTAGCTTGTAACAGCTCAATTTTACTCAGGCCCACCTTAAAAAAAGCAGTTAAAACGCCTTCCGATGCTACCTCTTCGGTTTTATACGGCGCTACACCCAACAAGCGCTCGTAAACCGCACAAGCCTCTTGTAAATTACGTACCGCAATACCAATGTGCTCTATCTGTTTCATATGCATACGTAAAGGTATAAAAATGACGAATAAATGTCGATTATCTAATACAAAAATCCCTTTTCTGAATAATTATTTTTCTATCTTTGAGTATTAATTTAAACTGAATCTAAATAACAATCGATGAAATTACCTTTATATTTCGATAATAACGCCACTACACCCATGGATCCAAGGGTATTGGAAGCCATGTTGCCTTATTTTACCGAAAAGTTTGGAAACTCGGCTAGCCGCAACCACGCTTTTGGTTGGGCAGCTGAAGAGGGTGTAGATTATGCCCGCGAACAAGTTGCTCAGCTTATTGGTGCCAATGAGAAGGAAATTATTTTCACTTCTGGCGCTACTGAAGGTGATAACTTAGGCATTAAAGGTGTATTCGAAATGTATCAGGATAAGGGAAATCATATTATTACCTGTGTAACCGAACATAAAGCAGTATTAGACACCTGCAAACACCTAGAAAAACTAGGCGCTCAAGTAACCTATCTTCCGGTAAAAGAAGACGGCTTATTGGATTTAGCACAATTAGAAGCCGCCATGACTCCGCAAACGATATTAGTTTGTATCATGTATGGCAATAACGAAATTGGTGTTATTCAGCCTGTAAAAGAAATTGCAGCCATTGCTCATAAGCATGGCGCCCTATTTATGACCGATGCTACCCAATCAGTAGGTAAAATTCCGGTAAACGTAGATGCAGATGGTATCGACTTAATGGCCTTTACCGCACATAAAATGTACGGACCTAAAGGCGTTGGTGCATTATACGTTCGTCGTAAAAACCCAAGAGTAAAGGTAACTGCCCAACTAGACGGCGGTGGTCACGAACGCGGTATGCGCTCCGGAACCTTAAATGTAGCCGGCATTGTGGGCTTCGGTAAAGCCTGTGAAATCTGCCGCTTAGAAATGGATAAAGATGCTAAACGATTATCGGCCTTACGTGATAAATTACAAAGTGCTCTAACCGTTTTGGAAGAAAGTTATGTAAACGGAAACGTGGCTAATCGCTTACCACATACAGCTAACATCTCTTTTAAGTATGTAGAAGGTGAAGGATTGATGATGGCTATGAAAGATTTAGCGGTTTCTTCGGGATCAGCTTGTACATCAGCTTCATTAGAGCCGTCTTATGTATTAAAAAGCTTAGGCCTTTCCGATGATTTGGCACATTCTTCTATCCGTTTTGGCTTAGGTCGCTTTACCACAGATGAAGAAGTAGATTTTGCCATTGAGCAAACTAAACATGCAGTAAATCACCTTCGCGAACTTTCTCCACTTTGGGAAATGTTTAAAGAAGGTATCGATTTAGATAAAGTAGAATGGGTAGAACATTAATTAATATTAAGAAAATAGAACACTATGGCATATTCAGATAAAGTAATTGATCATTACACCAATCCACGTAACGTGGGTACGCTTGATAAGAGCAAGAACAATGTAGGTACAGGCTTAGTTGGCGCACCAGAGTGTGGCGACGTAATGCGTTTGCAAATTGAGGTAGATAGCAACAACGTAATTACCGATGCGAAGTTTAAAACCTTTGGCTGTGGTTCAGCTATTGCTTCTTCATCTTTAGCTACAGAGTGGTTAAAAGGCAAATCTATTGATGATGCCATTACCATTGACAATATGGATATTGTGGAAGAATTGGCTTTACCGCCAGTAAAAATTCACTGCTCGGTATTAGCCGAAGATGCTATTAAAGCCGCAATTAACGATTACCGTGTAAAAAATGGCTTAGCTCCTATCGAAAGCGAAAAAAGTCACCACTAAAAAAAATGGTAACTATTACCGATAAAGCAAAAGAAAAAGCACTAAGCCTGATGCAAGAAGCCGGCTTAGACACTTCGTACTTTTTACGGGTTTCTGTAAAAGGTGGCGGTTGCTCTGGCTTATCGTATAATTTAGATTTTGATAACGAAGTGAAAACGGGCGACCAGTTTTTTGAAGACAACGGTATCAAAATTACATTAGACATGAAATCGTTTTTATACCTGGCTGGCACCGAACTCGATTTTACAGACGGTTTAAATGGCAAAGGTTTCAACTTTAACAACCCAAATGCCAGCCGTACTTGCGGTTGTGGCGAAAGTTTCTCCGTTTAATTAGGTTTTTGTTTAAAAATATAAGGTAGACTATGCAGTCTGCCTTTTGTTTTTTAAAACGGGTATGCGTATAATTGTGAACTAACCAATGCGTTAAAAACGTATGAACTTATTAAACGAACACAGCACCATTCCGCGGCTATTGCGGAATGTGGTGGAACACATACATCCCGAAAACACTACTTTTTTATTCCATCATACCAAAAATGGTTGGGAAGAAATTAGCTATAAGCAAGTATTAGATACAGCCGATGCTATTTCGAGCTATTTTTTAGACTTAGGCATTGAAAAAGGCGATCGCTTGGCCTTAATTATTGAAAATTGCCCCGAATACGTATACTACGACCAAGCCTTACAGCAATTAGGTGCCGTAAACGTATCAATATACCCTACCCTTAGCGAAACAGAAATTGCCTATATTTTAAATGATGCCGGAGCCAAAATGATTTTGGTAGGCAATCCTTTCTTATTTAAGAAAATCTTAAAAATAGCAAATAGCTGTCCACAACTTATTCGTATTATTCCGGTTTTTGAGGGTTATGAGAAGCATTTAGAAGGGCTTTCTATCCATGCCGGTGTACTTTCCCTTGCAGAACTTATTGCCGAAGGAGAACAAACTTTAGCGGTACATAAAAAAGAATTGGCTGTAGTCAGAAATGAAGTAAAACCGAGCGATTTATCCTCTTTAATTTATACCTCGGGCACTACTGGAACGCCTAAAGGAGTAATGCTTACCCATGGAAACTTTGTGGAAAACGTACGCGTATGTTTAGAGCAAATTCCGGTAATAGATGAGCACGAGACCTTTCTTTCGTTCTTACCCCTATCACACGTATTTGAGCGCACGGCCACTTATCACATTTGCATGGCAAAGGGCTGTAAAATTGCCTTTGCCCAAAGTTTAGAGCTACTAGCCAAAAACATGGGCGAAGTAAAACCTACGGTAATGAGCTGCGTTCCTCGTTTATTAGAGCGCATTCACGATAAAGCCATGAAAAATGGCACCTCTGCAGGCGGTTTAAAAAGCAAAATCTTTTTATGGGCTTTAGAAGTAGGTAAAACCTACCGAGAAGTGAAAGAATCGGGCAATAAACTCGGATTTTTACTTTCCATTAAGCAAAAACTAGCAGATAAACTGGTATTTAGCAAGATTAAAGAAAAAACTGGTGGCCGATTAAAGTTCATGATCTCCGGTGGAGCTGCGCTACCTAAAAACGTAGGCGAATTTTTTGGAAACCTAGGCATTAAAATTTTAGAAGGCTTTGGTTTAACAGAAACATCGCCCGTAATGGCAGTAACCGAATACCACCGTCAAATATATGGAACCGTTGGCCGAGTAATTCCAGGCATTGAGGTGGGTATTCAAGATGTAGAAAGCAAGCAATTCATCACCATACAAACCCACGAAAGCTTTAATGAAGCCTTTGAATGCGGCGAAGGCGAAGTGGTAGTTCGTGGCCATTGCGTAATGAAAGGCTATTGGAATAAACTAGAAGAAACTGCCCAGGTATTAGACAACGATGGCTGGTTTCACACCGGTGATTTAGGCCGCTTTTTTAAAGGAAACCTGCAAATTACCGACCGTATTAAAAACATGTTGGTAAACGCTTACGGCAAAAACATCTACCCAACACCGGTAGAAAATATCTACCTAAAAAGTCCGAAACTCGAACAAGTGTTCCTCATTGGCGATAAGCAAGAATACATTACCGCCATCTTAGTTCCTTCTCGAGAAAGTTTACAAGAACAGTTTAAGTTAAGCGACGACTTCTTTAATTCGCCTGAAACCTTTATTACAGATGAAAAACTGATTAATTGGGTGGATGAAGACATTAAACACCTGTCCAACGAATTGGCAAAATTTGAGCGAATTAAACATTTTATGCTCAAACGCAATCCATTTACCATTGAAGATGGTGAAATTACACCGACACTAAAAGCCAAACGAAAGGTAATTGAACAAAAATATGCCGATGCCATTAGCTCTATGTATGTCGAAGACGAAGGTTAAAAAAAGTACATGGAGTAGAAGAGCATCGAATTAATTCGATGCTTTTTTTTGTTTTTAGCCTTGTTTAAACACATTTTACGCATAAAAACCCTATTTTTGAACAAATTTGAAACGAACATATGAGTATAGGTTTATCTGAACAGGAAATTTTACGCCGAGAGGCCATGGCCGAGTTACGCAACTTGGGCATTAACCCTTATCCTGCTGAAGCGTTTGACGTAACGGCCAATGCCAAGGATATTAAGGAAAACTACGAACGCGATAAAACTGCTTATAAAGACATCCGCATGGCCGGCCGTATCATGACCCGCAGAATTATGGGTAGTGCGTCTTTTGCCGAAATTCAGGATGCTAGTGGACGTATTCAAATTTATTTGAACCGCGATGAAATTTGTCCAAGCGAAGACAAAACACTATACAATACCGTATTTAAAAAATTATTGGATATTGGCGATTTTATTGGCCTAGAGGGTTATGTTTTTACCACCCAAACCGGAGAAATTTCGGTACATGTTACCAAAATGACGGTATTATCGAAATCGCTAAAACCCCTACCCGTTGTAAAACGAGATGAGGAAGGTAATATTTACGATGGTTTTACCGACCCCGAACTGCGCTACCGCCAACGCTATGTAGATTTAACCGTAAATCCGGAGTTTAAAGATATTTTTATTAACCGTTCGAGAGTAATAAATACCATGCGTGGTTTTTTCGATAGCCAAGGCTGGATGGAAGTAGAAACACCTATCCTACAACCCGTACACGGTGGAGCGGCTGCACGTCCGTTTAAAACACACCACAATACGCTCGACATGCCTTTGTTTTTGCGTATTGCCAACGAATTATACCTAAAACGCCTTATTGTAGCCGGATTTGATGGCGTATATGAATTTGGTAAAATGTTCCGTAACGAGGGCATGGACCGCACGCACAATCCCGAATTTACTTCCATGGAAATTTACGTGGCCTATAAAGATTATATCTGGATGATGGCCATGGTAGAAGAATGCTTAGAAAAAGTAGCTCTAGCAACCAATGGTTCTTCGAAAGTAAAAGTGGGCGAACACCTCATTGAGTTTGCCGGACCCTACGAAAAATTATCGATGTACGATTCGATTAAAAAGTACACCGGAATTGATGTTTCCGAACAAGATGAGCAAGGTTTACGCAACATTTGCAAAGACCTCGGCATTGATGTAGACCCAAGCATGGGCCGTGGTAAATTAATTGACGAAATTTTTGGTGCCAAAGTAGACGCCAAGCTCATTCAGCCAACCTACATTACCGATTACCCCATTGAAATGACCCCTTTGGCGAAAAAACACCGCAGCAAAGAAGGCTTAGTAGAACGTTTTGAGTTATTTGTAATGGGTAAAGAAATTGCCAATGCCTATACTGAACTAAACGACCCCATAGACCAACGGGAACGTTTCGAAGATCAGCTTAAATTAGCCGACCGCGGCGATGAAGAAGCCATGGCCATGGATGAAGACTTTTTACGTGCACTTGAATACGGTATGCCGCCAACCTCTGGCTTAGGCATTGGTATAGACCGTTTGGTGATGTTAATGACCAACCAAAACACCATTCAAGAGGTATTGTTCTTCCCGCAAATGCGCCCGGAGAAAAAAGCGAAAGTGGTTTCTGTAGAAGATTTTACCGCACTAGGCGTACCTGCCGAATGGGTACCCGTATTGCAAAAAATGGGCTTTAACAGTCCCGAAGAATTAAAAGCAGGCAACCCCAATAAAGTTTTTAACGATTTGGGTGGCATGCGAAAAAAACTAAAGCTCGACATCGCTATGCCCGAGAAAGATTTGGTGATGACTTGGTTTGCCTAAAAAAAAGCCCCTCTAAATTCGAGGGGTTTTTTTTATCTGTAACCTCTAACTTGTTGAGATTTATCTAGCTGGCCCATTTGCGCCTGCATCATTTTTATCTGTTCGGCTAGCAGTTTATTCTTATCTGCCTTTTTAGCTTCCTGCAAATACATGGTAGCTTCTCGTTTATTGCGTTTGGCCATGGCAATACCGGCTAAACTCAATTTAGCTAGGGCCACGTTGTGATCCATGGTCATGCCTAAAGAAAGTGCACGTTTAAAGTATTTTTCTGATTGCATGGGTGCTTTTCTAGATTCTATTAAACCCAACAATAACTGGTAATACCCGTGTTGCACACTAATTAATTCACGCTCGTAATTGGTAATTTTATTCAACCACGCTTCTGCTTTTTCCATATTCTCTTTACGCAAATAATATTGCGCCAAGAGCATTTTCTCGTTAAAGAAAAAGGTAACAAACACCAATAGGGCTAAAATAATTCCCAAGATTCCCCATCCCCACGATCCGAAGAAAATAAGGGCTATAGATCCGCCTAACATAGCTAGTGCAGCAATTAATCGTATAATATTTGGCATAGTATCTAACGTTTTGTAGGTTACAAATATCCGATTTATCTCTCATATAAACGGCATCTAAAATGCTATATTTGAACAAAAGCATCGTTTATGCCAACATCTTTGCATCCTTCGTGGCTTCCTGCCTTACAAGATGAGTTTCAGAAACCCTACATGTTGGGCTTAACCAAGTTTCTAGAGCAGGAAAATGAACAAGGAACGATCGTTTACCCTAAACACAGCGATGTATTCAATGCGTTTAACCTCACTCCTTTTAATGAAGTAAAAGTGGTTATTTTGGGCCAAGATCCCTACCACGGAGCCCATCAGGCACATGGCTTATCCTTTTCGGTGCAAATGGGTGTAGCCATTCCCCCTTCGTTGAAAAATATATATAAAGAGCTACAAGCTGATATTCCGGAATTTAGCATGCCTAGCCATGGCGATCTAACTAGCTGGGCCAAACAAGGCGTGTTGTTGCTCAATTCAACCTTAACAGTACGGTCAAATCAGCCGGGTTCGCATCAAAAAATGGGCTGGGAGCAATTTACCGACCAAGCTATACGAGCTTTAAGCGAACAAAGAGAAGGTTTGGTGTTTATGCTCTGGGGGCGTCATGCACAGGTAAAGGCATCACTAATTGATCCAAAAAAACATGTGGTTTTAACGGCCGCTCACCCCTCTCCTTTTTCAGCCTATAACGGCTTCTTTGGCTGTACCCATTTTTCAAAAGCAAATGCCTATTTATTAAGTAAAGGTGAAAAACCAATTAGTTGGCAAATAGATTAATAGGCCAAAGGCACTACAGGCTCTTTCTTATTGGTCGACATAATCATCATGGTTTGGAACGTTTTTAACACCGATATTTTGCTAATCTTTTCCATAATTAAAGCTTCATAAGCCTTAATATCTTTCACATATACCTTTAATAAAAAATCGCATTGGCCGGTTACGTGATGGCACTCGGTAATCTCTTTAATAGATTGAACTTCATCTAAAAAAGTTTGGATGGCGTTGCTGGTATGAAAATCTAGTTGCACTTGAATAAAAGATTTAATACCCAAGCCCACCAATTCTTCATCTACCAAAGCATGGTAGCTTTTAATGTAGCCTGTTTGCTCGAGTTTGC
Source organism: Sphingobacteriales bacterium (assembly GCA_040403555.1). Classification (GTDB taxonomy): domain Bacteria; phylum Bacteroidota; class Bacteroidia; order Sphingobacteriales; family Sphingobacteriaceae; genus JAIPAN01. The sequence goes on from JBBAKN010000003.1 coordinate 118,388, forward strand.
GTACCCGCTCTAAGGTAGGTGCTGGCGACAAACCCACATCGCTAGATAGTTGTAGGTTGGTAATTCTGCCGTTCTCTTGCAAAATTTTTAAAATTTGCAGGTCTGTTTTATCTAATTCGAAAGCCATACCTCAAAAATAACCTTTCTGGCGAAATTATATTTTACAAAAGAGATAAATTGTGCATATAAATTTTTTATCCTAAGCCACAGACCCTAAATTTGTGCATATTCGCGTTATCCCCACATGCAAAAAAATAAAAAAGGCTCTTTAGATGAAATACATTCTTCGGTAAAAACCGGCAATAAAGCAGGTTGGAGAAAATTATTTGCCTTTTTTGGACCGGCTTACCTTATTAGCGTAGGCTATATGGATCCGGGTAACTGGGCTACCGACTTGGCAGGAGGTAGCCAATTCGGTTATCAACTCATTTGGGTTTTACTTCTTTCTAACCTAATTGCCATTTTACTACAAAGTTTAAGCGCCCGTTTGGGTATTGTGGGTGGTATGGATTTAGCCCAAGCCTCTAGAAATGCCTACCCAAAATGGGCAAACATCCCCTTATATATGTTGGCTCAAACCGCCATTATTGCTTGTGATTTAGCCGAAATTATTGGTATGGCCATAGGGCTAAACCTCTTGTTTGGCTTGCCTTTAATTTGGGGTGTATCCATTACTATTTTCGATACCGTATTGCTTTTATTCTTGTTGCACAAAGGCATCAGAATTATGGAAGGTTTTATTATTTCCATGATTTTTGTTGTAGGAGCTGCCTTTTTATTGGAAATGTTTATTGTAAAACCATCAGGTTTAGAAATTTTAGAGGCTTTTAAGCCAAGTATGCTTTCGGGGAGCGCCCTATATATTGCCATAGGGATTATTGGCGCCACGGTAATGCCCCACAATTTATACTTACACTCTTCTTTAGTACAAACTAGGCGCATTGAAAAAACAGATTCGGGGCTAATAGAGGCGCTCAAGTTTAACCTTTGGGACACCACCATTGCTTTAAACTTGGCATTTTTTGTAAATGCAGCCATACTTATTTTAGCGGCCACTGCCTTTTATAAAAATGGCTTGTACCAAGTTGCAGAAATTCAGGATGCGCACCGCTTATTGAACGATATATTTGGGAGTTTGGCTCCTACGCTATTTGCTGTTGCCTTAATTGCTGCCGGACAAAGTTCTACCATTACAGGCACCTTAGCTGGGCAAATTGTAATGGAGGGCCACTTAAACCTGCGGATTCAACCTTGGATTAGACGCCTACTAACCCGACTTTTAGCCATTATACCTGCCTTTATTACCATCCTTTATTTCGGAGAAAGTGCTTTAGGTAAACTACTCATATTTAGCCAAGTAGTATTGAGTTTACAATTGGGCTTTGCGGTAATACCGCTAATTCACTTTACATCAAACAAAAAATTAATGGGAAATTTCGCCATTAAACCTTGGGTGAAGGTGCTAGCATGGTTAAGCGCCGGCATTATCATTAGCTTAAATGCAAAACTGGTAATAGAAGAGATTTATACCTGGCTGCAAAGTACTGGGCATACCTGGTGGGTTTATGGCTTAGTAATTCCAGCAGCGGTGAGTATTGCTGGCCTACTTATTTACATCTTAGTATATCCGCTACTACATAGTTTCGCAGAAAAAAAGAACCTACCACACGGAGAAGCGATTGCCTTTAATGAAGCTCTTCCAGCTAGCTATAGTCGTATTGGCATTACCATTGGCTTTACTAATAAGGATATTAATACCATACAACATGCCATTTTGCAAGGTGGTAAAAAAGCCCATTACACCTTAATTCACGTAGTTGAAACAGCCGGTGCCCGTTATCATGGCGATGAGGTAATGGATTTGGAAACAAGCTTAGACATGGAGAATCTAAAAAAGTATCAAGATAAGTTAATTACTCTTGGTTATACAGTAGAAACCAAAGTGGGCTATGGAACTGCAGCAAACGCCATTGTACAAATTGTAAACAGCCAAGCCTTTGACTTATTGGTAATGGGCGCTCACGGCCACCGAAATATAAAAGATGTACTGTTTGGCACCACGGTAAATAAGGTACGCCACCAAGTAAAAATACCTGTGCTTATTATTAATTAAGCGGTAAGCCAAAAATTCAGATATAAACACGAAATTTGTGGCATGAGCACTGATTTAAACATTCGGAATAAAAAAGCCTACTTCGAGTACCACATACTCGAAGAGTTTACGGCTGGTATACAGTTGCTGGGCACCGAAATTAAATCTATTCGTGATGGAAAAGCGAATATAAACGATGCTTTTTGTGCCTTTTTGAACAAGCAGTTGTATATCCGTAATATGCATATTGCCGAATATTCGCATGGTTCTTTTTACAACCATGAAGCCAAAAGAGACCGCATTTTATTGCTCAATAAAAAGGAATTGGCAAAACTTAAAGCCAAAACAGAAGAAAAAGGTTTTACCATTATCCCTCTTAATATATTTGTAAACAATCGCGGATTTGCCAAAGTGCTTATTGGATTGGCTCAGGGTAAAAAGATTTACGATAAACGTGAAACACTCAAAGATCGCGACTCTAAGATAGAGATAGACCGGGCAATGAAACGTTAATTACCAAGCTTGATCGCCTAATAAAGGTACAAAGCGAAAAGTATCTAACACAATTTTCTCAAACTCGGTTTCACTAATACGCAAAACAGTTACCATTTTTTGTTCTTCCGCATCGCCAACCGGAATGACCAAAATACCACCTATTTTTAACTGTTTAAGCAATATTTCGGGCACTAGCGGTGCACCAGCCGTTACAATTATTTTATCGTAAGGAGCCTGTTCGGCAATACCCATAGAACCATCACCTAAAAAAAACTGTGGGTGATAGCCCATTTTAGGTAAAACCTGAATGGTGCGTCTGAATAAGTTTTCTTGCCGTTCAATGGTAAACACTTTTGCACCCAATTCTAAAAGTACACAGGTTTGATAACCACAACCTGTACCAATTTCCAGTACCCTATCGCCTTTTTGAATGTGGATTAGCTCGGTTTGGTAAGCAACTGTATAGGGCTGAGAAATGGTTTGTCCATCGCCAATGGGGAAAGCAATGTCTTTATAGGCTTGGTTCCAAAACGTTTCGTCGAAGAAAAAATGGCGTGGAACCTTGCCAATGGCTGTTAATACGCGTTCGTCGGAAATTCCACGTTCACGCAATAATACCACCAATTTTTTACGGGCACCCTGCTCTCTATACTTATCAACAAACTTGTAGGCCATTTTTACAAAAATACGTGTTTTAAGAGATTAATACGGGTCTACGTCTACTTGAATGATACACCCTTTTGAAAGTACCTCTTGCTCAAAGCTTTGCAAAATTTGCTGCAAGGCTACTTTCACTTTTTGGGCAGAAAGTCCTTCTTTTTCTACCTTCAATAGAATATCCTGCAAATAATAATTCCGAATGCGGTTTACAAAAGGGGCTTCGGGGCCTAATACCCTATCGCCAAATTGCTGACGCAGGAGTACGGCTACATATTCGGCTATCTGATTGAGCTTGACCGGATCTTTGTGCTTTATGCATAAACCAATTAGGCGATATAAGGGAGGATATTGATAATTACGACGCTCTATAAGTTCCGTTTGAAATAATCCTTCGTAATCATTCTCTATAACTTGCTGTAATACTCTATGGTGAATATCATGGGCCTGTACAATCACCTTTCCCCGTATATCTCTTCGGCCTGCCCTACCTGAAACTTGGGCTAAGAGTTGAAAGCTACGCTCAAAAGCCCGAAAATCAGGGAAATTAAGCATCGAATCGGCATTTAAAATACCTATGGTGCTCACATTGGCAAAATCGAGACCTTTGGCTACCATTTGGGTACCCACCAAAATATCTATTTTTTTATCTTCAAAATCGGTTATAAGTTGTTGAAACCCGTATTTGGTACGAGTAGCATCTACATCCATACGGGCAATACGGGCCTCCGGAAAAATAAGGCTCAATTCGTCTTCCACTTTTTCGGTACCAAAGCCCTTATGCTCTATTTTGGTAGAACCGCAAGCTGGACAAAGAGGCACTGTATCTTGTCGATAGCCACAATAATGGCAATGGAGTTTCCCGCTACTTTTGTGATAGGTTAAACTTACTTCGCAGTTAATGCATTTGGGGGTGTACCCACAAGTAGCACACAACAACACCGGAGCATAGCCTCTTCTATTCTGAAAGAGGATTATTTGTTCTTTACGGCCCAATGCTCCTTTAATTTCGCTTAAAAGTACACTGGTAAAGTGCGACTGCATGGTTTTTCGCTTCGTTTCGTCGGGAATGGATACCACCTGAATATCGGGCAGCTGCACCCCTCCATACCGCTCAGAAAGTGTAATAAGTCCGTATTTACCAATATTAGCGTTGTAATACGATTCGAAACTTGGGGTAGCAGAACCCAATACTACTTTGGCTTTAAATAGCGATGCTAGAAAAATAGCGGTATCTCGGGCATGGTAGCGTGGAGCTGGATCGAATTGTTTGAAGGAATTTTCGTGCTCTTCATCTACCACAATCAAGCCTAAGTGAGCAAATGGTAAAAAAATGGCAGAGCGGGCACCTAACACAATCTGATAGTCGCCATTACCTACTTTTTGCCAAATTTCGGCCCGTTCGTTATCGTTAAATTTAGAATGATAAACGCCGATTTTGGTGCCAAATATTTTTTGTAACCGCTGAATTACCTGGGTAGTTAGGCCAATTTCGGGAAGTAGGTACAATACCTGCTTACCTTTTGCCAAATATTCTTCGATGAGGCGAATATACATTTCGGTTTTGCCCGAAGCGGTTACGCCATGCACCAAGCAAACTTCTTTTTCTTGCAGACTTATCTTAAGTTGATTTAGGGCTTCTTGCTGGGGAATGCTGAGTGTAAACTCAGCATTCAAATCGGCTTCTACACCCGATAAGCGACTCACTTCTTGTTCAACAAGTGCAAACACCTCTTTTGCAACTAAAGCTTGGAGCGTAGCCGAAGAAGCGCCACTTGCCTGCAGTAACTCGTTCTTGGCTATTTCGGTTTGCGTTTTGGCCAATTGTAAATAGGCTTGCAAAACGTCTACTTGCTTGGGCGCTCGTTCTAGTAGGTCAAATAAGGCTTTGCGGTTGTTAGCATCGGCATAAAAAGTATTTAGTTGAACATATGTTTTGGTTTTCGCTCGATACTTTTCGGTTAATTCTTCCGAAATGGTGATAATTCCTTTATCAAAAAGTGCCCTAAGAATAGGGAATACCGTTTTTTGATCTAAGATTTTAGCAATCTCACTGATGGCTAATACGGGTTGTATTTCTAGGGCATCTAAGAGCAAGAATTCCTTATCTGTTAAGGTAGATTTATTGTATTCAGTATCGGCGTTTAGGCTAACCTTAGTTTCACTGGCCAATTTAAGGGCCGATGGCAGGGCTGCTTGCATGACTTCGCCTAAAGTACATAAGTAATAGGCCGACATCCATTCCCATAAGGCCAATTGCTGGGCAGTTACTATGGGGGATTCATCCAACACATCTAAAATATATTTAGCTTCATAGCCAACAGGTGCTTTATCTGAAATAGAAAAAATAATAGCCGTATACACTCTATTTCTACCAAATTGAACCACTACCCTTTTGCCTATAGCTATGTTGTTCGCTAAATTTTGAGGCACGCGGTAGGTATAGGCCTTGCTGATAGCTAAGGGCAATACTACGTTTACAAAAAAGGTTTGGCGTTCGGTGCTTTCGGCAGACATTTAGTTCTTTTTAAAAGCGCTAAAAAATAAAAATACCCATCCTATACTAAAAAATAGGCCCCCTAGTGGGGTAATTGGGCCTACAAAAGCCGTATTTATAGTTAATATCTCTCTGAGAGAAAGTAGATATAAAGACCCTGAAAAGCACACAATTCCTAAGCCAAAAAACCAAGCCGATAGGCGAATAAACGTATTACCTGGTAGCGTAGCCAATAGCAACAATGCTAAGGCATGCACAAACTGATAGTTGACAGCTGTTTTCCAATTTTCGAGAGCGCTTATACTTAATTGTGCCTTTAACGCATGTGCACCAAAAGCTCCAAAAATAACAGCTATAGTACCGAAAATGGCCGCTATTTGACGTATTCTACTGGCTGAAGTTGAAGGAATCATAGTCTTGCTAAGTTAATAAATAGGGATACAATTCTTTTGCTATAAATAAAAATTTAAATTTGTTGAGCACATGATAAAACGCAGCCTCTTTATTTTATTTTGTTGTCTAGCATTTGCCAAGCCTAGCCTATCTCAAGTTTCGTTATACAATAGTCGAACGCTATTTGATAGCTTTGAGAATCCGGCACAAAAAGCATTTTATACTGATAGCAGCAAACAATTTGCCTTCAACTTCTTTTTTCCAACAATAAGTTTTAGTGGCTCGGCCTCTGGCGCAGCCAATAGCACGCTTAAGGGAATGATTTTTAATAACCTGAACGATAGCGAAAATTTACCTATTAATGGAAAAAGTTATACCCATTTTGCCAGCAATACCAATATATATGTATTGAGTTTTAAATGGTTTAAACGAGTTAAATACCAACAAGAAGCCGGTTTTTCTTGGCAAATACGCAACGATTCGTGGGCTAGGGTAAGTAATCCGACTTTTTCTATTTTCGACACATTTAATCGTTTTCCCGACAACAGTTACTCCAATATTTTCAATAATAAAGGCTATCAACAAACCTTTCATCAATTTGCTTTTACCTACCGAGAAAATTTCACAAAAACTATTGGCTTGGGTGTAAAATTGAGTTTACTGAGTGGTATTGCCTATAGTGGTGCTAACATTACATCTTCTGATATTAGTATTGATCGTGTCAATAACCAATATACTGCGAATTTTGCGGGCACATTCCGATCTACTACCATTGCCGATACGGCTGTAAAACAAGCCGTACTCCCAACTTTTAAAAATCCGGGTATTGCCTTTACCGCTAGTGCTAATTTTAAGTTTAAAAGAGGTTGGATGCTGTTGGCTAATGTAAAAGATTTAGGATTTATTCATTGGAATAAGAACAGTACAGAGGTATATCGCTTAAATAAAAACATTAACATGGGCCAAGCCGATGCAAGCAATGCCGATAAACGCTTGGCCGACACTATTAGCACTATTTTTAGCAATAGCACCTACCAAAATGAGGGTTTTTATAGCCCCATGAATGGCAAATTAGAGGTATTGGTAAGTAAAAATTTCGGCGCTTACCATCCCAATGTATTGCTATCTAAAAACATATGGTACCCAGGCGGGCAGGCTACGCTTATTAATAATTTTTTACTTAAAAACCATGTAGTAAGCCTTACCCCTTCCTATAATTTTTTAAAGTTTATGAATTTAGGTGGGCAGTATATGTATAAAACGCCCAACTTTGAATTTTTTATAGGTAGCGACCAATTGTTCCAAACCATTTCTTTTGCCAAGGCCGCTATTAATTCGGATGCTACTGCAGTTAAAGGTAGTTTAAGTATGGGCTTTTATATGGGCTTATCGGCCAAAATAGGGCGTTTAATGGAACATCCGCTTAATGCGAATCGCATTCCGGGTATTGAGCAACCTAAAGACAATAAAAACAGCTTCTTCCGGAAACTATTAGGCAAAAAATAGCTATTTCTTTTTGGGTTGAGTAACCATAAAATCTTTTAAGTAATACGGCTCGAAATAAGCCAAATCCACTAGCTCTCCTTTTGTGAATTTTTCAAAAGCAAGGCTTGTCATATCTGCGGCAGAATTTATATGCGGTTCAAAGCGGTATCGGTTTGCATCAGAATATACCGCTTTACACTTTTCGGCTCCATCGCCAAATAATACTAGGGTGTAATTAGCAAAAGCAGCAAAGCTATGCTCGTCTAAAATTTCAGCCTTCACGTCTTCTATAGGGCTTAAATTGGCTTTATATACAGCCAAGTACACTTCCATACGGCGGGCATCTATCATGGGACAAAGCAAGGTTTTACCATTCGCTAAACTTTGCTTAGCTGAAGCCATGGCCTGTAGCGTAGAAACGGCTACTAAAGGAATATCTAAAGCAAAACAAAGTCCTTTAGCTGTAGATACCCCAATACGCAAACCGGTATATGAGCCCGGGCCCATGCTTACAGCTACGGCATCTAAATCTTCATAGCTTTTATTGGCCGCTTTTAGCACCTCATCAATAAATAAAGTAAGATGTGAAGCATGAATATTGGCTTCGTTTTGCTCTTTTATGGCCAATACTTGACCATCGGATGCCAAGGCAACCGAACAAGAACTGGTACCGGTTTCTAGTTGAAGGATAAGTGCCATATATGCTTAATTAAGGAACTGGATCGTGACCATGCCCACCCCAAGGGTGACAACGACCAATGCGTTTAATAGTTAACCAGCCACCTTTAAAGGGGCCGTATTTCTCAATAGATTCTTTACCATACTGCGAACAAGTGGGTGTGTACCTGCAAGCAGCTCCTAATAATGGAGATAAAAACCAACGATATACTTGAATAATTCCTAAAAACAAGCGACCTAATAGATACCTCATGATAGCCCTCCTTCTGCTTTCTGATATGCTGTGACTAGGGTTTTTAAAGCAACAAGCAATTTTGGCTCCAATTCTTTAGAAGGCAATAATTCTTTACCAATGTAGCTCATACTCAAGCCAATTGGACGTTCAGCTAAAATAAAATGATATAAGTGGTCTGCTTTATGTATACGATACAGTTCTCGTATGCGGCGTTTAATCAGGTTACGATCAACCGCTCGTTTATACCTACGTTTAGAAACTTGTATAACTACTTTTACAGGAGCCTCTTGTTCATCAATGGGCATCCAAGTAAATCTGAAAGGGTATAAAAGAAAAGAAGAACCGCTATGAAAAAGCTTATCTAAAAGCTTTGTACTACATAACCGTTCTTCTTTTTTAAAAGTATGCATGAATAGATTGCTTGCCTTGGTTCAGAATAATTCTGAGCTGCTACAACCACCATGGGGAGGCAAGCAACCAAAAACTACGCTTTGTGACGACGTTCGGAGGATACTGACAATTTTTTTCTGCCCTTAGCTCTTCTAGAAGCTAAAACTCTTCTTCCGTTAGCGGTGCTCATGCGTTCTCTGAACCCATGTTTGTTTCTTCTTTTTCTCTGGGAAGGCTGAAATGTTCTTTTCATTACTTAATATTTTTGCTCTTGAAAACAAGAGTGCAAATATAGGGTTGTTTTTATTTAATTCAAATTTTATGACGCAAATTTTAAGCTTTTTGCTTTTTTAATAAATCTCTAATCTCTATAAGTAACTTTTGATCTTTGCTTAAGCCGTCTTTTCCTAAGAGTTCATCCTCTTTTCGCTGTAAAGCATTGATAAACTTAACCAATAAAAAAACGCAAAAAGCTACCACCAAAAATTGAATAACCGTATTTATAAAACTGCCGTATTTAATGGCTACTTCACTTACTTTATGCAATTCATCTGCAGGTTTGAGGACAATTTTCTTATTTGCAAAATCAATACCTCCAGTAAGATATCCTATTGGTGGCATCAATACATCATCTACCAAAGCCGTAACTATTTTACCGAAAGAGGCACCAATAATAACTCCTACCGCTAAATCAATTACATTGCCACGCATGGCAAACTCTTTAAATTCTTTTACAAAGCCCATAAAAATACGTATTTATGCCCTAAATTACCAAACCTAGTTGATATTTTCATCTACTAATGCAAACATAAAGAATCGAAATTGCATGATTTAATGTAATTTAGCGGGTAATAACCTATGTTAAAGCAGCATTTACAGCAGAAGCTTCTGCAGAAACTATCTCCCCAGCAAATACAATTTATTAAGTTGCTGCAAGTGCCCACTGTGGCACTCGATAGCCGCATTAAAGAAGAATTGGAAGAAAATCCGGCCTTAGAGGATTTGAGTTTAGTCAACATGACCGAAGTGCCGGAAGAATACCCGGATAAAGATGCAGACGAACAATTTAGCGGGGAAGAAACTAGCGATGAATTTAATGTAGATGATTACCTGCAAAACGACGATGTAAAAGATTATGCTACTGGCTACGATTACAATACCGACGACGATGAAAACCCGAAAGAAGTTCCCTTTGCTATGCAAACTTCTTTTTTCGAGAATTTACAGGCTCAATTGGATTTATTACCGCTCTCCGACCAGGATTACCAAATTGGGAAACAACTTATTGGCAGTTTAGATGACGATGGCTACCTAAGACGCCCTATTTTATCTTTAATGGATGATTTAGCTTTTTCACAAAACGTATTTGTAGAGGAAGCCGATATTTTAGAGGTACTTAAGATTGTACAAGGTTTAGATCCAGCTGGCATAGCCGCACGAGATTTGCAAGAATGTCTGCTTATTCAATTGCGAAAAAAAGAGCCGACTAAAATAGTGCTAAAGGCGATAGAAATTGTAGAACATCACCTGGATGAATTTACACGAAAACACTATGAAAAGATAGAAAAAACCCTGCAAATGAGCGCAGCGGAGCTCAAAGAAACAGTACAAGAAATTTTAAAACTGAATCCAAAACCGGGCGATAATAACGAAGTAAATAGCAAACAGTTGCAGGTTATCCCCGATTTTCATATTCGAAACAACGAAGGTGTGCTCAGCCTTACCCTTAATGGCCGAAACGCACCCGAATTACGAGTAAGCAGAGAATATCAAGAACTTTTTAGCCACTACGACCAAGCCGCTCAAAAGGATAAAAAAATGCGGGAGGCTGTTCAATTCGTAAAACAAAAACTCGATTCGGCAAAATGGTTTATAGATGCCATTAAACAAAGGCAACAAACACTCTTAAAAACCATGAATGCCATCATGCATTTTCAATATGCCTATTTTTTAAGTGGCGACGAGCGCAACTTGAAACCCATGATTTTAAAAGATATTGCCGAACAAATTGATATGGATATCTCCACCGTATCGAGGGTAGCCAATTCGAAATATGTGCAAACAGAATTTGGCACTTTCTTGCTAAAATCATTCTTTTCAGAAGCCATACAGCTAGAAAGCGGCGAAGAGGTTTCTAACAAAGAAGTGAAGAAAATTTTAGAAGAATGCATTGGAAACGAGGATAAAAACAATCCCTTGCCCGATGAAAAACTGACCGATATTTTAAAAGAAAGAGGCTACCACATTGCCCGAAGAACGGTAGCCAAATACCGCGAAGCCATGAATATTCCGGTAGCCCGACTTCGCAGAGAATTGTAAAATTACCAGTTCATTTGAGGGCAATTTACCCGGTACCTGTTGTTTAATAAAATACCCACTACAATTTCATGCGAACCATTGCTTACGGTATTCAAACGGGAAGTAGTAAAATCATACGAATAGCCCACATTAAGCAAATAACTGAGCGTAAAACCAGCCGTTGCCGAAAAAGAATCGCCACGACGATACCCAGCACCTAACCAAAATTTATCTTTAAATGCAAATTTCAAGTTAGCATCGGTGCCAATGCCTGTATTTTTACCCATATAATTTACTAAAACAGATGGGAAAGCCGCTATATCTTCACTTAATGACACTTTATAACCTGCATTAATTAGAATTTGAGGATTTAGCTTCTCAGAACGTGCAATCGTATTACTTAAAAACAAGGTACGATTAGGTAAAAGCTGATGAATGGCTATACCTCCATAAAAACGCGATCCATATACCCAAGTGCCAATACTCAATGTGGGTACCACTTTTTGGAAATTTGTTGTGGAAAAGAAGGGATCACCCGGGTTTTCGAAGGTAATACTAGCTGCATCTAAAGCCACTTGATTAAAGCCAGCAGATACGCCAACCGAAAGGTTTAATTGACTAGAAATACCCAAATGATAGGCATAATTCAATTTCACTTCGGTATTTTTCAGTGGACCGGTTTTATCTACCAAAGCAATAACACCCACACCATGGTGTGGAGCGGCTGCTTGATAGCTTTGCACAAAACTTCTACTCATGGGGTTTTCTCCGGTTCCCGAAAAAGAATTTGCATTATCACCCAAATAATTTTTACCCAAAGCCGTGTGCATAGATACGTATTTGGTTTGCGGAGCACCTGTTAAACCCGTCCATTGCATGCGGTTGCCCAAGCGCAAATCGGTATAATTTTCTATTCCGGCTACAGCTGGATTAATTAAAAAGCTATTTAAACTATATTGAGTGTATTGAGGCACTTGCTGAGCAAAAATACCCCTGCTTAAACACATAAAAATAAGTATGCAGCACCTCAATTTCATATTATTTAATTAGTGTTACTGCTCCAGTCATGGCTTTACGCCCATTTCCCGGATTGATGATGTAATAATAAGTACCCATAGGCAATTCTTCGCTTTTAAAACGACCATCCCAAGGATTGGCATAGCCTAACGAATAAAATACTTGTTGCCCATAGCGATTAAAAATCTCTACGGTAGCATTGGTATAACTTTCTAGATAACGAATGTTCCACACATCGTTATAGCCATCGGCATTAGGCGTAAACGCATTCGGAATTTCGGGCAACTGCAATACCTTAATAAATATATTATCGGCAGCTAAACAGCCCTGATTAGACGAAACGGTAAGCGTATACAGTATATCTTGATTAGGAGATGCAATCGGATTGGCAATTTGCGGATCACTTAAATATGAAATCGGAGTCCATCGGTAGTCTAAACCAATACCGGCTGCTTGCGCTTGCAATTGAACCGTACCTCCAGCTAAAATGATGGTATCTCTACCCGCATTTACTGTTGGTGTGGCAAATACCGTAATACTCCGGCTTGCCGAATCGGCGCAACCGTTTTGGGCGGTAAATACGTATTTAATTGGATGTGTACCCACACCAGCAAGTAAGGGGCTAAATCTGCCCGAACTGGTAACTCCCGTACCACTAAATCGGAAGGTACCGCTAAAGTTATACAATTCTGTGGCTTGCGTAATTTGGAAAGGCGTAATTTCTTGGCATACAGACGATAAAGCACTAAAGGCTACTTCGGGCACCGGTTTAAGAACAATAGTCTTAATAGTTTCTAAACTCACACATACACCACCCGAGTAAGCCACTAAACGCACCGAATAATTCTTAGTTGTCGGCGTGTGAAAAGTAGGATAGCTAAATGTGTATACTTTATCGGGGCTAGGATTATTATCTACCAGCACCTGAATGGGGTTATTCCCATAATCAAAATACCACTCCAATCGGGTAACACTACCAAAACCGCCTACATACGATTTATTAATAAATGAGACCGAATTTTTACTACATAAATTAGAAGAATTAACCACTTCAAAATCTGCAACCGGATTAATTCCATTCACCCTAAATGTTTTAGTCTGCGTAACCGAACATCCTTGGGCAGTAGTTACTTCCAAGGAGATGCTGTAATCGCCCGGATCCGAATAATTATGCGTTGGATTTCTACTTGTGGAGGTATTTGGGTTGCTTGGGGTAGATTTTAGCGCATCGCCAAAGTTCCAAGCATAGGTTAAATTTGCAGTAGAACCATCGGCATTGGTAGTTTGATTGGGAAAAGAAGCCGTAATGTCTGACAAGCAAAACGAAGGTGTTATAAAATCGACAACGGGCAGGGCATTTACCACCAATACCGTATTTGTTAAACTTTTCTCACAACCTAAACTGGTACGAACCGTTAAGCTTACGGTAAAAGAACCTGCAGTAGTATAAGTATGTAGAGGATTTTGCGTGGTAGCGGTTTGTCCATCGCCAAAATTCCAATTCCAAGTTGTAATGGTGCCTTCTACTGTGGTAGACTGATCGGTAAATTGTATGGCCCGTTGCTCACAAGTTGGCGTACTAGAACTAAAGGTGGCAACAGGCAGTGGAGTGATATGTACGGCTTTTGGCGCACTGGTAATCGAACAATCATTCTGAGTTATTAATGTTAATACCGGAAGATAATCTCCAGGTAGCGTATACACATGAGAAAAAGGTGCTCCAGCAACGGTATTTTCCAATACCGTACCATCTTTAAAATCCCAAATCCATTTTTTAATGGTAGTGCCATTGGGTATACTTTGATCGGAAAAGGTTACGCCCGAATTCACGCAAGCCTGTAGGCTAGCGCTAAACACGGCAGTGGGCAAGGCAAAAACCTCAAAACTCAAATTAATAATGTCGTAATCGCCACAAAGACTAGCCCCTGGGTTTAATGATTTTACGATAATATTTTTGATTCCAGCTGTGGGATAATTAACGGCAGTTTGTAATTTATACACATATAATGTTACGCCATTTTGAACATATTGCCTATCGAATGTAGGATTCGCTTGAATAATTTCAGGCTGCCCATCGGCCAAATTCCAACGCAACTCAGTGGTTTGATACGACAAGGTGGTTTCTAAATTGAAATTTTTACTGGCGCAACCACTAGGAGCCACTTGATTGGAGTTCGGATCTTTAATTTCAATAAATTGAGTTAAATTTTTAATATCGGCACCGGCCAAATAAGCATACGACTCGTAGTTTCCATAGCCATAGGCAATTGCCAAAAAGCCATCTCCAGCACATTTAATGCGATGCGTTGGATTGGTAGCCGAAGCGGCGGTGACATCTTTAATTAAATAACTGTAAGTGGCATCAATAGCGGTAAACTGGCTAGCCGGAACCGCAACATTATCTAATGTAAATACCGGAATATCGGCTGTTTTTAAAATAACATTGATGTAATGCTTGGTAATATTGGTTATTGCTGCCGCAACCGAGACAGCAGAATATACCGTAATATCTTTTAACGTTTGCTCTATGGGGTTCAATATGGTCAACTCCGGATCACCGGGGTATGTTTGATTAGTTAAATTGATATTATTCGGATTGCAACTGGCCGACACTTGAATTTGTGCCACACTAATGGGTTCACTTGCACTAATGGTATTGGGGGTAGAACTCGAAAAAGTAATGATACTGCCTTTGGCATAGGGATTGGCAAGTGCAACGCCATTGGCTGTAGTAGTAGAACCATTTACAGTTACGGTGGTATTGTCTTTACCGACCAAAATACGAATCACATCTTTTACCCCATGTAAGGCATTGTAAAATGGAGCGGTAAGGTAGTTTTTACCCCAGGTGCTGAGCGGGAAAAGCTGCTGATATAAATTATCCTGGCCCGAACCATCTATAGAACCCGGCTGTTCACAAAAACCAGCCTTCGTACTTCCAGAAAATACCGCCACGGGTTTACAGGCTCCAACTGTGGTAATTTTTATACCCGTTACATCTTTGGTCGATTGAAATTGGTATACATCGCCTTTGTTTAAGGTAATTTGATAGGTAGAACCTGCTGTATGGCTGGCATTAGAAATGCTATTTACACCGGTAGGTAAGGTAATTTCGGCAACGGTATTATCTTCTACCCCCACAATGCTAAACTGAGACACCCTATATTCTACTGGGTTCACAGTAGAACTTGCCATTTGATTGTATGACATGGTATAATATTCGTTACCAAGTGCTTTGGTAGGCAAAACCATAGTTGCTGCAGAACGGGCTGCATTTGATATGTGAGAATATAATATAATGGGAGCAGTAGAAGTAACGTGTATGCCTCTATTCACAGCAATACCATCCGATTGCTCGTTATAAGTTGTGTACACATTGGGGTTAATGTATACTGGAACGGCCGAATTCGCTGCAACCGTTACAGGGGCCAATGCCACTCCACCGGCTACAACCGTTACCGTTGCGTTTACTTTAGACGTAATGAAAAGTGTCAGCCGAGATGATTTAGCATCTACGTGGCCAGTATAAGCCACCCAAAAATCGGTACCCTCGTTGGAGGTGTTTTGCGCAAACGCAGGTTTGCTGAACACCAAAAAAGAGAGTAAAAGGAATAAGGCATACAAAAACCGATACCTAGACTGCATGGAGTTAGAATTAATGAAGCACTAAATTTAGCAATTAGCTACGAATACTGAAACTTATACCCTTTAATAAGTTAAAATCAGTATTAAAAACACCAGCTAGGGTGTGGGTTGAACAAAAAAAAGGCCCGATTTAGGGGCCTTAAAAAAAATTAGTAATACACTACCCGCAGTGTAACAACTGACCAAGGATCTAACAATACTTTAATATTAAATGAATGGTTGTCGCTTGCTTGGCCACGTAAATAGGGGGTGAGTTCAAATTCATAGGAATTGTAAGCTCCTGCAATTGTTAAGGCAGGACCACCACTTGAGGTTCCATATATTTCTGAAAACGCAGTAGTGAAAGCAGAAACTATCCATGGACTTTGAAGTGGTTGCGATGTCCCACCCTCAATACGGGAGGTATTGTACGCTCCCCACTCAGATTCTAGATTTGTAGTACGTTTAACTTCAATTTTTTGACTTTGATAATTGTATCTAAACACCATACCACCCACTTCAATTTCAGAGTCGAGAGTGGCAGTATTAGAATATTGATTTACCCGTGATTGTTTATAGGTAGGTCCGCCACCAGCACCACCAACAGTTTGCCACGATGCCGTGCCTGTGCCGTTGGTAACCAAGGCTTGGCCACTAGCACCATCGGTATTGGGGTAGGTAATAGCTCCGGTAGTTAACTTACCCGAAGTTTTTACATCAGTAATACCGGTGTTTCCCAATTGAATGGTATTATCGGTAGTTACTGTGGCAAAAGCACCAATAGCGGTGGAATTATCTGAGGTAGGTGACCCTACATTGGCCCCGTGCCCAAGCAAAGTATTGCTACTCCCGGCAGCCAATGTTTCGCCAGCTCGGTAACCAATAGCGGTATTGTTGTTTCCAGTAGTATTTAATAGAGTTTGTGCACCAATAGCGGTATTATGATTACCCGTGGTTAAATGCAACATGGCCTCGGCACCAATAGAAGTGTTCTGCTGGCCGGTGGTTAATGAAGGAAAATTATAATAACCTACTGAGGTATTATAATCGAAGGATGTACCAGAATAATTTAACAGTGCAGCGTAACCAACAGCTGTATTTCTAGTACCCGTGCCGGTACCTAATGCAGCAGCTCCAATTGCTGTATTTTGGTCATTATTACCAATTCCACGGCCAATTTTTAAACCATTAACTACAAGGTCATTAGTAAAAGTTTTGGCGCCAGCAAAGCTTTGTGCACCAGTAGTGACAATACCAGCATTGGTGTTATCGGCAGGGGCTAAATTCAATACGCCACTCGTAATACTAGCGGCATTGGGCGTAGCAGTAGCTGCCACTGCACCTACGGTAATACTTGAACCTCCACCTGCTTCGTTAGCTGGTGCCCAAGTGGTGCCGTTATATTTTAAAATTTGGTTGGCCGTTGGGGCAGTTGTACTTACTGCTTTGCCTTGTAGCTTGGCTACGTCGTTGGCATATAAGGCGTAAGGTACAGCTTGCAATTGGGTGGTACCCATATCTACAAAATTATTGGCACCATCGGGGTCTAATTCTACTTGTAAAAATTTAGCTCCTGTTGCCCAGTTTACGCCGGCTAGGGCACCAGTTTGGCTGGCTGCGCCAGTGCTGCCTATTACCACATTAAACAAACCAAATTTGTTGGTGGTGGTACTGCGGGTTTCGGTATATACTACCGTACCGCTTACACTTTCATTGCGAATGCTTAATCTGATTTTAATGTTTTGTTCGGCTACGGGGGCTCCGCTAGCTCTGCGGGCTAGGCCTTGGTAGTTGATTCCGGTTTGGGCTTGTGCACTGTTGCCAAGCGTCCATAAAACTAGCAGGGCTAGTATAGATAGATTTTTTATTGATTTCATATACTATTTCAGAATGGTAATAAATCCTTTTTTGCTAACCATGCGACCTTCGCGGGGTACGGTCAATACAAAGTAATAGGTATCTTCAGCTAAAGGGCTTCCGTTAAATTGTCCGTTCCAATCGTTTTGGTAGTTTTTGGTTTGAAAAACTACACGGCCTGCACGATCGAATACCATGACCTCGTTTATCGGAAAATCTATCAGGTTTTCAATCACCCAGGTATCGTTTTTACCATCGTTGTTGGGGCTCATGGTGTTGTTTGCAATTACGCTCATACCGCCTCCGGCATAGGTGTCTGCTTGTTTATCAGTTTGTAAAAAACCATTGTTTAGCGTGGTTTTCTCTGCAAATACACTTTGCACCAAGGCCAATTCGCCCACACTCCAATCGTAGGTAATGTTGAGGTAGGTTTTGCTTCCGCCAGTGTTATTAAGCACTTTGTGTGCAGGGTTTTGGGCAAAAGCCGTTAGGGCAAAACTTACTAGCAGGAACGTAAAAAAAGTTTTATTTTTCATAAACTGTAAACTCTAAATTAATGTAAGTTAATCCAACCTAAACCAGGTGTATTGTTGGCTCCAGAATTTGGGGTAATGTGTACCTTAAACAATAAATCATCGCCATTTAAGATTTGACTACCGCAATTATTTGCACCCATGGTGTTATCGAAATAGGCAGACCCATTTGAATAGGAATTGTTAACCGCCAATACATGTTGCGATCCCATCCCACCCATAGAACATAAACTTGAGGCATTTACCCTAAATGCATAACTTGTACCACTAACAACCGAAAGGGGGGTACCGAGTTGAACTGTTACCCATTTTGGTACGCTAGATAATGAAGATGTACCACCAAACATTCCTCCATTATCTTGCCACATCCCATTTGAATTGCTCATATTGGCCTCATTAGAGGTTTTACCCATTGTGACATATAAGTAATTCCAATTAAACATTGGGCCACCCATGCTATTGCCTAAAATTGCAGTGTATAATTCTATGGAAGTTACTTTACCCGAAACAGGAGCAACAAAGGATTGGAAAATAAAATCGGCACCATTAGTATAAGTTCCTACAAAAGTATCATTGATAGGGTCTGAACCATCTTGTTTAGAATACACCTGTAGTTTTTGTTGCGTGGTGTTGTAAACTACCATTCCTTCTTGCACGCCAGTTAAAGCAGAAATTTGGTTTGCCGTTAATTTAGTAGGCAAAAATGGTTTGGTAGTAACTGTTAGGCCGCTGCTAAAGGTTTTGTCTCCAGCAAAAGTTTGGGTACCTGTAGTTACAATACCGGCATTGCTAGCATCGGCAGGGGCTAAATTTAATACGCCATTCGTAATGCTGGCGGCATTAGGAGTAGCAGTAGTTGCTACTGCACCTACGCTTAAACCACCTTCGTTTGCTGGTGCCCATGCCGTACCGTTGTATTTTAAAATTTGGTTGGCCGTTGGGGCAGTTGTACTTACTGCTTTGCCTTGTAGCTTGGCTACGTCGTTGGCATATAAGGCGTAAGGTACAGCTTGCAATTGGGTGGTACCCATATCTACAAAATTATTGGCACCATCGGGGTCTAATTCTACTTGTAAAAATTTAGCTCCTGTTGCCCAGTTTACGCCGGCTAGGGCACCAGTTTGGCTGGCTGCGCCAGTGCTGCCTATTACCACATTAAACAAACCAAATTTGTTGGTGGTGGTACTGCGGGTTTCGGTATATACTACCGTACCGCTTACAGTTAAATCGCGAATGCTTAATTTTAGTTTAATGTTTTGTTCGGCAACGGGAGCTCCACTGGCTCTGCGGGCTAGGCCTTGGTAATTGATGCCGGTTTGGGCTTGTACTAGGCTGCTAAAGCCAGCAAAAAGCAAAAAAGCTAAAAATAGTTTAGTTCGTTTCATTGTTTGGTTTGGTTAAATTAATTTGTAAAGCAAATTCCACAGCGCCATTGGCATAATTTTGCACCTTGGCTGCGGAGGTGGTATATATGGTGGCTAAGCGCCAGCCGGTTTTGTTTTCGTAACTGAGGCCAAAAGAACTACTCTTGTTGGAATGGTATAAGGCTAAAAAGCCCAATTGTTGGTCTCTGGTTTTTAATTCGGCACCTACATCAAATAAATTATTGTAGCCTTTTACACCTCTATAGGCAAATTTACTGTTAAGCATCCAACTGTTTTGCAGGGTAAATGCATAGCTTGCAGCGGTGTAAAAAGTAGTATAATCGGTGCTGTTGTGCAAATCTACATTAAACTGGTTTTTAAGATTATTAAAAGCCAGTTCTAAACCAAACTTACCCTTAGTATAGGCCATTCCAAACCCACCATCAAGTACGGTATTGTTCTCAAAATTGGCAATAGACGGGTCATTGGGTGCGGCTACTACATCCAGTGAATTTAAGCGTTGGCTATTAAATCCAAACGATAAACCAAAATGCAAGGCAGATTCGGTACCATTTAAAGGCAAGTGATAGGCATAAGTGCCCAACACTTGGGTACGGTTTATCAAACCGGCCTGATCTTTAAGCATGCTAAGCCCCAAGCCTACACGGTTTTCTTGGTAATCGGACGTAACTACCGTATTTTTTGGCGAACCGGGCATACTACTCCACTGGTTTCTGTAGGCTAAATTAACTCTCAACCCTTTTTGCATACCTGCCATAGCCGGATTGGCTAAATAGGTATTTTGAAAGTATTGCGAACTTAGTGGGTTTAGCTGCGCATATAAAGAGGTGTTTAGTAAAAGGAAAAAGGCAATCGCTAAACGGACTTTTATTTTGGTCATATTCTAAGTTTTTTCAAAAAATTTATCGAAAATAGAACTTTTTTCTGTGAAAAAAATATGCTTAATAATTATTTAATATAGAATTAATACATCGGTCCACTTTTTTAAAAAAAAGGACTATCTGCATTCTAATGAGTGTTTGTCAACTAGGTGAATGTGGATAAAAAAAATGATTAATTATAATAGAAGAGAGTGACTGATGGTCATAAAAAAACCCTCCCATTTAGGAAAGGTTTTTTTAGTGCGCCCACCTGGGCTCGAACCAGGGACCAAAAGATTATGAGTCTTCTACTCTAACCAACTGAGCTATAGGCGCAGTTAAAATTGAATTTTAACAGTGCAATTTTACATATTTGCAGGCATATTCTAAAATCATAGCCATGCAAAATATCAAAAATATCATTTTCGACTATGGAAATGTGATCTTTCACATCGATTTTCAGCGGGCACAAACTACTTTTGAGAATCTAGGAATTGAGAATATAGAGACTTTTTTTGCGCACAGTGGCCACCATCCTATTTTCAATCAATTTGAAATGGGCGCCATTTCTTCGGCAGAGTTTAGACAAGCCATACGTGATATTGCCCAGCACCCGAGTTTAACAGATACTGATATTGATACCGCTTGGAACAGTTTATTAATTGGCGTTCCGCCCGGAAACCACGAAGCTTTATTAAAAGCCAAAGACAAGTACCGTACTTTTTTATTGAGCAATAACAACGAAATTCATTATAACTGGATTGTAGCATATTTGAAACGGGAATTTAATATCGATTCGAACGGCATCTTTTTTGAGAAAGATTATTACTCTCACCTGATTGGCATGCGCAAACCAAATCGCGATATTTTTGAATTTGTACTGAAGGAACATGCGCTAGATGTAAACGAAACTTTATTTATTGACGATAGTCCGCAACACCTAAAAACAGCTGCCGAATTGGGTTTACACACCCACTTATTACTACCTAGCGAAACATTACCCGGATTTTTACAGACCTCTGGATTGCTTTAAATTTTTATATTCGTACTATGGAACAGAAGAAATTTAACTCTTTACAAGAATTTTACCCTTTTTACCTTACGGAACACAACAACTGTACAAGCAGGGTATTGCATTTTATAGGCACCGGTTTGGTCCTAGCTATAGGGGCCGCGGCATTGTTATTTCACAACTTGCAACTGCTTATTGCAGTTCCTTTTGTGGGTTACGGTTTTGCTTGGGTGGGGCATTTTTTCTTCGAAAAAAATAAACCTGCTACGTTTAAACACCCCTTATACAGCTTGGCCAGCGATTTTATTTTGTTTTTCGATTTATTGAGCGGCAAGCAGAAGTTTAAGCCTTAGGGCCGTGCAAACTTCTATAGGCCCAAATGCTACTAGCCGAAAGCAGTACTGCCCCAACTAAAAAAGGCGCACCCGGAAATTCGAAATAGGCTTGCTTACCGGTAAAGGCAGAAAAAAGATGGGTCATGAGTAATGGACCAAAAATGGCTGTTAAACTCATCAATCCGGTTAAGGTTCCCTGCAATTCGCCTTGCTCGTTGGCGGGCACCTGATTAGACATAATGCCCTGTAAAGCCGGGCCGGCAATACCTCCCAAAGAGTAGGGAATCATAAAAACAAACATCATCCAACTTTCGCTAGCAAAAGCAAATAATATATAGCCAAAGCTGTATAAAGCCAAACCAATATACAAACTACGCTCCTGCCCTAATTTGGGAATAATGATGCGGATTAAGCCACCCTGTACCACGGCAATAGTAATACCCACAAAACCCAAAGAATAACCTACGAGTGCTTCCGTCCAACCAAATTTATACATGTTATAATAGGTCCACACACTTTGCAAAGCATAACTAGCCAAATACACTAAAATTAAGGCTCCGGCCAAGCTCAATACTTTTGGGTAGCGCTTTAACCGAGAAAGCGAAGCCCAAGCATTGGCGGTTTTAAAATTAAAAGGTCTTCTATTTTCTTTAGTGAGCGATTCTGGGAGAATAAAATAGCCATACAAGAAATTAAGTAAAGCCAAACCTGCAGCTGCAAAAAATGGAATTCGGGTGCCAAATTGCCCCAACACTCCGCCTAATACGGGGCCAATAATAAAGCCCAAGCCAAAGGCGGCTCCAATAAGTCCGAAATTTTGTGCACGCTTTTCTGGCGTAGAAACATCGGCAATATAAGCCATGGCCGTGGTCATACTTGCACCGGCAATGCCCGCAATGATGCGGCCAACAAATAACCAGAAAATGCTAGGTGCAAAAGCTAAAAACAAATAATCGATACCGAAGCCTAATAAAGAAAGTAAAAGTACTGGGCGACGGCCATACCTATCGCTTAAATTACCCAAAATGGGTGCAAAAATAAATTGCATAAAGGCGTAGGCAAAGGTAAGCCAGCCTCCGTACTCCGAAGCTACGCTCAACCCTTCACCGGTGAGTTGGCCTATCAGTTTGGGCATTACGGGTATAATAATCCCTAAACCGGTAATATCAATAAGTAGGGTTAAAAAGATGAAATTTAACGCATACTTCGATTTTCCTAATTGCATGTTATGCTGATTTTCTGCGTGTGCGTTCTTTTACAATTAAGCCCAACTCTCTACCCATTTGACCGGCAATAGAGGTGTTTTCATCGGCTCTTCTAAACAAGTAGGGCAATACCGATTTTACCGGACCATAAGGCACGTATTTGGCCACATTGTAGCCTGCATTGGCTAAATTAAAGCTTAAATTATCGCTCATACCTAATAGCTGAGAGAAAAATACATGCTTGTGTTGAGGGTCTAGCTTGTTTTTTTGCAGCAATTCGGTTAATAGTTTACAGCTATGCTCATTGTGGGTACCCGCAATAAAAGCAACATAATCTATATTTTCTAAACAGAAAGCAAGCGCTGCATCGTAATCGGCATCGGTAGCGGCTTTATCTACATGAATGGGCGATGGATAGCCGAATTCTTGCGCTCTCAAGCGTTCTTTTTCCATATACGCCCCTCGTACCAATTTGGCACCAATCTTAAATTTATCTTTTTTGGCCAGATCCGTATCGGCTTTTAAAGCGGCTAGGCTATCGGTTCTATACAGTTGATAGGTGGTGTAAACGATAACCTCTTTGCGGTTAAACAAACGCATCATGTCTAAGGCCAAGGCATCAATGGCATCCTGAATCCAGGTTTCTTCGGCATCAATCATAACCAGAACGGCTAATTCAGATGCTTTAGTACAAATTCGTTTTACACGTTCGCATACCTTATCGTATTCGGCTTGGAGCGTTTTGTCGAGTTTTTCTTTGGCAGTTACTTTTTCTAAAAGCACGAATCGGGCTACACCAGTAACTTTAAATACCGTTAGCGGAATACGTTTATCGCCTTTTGCACGCTCAATGGTCCGGATAATTTCTTTGCAGGTTTCTTCAAAAACGGCTTCTTCTTCTTCGCCCTCTACCGAATAATCTAAAATGGTACCCACCTTTCCGGCAGACAGTTGAGCAATGCTACCCTCAGCCGATTCAATAGTTTCGCCCCCGCAGAAATGCGCAAAAATGGTTTTTTTAATCACCCCTATAATGGGCAAACGTAGCTTTAAAGCCAAATTAACCAAAGGTGGACCTATTTTAGTTAGAAAATTAATGTTGATAGCTTTAAACAACCAATAGGCACGGCTAAGCTCGGCATTGGTTTTGTGTTTAAAAGCAATTTCTGTATTATCAAAAGATAAAGGACTGCTGTTCGCTGAAATATTCGTGCGCATGCAACAAAGTTACACAACTGAGGGAAATCAAAAGCATATTAATTTTAGTAAGAGGTTTCATACCTTTATCCCATGATCAAATTTAAACTCGAAGGCGAATACATTCCACTCATTCAATTGCTAAAAGCGTGTAATCTGGTACAAACCGGTGGCGAAGCGCAAATTGTGGTGAGTCAAGGCGATGTATTGGTAAACGGGGAAACCGAATACCGTAAACGTTTAAAAGTGAAAATAGGCGATGTAATTGAATTTGATGGCCAAAAAATAAAAGTAGCATGAGTAAAAAAATAGCAAGTACTGGCTACAATATTTATGTTGAAAATGGTTTAGCTGCATTAGATCAGTTCATTCAAGAAAATAATTTTTCTAAACTATTTTTCTTGGTAGATAGCACTACCGAAGAACTTTGCTTGCCCATAGTACTCAAAAATTTACCCAGGGTTACAAGCTACGACATCATTACTATTGACCCCGGCGAAGAAAACAAAAACATAGATTTTTGCATTGGCATTTGGAAAATGTTATTGGATTTTGAAGCCGATCGCAACAGCCTACTCATTAATGTAGGTGGCGGCGTAGTTACCGATATGGGCAGCTTTGCCGCAGCAACCTTTAAAAGAGGCATTGCTTTTGTGCACGTACCCACTACCCTACTTTCGCAAGTAGATGCATCGGTAGGTGGTAAAACTGGCATCGATATGGATGAGGTAAAAAATTGCATTGGCACCTTTACCCAGCCAAAAGCCGTAGTTATTGATCCCATTTTTTTAAAAACACTTTCTGAGCGGCAATTGGTTTCCGGTTTTGCCGAAATGATTAAACACGGGCTCATTGCCGATGCAGAGGAGCTCAATATCTTAAAAATCACATCAACTAAAAACATGTCCATCGATCGGATTGAACAAGCTATCCGTATTAAAAACGAGATCGTAAAAGCCGACCCCGAAGAAAAAGGACTACGCAAAATTTTAAACTTTGGCCATACCATTGGGCATGCCATCGAAAGTTATTTTTTACAAAGCAAGAATCCCCTTTTACACGGTGAAGCCTTAGCCATGGGCATGTATTGCGAAACCTATTTATCTCAAAAGCACCATAGTCTTTCCGAAAGAGAGGCCGAAGAGATTTATCAGCTTTTAAAAACAATATTCCCTTTATCGGCTATTCCCGAAGTAGCTATAAGTACCCTCTTAAACTTCATGAAACAGGATAAGAAAAATCTAGGCGATCAAATAGGCTTTGCCTTACTCGATAACATTGGGTCATGTAGTTACAATCATTACCTCTCTAGCGAAGAAATAACACAAAGTATGCACTTTTATCAAAAAACAGTTGCATAATTCAGCCAAATTGGTAGATTTGAAAAACAAACAATGAAAATCTGGCAATCATATCCACTAAATTATTTTTACTATAACAGTAAGACAGGGGATTAATTTGTATTTAACATAAAATAGAAAAAATATAAAGTCCCGCTTATTAGCCGGGACTTTTTTTATATACCATGAACAACAGAATAGCTATACAAGGCACTCGAGCCTCTTTTCACGAAGAAGCCGCTTTTAAATTTTTTGGGGATAACATTGAAACGGTAGAGTGCGATTCGTTTAAAAAAACCTGTGAAGTATTGGCTAGTAAGGAGGCCGATTTTGCAGTCATGGCCATCGAAAACTCTATTGCAGGCAGCTTATTGCCCAATTATACTTTGCTTCGCGATTTTCAATTTAGCATTGTTGGGGAAGTGTATTTGCCCATTCAGCTACATTTATTGGCATTGCCGGGCGTAAAATTTGAAGATATTAAATACGTAGAATCGCACCCCATTGCCATACGCCAATGCATAGACTTTATTGATGAATTTCCGCAACTGCAAGTAATTGAAAGCACCGACACTGCTGCATGTGCAAAAAAAATTAGAGAACAAAACCTCACCGATACCGTGGCCATTGCCAATCAACTGGCCGCCAAATTGTATGGCTTAGAAATTATGGAACGCCGTATAGAATCGAACAAAAAAAACTATACCCGCTTTTTAATCCTTAGCAATTCTAAAAATAAAAACATCCAAAGCAATAAAGCCTCTCTTAGTTTTCAGGTGGGTAATGCCGTTGGCTCTCTAGCCAAAGTGCTTCAATTATTAGCCGAAAACAACATAAATTTGAGCAAAATACAATCAATGCCCGTTTTAGGTAAACGCAACGACTATAATTTTTACGTAGATATAGAATGGACCAAGCAGGTTGATTACGAAAAAGCTATGAGCCAAGTTATAAAGTATACACTTAACTTTACCCTTTTAGGCGAATACCTAAAAAATGACCACGCATAACATGAAATTATCTTTAAACATTACTCCTTTTGATACTTGGTTCCCCGGCACCACCCAACCACGCTTAATTGCCGGCCCATGTAGTGCCGAAACCGAAGAGCAAGTATTGGCCACAGCCCGCTTATTAGCTGCTACTGGCAAAGTGGCTGTATTAAGAGCTGGCATTTGGAAACCCCGTACCCGTCCTGGAGAATTTGAAGGAATTGGCAGCATTGGCCTAGAGTGGCTCAAAAAAGCTAAAGCCGAAACCGGTTTACCCACTGCTGTGGAAGTAGCCAATGCCAAACACGTAGAAGAAGCCTTGGCCGCCGGCGTAGATATGCTTTGGGTGGGAGCCCGTTCTACCGTAAACCCATTTACCGTACAAGAAATTGCCGATGCCCTAAAAGGTGTGGATGTACCCGTATTGGTTAAAAATCCGGTAAATCCCGATTTATCGCTTTGGATTGGTGCTCTAGAACGCATCAACCAAGCCGGCATTACCAAATTAGCTGCAATTCACCGTGGATTTTCTTCTTTTGAGAAATCAGCTTTTAGGAACGAACCCATGTGGGAATTGGCCATTCAGCTAAAAACCATTTGCCCCGAATTGCCTATAATAAACGACCCTAGTCATATTTGCGGCAAACGTGAACTCATTCCTTACATTGCCCAAAAAGCCTTGGATTTAGACATGCAGGGCTTAATGATAGAGTCGCACATAGACCCTTCGGTAGCTTGGACCGATGCCAAACAACAATTAACTCCGGCAGCTTTGGCCGAATTAATGGATCGCTTAACCCTGCGTAAAGCCGAGTTAAAAGATGCTGATTTTGTAGATAAATTGGCGGAACTGCGTAACCAAATTGATAAAATTGACGACCAAATTATTCAAAAAATGGCCGAACGGATGGGTATTGTAGAAAAAATTGGTACATACAAACGAGACAGCGGCGTAACCATTTTGCAGGTGGGCCGTTGGGATGAGATAATTCAAAAACGTTCTGATTTTGCCAAAGCACTAAAATTAGACCTTCCATTTGTAGGCAAATTGTTAGAGCTCATTCACAGCGAATCTATCCGTAAGCAAACGGAAATTATGAATCAAGAAAAAGCAAACAGCTAAACATGGCTTCCATCATACTCTCCCATCCTAGCAAAAAAATACAGGCTAACATTGCGCTCACTGGTTCTAAAAGTGAAAGTAATAGGGCCCTTATTTTGCAGGCCTTGAGCCAAGGGCTAGTGAGCGTAGAAAATCTATCCGAAGCAGCCGATACGCAAACGCTTTATGGTATTTTAAACACACAAGGACTTACTCAAAACCCACAACACATTGATGTAGGCCCAGCCGGAACAGCCATGCGCTTTTTAACGGCACTATTAGCCACGCAGCCGGGTGAATATACACTCACCGGCAGCCAACGCATGAAAGAACGGCCTATTGGTATTTTAGTTGATGCCTTAGAAAAATTAGGAGCCGATATTAACTATCTAGAGCAGGACGGCTTTCCGCCACTTCTTATTAAAGGACCATTTGAGCAAAAAGAAAACCACATTCGTATTCAAGGTGATACCAGTAGCCAATATATTTCGGCCCTACTACTCATTGCCCCTATCCTGCCCAAAGGCTTATGCTTAGAAATTGAAGGCGATTTAACCTCCAAACCCTATGTAGAAATGACTTTGGCCATACTAGCGCAAAGTGGCATTCAGCATAGCTGGGAGGGTAACCAAATTTACATCGAAAAACAAGAATTTGAACCGAGCACACTAATAATAGAGCCCGATTGGAGTGCAGCTTCCTATTGGTATGCACTAGCTGCACTAGCCCAAGAAGCAATAGTATCCTTGCCTTATTTACAAGCATACAGCTTGCAAGGAGATAGTAAAATCACGGAATTGATGGCCAATTTCGGCATCACTTCTAAATTTAAAAACGGAGAACTCCTCTTAACCAAAGAGAGTAAAACCCCCGAGCGTAAAATTTTCGATTTAAAAGACTGTCCCGATTTAGTACAAACCCTGATTGTATGTTGTGCTGCAATAGGACACGAGGCCACTTTTACTGGCTTAGAAACCTTAAAAATTAAAGAAACCAATCGAGTAAAAGCCTTACAAACCGAATTGGCCAAAATTGGCGTAAGGCTTATCGAAAAAAACTTGTCGTATAAATTAGACTGTACAGACCTTTTATTGCCTAAAAAAATACAAATAGCCACTTACGAAGACCACCGCATGGCCATGGCCTTTGCCCCTTTGGCTTTACTCATCGAGGAAGTAGAAATTTTAGAGCCTAATGTAGTCGCCAAATCATATCCCCATTTTTGGGACGATTTGAAAACTGCTGGTTTTGAAATAAAAATGTAATTTTATCCCCTATGGCAGGCAACACTTTCGGACAACTTTTCCGCATCAGCACTTTCGGCGAATCGCACGGAGTGGCTATTGGTGTGATTATTGATGGTTGTCCAGCTAATTTAGCAGTCGATATTGATTTTATTCAGCACGAATTGGATAAACGCCGTCCAGGACAGTCGCAACTAACCACACAACGTAAAGAAAGCGATACGGTACAAATTCTATCTGGTATTTTTGAAGGAAAAACCACCGGTACGCCCATTTGCTTGCTAATTCCTAATGAAGATCAACGTTCGGCAGATTACAGCCACATTCAAGATGCCTATCGTCCGTCGCATGCCGATTATACCTACGATGTTAAATACGGTCACCGCGATTACCGTGGCGGAGGCCGTTCGTCAGCCCGAGAAACGGCAGCCCGAGTAGCTGCAGGAGCCCTAGCTAAATTACTTTTAGTCCAAGCCGGTATCGAAATTTTTGCCCATGTATCGGCCGTAGGAAATATAGAAGCTCCGGGCTTGGGTAACGAATCTATTGCCCTATTAACCGAACAACGAGAAGCTACACCCGTACGTTGTGTAGACCCGGCCACGGCTAAAGAAATGATTAGTTGCATTGAGCAAATTCGCAAAGAAGGCGATACCCTTGGTGGAAAAATTTCGGCAATTATTCGCAATTGCCCAGCGGGTTTAGGTGAACCTGTTTTTGATAAACTACATGCCGATTTAGGCAAAGCCATGCTGAGCATTAACGCCGTACATGGTTTTGAATATGGTTCTGGTTTCGATGGAACCCGCATGAAAGGCTCGGAACACAACGATGCCTTTGTAGCCGCATCTACCGAAAAGGCACAAACCCTTACCAACTTTTCGGGAGGTATTCAAGGAGGTATCACTAACGGCATGGAAATTAATTTCAGAGTTGGATTTAAGCCTGTAGCCACCATTATGCAAGCACAAGCCAGTGTAAATAAAGCGGGCGAAGAAGTTGCTGTTTCAGGCAAAGGTCGCCACGACCCTTGTGTGGTGCCGAGAGCAGTAGCCATTGTAGAGGCCATGGCCGCCTTGGTACTGGCCGACCACTACTTACGCAATAAAACCGCTAAACTTTAATATATAGCAGGAAACTGATTCGGTTTGCTATCGTGCATCATGGCATATACCGTTTCTACCACATCTTCTACCGAAGGCTTGGTGAAATAATCTCCATCGGAACCGTATGGTGGCCGATGTGCTTTTGCCGTTAAGGTTTTCGGCTGACCATCTAAACAATAATATCCTTTCTGATTTTCGAGCACGTGTTGTAAAATATAAGCCGATGCACCACCCGGTACATCTTCATCAACCACCAATAATTTAGAGGTTTTCCTAAGCGATTGTGCACAAATTCCGTGTATATCAAAAGGTAATAAGGTTTGTGGATCAACAATTTCTACCGAAATGCCTAATTTCTCTAAATCTTCGGCGGCTTCTTGCACAATACGCAGCGTAGAGCCGTAAGAAACAATAGTGACATCTTTCCCTTCGCGAATAATTTCGGCGGTACCCAAAGAAACTGTAAAATCTGCAATATTTTGAGGGAGTTTTTCTTTTAATCGATAGCCATTTAAGCATTCTATTACCAAAGCAGGCTCATCGCCGCGAAGGAGCACATTATACATACCAGCCGCTTGGGTCATATTTCTAGGCACGCATACGTGAACGCCTCTTAAGGAGTTTACAATCATACCCATTGGCGAACCCGAATGCCATATACCCTCTAAACGGTGCCCACGGGTACGAATAATTAATGGGGCTTTTTGGCCGGCCTTGGTACGGTAACTTACCGTGGCCAAATCATCACTCAAAATGTTTAAGGCAAATAATAAATAATCTAGGTATTGAATTTCGGCAATAGGTTTTAAGCCACGCATGGCTAAACCAATACCCTGGCCAATAATGGTCATTTCACGGATACCAGTGTCGGTGATGCGTAAATCACCATATTTTTCTTGCAAACCGGCAAAACCTTGGTTTACATCGCCAATTCTGCCTACATCTTCTCCAAAGGCCAACACTCTGGGATCGCGGTTAAAATGGGCATCAAAACAAGCATTTAAAATTTCGCGACCGTCCAAAAGTGGAGCATCGGCAGCGTATGCTACGGCTACAGGCGGTACCTTTTCGGGGCTTTGGCTGGTTTCGGTAAATAATTTAGAATTATATGCCTCCGCCATCTTTTTTTGTTGTTGGCTATACCAATTCATCAAGTCTGTTTTGGCTGGGCTTTGCACCGAACGTAAATGACGTACTGCTTTACGCACCGTTTGGTATACCTCTTTACGAGAAACTTCGCTGGTTTTAGCTAAGGTTTCGGCCAAGGCTAATACCTCGGGTACTTGGGTTGCTTGCAAGAGGTTAACAGCAGCATTGGCTTCTGTTTGTATGGCACTTAAAAAATCGGCCAAAGCCTTTTTC
Source organism: Sphingobacteriales bacterium (assembly GCA_040403555.1). Taxonomy (GTDB): domain Bacteria; phylum Bacteroidota; class Bacteroidia; order Sphingobacteriales; family Sphingobacteriaceae; genus JAIPAN01. The sequence goes on from JBBAKN010000003.1 coordinate 149,779, forward strand.
TGACATTCACGTACATAGTTTTTAGCAGTTTCTTCTAATGCCGTAAGTTCAGTTTCGCTACTCATGGCTGCTTCGAGCATCCATTTGCGCATTTGCGGCAGGCAATCGTATTCTTGCTCCCAAGCCAAACGTTCGGCAGATTTATAACGTTCGTGCGAACCTGAAGTAGAATGCCCTTGTGGTTGCGTAAGTTCGGTTACGTGAATTAGAGCAGGTACATGCTCGGTCCGGCAAGTTGCTATGGCTTCCTGATACACTTGGCAGAGCGCAGGATAATCCCAGCCCTTTACTTTATAAATTTCAAAGCCTTCGCCGTTGGCATCACGCTGAAAGCCTTTTAATATTTCTGAAATATCTTGTTTGGTAGTTTGGAATTCGGCCGGAACGGAAATGCCATAGGCATCGTCCCATACAGAAACGGCCATTGGTATTTGTAAAACTCCGGCGGCATTCATGGCTTCAAAAAATACTCCTTCGGAGCTAGATGCATTGCCAATAGTGCCGAAAGCAACTTCGTTCCCTTGTACCGAGAAGTTTTTTAAATAGCCTAATTCTTGATTTTGACGATATAATTTAGAAGCATAAGCCAACCCCACCAAACGGGCCATTTGGCCGCCTGTAGGCGAAATATCGGCCGAGCAGTTTTTAATAGCGGTTAAATCTTTCCAAGAACCATCATCCTGTAAAGTACGGGTAGCAAAGTGTCCGTTCATTTGACGGCCTGCCGAAGCTGGCTCTGCCAGCACATCGGGGTTGGCATACAATTGCGCAAAAAACTCGGTAATGCTTAACATACCGGTAGCGAACATAAAGGTTTGATCGCGGTAATAGCCCGAACGCCAGTCGCCGGCTTTAAATGCCTTAGCCATTGCCAATTGTGCTACTTCTTTACCATCACCAAAAATACCAAACTTAGCCTTGCCGGTAAGCACTTCTTTTCTTCCCAATAAACTGGCCTGACGGCTTTCGTAAGCTAGTTTATAATCCTGAATGACTACCTGTTTAAAGTCTTCAAAGCTAAGCTCTGAAGCATCAAAAGCTTTGGTTTCGGTATGGTTTAGTGCTGACATATTGGTTTTTAACTTTGCACAAAAATAAGAAAATATACGCTATACGAAGTTGCAGCGTTATAAGGTTTGTTAAAAACCTTTTACAAATAGTGTAAATAGTTTATATTTGTGTGTATATAATCAAAAAATGATGAAAAAAATAGTCTTCTTATTTACTCTTGCAACCTTGTTTGTAGGATTAAGTGCCATGAAATTTCAGCAAGAAGCTGAATTTAAATTTGATAAAGAAACTTACGATTTCGGCAAAATTCCGCAAGGAAAACCGGTAACTGTAGATTTTAAATTCACCAACATTGGCGAAGCGCCAATCATCATCACTAACGTAGAATCTACCTGTGGTTGTACTGTACCAAAATTCACCTCAACCCCTATTAAAAAAGGAGAAACAGGTTTAATTACTGTCACTTACAACGCTGCTGCAGTTATGCCATTCAGCAAGGCAATTACAGTGAAATCAAACGCTAAAACACCTGTAAAAATGTTATACATTAAAGGTGAAGTATTGGCTCCGGCACCTCCACAACAATAATTTATTAAACATCTTACAAAAACCCCGTTGGAAACAGCGGGGTTTTTGTATTTTTGGGGCATGCCTACAATCTCTTTAAAAGGAGTGCAGATGCCTGCCTCTCCGATTCGTAAATTAAGTCCATTTGCAGAGCAAGCTAAAGCTGCTGGCAAAAAAGTATTTCATTTAAATATTGGCCAGCCCGATATTGAAACCCCCGAAGTGATGCTCAATGCTATTAAAAATTTTGAGGAGAAAGTGTGGGCCTACACGGCGTCTGAAGGCACGGCATCGTACCGAAAAAAATTAGCCGAATACTACAATAAGCTTAACTATTCTATACAAGCATCGGATATTTTAGTAACCAATGGGGGCTCTGAAGCCATTACGATTGCTATGCAAACCTGCTTAAACCCTGGCGATGAAATTATTATTCCAGAGCCTTTTTATGCCAATTACAATGGATTTGCCTGCATGAGCGATGTGGTGGTGAAACCCATTTTATCGCATATTGAAAATGGTTTTGCCTTACCGCCTATTACAGAGTTTAAAAAAGTAATTACTTCTAAAACAAAAGCCATAATTATTTGCAATCCCAATAACCCGACTGGTTATCTATATTCTAGAGAAGAGCTTGAGGCTTTAAAGGAGCTTTGCTTGAAACACGATTTATTTTTATTTTCTGACGAAGCTTACCGTGAATTTTGTTACGATGGTCGCGAATTTATTTCGCCCATGCATTTAAGCGGAATGGAGGAGCATGTCATTGTGTTAGATACGGTATCTAAACGTTACAGTGCTTGCGGAGCCCGTTTAGGTTGTTTAATTACCAAAAATAAAGCAGTAATGGCGGCGGCATTAAAATTTGCCCAAGCCCGATTAAGTCCGGCCATGGTTTCGCAACTAGCTGGCGAAGCGGCCATTGATACACCCGATTCATATTTTGAGGCAGTTACTGAAGAATATACCGCCCGCAGAGATGTATTGGTAAACAGATTAAACCAAATGGAAGGAGTGTATTGTCCCAATCCGGGTGGCGCTTTTTATGTAGTTGCCCAATTACCAATTGACGATGCCGATGCCTTTTGCCAATGGATACTTTCTGATTTTAGTTATCAAAACCAAACCGTAATGTTTGCTCCGGCTACTGGTTTTTACAGTACACCTGGCGCTGGAAAGCAAGAAGTACGTATGGCTTATGTGCTAAACACCACGGATTTAAACTTGGCGATGGATTGTTTAGCGGAAGCCTTGAAGGTTTACCCAGGGCGCACTGCCTAAATTTTTCATAAAAAACAGCCTTTTCTTCGTATCTTTGTACATACATATGGGGTCGACCGGAATTGACAGGATGGCGGTAAGTATGTAAGCATGCAGCGCATTGTTAGTCTAGCGCTTTAATCTGAACTTTCAACCTATAATTGGCGAAAACAATTACGCCTTAGCTGCCTAATTTAGAATTAGATCAGCTTTTGTCTCGTTTAACTTCTGTTTGGTAAGTTAAACAATAGAGGCATCGAACTACCGAACTAGCTTGTTTAGCGGTGTGATGAATGAGCGAAATAAAACACCTACGGAAGCCGGTATAGGTAAGCGATTCACCTTCCTCTTCTCTACAATTAAAGAATTGCTAAGCATGTAGAAAGCGTAATTTGCACCATGTTTGGACGAGGGTTCGAATCCCTCCGACTCCACACAAACACAAAGCCTCGATAAATATCGGGGCTTTGTGTTTTCCGATAGTTTGCTTTAGCTCTTGAGCAGCTTAAATATGATTATTAATTGTATTTTTATACACGATACACACATCAAACCAATTGTGAAAAGATTTTTACTCCTTTGTTTACTGGCCTCGTTTTACCATCAATTGGTTTGGGCCCAAAGTGACACAAACTTTTGGTTTGCAGCTCCTGATTTGCAACAAAACCATGGTGATAGGCCCATTTTTTTAAGAATAGCCGCCAATAGCACTGCTGCAACTGTACGTATTAGTATACCGGCCACCCCAAGCTTTATCCCGATCGTAGTAAATATTAATGTCAATAGTTCACAATCTATAGATCTAACTAGTTATATCAATTTAATAGAAAATAGCGAAATTAATAGTATAACTAACAAAGGGATTTTAGTTGAATCCTCGGCTTCAATTTCGTGTTATTATGATATTGCTAATAACCTTAATGGCGATATGTATGCTTTAAAAGGTGCCAATGCTCTTGGGACCAAATTTACATTGCCTTTTCAACAAGCGTTTACTAGTGCTGGACCGCCTAACTATACCTGCACCTTTAGCATAGTGGCTACAGAAGATAATACCGCAGTAACCGTTATCCCTAAGAAAGACTTACAAAGTCACCCAAAAAATATTGCCTTTACTATTACCCTAAACAAGGGCCAAACGTATACCTGTGCAGCGGCTAGCGGTGTTGCAAGTGAACGCCCTGGTGGTACTGTAGTTACATCAACTAAGCCAATAGCCATCTCAACAAAAGATGATTCTATAAACTATCCGGGCTATGGATGTGCCGATACCGCCGGAGATCAATTGATACCCGATTGCATTGCTGGTAACGAATTTGTAGTGATTAAAGGATATTTTTATGGTACCAACCCAGATAATTACTATGTTTTTGCTATTGATGATGGAACGGATGTAAAAGTGAACAACATCTCGGTAGCCACACTAAATGCTGGTGAGTATTACCGGGGCTTACTTAGCGACCCTTCTGCCTACATAAAAACAAGCAAAGCGGCCCACATTTTTCAAATAACCGGCTTTGGCTGCGAAATTGGTGGGGCTGTAATACCTTCTATACGTACCAATGGCTCGAGTTCGGTAAGTGTAACTCGGGCAACAGTGCAAGATTTCTTTGTCAATATATTAGCGCCAAGTGCCATAATTGGTAATTTTAGTTTTAACAATTCCGCTAGCATCATCCAAGCTTCGAACTTTATAGATGTTCCCGGAACTGCTGGAGGATGGAAAGTAGCTCGTATTTCGGTAGCGTTAAGTGACTTGGCGGCTGGTGGAAATGCGCAAATTGTGAACGGTCTTGGCAAATTCCACATGGGTATTATTCATGGAGACCAAGGCTCTACTACCCGATTTGGTTATTTTAGCGATTTTGGAAAAACAGTTATACAATTGAGCGATTTCAATACTCTAAATTGCCCTGGCTCAACAGTAACAGTTCAGGCACTAAGCGAAAGTGGTATTAGTTATACCTGGACGGGGCCAAATGGCTATACATCGAATACGCCGAATTTAAGCATCCCGAACTTTGGTACTGCAAACGTAGGTGAGTACACCGTGAGGGTATATGGCAATCTTTGCAATTACGCCGAAAGAACTATTCGCTTAGATCTAGCTGATAAACCAAGTCCGAATTTTAATTTTACGCAAAGTTGTGCAGCAAAACCAATCGATTTTACCAATATAAGCACCTTAAGTAATGCCGGCCCTGTAAATTGGCTGTGGAATTTTGGCGATGGAACAACTCAATCGACTACTAATTCGGCTATTCATACCTACCCAACTGCTGGAAATTATGAAATAACGCTTACGGCCACACCTATGTCGTGTGCGGCTTTAGCGGCTACAGTACGTAAAACCATTACAATAAGTGCTGCAGCTCCAGGTATTACCTATCCGGTTATACTCACCAAGCCAAGCCAATCTGTGCCGCTACAAGCAAGACCTTTGGGTACTATTTATACCTGGGTGCCAAGCACCGGATTAAGTAATCCGTTTAGCGCAAATCCTGTTTTTCAGCATAATGAAACCATAAGTTACACGGTAACTATTGAAAGTACAACAGGTTGTGTAACAGTGGATAGAGTTGTAGTACGGGTGCTAAGGAAAATGGACTTTGAAGTACCTACCGCCTTTACACCCAATGGCGATGGACATAATGATTTGCTAGATATTTTTGCTGTTGGGATAACCAAATTGAATTATTTTAGAGTTTTTAACCGCTGGGGGCATATGCTATTTGAAACAAACGATTTAACAAAGCTTTGGAATGGCACAAATGGGGGAATCCAGCAAGGTCCCGATACATTTGTATGGACAGCTGAGGGAATTGGAGTAGACGGTTCCATTATTCGTAAAAGAGGCCAAACAGTTTTGATAAGATGATTAAACGGTTATTATCCATACTATTGACCTCTTTATCACTCACAGTTTTTGGGCAGGATCCACATTTTTCGCAATTTTTTACTGCTCCACACGCTATCAATCCGGCAAACACAGGCACTAATCAAGGTGATTGGAGGGTTTTAAGTAACGTGAGGCAGCAATGGGCCAATTCGGGTACCCGCTTTAACAGCTTTAGTTTTACTTCCGATGTTAAACTTTTAGGACTTAACCCGCAAGAAAATACCCTGGCAATAGGACTTTCTTTTTTAGCCGATAAAACGATGAATGGTGCATTTTCTAGCACCTACACCAGCACATCGCTTGCCTATCACGTGCAATTAAATACCTATCAACGCTTGGGTATGGGCATACAAGCTAGTTATGCAACTAGGCAGTTAGATTTTTCAAAATTAACTTTCGGCGAACAGTTTGTAGGAGAGAATTTTGACACAACCCTACCGAGTGGAGAAAGCAGTTTATCTGCGTTAAAACCATTTGTATCACTCTCGACAGGGCTTTTTTATAATTTTCAAACCGATGTATTAGACCTAGATTTGGGGGCTGCATTATTTCATTTAAACAAGCCAAAACAAAGTTTTACCAGCAATACAGAACAAATACTTCCAGCTAAACAATCTGTACACCTAAGCGCCACCTACAGCCCATCGGGTAAATGGAGTTACCATATGAGTAGCATCTATCAAAAACAGGGCAACCAAAGCTATCTTTCAATCGGAGGAGCTACAGGCATTAAATTACCAAATAGCGACAATAACCGCATGCTCTGGGCCGGTATGTGGTACCGAAATAATGATGCTATTTATCCGTACTTAGGACTTCTCACGGGCAATATGCAGCTCGGCTTGAGTTACGATCTAAGCGTTTCTAAACAAGTGCAAAACACCAGTCTACCAGGTAGTTTTGAATTATCTCTCATTTTTCGACAATCAAATAAACGGTTCCAATCTATTGTTTGCCCTTGGAAATAATAGATTAACACAAAAAGCTTTGATTAAATAGCTCTGGAGCTGCTAAATACAGCAAAAACTCACACAGCTAATTGTATGAGCATACTATGCTAATGTGTTTGCTTATTTCTAAAAAAAAGTGAAATCGATATAGAATGGACTGAAATAGACGTAAACCTAATTTATCTAAACATAAGATGTTGAAAAATATTATCAAAAATCATAAAATATAATTTGCATTTGTTAGAAATAGCCGTAATTTTATTCCTTAGTGTAGATGTAACAATTTGCATAAATTAACCAATCAATTAACTAACAATAAATTACATGAAAAAAGTTTACTTCATGAAGCTTGGTCTTCTTGGCTTATTCCTGTTTGCTACCTTGTTAGCAACAGCACAAACCGGAAGTATCAGCGGTCGTGTTACGGATGAATCCAAAAAAACACTTCCCGGCGCTTCGGTATCTATTAAAGGTACTGGCACAAGCACCTCAACTGATGCTAATGGTAATTTTAAATTAAGTGGAGTTAACAAAGGTACTGTAACCCTTACAGTAAGCTTTGTTGGATATACCTCCTCTGAAAAAACAGTAAACGTTACAGGCGATGTTCGCGTAGAGTTTTCATTACAGCCTAGCGCTGAAAGCTTGAACGAAATTGTAGTGGTAGGTTACGGTACTCAAAAGAAATCTGATTTAACGGGTAGTATTACTACTGTTACTGCAAAAGATTTCGTAAGAGGACAAGTAACTACACCAGAGCAATTAATTGCTGGTAAAGTAGCTGGTGTTCAAATCACTTCAAACGGTGGTGCTCCGGGTTCTGGTAGCACTATTCGTATTCGTGGTGGTGCTTCATTAAACGCAAGTAACAACCCATTAATCGTTATTGATAACGTTCCGTTGTCAGAAAGTGGTGTTGCTGGTGCTGCAAATGCCTTGGCATTAATTAACCCGAACGATATCGAAAGCTTCAACATCTTAAAAGATGCTTCGGCTACAGCTATTTATGGTTCTAGAGCTTCTAACGGGGTAATTATGATTACCACCAAAAAAGGAAGTGCTGGTAAACCAAGCTTCACGTTCAGCTCTCAATCTAGTGTTTCTGAAAACGTAAATACGGTAGATGTACTTTCTGCTCGTCAATTACGCGATGTGGTAAACACGTATGGTACTGCTGCTCAAAAAGCATTATTAGGTTCTGCTAATACCAATTGGCAAAATGAAATTTACAATACCGCTTTAACTACTGATAATAATTTAGGTATTTCTGGATCGTTTAAAAACATTCCTTACCGTGTTTCTTATGGTTTCTTAAAGCAAAACGGAACCTTAAAAACTGGTAAATTAGAGCGTAACTCTGTAGGTTTAAACTTAAGCCCTACGTTCTTTAACGATTTATTAAAAGTAAACTTAAACGTTAAAGGATCTATCAACAAAAGCAGATTTGCTGATCAAGGTGCTATTGGTTCTGCTATATTTTTCGATCCAACCAAACCAGTGTACACCACGCCAGCCAATTTTATTGGCGGATTTGGCGGATACTACGAATGGTTAGATGCAAGTAATGCTACTACTGGATTAGCTGCTTTAGCTCCTAAAAACCCATTGGCTTTATTAGATTTAAAACAAGATAACGGTACCGCTAAACGCAGTATTGGTAACTTGGAGTTAGATTTAAAAATGCCTTTCTTAACCGATTTACGTGCACACGCAAACATTGGTTACGATATTTCTCAGGGTAGTGGTACAGTTATTATTCCGGAATATGCAGCTGTGAGCTACAAACGCTTTAGCGGTAAAGGTGGTGCAAACAACCAATACAAGCAAAGCCGTACCGATATATTAATGGAATACTATTTAGCATACAGCAAAGAATTACCTTCTATTGATAGTAAAATTGATGTAGTAGGTGGTTTTGCATATCAAGATTTTAAAACTAAGAACTACAACTTTACCGACAATACCTTCGATGGTACGGTAGTGAGTACGCCTAATTTTCCATACAACATTCCAGAAAATACCTTGGTATCTTTCTACGGACGTGTAAATTATGCATTTAAAGGACGTTACTTATTAACTGCTTCGGTACGTAGAGATGGTTCTTCTCGTTTCGCACCAGAAAATCGGTATGCAACCTTCCCATCTGCAGCTTTTGCATGGAAAATTGCTGACGAGGATTTCTTGAAAAACTCTAAAGTAATATCAGATCTAAAACTTCGTTTAGGATACGGTGTTACCGGACAACAAGAAGGTATTGGTAACTACGATTACTTATCGTACTACAACCTAAGCTCTGGACAAAGCACGTACCAATTTGGTAGTACCTTCTACAACATGTACTCTCCAGGTGGTTATTATGCTGCTCGTAAATGGGAGCAAACAGAAACCTACAATGCTGGTTTAGATTTCGGTTTATTTAAAAACCGCATTACCGGTAGTGTAGATATTTATAAGAAACAAACATCAGATTTGTTAAACTTAATTACTCAACCAGCTGGTGCTAACTTCTCTAACCAAGTGGTAGCCAACGTGGGTAATATGGAAAACAAAGGGGTAGAAATTAACTTAAACGGTCAAGTTATGCGCAATTCGAACTTTACTTGGGATTTAGGTGTAAATGCTACCGTAAACAAAAACACCATTACCAAATTAACCATTACTCCAGACCCTAACTATCCTGGTAATAAATTTGGTGGTATTTCTGGTGGTGTAGGTAATACCATTATGATTAACTCGGTTGGTTTCAACAGAGGTGCATTCTACGTATTCCAACAAGTGTATAATGCTGCAGGCCAACCTATTGAAGGTTTATTTGTAGATAGAAATGGTGATGGTACCATTAACGATAAAGATTTGTACCAATATAAAAGTGCAGATCCGAAAGCATTCTTGGGCTTAACCTCAAACTTTACCTATAAAAAATGGAATGCAGGCTTTATATTAAGAGCTAGTATTGGCAATTATATGTATAACAACGTATATAGTGCCCAAGGACGTTATACCTCTATATCTAGCTTAGCTACCTATTTAGGCAATGCTTCTTCAAACTACCTAGATACCAAATTTAATGGAATTACTGGTGGCGTAAATCAATTACAAAGTGATTATTACGTACAAAATGCTTCCTTCTTAAAAATGGATAACCTAAATATTGGTTACAATGTAGGTAAAGTGTTAGGCAACAAAGCTAGCTTACGTGTAAATGCAAGTGTTCAGAACGTATTTACGATTACTAAATACAAAGGCTTAGATCCAGAAATTGGTGGCGGTATCGACAACAATTTCTACCCAAGACCTCGTATTGTATCGTTAGGCTTGAACCTTGATTTTTAATTAGCATAGAATTAAAAAATATTAGATATGAAAAAGAATTATTTCAAATTAGCATTAGTAAGCATAGGCCTAAGCATTGGCTTAACCGCTTGTACTAATAAATTAGACTTGTTGCCCACTAACGATATTACGGCGGCACAAGTATACAGCACTGCTGCTGGTTACAAAACAGCCTTTGCTAAAGTTTATGGCGCCTTTGCTACCACGGGTAACCAAGGTGCTGGTAGTGGCGATATTCAAGGTGTAGATGCAGGTTTCTCTGATTTCTTGCGTTTGTACTGGGAGTTCCAAGAATTACCTACCGATGAGGTAGTAATTGGTTGGGGTGATGCTGGTTTACCAGATTTTCACAACATGAACTGGTCTTCCAATAACCCTTTCATTAAAGGTTTATACTACCGTTCATTCTATCAAATTACGGTAGCCAACGATTTTATTCGTCAATCTAGCGACGCTAAATTAGCCGAAAGAGGCATTAGCGGAGCCGATGCGGATAACATTCGTAAATACAGAGCAGAAGCCCGTTTCTTAAGAGCTTTCCAATATTGGGCGCTATTAGATTTATTTGGTCGCCCTGCTTTTGTAACCGATGCCGATGCCTTGGGTGCTGCTTTACCGCAACAAGCCACCAAAGCAGATTTGTTTAATTATGTAGAGTCTGAGTTATTGGCTGTTGAAGCCCTATTACCTGCTCCAAAAACCAACGAATACGGCAGAGCAGATAAAGCCGCAGCGTGGGCTTTGTTGGCTAGATTGTACTTAAATGCAAATGTATATACCGGCACGTCTAAATATACCGAAGCCATTACCTATTCTAACAAAGTAATTACGCTAGGTGGATACACACTATTGGCCGATTACCGCAAAATTATGCGTGCAGATAATCACATTGGTAATACCGAAGCTATCCTTACCATTAATTACGATGGTTTAAAAACCCAAAACTGGGGTGGTACTACCTTCTTAACCCATGCGGCCATTGGTGGCAGCATGCCAGCAGCATCGTTTGGTGTTGGTGGTGGTTGGGGCGGTATGCGTGCAACCAAAAACTTGCCGAACTTGTTCCCTGATGTTACTGGAACCTTAGATCAACGTTCTCAGTTCTTTACTGCAGGTCAATCTTTAGAAATTAATGAGATTGGTACATTTACTGATGGCTATGCCATAACTAAATTCAAGAACATTAAAGCAGATGGTACTGCCGGTTCGCACGTAGATTTTACCGACATCGATTTTCCACTATTCCGTTTAGGCGAACAATACTTAATTTACGCCGAAGCCGCATTGCGTGGTGGATCTGGTGGTAGCTTAACCACAGCTGTTACGTACATCAATATGTTACGTACACGTGCAGCAGCGGCAGCAATTGTTCAGGCTGATTTAACCTTACCGTTTATCTTAGATGAGCGTGGTCGTGAATTGTATTGGGAAGGTCACCGCAGAACGGATTTAATTCGTTTTGGTAAATATACCGATGCTACGTACTTATGGCCATGGAAAGGTGGTATTAAAGCTGGTAAAGCGGTAGAAAGCTGGAGAAATGTATTCCCTATTCCGTCTGACGATTTGGTAGCTAACCCGAACTTAACCCAAAACCCTAACTATTAATTGTAAAACACCGGAGGGCTTAAATCCTCCAGTTAAACAACGTTTATATGAAAACAATAGTCAATAAATTACTCGTACTTACTTTCTTTAGCGTAGCGCTATGGGGATGTAAGAAAGATGAGACCTTAACCTCAATAGCCAATGCTACGGCTCCTGTGTTAAGCTCATCAGCTACCACATTGGTTTTAACAGAGGCAACAAAAGCCAGTACTGCTGTTACCTTTACGTGGACTGCGGCCGACTACGGATTTAAATCTGCCGTTAACTATACCCTACAAATTGCCAAAGCGGGCACCAACTTTGCTACTCCTAAAGATGTAGCCATTGATGCCGGTAAATTAACACTTGGTTATACCGTTGGAGATATTAACACCTTGTTAAATATTGCCGGTTACCAGTACGCAGTTTCTAGCAACGTAGAATTTAGAGTGAAAGCAGTGGTAAACACGGCTATCGCTCCTGTTTATTCTAATGTAAAAACCGTAGCCATTACACCGTATGAAATCATCATTGTGTATCCTACATGGTATGTGGCCGGTACGCACCAAGCAGATCCAATTGTTGGTGGTGTGAAAGTAAAAGGATTTTATTCTAATCCTGGCGCAACTGCCGATTATGGTTGGAATCCTGCTACAGGGCAACAACTCATGAGCCTTTTTGATAATAAAGTATTCAAAGGTTTTGTGTATTTCCCAGATGCGGATAACGAATTTAAATTCGTACCGGTACCATCTTGGTCAGGTGATCAGGGTGGCACAAACACCGGTGTAGGTGCTGGTGGTGTAAACACTGGTACTGTTGGCGGTGGCAATAACGCCCATATTTTGGGAGCTGGTTATTATCTAGTAGAGTTAGATAAAAATACCGACACTTACAAAGCTAGCCCGAAAAATTGGGGAGTTATTGGTGATGCTACGCCAACTGGATGGAACGGTGACACCGACTTGGTTTACAACCCGGTAACAGGAACCCTAGAGCTTACTCTAGCCCTTACAGCAGGTGGGTTAAAATTCAGACCAAATGATAGTTGGGGAGAAGATGTTGGAGATGGTAATGCCGATGGTGTATTAGATCGCTTAAGCAACAACAACATTTCTATTACCGTAGCAGGAAACTATAAAATTGTAGTTGACTTTAGAAATTACGGTAAACAAAAGTATAGCTTAACTAAACTGTAAGACTACGCATTTATGTAAAAAACCGCCCCGAGAAATTGGGGCGGTTTTTTTGTGCCCTAAGTATATCCAAACATACTGTTCAGCTGTATATGGTTTGCAAAATGTAATGCTAAAAAACAAATACCATCTTCATAGTAATACTGTTTGTCATGCTAAGCCTATCGAAGCAGCTAATAACCTTCAACAAGCTTAGGGTGAAAGTAGAAGGCACTATATTACACTTAAAAAAGCAGGAATGTCATGCTGAGCCTATCGAAGCAGGTAATAACCTTCGACAAGCTCAGGGTGACAAAAGGCAAGCAATAAAAAGCCAAGCCTGGCAGAACGGCGGGCCAGCGTAAAGGCCTGAGCGCAGAAGCATCGATCTGCCTTGATTTTTTCAACCCTTTTTGATCAAGCAAAAAGGTAAAACAAACACATTAAAAATACTTTTAAACAAAAAAGCCTTTCCCCGAATAGAGGAAAGGCTTTAATGAATACTAAAGGGGTTTAGTTATAATTCACCGTAGTGTAAATGTGGTATTCACCTGGGGCAAGCACTTTGGCATAATTACCCGATATGGTTTCTGTTTGCCCTGGGTTCATGAAATCGTACCAAGTGCCGTTGGCGGGAAAAGAAAAGTTTGCCGTTTGGGGCGTTACATTAAAATTACCCACAACCACCACATTGGCCCCACCGCTGCCAAATAGGCGGAGGTATTTGATACCATCAGCTGCACTGAAATTAGAATTGAAGTTTCCGGTTTGGAATACGGATTGTGCGATACGGACTTTAATGATTTTTGCCAGGGCATCGTAAAGGGCTTTTCTTGGTGCCTCGTTATAATAATTCCACAGTACGGGTTTTTCTCCCAATCGGCCGTTTTGGTCTATACTTATATCGTAGCCCAATTCGCCAAATTGCCAAATCATTTTAGGACCTGGAGCGCAGAGCATAAAGGCCATGGTCATTTCTTGGCGGGCTAAGGATGTGCTTAAATCATTTTTTATGTTATAGGTACCTGTTTGGTTGCCAAAGTTTAGGTTTTTATACATGGCTCGTTCTTCATCGTGGCTTTCCATGTAGCCTACTAATTTATCTTGTAGGGTGGTGTTGAAACCGCTGTGTTGATCGTATAAGATTCGGCCAAAATTAGAATTGGCTAAATAACCCATGCTTGCTTCTTTAAAAGGCCCGGTTACATTGTTCCAAAGCATCATGCCATCGGTGGCTAGTTCTTTTTCTTCGTTATCTGCTGCAAAATGCTCTAAGATGACGTATAAGCTCGGATCTAAGGATTTTATATAGGCATTATAGTCTTTCCAAATGGATATCCTAGAGGCGTCGTATTGGCCCCATGCGTTTACATCATTGGTATAGTTTTGGGTAAAGCCTTTTGATAAATCGAAACGGAAGCCATCTACTTTATATTCTTCTTTCCAAAACTTCATCACGTTTTTCGAAAAATACTTGGTATCGGCACTACCGTGATTAAAATCGTAGCCAACGCCGTAGGGGTGCTTATCGGTAGGGTTAAACCAGGGGTTGTTTGCTGCGGGGCGTTTATTGGCCGAATCCCAATAGAGTTGTACCATTGGCGATTGGCCAAAGGAATGGTTGAGCACCATATCTAAAATTACGGCGATGCCTTTTTTGTGGCATTCGTCTATAAAGTTTTGGAGGGCTTGTTTGGTACCGTAATATTTATCGGGTGCGAAATAGAAGGATACGTTGTAGCCCCAGCTAGAATTGCCCTCAAACTCGTTTACGGGCATTAGTTCTATGGCATTAATGCCTAGGTTTTTTAGGTAGGTTAGTTTGGCTACGGCGGCGGCGTAACTGTGTTCGCTTACAAAATCGCGGATATGCATTTCGTAAATCACCAAATCGGTTTTTGCTGGCCGACTGAAATTGCTGATTTGCCAAGAATATGCGCTTGGACTAGGTATAAAGGTAGAAACCAAACCCGTTGTTTTACCGGCTGGATAGGCTTTTAAATTCGGATAGACCGATGTGGTTACATAGCCATCATTAGAAGGATCCAAAATTTTCTCGGTATAGGGATCTGGAATGCGCAAATTGCCATCTACAAAATACTGGAAGCCGTATTCGGTTTGTGGGCTTAAATTATCTATTTGTATCCACCAACGGGTGCCATCGGGGGTACGTTTAAGGGCATAGCTATTGCTGAATGCCCAGGTATTAAAATCGCCAATTAAATACACGGAGCTTTTTCCGGGGGCCAATAGGTTAAATATAGCCGAGGTACCGTTATTGATGATGTTGACACCATCTTTTGTAGCTGCGGCAGGTAAGGCTTCTATAGTTGGCGTGCCATTGATAATAAACTCAAAGGTTCGCTCAACGGTTACCCCATTTTCTACTGCACTTATTTTAACTTGTTGTATGCCATTGGCAGTGATAGTAGCTGTACCCGTTATGCTCGTAGCTGCGGTGGCTGTAGCAAAAGATACTCCATTTAAACTAAGCGTTAGGTTTGCCGTGCGGCTAGAAAGTGCTTTCACTTGCAAAGTCCCGCCTACAGTTAATACGCCTAAAACTGCTTTAGGAACAAACATCGGTTCAAATTCGGGTGAAGCAAATTTCACCTGTAAAGGAGTCGATTCGTAAATAGGAGTAAAAATATCGCTTCCATCAGAATTTCTACCTACAATGGCGCCATCAGCACTTCTAAACAATACGGCAATTTGTAAGATTTTTTCGCCGGCTGCTACACCAAAAAAGCTTCGGGGTGTTAGGGTAAATTGGTACTTACCTCCTCCTATTGCATTCATTTTTACGGAAGCATCGGCTGTGGTAAATGAACTTACTTTTACGTATTTCCAATTGGTTGGGCCTGTACTTTGGTCGGTAATTACGCCAATGTGCATGTATACATCGCCTGCAAAACCAGTTAATGCTGCATTGCCTTTGCTGGCATCGAAGGTTAAGGTTACCGGAGCATTATCTGCCGGAAAAGCGGGGCTTACGGTAAGTAAACCTACATCAGTAGTGATTACTGGAGGTACGGGTGTTGTAACGTCGCCACTACCTGATGGGCCTTTTTTACAAGCTGCAGTAGTAAGCAATAGACCAATAAAAAAGGTATAGGCAAGTAGATTTACTTTCATTGTACTTATTTCTTATTAAAATTTCCTCCGTCAACTTGTTTAATAAAGTTGATTACGCCGTTCATATACACTTGCTGATCGTCCCACATGGCTAGATGGCTACCGTTAGGGCAATCTAAATACGCTCCATTTTGCACCAATTTACTTTGTTTTTCCATCGCTTTAGGGTCCATGGTATCGTGTTTTGCACCAATCATTAAGGTAGGCACGGTAATTTCGGGCAATCTGTTGGTAATGTCCCAATTGGCTAGTAGGCCGCTAATACCAAATTCGCTAGGGCCTTGCATGCGCACATAAATGTCGCCATTGGCGTGTTTAAAGGAACGGTTAAGTGCATCTGGCCATTCGGCTAAACGGCAAATGTGTTTTTTGTAAAAGTTCGGAATTAGCAATTCCATATAGCGTGGGTTGGCAAAATCTTTTTTGGCTTCAATTGCTTTTAACTCTGCTAGTACTTCGGGTTTCATTTGTTTACCCAAAACCTCCTCGGCGTATTTTCCGTACTCGGGTGCACTAGAAACCATGTTAGAAATAATTAATCCTTTTAAATTTTGTTGATATTTTAGAGCATATTCCATGGCTAAAATACCGCCCCATGAATTGCCTAGTACGTAAAAGTTATCTTTGGTTAAGTTTAGGGCCACACGCACTTGCTCTACTTCGTCTACAAAACGAGGGATGGTCCATAATACGCTATCTTTTGGCTGGTCGCTATAATATGATCCTAATTGATCGTATTCAATCAACTCAAATCCTTGTTGAGGGAAAAAACTTTCAAAACACTCCATGTATTCGTGAGTCATAGCGGGGCCACCATGTAATAATAACACCTTAATTCGGGGATTATTGCCAATACGCTTGGTCCATACTTTGAACTTTCCGGCGGGAGTATTAATTTCTACCATTTTTACGCCTGCACTTTGCACACCACTATCTATGGGTGCAAAATAACTTTGTAGTGTAGGGCTAGTAGAATTGGCGCATGCTGAGATGAATACGCTTAGTAAGATACTGATGTAAAGAATTCCTTTTTTCATTGTGTTAATTTTTAAATTAATGTGTTAGGTTTTTTTGATGGTTTAGCATACAATTAGTAACTATAATTATTAAGATTCGGTTTGTGTAATTACGTTTTTATCGGTGATTAAAAAATTAGCCAATCCGGCCACTATTAATGAGGAGCCTGCTAATAGCATGGCGTTGATTACATCGGCGCCAAAAATAAAATGATATAAATAGTTTAAGCCGCCAGTTGCTGCAATAATTTGAGGGATTACAATAAACATATTGAAAATGCCCATGTAAATACCCATTTTATTGGGATTTATAGCGCTAGACAACATGGCATATGGCATAGAGAGAATACTACCCCAAGAAATGCCTATCAAAATGAAGGAATATATTAATTGTGAGGGCTCTTGAATATAGTACATGGAAATAAAACCAAGACCACCTGCTATTAAACTAAGCATGTGTATATACTTTCTATTGATACTGCGTTTAGCGGCGTAAAGTGTTAACAATAGGGCGAAGGCCATAGAGGATAATCCGTACATGCCCATATAAGATCCTACTAAATCAGCTGCATCGTTGTAGGCCTTGCTTGCAACCATAAATAAGGCTTTTGAGTTTTCATCGGCCATATTAAACGTAGATTCTACAGGCGCTGGTGAATGAAAAACGTGAGTTGTTAAGGCTGGTGTAGCTAAACTCCACATGGCAAAGAAAGCAAACCAACTAAAAAATTGGATAATGCCTAATAATTTCATTGTTTTTGGCATTGCACCAATACTTGAAATGATTTCATTGAATCCTTTAAAAAATCCCTTACTCGTTTCGTTTTCTTTTTTAAATGCATCTAAATCTTCGGGAGGATACTCTGTTGTGGTGAAAATGGTATATAAAACCGAGCTTAAAAATACTACACCGCCAATAGCAAAAGCTATTTTTACAGACAATGGAATTAAACCAGGTTGTGCTTCATTAGACACGCCCATTTTGGTTACCAACCAGGGTAAATTACTGGCTACCCAGGTGCCAATACCAATAATCAAAGTCTGCATTACAAAACCATAAGAGCGCTGCGAATCTGGTAATTTATCTGCCACTAAGGCCCTAAAAGGCTCCATGGTTATATTTATGGAGGCATCTAATATCCAAAGACAACCTGCCGCTACCCATAAAACGGGTGAATGGGGCAAGAAAAATAAAACGATGGTACTGAGTATGGCCCCAACTAAAAAGAAAGGCTTTCTTCTCCCCCATGTTGGGCTCCAAGTTCTATCGCTCATGTAACCAATAATAGGTTGTACGAGCAAGCCGGTTAAGGGTGCTGCAATCCAAAGTGCAGGAATGCTATCTTGACTGGCACCTAAAGTTTGAAAAATACGGGACATGAATCCACCTTGTAAGGCAAATCCGAATTGGATACCTAAAAATCCGAAACTCATGTTCCAAATTTGCCAAAAAGATAATTTTGGTTTTTGCAATGCAGTCATAATAAAGTGTTAAGGTTTATATAAATTATATGGTTAGTATAAATGCTCTCTAAATTTACGTTAAAAACTGAGAATCAAGGCTTGGTTGGGCAAAAGTTTTATCGAAGCCCCTTGTGGTTTAGCTGTAAGTAGATTTTTCAGCTTGGCTTTTTTGGTAATTTTCTGAAGCGTTTTAGCTGAGATATTCACCATTTCGGCCCGATTGAAATTGGCTAAAACCAATACACGTTCGGTTTCGGTAGAGCGAACATAAGCCATTGCGGTGTTGCCTAAACCTAGTTCTGCAGATACATCTGTTAATTTACCCGATTGAATGGCTTTGTTCGATTGAACCAGCGTTAATAGTTGCTGGTAGAAGGTTCTTAAATTTTTCTGCGCAAGTGTTAAACCACCTCCATCAAATTTTCCTCCGTTAAGCCATTGTTGGTGTTGTGGTTGGCCCCAATAATCGAAAATAGTGCTACGGTTATCATTGCCACCAAAGCCTTCTATACCGGCACCCTGCTCTCCTACTTCTTGGCCCGAATAAATCATTACCGGACCGCTACCCAAAGTTGCGGTAAGTACCATGGCCGCTTTTGCATATTCGGGTTGTTGCGCAAAGCCTTTAGAGGCTAGGCGTTCTTCATCGTGGTTTTCCAAGAAACGTAACATGTGGTTTGATAGTCCACCCTCTTGAGATTGTACAACTTTGCGAATATTTTCTACAGTAGCATTGGTTTCATTCTTAATTAAAGGCTTTAAGGCATCGTATAAGCCCACTTTATCGTACATGTAATCGAAACTGCCATAACTTACATAGTTTGCGTATTTGCTAGGATCGTAGGCTTCGGCAATAAACACCATGTTTGGGTTAATCTTGTGCACTTCCGGAATTACCCAATGCCAAAATTCTACAGGTACAAATTCGGCCACATCGCAGCGGAAGCCATCTACACCTTTTTTAGCCCAAAACACCAAAATATCTCTCATCTTAGTCCATACGGGTGGCGCAGGATCTAAATAATATTTACCGTTTTGCAAATCGTAGCCATAATTTAATTTCATGGTTTCGTACCAATCGTTTATGCTTGGTTTTTCTGAGAAAATATTATTTCCAGTTACCTTGGCCGGTTTTTCATCAAATTTGCCGTCTTTTAAAGGATGTGTAAAGACAGAGCCTCCAGCATCTGTTCCGGCAGGCACTACAAAGGTTTTTCCGGGGATGTAATAATAATCGTTCTGCGGACTATAGGCCTTTGTTTTATCGTCTTGAGCACCAAAATCTATCACTCCGGCGGGTTTGGCATCTGATTGGTAGGTGCGGGCTACGTGATTGGGAATGAAATCCATAATCATTTTTAAGCCTTCGGAATGGGTACGATTTATCAGGTTTTGATATTCCTCCATCCGATTTTTTACATCTACCGCTAAATCGGGATCGACATCGTAATAATCTTTAATGGCATAAGGTGAGCCGGCTTTGCCTTTCACAATATCGGGGTCGTCTTGCTTGATGCCGTAGGCCGAATAATCGGTCATGGTAGCGTGCTCTATTACGCCAGTATACCACACGTAGTTTATGCCTAGTTTTTTGAGTTCTTGCAAGGCCTTAGACGTAATATCGTTGAATTTACCTACGCCATTTTCTTCTTTAGAACCGTATAGTTTATTAGTGGCATTGGTATTGCCAAAATATCGGGGCAATAGTTGATAGATTACCAATTTATGGTTGCTTACCGGTTCGTTTACTTGTGCTTTAGCGGTAAAACTAAAAGCTAAAAGGGCTAGAAATAGGGTACGTTTTTTCATTTTTAAAACTAATAATCCTGTGAAATGGGATGAATCATCAATTCATCAATAACCACATGTTTGGGTGCAGCTAGGATGTGGAGTACAGAAGCTGCAATATCGTCGGGGCTTAAATTTTGTGCATTTTCGGGTTTCCCAGGTTGGCTATTATTGAAATAGGTATCTACTAAACCGGGATATACTACGCTTACTTTAATGCCGTCTTTTCGTACTTCTTTTCGCAAGGCGGATGAAAAGGCATCTTGGGCATATTTACTAGAACAATATAAAGCACCATTGGCAAAGGTGCGTTTGGCTACATCGGAAGCAATACTTACAATGTGTCCACTCCCCTGGTTTTGCATCTGAATAACGGCTTCTTTGCTACACAAAAAAGTTCCTTTTACGTTGGTATTCATCACCTCATTCCAAAAACTAGCGGAGGTTTCGGCCACGGGTTGAAATTGGCCAATACCGGCGTTGTTCACCAAAATATCGATGCGTTTGTACTGAAGAATAATTTGTTGGAAAACCGATTTTACGGCTTGTTCGTCGCTAATATCTAATACAAAAGCGGCAGCTAAACCACCCTCCTGCGTAATTTCGGCCACCAATTTATTTAAGTCGCTTTGATTTCTGGCTAGCACTATAACCTGAGCGCCTGCCGCAGCCAGTTGTGTGGCAATGGCTCTGCCAATACCCCGAGAGGCACCGGCAACAACAGCTATTTTAGTTTGCAAGGACATGTTCTACATTCAATTGGGCGTTACCCGCCAAGTCGTAAGCTTTATCAAATATGTTTACCGAAAGCGCTTTATCAGACTGATTGATAATTTGTACGCCTTCTTTGCTCACTTTTACATTGAGTAAAGAGCCTCTAAATCCAACTTTAAAAGAGAATGATGCCCATTTACCAGGCAAGAATGGTTGGAATTGCAATTGGCCATTGCGTACACGCATACCACCGAAACCTTCAACCACACTCATCCAGGTACCAGCCATGGAGGTGGTGTGGCAACCGTCTTCGGTATCGTTGTTGTAATCGTCTAAATCTAAACGAGCGGTACGCAAGTAAAATTCGTAGGCACGAGCTTCGTCGCCCAATTTGGCGGCCAAAATAGCGTGCACACAAGGCGATAAAGAACTTTCATGCACAGTTAGGGGTTCGTAAAAATCAAAGTTTCGGCGAATGGTTTCTATATCGTAGCGGTGTTCTAGGAAATACAGGCCTTGCAATACATCGGCTTGTTTAATATAGCACGAACGCAAAATACGATCCCAACTCCATTTTTGGTTTAGCGGACGATCTTCTGCCGGCAAGTCTTTCACTAAAATAAGTTCTTTGTCTAAGTACCCATCTTGCTGTAAAAACACACCCAATTTTTCATCAACTGGGTAGTACATATGGTCTATAATGTGTTGCCATTGCTGTGATTCATCGGCTTCTTTAAAGCGAATTTTCTTCACAATAGCGGCGTATTTTGTAGCGTCGCTGGCATTTACAGTGGCTAATGCTTCTAGCGCATATTCGATACACCAGGTGGCTATGGTGCTGGTATACCAGTTGTTGTTTACGTTATTTTCGTATTCGTTGGGGCCGGTTACGCCAAGCATAACGTACTGCGATTTATCGGCACTCCAATTTACACGTTGTGCCCAGAAACGAGCAATGGCTACCAAAACTTCTAAACCATAGTCATTCAGATAATGGGCATCGCCGGTATAGCGGATGTAATTGTAAATGGCAAAAGCAATGGCGCCGTTACGGTGAATCTCTTCGAAGGTAATTTCCCATTCGTTATGGCATTCTTCGCCATTCATGGTTACCATGGGGTATAAAGCCGCTCCATTTTTAAAGCCTAGTTTTTTAGCGTTTTCAATGGCTTTATCTAGCTGTTTATAGCGGTAAATTAATAGGTTTTTAGTCACTTGCTCATCGGCAGTAGCTAAGTAGAAAGGCACACAATAGGCCTCGGTATCCCAATAGGTAGAACCGCCGTATTTTTCGCCGGTAAAGCCTTTCGGACCAATATTTAAACGGGCATCTTCGCCGGTATAGGTTTGGTTCAATTGGAAAATATTGAAACGAATACCTTGTTGTGCCGAGGCATCGCCTTCAATCACAATATCGCTTTCTACCCATTTTGCAGCCCATGCTTGTGCTTGTTCTTTAAGCATGAGGGAAAAGCCTTTTTGATAAATCTGCTCAATTACTTTTTTGGTTTCGTGTACCAATAGTTCTTTATCGTGGTTTTCTGACGATAAGTTTGCGGCATACTTGTAAATAACGGTTTCTTGCTTCTCTTTTACCGATAGGGTTACTTTGTTGGACACGTATTTTTCTCGTTCTACAGGTGCCGATGAGAATTCTACAGCTTTGCCATCTTGTTGAATAGCAAATTTCATTCCGGTGCATACGTGGAAGCCTGTTTTTTTAGTTCTTAGGGTTAGGTATGCGCTTCCGTGATGGGTTTCTTTGTGTACTTCATCCCAAAATTTCTCATCGTAATTGGCGTCTTGGTTTTTAATATCGCCATCTATATAGGGAGTAATGGTTACTGCCGAATCGAAGTTTAGTGGGGTTATGCTGTAGCGAATGGCTCCGGCTTCGTCGTCTACAATGCTGCAAAAACGGGTGGCTTTTATTTTTAGTTTTTTACCGCTTTTTAGTTCTGCTGTAAACGAACGCTCCAAGTAGCCTTCCTTCATGTTCAGCACACGTTTAAAATCGGTGACTTTGCAGTTGTCTAAATCGAGGGTTTCGTAATCAATTTTAATTTCAATACCAATCCAATTGGCGGCATTTAATACTTTGGCAAAGTATTCTGGATAGCCATTTTTCCACCAACCCACACGAGTTTTATCGGGATAATATACTCCGGCCACATAATTTCCGGGCAAGGTTTCGCCCGAATAGGTTTCTTCGAAATTGGCACGTTGACCCATGCGGCCATTTCCCAAACTGAAAATACTTTCCGAAATTCTGTTTAAGTGTGGATCGAATCCTTCTTCAATAATATTCCACTCGTCGATTTTGATATACTTCTTCATGCGCTATTCTGCAAGCTTAATGGCTTGTTATGTATTATACTGTTTGTACTAAATCTATACTTACTTCGTGCAAGCCGGCCACTACTATATTTGCGCCGGGCAAATTTTGGTCGGTGCCAATTCCAATTACTTTCATTCCACCAGCTAAGGCTGCTTGTACCCCGGCTAGGGCATCTTCAAATACTAGGCAGTTTTCTGGGGCAATACCTAGGGCTTCGGCCCCTTTTAAAAACACTTCCGGATCGGGCTTTGAGGCTGTTACTTTATTACCATCAATTAGTACATCGAATAAATGGGTAAGCCCTACTTTTTGCAAAATGATTTCGGAATTTTTACTGGCAGAACCTAAAGCGGTTTTTAAGCCGGCTGCTCGGGCTGCTTCTAAAAATTCTTTGGCACCAGGCAAAATTTCGTCGGGCTGCATCTCTTGAATCATTTCTACGTACCACGAGTTTTTTAAATCGGCTAATTGCTTTTGCTCTTCTGCCGATTTGGTTACACCTCCCCATTCTAAAATTAATTCTAGGGAGCGTACACGGCTTACGCCTTTCAACTTCTCATTTTCTTCTTCGGTAAAATCGAAGCCAAGATGATTGGCCAGGCGTTTCCAAGCTTTATTATGGTAAATGGCGGTATCTACTATCACACCATCTAAATCAAAAATACAAGCTGTAATGGTGGCCATATTATTTTTTAAGCTCCAATACCAAGGTTGTTTTTGCCGGTATTTTGATTTTGCTAATATCTGCTAATACTTCATCGGTAGCTACATTTACTGCCTGTGTATAGCCGCTGGTGCGTTCTGCAAAACGGGCCGTTGAAAAGCTAACTTCTTTTTCTTCGCCGTTCATCAACATCATAATAGTTTTATTGGCATTGTAGCGAAAATACACGTATACGCCATCTTGTGGAACAAATTGCATCATTTTACCCGTTTGTAACACCTCGTTGTTTTTACGGTAGGTGGCTAGTTTGCGTACATAGTTAAAGGCTTCGTTTTCTTTTTCGGTACGGCCGGCGGCAGTAAATTTATTCACCTTGTCTTCTGGCCAGCCGCCTTTAAAGTCTAAGCGTACTTTGCCATCGGGGTTGGTAGTTCCGGTCATTAGGATTTCGTTTCCGTAATAAAACTGCGGTATACCTCTAGTGGTTAGCAACCAGGCGATACCTGATTTGTATTTCGAAAAATCTTCGTTTACTACAGAGTAGAAACGATTTAAATCGTGGTTATCTAAGAAAACTACATTTTTGGTAGCGTCTTTATATTGGTAATCGTAGGTAAGTGTATTGTATAGGCGAACAACACCATCGGTCCAACCGAATTTGCCGTTTAGGGCTTCGTTTATAGACCATAATGCTTGAAAATCGGTTACACCATCTAGGCCGGTATCCATTTTTTGGTTTACGGTTTGGCCGGTTGTGAAGTAAGTTTGACTTGGTACACCTTGCACCCAGGTTTCGCCAAAAGAGTTCAGGTTTGGATATTCGGCTTTTATGGCTTTTGCCCATTCAGCCATGTAATCCAAATCGTTGTAGGCATAGGTATCTAGACGGAAAGCATCAACTCCGGCAAACTCTACCCACCAAATGTGGCTTTGGGTAATGTAATTGCGTACGTATGGATTTTGTTGGTTGGGATCGGGCATGTGGAAATCGAACCAGCCTTTTACCATTTGGTCTTTATCGGCTTTAGCTACATAAGGGTCGAATTGAGTTTGTTCGCGATATGTAGTGCGGGTAAAGGCGGGCCATTGGTTTAACCAATCTTTAGATGGCAGGTCTAAAACCGTCCAATGTTTGCTACCCACGTGGTTGTGCACCAAATCTTGCACCATTTTCATGCCTCTTTTATGCAATTCGTCTATTAGTTTTTTATAGAGTTCGTTTGTACCATAACGTGGGTCTATGCGGTAATTTTCGGTATTGGCATAGCCGTGATACGAGGTTTTAGGCTGATCATTGGTCACTAATGGATTAATCCAAAGCGCAGTTACGCCTAGGTCTTGTAAATAATCTAAATGATCGATTATACCTTGAATATCACCGCCATGACGCAAATACATGGAATCTCTATTCAGCTTAATTTCTGTCATGCCTTTTACGATATCGTTCGTTTTATCGCCATTGGCAAAACGATCGGGCATAATGAGATATACAAAATCTTTGATAGTTACACCTTGAGCTTTTACCTGCTTCACATTACGGGCTTTTAGCTCGTAATTGGACACAATAGCCTTGGCTCCTTTTTTCTCGAACCGAATGGGGAATGTCCCTGGCTGAGTAGCTGGAGAAATTTCTACATCGAGGAAGAGATAATTGGGGTTTTCTACTTTATTTGTTTTAAGTAGGGTTACGCCAGGGTAGTTTATAGTTACATTTCTTGTAGCTATTTGGTTGCCGTGTACGATTAATTGGAGCTTGTTGTTTTTCATACCTACCCACCAATTGGCAGGTTCTATACGCTCTAAAGCAGGCATTTGGGCTATTGCCGAGCTTGTAAGTAATAGCAATAGGTAAATTAGGTTAGTTTTTTTGAGTTTCATGTGTGTATAATTGGGCCTCTAATTTAAGTTTAAATTGTGATTTTGGAAAGCCTATGTAAATTTATTAGTTTAGGTTGATTAAATGCGTATATACATCTATATTAGCTAGGTATTCTCAACAAATTTTGGTTTAATTGAGGGTATAAACAAGACCGTTGCTTGCAACCGTAAAAGGATCTAAAAACACATTAAATAATTAAAAATGAATTTCAAAATAACACACCTAAACAACTTTGTTTTTGCATTAACCCTAGTAGCCATTGGCTTGGCTTGTAAAAAAACCAATACAACCAGTAGTGGCACAAGTGCAGAAGTGCCGGCCGTATATAAAAAAATATACGGGGCTACTAGTATCACTTCTGACGGTAGTTTTATTACCATTAAAACCACAGACCAACCCGACCACAAAAGTGCGTATTGGGCTACCAATAACGCTTTGTATGAAGCGTTCACGCCATCGGCAACTAATCCATCGTTTACTGGTGGTGCTTTTACTAAAGCGCCCAATACTATAAATGCGCAAAATATTACGTTGAAAATCCCATTAAATCCTAGCGTTGCCGCAACACATAGCCCTACGCCTATGGGAGTTATAGGTGTGGCAATAAACGGAGTTCCATTTTTTAATCAATATGCGGCTGGTGGAGTTGCACTAACTGGTGAAGTAAATGGTTTTGACCAAGGATGGGGGCATCCTCAAATGTCGGGTATGTATCATTACCATGTGGAACCTTACTATTTAACCACGGTAAAATCTGGAGCAACGAAATGGGCGTTAATGGGTTTCTTATTAGATGGATTTCCTGTTTATGGACCTAAAGAGGAGAACAATACCGATCCTACTACTTTAGATGTGTACCATGGCCATTCACATGCTACTGCCGATTTTCCATCCGGAATTTATCACTATCACATTTCAACTACTGCACCCTACATTAATGGCAATGGATTTTATGGTTCTCCCGGCACGGTAAGTCAATAATGAATAAATTTTTAGTTCTAGTACTACTTTTGATTTCTAACTGCAGCACTAAAGAGACGGAAATTGCAGGTATAAAGCAGCCAAAAAAAATTCCCTTTATATATCAAGATGCTTCCAATCCGTCTTTTGAAATGCATCAAGATACGCTGTATTTTAACCAGAAAAAATTCTCGGGCATACAATATGCTCTATACAAACCAGACGATACTGCTTTCGTAATACCCTATTTAAATGGTTTAGAAGAAGGCATAACCAAAAAATGGTACCCGAACAAACAACTGGCAGAAAAACGCTTGTATATTGCTGGGAAAAAGGAAGGTATACATACCGGTTGGTGGGAAAACGGAAAGAGGAAATTTGAATTTTCCGTATCTAATGATGTCTATACCAATGACTTTAAAGAATGGACCAGCACTGGATTATTGGTAAAGCATTTTCATTATAAAAATGGCCAAGAAAATGGCAGCCAAAAATTGTGGTACAACACCGGAAAAATACGTGCCAATTATGTCATATTAAATGGCAAACGCTATGGTTTATTGGGCACCAAAAATTGTAAAAATGTATCGGATAGTATTTTTGTTGTTAAGTAGTTGCTTGCTTGTTAGCTGTACTCAAAAAAAGGCGCCAAGCATTGCCATGCCGTATTATAATGGGCCAGATTTTACGCCCATTTTCATAAAAAATACCTCAGAAGTTGATAAGCTGATAACTCATAAAATAAGCAATTTTACTTTCTTAAATCAAGATAGTTTGCCCATTAGCCAACAGGTAATTGAAGGAAAAATTCATGTAGCCAATTTTATATTTACCAGTTGTGGCAGTATTTGCCCGGTTATGACGAGTAATATGAAACTAGTAAGCGATCAGTTAAAAAACGATAGCGATTTGGTTTTTTTATCTTTCTCGGTTACTCCGTGGATTGACAAGCCCAGTGTGCTTAAGAAGTATATTCAGCGTAACAACATTTCAGACACACGTTGGCAATTTCTTACCGGCACTAAAGGAGCTATTTACCAATTGGCCCGGGAATCTTATTTTGCTGAAGAAGATTTGGGATTTAGTAAGGATAGCACCGAATTTTTGCATACCGAACATTTTATTTTAGTAGATAAATGGAAACGCATTCGGGGTATTTACAACGGTACCTTGGGCTTGGAAATGGAGCAGCTAGTAGCCGACATTAAGATCCTAAAACAAGAGCACCAATAGGGCAGTTTCTAAATTCAATTATCTCTTTTCTAAACCGGCGTTCTAGCTGGACTTTTTTTGGCAAATACTTTAGGCTATTCATTAGCGTTTAGACTGAATTCATAGTGTAAATTCAAAAAACCAGGAGTATTGGCGCTATTTAATGCTAATGCTTTGAGGGTATAAACCATTTTAAAAGACAACAATGCGACCCATTCAGAAAGCTAAAATGAAAAAATACTCACTTGACGACATAAAAAAAAAGTTGATGAATTGGCAGAAATAATACGTGTACCAACTAACTTATTGCCAAGCTACGGGTATTCAAACGATGGTGCTCATCCGCATATTGAGGTAGATAATTTTGGACGTTTACATTATGTAATCATAGAACGTGCAGAAGAACTTGAACGAAAAACAACTGACAAGTTGGACGATTTACTTTACTGGATTTTCTCAAGTGTAACGTTTTCTTTGGCTTGCGACTTTGAACTAAAAAATAGAATTGAAGACAAGGATTGTAGGCGGATACTGTTTGAAAAACAAGAAGAACTACTTGGACAACTTAATGAGAATTGGCGACTAAAAGAAATTGCTGAACATCAAGAAATGTTAAAGAAACATCCTTTTGACGACTTAGCTGGATTAAGGGCAACATATTGTGGACAATTGAGAAAACAAGGAGTAGCCGAAACAGAAATAAATAAATTGGCCTATACAAAATATCCACAGAACTAAATCACCCCATAACATTCTTTTGGGGGAAACCGGATTCAGTGCTAAATTGAAGGTTTAAGTTGGTAAATAATTTAATGCATCAAAATTGTCACTTTCGCCAATCCGCTACACAATAAGCCCCTACTCCCCCGTAAACTGCTTGGCAAAATTCACCAAAAACAATTCGGTGGTACTGCGGGTAATGGCGGTATAGAGCCAGCGTAAAAACTCGGTATTTATAAGTTCTTCGGTGAGGTAGCCTTGGTCTATAAACACGGCATCCCACTGCCCACCTTGGGCTTTATGGCAGGTTACCGCATAGGCAAATTTAATTTGCAGCGCATTAAAATAGGGGTCTTCTTTAATTGCTTTTAGGCGCTGGGCTTTGCTGGTAATGTGCGCATAATCTGCAGAAATGGCTTCGTAAAGGCGTTTATTTTCGGTGTAGGAAAGATTGGGTGTTTCGGCATAAAGCGTATCCAATAGCACTTTGCAGGTTAGGGGTTCTTCATCCGAATAGTCTAAAAACTCCAACACCACATCCGCAAAGCGAAAGCCAAATTGCTCGGAAATGGATTTCACTTTCCGAATCTTGGCAATATCGCCATTGGCAATAAAATTGCCTTTTTTCTCTTCGTCGGCCAACCAAAAATAGTTGTTGCGCACCACCATGATGTAATCGCCACCGCTGAGTTCTTCTTCTCTGTACAAAATACGGTTGCGAATGTTTTGGTTGTAATTGTTGGCGCCCTTATTGGACCGGCAAATCACCAAGGTGTTTTCTATGCCAAACTTATCGTAAGCATATGAGAGGCCTTCAATGAGGCGTTCGCCGGTCATGTGAAATAAATCGGAATAGTCTTTGGCAGAAAGCACAGGCACTTGGGCCTTATCTTGCCTGATGTATTCGCGTAATTGGGTGGCATGGTACAAAATACCCGAGCTTTTTTCTTGGCGTACCACATCAGTGAGTTCGGTTTGATATACCGATAAGTCGTACTTATCTTTTAAATAGTTAGCTTCTAGCGCAGGGCTTTCGGTAGAGCCCACGGGCGGCAGCTGAGCGGTATCGCCCACCAAAATGAGTTTACACGGGTGAGTATCGTACACAAAACGGATTAAATCTTCAAGCAAACCAGAGCGGCTGTAATCGGTAGAATCATCGGAAATCGTGGAAGCCTCATCGACCACAAAAATGGTATTGGCCATGGTATTTTGTCCTAGGCTAAATTGCATATCGGGGCTTATAGCCGATTTTTTACGGTAAATACGCCTGTGAATGGTGCTGGCTTTTTTAGAAGAATAGCTACTCATTACCTTGGCGGCCCTGCCTGTAGGTGCCAACAACACCGATTTAAAATTAAATTTGGGCAACACGTTCACAAGAGCACTAATGAGCGTGGTTTTTCCGGTACCGGCATAGCCTTTTAACACAAAACAGGCTTTTTCTTCGGGTGCATGAATAAATCGCTCCAACAATACAAAGGCTTCTTCCTGCTGTGTGGTAGGAATATTGCCCAATTCTTGGCGCATTAGGGTGAGAAAGCTACTCATGTGTCAAAAATGCGCAATTGCTTTGATGTTACCATGCTAAAAAAAATTTACATTTGTTGCAGATGATGCAAACCACCAGAATTCAAGATCCTTCTTTTCAAACGCAACACTCGGGTAAATGCGATTTGTTGCTAGAGCTTTTGCCCACTGCCTGCCACTATGCGGTATTGGATATTGGCCAAGATCAATTAAAAATTGTAGGCGAAGCAGCCGATTTTGCTGCCTTTGCCAAAGAAGATGTGCTGGCTAGTTTTTATTACCGCAAAATAAAGGTGGCCGTGCATACCAGCAAATTCACCTACATTCCCGAAGACTTATTTGAAACGGCTCATATGGCTTCTTATGGAAAGTTTATTCAAGCCAACGAAGATGAAGATGTGCTTACACAAGTAATTAAGGCGGCCAAATGCGTGGTGGTTTTTGCGGTAGAAAAAACCGTGTTGACTGCTGTACATCAAGGCGTACATCAACCCCATTTTTACCATGTTTCTAGTCCGCTTATTGAGGCGGCTTGCAAATTCAATAAAAAAGAAGAAGGCGCATCTATTGCCCTAAATTTCAACGCCGATAGTTTTGATGCTACTTTTTTAAAGGAAGATAAATTTCAATTTCACAACAGTTTTCCGGCACGTACGCCCGATGAGTTTAACTACTTTTTATTACAGTTGTTAGACACCTTAAAGCTAGATATGGAGCAAACGGAATGGATTTTATCTGGAGTGGAGCAAAACGCTTGGCTAGAACGCTTGAACAAATACAGCAACACGCAGAAAAAAGCCGATAAAACAGCTTTTATTCGAGTTTCAGAGACTTTTTCTAGCCTGGCACCCGAGCAGTATTACTTGCTTACAGCCTTAAGCCTATGCGAATAATTGGTGGCAAACTAAAGGGTTTGCGCCTGCAAGCTCCTCCGAATTTACCGGTACGCCCCACTACCGATATGGCCAAAGAGGCCTTATTTAATATTTTATACAACCAATTCGATTTTGATGCCATTCGGGTACTCGACTTATTTTCGGGCACTGGAAATATCAGTTTAGAATTTGCTTCGCGGATGGTACCCGAAGTAGTTTCGGTAGATCGCGACCGAAATTGTGTTCACTTTTTAAAAACTACTGCACAAAAGCATCAGTTGGAGCAAATTAAAACCTACCAAGCCGATGTGTTTAAGTTTTTAGCATTAGAAACCGAACCCTTCGACCTCATTTTTGCCGATCCACCTTATGATTTACCTCAAATAAACAACATTGCCGAAAAAGTATTCGAGCGTAACTTGGTAAAATCGGGTGGCTACTTAATTGTAGAACATCCGAGTATGAAAAAGCTCAGTCATCCGTTTTTTATAGAACAACGGGTATACGGTTCATCTTCCTTCAGTTTTTTTTCGCCGCCATCCGTTTTAGAATCTGATAAATAAACCTCAATTTAGTAGTATGAAAATAGCACTTTTTCCAGGCTCTTTTGACCCGGTAACCAAAGCACACGTTGATATCCTCAAGCGTTCTATTTCGTTATTCGATAAGGTGATAATTGGTATCGGTATTAATAGCACCAAACAGGCCTTATTGTCCATTGAGGCTCGTAAAAAAATGCTAGAAGCGGTTTTTGCCGACGAACCCAAGGTGGAAATTCAAACCTATAGTGGCTTAACCGTCGATTTTTGCAAGGAAATAGGTGCCAATTATATGATTCGAGGCATTCGTACCGTATCTGATTTTGAATATGAAAAAGCCATTGCCCAAATGAACCATGCCTTGGTACCAGAAATTGAAAGCATTTTTATTGTGAGCAAGCCGGGCTATTCATCCATCAGCTCTACCATTGTGCGTGATATTTTACGCAACAAAGGCGATATCAGCCAATTTGTACCCAAAGAAGTATTGGAGTTTATTTAAACTGCTCGTTTACCAAGTCTAAAATAAGCGGATAGCTATTCGCTTTTACTTCGTCTAATTGGTTTTTCAAGAGCCAACAAGCATCTGTAATATCTTCTTCCGCCTGCGGAATTAAGTCGGGCTTTCCGCTAACGGCCATGGCATACCAATAGGTTTTTTTAAATACTACCTTTTTTTTCAAACTATACAGGTGATAGGTTTCGGCAAGTAATTCATTTACCTCCCTTACCACTACCCCACATTCCTCCTCTACTTCTCTTTTTGCAGCCTCAATGGGCAGCTCACCAGCATCTATTTTGCCCTTTGGTAAATCCCATTTATCTCTTCGATAAATAAACAAACAAGCGCCTTCATCGTTGTATACTAAGCCACCGGCGGCTTCAATATATTTAAATTGCTGCCTAGCTTGTTTTAAGAAAATTGCGGGATTAGCTACCACCAACACATAGCTCTGCGGAAGGCTTCCCGAGCATTTTTCTTGAAAAAAATCGACTAAGCTAAAGCCCTTTTCTTCAAGTACTTGATGATTCAGTAATCCTTCAGGCAGCCCTTGGGTAACAATCAGTCTTACTTCGTTCAGATAAATTCTATACATTTGTACTATGGTAAACCAGTTAGAAATAGAGCAGAAAATTGCAGAATCCCTTTTACAAATAAAAGCAATAAAATTACAACCAAGCAATCCGTTTACCTGGGCCTCTGGTTGGAAATCTCCCATTTACTGCGATAACCGTATTACCTTATCACATCCGGGCATCAGAACCTACATCCGTCAGAAATTAACAGTTCTCATTCAAGATCAATTTGGCACAGTAGATTGTATTGCCGGTGTAGCCACTGCCGGAATTCCACAAGGCGTTTTAGTTGCACAAGAATTAGGCTTGCCCTTTATTTATGTACGAGCTAAAGCAAAAGAGCACGGTACCGGTAGCTTAATTGAAGGAGAAGTAGTAAAAGGGCAACGGGTAGTGGTTATTGAAGATTTAATTTCTACCGGAAAGAGCAGCTTACAAGCCGTGCATGCTTTACGAGATGCCGGCTGCGTAGTGGCTGGGCTTGCCGCCATTTTTACCTATGGTTTTGAAAAAGCCGATGAAAGCTTTAAAGAAACCAAATGCCCTTACTTTACCTTATCCAATTACTCGGCACTTATTAGCTATGCCGCCGAACACCAAATGATAAAGCCCGAAGACCTAAAACTATTGGAAGATTGGCGCATGAACCCCGAAACCTGGGGAAAATAAATTAATAAGCATGAATACGAGTATTAGCAGCATTGTTTCACTAAACAAACCCATTGCTGAAGTGTACACTTTTTTGGCCGATTTAAACAATCACCAACAATTAATGCCCGAGAATATTTACAACTGGTCTTCCACTTCCGATGAAGCTGCATTTACCATTCAAAACATGGCCAAATTGGCGATAAAAGTGAGCAGCCGCATTCCGAATCAAGAAATTGTGGCTATTCCATCGGCCGAAGCTCCCTTTGATTTGGAGTTGAAATGGGGACTAAAAGATTTGGGAAACGGCACTACTGAAGCTACCCACACCATTTCGGCAGAATTAAATATGATGTTGAAAATGTTGGCCAGCGGCCCGTTACAACAACTAGCCGATCATCAAACAGCCAAGCTAAAAGAACTATTTTCTTAGGTCCAAGTTCGTTAAAAAGAGTCATTCAGAAACAAATTATCAAAAAACATTTTAGCAGTTAAGGTTGATAAAGAAAGTAGCATAAAATTGGATCTTAAAAACAATCAATTTGTGTTTACCAACGTTAAATAATTTATATTGAAGCGAATTAACCGACAAAAAATGAAAAAATCAACTACCTATTGCTTAGCCCTACTGTTGGCTAGCCTGGGCATGGCTTGTCAACAAAAAAATAAAACTACCATCAAAACTTCCGATGCTTATTTGGTGAAAGATTTTGAACAAGACCCCGATTTTCCGGCAGGCATGGAAGAACTGCAAATGCCTTCTGGTGGTGTAAAAATTTATGGGTTAGAATATTTAGCCAACGGTCCGGGGCCCCACCCCACCTTGGTGTTTTTACATGGCAACCCCGGCAACGAGCGTAATTTAGATATTGCCCAAAACCTACGTAAAACTGGTGGTTACAACGTGGTATATTTCGATTTTAGAGGTAGCTGGGGTAGCAAAGGCAATTTTACTTTTGAGAATAATATTGCCGATACTAAAGCAGTAATTGACTACTTAACCGCCGAAGAAAATGCGGAACGACTACGCATAGATACCTCAAAAATTGCTCTTTTTGGACACAATACAGGTGGCGCCATCGCCCTTATTGCCGGTATGAATGATTCGCGAATAAAAGGAATTGCAACCTTGTCACTTTTCAATCCTTATCGAATCATCAATAACCCCTCGGGCACCGCTAACCTAAGCAGTATGAAAGAATACCTTTCTACCTTGGGCATGCTGAACATCAATCCCGACTATTTTTTGAAAGAAATGCTAGCCAATGTAGAGCGCTATAATCTAGAAAAAATAATAAAAAGTAGCACCAAACCCATTCTAGTAGTCGATGAACACGAATCGAACAACTACCTCATTCCCTTAGAAAAAGGTAAAAAATTAGAATATGAAATTTGGGATACAGATATTACCTTTAGCAACAAGCGAACCGCCCTTACCCGAAGATTAAAAGACTGGCTCGATACCAGAATTACAGACCCAACACCCATTGAACCTAAAAAGAGAAAATAAAAGCATGCGTTTTACCTTTTTACTTTTTACTGCACTTACTTTTTCAGCCTGCAATAACACTTCTATTAAACAAAGCGAACAACATACAGTCGCAAGCAAACCCACTGCCACCGCTCCAGAAATACTAGCCAAAAAGCAAGTTCCTATTTTGTGCTATCACCAAATCAGGGCTTGGAGAGCCGCCGATTCCGAAAGCACCAAAGATTATGTGGTGGCTCCTGAAACCTTTAAAGAACATATCAAAATGCTAGCCGATAGCGGTTACCATACTATTTTGCCCGATGAATTGCTTGCCTATTTAAGTACTGGAGCCAAATTACCAGCAAAACCCATCATGCTTACTTTTGATGACACCGATGTGGAACAATTCACCTTAGCCGCACCAGAACTAAAAAAATATGGTTTTAAAGGCGTTTTTTTTATCATGACCGTTTCTATTGGCCGACCTCGATATATGAGCAGCGACCAAATAAAAGCCTTAAGCGATGCCGGGCATGTGATTGCTTCGCACTCTTGGGATCATCAGAATTTTAAGAAGTATACCCCCGAAGATTGGATAGCCCAAGTAGATAAACCTACCAAGCGCTTGGAAGAAATTACCGGTAAAAAAGTTACTTATTTTGCCTACCCCTTTGGCTTGTGGAATGCTGAAGGAATTCCAGAACTGAAAAAAAGAGGGTTTAAAGCCGCCTTTCAATTGTCTGCCAAACGTGACGAAAAAGAGCCGCTCTATACCATTCGCAGAAACATTGCTAGCGGCAAGTGGAATGCAAAAACCTTGCACCGCATCATGATAAACAATTTTTAAGCCAGCTAGTTTTGCGAAACGTGTACTATAAGCGAATAAAATGCGTAATTTTGCGCCTTATTTAGGCATAATATGATTACAGTATCCAACCTTTCCCTGCGCTACGGCAAACGCACACTTTTTGAAGATGTAAACCTCAAATTTACGCCAGGCAATTGCTATGGTGTAATTGGTGCCAATGGTGCCGGTAAATCTACTTTCTTAAAAATTCTTTCAGGCGAAATTGATCCCAGCAGCGGATCGGTAAGTTTTACTCCTGGCGAACGCATGGCGGTATTGAAACAAAATCACTACGAGTTTGATGAATTCACGGTGATTGAAACCGTAATGATGGGGTATAAAGAAATGTATGCCGTAATGAAAGAAAAAGATGCCTTATACACCAAAGAAGATTTTACAGATAAGGATGGCGAACGTGCAGGCGAATTAGAAACCTTATTTGCCGAAATGGATGGCTGGAATGCCGAAAGTAACGCCGCTACCCTACTCAGTAACCTTGGCATTGGCGAAGATTTCCATTATAAACTTTTAAATGAATTAGATGGTACACAAAAAGTACGGGTATTATTAGCCCAAGCCTTATTTGGCAAACCCGATATTTTATTGCTCGATGAGCCAACCAACGATTTGGACATTCATACCATTGCTTGGTTAGAAGATTTTTTAGCTGGTTACGAAGCCATCGTATTGGTGGTATCGCACGATAGACACTTTTTAGACACCGTTTGTACCCACGTGGCCGATATCGATTTTGGTAAACTTAATATCTACACTGGTAACTATAGCTTCTGGTACGAATCGAGTCAATTGGCCACCCGTCAGCGTTCAGACCAGAACAAGAAGTTGGAAGATAAGGTGAAAGAATTACAAGAATTTATTCGCCGTTTTAGCGCCAACGCTTCTAAATCTAAACAAGCAACTAGTCGTAAAAAAGCATTAGATAAAATTAATATCGAAGAAATTCAGCCTTCGAATCGTAAATACCCGGCTATTTTATTCAATAACCACCAAGGCCGTGAAGCCGGCGACCAAATTCTTCAGGTAGAAAAATTAAGCAAAAGCCTCAATGGCGAACTGCTATTTTCGGACGTGAGTTTTATGGTAAATAAAGGCGATAAAATTGCGGTGCTTTCTGAAAACAGCTTAGCCACTAACGCATTCTACCAAATTTTAACCGGCCGCGACACCGATTTTAGTGGTAATTTTAAATGGGGAGTAACCATTAACGTGGGCGAAATTCCGAACGATAATTCGGACTATTTTGCAGGAAAAGACGAAAACTTGATTGATTGGTTGCGTGAATACTCAGAAGGAGAAAAAGACGAGCAGTTTATCCGCAGCTTTTTAGGCCGAATGTTATTCTCTGGCGAAGAAGTATTGAAAAAATGTTCGGTACTATCTGGAGGAGAAAAAATGCGTTGTATGTTTTCTCGTATGATGTTGCAACAAGCCAATCTGTTGATGTTTGATGAACCAACCAACCACTTAGATTTGGAATCTATTACCGCATTAAACAACGGCATGGACGATTTCAAAGGCACCATTTTGTTCACTTCACGAGATCATGAATTAACACAAACCGTGGCCAACCGCATTATTGAAATCACACCAAAAGGCATTATTGACAAACTTATGCCTTACGATGAATACATTGCCAGCGATGCTATTAAGGAACAGCGAAAAGCGATGTATAAGTAACAAAAAAGCCCTCCCAAAATTTCGGGAGGGCTTTTTTGTTAAACGTAGACTGCCTGCTTAGTGACCTGCTTGGCCATCAATACCATGCGCATGTCCGTGAGCTAATTCATCAGCAGTAGCTTCTCTTACGGAAATTATAACACCTGTAAAATGTAAGTCTTTACCCGCCATCGGATGATTTAAATCAACCGTAACCACAGTTTCGCTGATAGCGGTAACTACAGCTCTAAATTGGTGACCTTGGTTGTCTTGCAAAGGTAGAATAGCCCCTACTGTTGGTTTTTCCATATCGCCAAACATATCTAATGGCAATTCTGTAATAGCCGAAGGATCTTTTTCTCCATAGCCATCGGCAGCAGAAAGTTCGAAACCATAAGTGGCTCCGGCTGCTAATCCGTTTAAATATTCTTCAAATTTTGGAAGCATCATGCCCACACCGTATAAAAATACCAATGGGTTTTCTTCTGTAGCTTTTTCTACAAATACTTTTTCGCCGTTTTCGGTGGTGTGCAATTCGTAGGTAAGGGCAACTACGCTGTTTGGGTTAATCGTCATTTTTTAAAAATTGGGAGACAAAGCTGTCTCGGTGGTTAATGAATGTGTGTTATGGCTTCGGCAACCGCCGTTACCGGAAGTTGACAGGTGTTGTTGTGGCAAACAAAAATTCTGGTTTGCATGCCCCACTTATCCTGCAGCAAAGGTAAACTTCCTTTGCTTCCACCCAATAAAATTTTATTAGGAATGTGAAATTTGTCAATTTCTTGACGCTTTTGCAAACTATCTGGTCCGGTAATGGCTAGCTCATACACGCCAAAAACTTCGTTTAAGAGCAAATTAGCCCAATTAGAATAGGCCGAACCGTAGTTTTTAATTTGTAGATGTACATTGCGTAACATTTGTGCCGAGAGCTCTACATACACCTTGTTTTGATAGAGCTTGCCAAGTTTTGCCAAATTATGGGCCATCACAGAATTCGCACTTGAAATTACGTTGTCCATAATTTCGTGTTTGCGGGCAATTAAGGTTTCACCTGTATCTGAAGTGTAGAAAAACATGCCACTAGCTTCATCGTAAAAATGAGTTATAACGTGGTCGGTTAAGTCTTTAGCTTGATTCAACCACTGCTCATCAAAAGTAGTTTCATACAAGGCAATCAGTGCTTCTATTAGCAAAGCATAATCGTCTAAAAAGGCGGTAATGGTTCCTTTTCCTGCTTTAAAGTTTCGATATAAAGAACCATCGGTAGCCTGCATATTCTTTAGCAAAAAATGCACATTTTTAAGGGCCATTTGTAAAAATCGCTCTTCATCAAATACCCGATAGGCATCGGTTAAAGCTTTTAAGGTTAAGCCATTCCAGGCGGTTAAAATTTTATCATCTAATCCCGGACGTATACGTTTTTCGCGGTACTGAAACACTTTTTTCTTGGCTGTTTCTAAGCGTGAATGAAGTTCTTCCACAGCTAGATTAAATGCCTTGGCTAGGTTAGTATCCGATTCTTTTCTGCACAGAATATTCGTATGTTCTTCAGCCCAATTGCCTTCTTCTGTCAGGTTATAATAGGCGCAAAACAAGGCCGATTCATCGCCCAATAGCATATCAATTTCTGCTTTGG
The DNA here is from genome assembly GCA_040403555.1 of Sphingobacteriales bacterium. Lineage (GTDB taxonomy): Bacteria > Bacteroidota > Bacteroidia > Sphingobacteriales > Sphingobacteriaceae > JAIPAN01. The sequence continues at coordinate 188,751 of JBBAKN010000003.1, forward strand.
TAAAGGTGTAAAACTTTCCTTCTACGCCTTCACTATCGGCATCTAAAGCCGAGTAAAACCCGCCCGAAGAATCACTCATTTCTCTACCTAACCAATCAATAGTTTCAAATACCACATTGCGGTAGAGCGGCAGGGGTTCTTGCTGATAGGCTTCGGCATATAAACTCACCAATTGGGCATTGTCGTACAGCATTTTCTCGAAGTGCGGCACATGCCATTGAGCATCTACCGAATAGCGGGAAAAGCCTCCCCCTAATTGATCGTAAATGCCACCAAAAGCCATTTTTTGCAAGGTGAAGTGTGCTATGGCATCGGCTTGTTCGTTGCCCATTAGCTTCGCATACCGAAGCATAAAAACCCAATTGCTGGGTAGCGGAAATTTAGGTGCTCGAGCATAACCTCCTTCGGTCCAATCGAACTGACTGGCCCAAGGTTCATAAATTTCATTGAGATCTTCTTGGCTGTAAGTTTTCTGCTCCGATAAAAAAACTATTTTTTCGCTTTCGCGGATGCCTTCGGTCAATTTATAGGCATAAGCTTCGGCTTCGCTAGGCTTTTCAGCCCAAAAGGAAGCCAAATTAAGCAAGAGCTTTTTCCATTCTTCTTTTTTGAAATAGGTACCACCATAAATGGGTCGTTGATCGGGCAAGCAAATACAATTTAATGGCCAGCCGCCGGAGCCGGTCATGAGTTGCACAGCCAACATATAAATTTGATCTATATCTGGGCGCTCCTCTCGGTCAATTTTAATGCACACAAAATGTTCGTTCATGATGCTGGCTACAGCCTCATCTTCAAAACTTTCGTGCTCCATTACGTGGCACCAATGGCAGGCCGAATAGCCTATGCTCACTAAAATGAGTTTATTTTCTGCCTTCGCTTTGGCCAAAGCCTCGGCCCCCCAAGGGTACCAATCAACCGGATTGTGAGCGTGCTGCAGTAAATACGGCGATGTTTCGTGAATAAGCGAATTGGGCATACTTATTTACTCAGTTCAGCAAAATATTTATGGAATAAAGGAATAGTTTCAATGCCTTTGTAATAATTCGCCAAATCGTATTTTTCGTTTGGCGAATGCAGGTTATCGCTATCTAAACCAAAACCCATAAGTACGGTTTTAATGCCCAATTCTTTTTCAAATAAAGCCACAATGGGAATACTGCCTCCACCACGGGTAGGAATTGGTTCCTTACCAAAGGATTCGCTAATGGCTTTTTGTGCCGCACGGTACGCCACGCTATCCGTAGGGGTTACCACCGGTTCGCCACCGTGGTGAGCACTTACTTTAACCTTCACATAAGCCGGTGCAATTTTTTGGAAATGTTCGGTAAATAATTGTGTTATTTTATCAGATTGTTGGTTTGGCACCAAACGCATCGAAATTTTTGCCGACGCTTTAGATGGCAAAACGGTTTTGGCACCTTCGCCGGTATAACCACCCCAAATACCATTTACTTCAAGGGTTGGCCGAGTGCCGGTACGTTCTAAAGTAGTATAGCCTTTTTCGCCCCACACGTCGTTTACACCAAGGTCTTTTTTATACGTTGCTAAATCAAATGGAGCCATATTTAAGGCTGTTCTATCGGCTTCACTTAAGGGCAAAACATCGTCGTAAAAGCCGGGGATAGTGATGTGATTATGCTCATCGTGTAAAAAGGCAATGAGTTGGCACAAAATAGTGGCCGGGTTGGCTACAGCTCCCCCATACACCCCCGAATGCAAATCGCGATTAGGCCCTACTACTTCTACTTCTAAATAAGATAAACCTCTCAAGCCGGTTTCTAGTGATGGGTTTTCCATACTCAACATGGAGGTATCGGAAATGAGTACCACATCCGATTTCAACTTCTGTTTATTGGCTTTTACAAACAGGCCCAAGTTGTTAGAACCAACCTCTTCTTCGCCCTCTATCATGAACTTAATGTTGCAAGGAAGTGTATCTGTTTGCATCATCAATTCAAATGCTTTTACGTGCATGTAAAATTGTCCTTTATCGTCACAAGCACCACGTGCATAAATTTTCTCATCACGAATGGTGGGTTCAAATGGTGGTGTATGCCACAATTCCAAGGGATCGGCAGGTTGTACATCGTAATGGCCATAAACCAATACGGTAGGTTTAGTTGGATCTATTATTTTTTCTCCATAAACAATCGGGTAACCCGCTGTGGGGCAAACTTCTACCTTATCGGCACCGGCATCTGTAAGCTTTTGGGCTACAAAATCGGCGGTTTTTAATACGTCTGTTTTATACGCCGGATCTGCACTAACCGAAGGAAAGCGCAATAATTCGAATAATTCGTCTAAAAAACGTTGTTTATTCTGGGCAACATAGTTTTTTATAGTTTGCATAACCTGATTTGTTTGGTACAAATATATTAAATACCACCGAAGGATTTAGCTGGCTAAACGGGCTTTTACAAATAAAAAACGAGGGTAAAAATTACCCTCGTTTTCGCATTAATAAAATTGGTAGATGAATTAGTCACCCATACCCACGTCCCGTTTATCTCCACCATTGGTTAAGGTAGAGTTGTTAGACTTGGTAGGTTGCACACTGTTGTCTTTTTTGCAGGATACCATTCCAATGAATCCAAGCACTAGTAGAGAAAGTAAGATTTTTTTCATGAGAATTTAAGTTTTAAGTAAATTTTTAATTAATAAATATATTATTATCAAATATATAAATTAATAACTAATATTAGTTAATTTTATTACCTAATAGTTATAATTAGTTGATTTACAACTCAATAATTTTTTGTTTGTAGAACTAAATTATTTTAAAATGAAATAATGTGAATAATATTTCTTATAATTGTTGTAAATAGATAATTAGTTTATTCATAGCATAATTATTTGCCACAATGATTCAAAAAATTAAATCCGCAGTACAGATAGCAGCTATCTTTTGCGCCCTATTGGGTATTGAACTACCCCATGCCCATGCCATTCAACTATCCACCAATCCTGCAGATAGCAGCTTGGTAGATACGCTTAACAAACGTGCATTTAATAGCAGGCTGAAGAATTCGAAACTGAGTCTTGTCGAGGCAAAACAAGCATTATCCTTGGCAAAACAACTGCATTATACCAAAGGGGAGGCCGAAGCTTATCGCATGATGGGTTTAGCAGCCTATTATTTATTTGAAACAGAAAAAAGCATAGGCTATTATTTAAAAGCACTTCAACTTTTTGGAGCTTGCAAAAACAAAGCAGGGCAAGCAAAGGTATTAAACAATATAGGTGGACTGTATTCTCAAACAGACTATAAGAAAGCAATGGAATATTACAATAAAGCACTCAGGCTTGCTACTCCGCTGAAGGATACAGGACTACTGGCCAATTTATACTTAAATATTGGCACGATACATCTCCGAACAAAACGCCATTCACAAGCTTTAGATGATTACATCAAAGCAGAAAAAATGTTTTCGGCAGTGGGTGATAAAACCGGCATAGTACATAGTTTGCAAAATTGTGGTAAGATTTTTTTAGACCGCAGCATGTTTGATCAAGCAGAAAATTTTTTAGTAAAAGCATATAAATTAGGAAAAGAAGAGGGTCTTAGCGAATCTATAGCTAGCATAAACCTAAGTTTAGCAAGCATTTATATTGCTAAGAAAAATTACAATACTGCCGAAAAATATCTTATGGAGGGCATGCGCCTAGCCAATGAAACCAACGATGAGAAGATGGTCAATGATTTTAATCATACCTATTATGAACTGGAGGCCAAACGCAAAAATTACGGCAATGCACTTCACTTTTTGCAACTCGTATACAAACAAGACAGTGTGAATTTTCGAAAAAATGAAACTGCAAAAATCGATTTAATTGTAGATCAATCGCACAAAAATGAACTGATACGGAAAAATGAATTGTATAGAGTGAGGCAAGAAAAGAAAAACATCATTCTAGTTTTTTCACTTATAATTACTGGCTTACTGTTTATTTTCATTATTTTGTTGGTTAGAAGTGTACGCCAAAAAAATAGAGATAATGAAGAACTTCTCTATTTGAACGAGGAAATTCATTCGCAAAAAAATCAGCTACTGGTAATTAATAAACACTTGAAAGGTTTGGTGAACGAAAAATCTAAAATCAATAAAATAAATGCCATAAAAATTAACGAACTAAGCACGCACCTACCTCACGATGTACGTGGACCCTTAAGTACCTTAAAGGCTATTATTGAGCTTGATGATGAAAAAATGATTTCGCACAAAGAATTGGTACGGAATTTAAAAATTTGTGTTGAAGTATTAGAAATAAAAATTAAAAGAATTAACGATTTATTGGCTAACCCCAAGGCCAAATCATTTTATGATGATTGAGTAGTTGTAAACTTTTGCACATTCCTATCAAGTATGAGGCTCGTTTCCTAATTTAGCGCTTTCATAAACCTGAACAATTTTGGATTATTTAAACGGACTCAACCCCTCACAAAAAGCAGCTGTAGAGCAAACCGAAGGACCTGTAATGATTGTTGCCGGTGCTGGATCTGGGAAAACCAGAGTAATTACCTACCGAGTGGCGCATTTAATTACAAAAGGAGTAGATCCATTCAACATACTCGTACTCACTTTTACGAATAAGGCAGCCAAAAGCATGCAAGAGCGTATTTTTAAGGTTGTTGGCCCCGAAGCTAAAAATTGCTGGATGGGTACCTTTCATGCTGTTTTTGCTAAAATTTTACGTATAGAAGCCGATAAAATAGGCTACCCAACGAATTTTACTATTTACGATACCGACGATAGTAAAAGTTTAATCCGTAGTATTCTAAAAGAATTACAGCTTGACGATAAACTGTACAATGCCAACTTCGTATACAATCGCATTTCAAACGCTAAAAACAACCTAATCTCTTCTGCAGAATACGTGCAAAGCGAACACATACTAAGCGAAGACCGAGCAAGCGGAAGAGGACAATTGGGAGAAATATACCAAGCCTATACACAACGTTGTTTTAAGGCTGGCGCCATGGACTTTGATGATTTACTATTTAAAACCAATGTGTTGCTAAAAGAACACCCCGATGTATTGTACAAATACCAAAACAGGTTTAAATACATCATGGTAGATGAGTATCAGGATACCAACTTTTCTCAATACCTTATTGTTAAAAAATTAGCTGCCATTACCGAAAATATTTGTGTTGTAGGCGATGATGCCCAAAGCATTTACGCTTTCAGAGGGGCCAATATTCAAAACATATTAAACTTTGAAAAAGATTACCCGGATTTAAACGTATTTAAGCTGGAACAGAACTACCGCTCCACCCAAAATATTGTAGAAGTAGCAAATAGTGTGATTGCTAACAATAAAAATCAGCTTCAAAAAACGGTATTTTCAGAAAAAGAACAGGGAGAAAAAATAAAAGTTCTGAGAGCTTTTAGCGATAACGAGGAGGGGAAAATGGTTGCCGAAAATATCGCTCAAACACACGCCTCAGAAGGCCTGAACTACCGAAAATTCGCCATCCTCTACCGTACCAATGCACAATCAAGAGCGATGGAAGAAGCGCTTCGGAAATTAGGAATTCCCTACAAAATATACGGAGGACAGTCCTTCTATCAACGTAAAGAGATAAAGGACCTCATTGCCTATTTCCGTTTAACATTTAACCCCAACGATGAGGAGGCCCTAAAACGGGTAATCAATTACCCCCGAAGAGGTATTGGTGAAACCAGCATAGAGCGTATTATTGTTGCGGCCGATCAGCATCAGAAAACACTTTGGGAAATTATAACGAATGCAGGCACGTATTTAGATGGCCGAAGTGCTACCCCTATTGCTAATTTTGCGCTACTAATCCAGAGTTTTCAGGCACTGGCAAAAAGCAATACCGCATACGATACCGCCCTCCATATTGCGCAACACAGCACCCTACTCAAAGAGCTTTATGAAGATAAATCGGTAGAAGGATTAAGTAGGTATGAGAATATTCAGGAACTTTTAAATGGAATAAAAGAGTTTAGCGAACGAGAAGACATTGAAGAACGGGGACTTGACATTTTTATGCAAGACATTGCCCTTTTAACCAACGACGATAAGGATAAAGACCCCAATGCCGATACCGTTTCGCTCATGACCATTCACTCGGCAAAAGGCTTAGAATTTAGTCAGGTTTATGTGGTTGGTTTAGAAGAAAACCTTTTCCCTTCGCAATTATCACTAAACTCTAGAACCGATTTAGAAGAAGAACGTCGGCTTTTTTATGTGGCCATTACCCGAGCAGAGAAAAAACTTACCTTAAGTTACGCCACCTCAAGGTACCGTTGGGGCAGCTTAACCAATTGCGAACCAAGTCGCTTCATAGAAGAAATTGCTCCACAATACTTAGATTTAGATTTTAAAGTTGCTCAAAAACCCAACCAAGCATCATTTTTTGATGATGAACGGAATAATTGGAAGCAAAAAGATAGTTTTTCTAAGCCTAAGCCAGCAACAACACCTAGCTTTAAAACAAAATCTATTTTACCCAAGGCACACGTGCCTAGCGAAGGCTTTAGCCCTTCGGATACCAGCGGTTTGCAAGTAGGCATGGAAGTAGAACACGAGCGTTTTGGTTTCGGGAAAGTGGTACATATGGAAGGGAATAAGCCCGACATGAAGGCCACCATTTTTTTTAAAGAATTGGGGCAAAAGCAATTGCTTTTAAAGTTCGCAAAACTGAGAATTATTGGCTAAAGCCTACTTTGTACTTGACTAAAGCCTGCTCAATAATATCGTAAAAATCGGCTTTGCCAAATGGTTTTTTAAAATAGCTGTGCACCTGACCGTTTTTTAGTGCAGCCAAACCTAACTCATCACCCAAGCTTGCCGAAACCAATATGCGAATAGCTTTAGGGCTAAAAAAGCTGGTTTCTTTTAAAAAATCTACCCCGTTACATTCGGGCATATGGTAATCAGAAAAAATAACCTGAAAATCTATAGTACGAAGCAATAAACGTGCTTCTTTTACCGAAGTACAAAGATGAAACTCATACCTGAGTGAACGTGTTATCAAGTCAACCGCCTTTATCAGTAAATAATCATCATCAAGAAAAAGTATTTTGGGCGTATTTAGCATAATTAGAATCTGGAATTAGCCGCATTATAGGATTTTTTGCGTGTACCAAAACGATAATTTAACATCACTTCATGGGTACCCAATTGATGTTTAAGTACCAAATTAGTTGCAAAATCGTGCGAATAACCCAATTGAATGCGGTCGGTTAATTTTACCTGAAACATAGCCATAATTGCGGTATTAGAACGGTAACCAAGCCCAATCCACAAACCCTGTTGATCAAAATAAGCATTCACATTTGCATCTATCTGCAAGGGAACACCTGGCGTATATTTTAACAAGGTGGAGGGTTTCAGCAGAATAAAATCATTCAACCTAAATCGATAACTACTCGTTAAAAAATAATCGGAACGTAAGGGTTTAATAGAGGTGGTACTATTAGATGCGCCCACATCAAATTTAACTAAATAGGGCGTGGATAAGCCGATATCAAATTTTTCGGTAAAATAATACAAACCCAAGCCAAGGCTTCCACGCCAACTCGATTGGTTTACAAATACAGGATCTTGCACAGCTATATCCCCATAATTTCCGAGGTAATAGCCAATACCCCCACTAAAACCGGCAGCAAAATATCCTTTTTCAGAAACACGTACCCGTTGAGCCAAGCTTAAAAATAGGGCTTGCTCACTTTCAACTCCCAATTTATCGTTTACAAAAGTAGCCCCCACGGAGGTTTTTTCGTTGGCTAAGGGTACAAATCCACTGAGAGTTTGAGTTTGAGGCGCCCCATCAAAGCCTACCCATTGGTGGCGTGATAAGGCCGTAACCCTACCCTGGTTCTCACTAGCAGAAAAAGCAGGATTAATTGCTAACCCATTGAACTGATATTGTGTAGAAATAGAGCGCTGTACCCGTAATTGTGCAAAAACGAGCATAGGGAGCACGAAATAAAGGAATAGAAGAATCGATTTTTTCACAATGATTATTTACGTTTAATTACCAAAAATCCGTTGTACACCCGTGTACCAGGTGGCGTAGGTGCATTATAAATCTCCAACACATAAAAATAGGTGCCATCAGCAGCTTCTTTGTTATCAATTAATAAGCCGGTGTTCGCTTTTCCATTAAAGGAACGGTCGGCATTGTTATAGCCGGGCATTTCGAAAATAAGACTCCCCCACCGATCATAAATGCGCATACGGTTATTGGGGTAATTCTCAATACCATCTACCGTAAACACATCGTGGCCCAAGCCATCTCCATTTGGTGATACATCTGGATGAATAACAATATCAAGGGGAGTAATAAAAGAGGTAAATGGTTGCAATAAACCTTGTGTTAACATGGTATTTCCGCTTGTATAGGTTTGCACCAAGCTCAACTCACCAATACTATAATCTACTACATATCCTTTTATCAAACTAGTGCCGCCACTAGCATTTAAAATAGACTGAGCGGAACTACCCAATGGTAAAAGCAAACCGAATAAAATTAGTACTTGTAATTTTTTCATACTATTCAATAATCATGTAATTGAACTGCGGCTCACTCACCTTATCGATAGATCCAACAAAATGAAGTAAAAATCCAGATGCAGTTTGTTCTACAAAATAAATACAACGGGCAGCATCTTTATTGGCAGGCGTAATGGTTACAATGGGCGGATTTGTAGCCGTAAAATTAAACGTAAATTCTACCGTGGAGGTGGTAATAATATCTAATGTAGTGCCTCTTAATATAATGTTACCTCGAATATCCGAAGCATTTGGTGCCAAGTCAACACCAGAAAGGCCGTTTGCAACCAGCAAATTTACCACCGGCGGAATGGTTTGTTCTGAACGGATATGCCCATCTACCACATGTAATTTTTGGGTTGGCGCAGACGTACCAATACCCACATTTACGGCATTGGGGCCAACGCCACCCAAAACCAAACTATTTTTAGCCGTAACTACCGCAGAATTACCTAAGGCTGTAGCATTGCTGATGCCAGGACTTGCTTTCGCACTAAAGCCCATTAAGAGCAAACCATTACCACTACCGGATGCATTTAAACCTGATCCAAAACCAATAAACACATTCTGATCGCCCGATGTCATTGATACGCCAGAACCACTACCAATAGCCGTATTATTTATTCCACTTATTAAATTTTGAAATGCTAGCTCACCAATACCCACATTAGAATTAGCACTAAAACTCATTTGAAAACCAGCCAATGCACCTATTAATGTATTATGGTGACTATTTGTAGTGAGAGCTTCACCCGCTCTAAGTCCAATAAGCGTATTCCGTATTAAGCCAGTACCAGCCGCACCAGCGCCAACACCCAAAGTAGTTTCACCCCTACTTAAACTAGCAGGAATATCGGGGCTTATTCTGCCCGCTTTTAGATTGTTTACCCTAAAATTGAGAGGCTGATTATCAATATTTCCAATAAAATTAGTGCCATCTACTGTACCGGTATTTCCTGTGATAGACCAACCTAAACTATTGAATGAACTTAATGTTGGATTACCTGCATTATCGGTTACATATACCTGATTGGGAGCACCAACAGCCATTTTAGCTAGTGAAATTACACCATTATTTATTATCAATTTGCCGTCATTAGTTATAGAAGCATCCCCAACCATGGCTACATCTTGTGGAACGTTATTGACATCGCCTACTAAAATATGGCCATCAGTAACCGCTCCAATTGTACCTGCAGGACCGGTCAAACCAGTTGGGCCTGCTGGACCCACTGCACCATCTGCTCCTGCAGGGCCGGTTAAGCCAGTTAATCCTATTGGACCTTGTATCCCAGCTGGGCCTTGGGAGCCAACAGCGCCTGGTAATCCATCAGCTCCAGCAAGACCTGTCAAACCAGTTGGGCCAGCGGGGCCGGTTAAACCAGTTAAACCAATGGGACCTTGAGGGCCTATGGCACCGTCAACTCCGGCGGGACCGGTCAAACCAATCGGGCCAGTGGGGCCGTTTAAGCCCGTGAGGCCTTGTATCCCGGCAGGACCTTGCGGCCCAACTGCACCGTCTGCTCCAGTTGGGCCAATTAAACCAATCGGGCCAGGAGGGCCGGTTAAACCAGTTGGTCCAGTTAAACCTATCGGACCTTGGGGACCAACAGCACCATCAACACCAGCGGGACCGGTTAAACCAGTCAAACCGATGGGACCTTGCGGACCTATGGCACCGTCAATTCCGGCGGGGCCAGTTAAACCAATTGGGCCTTGTAAACCAGTTGATCCGGTTAAACCAATTAGACCTTGAGAGCCGGTAGCTCCAGTTAGACCTATAGGCCCTTGTGGGCCTGCAGGCCCAGATAACAATACCGTGCCCGGAGGCCAAGTTCCATCTGGATTTTGCGGTCCAAATAATACATTGGTTGTGGTGTTAAAATAATAATCTCCAGGATTTCCTTGTCCGGGTAGCGGGTCTGTAGGGCCACTTAAAATGGTACTTCCATCGGCACCCTTAGGACCTTGAACCCCAGCTGGGCCATTTTCTGCATACTTTGCATACAATGCATAAGGCACACTAAGCAATGGGCTAATACCCGCTAAACTGAAGTTGGCACCACCATCAACATCAATTTCTACTTTTAAGAATTTAGCACCTAATGCCCAATTTATTTGGCTAAAATTACCGCTAACCTGATTGGCAGGTGTTGAGGCAATGGCAATCGTATATAAACCAACTGCATTGGTTGTTACCTGCCTAACTTCGCTATAAAGCACTAATGCATTCTGTGCAGCGTTGTCTTGTATACTTAAGCGTAAACTAATAGCTCTATTTCCAATTGGAAAGCCTTTCGCATCTCTTAAGGCACCTTGATAATTTAATTGCTGGGGTATTTGGGCTACAAGCATAGTGCTTATACTCACAAATAAGAGCAATAGAAGTATTTTTTTTAATTTGTATAAAGTATTCATCCTTTTATAGTGTTTAAAAAATAAAGAAGCAATTACTAGTTATCTCATAAAACAACCAAAAAGTGCTTTTTAATATATAATTAACAGCATAATAGATGAATGGACATATTTAGGCGATGAATGGTAGAATTTAGTAGATGAAAAGCATAAGCTACTTTAGATTTACCAAGTTTATAACGTATTGGTATGGCTCGTATACCAAATTATCTAGTTTGATAAATGAATAAGCACTAAACGTGATGATTTTTTAGCGTATATTTACCAACATTAAAAACTCCGTAGCTTACGGAATAGTTACACATATGACATTTGATTACAACAGCACCCGGAAAAAATTAATCCTTTCAGAATATGGACGTAATGTTCAGAATATGGTAGGCTTTATCTGCGATTTGCCTACTAAGGAAGAACGAAACCAGTATGCACAAGTGGTTATTGATTTAATGGGATTTCTAAATCCGCATTTACGGGATGTGGCTGATTTTAAACATAAATTATGGGATCATTTACACATCATCTCTGATTTTAAGATTGATGTGGATTCCCCTTACCCCAAACCATTACTAGAGGCCATTCATTTTAAACCAAAACCACTAAATTATCCACAGCAACGCATTCGGTATAAACATTATGGTAAAACGGTAGAAATTATGATTAGTCGTGCTAAAGAGATGGCCGACCCAGAACGTAAGCAACAATTGGTAGAGGCTATTGCCAACTTCATGAAAATGGCTTATGTAACTTGGAATAAAGACAATGTATCGGACGAAACTATTATTAAAGATTTGAAAGAATTTTCTGGCGGGGAATTACAGCTAAACGAAAACGTGAACTTAAATAAAGTAGAGTACCGTCAGGCGGCACCCGTTAGACCTAGAAATCAGCATAATAAAGGCCGCTCTAACAATAAAAACAATAGTAATAACCGCCAACGTAGCAATAATGGCGCTAAACGTTACTAATCTCATTTACCCAATCCTCATTTTCTAAGTAGATATGAACGCATTTGAAATTATTGGAGGCAAACCACTAAAAGGAGAAATTACTCCTCAAGGCGCAAAAAACGAAGCTTTACAAATTATTTCGGCAGTTTTATTAACCGAAAAAAAGGTAACTATTAGCAATATACCCGATATTAAAGATGTAAATAAACTCATAGAATTATTGGGTGATTTGGGTGTAACGATTGAGCGCATTAACAAAGATACCTACACCTTTGAGGCTAAAAATATTGATTTAGATTTCTTTCAATCGGCAGTTTTCAGAACAAAAGGCGGCAGCTTAAGAGGCTCTATAATGATTGTAGGCCCTTTATTGGCTCGTTTTGGTAAAGCCGCAATTCCGAAACCAGGTGGCGACAAAATTGGACGCCGTAGGTTAGATACACACTTTTTGGGATTTGAGAAATTAGGTGCCCGTTTCGATTACGATGCAAAAACAAACTTTTTTACAGTAGATGCCACTAATTTAAAAGGAACTTATATTTTATTGGATGAGGCTTCGGTAACTGGAACGGCAAACGTGCTTATGGCTGCGGTATTGGCCAAAGGCACAACCACCCTATACAATGCAGCCTGCGAACCCTACTTGCAGCAATTATGCAAAATGCTAAACCGCATGGGTGCAAAAATTTCGGGTATTGGTTCTAATTTATTAACCATTGAGGGTGTAACTAAACTGGGTGGAACGGAACATCGCATGCTACCTGATATGATTGAAATTGGTTCTTTTATTGGTCTAGCTGCTATGACTCAATCGGAAATTACCATTAAAGATGTGCATTTCGAAGAATTAGGCATTATTCCGGAGATTTTTCGCCGATTAGGTATTCAACTAGAGCGTCGTGGCGATGATTTATTTATTCCGGCACAAAAACATTACGAAATAGAAAGCTTTATTGATGGTTCTATCATGACTATTGCTGACGCTCCATGGCCAGGCTTTACACCCGATTTATTGAGTATTATTTTAGTTGTTGCTACACAAGCAAAAGGAACGGTACTCATTCACCAAAAAATGTTTGAGAGCCGTTTATTCTTTGTAGATAAACTGATTGATATGGGGGCACAAATTATTTTATGCGATCCGCATCGTGCTACAGTAATTGGCTTAGACCGAAAAGTGAAATTAAAAGGGTTAGAGATGACTTCTCCGGATATTCGTGCTGGAGTTTCTTTGTTAATTGCAGCCCTATCTGCCGAAGGCACCTCTATAATTCACAACATAGAACAAATTGAGCGTGGCTACCAAAATATTGATGAACGTTTATTGGCTTTGGGGGCCAATATTAAACGCATTAGCGCCGAAAAACCTTCGCACTAAATTATACCCACCAATACTAAGAGCTTTTTAAACGCACCTCCGGTTATTAATCCTTCAAATAGCCTTGTGCACGCAACCAATCGTCGTTGTACATTTTTCCCAAATAACGGGTACCGTGGTCATGAAAAATAATCACCACCACATCGCTAGCTTTTAGTTCATTTTTGAGTTGCAATAATCCTGCTACTGCCGATCCGGCAGAGTTTCCAGCAAATATGCCTTCTTTACGGGCAATTTCACGGGTCATGAGGGAGGCATCTTTATCGGTTACTTTCTCAAAACGATCTATCAAACTGAAATCAACATTGGCAGGCAAAAAGTCTTCGCCAATACCTTCGGTTACATAGGGGTAGATTTCGTTTTTATCAAACTCACCCGTTTCTTTATACTTTTTAAATACCGAGCCGTAGGTATCAATACCCCACACCTTAATGTCTGGGTTTTTCTCTTTTAAAAATTTAGCCGTACCCGAAATGGTGCCGCCAGTACCTACGCCCACTACTAGGTGGGTAATTTTCCCTTCAGTTTGTTCCCAAATTTCGGGCCCAGTTTGCTCGTAGTGCGCTTGAGTGTTGGATAAATTATCGTATTGGTTGGGCTTCCACGAATTGGGCACTTCCCGCTCTAAACGGCTGGAAACCGAGTAATACGAACGTGGATCTTCGGGCTCAACATTGGTAGGGCACACAATTACCTCGGCACCAAAAGCACGCAAAGCGTCTACTTTTTCTTTCGATTGCTTATCGGTAGTGGTAAAAATACATTTATAGCCTTTAACTACAGCCGCAATGGCCAAACCCATTCCGGTATTGCCCGAGGTACCTTCAATAATAGTACCACCCGGTTTTAACACGCCACTGCGTTCCGCATCCTCAATCATTTTTAAGGCCATACGGTCTTTAATTGAATTACCCGGATTGGTGGTTTCTATTTTAGCCAATACCGTAGCCGAAACCCCTTTTACAATGCTATTTAATTGGACTAAGGGTGTATTGCCAATAGTTTCGAGGATGTTTTTATACCACATACAAGTTTAGAATTTCAAGTGTTTTACCGTTAAGCCACCATTAATTAATTGTTTTAGCGAATTGATCCCTACATTTAAATGATCTTCTACATAATGTGCTGTTACATTTGAATCACTTTCTGCTGTTTTTACACCTTCGGGTACCATGGGCTGATCGGATACCAACAATAAAGCCCCAGTAGGGATTTCGTTGGCAAAACCAGTGATGAAAATCGTAGCGGTTTCCATATCTACGGCCATGGCTCTAATGGTTTGCAAGTGCTTTTTAAATTCTTTATCGTGCTCCCATACCCTGCGGTTGGTGGTATAAACAGTACCTGTCCAATAATCTAAAGCATGATCTCTAATAGTTGTAGAGATTGCTTTCTGTAAAGCAAAAGAAGGTAAGGCTGGCACTTCAGCGGGGAAATAATCGTTTGATGTTCCTTCACCTCGAATAGCGGCAATGGGAAGAATTAAATCACCCAAGGCATTCTTTTTCTTTAAGCCACCGCATTTGCCTAAAAACAACACTGCCTTTGGGTTAATGGCACTTAATAAATCCATCATGGTGGCTGCCATAGCACTACCCATACCAAAGTTGATGAGGGTAATTCCGTTAGCCGATACGCTTTGCATAGGCTTATCTAGGCCCATAATAGGTGCATTATCGTTCCACTGAGAGAATAGGGTTAAATATTTTGAGAAATTGGTTAACAAGATATAATCTGTAAACTCATGCAATTCTCTTCCGGTATATCTAGGAAGCCAATTTTTTACAATCTCTTCTTTGCTCTTTAACCCTTTTTTAATAGGGGTTTCGGTTGATTTTTCGTTTTTCATAGCGTATAATTTTATTTTATACAAAAAACCCCGATGGTTCGGGGCTTATGTTTAGGCAACTTTCAATTTTCTTAAATCTGATTTTTCAAATTTAGCTAAGGCATATTCCAAATTAATGGATAAGGTTTTTATTGGTTTTCCTGATGGTATTTCAAACATGGCATCCATCATAATGGCTTCGCAAATGGAGCGGAGCCCCCGGGCCCCCAATTTAAATTCCATGGCTTTGTCTACAATAAATGCTAGTACATCAGGCTCAAAAGTGAGTGCTACACCTTCGTATTCAAATAGTTTTTCATATTGCTTTACTAAAGAGTTTTTGGGCTCACTTAAAATACTTCGTAAACTAGCTTTATCTAACGGGTTTAAGTGCGTGAGCACCGGCACACGACCAATTAGTTCGGGTATTAAGCCAAAGGCTTTTAAATCTTGCGGACTAAGGTATTTGTAGAGATTTTCTTTATCTACTTCGTTGTTTTCTTTTTCTACTTTATAGCCCACAGTTTGGGTACGTAAGCGATTGGCAATTTTTTTCTCGATACCATCAAATGCCCCACCACAAATAAATAATATATTGTTGGTGTTAACTGGAATCATTTTCTGATCCGGATGTTTGCGCCCGCCTTGTGGTGGTACGTTTACAATAGTTCCTTCTAATATTTTTAAGAGCGCTTGTTGTACCCCTTCACCCGATACATCTCTGGTGATAGATGGATTGTCGCTTTTACGAGCAATTTTGTCTACCTCATCAATGTATACAATGCCCCTTTCGGCGGCAGCTACATCGTAATCGGCTGCTTGGAGTAGGCGTGTTAAAATGCTTTCTACATCTTCACCTACATAACCAGCTTCGGTTAAAACGGTTGCATCGCAAATGCAAAAAGGTACATGTAAGGTTTTGGCAATGGTTTTAGCCAATAGGGTTTTTCCGGTACCGGTTTCGCCCACCATCATGATGTTCGATTTTTCAATCTCTACCTCATCGGCAGTTACCTTTTGGTTTAAGCGTTTGTAGTGGTTATATACCGCTACAGCTAGCACTTTTTTGGCTTCATCTTGGCCAATTACGTATTGGTCCAAGTGTTGCTTAATTTCTATCGGTTTTAATAAATTAATGGCCGATTGTGCCGATTTTTTAGAACGCACTGCCGATTCTTCGGAAACAATTTGGCTGGCTTGTGTAACGCATTTATCGCAGATATGTGCATCTAGGCCGGCAATAAGCATGAGGGTATCTTGCTTACTGGAGCCACAAAAAGAGCAAATAATATCTTTTGAATGCTGTTTACTCATCTTATTTTGTTGCAGGAGTGCCTGCTAATACTTCATCAATCATACCAAATTCTTTGGCTTCTTGGGCAATCATCCAATAATCTCGGTCGGAAGCATCGTGTACTTTCTCGTAAGGTGCACCAGAGTGATTGGCAATAATTTCGTACAATTCTTTTTTCAATTTTAAAATTTCACGAGCGGTAATTTCAATATCAGAAGCCTGACCTTGTACACCTCCCAAGGGTTGGTGAATCATTACACGTGAGTGTTTTAAAGCCGCACGTTTGCCATCGGCTCCGGCGCATAACAATACAGCTGCCATAGATGCTGCCATACCGGTACAAATGGTAGCCACATCGGGGGTTATGTATTGCATGGTATCGTAAATGCCTAAACCGGCATATACCGAACCGCCTGGCGAATTGATATAAATTTGAATATCACGTTTGGCATCGGTTGATTGCAAAAACAATAACTGAGCTTGAATGATGTTGGCAATATTATCGTAAATGGCATCGCCTAAAAAAATGATGCGGTCCATCATTAATCGAGAAAATACATCCATTTGGGCCACGTTTAATTGGCGTTCTTCGATAATGTAGGGCGTCATAGACATAGGTATAGCACTTTGCTCTACTCGAGCCATAAAGCTATCTACGTGTTGACTACCAATGCGATGGTGTTTTACCGCATATTTTCGAAATTCATTTTTATCTATATTCATAGGTGTAGAGTTAGGCAAGTTCTAAGAACTTGTTGTAAGCAATTTCCTTGGTATCTAAGGTAACTACAGATTTTAAATAATCAAACACTTTTACCGCCTTTACCTCTTCAAAAATTCGGTTGGCGTTTTCTTTGTTCTGCAAAAACTGTACCGTGTATTCGGCCAACTGCTCTTCTGGCAGTGCTTGTGGGCTATACATACGAAACTGACCATCTAAACGGGTTTTTGCCGCTTTAAAAACATCTTCATATTTAATTTCAATGGCATTGTCCTTAATAATCTTGTTTTCAATTAAGGTCCATTTTAAATTTTGAGCAAAATTGGCGTAATCGGCATCAATTTCGGTGGCAGTTAAATTCTCATTTGTAGCTATTAACCAACGCTTTAAAAAGGCATCCGGCAAATTTAATTTAACTTTTTCGGTACCAAATTTGTATAAATCGTTTTGTAAGCGTTGTTCTGCATTTTGCTGCATCATGATTTCTAACTCTTCGGTAATTTTGGCCTCAAATTCTTTTTCGGTTTTAATAGTATCTGGACCGAATAACTTATCAAAAAACTCCTGTGTTAAATCAGCTTCTTCTAACCGATTGATATTTTTAACGGTGAACTGAAAATCAGATTTCAATCCGTTTACCGCTTCTTCTTCCACATTTAATAATTTTGCAAGTTGAGTAGCATCACCTTCAAAAGCTTTATTCAAATCTAAGGTTACTACCGCACCTTTTTCGAGACCAATAAGCGACTTCTTGATTTTTGGATCGGCTACTAAATCTAAACGAATAGAAGCTTTATCGTTACCAAAACCACCTTCGTAAGGCGAACCATCTTTAGCTAATTGCAGCAATTCCCCAAATAGTACATCATCACCTGCAGCTACTTCAGGGTTGGTCATTTTACCATAGCTTTTGCGTAAGTTTTTGGTACGTGAAGCCAAGGTTTCTTTATCCACTTTAATTTTGTAGTGAGGCAATTTATCTTTTGAAGAAAAACTTAGTGCAAACTCAGGTGCTAGGCCCAATTCGTATTCAAACTCAAACTCGTCGTTAAAATCCCAGTTTGGCTCTTTGCTATCGTCCATTTTAGGCAATGGTTGACCCAATACTTCTATTTTGTTGTCTGTGATGTACGTGTTAACCGTATCGCTCAATAAGGTATTAATTTCATCTACTAAAATACTCTTACCATACATTTTTTTAATGTGTGCGGCAGGCACCATGCCGGGGCGAAATCCTGGAATTTTAGCCTTTTTAGCTTGCTCTTTAATAGCTTTCTCTACCCGTTCTTGATAATCGGCAGGCGAAATTTTGACGTTGATGATAGCGTTTAGTTGATCGATTTTTTGCTGAGTGATATTCATTTTTAAACCTTTTGTTTAAGTTGATACAAAAATCCCCCCGTTTTATAGGAGGGATTTGGTGCGGATGAAGGGACTCGAACCCCCACGCCGTGAAGCGCCAGATCCTAAGTCTGGTGCGGCTACCAATTACGCCACATCCGCATTTTTAGGATTATTTGGACTGCAAAATTACGCTTTTTTAAGTGATTACAAAATGAAAAAAGGGAATATTTTACTGTGGATGATAAATACGTTCGGCTGTGCGCAACACCTCGGTTTTATTCAAGGTCATTTTTTTGGTTTGCTGTTTCACAAATAGAGGCATTTGATCGGTATAATGCGGACTTTTCGGATCGGCCGATGCACCATAGCAATTCACGCTCTCTATCTCTGGACCATCTTTTGTAAAACGAACCAGTTCAATGTAGGCATCGCCTTGTATATCTTTTATTTGACCATTTTTATAGGGTTCTGCGTGGGTGGCCGCTAATACATCGGGCATGCCGCCTACCGCCATACTTACGGTACCACGAATTAAGCGCTGGTAATTAGCAAAAGGCACATTAATTGAACTGTAGTATTTATTAAAGTAGGCTTTGGTTTCTATTAAGGCCTGCTTACACTCGGCGGCTGTATACATGCCAAAAGAGCGGCCTTGGCTTTTTAGCTTGGCTTCAATGGTATAATAGGTTTGGGTAAATAAACTGGCACCAATACTGCTGGTATCGGCCTTCCGATCCCACGTTTTTAAAATGCGTAACACATCGGCTATCTCCGGATTTTTAGTTTCATCTAACAAAAACAAGCTGTCTACGTTGGTATAAAATGCTAGTTTTTGCGGCAATTGATGATCGAATTTTATGCGCTTAAATTCCTCAAATGTAAATTTATCCTTAGCCGCTACCTGCTCCATAAAGCGTACACTGCGGTTATTTTCCCAAGTTTCGTAGCCCATGGTTTTATCGTAATTTTTTACCGAAATGTTCTCTGCTGGGGCGGTGGAATTAAAGGGACTGTGATTCGTATTAAACACATAACCCGACGCTGGTTTTAACACTTGGGGCAAATCGCTTAATTTATGATACTCCGTCCAAAGTGTTTTAGAAGTATTCCCCGGCAAGGTTCCTTTCCAAGCATAGCTAGAATCGCGAAGCGGTAATTTGCCATTGCTGATATAAAAAATGGTGTCTTGTTTATCGGCATAAACAATATTATAGCCCGGTATAGCAACCATTTGTAGCGCTTTATTAAACTCGGTAAAATTGGTAGCCTTGTTCATGTTGTACCACTGTTCAAGGCCTCTAATTTCATCTAAAGCGCCGGTACGAATACTAAAGGTGCCTTTTTTAGAAATAACCGTAGGACCATATTTACTCCAATACGCATCTTTTTGCACCGTAATAGGAATTAATCCACCTAATTTAATTTTTAGGGGAATTTTCTTCTCTTCTAAATTTTTCCATTGCCCATCAAATTTATATTGTTTAGGGTTTTGAGGATTTATTTCTAATTGGTAGGTATCTAATTTATCGGGATAGTTTACGGTATGTGCCCAACCTAAGTTTTCGTTTACGCCATGTAAAATACTAGGCGCACCCGGAAATAACGCTCCTAAAATATTCCAACCTTCTTCACTACACAACTGTGCTTCGTAAAAAGCTACAGATCCTTCTAAAGGCTGATGCGCATTGATAGCCAAGTACACGCTTCCGTCTGTGGTTTTAGCCGAATTAAAGGCAAAAGCATTCGATCCGCCTGGTTTTAAAAAATCTAGAGTAGCTACTTTACCATCAAAAATTACTTTTAAGGCTTGGTCGGCACCTGAGCTAATGGCTAACTGCAAAACCGAAAAAGCCAACATATCTTTTGGCGTAACCGGAAACAAATCGGCAACCAATACGTCTTTTTTATGTGCTTTGGCATAAGCATTAAAACCTTGGGCATAACCCAATAGTACCGCTTTGTATTGTGGGCTGATGTCTTTTTCGTACCGAGCTTCTACCAATTCTTTAGTTCTAAAAAGTTGCACCACATAATCAATTTGTGCTCCTTGTTTTCCTTTCAATAAACCCAGCATGCCTTTTCCGGCCAAATAAGAAGTTTGTATGGTGGCAAAATCATCTTCGGAATGTGCCCAAGCCAACCCATAAGCCACTTCGGCATCGGTTTTGCCGAAAATATGCGGCACGCCCCATTTATCGCGGGCAATTTGAATGTTTTTGGGATTAATTTCTTGGGCATTAATTACACCGAAACAGCTTACTAAGAAAAGAAATAACACTAATTTTTTCATGAATAATTGATGTTTAAACAAGTTTACAAAATTACAGATAATGGCCGGGTTAAACGAATAAAAAAACTCCTGAGCCAAAACTCAGGAGTTTCTAAAACAAACCTTATAAACTTAACTTAAATATATTCTACAAATTCCGCTTTCGGGCGGCGTACTTTTTTAGCATTCACTAAATAATCGGTTGCTTCATCGCGGTTACCCAATACCAACACTACCGAGCTTTTGAGGCCTTTTGCTCCTAATCCTAATGCTTCATCTAAAGCAGCAGGATTAAAGCCTTCCATTGGCGTACTGTCTACGCCTTCAATGGCGGCAGCTACTAGCCCGAAGCCTAAAGCAATATAGGTTTGGTTGGCGAACCAAGTATGTAATTCAGCTGGAGATTTTCCTTTTACTGCACCTGAAACCATAGCTCTGAAATCGGCCAAAGTTTCTAGAGCAACCCCACGCTCTTGCGCAATTTGGTTCATATACGCATCAACTTCTGCTTCGCCGGCACTTGCCCACACCGCAAATACCAATACGGCTGCTCCTTCTTTTACTTGCGGTTGGTTGTAAATTGCCGGAGCAATTTTAGCACGAGTTTCGGCATCTTTAATTACTAATAAATTAAAGGGCTGTAAACCCACAGAAGTGGGTGCTAAATGAATGGCGTCTACAATTCTAGCCAATTTATCTTCAGCTATAGGCGTATTGTTCATACGCTTGGTGGCATAACGCCAATTTAATTGTTCTATGTAATTGCTCATGATGTTTCTAGAGTGAATTGTAAAAGTATTAATAGATGTTTAAACAGCCATAATACCATTGTCATAATTTAAAAGAAGCTTAGTTTAAGAACGTTTAAAAAAGACGGTTGGCGTGGTACCTTTAATTTTTTTAAAGGCAGAATAAAAAGCATTTCTAGAATTAAAGCCTGCACTGGTAGCCATTCCATCAATAGTGTACTTTTTCCACTCCGCATTTTGTGTAAAATTGTATTCAATATAATCAATGCGGTAGCGGTTAATATATTCGGGGAAATGGATGCCGAATTTAAATTTTATGGCTTTAGAAATCTTATATTCTGGGCAATTCACTTGCTTTGATAAGAGGGCAATATTAAACTTTTCGTCTAAAAAAGGTTGATGCGCTTGCATTTGGGTTTCCATTCTAATAATTAGATCCTCATATCCCTGAACCCTCCTAGAAATTAATGTTCCTGAATCATTTACCGCAAAACCTTCATAAGCCGGAACTACGTGATTAAGCTTAATACCGCTTAAGAGCTCTGTTTTAACAAGCATGTAATACCAAATGCCTAAATAATACATATAGAATAAAATATCTGGAAGGCTAATCCCGAAAAGTGCAGGTCTAGACATCATTATTCGATGCAGTTGAGCTGTTAGAATCATCACCGTGCCGGTGATATTAATAAACATTACCCAATTAATGATCAACTTATTATTTTCTTTAAACAACTTATTCTGAGTTCTATTTAAGAGGTATAATATACGCCACTGTAGGATATTATAAATTAGCATTTGACTGAATTTTAAAATACTATGCCAATACGAGGTAAGCAAACCCTCATAAATTCCAAAGCGATCGCCACTTGAAAACATCCCACTTAATACCTGAATTTTATATTCCCGAGCAGTTAAATAGAAGGGTAACAGCTCGACGAAATGGAGAATAAAAGGCAAGAAATGGAGTATATCTGTTTTATAAAAACGATTATTGGAGCTAAGTAAATTGCGTACAAACAAATAACAAAGTGGCCCCCAGAGATAGTGTAATGGCGCTGCAGTCCTAAAAAACGAAGGGAATTGCATAATTAAGCCACTCACCAACATAAAAGATACAAAGAAACCCCATGCAGTAATTAGATTGTAGATGCCGAAATACGTATAGGCTAAAGAATGTCTATTTCTTAATATAAGCGCCAAGCCTATTAACAAACCCACCAAAAATAAACCGAAATAAAAAGCAGGCAGCAGATGAGTCATGTAATCTCTGTATAATGGTCTTTATTGCTCGATTATGCAACAGCATATCAAATATATCCCTTATAAAGTTAAATATTAACCAATTGGTCATACTTATTTCAATAAATCTTGTACCAAATTATGATTTTATATCATAAAAAAAGAGCCAACCTTTTGGGTTAGCTCTTCTATTCATGTACCCAGCGCCGGAGTCGAACCGGCACGGTTTCCCATCGGTGTTTGAGACCGACGCGTCTACCAATTCCGCCAGCTGGGCATTGCTTTTCAGCGGGACGCAAATCTATTTAAACTATCGCGAATTCGCAACACATATTTTTGTCGGAAATAAGCGTCTTTTATTTTTTCTAAAGCCTCGTCTTGATGCATACCCGATTCTACGTCGAAATCTTGAGCGTAGTGCTCAAATTCTTTAGTCAAGGCTGCTTCACGCTGTTCTATTTCGACTTCTAATACTGCTAGCTTATGCACATCAGCATCAAACTCCAAGTCCATTAAGGTTTCGTTAATCTCCATCATTTCTAGCAAAAAATCTGGGGGGAGCTGCACCTGTTCGCCTTCTTGCAATAAACCTTTCAGCGTTAGAACATAAGGCAAACATAACTCCGGTTTATAAAGAGTTTGGTAAGCCTTGTTGGTGAAGGTAGCTTGTTCTAAAATTTCTTCTTGCTTTTCAAGTGGTTGGTTGATGTAAAAATCGGGGTGGTATTTTTTACTTAGCTCATAAAATTTCCTTTTTACCACCGCTTGATCGGGATTAAAAGAAATGGGTACGTTAAACCACTCGAAATAATTCATAGTTAGTCGTACTATTTAAGGATATACTTAAAAATATCGTTACCAAATACCAATACCATAAGAGCCATTAAAATTACAAACCCAACCAATTGAGCACGCTCCATAAATTTATCGCTCAAAGGTTTGCCCTTAATCATTTCTACTACTAAAAACACAGCATGACCGCCATCTAGCGCCGGTATGGGTAATAAATTCATTAAGGCTAAGGCCATAGATAATAAGCCTACTAAACTCCAAAATTTGGCCCAATTTACCGTACTGCCAAACATGGTGGCAATACCAATAGGACCCGTAAATGCTTTATTGGCTTTTATCTGGCCGGTAAGCACTTTTCCTATTCCTTTAGCATTATCGGCAAAAGAGCCCCACGCTTTGCTAGCACCAATAGGTAGGGCTTGCACAAAACCATATTTTTTTGTTTCTGTAGGCAAGCCTTTTAACGATAGCATGATCCCTAAAGTTCCATCGGCGGATAGAACAGATTGCAGCTTAAGGGTGTCTACCCCACGAACTAAACCAAGTGTTACGTTTTTGTTTTTTACTAATTTGAGCTGTTGCTGATATTCGTCTATATAGTTTACGGCTTGGCCGTTTACCTGTACAATGAGGTCACCAGCTTTCATACCAGCTTTCTCGGCAGGGCTACCCACGGAAACTTCTTTAATGGGCTGAAGGGCTATACGTGGTTGAATAAATTCGGCAATGCCTTCGTCGGCCACTTGATTTAAAATATTGCCAGGTACTTGAATTTGCTGTTCTACGCCATTTCTAAGGATGGTTAGTTGGCTATTGCCCAACAATACTTTGGAGCTACTTACTTCTTCGAAACGAACAATTGGCTTTCCGTTTACAGCTAGAATTCTATCGCCGGCTTGCAAACCAATGGTTCGCCCTACGCTTCCTGGAGCAATTCCAAAGGGTAATTTATCGTTAGGGATATAGGTTTCGCCGTACTTTAGCGTAAGCATCCAAAAAATAAAAATACCCAACACAATGTTTACCGTTACGCCGCCCAACATTACTATTAAGCGTTGCCAAGCTGGTTTTGAACGAAATTCCCATTCTTGCGGCGGACCGGCTAACTGTTCGGTATCCATCGATTCGTCAATCATACCGGCAATTTTTACATAGCCGCCTAAAGGCAACCAACCAATGCCGTATTCACAGCCTTTATAGTTGAAATGAAGGAGTTTTACACCCCAAGCATCAAAGAATAAATAGAATTTTTCTACTTTAATACCAAAGGCTCTAGCAGTTAAAAAATGACCTAATTCGTGTAAAATAACTAAAATTGAAAGTCCGAGTAGCAGTTGGCCTGCCATAATTAATCCGTCCATGTAGTCTGTTTCTTTTTTATTTAGATGTGTAAATGGTTAATTAGTTACCAAACGCTCTGCCAATTGTCTGGCTTCGGTATCGGTTTGTAAATAATCGTTTAAAGTAGGTGATGAAATGTAGGCTATTTTATCCAAGCAGGTAGCAATTACATCGCTCATTTGTAAAAAGCCTATGCGTTTTGCTAAAAAAGCAGCCACAACAACTTCGTTTGCTGCATTTAATATACAAGGCACGTTTCCTCCACGGGCAATAGCGGCATAAGCCAAGCCTAAATTCCTAAAGGTATTCGTATCGGCTTGCTCAAAGTTTAGCGTTGGATAATCAACAAAATTAAAGCGTTTAAAGGTATTTGTAATACGCTGCGGATAGCCCAAAGCATATTGAATAGGCAATTTCATATCGGGCAAACCCAACTGGGCTTTTATAGAACCATCGGTAAATTGCACCAAGGAGTGTACGATAGATTGTGGATGCACCACTACTTCGATTTGTTCAGGTGCTACATCAAATAACCATTTGGCTTCAATTACTTCAAGGCCTTTATTCATCAACGAAGCCGAATCGATGGTAATTTTGGCACCCATTACCCAATTGGGGTGTTTTAAGGCTTGCTCGGTTGTTACAGATGATAAAAATGAAGTATCTTTTCCTCTAAAAGGGCCACCAGATGCGGTTAAAATAAGTTTTTCTATGGATTGCTGCTCCCCTACCAAACATTGAAAAATAGCCGAATGTTCGGAATCAACGGGTAAAATTTGTACGCCATACTGTTTGGCCAAACGGGTTACCAAATCGCCTGCTACTACCAAGGTTTCTTTATTAGCTAAGGCAATGTCTTTACCGGCGGTAATGGCTGCAAGCGTAGGTTCTAAGCCGGAAAAGCCAACTAAAGCGGTAAGCACCAAATCTATATCGGGCATAGTTACTGCTTCGGCAAGTGCTGCTGCCCCTGCAGATACTTGAATGGTGGTACCTGATAAACGTGCTTTTAGCTGTGTAAATTTACTTTCATCGCCAATAATAACTTGCTTGGGATGAAATTCTAAGGCTTGAGCTACCAATAAATCGACATTTTGCTGCGCACTTAGCAAAGCTACCGAAAAACGCTGAGCGTTTTGGCGCACTACCTCTAGGGCTTGCGTGCCTATACTACCGGTGGAACCTATAATGGCTATGGTTTTGCTACTCAATTTTTCAGTTTTTAAGGTAGTTATTTAAGGCATCGGCCAGTGCTCTATCGTTAGCTAAACGTGGAACCTTATTTTGGCCGCCTAGTTTGCCTTGCGTACGCATGTATTCAATGAATCCATTTTTTTGCACCAAGCGAATGTGTAAAGGTTGCAAAATTTTACCGGCTATCAAATCGTGATAATACCCATTTTTTTGCTCCATAGCTTCATCTAATGCAGCTGCAAAAGCGGCCAAGTCTTTTGGGGGCTGTACAAATTCTATAAACCACTCGTGGTAAGGCAAGCCGCCTTCTGGTGGAATGACTTGCGGAGCCACCGTAAACTCAGTAATCTGAACTGCTTGTTTGGCTGCCACCTCTAACAAAGCCGATTCTACCTCTTCGGCAATTACATGTTCGCCAAAAGCAGATATAAAATGTTTGATACGCCCCGTAACCACAATTTTGTAAGGCTCCTTGGAAACAAATTTCACAGTGTCGCCAATGCTATAACCCCATAAACCAGCTGAAGTGTTCAGTATGAGAGCATAATTAGTATTGAGGGCTACATCGGCTAGGCTTAGTCGGGTAGGATTTTCATTGAAATATTCAGAAACCGGAATAAATTCAAAAAAGATACCGGCATCTGCCAATAGTAAAAGGCCTTTATCTGTTTGAGAATCTTGGTAGGCAATAAACCCCTCCGATGCCGGATAGGTTTCGATGCTAGCCACTTTTTTACCAATGGCTTCTTCTAGTTTAGCCCGATAGGGTTCAAAGTTTACGCCTCCGTAAACAAATAAGCTGAAGTTCTTGAAAATGTCTTTAACTTTTTTGCCTTTAGAAACTTGGCTTAGCTTATCGAAATACATTTGTACCCAAGGCGGTATGCCCGAAATAAGGCGCAAATCTTGGTGAATGGTTTCGGTAACAATGGCATCTACTTTTGTTTCCCAATCGTCTATACAATTGGTTTCGTAAGAGGGTAAACGGTTTTTTTGAAGATAAGCAGGCACGTGGTGGGCTACAATGCCCGAAAGTCGGCCGGTATCTATTCCCGATTTCTTTTCCAAAACCGGGCTTCCTTGTAAGAAAATCATCTTGCCATCCACAAAAGAGGTATCGCCAGTTTCATGAATATAGCCCAATAGTGCATTTCGAGCGGCCTTAATGTGCTCGGGCATAGATTCTTTAGAAATGGGGATATATTTTACGCCCGAGGTAGTGCCTGATGTTTTAGCAAAATACAACGGTTTTCCGGGCCATAAAACATTGGCTTCACCAGCTACTACCCGATCGACATAGGGGCGTAACTGCTCGTAATCTCTAATGGGAACTCTGTTCTTAAAATCTGAATAGTTCTGGATTGTTTCGAAACCATGATCTTGCCCAAAGGCCGTAGATTTTGCCTTAGCAAGCAAGGTACGAAACACCTTATCTTGCGCTGTAATGGGGTTGTTTTTCCAGCGGAGTACTTGCCGGTTCACCCAGGCCGCAAAGGGCTTACTTAGTGCCGACTTTAGCCCCATACTTAGTTTTTATCTGAACCCTCAATAAGAATTTCTTCTTCGTCGGTGTAGTTATTTACCATCTGGCGGTAAGCCACCATCAGAATTAAACTAGAGAACGGAATAGTAAATAATAAGCCGACAAAAAGTGCTAATGCACCCAAAATGTTTATACCCAGAATAACCAAAAACAAAGAAAATAAGGCCCAAAAATTACCTCTAGTAATGGTCCAACTTTGGCTAATAGATTCAGTAGAACCAGATTCTTGATCGACAATGAAACACAATACAAAGAACAAACGAATGGTCATGTAAAAAATAGGAATGATAATGAGCACCAAAATGGGCAACATTTTCCAACTTAGCGGATTGGATGTATCTATGTCGGGGGTATTCATAAAATATAAACCAGCTAATACCGAAATAATTACCACGGCTATGGCTCCCATAATCAATTTAACCAGTAAAAAATTGATGGCTTTTAAGAAATTGGGCACAAAATCTGGGAATTCAATTTCTCCCTCATCGTCTAATAGTTTAAAAAATACTTGGTACATGGCCACTGCAATAAAGGTATCAACTAGCTGAATACTGACATTTTCAATTATGGTACCGGTAGCACTAGTTTGACTTAAGAAAAAAGCCATAATGGTGGTAAATACAAACATCACTACAAATTGTACGGCGGTAAAGCCCATTACAATCCAGGCATTTTTTTTAGCTATAGCCCAAGCGGTGCTTAACGTTTCGCTGATAGAGAAAGAAGTATTCATCGATTTATTGTTGTTTTAATACGATTCGTTTCCAAAAATCTTGCATAAACCCAAGGCCGTAAGCGCTGAGTTGTACAAACACTGCAATAATACTCAAAAATGCGACTTTTGCTGACTTATTTTTAGCCCAAGAGTTAAAAAATATCAACAATACGTACAAGGCCAATACTACATTACACCAGGTTGCCAAAGGGCTTTGGATTATATTGAGTACAGCGCTAGCCACTAAAAAGAGTACAAAAGCGCTTGGGAAAAAGTGGACCAATTTGAGTTCGGCCGGGAAGTGTTTGTAAATATTGATACGGGCACGGCCAAAAAAATGCAATTGTTTAAAGAATTGCACAAAATTGGTGCGGCGTTTATGAAAAACAATGGCTTCGGGAATTAAGCCTATTTTAAAGCCTAGCGATTGGATACGGATACTAAATTCAATGTCTTCTCCTAAACGAGTGAGTATGAAACCCCCGGTTTTTTTCCAAACGGCCCGAGATATACCCATGTTAAAACTTCGTGGATGAAACTGGCCCACGTGCTTTTTATTTCCTCTAATGCCACCGGTGGTAAAAATAGAGGTCATGGCGTAACTAATAGCTTTTTGGGTAGGTGTAAAAGACGAATGTGCAGCATCGGGGCCACCGTAAGCATCCAACCAATTCTGCTCTAAATGTGCTTTTACGGTAGCTAAATAATCTGTTGGAATAAGGCAATCGGAATCGAACATCACAAAATAATCGCCTTTAGCTTCTTTAAACGCAAAATTTCGGGTAAAGCCTTGGCCTTCGTTTTCTTTAACAAAGTAGCGTATGTTAAGGGTGTATTGGTAGCTTTCTACCAAGCTACGAGCATCGAGGGTAGAGCCGTCTTCTACCACCAATACCTCAAAATCTTTATATTCTTGTTGGGTAAGGGTGTGCAACAGTTCGTCAATTTCTTGCGGACGGTTGTATAGCGGAATGACGATGGAGAAAAACATGGCGGTGTGTTTAAACCTTATCGCCTATGTGATAATGGTTGCGTTCTGGGGCATTACGAGAAACCAACTCGGCAATAAAGCCGGTTAAAAACAACTGAAAGCCAACAATAATGGCCACCAAGGCTATATAAAATAAAGGCTGATCGGTTACATTGCGGTAGGCTAGGCCTTTTGAAATGTCTGTTAATTTATCTACAATAAGCCAAATGGTAATTGCTAAACCACCCAAGAAACTGAGCATACCCATGGTCCCAAAAAAGTGCATGGGGCGTTTGGCAAATTTGCCGACAAAAAAAATGGATAGTAAATCTAAAAATCCGTTTATGAAGCGGCTAAAGCCAAATTTGGTGGTACCGTATTTACGGGCACGGTGTTCTACCACTTGCTCGGCAATTTGCGTAAAGCCTGCCCATTTAGCTAAAACCGGAATATAACGGTGCATTTCGCCATACACTTCAATGCTTTTAACCACTTCATTTTTATACGCTTTTAAACCGCAGTTAAAATCGTGGAGGTTGTGTATGCCCGACATTTTTCGGGTAACAGCATTGAACAATTTGGTTGGAATAGTTTTGGTAAGCGGATCGTAGCGTTTCTTTTTCCAGCCCGATATTAAGTCGAGATTTTCTTCTTTTATACGCTGAAAAAGAACAGGAATTTCATCGGGGCTATCTTGCAAATCGGCATCCATGGTAATAACCACATCGCCCTTTGCAGCTTCGAAACCCACGTTTAAAGCTGCCGATTTACCGTAATTTCTACGGAAACGGATACCCAAAATTTCAGGAAAATCGTTTTTTAAGGATTGAATAACAGCCCAAGAATTGTCTTTACTGCCGTCGTCCACCAAAATAATTTCATAGGAATAACCTTGCGCATCGAGCACTCGTTTAATCCAAGCGCATAATTCGGGCAGCGATTCTGCTTCGTTGTATAAGGGTATTACTAGCGATATATCCATAGGTGTGAAAAACAAACGTGCAAATTTCATCAAAATATCGATAAAATTTGCACGCTTTAAACGGCTTTTTATTTATTCTTCGGTTGACGTAAAAATAGGTTGTTCTTTTTTGAAAATGGCGGCAAAAATAAGCGACATCACAAATTGACCCAATACGGCAATTCCTAAATTTTTAAGTACATCGGTAAAACTTGGATCGAATTGTGCTTTCATTTTTTCCAAAACTGCTGGAATTGTTTTATCGATAGTAGCCTGATCTATTCCTAATTTCTCGTAGGTGGCGCTTAAATTTTGAGTCATAATTTCTGAAATCTTTTCGTAAGCCCCTGGCTCAATAAATTTATAAAACACAAAATTGACTGCAATACTTACCAAACCGGCAATAAAGGACATCAAAAAGATGCCTTTTAAGGCTTCGCGGAAGGACCAAAATCCACCTATTTTTTTTCTTAAATCAATTGTAAAGAAAATATACAAAGCCAAAGAAAGTAACATCATGATGATGCCAAAAGAAGTGGCACCCATTAAATCTGGCGATACGTAGTACACCAAAATGCCCAAAATTGTGGAGATGCCGCCGATATACAATCCGTTATTGATGGCTAATTGGTTAGAATTCGATTCCATAGTAATTAAATTGGTTTATTAAAGTTAAGTAAAAGTTGATAAACGGCAAGGTCGGTTTCGGGTTGGGCGCTAGCTGCCAATACTTCCTCTTGCTCCGCTACCGATGGGTATGGATTTCGGAAGAAACACAGTATGGCGTAAAACAACTCTTTTATTTCGTCATCTTCTGCCAAGCCATTGGCCACCTTAGCTATTTCGGCTGCTGAGCTTTCCAATAAAATTTGGTTGGAAATTACGGACTCGTAAATGCGGTGTTCATCCTGAAACTCGTCTTCATCTACTAATAAAAATTCTTTTAAAAAATCGCTCAATTCTGGCTCAATATCTTCGTCATGGCACTCTTTTAGGTATAACAATACGTTGAGCAGTTCAGTGCCCCTATCTAAGGTTTCTTCTTCAATGGCTTCCCATTCCGGCGAATCCAAATAATCTTCTTCCAATTTCTTTACATCATCGGTAAAGAAATGGATGAACAATAAATCGATGATATACTCTCTCAATTCCTCTAATTTCGGTTGCTCATCAATTACTTTATCTACGGCTGCTACCTTAGCCATAAAATCTGGATTAGATTCGAAAGCCGAAGAAAGTTCAGATAAAATGCCCGTGGTATCTATACCCGATGTTTTTGTAAAGGAAGATAAAAATGCGCCCAAGGCGGCTTTTATAGCTTTTTGCATACTTAATTTTTTAAGGTGTAATACTGATTGTTGGCACAAGCCCAACGTACTTGGCCTGTAAATTCGTACCCCATAAACGGACTATTTGCCGATTTAGAGGCATTTGTTTGTTCATCAAACACCCAACGTGCTTTCGGATCGAATAAGACCAAATCGGCAGCTTCGCCTTCGGCAATTTTTGGGAGGGCTAAGCCTAAAATTTTTCGTGGTTCTAGGGCTAATTTTTTAATGATATCTCGGGTAGTTAAGCCCGCTTTAAGTACTAGAGGCAATAGCGTTTGTAGGCCTATAATTCCATAAGCGGCCAAACCAAATTCGAGCGCTTTAAATTCAATTTCGTGAGGGGTATGTTGCGAAACCACCGCATCGATGGTATCATCAGCTAAGCCGGCTAAAAGTGCGTTTCTGTCCTCTTCGGTACGCAAGGGGGGTTTTACTTTATAGTTTGAGTCAAACCCCAGCAAAGCTTCTTCGGTAAGTACCAAGTGATGGGCAGCCACATCGCAGGTTACGGCTATGCCTTTTGCTTTGGCTTCGCGAATGAGTTGCACACTTTTAGCGGACGAAATGGTGCTAAAATGAATCGGACTTTGATTATAGGCGGCCAGCTCAATATCTCGTGAAATCATTAATTCTTCGGCCAGGGCCGGATTTCCTTTTAATCCTAAATAGGTACTTACTACACCTTCATTTACCATAGCATGGGCTGCCACGCTGGCATCTTCGGCATACGAAAAAATTCGGGCGCCAAAGCCCTTGGTATATAAGAGCGCCCTGCTCATTACTCCGGCATGAGCCAGGGGTTTATCGCCATCGGTAAAAGCCAAGGCTCCGGCTTGGTGCATATCAAAAAGTTCGGCCAAGGCCTCTCCTTTACGTTCGTGGCTTATGGTACCCAATGGATGAATAGCCACTGGCAAATCTGCGGCAGTAGAGCAGATGTATGATATTTGGGCTTTAGAGTATAAGGGCGGATTGGTATTGGGTTGTAAAGCTAGGGCAGTAATGCCTCCTGCAAAAGCGGCACGAGCCAAGCTTTGTAAATCTTCTTTGGTTTCAAAACCCGGTTCTCCGGCATTTACATTTAAATCGCAAAAACCAGGGGCTAAAATAGCACCGGCGGCTTCTATAATCTCCGCATTGTCTGGCACCGCTAAATCTTTGCCAATGGCTGCTATTTTTCCATCTACTACCAATACATCGGTATTTGGATAGCTTTTTAGTTGGCTATCTATAAGCGTTGCCGATTGTATCAATATTTTTTTCATAGGACAATGGGATTTCTCGGAACAAGCAAATAAGGATGTGCTCGAAACGGGGTTAATAGACTGATTACAGAGATGAAAACGAGAGAATGAGGGCAATAATAGACAAACTGGTGTAGATTCAGTAGCGATACGAAAAACTGGCGGCCTCTCATTAAACCCAAAAGTACGAAAAAATATGAAAAAAGAATTTTTTTAGCTGGTTTTACGAAATTGGTATACGCAAAAAAAGAATAGTTTTGTATACATGATAAAGGTACAACTAAGCGCCAAGCTAGCAGGCCACCGAGAACCCATTTACACGGTGGTAAATTCGCAGAAAGCACACATCTTTTTTACCGCCGGAAATGATAAGGGGGTGGTGGAATGGAGCCTGAAAACGCACGATTTGGTAAAAGTAATGTTCCCGGTAGAACAATCGGTTTATGCCCTGCATTGCCCCGCAGCCGCACCAGTGCTAGTTTCTGGGGAGCGTAGCGGTAACCTCAGTGTGTTTAACTTCATCAGCCAAGAGCTTAGCCACCAAATTACCTTTCACCAACAGCCTATTTTTGATATTACTTCTTTAACTAATCGTAAAGAGCTAGCTGTAGCTTCCGAAGATGGAAGTATCAGCATTTGGGATTTGGAAACCTTCACCCAAAAACAACACATTCAAGTAGGTAGCCACACCGTACGTTCCCTCAGCACCAGCCCCGATGAACGTTATATAGCTGCCGGCTGTAAAGACCACCACATTTACCTATACACTACCCAGGATTATAGCTTGACTTGTGTTTTGAAAGGGCATAGCCTACCCATCACCTCACTAGCGTTTTCACCTTGCGGACGCTATTTGCTTTCGGGAAGCAGAGATGCACAATTAAAAGTATGGGATTTAAGTACTCTTAGCTTAAAAGAGAACATTCCGGCGCATTTATTTGCCATTTACGACATTGAATACAGCCCCAATGGGGGCTATTTTGCTACAGCAAGCCGCGATAAAAGCATTAAGATTTGGGATGCAGAAACTTTTAAGCTGCTTAAAACCATTAGTCGCGAAAAAGGGTTTGATAGCCATAGCCACTCGGTAAATAAATTGGCTTGGAGCACTTTTAACAACGAATTAATTTCGGTGGGCGACGACCGCTTAATTTTAACTTGGGCTATTACAGCGGAAGAATAAGATGGAAGAAATACAAAAAAATAATCCACTTCACGGAAAAACCTTAGAGCACATTTTGCGCTATTTGCTCATGACGTATACCTGGGAAGAATTAGACGAATTGTTTCGTATCAATTGTTTTCATTCCAACCCGAGTTTAAAATCGAGCCTGAAATTTTTACGAAAAACCGAATGGGCACGTAAAAAAGTAGAAAAGCTATTTATTGATACCCTTGAGTTTGGTAAAATCGTTTTATAATGCGCAATTGATGCGTACGCTTTCCTAATTCTTCGCTGTAAATGCCCTCATTATCTATGCGGTCTATTTTTACCCTGCCCGAGGCATGAATAATTTCTTCGGGGCTCAGTAAAATACCTACGTGAATAATTCGGCCCTCTGCATTATCAAAAAAAGCCAAATCGCCACACTTTGCCTCCGCTAAAAAATTAACGGTTTCTCCTTGGGTAGCTTGTTGCGAAGCATCACGAAGAATAGCCATGCCGAAATGTTTATACACTTGCTGGGTTAAACCCGAACAATCTATACCCCAAGGGGTACGGCCACCCCACAAATAGGGTGCATTTAAAAAGAAACGGGCTACTTGAGCCACTTCTTGGGCAAAATGTTCAGCTTTAGACAAACGTACTGCTCCACTAAAAGTATAGGTGGTTTCACCTAAACGCAGCTGATTGTCTTTCAAAAAAGGCAAGGTACAACCTGGCACCAATTGGATGGTTTCACCTGTTGGTTTTTGCACCGAAGTAGTTAAAGTTAAATCAACAATAGCTTTTTGCTGTAACCAAAGCTGGGCATCGGCTTCCGAAATAGGCGTATATTGTTTGGGGTCCATCCACCCTTGGTAATTTTCATAGAGGGTTTCAATACATATCCACTTTTCTTGGCGCTCTAAAATTTTAAAGGCATCGCCAAATAGCAATTGGGTTTTAATTTCTGCTTTATCAGAAGGTTCGGCCCGCAGGGGAATTACCGTTAAATTACATACGCCGTAAGCATCATTCATAGTACGAATGTAAAGATTTAAATAAAAAAACCTTCTTAATCACTCAAGAAGGTTTTTAAAATTTATAAAGAAATAATTCTTACTTAGGCTTCTAGATGTAACCACTCTTTTTTAGCCAGTAACTCTTCTTCGGTTTCGCGAACATTCTCATCGTCAACACAACAATCAACCGGGCAAACGGCCGCACATTGAGGTTCATCGTGAAAACCCACACACTCGGTGCATTTATCAGAAACAATGTAATACACTTCATCAGAAACCGCAGCTTGTACTTCTTCGGCATTTACTTCGCTTCCTTTAAAGTCAATCAATCCTCGTAAGCCGGTACCATCGGCAAAGCGCCAGGTAGCGCCAGCATCGTAAATAGCGTTATTGGGGCACTCCGGTTCGCAAGCTCCGCAGTTAATACATTCGTCGGTAATTTTAATAGCCATGGGTCAAATACTAAATTTTAGCTTAATTTTGCAGACCTAAAATCTACAAGATTTTAAAAACATACAAAGATACTATTTTCTTGATTAAAACGAGTATGAGCCCCCTATTGACAACCGAAAAAAGACTAGCTGCACTTACAAAATGGGCTTCTTCTATACAAGAACAAAGCGAAGTGTTCATAAACATTAGCCAAAGAGCAAAACAAGAAAATGCGTGGTTTAGCACCGAAAACATAGAAAAAGCTGTTGCAGCCATCGGCACCATGTTCCAAGCAGAAAGCTTGGCCACTTGGGCCAAGCAGTGGAGTCAATACCCTCAGGTTGGCACACCGAAAAAAGTAGGACTCATTTTGGCAGGAAATATTCCCATGGTGGGTTTCCACGATGTGGTATGTGTATTGGCCGCCGGACATTCGGCACTGATCAAACTATCATCGCAGGATAAGGTACTCATCCCCTATATACTCGATCAATTAATTGCCATAGAACCCGC
Organism: Sphingobacteriales bacterium; assembly: GCA_040403555.1. Classification (GTDB taxonomy): domain Bacteria; phylum Bacteroidota; class Bacteroidia; order Sphingobacteriales; family Sphingobacteriaceae; genus JAIPAN01. The sequence goes on from JBBAKN010000003.1 coordinate 224,669, forward strand.
TTTTGCCGGACGCATTAGCTATGTAGATCGCCTAGCCAATTTCGATGCCGTAATCGCTACCGGCAGTAACAACAGTTCGCGGTATTTTGAGTACTATTTTGGCAATGTTCCACATATTATCCGCAAAAACAGAACCAGCATTGCTATAATCAATGGCGACGAATCTAAAGAAGAAATGGCGCAATTGGGAACCGATATTTTTTCGTACTTCGGATTGGGCTGCCGCAACGTATCTAAAATATATGTCCCAAAAGGCTATAATATGGCTCATTTTTTTGAACCTATAGAATCATACAATTCCATAATTCAGCATCATAAATACCTAAACAATTACGAATACAACAAATCTATTTATTTGGTAAACAGCGATGCCCATTTAGACAATGGATTTTTACTCACCAAGCCCGATACCAGTTTACATTCGCCCCTGGCCGTACTTTTTACCGAAGAATATAGCAGCAAAGCAGACTTAGAAAAACACTTACAAACCATTACAGAAGAAATTCAATGTGTAGCCAGCATGTCTCCTCTTAACCTGAGCAACCAAGTGGTGCCCTTTGGCTATACGCAATTCCCAAGGTTATGGGACTATGCCGATGGCCGAGATGTGATGCAATTCTTATGCGAAGAACTCCCAAATTTTAGCGGAAATTAATACCTTTGAAAGGATGTATTTAATTAAAGTAAAAGGTGTAGCCAAAATACCCGACTATGTGCAGTTGAGAGACGATTCTTTTACGCTCTTAGCGTATTTTCGGGTAGATAGACCTGAAAAATCCTTAGAAAAAATAGGGCTAGCCGACAGAGCAGAATACATCATGAAATTAGTAAACGAAACCCCTTTCGGACAAATCTTAAAACTAGACCTTTAATATGTTTGCAAAAGCCGTTATTAGACTAACCAACGTAGATATTTTTCAACAAAACCAGTTGGTACTTTCTCGAGTAAATTTCGAAGTAAACAAGAGCGAATTGGTATACCTTATTGGCCAAACCGGTTCTGGGAAAAGTAGTTTATTAAAAGTATTGTATGGCGATTTGCATATAAAAACCGGCGAAGGTGTAGTGGCTGGCTACGATTTAAAGAAATTAACCGCATCTGAAGTACCTTTTTTACGCCGAAAAATTGGCATTGTATTTCAAGATTTTCAATTGCTAACCGACCGCAGCGTAGAAAAAAACCTTGAGTTTGTACTACGTGCCACCGCATGGACCAACGAGATAGAAATTTCTGCCCGCATTCGCGAAGTATTAGATAAAGTGGGGTTACGCTCAAAAATCAGTAAAATGCCACACGAATTATCGGGTGGAGAGCAGCAACGTGTAGTTATTGCCCGTGCTTTATTAAACAACCCAGAAGTAATTTTAGCCGATGAACCCACTGGCCATCTCGATCCGGAAACTTCCGAAGAAATTGCCCAATTACTACACCAAATTAGCCAAACTGGTACGGCTGTGGTTTTAGCCACACACGATTACCACATTATACGCACACACCCGGCACGCATACTTAACTGCGATAACGGACAAGTACAAGAAAAAGCCAGTATTTAAAAGCCGACAATTTGTGTAACACCACTGAAAATCACTGACAGCTTGTCGGGAAAATAGCTTTGGCAACAATTTTGGTACGCAATAGAAAAAGAAATTGAAATATGTCTAAAACAAAAAAAAGCAGCAAAGCAGAAAAAGCGGTTGATCCCTTAGAAGCATTGCAAGCACAAGTAACCGAAGCAAACGATAAATACCTGCGTTTATACGCCGAGTTTGATAATTTTAAACGTCGTACCAGCAAAGAGCGTATAGAATTGTTGCAAACTGCGGGCAAACAAGTCATTATATCCTTACTACCCGTATTAGACGATTTTGAGCGTGGACTTAAATCGATGGAGCAAGCAACCGAAGTGACCCCTATAAAAGAGGGTGTTGCCTTAGTACAGCATAAATTTAAAAATACCCTAAGCCAATTGGGGCTTAAAGAAATGGATACGCAGGGTCAAGTTTTTGATGCCGATATTCACGAGGCTATTACCAATATACCAGCCCCAAGCGATGCATTAAAAGGAAAAATAGTAGATCAACTAGAAAAAGGCTATTACTTAAACGATAAAGTAATCCGTTTTGCCAAAGTAGTAGTAGGACAATAAATTTATGGCTAAAAGAGATTATTACGACATACTTGGTGTAAGCAAAAGCGCTTCGGCCGATGAAATTAAAAAGGCCTATCGCAAATTAGCCATCAAATTCCATCCAGATAAAAACCCTGACGACAAAGCTGCGGAAGATAAATTTAAGGAAGGTGCCGAGGCCTACGAGGTATTAAGCAACTCGGAGAAAAAACAGCGCTATGACCAATTTGGCCATGCCGGTGCCGGACAAGGCGGACCTTCTGGTGGCGCCGGGAACATGAACATGGAAGATATTTTTAGCCAATTTGGCGATATTTTCGGTGGTGGTGGCGGTAGCCCCTTTGATAGTTTTTTTGGCGGTGGACAATCTACACGTGGCGGACGCCGTGTAGCACGTGGCAGTAATTTGCGCATTAAAGTAAGACTCACCCTCGAAGAAATTGCCAAGGGCGTTGAGAAAAAAATAAAAGTAAACAAGCAAGTGGTTTGCCAAAGCTGTAGCGGTTCGGGGGCAAAAGACAAATCGTCGGTAAGCACCTGCCGTACTTGTGGCGGTAGCGGCGCCGTACGCCGAGTAACCAATACCATATTGGGCCAAATGCAAACCACCAGCACCTGCCCTACTTGTAATGGCGAAGGTTCTTTAATTACCGCCAAATGTGGCACTTGCCATGGCGAAGGGTTAAGCCGTGGAGAAGAAACCATTAGCATTCAAATTCCGGCAGGTGTAAGCGAAGGCATGCAACTTTCTATGAGTGGTAAAGGAAATGCAGCTCCTCGTGGTGGCGTACCCGGCGACTTAATTATTTTGATTGAAGAAATTGAGCACGAAACGTTGAAACGTGATGGCTTTAATATTGTGTATGATTTATACATCAGCTTTGCCGATGCCGCTTTGGGCGCCAGCGTAGAAGTACCTACTATTGATGGTAAAGCCAAATTAAAAATTGATGCCGGTACCCAAGCCGGAAAAATATTGCGCTTAAAAGGAAAAGGTATACCCGAAGTAAACTCGTACCACCGTGGCGACGAATTAATTTATGTAAACATTTGGACACCGAAAGCCCTTTCTAAAGAAGAACGAGAACTGGTAGAAAAATTGCAAGCATCGCCCAATTTTAAACCCCAACCGGGCAAAGGCGAAAAAAGCTTTTTCGAAAGGATGAGAGAATACTTCGGATAATATTGAACCCCATCTAATAAAAGGATGGGTTTTTTGTAACTTAAATTCTGATAAAACATCTAACTAAAAATTAGCAAACGCATGTTACGCATCCAACACATTGTAAAACAATATGCCCAACACCGTGCCCTCGATGATGTGAGCATGGATATTGAAAAAGGCAGCATTTTTGGACTATTAGGTCCAAATGGAGCTGGAAAAACCTCTCTTATTCGCATTATTAACCAAATTACCGCACCCGATAGTGGCGACGTATTTTTTAATGGAGAAAAACTAAACCCCAAGCACATTGCCAAAATTGGCTACCTACCCGAAGAACGTGGCTTGTACAAAAAAATGGAAATTGGCGAACAAGCCTTATACCTAGCCCAGCTCAAGGGACTTTCTAGAGCCGAGGCCACCAAGCGCATAAAATATTGGTTCGAAAAAATGGACATGCAAGGCTGGTGGAACAAAAAAGTGGAAGATTTAAGTAAAGGCATGCAACAAAAAGTCCAGTTTGTAGCCACCGTATTGCACGAACCAGAACTGATCATTTTAGATGAACCTTTTTCGGGTTTCGACCCGGTAAATGCCGAAATCATTACCCAAGAAATTTTAGAATTAAACCAAAAAGGTGCCACCATTATTTTTTCTACCCATCGCATGGAATCGGTAGAGCAATTGTGCGACAGCATTGCCTTGATAAACAAATCGCATAAAATTTTAGATGGTAAGGTAAGTGACATTAAAAACAGCTACCGTAACAATACCTTCCACATCGAATTCACAGGGCAATTTCCTGCCGAAAAAGCCGATTTATTTAGCATTGTTTCTACGGACAAGCCACATAAAATTCGTATTAAAATAGCGGAGGGCAAAACTCCTAACGAGGTGTTAAGCTACCTATTGCCACACATTCAAATTCAGCAACTAAGCGAAGTGATACCTAGCATAAACGATATTTTTATTCAAAAAGTAAGCAATTAATCTTATGAACAAAGTTTTACTCATCATTCAGCGTGAATACCTTACCCGTGTAAAAAAGAAATCGTTTTTATTGATGACTTTTTTGGTGCCCGCCCTTATTATTGGTATGTATGTACTTATTGCCTACTTATCGGTAAACGGAGCAGATAAGGCTACCGAAGTTCAGGTATACGACGAAAGTGGTATTTTTACATCGGAATTTAAAAATACCGAAACCGTAAGTTTTAGCGCTGGAAAAACATCCTTTGCAGAAGCCAAAAAAGAAGCAGCCACCAACGAAGAAGGCTTTATTTTGCATATTCCGAAAGATATTGAAGAATTGAGCAAAGTAGAATTGTACTCGAAAAAGAAAGTGGGTTTATCTACTTTGAGTACCATAAATAACCAGTTAGAAGAAATTTTACGGAACAAACAATTGAAGGATGCTGGCATTGATGCCAAAACCCTAGCAACTATCAAACCCGATATCAGCATAGATTCTAAAGAGTTAACGGCAGAAGGTGAAAAAGATAGCAGTGCCGGTGCAGCTTATGCCATTGGCTTTGCCGCCGCCATTCTCATCTACTTTTCGCTATTTATTTATGGCTCCCAAGTCATGCGTGGCGTTATCGAAGAAAAAACGAGTCGCATTGTAGAAGTAATTATTTCATCGGTAAAACCATTCCAACTCATGTTGGGTAAAATTATAGGCATTGGCTTGGTTGGGATTACCCAGTTTACCTTATGGATTGTACTATCAACCACCTTAGTAGGCACAGCCAGTAAAATTTTGTTAAAAGACAAGGTGAGTAGCGTAAAAACAGAATTGGTAGAAGGTAAACAAAACAAGGCCATTGCTGAAGCCAGTACTAACCCCGCATTAACGGTTATTAATGCCGTGAAAACACTAAATCTGACCTACATTTTCACTTGTTTTTTGGTATATTTTTTAGGTGGATACCTAATTTATAGTGCCTTATTTGCCGCGGTAGGTTCGGCAGTAGATAACGAAACAGAAACGCAGCAATTTATGCTGCCCATTACCTTACCCTTGCTTTTTACCTACATCATGTCCTTCACTTTTATTCTCAATAACCCGGATAGCAGCCTTTCTTTTTGGTTGAGTATTATCCCGTTCACCTCCCCTATAGCTATGATGGTTCGTTTACCATTTGGGGTGCCCGATTGGCAATTGGCCCTTTCCATTGTTTTATTAATTGGCGGGTTTATTCTCACCACCTGGATTGCCGCTAAAATTTACCGTGTAGGTATTTTAATGTACGGCAAAAAAGCAAGCTATAAAGAATTGGCAAAATGGTTGTTTTATAAAGAGTAAATGGATCTAGCGAAGAAGAATTTAATTGACGCCGAAGCAAAAGCCTTAGCTTTATTTCAAGCAATAGAAAAGCAAAGCCTTATACGTCCAGGTATTAGCGAAGAAGATTTAAATAAAGAAGTTTTCGAACTGGCTTTTTCTTTATTTGGGATAGAAAAATACTGGCATAAACGCATTATTCGTGCAGGCAAAAACACGCTCCTACCCTATAACGAAAATCCACCCAACCTACTCATTCAGGAAAACGACATGTTGTTTTTCGATTTTGGGCCCATATTTGACGAATGGGAAGCCGATTTTGGTAGAACCTTTGTGTTAGGAGATGATACCGAAAAATTAAAACTTCAAGCTGATTTATACCCGGTTTGGGAAGAGTGTAAAGCTTATTTCGATAGCAAAACTTCGCTTACAGGTGCTGCATATTACGAAAAAATTGTACGCATTGCTGAGGGGTATGGCTGGTTATTTGGCAGCGAAATTGGCGGACATATTATCGGAAAATTTCCGCACGAACGCTTGGAAAAAGAAGTGAAAGATCATTACATCCACCGCGATAATCATACCGATTTATTTGCCAAAGATGCATTAGGAAATGTTAGAAATTGGATATTAGAAATTCATTTAATTAACCCCAAAAGAGAGTTTGGGGGATTTTTTGAGCAGTTGTTAACGGTGTAATTTCACCAACTCTTCATATAAACGGTGCGTAGGCAAGCCCACCACATTGGTATAAGAGCCCACAATTTTATCAATACCCACAAGGCCAATCCATTCTTGAATGCCATAAGCGCCTGCTTTATCCATAGGTTGGCCGGTAGCTATATAATATTGAATCTGCTCAGGTGTTAATGATCTAAAGTACACTTCAGATTTTTCGTAAAAAGAATGAAATTGATGGTCTTTTAAAATACAAACGCCGGTAATTACTTCATGTTTACGGCCAGATAATTGCGAAAGAATTGCAAAAGCATGAGCTGCATCATCGGGTTTGCCCAAAATTTGCCCATCAATAACTACCAAAGTATCTGCGGTAATAACCACTTCACCAGTTGTATCTTCATCAAAAGCTTTGGCTTTTTTTTCGGCAATATAAACGGCTACTTCTTCTGGGCTCAACTGTTCGGGGTAGCTTTCGTCTACTTCTTTTAATACCACCCTAAAATCGAGGCCTAAAAGGGAAAGTAATTCTTGCCTGCGTGGCGATTTAGAGGCTAAAATAAGTGGAGGAAAATTCATGTTTAAGCTTTTGCCGAAGGATCTTCATCGGCCCATAGGCCTTGTACTTTTAATACTTTTTCTATGACATCGCGAACGCAACCTTGGCCACCTTTAACTGGGGAAATATATGCCGAAATGGCTTTTATCTCTTCGGCAGCATCGGCGGGGCAGGTTGGCAAACCTACTAATTGCATTACCGGATAATCGGGCACATCATCGCCCATGTATAAAATATGATTGGCACTTAAATCATAGGCTAACAAAAATTCTTCAAACTTTTCAGTTTTATGTTCTACGCCTACATATACATCGCTAATACCCAAGCTGGTTAAACGGCTTACAATACTTTGCGAACGACCGCCGGTAATAATGGCAATCTTAAATCCTCTTTTTACGGCTAGTTGTAGGGCATAGCCATCTTTAATACTAAATCGGCGTAATTGCTCACCACTTTCGGTTACCAATACGGTACCGTCGGTAAGTACGCCATCTACGTCAAAAACAAAAGCAGTTATTTGAGAAAGCTTGGCTAGCATGGTTTATTGGTTATCACGCCATTCGTACACCCAAGCCGATTGAATTTGCTCTAAATGGCCTTCGTTACATTCTTCACGAGTGCCTGCAAAAGCGGGTAGGCTGAGTACCCATTCTATCAATTCGGTAAAACGAATGCGGTATATTTTAGACTCGGTAAATTCGTCGCCAAATTTTTCGTGTAAGCCCATCGCAATGTCTTCGTAATCGTTCCAATGAATGGGTAGGGCGTATTTATCTTGTATCATAATTAGTGTCCTAAAAATTGGCTTTGATCGGGTAAAGTTACTTCAATATCGCCATTAATGGCTACGCATTGGCAGCCCAAACGTGAAGTGATGTGTGGATTTACTGCACGATCAATAAAATCTTCTTCTTTATCGGATATTTCTTGCAAAAAATCCATGCCCTTATTCACATAAATGTGGCAAGTACTACATCCGCATACGCCACCGCAATTATGTTGTAGCTCAATACCGTGATCCATGCATACATCGAGCACCGATTCGCCTTTGGCAATTTGAAGTTCTAAGGGCTCTTTTCCAGCCTCTTCGAAATTAATTTTAATGTTAAAAATGTTCATTTCGATGCAAAAATACTAAAATTAGCTTGGCAAATAATGTACAGCTATAAATTAACTATGCTTTGACTTAGGATGCGATAGATTTCCTGTAATTGTGGTTTGTCTTTGAGAAAATCAAGATGTTTTTGAAGTATTTTTTCATCCTTACGAATAGCCGGACCAGTTTGCACTTCGCTAGGTAAGGCTTGTTGTACGTTTGCAGCAGTTTCGGCAATTAATGGGCGCAAATAATCGAATGAAATGCCTTTACTTTCTACCAATTGTTGTGCTATGGCGTATACATGGTTGCTAAAGTTGCAAGCAAATACGGCTGCAATGTGCAGCACCAAGCGTTGCTCCGAAGTCATTTGTATAATTTTAGGCGATAGTTTATGAGCCAAGGCTTCTAACTGCTTGGCTATTTCGGGCGAAGAAGCCTCTACCGCAATGGGTACTTGACTAAAATCTACCGCTTTGTCGAAAGAAAAAGTTTGCAAGGGGTATAATACTCCGTAATTAGTGCTTGCAGCTTTTAGTACATCCATAGCTGTAGAGCCTGAGGTATGAAGCACTATCTTGTCGTCTAAATCTAAGTGTTCAACTAAAGAAAAAATAGCGTCATCATTGACGGAAATGATGTATACATCGGCATTTTTGGTTAATTCGGCTAATTCACTTATAGCTTTAGCATGCACCTGTAAGGCTAAAGTTTGCGCATGTGCAAGTGTGGGACTATATACTTGCGCAACCAATATACCCGCATTATGCAGGGCTTTGCCAACTTGTGTGGCTACTTTACCACTTCCCAACAATACCACATCCATAGTTAAGTAGTTTTAAGTTCCTTAAGTCTACGCAAAATAGCCAAGAAAAAACCAATGGTCATGAGTATGGTGCCACCCCAGAAAAAGTTAATGTAAGGGAAAACGATGGCTTTCATTACAATCCATTTTTTCTCGGCCGGAGGGCGTTGAAAAACGGTTAATTCTAGACTATTGTTTTTGGGGTTAATATTGGTGAAACGTAGTTTTAAACCTAGTTCTTCAATGGTTTTACCAAAGTCGTACACATTTCCATCTTTTATTACAAAAACGGGATCTATAATTTGTGTTTTTGCTTTTGATAGTACTTCCAAGCTAAGCGCTACCGATACATCGGTTGCACTTAATGGCATATTGTTTACATGCACGCCTTTTTTAATTGCTTTTACCACAATTTTAGCATCGCGAACAGAAATGGTATCTCCCAACTTTACAGCACGAATACTTGGCTTTCCAAAATCTTCCTCTTCGCTATGGCCTTCATGTGCTTCGTGTGTAGCTTCTTCTTTTAAAGGCACGCTACTTACATGCGTATAAATATCTTTCCAGAGGTAATGGCGGGTATCTGGCGAAGCAATAATTTGGCGCATTTTAACATTTTGTTGCGCATTCGGGTACAAATCAAAATTCTCTGTTACTTTAGCTGTTTTGCGGTCAATTACCTGATAATTTACTCGGTACAAGGTATTGGGACCACTTACAGAATCGCCCAAATAAGTAACCGTGTACTTATCCATTTTTATGGGCTCGTTTAAATACAAAATAACGTTTTCTCTCGGGTTATTATCTTTAGCAAACTCTTGCCCAAAACCAATTCCAGAATTATTTACAGAAATTATTTTGTTGGTAGCGGCGGCAACCATCGCTCCTATCAATAAAAGTGCGAAGCCTATGTGCGCTAGGGCTGAACCTGCTAGTTTCCATTTACCCAAAATGGCGTTGTACAAAATACCGATATTACACACTACAGAAAATACGGAACTAAACATGAGCAACATAAACATTGGGTTGGTATAAATACCTGCTATGTAACCTGCTACGGCGGTTAGTACGGCGGCAATAAGTGCTGCTCGGCCTAACTGAACATAAAATGATCGTATATCTGTTTTTTTGTATTTAAGAAACTGGCTAAAGCCCGAAATAAATGCCACAACTAAGGCAAAAGGCAATTGCCATTTATTATAATGGGCAATTACTTGGGTGGGTGGAGCAATTTCGGTACCAAAAATTTTATTAAAAACAGGGATAGACGTGGTTGCCAAAATTTGCAAACAAGCTAAACCTAGGACTATAGCGCCAACAAATAACCAAAATTCACGTGAGTATGTTTCTTCTTCTTTTGCAGAAAATGGCATGTATTTCCAGCGTTTTAAAACCAATATTAAAGCAACGAGCGTAAACACACCAATAAATACGAGCAATTGCCAAAACATACCTAAATCGGTAAATGAATGTACAGAGGTTTCACCTAAAATGCCACTTCGTGTTAAGAAAGAAGCATATAATACCAACACAAAACTTACCAGCGTAAGAAAGGTAGCGGTAAAATAGGCTTGTCCAGAATGTTTGTAGGCTAATAAAACATGTACGGCGGCAATAAGTGTAATCCATGGAATTAGGGAGGCATTTTCTACCGGATCCCAAGCCCAAAAACCACCAAAATTGAGCGCTTCATATGCCCAAAAGGAACCCATAATAATTCCCGCTCCTAAAACCATTACGGCAAATAATGCCCAAGGCAAAGCCATACTAATCCACTCGGTATAGCGTTTTTGCCACAAGCCTGCTAAGGCATAGGCAAAGGGTACGATCATAGAGGCAAAGCCTAAAAACAAGGTAGGCGGATGGATAACCATCCAGTAGTTTTGAAGCAAGGGATTGAGGCCATTACCATCGGCTACCATGCTTAAATATTCTGGACGTGCAAAAATAGGAGCCTGTACGGCATCTCTTAATAAAATGAAGGGTGAACTTCCTACTCGAATGCCTAAAATTTCAACGCCTAACAACATAGAGGCCAAAAATGTTTGCGATAGCATAATCACCACCATTACCGGTGGCTCCCACGATTTTGCTTTTCGAACTAATACAAAGCCTAAAACAGATTGCCAAAAGGTCCAGAGCCAAAAACTACCCTCTTGCCCTTCCCAAAAACATGAAATAATATAATATACGGGCAGAGATTTTGAAGAGTGCGCCCAAGCATAATGGTATTCGAAAAGATGATTGTAAATTATATAAAATAAGCAGGTTCCAATTCCTATAATTGCCAATAAATTGACGAAATAAGCCGAACGAGCAATTTTTAACCACGAGCCATCAGGCTTATCTTTTATGGTTTCGAAATAATAACTTAGGGTAGCTAATAGTGCCGCAGCAAATGACAATACAACAAAAAACTGGCCTAATTTACCTGGCCAAAGGTGTTCACCTATAAAAACAGTATCCATATTTTAGCTTTGCTGTAGAGTAGATTTCACTTCCACCTGATCTTTATTGTATTTTGAAGGGCATTTCATTAAAATTTTAGAAGCATGAAACTCCTCTCCAACCATTTTCCCGGTTAAGACAATTTGTTCTGAACGTTCAAAATCTTGTGGTTTAGTGCCTGTAAAAACAATCTTACAAGCCGTTCCCTTGTTATCTTTCACATAAAATGAAAAATAATTGGCGTCTTTTTTGGGATTATAAACCATGTCCTTGGCCAAATCTAAACGGCCAACCACGTGTAATTCAGCCGCGGAGTCTTTGGCATCGTTAAAACTTCCATAGGTACTAGAATCGGCATAGGTAGAAATAATAACGCCAATAGCTACGGCAATAATACCAATTAAAAGAATGGCACTTTTTTTCATACTGAAAGTATAATTTGAATAAAAATTAGTATACAAAAATAAGGATTATCCGAGGGAGAAAACGAATAATTAGAGCTTTAATTAACGAACTTTACGCAATTTATACACAAAAAAAGGGAAGCCGTAGACGGCTTCCCTTTTTTTGTAGAGTTGGCTGTATTTATGGCCAAACACCCATGTTCGAGTACGATACGGCTATTTTATCGATAGCGTTTACGAAGGCGGCTATACGTAGGGTTTTAATTTTCGGATTAGCCATTTTAACATCCCTAATCTCGTGGTAGGAACGAATCATGGTATCTTCTAAACCAGAATTAACCAATTCTAACTCTGTAGCACCTTTAACAATAACGCTACGCTGCTCTTGGCTTAATTTTACACCAGTAGTTGCTTCCACCATATTTACAATGTTTTCATTAGCAGTTTCTTCATAGCGTTTATCCATACGACCAAAAGCAACATGCGAAAGGTTTTTTAACCACTCGAAATAAGAAACCGTTACACCGCCTGCATTGCAATACATATCGGGGATAATGATACCACCTTGTTTTACAAACATTTCTTCGGCACCTGGGGTGGTTGGACCATTCGCTCCTTCGGCAATAATTTTTGCATGAATACGCACTACATTCTCTTCTGTAATTTGATTTTCTAAAGCAGCTGGCACTAAAATATCACAAGGTTGCTCTAATCCTTCGAGCGATTTTTTGAATTCTTTTTGGGCTCCTTTAAATCCTAATATAGATCCGGTAGTTTTGCGGTGATTAAATACCTCATCAAGATCTAAGCCTTTTTCGTTGTAAACAGCCCCTTCAAATTCGCAAAGGCCAACAATAATGGCACCAAACTCAGCTAAAAATTTAGCAGAATGATAGCCTACATTTCCTAAACCTTGTACAATTACTCGTTTACCGGCTAAGCCTGTACTTAAACCTAACGCTTTCATATCTTCAGCAACGCTTACGCATTCGCGAACCGCAATGGCTACACCTCTACCAGTTGCCTCCCTACGACCTGCAATACCATGTAAGGCAATTGGTTTACCAGTTACACAACCTAGGGCATCTAATTGGCCTGGGTTCATGGTTTGGTAGGTATCTGCAATCCAGCTCATTTCACGCTCACCTGAACCGTAATCCGGTGCAGGAACATCAATACCAGGGCCAATAAAATTTTTCTTAACCAATTCTACGGTATAACGTCTGGTTATATTTTCTAATTCAGCTACGGTATAACTTTTCGGGTTGATTTTAATACCACCTTTTGCACCACCAAAGGGTACGTTTACGATGGCACATTTATAAGTCATTAAAGCAGCCAAAGCCATTACTTCATCCTCGTTTACCATTTCACTATAGCGAATACCCCCTTTAGTAGGCGATTTGTGATGAGAGTGCTCTACACGCCAAGCATCTATTACTTCTAACCCATCGCCTTTTCTAATAGGAAAACGAAAACGGTACACACTGTTACATGATTTAATTTGATCTAGTAAACCGGCAGGATGGTTGGTAAACTGTGCCGCATGATCAAAGAATTGGCATACATCTCCGAAAAAAGTTAGTTCTTCAGAGGCTGCTCCTGATTTTGTTGACATATTCTGTTTGTATTAATTGACTGATTAGTTTGATGCAAAGTTGAGTGAAAAAATATCACTCTTGCAAATAAAAAATTGTTAGTGTATGGCTTACACATTTGCTAAAAAATAGCAAAACGAAGCCAATTATCCTTTAGTACCGTTTTTTTCTAGTTTACTTAATTTCTTATCTATAGAAAATAAAAAAAATAAAACGCCGGCTAAAATAACCGACATCACACTTACTACCACATAAATCATACCCGAACTTCTTAAGCCATCGGCCATTTCAACAGACGACGTTTGGGCTAAAACTGATAATGAGATTGCAGAAAGCAACGTTAATAAACTTAATTTTTTTATCATAATTACTAAAATTTATGCTGTAATAAACGGATGCGGTACCGAATGTTACTCAGCCAAACACCAAGTAAGATCCACCCAATTACGGCCGGATAAAATACCAAACGCATATTGCTATCCAAATCGTACGAGTTAAAGCCTGGGTTACCCCCGTTTCCCGGGTGTAGGGAGTCGGTCATTCGTGGTAGTATAAATAACAATACAACCATAATAGGAAAAGCAAATACATTATAGATAGCCGAGATTTTTGCTCTTTTCTGCGATTCATCAATAGAACTCCGCAATACGATATAGGCTAAATACAACAGGGTAGATATGGCGGCACTATTTAATTTCGGATCGTTGGGCCAAGGAGCTCCCCAGGTAAAATTTGCCCAAATCATGCCGGTACCTAAGCCTAAAAATCCAAATACAATACCCGTATTTACAGTTTCAACGGCCATAAAATCGTGCTTTTCATCAGCAGACGACAAGTACTTGATGCTATTTATTACCGAAAAAAGGTAAAGAAATAGCATGGTGAACCACATAGGCACGTGAAAATATAGATTACGAATAGTTTCATGCAAAATGGGCAATCTAGGGACTGCTACTAATAAGCCTGCTATAAAGGAATAAATCAGGAGTACAGCCGCTAAAATTTTCCACCAGTTTCTAGTCATATAAGGGGGATTAATCACGCCAAAGGTAAGGAAACAAAACCAAAGAGGATGCAATAACTAGTACATTCAAACTAAGCAAAATGACTATCTCGTCGTAACTCACAGCCCTATCTAAACCATCCATGGCATTTTTAGAAAATTTAATAAGCAAAATGAGTAAAGGAATAATAACCGGAAAACTAAGTACCGCCATTAAACTGCCGGGGTTATTCGCTTTTGCTGCAATGCCCGAAATCAGGGTAAATACACTGGCAAAACTTATACTACCTAGTACCACCGCCAAAAAATAAAACAAGAGGTCTTGAACCTGGTTTGAAAATACAACTTGATAGAAAAATAGTGCCAAGGTTGACAACAGCAGCATGAGCAAGCAGTTGTAAATAATTTTAGAAAGAATAATGGCTTGAGGTGATGCCAAGGTATACAAATACAGGTGTCGACCTGCTGGCTCTTGCACAAAGCTTTTTACCAGGGCATTAATAGAGGCAAACAAAAGAATAATCCAAAACAATACGTTCCAGGTTGGGCCTTGTATACCTCCTTTAAAAGATAAGTAACACACAAAAATGGTAGAAACCACATACAACACTATGCCATTTAAGGCATACCGCGAACGCCATTCTAAAATGAGTTCTTTAGCTATAAGAGATTTCACTTGGTGTATCAAGCTCATGCCACAAAGATAATTTTAATTTACCTAGCTACTAAAAGTAAAATTTGTAATTTCAATCATCATGTATAGTTCAAGTCTGCATAGCCCCATTGGCATCTTGCTCATAGAAGCAGATGAAACGTCAGTTCGGAGCATACAATTTGTAGAAAATGAAATAAGACAAGATCCGAGTGAATTAACGGAATGGGCTAAAATTGAGCTTTCGGCTTATTTTGAGGGTAAATTGAGCATATTTACATTCCCCATGCAACAGGATGGCAGCCCTTTTCAGCAAGGGGTTTGGCAAGAACTACAACAGCTTCAACCCGGTCTTCCCATTACTTACGCAGAATTGGCGAAAAGGTTGAAAAACCCCTTGGCAATTCGAGCAATTGCCGCTACCAACGGAAAAAATAAACTCTTAATTGCTATACCCTGCCATCGGGTAATTGGCAGTAAAGGCGATTTAGTAGGCTATGCCGGAGCGCTATGGCGAAAAGAGTGGTTACTTAATCACGAAGCCAAAATGACCGGTATTGGTCAAACTTCCTTATATTTATAGCATGAACCCTTACTTAGATATTATTGTCCGCAGTGCCACTGTATACGGCTTTATGGTGCTAGCCCTCCGCTTATTTGGCAAAAAAGAACTCTCACAGCTTTCTACAACCGATTTGGTATTTATCATACTCATTAGCAACTCGGTACAAAATGCTATGGTAGGCACCAACTCTACCTTGTCCGGTGGATTAGTGGCCGCATTGGTATTATTTAGCCTAAACTACTTGCTTAAACTGCTTATTTTTAGGTCGAAGAAGATTAAAGAGCTCATTGAAGATAAACCGATTATTCTTATTCACGAAGGTACGATAGATCATGTACACCTAGTACGAACTAAAATTACCGAAGATGAACTAGTACAAGCGGTTAGAGAACATGGACTATCTAGTATTACGGAAGTTAAAATTGCCGTGCTTGAAGTAGATGGAAATATCAGCGTAATTTCTGGAAACGCTGGGCATCTTAAACAAAGCCGACATAAACGTCGTCAGTTGCACAAAACAATGGCTTTGGGTTCTTAATTCGGAATTTTCTTATCTACCAAGTTAAACCACAATGGCGGTACCAAAGCTGGTATAAACATACTGGCATAACCACCTGGTAATACCGGACTTATATCGTAACTAAGCAAGGCATTAAACGGCTTAGCCGCATGAAAATGATGGTCGGAGTGGCGACTTAGATCAATTAAAAAATAACGACTAACTACCTTATCGCTTTGCCAAGAATGAAGCTCGTTTACCCGTTCTCTTTCGATACGGCGTAAGCCATAATGCTCAATATAATTGGTGTATTCTAATAATAAATTCGCAACGGTAGCTTGCAACAAGTAGGCTGCGGCTACCCAAATACCAAAAAAAAAGGTTAAGGCACCCAGTAGTAAAAACCCTCCTGCATACACTGCTATCACATAGTTGTGCAAACCATAGCCCCATTTCTCGGCTTTTTCGCAACGAGTTTTTTCGAGCGCCAAAGATTGAAGCAATTGTCCGTAAATAGAACGCAAAGCAAAGGCATAAAGCGTTTCTCCCTTAAGCGCACTAACCGGATCGGCAGCAGTACCTACCGATTTATGATGAATACGTAAATGATGTACGTAGAAATAGGGGTTCAAAACAGTAAAGAGAAGAAATCGGCCTAAAAAATTCCATAATTTAGCTTTGCGATGGATGAGTTCGTGGGCAGCAATAACACCCATTGAGCCTGCTGCAGTGCCAGTAGAAAGGGCCGCCACCGCAATCCAGTAGCCACTAAGTAAATGGGTATAAACGCCGTAGATTAAACTAGCTATGGCTAACATTTGGCCAATAACCACTAAAACGAGTAACAGGTCGGGTAGAATGTTATCTTCGCCAGCTTCATTGCTTTTATCTTCAGGCAATAGCAGTTCTCCTAAGGCCAACACTACAAAGGTAAAAGCGAAATTACCCAACGTATACCAACCTCCATTTAAATTCCCAAATAGTACAAAAGCTACCGGAAATAGGTTAATGAAATATTTAAAGTTTCTGAACGAATTTGTTTGAACCGCTTGCATCGTCAATTTTTATACTTGAATATACATAAAATTGTGAAAACAAAAATTATTATTGCCCAACTTTAAGGTCCATTTTTTCAGCAAAATGAGCACAATAATCACGCAAATCGCCTACAATAGCCTCTTCGCCAGTAGCCCGCAAAAAACTATCGCCCATCGTTTGTAGCGTTTCGTAAAAAAAACGCTTCATTTCATCGGCAGGCATATCTTTAGTCCACAAATCAATGCGCAACGAATTTTTATAGTTGTGATCCCACAGGGCCAACATCATTGATTTGACCGGCAATGCCTCTTTATTTTGCGAATCGGTTGATTCCCATAAAATGCTTTCCGGAATGTTTTGATCGTCCAGTTCGATGGTGAGTTTAATTTCAGCTTTTTTCATGTCTCAATGAAGATTTATATCTTTTTATCAAATCGTTTAGATTTCTTTTTAGGTGCCCCTGGCTTTGCTGGACCTTTGGCTTTTGGTCGGTCGCCTTTGGTGTTTTTTAATTTTTTCTCGTGAAAAGCACCCTGAAAATCCGGATTGTCTTTACGTTTTTGCAAATCAATTTCACGAGCCATAGCTTGGCGCTCTTCGTAAGGTGTTTCTTCTACAAAAACCGTAGCTGGCAATTCGGCCACAGGAATAGATTGGCGCATCAGTTTTTCTATTTTTTTGATGTAAAACTCTTCCGATTCGGCACAAAAAGTAATGGCTTCGCCACTTTTATAAGCTCTGCCAGTACGGCCAATTCGGTGTACGTAATCTTCAATAATAATGGGTACATCAAAATTTATGACATGGCTTACATCGGCTACATCTAAGCCTCTGGCCGCCACATCGGTAGCCACAAGCATTCTAATATTTCCTTCTTTAAAGGCATTAATAGAATTTATACGAGTGTTTTGCCCTTTGTTAGCATGAATTACACGTACTTGTTCGGCACCATAACGACGTTCCAAATAATGAAAAATATTATCGGCTACGGTTTTGGTTTTGCAAAACACAATAAGGCGATGAAAACGTTCATCATCTTTAAGCAGCTCTTGCAATAAGTTTAACTTGGTTTTTAGATTAGGTACCCGGTACAATACTTGGCTTACCGTATGGGCTGGTGTGGCTTGTGCAGCCACCTCTATTATTAAAGGAAATTTTAAGAAATCGCCTGAAATTTTATGTACCAATTCGCTCATAGTAGCCGAAAAAAGTAAATTTTGGCGCTTGCGGGGCACTACTTCCAGTATGCGATGAATAGAGCCAATAAAGCCCATATCCATCATTTTATCGGCCTCATCCAATACCAAAAACTGAATAGATTTGGTAACAATATGCCCAGCCAAGTATAAATCTAAAAAGCGGCCCGGAGTAGCTACCACAATATCAGCACCTTTTTCTAAAGCCGCAATTTGTGTTTTAGGACCAAGTCCTCCGTAAATAACCACAGTGCGTAAATCGGTGTATTTAGCAAATGAAATGATGTTTTCTTCTATTTGCATGGCCAACTCCCGTGTTGGTGCCAAAATTAATGCTCGAGGATGCTGACCTTGAGCGTACTTTAATTTCATAAGCAGAGGCAGCACATAGGCAGCCGTTTTACCAGTGCCTGTTTGCGCAATGCCCATCATATCTTGACCCGATAAAATTGGTGCAATGGCCTTTTGCTGAATAGGTGTTGGCTGGGTATAACCCGCCTCTTCTATCGCATTTAAGAGTTGTCTATTTAATTTAAAATCTTCGAAATTGGTGACCATTGGCGCAAAGATACATTTTTACGCTCCAATACGTTTGTATTCGCTAAATAGATTATTCTTGTACATGATGATGCATTGCTTAAGCATATTTTTAAACAAGGAAGGCATCCTTTTTAGAATCAATCTAAATAGCTACCTTTGTGGCTCATAAATTCATCCAATGGCAAAAATATCCATCAATTTAGCAACCGGCTCTTTGCAAAAAGAAGATCTTATTGTGGGAATTGATTTGGGGACTACCAACAGCTTGGTGGCCTTTATTAACCCCAATGGCCAAGCCCAAGTTATTAATGACACGGGTAAGGGCGAATTGGTGCCATCCATCATACATTTTGCACAAGATGGCAGCCTAGTAGTAGGCAACCAAGCCAAAGAATTTTTAACCTCAGATCCCCAAAACACTATTTTTTCTGTAAAACGATTGCTGGGTAGATCGTACGGAGATATTGCAGCACACCGCGATTTTTTTTCGTACAAGGTGATTGACGATAACCAAGAAAGCTTGGTAAAAATAATGGTGGGCGAAAAATTTTATACGCCCATTGAGCTTTCGGCATTAATTTTAAAGGAGCTTAAAGAACGGGCCGAACATGCGCTAAAAACGCCGGTTACCCGAGCGGTAATTACGGTACCCGCTTATTTTAACGATAGCCAACGCCAAACCACCCGTGATGCCGGAAAACTAGCCGGATTGGATGTGTTGCGCATGGTAAACGAACCCACCGCCGCCAGCTTGGCTTACGGCATTGGCTTACAAGCCGATGAGGAAAAAACTATTGCGGTATACGATTTAGGCGGAGGCACCTTCGACGTTTCTATTTTACACATACAAAATGGCATTTTTGAGGTATTGGCCACCAATGGCAATACTTTTTTAGGTGGCGATGATTTTGACCGAGCCATTGTAGATTATTGGATAACTGAGAATAAGCTCGACCTTAAGAGCCTAAGCGAAAACCAAGCATTGGCGCAAGGTCTGCGCCTTAAAGCCGAAGAAGCAAAAAAAGCATTAGGCACTCAAAATTTGTTTAACGAAAGTTTAAACGGTATTCCTTTGGCCATCAGTAAACAAAAATTAGAAGAACTTATACAGCCCAAATTGGCCGAAACTTTAGCGTGTTGCCAAAAAGCCTTACGTGATGCGAATGTAAAGGCCGAAAACATTGATGAAGTAATTATGGTGGGTGGTTCTACCCGCACCCCAGCCGTTAAACAAGCTGTTGCCGCATTTTTTGGCAAACCCGTACATGATGAGCTAAATCCCGATGAAGTGGTAGCCTTAGGTGCCGCCATTCAATCGGATATTTTAGCGGGTAACCGCTCCGATATTTTATTATTGGATGTAACTCCATTATCGTTAGGAATAGAAACCATGGGCGGTTTAATGGATGTAATTATTCCGCGAAATGCCAAAATACCCACCAAGGCTGGCCGCCAGTACACCACCTCGGTAGATGGGCAAGTAAACCTAAAAATTTCGGTTTACCAAGGCGAACGTGATTTGGTAAATGAAAATAGGAAATTAGCCGAATTTGACTTGAAAGGAATTCCGGCTATGCCTGCAGGCTTACCCAAAGTAGATATTAATTTTTTGCTTAATGCCGATGGTATTTTAACCGTGCAAGCCATAGAATTACGCTCAGGTGTAAAACAAGAGGTAGAAATAAAACCTACCTATGGCCTTAGAGATGAAGAAGTGGAACAAATGTTACTGGATAGTATTGCCCATGCGCAAGACGATGTAGCCCAACGCATGCTGATTGAAGCCCGCACCGAGGCTGAACAAATGGCCTATACCGCAGAACGTTTCTTAACCAAAAATGCTCAGTTTTTGCAAGAATTCGAGATTGTGCAAAGCAGGCAATTGCTTGAGCAGCTCCGAGCAAGTTTAAACTCTGGAGATAAGGATTTGATGCTGAAACAAGTAGAAGCACTGAATGAATACACCCGCCCCTTTGCCGAACGAGTAATGGATGTAGCCATTGCTACAGCTATGAAGGGCAAGTCAATAAAATAATCAAGGTCTTTTTTTCTATTAATCTACAAACAACTAATAAAATCGACGGAATGGTTAGTTGATTAAAAATAATCACACACAAAACCAAAAAAGATAGTCAAAACAAGTCTTAATTGGAATATAAAACCAAAATTTAAATACAGGTTTTAAATCGGCTCCAATACGATGGCTTCAAAAATAATAGACAACCAAACCACAAAATAGGGTAAACTAAGCATACTTAATAAAACAGGATATCGATCAGAAAGCCTAGGAAATAACCATAAGGGCATATTAAACGAAAAAATAATAACCAAAGCCAATAATAATTGATGCCTCCATTCACGCTTTTCCAAAACATACCAAATTCCTACGCCAACAATAGCAATAATATACGTACAATCTTCAGATCCGGTACTAAACAGGACCGGAAATATTAAAGCGCTAGCCAGCATATACCACTTGAATTTAAGTTCGGTATAGGCCTTAAAATTAAGGTATGGAAGTCCGAGCACTAGTAAACCACTTAGCAAGAAAAATAAATTAGAAATTGAGTAAGATGGAAAAACATCTCTAAAAAAACCAACGACAGAAATACTAATTCCTCGAGTAAGAATATTGGTCTCGTTTTTATGAACTAAGGAAACGTACCATTCGGGATAAGACGACAGAATGTATGCGGGTGAAGAAAACAACATAGGCAGGGCAAAAAGCACCAAGGCCCACATTAGCAGGTAAGCAGAAAACTTTCTTTTATCTTTAACAAAAACTATAAAAGCTAAACCAAAAATACCGTAAAGTTTAATAAAAGTACCTAGTACAATACAAAAAGCAGACCAAAAACCTCCTTTTTTATCTAGCAAAGTAAAGCTCAATATAATTAGCGCAGCAGCAGTCGGATTAAACTGCTCACTCAACATAGAAGCAACCAAACATGGAAGAGCTATCCAATAAATAAGTTTACGTTTTTCTATCGCAATGGTCTGAATGGCCCCATACAAAAACAGCCCGTTAAACAAATTCCAGAACAACAAACCTAAGCCATGTGGCAATAGTGTAAATGGCCACATCAGCAAACTAAAAATAGGGCCATAATGATTAGTATCTCCATGAAAAGTCGGATAAGCCCCGAATAAAGATGTTTGCGAATGTAGATTCCTAAAAGTGTTCTCAAAAATGAGATAATTATTATATCTCAGCGTTATTAAAGACTGTAAAGTAGCAAAAAGGATAATGGATAACCAGAACAATAAGCTGTACTTTTCCCTTTTTAACCAAAACAATAAACTATTTTCAGAATGCATTAAATGTATTTTCAACAAACATAACAAAAACACCTATTTCCGGAAGAAACCGATTAAACATTAAATGTCAATATATAGTCAAATCTAAAAGCTAGTTACTCAATACTATAAATCCTAAATTAGAGTAAAACCAAACCTAAACAATATGAAAACCAGTAAAATCATTTTTTGGACCACCACCCTTATTATATTCATTATGGAGGGCGTAATACCGGGCTTTACCTCCCAAACTGAAATGGCCAAACAAGGCATTAGCCACCTTGGCTACCCCGAATACTTTGGCACCGCTTTAGCTATTTTTAAAGTCGCTGGTGCGCTCACCTTAGTAATTCCCCAAATGCCAAAATGCGTAAAAGAATGGGCCTATGCAGGCTTTGCTTTCGATTTTATTTTTGCAGGCATTAGTCTTTGGGCGGTGGATGGCATTACACCTATGATACTATTACCTGTAGTTTTCTTAGGCATTTTAGCCCTATCCTACCAACATTACCACAAATTAAACAACAGCTCTTGTTGCTAAGCCCATGGGCACACCTGCGGTACAAACAATTGAGGATTAAATTGCAGGCTACAAACAGCACATCGGCTTTTATCCAGAAGCAGCCACCATTACCCATTTTAAAAACCAACTAGGCCAATATAAACATGCCAAAGGTTCAGTTCAATTTCCACTTAATGAAGCTATTCCTACTGGCTTAATTATTGAAATGACACAATTTAGGCTGTAATAAATACATTATAAAGAGAAATAAACTCTTTAATATTAATAATTTTTTATTAAAATTAAATTTAATTTTTGTAGAAATAGTTTAAATTTTTATTTATTTTTATTTCGCTTAGATTTAATTAATCACCCGCTCTAGTGCTCCATCTATAGGTTTTAAATCTAAGCAAGATTAAGTACAGCGTAAACCGCTGTGATTATAAACCAAACACCAAAGGTATGACTATCAGAAAATTGTGTACTCAAACAATGGATTATTTACTGGAGGGAGTGCAACTGATTGATTTCAACTGGCAATATATCTATGTAAACAACACCATTGTAAAACAGAGCAAGTGTAGAAAAAAAGAGGAGCTGCTTGGCTTTACTATGATGGAAAAATTTCCAGGTATTGAACAAACCGACATGTTTAAAATGCTCCATTTTTGTATGCAAGAACGAGAGCCGGCTTGTTTTGAAAATGAATTTTCTTTTCCTGACGGGAGTATGAAATATTTCGAATTAAGGATACAACCCGTTCCAGAGGGTATTTGTGTCCTCTCCATGGATGTAACGGAAAGAAGAAAAGCTAAAGAACAGCGTACAAAATTTATACAAGGATTGGAGGAAATGCTTTACATGACCTCCATAAAGGTAGGACAGCCCGTATCAAACATTTTGGGCTTATCAGATTTACTAGCGGATGAAACCTTAGATCAAGTTGAACTCAAAGAAATTTGTGATTTTATGAAAGAATCGGCCATGCAACTCGATGAATTTACCACAGAACTTAGAACGTTCATTCAGAACTTAAAAAAGCAATAACTATACTTTCCTATTTTTCATCCAAGACGAAGTTTTTACAGTTTGACTAACAGAACTGATTTTTTTCGTTTGATTTTGCATGAGTTGAGCAGCCACTAAAGCTGCAATTAACGCTTCTTGCTCATTTTGATGCAGCAAGCTAGTAGGCTGAAAGTGGTTTTTCACAAAGTGGGTATCAAAATTACCCGAGGTAAAAGCCTCGTGTTGCATCACAAATTTTCCAAAGCCCAACGTAGTCTCAATACCGGTGATTTGATATTCATCAATAGCACGTATCATGCGCTCAATGGCTTGAGCTCTATTTTCGCCATAGGTAATCAATTTGGCAATCATGGGGTCGTAATAAATCGGGATTTCCATTCCCTCTTCAAAACCATCATCTACCCGAACCCCAGGGCCTTGTGGCAAACGATAAGTTTCTAAGATGCCTATATCGGGTAAAAAATTAGTCGTAGGATCTTCGGCATATACCCGCAATTCAATGGCATGGCCTTTTATAGCAATGTCTTCTTGTGTAAAGCTCAATTTTTCGCCACGGGCAATCTTAATCTGCTCTTTCACCAAATCTAAGCCTGTAATTAATTCTGTTACTGGATGTTCCACCTGCAAGCGGGTATTCATTTCTAAGAAAAAGAAATCAAGATTTTCATCCAATATAAATTCAACCGTTCCGGCACCGGTATAGTTACACGAACGGGCTACATCAACCGCACATTTTCCCATTTTTTCGCGAATTTCGGGTGTAAGAATAGATGATGGTGCTTCTTCAATTACCTTTTGGTGACGGCGTTGCACGGAACAATCTCGTTCGAAAAGATGCACAATATTGCCGTAGTTATCGCCTAAAACTTGTATTTCGATATGCCGTGGCGAACCTACATAACGCTCTATAAATACCGCCCCATCACCAAAGGCGGAAGTCGCTTCAGAAACGGCTAGGTGCATTTGTTCTTCAAAATCGGCGGCACCTTCTACAATACGCATGCCCTTACCGCCACCACCAGCAGCCGCTTTAATCAAGATAGGAAAACCAACTTCAATAGCTCTTTTTTTCGCTTCTTCGATATCCGAAATGGCTTCTTCGGTTCCGGGAACCATCGGAATATTGTATTTAAGCGCTGCAGCTTTTGCCGATAATTTATTACCCATCATCTCCATGGCTTCGGGCGATGGCCCCACCAACACTAAGCCAGCTTTTTGTACGGCTCTAGCAAAAGCAGCATTTTCCGACAAAAACCCATAACCTGGGTGAATAGCCTCGGCACCTGTTTGTTTACAGGCATCGATAATTTTCTCTACTACTAAATAAGATTGATTGGAAGCTGCTGGACCAATGCATACCGCCTCATCGGCATAACGTACGTGAAGTGCATTTCTATCAGCTTCTGAATAGACTGCTACCGTAGCAATACCCATTTCTTTTGCCGAACGCATGATACGCAATGCAATTTCACCTCTATTGGCTATCAATAATTTTTTCATTCAAACAAATGTAGGAGAATGGAGCTAAATAAGCTTAATGAAAATAAATAACTAACGTGCTATAACAAGGGTACGCATTTGCTGGATACTGCCATTCTGCAAACGGGCATAATAAATTCCAGGGCCCCAACCTTCATCTTCAAAAGTTAATTGGTGCGTACCGGCAGTCATTACTCCATCTTGCAACACTTTTATAAGTTGGCCTTGTACATTAAACACTTGCACCAAGGTAAACCCGGCACTGGTAATAATTTCAATGGTAGTGCTACCTATAAATGGATTGGGATAATTGGTAATTAGCTTTTTACCTGCATTTAAGTTCGGGTTGGTTATAACACCCCCAGTTGAACAGGTATAGGTTGGCTTTATAAGATCTAAGGATTGAAAATTTTTCAACATTACATTGTTAAGGGTGCTTGTTGGCACACAAAACCAATTTTGAAGTAAACTTGCATACACCGAACGAAAATCATGTTGCATAGGCAAATTATCGTATTCATTTACCGTAGTTCCAATTACCGGATTGGTACCTAGCACACCGCCTTTAACCGGATCGCCAAACACAAATAGCGGTGCAGCCGCACCATGGTCGGTACCACCACTAGAATTCGATTTAACACGACGACCAAACTCAGAAAAAGTCATACCAACTACACGATTTGAAACTTTTAAATACGTTAAATCATCTTGGAAAGCCTTAATGGCATCTGATACTTTTTTCAATAGACTAGCATGATAACCCAATTCTTTTTGCGTAGCATCTACTTGGCCTGCATGGGTGTCAAAACCACCGATACTTACCATATAAATACGAGTTTTTAGGCCACCTGCAATTAACCGCGAAACAATTTTAAGTTGATCGGCTAGATAATTAGAAGTGGGATAAGGTACTTGTTGAGTCACTTTAGCGGCTGCAGCCTTAATTACAGTAGCAAATTGTTGCGTTTGCTGTGTTACCTGCCTAATGTAGGTTAACTCTTTCCCTGCAGGTGTATTGGGTGCTGCGTCTTGTACGCCATTTATTAGGTTATAAAAGTTATTTGGATCTGAAATAGCCATACCCATGTTGGCACCAGGTCCTTGTAAACCAGGAGAAACTACCGATCCAATTTGAATAGCTAATGGGTCGGGCATGGTGGCATTCGGATAACCTACTGGAAAATTCGGATATTCTTCGTTTAAATAACGGCCTCCCCAACCAGATGATAATACTTGGTTACTATCTGAAGCGGTAAGCCAAATATCTGTTGCTCTAAAATGAGAATAGTTAGGCGATGGATAGCCAACAGATTGCAAAACGGCCAATTTTCCCTCATCGAAGAGTGTTTTTAGACCCGTCATAGCCGGGTGTAAGCCCGTGGCGGCAAATCCGGGTAAAGACAAAATTTTATTTTCTGGCAGTATAATATTAGACCTAGCTGAGGATAAATTGCTGTATTGATCAATCGGGATAACCGTGTTTAGCCCATCGTTACCACCATTTAATTGGATAAGCACCAATACATGATCGGTCTCGGTAGTGGCCGAAGTTAGAGCCGAAAGCCACGATGTAGCTCCAATGGCTTCAAAAGTAAAGCCCCCTATTAATGAAGGAATAACGGCAGCTGGTACAGCTGTTTTTATAAACGCTCTTCTTTTCATGGCTAGGTTAACTGATACTCGGCTAAATTCATCAAATACTTATAAAAAGCAAGCAACCTGGTGAGCACTATTTTATAGAAAGATGCATTACTCGGGTTATTTTTATAATCTGTCCAAGCACTGGTCCAGTAGATATCGGTTGATTGGCCAGAAAGTAAAATACTCTTTAAAAAGTCTTTTAAGGCTTGTGAAGCTGGAATACTATACATGATGGCCAATGAATCGGTGATTAATGCGTTGGGGTCTGCCGGATTAGACAAACTATCAGCAAAGGCAATCGGATCAACTAAAATGGTGCTCCCATTTCGGGTATAACCAGAGCCTGCAAACCTATCGGTAAACTGATTACGCTTGGGCAGGGTATCTGCATTGATCCAAATTTCATAAAATTGTGGCGCCTGATAATAGGCAGGCCAACCTGCTACATTGGGCGGATCGCCAATGTTTTGCTGTAAATTACTAGCAACAGACTGAACATAGCCCCACATGTAATAGGCATTTAAGGCATTGGTGCTTTTATTCGGAAAGTCTACTTCAAATTCGCGACAAAGGCCTACCGTTAATTCAACCGGGCTCTTAATTACACATCCCCTATTTAAAGGGTCGAAAAAGTGTTCGCTAGCAAAAAGGGCCGCTAAAACAGGTTTTATTTCGTAGTTATTCTGACGAAAAATGGCTGCAAGTGGCACAATCACATTATTTTCGGTTGCCGCATCTATTACGTAGTACACAAAATAACGATAAATACGACGGCAGATATACAATGCAACCTCATCGGTAGCAAAAATCATATTGAGCAATTCATCCAATTCGGTAGCACCGGCAGCACCAGATTTACCGCCAATAATAGTATTGCCAAAAAAGGAAGAAAATTGTTTGTTAGTTGTATCGTGTCGGGTAGAATCAAAATAACCCTGAGCCTGTGCATTTATCCGATAGCCTGTGAGTACTCTAGCTGCCGCTTTCACATCATCTTCGGTATATTTAGAGTTTGGCCCTTTGCCTAAGGTAAAAAGTTCTTGAAGCTCTCTGCCATAATTTTCGTCGGGTGCTGTTTTGGTATTGTATTGGCCATTTAAATAATTCAGCATGGCCGCATCAAGTGTCATTTCTTTAACCAGCGTTTTAAAATTACCTAAAGCTCTGTTGCGAATTAATGCATTATTTAGGTAAGCATACCTGGCGTATCCAATTTCTATTACCTGAGTAGAAAAATGATTGTGCCAAAATAATGCCATTTTTTCTAAGCAACTCTGCTCCTCTTGTATCATTAGGCCAGTCCACCATGATTTAAAGCTAACTTCACGCCAATAATTGGCTGTTCCATCGGTATATGGTGCATTTATCCAGGTTTGGCCATAGGGAACATCCGGATCGGTATAATTGGCATCGTTATACACATTTACTGGAGGAGCTGGGGCGGAGCTTGGCTGGGTTAAAATTTTAGTAATAACCTGCGCTAAACTTAAACCTGAAAGTGCTCGTATATCGGATGGCTTTGCGCCAAAACCACTGCGCTTTAATAAATGTATGAGGGCATCTTTACCAAAAACTCCCGAATAGGAATTTAGACCAGAAGCTGTTCTGTAAGAAGTAGAGGATTTAGCAGATGGTTGGTCCATATACGCTATGTGTGTTTAGACAATTAAATATACGAAAGGTTTTAGGAATACCAAATCAGTTCCTCACATTCAACGCATTAAGAGTCTGCAACACGTAGGCAACTTGTTCGGCACTCACGTCTAAATGGGTTACAAAACGTACCATTTGGTGCCCAAAGGTATTAGAGTGAATGCCTGATTTACCTAATGTTTGCACAAAATCTTCCGCCGGATAAGCATCGTGCAATTCAAAAATAACAATATTGGTATCTACCGGCATGAGCGATTTTACATAGGGCTGCTTGAGCAAGGCTTCGCCCAACACTTGAGCATGGTGATGATCTTCTGCCAAACGCTTAACCTGATGATCGAGGGCGTAAATACCCGCGGCGGCTAAATAACCGGCTTGGCGCATGCCTCCACCAAATACTTTACGAATTCTACGGGCTTGTTTAATGGTTTCGGCACTCCCTAATAAAACTGAACCTACCGGAGCACCCAATCCCTTTGACAAGCAAACAGATATACCATCGAAGAGTTTGCCATAGCCTTTCGGATCATCGCCGGTGGCAACAAGTGCATTAAAAATGCGGGCTCCATCTAAGTGTAATTTTAAGCCACGCTCTTTACATAAGTTGGCAATTGGGGTTAATTGCACTAAGCTATAACAGCTACCACCGCCTCTATTTACTGTATTTTCTAGCACCACTAAACTGGTACGAGGGTAATGAATATTTTCTGGATTAATTTGTTCTGCAATTTGTTCTGCAGTTAAACGCCCTCTATCTCCCTCTAGTAAACGTACCGAGGCAGCAGAGTTAAAGGCAATGCCTCCACCTTCGTAGCGATAAACATGTGCAGTTTCGTCGGCAATTACTTCATCTAAGGGTTGGGTAAAACACTTAATGGCAATTTGGTTGGTCATGGTACCAGAGGGGCAAAACAGACCAGCCTCCATGCCAAAAATATCAGCCAATTTGCGCTCAAGGGCATTTACAGTCTCATCTTCGCCATATACATCGTCGCCAACTTGGGCGCTCCACATGGCCTCTAACATTCCCTTTGTGGGTTTTGTTACGGTATCGCTTCTTAAATCAACTTTCATTTTCATGGTTCAATGCATCTAATTTATCCTTTTATACCGAAGATTTTGAAAATATAATTCATAATTATGCCAATTAATGTATTTTAGCGTCAACCAATTCTAAAGTGTACCATGATTATTATTGCCGACGGAGGTTCTACCAAAACAAGCTGGTGCTTATTAACCGATACTCAACAAAAAATTTATTTCAATACCGAAGGGTATAACCCCTATTTTTCGAGCACCGAATACATCATTGATTCGCTTAAAAACAACCTGCCTACCGATTTAGCACGAGCTGAAATTAGCGAAGTGTACTATTATGGTGCCGGTTGCTCTACCGACGAAAAGGTGGGCATTGTGGTAAAAGCCATGCAAACTGTATTTACCGCTGCTAAAGTGTATGTAGGCCACGATTTATTGGCTTCAGCCCGTGCCTTGCTGGGCAATAAAGAAGGTTTTGCTGCCATTTTAGGTACCGGTACCAATACCTGTTTATACAATGGTAAAGACATTACCTTAAACATCGATTCGCTTGGTTATTTCTTAGGTGATGAAGGCAGTGGTTCGTTTATTGGCAAGCGCTTACTTCGCGATTATATGAGAGGCTATATGCCCGAAAATTTGAGCGAAATTTTCTTTAAAACCTATGGCTTAAGTCACGCAGATATTTTTGAGAACTTATACAACAAACCCCTACCAAACCGCTTTTGTGCTAGCTTTAGTAAGTTTATTTACGACAATAACAATTTTGCAGAGTACACCAGAGATGTGGTAGGTGAAGCTTTTACCGCCTTCTTTAACAACCTAGTTTCACATTATCCGAATTATAAGAACTACCCCCTAAATTGTGTGGGTTCGGTGGCTTATAATTTTAGAGATGTGTTGAGTGAAGTGGCTGGTAAATACGGCATGCAGGTTGGCAAAATTATTCGTTCACCTATAGACGATTTGGTGCAATACCACCAAGATTTCCCTATATCTTAAGTTTACAAAATTCCGTGTAAAGATGCGCCTGGTTTACCAAAGCGCTCTATGGCATTTTCTACCTCCGGATTTTTTTCAAGCACCGGTGCATGATGCGATTTTATTCGAGCATCTATAATCAATGGACCACCACAACACCAATGTTTGTTTTCGTAATAAGCATTTACGCCATGAATATCATGCGAAGGATTGCTTCGAGTGAAGGTTACCCACACAAAATTAGCTACGGTTTGGGCCGTAAAATCGGCATCGTTGCACAATACCATAAGCGGAAGGCTTTTTAATTCTTGTGTTTTCAAATGCGCATTCAATACTTGTACGTGTTTAGCCGTTTGGGTAGCATCAGTATAAGCAGGAGCTTGCACCACCAATACGCCCGGCATCACCAATTTATAGTTTTCAAAACCTTTAGGCAAGCTAAAATTGGCTGGCAATTCGGTACAAAGTGTTCGCTTTTTATCGCCAGCTACGGCAAAAACTACTTTAGATCCGGCATTTAAATCGCTACCGCTATAATCGAGCGTATCTATGGTGGTTTTGGTGTAAAAATGAATATCTCTAGTTAAATCGATGCGCTCCAACACGTGTTGTAAAAAGGCTTCCAAATCGTGAATATCCAAATCGGGTGCATCTTCTTTGGCAGCAATAAACAGGTATTTAGCTAAACTGAGTTGGTTTTTACCTAAAATATGATTGGCAATAGTGAGAATTTCTTGTGGCTTGCGCTCTTTTAAATAAGGCGTATAGCGTTCGCTACCCAAGGCAAACAAGAGCGGGTGCACCCCGGCGACATCTACCGCATTTACGGCATGCAAACCCGGAATTTCTTTCGGAATGGCGGCGCCGGTTAGTTCGTGTATGAGTTCGCCAAAGCTGGTATCTTCTTGCGGTGGGCGACCAACCACGGTGAAAGACCAAATGGGATTTTTACGGTGATATACCCGATGTACTTTTAGCAAAGGGAAAGGATGTTGCAAACTGTAATAACCCAAATGATCGCCAAAAGGACCTTCGGGTTTATTTTCCATGGGTTCCACGGTGCCGGTAATAACAAAGTCGGCATCTGCAGAAAGGCAAAAACCTTCTTCATCATACGTATACCTAAAGCGACGTTTGTTGAGCGCTCCGGCGAAGGTCATTTCGGAGAGGCCCTCGGGCAAAGGCATTACCGCGGCCAAAGGGTGTGCGGGCGGGCCACCTACAAAAATACTCACTTTTAGGGGCTTGCCCAAGGCGTTGGCTTTGGTTTGGTGTACGCCAATGACGCGGTGCAATTGGTAATGCAAGCCAATTTCTTGGTTCAATATATAGTCGTTGCCCGCCAACTGAATGCGGTACATGCCCAAATTAGCCTGCATAATTCCGGGCTGTTCGGGATCTTCGGTGTATACCTGCGGCATGGTTACAAACGGGCCGCCGTCTAAAGGCCAGTTGACTATTTGCGGAATATCGCTGATGCTGCATTGCGCAAACTCAACGGGTGTTTTTCCCCAAGCTTTGCGTGGCAAAGCCGAAAAAGCTGTAGTTGCTGCGGGCAGATAAGTGAAGGGGTGTTTAAGTGCTTCTAGTGGGTTGTTTTTTAGCGTAACCAGTTGCTTGATGCGTGCTAAACTGTCTCTGAATAAAAATTTAGAGCGCTCTAGCGTGCCAAACAAATTGGATAAGGCCGGAAATTTAGAGCCTTTAATGTTTTCGAAAAGCAAGGCCGGGCCACCTTTTTCGTATACCCGTAGATGTATAGCCGCCATCTCGAGGTGTGGATCTACCTCTTCGCTTACTCGAACTAAATGTCCGTGTTTTTCTAAATCGGCTACCGCCTCGGCTAAACTTTTATATCCCATTGTTGGGGTAAATTTCAGAAAAATTATTGGGGCTTATGGAGAATCTTAGTAAAAATGACCGTTTTTTGATTTCATAGGCAAATAGGCCTATATTAGAAGGTATCCTCTTTAGTTAATACTTTAATTGAGGGTATGTACAAGTTGGATGCAAAGCTATATTCACCCATTGATTTAAAATTTATGAAAGATAATTTAACTTCGTTTACTAATTCAAGAACAAGTAAAATAGTCTTTATTCTGAGCATCATTGTGGCTGGATATTGGTGGTTGGGGCAGTTCATAAATGTATATAATTCTGCTTTAGGTGGTGCCATCTTTGAGATACTGTGGCTTCCCGCTCTAGCTATGTTATTTATCCTGCCAATACTTTCTCTAATATTAGTGGTAAAAGAAAAGTTTAGTGTCAGATCACTTTATATCTATGCTATACTTATTAGTATAACTACTATTTTGTTTATGGTTTTTAGTAAATAACCGCAACATTAGTAGCGTATGAAAAAAGCTAAGTAGGTAACAGCCACCCCCAAAGAATGCAAAAGTCATCCGAAGTAGTGAAACAGTAGCCCGATAGCGTGTCGCAGTTGCCTAATAGCGTGTCACACCCGCCCGATAGCATGCCGCAGTAGCACCTCAACAAGGCGCAGTAAGACTTTACCATGGCGCAGTAAGACCTTCACTATGGCGCAGCTGCTCGAGAGTGTGCCGCAGTCGCCTGAAGCAATGCAACAGCAACCACCAAAAAAGCTCAATTTTACATAAAAAAAACAATGCCACACAAAGTTGTATTGGCTAAAAATCGTAATATTACGGCGATGGAATACACGCATAAAAAAGGTTTTGCATTTAAAACTTATGAGGCTCCTTTTATTGCTCCGTTCGATAAACTATTCGACATATTTAAGGAACTTATTGTACATACATCAGGCGACTTTGATGAGGCCATTGATTGGCTACGGGCGCTGGATAAGGAATATAAGCTCATCGATGAAAAGTATACCATAGATGATTTTATTGAAGACCTGAAACAAAAAGGATACATCAAACAAGAAGTAAATCCCGATGGCACCGGTAGAATGGGCATAACTTCTAAAACCGAAAGAGAAATACGCCAGGCAGCCCTCGACCAAATTTTTGGTAATTTAAAAAAATCGGGCACCGGAAATCACAAGACCAAATATGCCGGTAACGGCGACGAGCAAACCGGCGAATTTAGAGCCTATAATTTTGGTGACTCCGTAGAAAGCATTTCACTTACCGAAAGTCTGCGCAATGCACAAATTAATAATGGGGTAGACGATTTTACCCTTACCGAAAACGACCTGGTAGTGGAAGATGCCCAGTACAAGGCGCAAATGAGCACCGTACTGATGATAGACATTAGCCACAGTATGATTTTGTACGGTGAAGATAGAATTACGCCAGCCAAAAAAGTGGCCATGGCCTTAGCCGAACTCATTACCACCCGATACCCAAAAGACACGTTGGATATTTTAGTATTCGGGGATGATGCCTGGTCTATTGCCATTAAAGATCTCCCCTATTTAACCGTGGGGCCTTACCATACCAATACCGTGGCTGGTTTGCAATTGGCCATGGATATGTTGCGCCGGAAAAGAAATACCAATAAACAGATCTTTATGATTACCGATGGGAAGCCCAGCTGCGTGAAAGAAAAAGATGGCAGGTATTATATGAATAGCAACGGACTGGACCCCTATATTGTTGAACAATGTTATAACCAAGCGCAACAGGCCCGTAAACTGCATATACCCATTACCACGTTTATGATTGCCCGTGATGCCTATTTGCAGGAGTTTGTAGATAATTTTACGGCAGCCAATCAAGGTAAGGCGTTTTACACCGGATTAAAAGGATTGGGCGAAATGATATTTGAAGATTACGAGACCAACCGAAAAAAGAAATTAAAATAAGGAATATGAAAATTGATACTGTAAAAACCCTGGGTGAATTGAAAAAATCAGGTTATGTTTCTAAAAGCATAAAAGATGAATTAAGGCATAATTTAAGGGAGAAAATAAAATCGGGCAAACCTGTTTTTGAAGGGGTGCATGGTTTTGAAAATACAGTGATTCCGGAATTGGAAAGAGCCATCTTATCACGTCATAACATTAACCTCTTGGGCTTACGTGGACAAGCGAAAACCAGACTTGCCCGTAAAATGACAGAATTGTTGGATGAATACATGCCCATTGTGGAAGGCTCCGAAATAAACGACGATCCGTTAAATCCCATTTCGCGGTATGCCAAAGAATTGATAGCCGATAAAAAAGAAGATACGCCTATAAGTTGGATACATCGGAACGATCGGTTTTTTGAAAAACTGGCAACTCCCGATGTAACGGTGGCTGATATTATAGGTGATGTTGACCCTATTAAAGCCGCTAACTTAAAATTATCGTACGCCGACGATAGAGTGATTCATTATGGAATGATACCCAGAGCCAACCGCTGCATTTTTGTGATTAACGAATTACCGGATCTTCAAGCTAGAATTCAGGTGGCCTTATTCAATATATTACAAGAAGGAGATGTGCAAATACGAGGGTATAAAGTGCGCTTACCACTTGACATGCAATTTGTATTTACCGCCAACCCCGAAGATTATACCAACAGAGGAAGTATTGTTACTCCATTAAAAGATCGAATCGGTTCGCAAATTCTTACGCATTATCCAGAAACCATTGAAATTGCCAAAATAATAACAGCACAAGAAGCCAAATTAAACGAAGATCAATCGAACTCGGTATATGTGCCATCGTTAGCAAAAGATATTTTAGAGCAAATAAGTTTTGAAGCTCGTGAAAGTGAATATGTAGACAGTAAAAGTGGCGTAAGTGCCCGTATGAGTATTACGGCTTACCAAAATTTAATTAGTACCGCCGAACGTAGAGCTTTAAAATTAGGTGTAGAAAAAACGACCGTTCGTTTAGCCGATTTTATGGGGATCATTCCAGCTATTACTGGCAAGGTGGAATTGGTATACGAAGGTGAACAAGAGGGAGCCGCAATGGTTGCACAAAAATTAATTGCCGATGCGGTATCTACGTTGTTCCCCACCTATTTCCCAAAAATTGGGAAATTAGAAAAGGACCCAAGTAAAAGTGCATATGCTGACATTATAGACTGGTTTG
The DNA here is from genome assembly GCA_040403555.1 of Sphingobacteriales bacterium. Taxonomy (GTDB): domain Bacteria; phylum Bacteroidota; class Bacteroidia; order Sphingobacteriales; family Sphingobacteriaceae; genus JAIPAN01. Next base: position 259,959 of record JBBAKN010000003.1, read on the forward strand.
AAAATGAACCCGGCTTAGAATTGTTGGACGATGCTACGGATGTGGAGTATAAAAAAGAATTGGATTCGATAAAACCATTAACGGAGCTCATAAAAAAATACCAGCCAGAAACAAGTAAAGAAGATACCTACTTTTTAAAAGAGTTTGTACTTTGGGCATTGGTTGAATATAAAAAACTAAGCAAGGATAGATTTGTAGAAGGATTTCAGTTTAGCGATTTGTTTACGAGGTAATAATGCTTTGCTAAAATTTGTAAACGAATTAGATTACATCTATGGTTTATTTTACCATAAATGTTTGGGTAGATGGTCTTACATATCTTCGCTATATTTAAATTAGATAATCAACCTGATGTTAAATTATTAAAAATATTACTATGGAAAATCTCTTAAGTCTAGCACAACTAGTTTTGGCATTGTCTGTTGCCTATGTTTGGATTTTTAGGTACGATAACGTTGTTAAAGAATTTAAACAATTTGGATTGAATGATTTAACCCGAAATTTTGTAGGAGCATCTAAAATTGCGCTAGCAACATTGCTTGTTGCAGGTATTTGGTATCCATCCTTAGTCCAAATCTCTTCAGTACTTATGGGTCTTTTTATGATAGCGGCTCAATATTTCCATTTCAAAATTAAAAATCCATTTAGTAAACACCTACCCTCTCTAATACTGTTGTTGCTGTGCGTAATTATTGCATTAAAATCAATTCAATAATTCATACATGACCTTAAATACAATTTGTGTCCTAATATCCAGTTTGTCATTCTATGCTTATGCAGCTTCCTATTTCATGTCGCCCCATATGAAAAATGAGTTCAAACGATTTAATTTAGAGAAGCTTGGCCTATTAACAATAATCTTAGAATTTTTGGGGGCTACAGGTTTACTAGTTGGACTAAAATTCAGCCCCTTATTAACCATTGCATCTTTCAGTCTTGGTCTTCTAATGTTGTGTGGTTTAATCGTGAGATTGAAGATGAAAGATAGTCTCTGGATTTCATCACCAGCTATTTTTTACATGTGCTTAAATTTTTATATATTTTGGCTTCAATAAGATAATTTAGAATTAACACTCATGAAGACCTACTCGGCCTATAACTTTGGTTTAACACTATGGCGGCTGAAGTGCTACTTTAAAATCTTTGTTCTTCGCATCCATCCCAAAAATTTTCAAAATTCTGAAAATTACTATCTTTACTAAGCAGAAAAACAAAACCAAAAAAATAATACTATGAACGTATCGAAATTGTTGGAAACCCTGTATCAAAAGCTACTTTCAAAAAAAACTAAAGAAAAGAGTGAACGGGTTATCTTATGGATTGCTCTTGTGAGTTTTATACTTCACTTGGTAATTATTGGATTGATCCATTTGAATATTATTGCTATTGATGAGCCATCAAACCTGTTAAAAAATCCTATTGCTGCCATTTATACCCCTTTTTCGTTTATATTGGTTTATGAGGTGTATCTTTTAATTTATTACCTCCCAAAATCAACCTCTACGTATATCTCTAAGCAATATGAAATTATTGCGCTCATCATTATTAGACGATTGTTCAAAGATCTTTCCGATTTGTCCCTTTCGCCCAATTGGTTTAACACTAAAAATGATTTGCAGTTTACCTATGATTTAGTTGCATCGGTGTTATTGTTCTATCTAATTTATCTGTTCCATATTCAAAAAAGCAAAGCATATAGAACGGATGAAAATAGTGAAGCCCATTCTTTAAGTATTTCAAAATTTATTAACGCAAAAAAATGGATAGCAACAGCCTTAGTTCCTATACTTATAATTACTGCACTTTATTCCTTCTTAAATTGGAGTATTGGCATCTTTGAACCACTCGAAACCAATGCTATTTCTTTCCGAAACATCAATAATATTTTCTTTGAACAGTTCTTCAATATTTTGATTATTGCCGATGTAATACTATTGTTATTTTCATTTTTCCACACAGACGAGTTCCACAAAGTCATGCGAAACTCTGGGTTTATCATTTCAACTATTTTAATTCGTATTTCTTTTTCTGTGAGCGGTGTCACTAATACGGTATTGATTGTTTCTGCTATTTTGTTCGGGCTTTTAATACTCTTCATTCATAATAAATTTGAAAAGCAGTTAGCAAAAGAAACTGAAGAATAAAAAAATACTTGAGGTTTAACTTTAGTAGTTCGATATGATTAATTTTGGACATAAACTTAAAATGAGCCTGTTTAATAACGAGTAAACGAGTATGAATATAAGTTTACGTATTACAATAATACTATTCTGCCTTGGGCTTTGCATTGAGGTATTTGGACAAGGAGGGCCTCCAATGCTAACCGATGATCCAGGAACTGTTAATAAAGGACACTTAGAAATTAATACGGGCATTGCATCTGAACATTCATCATCTGATTCCTTTTATGAGTTTCCTTTTATTGACGTTAATTACGGAGTGAGTAAACGGCAACACCTAAATTTTGAAATTCCGCTTGTTTCAAGATATATGAAAGACATTGGAAAGCAGATTGGAATTGGGAAACTTGGAATCGGAACTAAATTCAGATTTTTTGATCAGGATAAAATAGGAATTGATATCTCAACCCACCCGGCACTATTCTTCGGGTTATCAAAAAGCGCTATCAACAGAGGAATAGTTGAAGAAGGAACCGAGCTTTTCATTCCCATAGAATTACAGAAACGATTTAACAAAAATATTTTTGGAGTGGAGGTTGGACGACTGATGAATTCTCGAAACAATGGCACATGGACTTATGGTATGCTCTATGCTCGAGAATTTAATACAAGAATGAATGCTGCCTTTGAAATAACTGGAGATTCTAACCCTGAACTAAATGCAACCACCTTATTTCTAAATATAGGAGCAAGACTCTCTATGATCAAAAGTTTTACGCTGCTAGTTTCTGGAGGTAAAAGCATTGTTTTACCAGAAAATACAGAAAAAGTTTACCTAGCGTATCTTGCCCTTCAAATAGCACTCTAATAATTTACCTACATGAAGCACTTACCTAAACTAACCTTCTTTTATTGGGCATTAATAATAAGTGCCAATACCCTAGGAGAAACCGCCGGGGACTTAATTTCACAAACTTTTGGCTTAGGATATGGCGGCGGAACGGTTGTATTATTTATCCTTTTTCTAGGTGCATTACTCATTTCTATTTTCTCGAAAAATCAGAAACCGCTATTGTACTGGACCGTAATAACCCTAGCAAGCACGTTAGGCACAACCATCTCAGATTTTATCAGTAGATCATTCTTTCATGAGCAATTACACTACTCCGAAAATGAGGGCTACACATTTGGCACAATCCTTTTAATTTTTGCCTTAATTGTAATATTTAGCATCTGGAAATATCATTCGAAAGCCAATACCATAGAAAATGGCTTAAACAAACGAACTGAGTTTTTATATTGGATAGCCATTTTAATTTCGAGCACTCTAGGAACTGCCTTTGGAGATTTGCTTGCCCATAACACCCCACTAGGTTTCGATGGTGGCACTTTACTATTATTGGGCCTAATTATGGTTGTTTTTGGGCTTTACCTATTCACGGGTATATCAAGAGAAATCTTATATTGGTCTGCTATTATTTTAACGCATCCCATTGGGGCAACCATGGGCGACTTTATGACCAAACCCGAGGGATTTAACTTAGGTAATATAAACGCAAGTTTAGTTTTAGTTGGTGTTTTTATTCTAGTTATTACCGCAGGACGTTTTACGAGCATTCAAAAAAATAATTGAAAAAATGGCACTCATTAACCCCTACATCAATTTCAACGGCAATGCCGAAGAAGCTTTGATTAAAATTTAAAACCATGCAAGTTCCCAATCCCATTCAATCTTTTTTACAAACACCATATACGCTCAGTACTGAGCAAATTGCCCACTATCAGCACTACCGGTATATCAAGTTAAAAGAGGTGCTCAATACAGAAACGCTCAATTTTTTTAACAAGGCCATTACGGAAAGAGTAAATCTGATGAATGAAAACACCACGCCACTTGAAGACAGAAGTACCTATGGGAAGGCTTTTTTGCAACTATTTAATTTGTGGACAGCAGATGAAGTGGTTAAAGAACTTATTTTTAGTAAACGCTTAGGCAAACTTGCCAGTGATTTAATGCAGGTGGAGGGCGTAAGACTTTACCACGATCAGGCCCTATTTAAAGAAGGTGGAGGTGGCATTACCCCATGGCATGCCGACCAATATTATTGGCCCCTAGAAACAGACAAAACCATTACCGCCTGGATACCTTTACAAGAAACCCCTCTAGAACTTGGGCCCTTAGAGTTTAGTGCAGGTAGTCATGAAATTGTGGATGGCCGAGAACTTGAAATTGGTGATGAGAGTGAAGTGCTTATTCAACAAAAATTAAAAATTACTGATTTTAAACACGTAATTGAACCCTTTGATGCTGGTGAAATTAGTTTTCATTCGGGCTGGGTATTTCACCGAGCTGGGGCCAATACCACAGATCAAATGCGTAAGGTAATGACCATTATCTTTATGGATAAAAATATGGTATTGAAAAACCCAGAGAATGCGAATCAGATAAACGATTGGAACACCTGGTGCCCGGGAGCTAAAGTTGGAAAAGTGATTAATACCGCATTGAATCCTGTTATTTATTAAACCAAATACCTTGAAAATAAACTATTGCTGCACCTACTGGGGCTGCGAACAAGATTCACCAAACGTATTTGTCGACAAGGTTTTGGCTGCAGGATATGAGGGCATTGAAATCTCATTACCACCAGCCCCTGAGACCTTTACACCCCTCTTTTTAAAAGAATTGGATGCTATCAGAAAAAATAAGCCAGATTTCATTTTCATTGCGCAACACCTAACTTCATCAGGTACAGATACGGTGGAGCAGTATATCCGTAAGATGGAAAAAAATCTGCTCGAACTGACCAGCTATAACCCCACGTTTATCAATTCGCATACGGGCAAAGATTTTTATTCGTTCGATGAGAATTGTAGCGTAATAGAGGCTGCATTAAACATCAGCCAAAAAACAGGCGTACGCATTTTACACGAAACGCACCGAGGTCGCTTTTCCTACCATGCTGCCTCATTACTTCCCTATTTGCAAAAATTTCCAGAATTAGAATTGGTAGGCGACATTTCACATTTCTATACCGTATCGGAGAGTTTATTAGCCGATCAGCAACACATTCTACAAGAAATTATTCCGCATATGGCACACCTCCATGCCCGTGTAGGACACGAACAAGGCCCACAAGTAAATAACCCCTTTGCTCCCGAATGGCAAAAACATTTAGCTGTATTTTTAGCCTGGTGGAAACAAATTATAAATCATAACAAGGCTACTGAGAATGAATTATTTACCATCACTCCAGAATTTGGCCCTGCTCCCTACATGCCAGCAATGCCTTTCACGCTAGAGCCCTTAAGCAATCAATGGGAACTGAATTGCACCATGAAAGATTATCTAATTAACCAATTAAAAAGTGATATAAATTAATACAACGTATTTAAAAACTGTAGGCCTAGGTTTAGCCCTTTTAATTGCCTGTACCAGCTCCATATATGCACAAAAAAAGCAAGCTTTAAAAAAAGGTGAAATAATTTACCACGTTTGCCAACGTAGTTTTTACGATAGCAATGGTGATTTACAGGGTGACCTAAACGGCCTAAAACAAAAATTGCCCTATCTGCAGGAATTAGGCATCACCTCCATTTTGTTATTTCCATTATACGATGCCGATTGTTACCACAACTATTTTGCAAACGATTTCGAAAAAATTGATGCAGAATTTGGAACCATGGAAGAGTACATTTCGCTCGTTAAAGAAATTCATAAACGAGGCATAAAAGTGTATATGGATATGGAAACCCAATATGTAACCGACAAACATCTGTGGTGGAAAGAGGCAGTGGGCAACCTTCAATCTCCGTATTCAGATTATATTTTATTTGACGATGCAGCGCATAAAGCTCCTGCAAGCATTGTGGCCGATTTACGCGGATTGAATAGTTACGAGGGTAATTTTATTAAAATAACCACCGTAAACCTTAAAAATAAAGAAGTATACGAGTACAATAAAAAGTTATTCTCCTATTTTGTTGACCCCAATAAAGATGGCAACTTTAATGATGGTGTAGACGGCTTTCGCTTGGACCATGCCATGGATCATTTAGATGGAAAACCAACACTTACCAACCTATTTGCTGAGTTTTGGAAGCCCTTACTTACAGCGCTAAAAAACATAAACCCAAATCTTAAAAACGTGGCCGAGCAAGCCAATTGGAGTGATTATGGATTTTCTTATTTAGAAAATGCTGGTGTAGATAGGGTGTTTGGCTTTGGATTGAAAGATGCCATCGTATCCTTTGATAAACAAAAATTGATTGCTGCAGCAGATACCATTTTAGCAAAATGCCCGAAAGGAAAAGAGCAGATCGTTTTTATTGAAAACCACGATTTAGATCGATATGCTTCCATAGAACCTTCTGTTGAAAAACAAAAAACAGCTGCTGCCATTATGCTTTTAATTGGCGGAGTACCCTCTATTTATTACGGGCAAGAAATTGGCATGCAGGGGAAAAGCTGGTCATTTGGCAATACAGATGGGAATGATATTCCACGACGTGAGGCATTTGAATGGTATAGTAAACCTGAAGGAAAGGGTATGGCGCTATGGTACAAAACACAGGCCAGTGGTGGAGCAAAACAAACCTAAAAGCCAATGATGGTATCTCGTTGGAGGAACAAAAGAACAGCTCACAATCGCTTTTTAATCATTATAAAACACTTATCAACTTAAAGCAAAGCAACCCAGCTTTAGCACTAGGAAACTATATAGTAGCAGAGAACAACAACAGCCAGGTTTTTAGCTTTTACCGAACGTATAATGAGCATAAATTATTGGTGGTTGTAAATCTTTCAAACGAAGGGCAAACAGCAAATTTTGCACAAGCCCAAACAATGAGTAAAAAACTATACGGAGAAAGCACCTTTACTGAAAGTTTAATACAGTTAAGGCCTTACGAAGTAGTGGTTATAGAAGTAAAATAGGTAGATAATCACGTGGTTCTGAAATTTACTTTTACTGCTTTTACACCATCATGAAAAATTTTAAGTTCATAGCCCCTGCCCTATTTATAATGCTGATATCATGGAGTAAATCAGCAAATCACTCTTCAGGTTTAAGCGATTATACCCAATATGCAAGTACCCAAAGCTTAAGCTTGCCATACGTTCATTCATGTTGCTAGCTTAGCTTTTTGTTATTCAAGAAGCTTTACCAAATAAGCTAAATGGTTTAAAAATTGAAGTAAATTCTAGATTCAGCTAAAATTATTTACTTAACTTCACCTGCTAGAAAAAACTTATTGTTAATTTAATAAAAATATAAAGACAAATGCGTGGAGAAATGGCAACCTACGGCCGCATATTAATGTATGTGATACCCGTATTTTTTACCCTTGTTGTTGCAGAAAAATGGTACGGCTGGTATTGGAAAAAAAAGTCTTTTAGACTATTAGATACCATATCTAGCCTGAGTTCGGGCTTTACCAACACCATAAAAGATGCATTAGGCCTAACCGTGGTTATACTAAGTTATAAATACATGGTTAGCCACTGGGCATTATTTCAATTAGAATCTAGTGTGGCCATGTATATCATCACCTTTATTGTGATTGATTTTTACGGCTATTTTAGCCACCGATGGGCGCACAGCATTAATTTTTTATGGAATAAACACGCCATTCATCACAGCAGCGAAGAATTCGATTTAGCCTGTGCCTTAAGGCAATCTATTTCGGTATTTATAAATTTATTTACCTTTTTATTATTACCTGCTGCATTGCTGGGCGTACCTGCCAAAGTAGTGGCATTGGTTACACCCATTCAGCTGTTTATGCAATTTTGGTACCATACCACCTACATTGGCAAAATGGGTTTCCTAGAAAAAATACTTGTTACCCCTTCACACCATCGGGTACACCATGCTATTAATCCGGAATATGTAGATAAAAACCACGGACAAATTTTTATTATTTGGGATAAAATTTTTGGCACTTTTCAAGAAGAACTGCCCAACGTACCACCGGTTTATGGCAGTACACGCCCGGTAAAAACCTGGAATCCCGTAAAAATTAATTTCCTGCATCTACGCTTATTAATACTCGATGCCTATCGGACCAACAATTGGGTAGATAAATTTGCCATTTGGTTTAAGCCAACCGGCTGGCGACCTGCTGATGTCATTGAAAAATATCCTGTCGAAAAAATCGAAGATCCATATCATTTTCAAAAATACGATACAAGGGCTTCCAATGCATTGAAGGTATGGATTGGGATTCAGTTTTTTGTTACCCTTGCCTTTATGTATTATTTATTTGGCAACCTAGCCGCCATTCCTAAACCACAAATTTTCTTTTATGGCGGCTTTATTTTACTGGCGGTATATGCCTATACCGAACTCATGGATAGAAACCCCAATGCCATTTGGTGGGAACTACTGAAAACCGTTTGTGCGCTTAGTTTAATATATATAAACGGCGACTGGTTTGGCATGGGCGAACAATTTACAAAAGTGTTGTTCGTGTATTTAGTGGTTGCAAACGTTGTAACCTATTATTTTAGCAGGTTAGAAGAAGATAGCTCCCCCGTTTTGGCTTCATAAAATCTAACATGGAATTCTCACATGCCCTAACCGATGCCCTTTTAACGCTGGCAGGTGTTTTTGTTTTTTTAAAGTATTTAAAACCTTTAGCTCCAAGAGAGCGTTTGCTTTGGAGTGCGTTTATTCTATCGGTAACTGCAGCTTCATTTTTTGGTGTCATTCGGTTTTCGGGTTATGCTCCAGCACGGTCTGTTTCAGAAACTTTTCAGCACATTGCCTCCACATTGGGTGCCATTTGTTTGGTGTTAGTTTGCTATCAAAAAATGAGCAAAACAAGGCTAAACACAACGTATTTGTATAGTTTTGTGGCGGCTGGTATAGTGCTATTCTTATATATCGAATTGTTTCAAAAACCTGCTTTAGCTCAGTTTTCGTCAATGGTAGCCATACCCCTAGTGTTGGCTCTTGGTATTTGGGGGCTTTTCAAAGACAAAAAAGCATACAGTATGTGGCTCATAATGGCCGTTTTTTTACTCATACTAGCTAACTTTAATAAGGCCATTGCTCCGCTATTTTATGTAAACAATATAGATTTGTACCATTGCGTATTGGCATTAAGTATACTAAGCTTTGGTAAAGCAGCAAAAAAATAAACATGTCCACAAAAACACTTATTAAAAATTGTAGCCTCGTAAACGAAGGCCAAATTCGCGTTGCCGATGTATGGATTGAAGATGGGTTGATTCAAAAAATTGGGCAAATAGAGAATTTAAATGACGGTGCTACCGTACTAGACGGAACGGGTAAGTTTTTATTCCCAGGTATTATTGATGGTCAAGTTCATTTTCGCGAACCCGGCCTAACCCACAAAGGTGATTTGTATACAGAAAGCAAAGCAGCACTTGCTGGTGGTGTAACCTCTTTTATTGATATGCCCAATACATCTCCGAATGTATTAAGCATGGATATTTTGAATGAAAAATACCGGATTGCCTCAGAACAATCTTTAGCCAACTTTGGCTTTTTTTTAGGCGTTAATGGCGATAATTTAGATGAAGTTATTAAACTAGATACTTCTAAACTCTTGGGTGTTTCTGATGACGGATTGTACTTTACCAAAAAAGGAAACTTACTAGCAGACAACCCAGAAACCATGGAAAAACTATTTGCAAACTGCAAAGCTGTAATTGCCATACATTCTGAAAAAGAACAAATTGTAGAAGAAAACGAAAACCAGTACAGAGAAAAATACGGCGAAAATGTACCCGTTAAATTTCACCCACTCATACGAAGCGAAAAAGCGTGCTACGAAGCTACCAAAAGAGCCATCGAATTGGCCAATAAGCACCAGGCCCGTTTACATATTTTACACCTAACAACCGAAGCGGAAACCCATTTATTCCGTAATGATATTCCTTTGAAAGATAAAAATATCACGACCGAGGTTTCGGTACATCATTTGTGGTTCTCTGATACAGACTACGAACGATTGGGCACCTTAATAAAATGGAACCCGGCCATAAAAACAGAAAAAGATAAAAAAGGCCTCTTAAAAGCGTTGTTAGACGATAGAATTGATTTGGTAACCACCGATCATGCGCCACATACCTTAGAAGAAAAGCAAAAACCCTATTTTCAATCCATGTCTGGGGCTCCTATGGTGCAGCACTCACTAAACATCATGTTAGAGTTTTACAAACAGGGGCTCATATCTTTAGAAAAAATTGCAGAAAAAATGTGCCATAACCCTGCCATTCTATATCATATTGAGAAAAGAGGTTTTATAAGAGAAGGTTATTTTGCAGACCTAACACTAGTTGACTTAAATACGAGCTGGACCGTTAGCAAAGAAAATCTTTTATACAAATGTGGCTGGTCGCCCGTAGAAGGAACAACCTTTCACAGCAGCATAACCCAAACCTTTGTAAACGGTAATTTGGTTTACAACAATGGTGGTTTTGACGAAAAAACGAGAGGTATGGCCCTTACAACAACTCTTGAGTAAGAAAGAACCGCTTGCATGATCATCTACCTTAAAGAGGATAAAAATATAAATTACAAATAAGCCGTTAAACTATTTATAAGTTAACCTATCCAACAAAAAAACAGCTTATGAAAAAGTATATTCTTTTAGCATTAATCCTGGTAGCCATAGCAGCTAGCAGTAATGCACAAACCGAAAAACGTAGTCTTAGAGACGAACGCCGCCGTATTGCCCAAGGCATACGCAGTGGTCAAATTACAAAAACCGAAGCGCTTGTTTTGAGAAAACAAGCCAAAGATGTAAGACGAACAAAAGCTATAGCCGTAGCAGATGGTAAAGTAACCCCCAAAGAACGTACCGCCATTGCTCGGCAAGATCAACAACTCGACCGAACCATTCGCCGGACCAAGCACAACAAAAGAACAAGAGGATAATTTTTCCAAAAAGCCAAGCCTACCGCTTGGCTTTTTTTACGACCAATAAAACGGAGGACGCCTAAAAAAGCGGTATATTTAGATTGTGAAAGTAAGAAAACGAAAAGCAGGTGTATTGAGTCGGTACTGGAAATTACTAGGGCCGGGCCTAGTTACCGGTGCCAGCGATGACGATCCATCGGGTATTGCCACTTACTCCCAAGCAGGGGCTGCCTTTGGCCTTGCTACCCTCTGGACTTCCATTGTAGCCTTTCCGCTCATGGCTTACATCCAACAAATGTGTGCCCGTATTGGTATGGTCACATCGCACGGTTTAACCGGAACCTTAAAAAAATATTACCCAAAATCCATACTCTACCTCATGTTGCTTTTTAGCTTTCCGGCTATTGTACTAAATATTGGTGCAGATATTGCCGGCATGGGTGCTGTCGGAAACATGCTATTCCCCAGTATTGATGCTACATTTTTTAGTGTATTTTTTACCGTACTACTCCTGGGCTTAATTATTTACCTACCCTACCAAAAAATTGCCGCTACACTAAAATACCTCTGCATAGTCATGCTCGTATATTTTGTGGTACCCTTTTTATATAAACAAGATTTTTTAGCCATTTTAAAAGCAACCTTTATACCTAACGTACAATTTAACAAAGAGTTTATAGCCATTGTAGTCGGCATTTTAGGAACCACCATTTCGCCCTATTTATTTTTCTGGCAAGCCTCGGTAGAAGTAGAAGAAATGAGAAATCAGAAAAAACACCTCGTAGTAAATAAAAAACTGATCCACGAGGTAAACAACGATGTAGATTTCGGGATGCTATTTTCTGGCTTGGTGATGTTTTTTATCATTCTAACCACCGGAACCGTATTATTTAAAGGAGGCATACACCAAATAGATACCGTAGAACAAGCCGCCAGGGCATTAAAACCTTTAGCCGGCAACATGGCCTATGTGTTATTTGCCATTGGCGTAATTGGTACTGGTTTAATTGCCATCCCTGTGTTAAGCGGATCGCTTTCGTACATTTTTACCGAAACATTCGGCTGGGAACAAGGCTTGGATAAAAAGTTTCACGAAGCAAAAGGCTTTTATTTAATTATTGCCCTCTCATTGCTTGTAGGCTTGGGCTTAAACTATATAGGCATATCTCCCATAAAAGCACTTATTTATACAGCCATTTTGTACGGAATAACCGCCCCGGTACTCATTGCCATTATTTTACACATTGCCAACAATAAGAAAATTATGGGCAACCATGTAAATGGCAAAGTAGCTAACATTTTTGGCGGAGCAGCTTTGCTACTTATGACCCTTGCTGCCGGGCTATTACTTTATTTTCAGTTTGTTTAAAATTTTTAAATTAGCGTATGAAATTAGCAATATATGTTCTAGGCTTTTGCCTATGGGGGCTCTTGGCACAAGGTCAAACGATTCCAAAAGTTGTTTCGGGAAAAATTGAACGCCTAACCCAATTCCCTTCAAAATACGTAACCTCCAGAAATGTAGACATTTGGCTACCCGATGGCTATACCACAAACAAAAAATATACGGTATTGTACATGCACGATGGCCAAATGCTCTACGATGCCAGTAGCACCTGGAACAAAACAGAATGGGAAGTAGATGAGGTACTAACCGAATTAGAGAAATCAGGTAAAATTAAAGAAACTATAGTGGTGGGCATATGGAACGGCGAAAAAACCCGTCATGCAGACTACTTTCCTCAAAAACCCTTCGAAAATTTAAAAAAACCAGAAAAAGAAGCTATTTATGCTGCAGCACGTGCCAATGGTGCCTCTGTTTTTAATAATCACCAAATATATTCAGATGGCTACCTAAAATTCTTGGTAAAAGAATTGAAACCTTATATCGATAGCCATTATGCAGTTTCAACCAAAACTGAAGATACCTTTATAGCGGGCAGTAGCATGGGCGGGCTAATTTCTATGTATGCCCTTTGCGAATATCCGGACGTATTTGGCGGAGCTGCTTGTATGAGTACCCATTGGCCAGGTATTTTTAGCATGGAGGGCAATCCTATTCCCGATGCATTTTTATCCTATATGAACAAACATTTACCTAAAGCAAACACGCACAAACTCTATTTTGACCACGGAGATCAAACACTCGATGCTTTATATCTACCCCTACAACAAAAAGTTGATAGCTTAATGTTAGCCAAGGGTTATAACGATTCGCATTGGCTGACCAAATTTTATCCTGGCGATGATCATAGTGAGAAATCGTGGAGTAAACGCTTGCATATCCCCCTCGAATTTTTATTGAAAAAATAAATTAATCTGCATTAAACCTTTGATAAAAATAGATGTCTAAAAAATAAACCCAGACATCATGAAAAAGGAACCAATAGATTATATCCTTATTATATTATGTTTATTAGGAATAGAAGTATTTCTATTTGGAGTATCTGCTTTAGTGCTTATTTTTTTACATTATTAAATTATGACCAAATTAAGAGCAATTGCAGCCCTCATGGGACTGATTATTTTGGGAGCTGTTTCCTGCTCAAAAAATACGGATGCACCCAGCAATGCTGATACTAGCAGCACTGCACCTACTGGCACATATCCTAACATAAGCACAGCTTTTGGAACAACTATCAATTTGAATAGTTTGGCCAACTACGCCAATCAAGCAAAACCGAATTATATTGTAAAAGATAATACGGGCGGTAACCCGATTACTAATGCCAAAGCAACATTAGGCAGGGTGCTTTTTTACGATAAAAGTTTAAGTATTAACAATTCTATTTCTTGCTCGAGTTGTCATAATCAACAATTTGCATTTAGTGACACCGCCCAAGTGAGTAGTGGTGTATTGGGTGGAGTAACCGGTAGACATTCTATGCGTTTAGTGAACTCACGTTTTGCCGTAGAAACTAGGTTTTTTTGGGATGAACGTGCAACAAGCCTTGAACAACAAACTACCCAACCTGTACAAGACCACAACGAGATGGGCTTTAGTGGCCAAACGGGTAGAGGTAATTTGACTGCTCTTTTAACCAAATTACAGGCTATTGGCTATTATAATGAGCTATTTAAATTTACATATGGAGACATCAATGTAACCGAGGCACGCTTACAAGAATGTTTGGCACAATTTGTTAGAAGTATCCAGTCATTCGACTCTAAATACGATGCAGGAAGAGCTCAAGTAAATAACGATAACCAAGATTTTCCAAACTTTATGAGCACAGAGAACTTAGGTAAAAGTCTGTTCTTAAACAGACCAAACTTCGACGCCAACGGATCTAGAATAAGTGGCGGTTTGGGTTGTAACGCTTGCCACAATGCCCCAGAATTTGATATTGACCCTAATTCTAGAAACAATGGAGTAATTGCCCTTGCAGTAGGTAATGGGCAAGATATTACAGTTACCCGAGCTCCCTCGTTACGTGATTTGGTAAATACAAGTGGCACCCTCAATTCCCGATTGATGCACAGTGCCGGTATTAGAGATCTTGCTACAGCAGTTTCGCATTATGGTGGATTTATAAACGATAATCAGAATTTAGATCAGCGCTTAAAGCCAAACGGCCATGTACAGCGCTTAAATTTACAGCAATCAGAAATTAGTGCGGTAGTGGCTTTCTTAAAAACCTTGGCAGGCACCAATGTGTATACCGATGTGAAATGGGGGAATCCGTTTAAATAAACTTTTTTAAGAAAATTGTAGCGTTTCTACACCGAATTTATTTAAAAAATCTACCCCTTCATCGCTAGGCAGGCCTTTATACTCGGCGTATGAATTTTTAAATCTTACTTTCTTAATCCCTGAAGAAAAGATGAGCCGAGCGCAAGAGAGGCAGGGAGATAGTGTGAGGTATAAGGTTGCCCCTTCTAAGGTTGCTCCATTTTTAACTGCATACAGAATGGCGTTCTCTTCGGCATGCAAAGCTAGTGAACAGCTATTCTTACTATCTCTGGGGCAGCCCACATTAGGAAATTCTTCATCGCAATTATGGGTGCCCGCTGGTGGCCCATTATAGCCAATAGAAATAATACGGGTGTCCTTAGTAAGAACTGCCCCGACCTGGGCCTTTACGCAATGAGAGCGCTGGGCCAGGTCGGTGGCTAAATTCATAAAAATGCTATCGAAACTTGGTTTACTCAAGGTGTAAAGAATTAATGGCCGGAGGCCATATTTTTATCAAAACTAATTCCCTGAGCCTTTAAAATACCGCTCACTTTCCACGCATAAAAAGCTAAATAGGTAAAACAAGCAATTCCTATAACATAACTGTATTGGATACCCGTAAATTCTGATACATACCCTTGTAACCAACTTACTATACCACCACCCATAATCATCATAATTAAAAAGCTACTTCCTTGGCTGGTATTTTTACCGAGTCCGCTAACGGCTAGCGTGAAAATACAAGGCCATAAGGTACTGCAAAACAAGCCTACGCTTGTAAATGCATACACACTCAGCATACCAGTAGTTAACATACCTACACACAGTGCCAAAATGCCCACTGTAGAAAAAATAAATAACATACGAGCCGGATTGGCTTTACTTAAAATATCGGCAAGTATTAATACTAGAATAATAAGGCCATAAACATAGAACGGGGCTAAATTGTGATTGGCAAGCGCATTTACCAATAGAAATACCCCAAATGCCAAATAAGGCGCTACAAAGCGTAATACTTTTTGCAAACTGATATTTGACGTAAATGCTTCCACAGCACCTGTCCAACGACCAATCATCATACTGGCCCAATACAATGAAATATAGGGGGCAATGTCTTTAATGGCAAAGCCTAAATCTTTTTCCATATAAGCAGGTAAATTACTTGCTGTCGATACCTCCACGCCTACGTATACAAAAATGGCAATCATGCCTAAAACCAATTGCGGATATTTTAAGGCTGAGCCTTTTAACCCATCTTCGGTGCTTTCTACCAAGGCTGGTTTATCTGGTATTGATGAAAATTTGAGGAATAAACCCACTACTAAAAATGCAGCGCCCAACACTAAATAAGGAATTTTAACACTCTCTATACTGATATTGGTTGTAGTGCTTGTACTGGCTCCAAAAATGGCAAAACTTACAATTAAGGGGCCAATGGTGGTTCCAAAATTATTAATACCACCTGCTAATATTAAACGTTGAGATCCTGTTGTAATAGGCCCCATAGCAATGGCTAATGGATTGGCTACGATTTGTTGAAGTGAAAATCCCAATCCAACTATAAATAAACCCGAAAGCATGAGTGGAAATGAACCAAGATTTGCTGCTGGATAAAACAATAAGGTACCAAAAGCTGAAATAACTAAGCCCAGTGCTAGTCCATTTTTATAGCCTATGGTATTAATCACATCTTTTTCGAGTAACACCGAAATACCCATATAAATTAAGGATCCTACGGTATAGGCAATATAAAAGGCTAAAGAAACTAACTGACTTTGACTTTGCGTTAAATCAAAAGCTTGTCTGAATACCGGGATTAAAATATCGTTGCTTGCGGCAACAAACCCCCAGAAGAAAAAAACGGTTACTAAGGGTATAAATTGACCCCATTTGGTATGTGAATTTGGTTCCATAATGTTGTGTAATGTTAATTTTGGTTTATTGGTTTAGTATAGCTAACATACTTATTTTTTTTGAAACAGCGTATTATTAACAAAAGTGTGAAAGCTTTGTAGTGTTTTTAGCACATAAAATCGGATATTAGCATAAGGAGGAAGACGATGGAAATTATAATTTCAGGGATAGGCATGGGCATTATACTGTCTTTTTTAACCGGACCGGTATTTTTTGCCCTGATTAAAACCAGTATAGAAAAAGGCTTTTATGCCGGCATGGCATTAGCGGCTGGGGTGGTACTTAGCGATGGTATTTTTGTGGCCTTAAGTTTGTTTGGTTCTAGTTATGTATCTAAGGGAAGTGCCTATCTAGATTATATCGGCTATGCAGGTGCTGTTATTTTATTGAGTATTGGAATTTTTTACCTTCTTAAAAAGGTAAAGTTAGAATTCGAAGAAAACACTTCCAAAACTAAAAAACTAGGCTATTTCCTAAAAGGTTTTGCCATGTGCATTTTTAATCCATCCTTACTATTGTATTGGATTAGTGTAACTAGCGGTGTAATTTCTGTAGCCGGAGGCTATAACCCCAACATCATTGTACCCTTTTTTGCCGCTATTTTAATTACCCAGTTTAGCCTAGATACACTAAAGGCCTACTTTGCCAATAAACTGCGTAACCGTATTACGGTACATAATTTGATTGTATTGAATCGGGTAGCTGGTACCCTACTGATTATTTTTGCTGCAAAACTAATATACAGTTTGGTGGTAAACCATTCGTTACTTTAATACGCCCGTTGGTTATTCCCTTCTACCCAATTCATAAAAGCCTGATTGACTACTTTATTTCCACCTGGAGTAGGGTAATTACCCGAAAAATACCAATCGCCTAAATGCTTTGGACAAGCTGCATGTAGGTTTTCCAATTTCTGATAAATAACTTCTACTTGAGCATGAATGCCCGCCGGAGTAACAATTTTAGCAATTCGATTAGAAATTTCTTCGTCGGTGAAAAGAGCGTACAAAGCCTGGACTAAGTTTTTCTTTTTCATACTGCTTGTAGCCTTAGCTTGTAAACAAGCTTCATAGGTGTCTTGTATAAGTTGCTCTTTGTCTTGTTCTCTTAGCAAAGAAATCATGGCCTCAAAGGCTACAAATTCGCCCATTTTAGACATATCTATGCCATAACAATCGGGGTAGCGAATTTGAGGGGCGGAAGAAACTACAATAATCTTTTTGGGGTGCAAACGATCTAAAATGCGTAAAATGCTTTGTTTTAAGGTAGTTCCCCGAACAATAGAATCATCTAACACCACCAAGGTATCTTCTTGTGCTTTTATTAGACCGTAGGTAGTATCGTATACATGAGCCACCATGTCACCTCTATCGGCATCTTGGGCAATAAAAGTGCGCAATTTAGCATCTTTAAGGGCAATTTTCTCCACCCTCGGCGCCATTTTTAGCATTGCTTCTAACTCGTCATCAGTAATTTTATCGACACGGTTTAATAAGGTATTTTTTTGCACGTGTTTGATGTGCTTATGTACCCCTTCTACCAAACCATAAAAAGCTACTTCGGCGGTATTTGGAATAAAAGAAAATACAGTATTTTCTAAATCGTTGTGTATTGCGGATAAAATTTGCGGGCATAATAAGCGCCCTAATTGTTTGCGTTCGCGGTAAATATCGGCATCGCTGCCTCTAGAGAAATAAATACGCTCAAAAGAACATGATTTTTGTTCTACGGGTTGGCTAAATTGTTCTTCGCTAATGCGTCCATCTTTTTTGGCAATTAGCGCATAGCCTGGCTTGATTTCCTTCACGGCATTTATAGGCACATTAAAGGCGGTTTGGATAGCGGGGCGCTCGGATGCAACCACTAACACTTCATCATCGGCATAGTAAAAAGCCGGTCGAATGCCCGCCGGATCACGCATTACAAAAGCATCACCGTGGCCAATAATACCTGCAATGGTATACCCTCCATCCCAAGTTTTTGCCGAACGACGCAGTATATTGGCTACATCCAAATCTTCGGCAATTTTATGCGTAATTTCTACATTGCTTAGGCCTTTAGCATTGTAACTATCAAAAATTTCTTGATTTTCTACGTCTAAGAAATGGCCTATTTTTTCTAAAACCGTTACGGTATCTGCTTTTTCTTTAGGATGCTGACCAAGTTCGTATAATTGCTCTAGCAATTCGTCAACATTGGTCATGTTAAAATTGCCACAAACAACCAAATTACGGGTCATCCAATTGTTTTGGCGTAAAAAGGGGTGACAACTTTCGATGCTGTTTTTTCCGTGGGTGCCGTAGCGCAAGTGACCCATGAGTACTTCGCCGGTAAAACTGATATTTTCTTTCAGCCAATTGGCATCGGCTAACAGCTCGGGTGTGTTTTCCTGAACGTCTACAAATTTCTTTTGTACGTATTCAAATATATCGGAAACCGCTTTCGAGCCCATAGCTCTATGCCTGCTGATGTAGCGGGTACCAGGCTTCATGTCTAATTTAATGGTTGCAATACCGGCGCCATCTTGGCCGCGGTTATGCTGTTTTTCCATTAATAAGTAGAGTTTATTAAGGCCGTAGAAAGGCGTACCGTATTTATCTTGGTAGTAAGATAGCGGTTTTAACAATCGGATGAGGGCAATGCCGCACTCGTGTTTTATGGGTTCGCTCATGGTGTTGGATGAGCTAACAAAAGTAAGGATTTAATTGAATAAATCACTGCCTTGCTACAACTTCTCTCCGTGCTGGCTCAAATCTAAGCCTTCCTGTTCATCGGCTGCACTTACTCGAAGTGGACTGATTAAATCGGTTAGTTTTAATAAAGCCATAGAACCTACAAAAGCAAAAACAGAAACGCCTACTAAAGCCAAACTTTGCACCAAAAATAAATGTGTTTCGCCAAAAAGCAAACCATTACCCGTGGTATTGGCCCCATTTACCGCAGTATGGGCAAATACGCCAGTAAGTAACATGCCTACCATCCCTCCTACGCCGTGGCAGGGAAATACATCTAGGGTATCGTCTAGTCCAGTGCGGCTACGCCAGTCTACCAAAATATTGCTCACTAAAGCTGCAACTGCGCCAATTATTAAAGAGTGTGGAATGCTTACAAAACCGGCTGCGGGAGTAATGGCTACCAAGCCCACTACTGCTGCAATGCAGGTTCCCATAGCCGAGGGTTTACGACCTTTCCAAGCATCAAAGAAAATCCAACTCAAGGCTGCTGCAGAAGAGGCTGTCATGGTGGTAGCCATAGCTGTAACAGCTAATGTTGATGCGCCAAAAGCAGAGCCGGCATTAAAGCCATACCAACCAAACCACAACAGGCCAGTGCCCAATAATACGTAGGTTATACGGGCTGGAGTATGAGATACTTCATTGCGTTTTTTTAGATAAAGGGCCGAGGCCAATGCTGCCCAACCTGCCGACATATGTACTACGGTTCCGCCGGCAAAATCTAAAACGCCCAACTTGAACAAAATACCATCGGGATGCCAAGTTGCATGAGCCAATGGGGCATAAATGAAAATGAAAAACAAACAAATAAACAAGGTGTAAGAAATAAAACGAATACGCTCTGCAAAAGCGCCTGTAATGAGCGCAGGTGTAATAATGGCAAATTTTAATTGATACATAGCAAACAATAAAAATGGAATGGTTGGTGCCAATTTCCAAGGCTGTCCGTCTATTACCCCATTCATCATAAAGTAGGTACTTGGGTTGCCAATAAAACCACCCATGCTTTCACCGAAGGCTAAGCTAAAGCCAAATACTACCCACATAACAGTAATGAGTACCATGCAAATAAAACTTTGCAACATGGTTGATATGACATTCTTTTTATTCACCATTCCGCCGTAAAAGAAAGCCAAACCCGGAGTCATAATTAATACCAGAGCGGTGGCAGTTAACATCCAAGCGGTATCGGCTGTGTTAATAGATGTGTGTATTGGTATTGATTTGGGTATAGATGGAAAGCAAAAAGCCAATACCACAATAAGGAATAGAATAATAAAGGGGAATTTGGATAAACTTTTTGCCATTTTTAGATATTTAGGACGACCTAGCTATAAATATCTAATTTTTTAGCTGAAATGTTAAAAATGATTACTAACATTTGCAAAAAATGTGAACAAATGAACCAAATTTTGGATTAAATGTGATTTAAGACCAAATATTTTTCAATTTAAGGTGAGTTTTTTCACCAAAAAATAATTTTGTGCTCTTTTCAAAGGAAGAAGTATAGTCAGAAACGAAAAATTGAAGTTTTTTTACTACAACTTTGTTCATTAAATTTAATTCAGTCAGTTTTTTCTGAACAGATTGGGCTACAATGGCTGCAGAATTAATAATTGTTACCTTTTCGTGATAAAATTCTTCAATTTCGGCTTGAATGAGCGGATAATGGGTGCATGCCAAAATTAAACTATCAATATTTTTTAATTTCGGGGACGATAAATAGGAATTAATTACCGTTTTACTAATGGTATTGCTAAAAAAGCCTTCCTCTATTATGGGTGCCAAAAGTGGCGTGGCTAAAGATTTAACTTCTATACCGGGTCGGGCTAATTTTAGTTTTTTAGCGTACAAATCTGAGTTAATGGTGGCTTTGGTACCAATTACCCCTACTATATTTAATTGGTTTTGTGCGGCTACAAATTCAACCACTGGATCAATTACATTGAGTACTGGAATTTTATCTCCGATAAATTCCACCAAATCATGGTAAGCCAAAGATGAAGCGGTATTGCAGGCAATAACAATCATTTTACACTGCTTATCGAGCAAAAATTGAGCAATTTTTAAGCTAAAGTATTTGATGGCTTCCGGCGATTTATCGCCATAAGGCAAATGGGCAGTATCGCCAAAATAAACCAACTCTTCATTAGGCAATAGCTTATGAATGGCACTGGCAACGGTTAAACCGCCAATGCCCGAATCGAAAATACCTATGGGGAGTTTTGCGCTCATATAAAACAAAAATGCGAAGTCAACTTGAATTTATTGACTTCGCATTTAATTAAATTTTTGAGATACTTATTTTTTCTTTGCTGGAGTAGCTGGTGCTTTTGTAGGAGCAACAGCAGGGGCAACAGGTGCTGGAGCAGCTGCGGCTGCGGCAGCAGCTAATTTAGCTTTAACTACTTCTAAAATATCGTCGCCACCATCGAAGTAAACTACTCCTGGTTGAGATACATCAAAAACATAGGCGTAACCTTTTTCTTTAGCCACTGCTTTTACTGCTTTTTCTGCTTTTTCAAATACTGGTTGGTACATTTCAGAGCGTTTGGCATTTAATTCTTCTTGAGATTTTTGTTCGGTATCGGTGATACGTTTTTCCATATCTTGAATCTCTTTACCTAAAACTTCTAACTCTTTACCCAAGGTTTCTTTGTTTGCTTCGCTCAGAGATTTATATTTCTCTTGGTAACTAACAATTTTTTTCTGACGCTCAGCATCCATTTGTTCCAAAGCACTTTGTTTTGCTTTAGCATAGGTTTGGAAAGCTGCATCGGCAACCTTCATTTCGGGCATTGATTGCAACAAATCGCTAGAATTGATATGACCAAACTTTTGTTGGGCTTGTGCGCTCAACACTAAAAAGCCTAGTACAAATGACAAGGCAGCTATTTTAATTGATTTTTTCATGTTATTATTGTTCATGTTTTTGGTTTACGATGTTACTAAAGTTTTTATTATTTCGCAAATGTTACGGGTTTATATCCTAAACGTGTAATTACTTCATTGCTTCTATCTAAGCGGGCATTGGCATAAAGTATGGTTATATCACTGCCTTTATCAAACACTACATCCAACTGTTGATCTTCAGCCAAGGCCTGTACGGCTTTAGCTACCCGTTCTTGTATGGGCTTAATTAAGCGGCTTCTTTGCTGAAACAATTCGCCTTCAAAGCCAAATTTTTGGCGTTGAAACTCTTTTGCTTGTTTTTCTTTTTCTACAATTTCTGCTTCGCGACGTTTACGCATATCATCAGTAAGCAATACTTGATCTGCCTGATAGGCTTTATACAACTTTTCAATATCGGCAAATTTTGCATCTACTTCTTTTTGCCATTGGTCTGATAGGGCATCTAATTGCTTTTGTGCCGAATTGTATTCCGGAATATGCTTTAAGATGTATTCACTATCTACATATACAAAGCGTTGCGCCATACTACTAAAAAAAGCACCGCAAACGAGAAATAAGATAAGAGCTAATTTTTTCATGCCTTTTTAATTAAAACCCTCCACCCATTTGTTGGGCAATACTAAAGTGGAATTGCCCTTTGTTGGCTGCCGGTATTCCCGGGATAGCATCAAAACCATACCCGTAATCTAAACCAAGTAAACCAAATATAGGTAAGAATATACGGGCTCCAAAACCAGCCGAACGGCGAACGTTAAATGGAGAGAATTGTTTGAAATTGTTCCAGGTATTTCCTCCTTCGGCAAAGGCCAATACAAACACAGTGGCTTGCTGGCTTAGGGTAATTGGATGACGAAGCTCTAACACATATTTATTGTAGATAGGGCTACCAGATCCTTGTGCTATTTGTGGATTTGAACCAACTGGGATAATTGAATTATTTTGATACCCTCTCATGCCAATAATTTCTGAGCCTTGTAGAAAATCAAATCCTTGCATACCATCACCACCTAATTTAAAGCGCTCAAAAGGAGATTGACCTACGGCTTTGTTGTAATAACCTAAGAAACCAAATTGTGCTTGTGCTTTCAAAATTAGTTTTCCGTAAATGCGTTGGTACCATTGTGCATCAAATTTCCATTTGTGGTATTCTACATAGCGGTAACGATCTTGATCGGTAGCCGTGGCATAGTTAATTTTATTAAATAACGAATATGGCGGCGTTAATTGTACAGTAAAACGCAAGTGTGATCCCGAGGTTGGGTAAATTGGTGCATCTACGGAGTTACGTGAAAACTCTTGGGTAATATTAAAATTGTATGATTTACCGTTAGAAAAAATAAACCGATCGGCATAATTTCTTAAAACATATTGTTGCAAATTAATAGAATGTACTAACTGAAAATAATCATCAGGCCATTTTAAACGTTGGCCCAAGCTAAAGGTAATTCCATTCATTCTAATTTTTTGCAAGTTGGGATCTGCTCCCGAAAGCCCGTTAGATTGCAAAGAAGTAAAGGCACTAATGCCGAAGTTTACTGGTTTTTTACCACCTAACCAAGGTTCTGAGAAAGAGAAACTATAGGACTGGTAAAATTTGCCATTGGTTTGTCCACGAATACTTAATTTCTGCCCATCGCCTTTAGGAAGTGGTTTCCAAGCTTTGCCATTAAAAATATTACGAGCCGAGAAGTTATTAAAGGTTAGTCCTAATGTTCCGATAATACGGCCACCACCAAAACCACCCGATAACTCTATTTGATCAGAAGGTTTTTCCGACACGGTATATTCAATATCTACTGTTCCATCTGCAGGATTAGGAATTGGCTTTACATCTGTTTTTTGCTCATCAAAATTACCCAATTGTGCAATTTCACGAGTAGTTCTTATTACCGCTTCTTTGGAGAACTTTTGTCCCGGTTTGGTACGAATTTCTCTCAAAACCACTCTATCGTTGGTAATGTCATTACCTTTTAAGCTTACCTTACTAATGGTATATTGCGGACCCTCGTACACTCTAAACTCAATATCAATAGTATCTTGATGCACTTTTGTTTGCACCGGATCAACATTAAAAGTTAAGTATCCATCATTTAAATATAAAGCCGAAACATCATCGCCATTGGCACTGCCAGTAAGTTTTTTATCCAGTTTTTCTTCGCTAAAAATTTCTCCCTTTTTAATAGAAAGCACTTTTTGCAATATATCGGCAGAGTATTTTGCATTACCAGACCAACTGAGGTTGCCGAAATAGTATTTCGGGCCTTCATATACTTTTAAGAAAACTTCAATAGAATTAGCATCAAACTTGGCAACAGAATCTTTAACCAATCTGGCATCACGATACCCTCTCTCTTGCAGTTTAGAGAGTAACTTTTCCTTGTCTGATTCAAATTTTTCGGCGGTAAATTTACCGGTACCCAATAATTTATAAAAGGCCTGCTGCTTAGTTTTCTTCAGCATTTTGCGAATCTGATAATCACTAAATACCGTATTGCCTTCTATTGAAATTTTGTGAACCTTTACCTTATTTTGCTTATTTACCTGCACTTTTAAAATTAACGAATTGGCTTCTACCGTATCTTTTAGCTGTTTATAAGCCACTTCGGTATATAAATACCCCTTTTCGGTAAAATGCTTTTTAATAATAGAACTTACGGTATTGTATAAATTATCGTTGATAATTTTGCCATTCTTGTCTTTAATTTTATCCTGAATATCGTCGATTTCTCCCTTTTTTAGGCCTGTAAACTCAAACTTGCTTACACGTGGACGTTCTACAATTTCAATTTCAAAAAATACACTATCTCCCCTTATATCAGATATATTCAATTTTACATCATCTAAAAGACCTTGATCCCATAAGTTTTTTACTGCATTTGCTGTTGCGTCGCCAGGTACCAATACTTTTTCGCCAACTGTTAATTTAGAAATAGTAACCAGAACACCTGCATCGAGGTATTGTGCGCCTTTTACGGTGGTTCCGCCAACAATGTATTCTTTTGGTTCTAGATAGCTAACGCCACTTGATGAAGTACGAGATATGGTCGGTTGCTTGGTGCGCCCAAACTGACCAAAAGCCCATAAGCCATTAAACAATAATAAAAGTGTTAAAAGTATACGATTCATCTTGTGGAATATAAGGCGCTAAATTAGCTTAAACCTTTGTTAAAAATTGTTAAAAATTGATTTTTTTGCACTATTCACTAATTTTCCCAAATCTGCGCTCTCGTTTTTGAAAATCAAGAATGGCTTCATGCAAATCGGAACGGCGAAAATCGGGCCACAATTTGGGGGTAAAATAAAGCTCTGTATAAGCCAATTGCCACATCATAAAATTACTCAAACGCAGTTCACCACTGGTACGAATCATCAGTTCCGGATCGGGTAAGCCGGCCGTAGTTAAATGTTCGCTTAAGAGTTGTTCTGTAATATCTTCGGGGCTTATTTCACCAGTTTTTACTTTTTTGGCTAGTGTTTTAAATGCTTCCGTAAGCTCCCACCGTGAGCTGTAACTTAAGGCTAGCGTAAGCGTACATCTCGTATTCGCACTCGTTTTTTCCATGGCTTCCATCAATTCCTGATAACACGTAGCTGGCAAGGAAGTTAAATCGCCAATGGCATTTAAACGAATTTGATGTTTCATTAAAGTAGCCGTTTCTTTAGTAATAGTTTTTACCAAAAGTTCCATCAAGGCGTTTACTTCTTGTTGGGGTCTATTCCAGTTTTCGGTAGAAAAAGCATAAAGTGTAAGGTATTTTAACCCTAGCTCTATTGCACCTTCCACCGTATCTTTAACGGCTTTTACCCCATTTTGATGACCGAATACCCGTAATTTACCTTGCTCTTTTGCCCAACGGCCATTACCATCCATAATAATGGCAACATGTTGTGGTATTTGCTGTAAATCTATTGTTGCTGGGATAGCCATATTTTATATTAATTGCCTACAACCGGACATTTTCGGCTTACAAAGGTATAAGTTAGGCTTAAGCCCGCAAACATATAGGTATCTCTTTTCCGATAATCGCCACGCTGGCCACCGTTGGGTGCTACACCCGATGGATCTGAAAGCAACTGGCTTAAATACGGGCGGCTAGATAAATCGGCAGGATAATTCATGCTTACATCGTCTAAATAATCGGTATAAGCAGTTCTATAGCCAATTTCGGCATTCAAATTCCAGGTAGTCTTAATATTATATTTCACGCCAATACCATAGGGTATACTCATGGCCAAGGTTTTGTAGGGTTTTGTTTGTCCCTCGGTTAAATAATCGTTTAACACAAAGGTATTTACAATACCTCCACCACTTATGTCTACTTTGGGGTTAAACTTTATGGCACCCACTCCACTAAACAAAAAAGGAGTTATACGTGTACGGCTAATACCGGCTAAATAAGACAGAAAGTTAAATTCTACTTGTAAGGAGAGTTCAGAAATTGGCGAATAAAAACTGAGGTTACGCATTTTCTGATTTACCGAATTTGATTTCGCATCGCTAGCCAAAATAGTACCATGTACAAAATTGAGTTTAGCGGACCAATTGGGATCGAAATTACGTTTTATTTGGCCTCCAAAAGCAACGTTGTTAAACTGGCTAATACCTATTTGGTTTAAATCGCCCATATACCCAGAGGCACCCAAAAAACCTCCTATCTCCCAAGTTTGGGCACGTAGTTGTAGTGCACTAATGTGTATTAAAAAAAGAATTATGAATCGCTTGCTCATTAATAATTCCGAGTATCAATACCCCAAAGTAATTTATTTCTCAAGGTTTCGAGGTAGTTTTCTTGATGTAAACGAATCAGATTTATTTCAAAAGGGGCTTTCTTTACTACTGTTTTTACCGAGGTATCTACCACTTCGGTTCTTGAATCGCAAGACAAGCGGTATTTTGAGCTTCTTCCTTCTATTTCAAAAGATAATTCGTTGCAATCTGATAATACAATGGGCCGCACATTTAAGTTATGAGGGGCAATGGGGGTTACTACTATGTTGCCAGAACTAGGCATTACAATGGGGCCGCCGCAACTTAATGAATACGCGGTAGAACCAGTTGGAGTAGCCACAATAAGCCCATCAGCCCAGTAGGAGTTTAAAAATTCGTTGTTAAGATAGGTGTGAATGATAATCATGGCCGAGGTATCTCGTTTATGAAACGTAATATCATTCAGAGCGAAATTATCGGCGCCAAATGGGTTAAATGCTGATTCAATACACAATAAGGAACGTTTATCCAACGTATATTGCTTATGCAAAAGGCTTTCAATGGCCTCGTCTATGGCATCTTTATTTATACTTGCCAAAAAGCCCAAACGACCGAAGTTAATTCCCAAAACAGGAATGTTGGAATCTCTGATGAGGGTAACGGTATCCAATAAAGTACCATCTCCACCTAAGCTAAACATGATATCTACCTTGCCGCTTAAATCATCTCCTGCCGAAAAAGTATCGGGAGCTTTTGGTAAAGAAACTTGATCTTGAATAAATTCATGAAACTTATCATACACAACTACATCAATTCCTTTTTTAAGCAAAGAATCGAATAAGTGTTGTAGAAAGGGAACTACACGTGTATTAAATCGACGTCCGTAAATTGCAATTTTCATACCTATGCTATTTTATTGGCCTAAGCCATTTTTAATTTAGTATTATATGGAAGCGCAAAATCTGAAGCACCCTCCAATTGCTTAAAAACCTGATGTATGCTATACATATCAGGCATTAAGGGTAAATAATAATTGATTCATTCTTAACGTAAGCGCTAACCTAGTGGTATGCTGAATGATGTTTGCTACCATTAGGTAGAGGCAATTCGGGTTAAAAATGAATTTAAATACGTGTTAAACTGTGCCGGGTGCTCCATCATGGGGGCATGCCCACATTTATCAATCCAATTTAGTTCAGAGTCGGGCAAAAGTTGATTAAACTCTACGGCCACTTCTGGTGGAGTTACAATATCGTTTTTGCCCCAAATTAAACAAACCGGAACTTTAATATGTTTTAATTCTTTGGCCATATTATGACGAATGGCTGATTTAGCCATCGCTAAAATACGAATAACCTTATGCCGGTCATTTACCGCAGCGTACACTTCATCTACCAATTCTTTGGTGGCTGTAGCCGGGTTGTAAAAGGTTAACTCTACTTTTTCTTTAATAAACTCGTAGTTTTCACGCTTTGGAAACGTACCACCAAAGGCATTTTCGTACAAACCAGAACTACCGGCCAACACGAGCGCTTTTACTTTTGTCGTATGCTTTATCGTAAAAATCAAACCCACATGCCCACCTAAGGAATTACCCAATAAAATAGCTTGCTCTATCTGCTTAAACTTCATAAATCTGTTCAAGAATTTAGACAGGGTTTTTACGCCGGTAGTTAGCAAAGGCAAATCATAAATGGGTAACATAGGGATAATGACTCGATATCTGCCTTTAAATTCGTTGATAACGGCCTCCCAATTACTCAAAGCACCCATTAAGCCATGCAGCAATATAAGCACCTCTCCTTCGCCCTCTTCTACGTATTTAAACCCTTTTTCTTCTTTAACTGTAAATTGCATGTACGTTCTTGTTGATGTGTTGGCTTAACCAAAATTTACCCAATAATACTAAAAATTAATGTTCGAACACGAGGGATACTACTCATTTAATAATTGTTTAACGAGTTCAGAAATCAATTTTCCATCGGCTTGGCCGGCCAATTCTTTGGTGGCAAGACCCATAACCTTACCCATATCTTGCATACCGCTTGCTCCACTTTGGGTAATGAGGCTGCGAATAATGGCCGCAACTTCTTCTTCAGCTAGCGCTTTAGGCAAATAAGCTTCAATAACGGCAATTTCTTCGGCCTCTATTTGATACAAATCTGGTCTGTTTTGTTCTTGGTAAATAGCTGCCGATTCTTTGCGCTGCTTTACTAATTTTTGCAATACTTTCAATTCAGTTGCCTCATCTAAGTGCTGAGATGCTCCTTTTTCTGTTTTGGCTACTAATAAAGCAGATTTGATAGCTCTAAGTCCACGAAGGCCAGCCTCGTTTTTAGCCAACATGGCGGTTTTAATATCCTGATCAATACTAACTTGTAAACTCATATGCTTTTATTTTTTTAGTAAATGACTGGTATTGGCTTGAGCGGTTGGCATAATCACCAAATCGTTTATGGTTACATGTGCAGGGCGACTTACGGCAAACCAAATAGCTTCTGCAATATCTTGTGCAATTAATGGCTCAAATCCATCGTATACTTTTTTAGCCCGCTCTAAATCGCCTTTAAAACGAACGGCCGAAAATTCGGTTTCTACCGCTCCAGGGTGAATACCCGTTACCCGAATGGCATGAGGCAACAAATCTATACGCATGGCTTTATTTAACGAGTCAACCGCATGTTTAGTTGCGCAATATACATTACCATTGGCATAAGTTTCTTTACCAGCAATGGAGCCAATATTTATAATATGTCCCGCTTTACGGGCAACCATCCACTCCGAAACCAAGCGACTCACATAGAGCAAACCTTTTATATTGGTATCAATCATGGTATCCCAATCGTCCAGATTGGCTTCATGAAAAGCATCCATACCTTGACTTAATCCAGCATTATTTACCAGAACATCAATAGCATACCATTCGGGCGGCAGAGCATTCAATTGAGCACTCACTTCTACTCTATTACGAACGTCTAAAGCGAACGCATGAACACGAACACCGTACTGAGCTTGCAACTCGGTAGCTAGTGTTTCTAAACGATCTACTCTACGAGCAGCCAATAGCAAATCGTAACCGTTTTGAGCTAATATAGTAGCTGTAGCAGCACCAATGCCGGCACTTGCTCCCGTAATAAAGGCTATTTTAGACATAATTTTGTTGGATATTGAGGGACCATGTTTTGATTCTTATTCAAAATATAAACTAAATTGAAAGTTGCGTACAAATAATTTCTCTAAAGGTGTGGTGTAGGCATTTGGAGTAGTGGCAGGAGCAAGTACATTGTTTACCGATTGCGACCATTTAATTTCGGGCGATAATTTGAAAAATTCAAAATAGAAATCGAAGCCTATTCCGGCTTCATACCACAATATATTCCGGTTAGTTTTCACTAACTTATCTAATTGTCCAAGATCGTCGTCGTTTAGCTTCTTTTTAGAAATAATATCTATAGAATATTTTACTCCACCTAAAATATAGGCTCTAAAATTTCCTCTTCGGTCTGATTTTAATTTGAAACCCAATGGTAAATCTACCGTGGCAGTTTGCACAATTTTTCGGGTATTATCGGCACTGTTTTGATAGGCATAATCAATATAACGATCTGCAAAAACTAAAGCCGGCGTGGTCCTAAAATTCAGGTGGTTACCCAAACGCACATCGGTAATAAAACCTAAACCAAAACCCGACGACATGGGCGAACTGATACTTACCAATGGGCTTGTTAAGGGCGCTCCGCCATTATCTGAATCGGGGAAAGGAATTTGCCAATTAGGTGCTTTATATAACTTAAACTCGGTATTTAAGAATTGGAAGCCAAAACCAAAATGCACATTTTCATTATCTACACCGCCACCCCAATTTTCTTGAGCATAGCTGGTATAGCTTAAAAACATCAGCAAGAAATATATGCCGATAAGTTTACGCATGTTTTACACCGGTATAAATAGAACAAATACCAAACGCCAATGGACGGCATTTAGCTTCTTTAAATCCAACTTGAGACATTAATTTTACAAAATCAACACCATCTGGAAAGGCGGCTACCGATTCGGGCAAATAGGCATAAGCGCTCCTATCATTAGAAAATAGCTTGCCTATACTTGGTGTTACATAATGAAAATAAAAATGATATAGTTGCTTTATCGGGAAAGCTTTAGGTTTTGAAAACTCCAATACCACGGTTTTACCCCCCGGTTTTAACACTCGGTACATATCGCTTAAGCCGGCAGAAAGGTTTTCGAAATTACGCACCCCGTAAGCTACGGTAACGGCATCGAAACTGGCTTCTTCAAAATTCAATTTTTCTGAATCACCTAAGTGTACTTCAAATTGCGCTGATAATCCTCTTTTTACTATTTTCTCTCTGGCAATAGCCAGCATACCTTCCGAAATATCTACCCCAACTACTTTTTGGGGATGTAATGCACGAATGGCTTCGAAAGCGAAATCGCCGGTGCCGGTAGCTACATCTAAAATTTGTTTGGGCTGTAAAGCAGCCAATTCTTTCACGGCAATTTTTCGCCAAATCACATCTACTCCTAATGATAAGAAATGATTTAGGAAATCATAGGTCTTAGAAATGTTCGTAAACATTTGGGCCACTTGCTCTTTTTTAGAGGCTTTGGCATCTTGATATGGAGTAACCACTTTAGACATGGTCACAAAGATAAGTTTGTGAAGGCAGAATAAGCATCAAATATGTCATTATTTTATCCTAAAAGCGAAAAATTACAGGCCTAAACGCTTAACTTTGACCGATGATTATTAAAAGCGCCGAATTTATATGCAGCAATACCAGAACGGATAAATTACCGCCTCCGGTGCTCCCCGAATATGCTTTTATTGGTCGATCTAATGTGGGAAAATCATCGCTAATAAACATGCTTTTACAACGCAAGGGTTTGGCCAAAACTTCTCAAACTCCGGGGAAAACACAATTAATAAACCACTTTAGAGTAAATGAAGATTGGTATCTGGTAGATTTACCCGGCTATGGCTACGCCCGAACCTCAAAAGTAAACCGTGGCGAATGGGAGCGTTTTATACGCTATTATTTACGCCACAGAGAAAGCCTACAATGTGTGTTTGTATTGATTGATAGTCGAGTAGAGCCTCAAAAAAATGATACCGACTTTTGCAATTGGCTGGGCGAAACGGGCATTCCCTTCCTACTCATTTTTACCAAGGCAGATAAGCAATCGGCAGTAAAAACGGATCAAACCGTTGCCAAGTTTCGTAAGGAATTACTAAAATCTTTCGAAGAAGTACCTAAAATTTTCATTACTTCTGCCGAAAATGCTTTAGGAAGAGAGGCCGTATTAGGCTCCATCAGCGAACTGAACCAAGCCTTCGTTTTATGAGAAAATACGTTTCATTAGTGCTTTTTGCTCATACTATTTTTGCGTTACCGTTTGCTTGCATTGGTTTCTTTTTGGCATTAAATACCACCTCCTACAATTTCAGTTGGCTATCGTTTGTGCTCATGCTGGCCTGCATGGTTTTTGCCCGAAATGCGGCTATGGCTTTTAATCGCTATTTAGATCGTTCTATAGATGCCAAAAATCCACGGACTGCTACCAGAGATATTCCAGCCGGCAGAATAAAACCACGTGAAGCACTTTTATTCACGGTGCTCAACTCGGCATTATTTATGACTAGCACCTATTTTATAAACCCACTGTGTTTGGCTTTGAGCCCCGTTGCACTTCTGGTAGTTTTAGGGTATAGTTATACCAAACGTTTTACCCCCCTATGCCATTTGGTATTAGGCTTGGGCTTAGCCTTAGCACCTATGGGCGCTTATTTGGTAATTACAGGAGCTTTCGCTTGGACACCGGTTTTCTTTTCGATAGCAGTGTTGTGTTGGGTAAGCGGATTCGATATTATTTATGCCTTGCAAGACGAAGCTTTTGATAAACAAGAAAACTTATTTTCTATACCAGCCTGGCTAGGTGCTAAAAAGGCCCTCCGAGTATCTAAAATTTTGCACGTATTGGCCCTTTTTTGGCTCATTATGCCGCTTTTTTACACTACACTAAGCTGGTTTTACTTTCTTGGACTTCTCTTCTTTGCCATGCTGCTTGTTTATCAGCACAGTTTGGTAAAACCCAACGATTTAAGCAAAGTAGACCGAGCTTTTCAAACAACCAATGGCATTGCTTCGGTTATTTTTGCCCTTTGCTATTTTTTAGATGTGTTGCTTAGAAGCCCTTTATAAGATTTTATGAAAGATTTGGTGATAAAGAAAAAGGAAAGAACGTATTTAAAAGGCGTTTTCGAAATTACGTGGGAGAACCTTTCCCCTATTTTTGACGAATTGGCTAAACGCAGCATTGGCTCGGCCGCCGAGTTGGAGCAATGGCTTCGCGACCGAAGTGAAATAGATGCCTTACTAGAAGAAGATTTCGCTTGGCGTTATATCCGCATGACCTGCAATACTGCCGACGAAGCTTTATTAAATTCCTTTCAATATTTCGCTACCGAAATAGAACCTAAAGTAGCTGCCCTAAACGATCAATTGAATCGTAAGTTTATAGAGAGCCCTTTTCTAAATCAACTGGATCAAACAAAATATGCCATATTAATTCGTGGTACCAAACAAGCCTTAGAACTTTTTAGAGAAGAAAACATTCCGCTGCAAACCACCATTCAGGTAGAGCAGCAAAAATACCAAGGCATTACTGGCGCCATGTCGGTAACATTAAATGGGCAAGAATATACGCTAGAACAAGTAGCTACTTTTTTAAAAGACACCAACCGAGAAACTAGAAAAAATGCCTGGCAGGCCATTAGCAACAGACGTTTAGTAGAAAAAGATACGCTAAACGACTTATTCAATACCTTACGAGCACTACGACACCAGGTGGCTCAAAATGCCAATTTCGATAATTTTAGAGATTATATGTTTGCAGCCTTAGGGCGCTTTGATTATACACCCGAAGACTGTTTTCAGTTTCACGAAGCCATTGAAAAAACTGTGGTACCCGTTTTAGCAAAACACGCCGCTGCCCGAAAAAAAGCTTTAAACTTGCCAACTTTAGAACCTTGGGATATGGAAGTAGACACCTCGGGTAAGACTGCCTTAAAACCATTTAAAAATGGTGCCGAATTAATCGAAAAATCTATTGCCTGTTTCGGAAAATTAGACCCTTTTTTGGGCGAACGTTTACAGGCCATGAAAGCCAATGGTTTATTTGATGTAGAGAGCCGGAAAGGCAAAGCCCCTGGTGGTTACAATTACCCATTAGCAGAAACCGGTGCCCCCTTTATTTTCATGAATTCGGCAGGTTCTTTTAGAGACTTAACCACCATGGTACACGAAGGAGGTCACGCCATTCACACCTTTGTTACCGCCGATTTAGAGTTAAACGATTTCAAACATTGCCCATCGGAAGTAGCCGAATTGGCCTCTATGAGTATGGAATTAATTTCTATGGATCATTGGGATGAATTTTTTACCAATGCCGAAGAACTAAACCGTGCCAAGCAAGAACAATTAAAAGATGTTTTAAAAACCTTGCCTTGGGTTGCGGTAGTCGATCAATTTCAGCATTGGATATATACCCACCCCGATCATAGCACCGAAGAACGCTGTGCCGCTTGGAAAAATACATTTGAAAAATTTGGTGCCAACTTTATTGATTGGACAAATCACCAAGAGGCCGAACTAAATTTATGGCAAAAACAATTACACATTTTTGAAGTACCTTTCTATTATATAGAATACGGAATGGCCCAATTAGGCGCTATTGCCGTTTGGAAAAACTACAAAGAAAACCCTAAAAAAGGCCTAGATCAGTATTTGGATGCCTTAAAACTTGGCTACACCAAGACCATTCGCGAAATTTATGAAACAGCAGGTATTAAATTTGATTTTAGCGCTGCCTACATTCAAGAATTGGTAAGCTTTGTGCAACAAGAATTAGAAATTTTACAACAAGATTTTAAAAGATGATTTTCTTTATAAATAAAGCCTTTAAAGAACAATTTTATCCGGTGAAACTCGTAGTGGTGCTTAGTATTGGCATTTCTACTCTCACCCGAATAGCGCTCTTACTTAAATCTGGTAGTGGCTTCGATTGGAGCGCTGTAAATCTGCTTGGAGTATTTAGCATTGGCTTATTTTATGATTTAGCCATGTTGAGCTATTTCATTATTCCTTTAGTTTTGTATTGCTGGCTATTACCCAGCAAATGGTATGCAAAATCGGGCCATCGTTTTGTGCTGTATGGCTACCTTTTACTCATGGTATTTCTCGGCATTTTCAATGCCGTATCCGAATGGTTTTTTTGGGATGAATTTTCTACCCGATACAACTTTATTGCTGTTAATTATTTGGTATATACCACCGAGGTGGTAGGAAATATTTGGCAATCATACCCAATAGGTAAATTACTCATAGCTATTCTACTTATTTCTGTGGGCGTATTGTGGAAAAAAAGGTCTTCCGTAAAGCAATCCATGCAAGCAAGCCTCCGTTTTGGCAAAAGAACAGCCATCGCTATTCCGCTGCTACTATTACCGCTACTTACTTACTTTTTGGTGAGCAATAAGGGTAAAAAATTTAGCGAAAACGAATATGCCAACGAGTTAGCCGGCAACGGATTGTTCGATTTTGGCTCGGCCTTTTGGAACAACGAATTAGATTATGCCAGTTTTTACCAAACCTTGCCTCAAAACGAAGTGGTAAGCATTTTACGCAAGTCTTTGCAAGAAAAAAATAGCAAATTTATCAACAACAGCGTAGGCATAGAACGAGAAATTAGCCACCAAGAACCAGAGAAGAAACTCAACGTGGTACTCATTAGTGTAGAAAGTTTAAGCGCTAGTTTCTTGGCACATTTTGGCAATACTCAAGGCATTACACCACAGTTAGATAGTTTAGCCGACCAAGGCATTTTATTTACGCAACTTTATGCTTCGGGTACCAGAACGGTACGGGGTTTAGAATCACTTTCTCTAGCTATTCCACCAACGCCAGGACAATCTATAGTTAAGCGGCCTAATAACGAAGGATTATTTTCTTTAGGCAGTGTATTTGAAAGTAAAGGCTACCGCACACAATTTATTTATGGCGGATATAGTTATTTCGATAACATGGGGTATTTCTTTGCCAACAATGGCTACCAAACTATCGATCGCGATGCCATTAACCCGAAAGATATACACTACGAAAATATATGGGGCGTAGCCGATGAAGATTTGTTTACGCTTTCGTTAAAAGAGTTAGACAAAAACTATCAAGATAAAAAACCATTTTTTAGCCACATTATGACGGTTTCGAATCACCGTCCCTATACCTATCCTGAAGGCCGTATCGATATTCCATCGCATAGCGGACGGGAGGGTGCCGTAAAATATACCGATTACGCCATTGGTCGGTTTATTAAAGAAGCCCAACAAAAGCCTTGGTTTAAGCAAACCATTTTTGTGATTGTGGCCGACCATTGTGCATCAAGCGCCGGAAAAGTGGAATTGCCAGTAGATAAATACCACATACCGATGATTATTTATGCACCGGGCATTGTAAAACCGCAACGTTTTGATAGGCTTACTGCTCAAATTGATATTGCCCCTACTATTTTAGGCATGCTGAATTTCAAGTACCGAAGCAAATTTTTCGGCTACGATATTTTTCGTTTAGAAGAAGGCAGAGAACGTGTCTTTATTAGCACCTATCAGAGTTTAGGTTTCATCAAAAACAAGCAATTGTATATTTTGCAGCCCAACAAAAAGCTGAATGCTTTTGCGCCAAATTTCGAAACCAGCGATACCGAACCAATTGCCATTAACCCAGTCCTACGTAAAGAAGCTATTTCATATTACCAACAAGCCTCTTATCTTTATCAAAATCACTTATATTTTAAAAACTAAAAAACATGGCCAACTTCCTCAGAAAAAAAACCATTAGTGGCATATTAAAAGATCAAAAAGAAGGCTTTTCTGATGCTGAACACGAACAAAAAAACTTAAACAAAGTTTTAAAAGTACGTGATTTAACGGCCATGGGCATTGCAGCCGTAATTGGTGCAGGTATTTTTTCTACCATTGGCACCGCCGCCTTTAATGGTGGGCCCGGCGTTTCTATTTTATTTGTTATTACGGCCGTAACCTGTGGCTTTTCTGCTTTGTGTTATGCAGAATTTGCTTCAAGAGTGCCTGTTTCGGGCAGTGCCTACACCTATGCCTACGTAGCTTTTGGCGAATTAGTGGCTTGGATTATAGGCTGGGCCTTAATTCTAGAATATGCTATTGGTAATATTGTGGTGGCTATTTCTTGGAGTGGTTATTTCAATAACTTACTGCAGGGTATTGGCATACATTTGCCGGGCTGGCTTACCATGGATAGTACCACGGCTTTTGGTCGATTCCAAGAAGCAGAAGCTGCCATGGCTGCTGGTAAACTAGTAAATAACAACTTAGCTGACGCTTATCAAGCCTGGACCACCGCACCTATGATTGGCGACTTTAAAGTGTTTTTAAACATTCCGGCCATGCTCATTGTGGTATTGGTTACTTGGTTGGCCTATATAGGTATTAAAGAAAGTAAAAAGAGTACCAACTTTATGGTGGCACTAAAGGTTGCGGTTATAATTTTTGTTATTGGCATTGGCTTTTTTTATGTAGATACCCACAATTGGGTACCATTTTTACCCAACGGATTTAGCGGTGTATTGCGTGGCGTATCGGCAGTATTTTATGCATATATAGGCTTCGACGCCATTTCTACTACAGCCGAAGAGTGTGAAAACCCACAACGAGATTTACCTAAGGGAATGATTTACTCCCTCATTATTTGTACCGTTTTATACATTTTAATTGCCTTGGTATTAACTGGTATGGTAAATTATTCGGAGTTAAAAGTTGACGATCCATTGGCTTTCGTATTTGAACGTATTAATAAACCATGGATTAGTTATATCATTTCGGTAAGTGCCGTTATTGCCACTACCAGTGTATTATTGGTATTCCAATTGGGCCAACCACGTATTTGGATGAGCATGAGTCGCGATGGTTTATTACCTAAATCCTTCAGTAAAATTCATAAGAAATACCAAACACCGGCTTTTGCAACTATTATTACCGGCTTTTTAGTGGCCATACCGGCTTTATTTGTAGATAGTAGTTTGGTAACCGATTTAACCAGCATTGGTACCCTCTTCGCCTTTGTATTGGTTTGTGGTGGAGTGCTTTACTTACCTAAAGATGAGAATCCCACCCAAAAACGTTTCCGTATTCCCTATGTAAACGGCAAGTTCATTATCCCCATTATGGTTGTGGTGCTGGGTTGGTTTTTTCGAGATTTTATTGGCAATATGCTTAATTTCTCCGAAGGATGGGAAAGTTGGAAACACCACATTCCGTTCTATCTATTCCTCATTATTTGCATAGGGTCAGCCATCTTAAGTTTCAAAAACAATTTCTCCATTATCCCGGTATTGGGCTTAATGAGCTGCTTTTATTTGATGACCGAAATTCCGGTGAAAAACTGGCTCGTGTTTAGTATTTGGCTTGTAGTTGGGTTAAGCATTTATTTCGGGTACAGCTACCGCAGAAGTAAGCTCAACCAACCAAACAATCACTAAAAAAAGCCCCGATTAGTTTCGGGGCTTTTTTTTACTTAATTCTGTTTAAGATGATATTTTCTGGGACCGAGACCATGAGCGGTACCCGTTCTATTTTCACGAAGCTAGAATCGAGACCAAAGCCTTTTTCTTCAGATAAACTTAGTTTATGCAGAATGAAATAATAGTTCATAATGAAACGCTCCAAGAAGGGCAATTTGTTTGAACGAGAGAGGACCTTTTCCAATAACACAAACCGGAAATCGCCCACAATATGATTTTTATTTAAAGAAGGGTGTTTACTGGTAATATCTACTTCTTTATTCTTAACTAAATCTTCTACCACCTTACGGAACAACACATTGATGCGTTGCTCTACCCTAAAGCCAAGCTTAAAATCGATACGGATTAATTTACCCGGAATTAAGAAATCTACCTTATAATCGTTGGTATAAGGCTCATCCATAACATCTACGTGTACCAACCAATATACATCGGCACGTTTTGGTTGCTTTTGTAAAATGGAGTACATGATTTTCAGCTCTATTTCTGAGCGGAAATTTGCACTGGTTAAATACACCAATTGCGAAGCTAGTTTTGGAACGGTTTCGTCTTCGCTTAAATCTTTAATAATTGGATAGTACTCTTCAATATCAACAAATTTTACAAATCTGTTTTTAATTTTTCGGGCAGAAGACCAGGCCCACATCACCGAAAACAGTATAGAGCCCAAGAGAATGGTAAACCAACCACCATGCATTATTTTTGCCATATTACCTGCGAAAAACGTTAACTCAATAATCAGGTATATGGTTAAAAAAATGACAATCAGATAGGTTGGTACTTTTTTTCTACGCAGATAAACGCTCAAGAGAATAGTAGTCATGAGCATGGCTAATGTAATAGAAAGGCCATATGCTGCTTCCATTTTGGTTGACTCTTGGAAAATAAATACCACAACTAAACAGCCCAACCACAATAACCAATTAATAGAAGGTACATATAATTGGCCTTTCTGATTACTAGGATAGTTGATTCTAACTTTTGGCCATAAGTTTAAGCGAACTGCCTCGGCAATAAGGGTAAAAGAGCCCGAAATTAATGCCTGACTAGCAATAATTGCAGCAAGCGTGGCGATAGCAATGCCTGGTATTAAAAACCAAGAAGGCATAATTTGAAAGAACGGATTATCGCCATTTAAGGTAGAACCTTGGTGTTGTAAAAGCCATACACCCTGGCCCATGTAGTTTAAAAGCAAACAAATTTTTACGTAAATCCAGCTGATCTGAATATTGGATCTGCCACAATGCCCCAAATCTGAGTACAAGGCTTCGGCCCCAGTGGTACACAGAAATACGGCCCCTAAAATTAAAAAGGCACTTGGGGATGAAATCAATATTTTATAGGCATAATATGGATTAATTGACTGTAAAATTGCAGGATATTGAAATACAAATAAGGTACCCAATACCGCCATCATACCAAACCAAATAAACATAATAGGCCCAAATGCTTTACCCACTAAAGAGGTTCCGAATTGCTGAATGATAAACAAAATGGTAAGAATAGCAATAACTATAGGCACAGTGGGCAAACCTGGATTCACGATAATTAACCCTTCAATGGCTGAAGAAACCGTAAATGGTGGGGTAATAATGCCGTCGGCTAAAAGCGCACAGCCACCAATCATAGCCGGAATAATAAGCCATTTAGCTTTTCTTTTTACCAAAGAATATAAAGAGAAAATTCCACCCTCTCCCTTATTATCTGCCCGAAGCGTAATAAGTACATACTTAATAGTAGTTTGTAAGGTTAGCGTCCAAAAAATACACGATAAACCGCCCAGGATTAAATCAGTAGTGATGATACTATCACCTACAATGGCTTTAAATACATAAAGTGGCGACGTACCAATATCGCCATAAATAATACCTAAACTGATTAATAAGCCAGCTGCAGACAGCTTTTGTAGATTTTTATGATTGCTCACTTATTTTAAATTAACGAACAAAAGTAAACCAACATTTCCGATTTACAAACTAAAAGATTACATAGTTAAAATAACCCTAATTTGTATCATTTTCGTTAAATTATGTTAAAAAAATAAAAACTATAGTTTCATATATACAGAGCCTAGAAATTATATATATTTTTACACAAGGCTTAAACATATGGGTAAACTCTACAAAAAAACCGTACATATCCTTTTATTTGCTACTCTATTTTTAGGGGGATTGCGTGTAAACGCCTATGTACATACTTTTGAGCCTATTTACAGAGCCGATAGTATTCGGGCAAGCGCTTCTAGAATTGGTGGAAAAATTACCGATACCCGCAAAGAAAAACCAGCTTTCTTAAAAACTAAGTTAAAAGTAAGCATGGTACCTTTTAAACCATCGCTATTAAAACCAATCGTCACTACAGCTAACAAAGTTAACCTGCCGGATGGAAAGCTACTAAGCAATGTAAAAGTATATCCCAATCCCGTATCCGATCAGTTAAATGTAAACTATACCTTGAACAAAGAAGTAACCATGACCATTAAAATTATGGACTTTTTGGGCAATGAAGTAAGCACGCTCCTATCAAGAAAACTACCTGCAGGAGAGCAAAATGCGACTTTTAATATTGGTGATAGCCTAAATAGTGGTTTATACTTTATACGATTTATTGCCGGCAACGAAACCGTTATTAAACGTATTTCCATACAATAGCCCAACAAGCAGCAAATGAAAATTATAGCCGTTGGCCGTAACTACGCCGAACATGCAAAAGAACTGAACAATCCGTTACCAAGTCAGCCGGTAATTTTCATGAAACCAGATACGGCAATTTTACTACACAATGCCCCTTTTTACCATCCAACTTTTACCACGGATATACACCACGAAATTGAGGTAGTTCTAAAAATATGCAAAGAAGGAAAGCACATTGCCGAAAAATTTGCGCATACCTATTTCGATGAAGTTGGCTTAGGTATTGATTTTACTGCCCGAGATATTCAACAGCAGCACAAAGAAAAAGGCCTACCGTGGGAGTTAGCCAAATCTTTCGATCATTCGGCTCCAGTTAGTAAATTTATTGCCAAAGAAAGCTTGGGCGATTTAGAAAATTTATCCTTCCAATTAGATCTAAATGGACAAAAAGTACAAACAGGAAATACCCGAGATCTACTATTCAGTTTCAACCGAATTATTGCCTTTATATCTCAATACATCACCCTAAGAAAAGGCGATTTAATCTTTACCGGAACACCCGAAGGCGTAGGCAAAGTGAATATAGGCGATCATCTAGAAGGATACCTTGGAGAAGAAAAATTACTAGATTTTCACATTAAATAATGCGGCTTAGTTTTCTTTTTCTTCTTTGCTTTTCGTTCGTATATACGCAGGCACAACCCTATAAAGATAGTAAATACCCAAAAGAAGATTTCAGATACCCACTTGATTTAGCCCCATCCATAGCTGGTAGCTTTGGCGACTTGCGCCCCAACCATTTTCATTCGGGATTGGATTTTAGAACCAACCAACGTGAGGGTTACCCGGTATATGCCGTTTCCGATGGCTATATAGCTCGATTACGGGTACAAATTGGTGGTTTTGGGCAAGCCATTTACATAAACCATCCGAGTGGCTATACCAGTGTGTACGCACACCTTAGCGCCTATGCCCCAAGCTTGGCTCAAAAAGTAAAAAGTACCCAATACCATTTAAAACAATTTGAAGTAGATTTCCCCCTAGATTCGAGCCAAATTATAGTAAAAAAAGGGCAACTCATTGGCTGGTCTGGAAATACAGGAAGCTCTGGCGGCCCACACCTACATTTCGAACTTCGCGATACGCAAACCGAAGAAACCAAAAACCCTCAACTATTTGGCTTAACTATTCCAGATGCAGTAAATCCGGAATTTAAAACGCTTTTTATATATGCCTTAAATGGTGTTCCTTTCTCCGAAAAAACCAACAGAAAAGCACTACCTATATTGGCTAGTAAAGGTGAATATCTGATAAATACCCCTCAGCCTTTACTTCTCCCAGCAGATGCAGGATTGGGCATAGTAGCACTAGACAGAACGAGCCTTCAAGGTGCTGCACATGGGCTTTATTCCATAGAATTAAGCCTCGATGAGCAAGTCATTTACAGCGCAAGCTGGGTACGGTTCAGCTTCGATCATACTAAAGCCATTAACAGCCAGCTTGATTATTATGCACTGAAAAACACTGGAATTTCTATCCAAAAAAGCTTTGTAGACCCTGGAAATCCGTTGCAAATTTACAAAGAAGGTGATGGACACATTAAACTAAACGATAACCAAATACATCAGCTCCGATACACCATTAGCGATGTAGCTGGTAACACTAGCACTTTGAGTTTTGAGGTACAAAGAAACCCAACAAGCAGCATAAAGAAAGAAATAGTAAAAGAAAAGCTATTCTCTTGCACACAAGAAAATAGCTTTAGCAATGCAACGGTAAGTCTAAGCATTCCAAAAGGAACCTTATACAACGACATTACTTTTGAATATGCCAGCACAACTAAAATACCGCGAAGCTACTCGCCACAACACCGCATCTATAAAGCAAGCACACCTATACATCAAGCATACACCTTGAATATTAAAGTTGATGGACCCATACCCGAAAAATTACAAGCTAAAACACTGATTAGAGATACCAAAGGAACTAGCTATGAAAGTACCTACCAAAATGGCTGGGTAAGTGCTCAAGTAAAATCATTTGGCACTTTCTACGTTACAATAGACTCGGTAGCACCAAGTATTGTACCCATTACGCTCAATAAAAACACAATAATGACAGAAAAAACTAAAGTAGTTTTTAAAATTGCAGATCAAATTTCAGGTATTGGAAAGTTTAATGGCACTATAGATGGGAATTGGGTATTGTTTGAATACGACCAAAAAACAAACAGCCTTTGGCATACATTTGATGAGAGAACTGAAGCGGGTACACACCACTTAGAACTCGAAGTAACAGATAAAAATGAAAATAAATCTACCTTTAAAACAACCTTTATTAAATAATTATGGCAACAGTAAAACAAGGCGATTTAGCTCCGGCTTTTAGCGTAAACGATCAAAATGGAAATCAGGTTTCATTGAGTGATTTTCTAGGAAAAACAGTAATACTTTTCTTCTATCCAAAAGATGCCACACCCGGTTGTACGGCAGAAGCCTGCGATTTTAGAGACAATTACCAATCCTTACAAGACAAAGGCTTGGTTCTACTAGGCGTAAGCACCGACGATGAAAAATCTCACGCTAAATTTATTGGGAAGTTTCAACTACCCTTTACGTTATTGGCAGACACCGATAAAAAGTTAGTAGAAGCGTACGGTGTTTGGGTAGAAAAAAGCATGTATGGTAAAATTTATATGGGCACCGCACGTAAAACCTTCATAATTAATGCCGAAGGAAAAATTGCCCATATCATCGAAAAGGTAGAAACAAGTCGGGCAAGCCAACAAGTACTTGATTTGCTCGGCTAAATTTG
This sequence comes from Sphingobacteriales bacterium, assembly GCA_040403555.1. Taxonomy (GTDB): domain Bacteria; phylum Bacteroidota; class Bacteroidia; order Sphingobacteriales; family Sphingobacteriaceae; genus JAIPAN01. The sequence goes on from JBBAKN010000003.1 coordinate 303,994, forward strand.
TGAATAAAAAAGCTTCGATGTGTAAAACTTAGGCCACAAATACCCAAAGCATTGGGTTAATTTTGTGCCTAAGAACAAACCACCTATGGCCACAGATACCCATCGCTTAACCCAAATTGCCAGCCAAGTACGTAGAGATATATTACGCATGGTACACGCCTGCCAATCCGGACACCCGGGTGGCTCATTAGGCTGTACAGACTTTCTGGTAGCCCTATATTTCGATACCCTAAAACACCATACCAATTTTAGTATGGATGGCAAAAATGAAGACATCTTCTTTTTATCAAACGGACATATTTCGCCAGTTTTTTACAGCGTGCTGGCCCGTTCCGGCTATTTTGATGTAAAAGAACTAGCCACTTTCCGTAAATTAAATACACGCCTTCAAGGGCATCCAACCACCCACGAACACCTACCAGGAGTACGTATAGCATCAGGGTCGCTTGGCCAAGGCCTTTCGGTAGCTATTGGTGCCGCACTTACTAAAAAGCTAAATAAAGATGCTTCATTGGTATACTGTTTACACGGCGATGGTGAATTGCAAGAAGGCCAAATTTGGGAAGCAGCCATGTATGCGCCCTACCATAAAGTAGATAATCTGATTGCCACCGTTGATGTAAATGGACAGCAAATTGATGGCTCAACAGAGCAGGTTTTATCATTAGGTAATTTAAGAGCCAAATGGGAGGCTTTTGGTTGGGAAGTTTTGAATATGAATGGCAACGATATGGCCGACTTACAAAGAGGTCTTGCTGAAGCAAAAAGCAAAACCGGAAAAGGAAAACCCGTGCTTATTTTAATGAAAACCGAAATGGGCAATGGCGTCGATTTTATGATGCACTCCCACAAATGGCATGGCATTGCACCAAGCGACGAGCAATTAGCCGCCGCATTGGGCCAATTAGAAGAAACTTTAGGCGACTATTAATCAGCAACACACCTCATGAAAAAATATACATATACCGAGAAAAAAGATACCCGTTCTGGGTTTGGTGCTGGTTTAGTAGAAGCCGGAAAACAAAACGAAAATGTAGTGGCGCTTTGTGCCGACTTAACGGGCTCCTTAAAAATGGATGCCTTTCAGAAAGAATTCCCCGATCGTTTTTTCCAAGTGGGCATTGCCGAAGCCAACATGATTGGCATTGCAGCAGGTCTAACTATTGGGGGTAAAATTCCCTTTACCGGAACCTTTGCCAACTTTTCTACCGGCCGAGTGTACGATCAAATTCGTCAATCGGTTGCCTACTCCGATAAGAACGTAAAAATTTGCGCTTCACATGCGGGTTTAACCCTTGGTGAAGACGGTGCTACCCACCAAATTTTAGAAGATATTGGCTTAATGAAAATGCTCCCAGGCATGACGGTTATAAACCCTTGCGATTACAACCAAACCAAAGCCGCCACCATTGCCATTGCCCAGTATGAAGGTCCGGTATACCTACGTTTCGGTCGCCCTAGCGTACCTGTTTTTACAGATGTCGACCAGAAATTTGAAATTGGCAAAGCTTGGATGGTGAACGAAGGAAAAGATGTGAGCATATTTGCCACCGGCCACTTGGTTTGGAAAGCCATTGAAGCCGGCGAAAAACTAGCCGAAATGGGTATTGATGCAGAAATTATAAATATCCATACCATTAAACCTTTAGATGCGCAAGCCATCTTACAATCGGTAGCAAAAACCGGATGTGTAGTTTCGGCCGAAGAACACAATCGTTTAGGAGGATTAGGAGATACTATTGCGCAAGTATTGGCACAAAACCTCCCTACTCCGCAAGAGTATGTAGCCGTAAACGATAGTTTTGGCGAAAGTGGCACACCCGACCAATTAATGGAGAAATACGGTTTAAGTACCGAAGCCATTATTGCTGCCGTGCAAAAAGTACTAGCTAGAAAAACCGCCAAATAAAATTCAGTAGCTACTGAATTGGGCTAACATACCACGAATGCCACTATCAGATGCTGAAATATTAGTACAGTTTGCTGGGGAAAAAACCCGCAATGCTGCCTTTGCACACCTGGTAGAAAAATATCAACAGAAAATTTATTGGCATGTACGACGCATGGTGGTAAGCCACGACGATGCCGACGACTTGGTGCAAGAAATTTTTATAAAAGTTTGGAACAACCTCGACCGTTTCCGCCAAGATGCCCAACTATATAGCTGGATGTACCGCATTGCTAGTAACGAATGCCTGCAATTTCTGCAAAAAAAGAAACGACAAAACACCACATCTTTTGATGAGTTAACCGAAAACACGGCCGACAATTTTGGCACGTCGGATGGTTTTAGTGGCGATCAAATTCAACAAAAATTATACAGGGCTATTGAAACCTTGCCTGAAAAGCAGAAACTAATTTTTCAGATGAAATATTTCGAAGAGATGAAATATGAAGAAATTTCTTCAGTATTGGGAACCAGCTTAGGTGCATTAAAAGCCTCCTTTCACTTGGCCGTAAAAAAGATAGAACAACAATTAATACAACACGATTAAACCTTTAGTAAACAATTACATCTAAAACACGATGACACGCAAAAAAAACATAGAAGATTGGGGAAGCGAAGCACCTTTTTTGGCTGGCATGGAAAAAATAAATCCATATACGGTGCCAAATGGTTACTTTGAAGACTTGAAATCTGCTATTTTAGCTCGTACTACACAAGCAACAGAAACTGTTGCAAAACCTAAGGTTATTCAAATATGGATGCGCTATGCAGCAGCAGCCTGTATTACCTTGGTAGCGGGTACCTTTGTGTATTTAAATCAAGAATCTGCGAAAATGCCAAATTTCGATGCCATCCCAGATCAAGAAATTGTTAGCTATTTGCAAACAAATATAGACGAATCGGACACCGAATTGATGCTAGTAAACACCGAAAAACTACATTTAGAAGAAAAAAATGTCAGTACACAAGAATTAGAAAATTACGTTAATCAAGTATTATGAAAAATCTATTTTTAAAATCAGTACTCATGGTAAGCCTTGTTGTCCTAGGTTTTGGGGCAGCTCAAGCGCAAATCAATCCACGTCAAAATCGCCCTGGTGGACCTCCCCCTCCACCAAGAGATTTTAGAGGTGACAGGCCAGCACCAAGAAATCAAGAAGATCGTATGGAGCGTTTAGAAACTGCAAAAATTGCCTTTCTCACACAACGGATAGATTTGACTAGCCGTGAAGCAGAAAAGTTTTGGCCGGTGTATAACCAATTTCAGAATGAGCTGAAAGCTTTAATGCAACAACGTAAAAGCGATATGCAAAAACAAGATCAATTATCTGCTAATGATCAAATTGATAGGCAACTAGACATGGAGAGTAAAGTACTCGAGCTAAAAAAACGCTATACCCGTGAATTTGGCAAAGTGTTGCCCACCGAAAAAATAGTAAGCTTATTTCAGGCAGAGAAAGATTTTAAAAATGAGTTGATTAAAGAACTCAGAGAACGAAAACAATAATTTTGGTTAATAATTTGTTTCGAAGGCCTTCAGGTAAATCTGAAGGCCTTTTTTGTATGTTTGCATATGCTTAGCACCAAACAGCTTTTTTTATTAAACACCGCACAAACTTCTACTAGCCCAAAACTACTAGAAATTGAACGGGCTGAGGGTTTATATTTATATAGCCCCGATGGAAAACGATACCTCGACTTTGTATCGGGTTTTGCGGTGAGCAATTTAGGTCATCGGCACCCAAAAGTAGTAGAGGCCATAAAAAAGCAGGTGGATAGCTATTTACACCTCACTGTATACGGCGAATATGTACAAGCACCGCAAGTACAATTTGCACAAAAGTTAGTTTCCGTATTGCCCTCGTCGCTTAACTCCGTTTATTTTGTTAATTCGGGAGCAGAAGCCACCGAAGGAGCTCTAAAATTGGCCAAGCGTTTTACCAACCGATCGGAAATTATTGCTTTTAATGGCTCCTACCACGGCAGCACCCACGGTGCGCTAAGCGTAATGGGCAACGAAGAATACAAACAAGCGTATCGGCCACTATTGCCAGATATTCGCTTCATACACCTAAATCAGCTGGAGCAATTGGCTCATATTAGTAAGAATACAGCCGCGGTTATTCTAGAAAGCATACAAGGCGAAGCAGGCATTAGAGTGCCCGATAAAGCTTATATGCAAGCGCTTCGAAAGCGTTGCACCGAAACCGGTACCTTACTCATTTTAGATGAAATTCAGGCTGGCTTTGGGCGCACAGGCAAGCTCTTTGCTTTTGAACATTTTGACATCGTGCCCGATGTAGTATTATTAGCTAAAAGTATGGGCGGAGGTATGCCAATTGGCGCCTTTGTAGCCGCTAAAGAGGTAATGGATGTGTTGAAAGAAAACCCCATTTTAGGGCATATCACTACCTTTGGTGGGCACCCGGTAAGTTGTGCAGCCGGCTTGGCTAGCTTAACTGCGCTTTTAGAAGAAAAACTAATAGCTGGTGTGGCAGCTAAAGAAGCACTTTTTAGAGAACGTTTAATCCACCCTAAGATTAAAGAAATACGGGGAAAAGGCCTCATGCTTTGCATAGAGGTAAGCGATTTTGAATTGGTACACAAGGTAGCAAGCTACTGCCAAGAACATGGCCTCATTATCGATTGGTTTTTACATTGCTGTACGGCCTTGCGCATTGCTCCACCACTTACTATTGGTGAACCAGAAATTGAAGAAGCCTGCACCCTTCTCCTGGAAGCCCTGGATAAAGCATAAAAAAGCCCCGCCAATTGGCGGGGCTTTTTTGCTGTATTAATATATTACAATTGAGCTGTAAGCTTTTGCGCTAAAACCGATTTAGGCACCGCACCAATTTGTTTATCTACAATTTCGCCACCTTTAAAAAATAATAAAGCCGGAATATTACGAATACCGAATTTCATTGAAATTTCGGGGTTGCTATCTACATCTACTTTACCTACCACAGCTTTGCCTTCAAATTCTTTGGCTAGCTCTTCTACCACCGGGCCTACCATGCGGCAGGGGCCACACCATTCTGCCCAAAAATCTACCAATACGGGTTTATCTGATTTTAATACAACTTCATCGAAGTTTGCATCTGTAATTACTAGTGCCATGTTTTTATCTTTTTAAATGAATAGTCAAATATACGCCATTGCTCGGCTTAGAAAAATTATCGGCCACCTTTGTGACACTAATTTAACTTAATACTCAGGCCCTGAATGCCTTGTAACTGCCAAAGCAAGTCATCTGTAGGATTAATTTTAATGTTTTTAGCAGGCATTTCTAAACTTGTGCCTTCCTCTGCATCTACCAACTTAAAACGCAAAGCGCATTTTCTGTTGGGATGCTCCGCCGCATTCTCCTGTAGTAAGGTGTTTAATTGAGCAGTGAGCGCTGGAGAAAGTTCGCTAAGTGGCACCTGTACGGTAAGCACTTTGGCTAATTTATCACGTAATTCAGATAGCAACGAAATGCTGTTTATTTTAAATTCCCAATTGCCCGATTGGCGGAAACGTTCGGCGACAACTCCTCTTAATTGCAAGAAATAACCATCTTCCATAAACTGCTTCAATTTCACGTAATCGTCGCCAAAAAGCACCATTTCTACTGATTCTTGGTAATCTTCAAAAATAAAAGAGCCAAAAGGTTTACCCGTTTTAGACATGCGGTGGGTAGATTTAGAAACCAAGCCCCCCACTATCAATTCTCTGCCTTTTAATTTAGAAAATTCTATCAAGTCTTCTTCCAAACCTTCGCCCGATTTTACCCGGTTTATTAAAGCTAAATGCTTCGCTTGGTGGCTACAAAAATTGTTTATTTCGAAACGGTAATTATCTAAAGGATGGCCGGTTAAATAAATACCGATGACTTCTTTTTCGTATTTCAATTTTTCCAACAAGCCCCATTCTTCACATTCGGGTAAGGTTGGTTCGGCAATATGGGCATCAACTGTTCCACCAAATAGCGAATTTTGTGTAGAGCTTTGCTGATTTTGGAAATCGTTGGTGTATTTAGTTAAACGATCGATGGCGGTGTTTAACCCATCGGTTTTAACAAAAAATTTCGCTCTATTATTCTCAAAAGCATCAAAAGCCCCGCTGTAAACCAAATTTTCCCATACTTTTTTATTCACCGTTCTGGGGTTAACTCTACGGGCAAAATCATAAATGCTGCTAAAAGCACCCTTATTTATGCGTTCTTCTACCAGGGTTTCTACGGCTTTTTCACCTACCCCTTTTATCCCCGACATGCCGAAGCGTATTTCTCCTTTTTTATTTACGGTAAAGTTCAATTCCGATTCGTTGATATCTGGCCCCAATACCGGAATGCCCATTTTGCGGCATTCGTCCATAAAGAAGGCAATTTTATCAATATTTCCTTGGTTATTTAGTACTGCAGCCATGTATTCGGCTGGGTAATTGGCTTTTAAATAAGCGGTTTGGTAAGCCACAAAAGCGTAACAGGTAGAATGCGATTTATTAAAAGCGTACTGTGCAAATGCTTCCCAATCGACCCATATTTTTTCACAAATTTTGGCATCATGGCCATTGGCAAGGCAACCCTCCACAAACTGGGCTTTCATTTTATTGAGTACACCCAAGTCTTTTTTACCCATTGCTTTACGCAATACATCGGCATCGCCTTTACTAAAATTGGCCAACTTTTGCGATAAAAGCATCACCTGCTCTTGGTATACCGTAATGCCGTAGGTTTCTTCCAGGTGTTCCTGCATATCCGCTAAATCGTATAACACCGCTTCGCGGCCATGTTTACGGGTAATAAATTGCGGAATGTAGGCCATCGGTCCCGGACGATACAGGGCGTTCATGGCAATTAAATCTTCGAATTTATCGGGTTTTAACTCCCGTAAATACATTTGCATGCCGTCGCTTTCAAACTGAAAAGTTCCATTGGTATCGCCACGTTGGTAGAGCTCAAAGGTTTTGGTATCTTCTAAGGAAATGGTATCGATATCAATAACCACACCGTGGTTTTGTTTAATTAAGCGCAAGGCATCTTTAATAATGGTGAGGGTTTTTAAGCCCAAAAAGTCCATTTTAATAACTCCTGCATCTTCAATTACCCGGCCATCGTATTGGGTAACCAATAAGTCTGATTCTTTGGAAGTGGCTACGGGAATAATATTGGTTAAATCTTCGGGAGCGATGATAATGCCGGCGGCGTGAATACCTACGTTGCGCACCGAACCTTCTAAAATAAGGGCTTCTTTCAATACTCGGCCTTGAATGCTTTTTACGTCTTCGGCTATTTTACGGAGTTTTTTTACGTTTTCTAAATCGTCGGGGTTGAGTTCTTTGCTCAACACATTTAAAGGGGCCGTCATCATTTGCACCAAGTTGGTACCCGGTCTGTCGGGTACCAATTTGGCTAAAGCATTGGATTCTGATAAAGGTAAATCTAACACCCGAGCAACATCTTTAATACTCGATTTGGCGGCCATAGAGCCATAGGTAATAATTTGAGCTACTTGGTTTTTGCCGTATTTATCTACCACGTAATCAATTACTTTTTGGCGTCCAGTATCGTCAAAATCCGTATCAATATCGGGCATTGACTTACGATCGGGATTTAAGAAACGCTCAAAAAGTAAATTGTATTTAATGGGATCGATATTGGTAATTCCAATACAATAGGCCACCACCGAACCTGCTGCCGAACCACGGCCCGGACCAACAAATACGCCAATATCTCTACCAGCTTGTATGAAATCGGAAACGATAAGAAAGTAGCCGGCAAAGCCCATAATTTTGATGGTATTCAGCTCAAAATCAATACGTTCTTGCACCTCGGGGCTAAGATCTACATAGCGTTTATGTGCCCCTTTTAGGGTAATATCTCGTAAATATTCCCACTGGTTTAAGGTATCGTCGGCGTGTAATTTGAAGGTATCTGGTATTGGGAAATTCGGCAACATGATATCACGCTTCAAATCTAGCGTGTCTACTTTATCTACAATTTCGTTGGTATAATCGAGGGCTTCGGGCAAATCGTGAAACACGGTAGCCATTTCAGCCTGGCTTTTAAAATAGAATTGGTCGTTCGGAAAACCAAAGCGATAACCCCGTCCACCTTCCTCATCGGTGGCAATGGGCGTACTCTGCACATCGCCGGTATTTACACACAATAAAATATCGTGGGCATTCGAATCTTGTTGATCTACGTAATGCGAATCGTTAGAGCAAATAACTTTTACTTGGTGCTTTTTAGCAAAGCGAAGCAATACCTCATTTACTTTCTCTTGCTCCGGAATATCGTGTCGCTGTAGCTCGATATAATAATCTTCGCCAAACAAATCTAACCACCATTTAAATTCCTTTTCGGCAGCTTCTTCGCCATCTTTTAAAATAGATTGAGGAACCGAGGCCCCCAAACAACAGGTGGTGGCAATAAGTCCTTCGTGGTATTGCAATATCAGTTCCTTATCAATACGAGGCCATTTGCTATACAAACCTTCCATATACCCCAAAGAGGATAGTTTTACCAAGTTTTGGTAGCCTTTTGTATTTTTAGCTAATAGAAGTTGATGGAAGCGCTGGTCGCGATTTTCTTTGGTAAATACCTTTTTATGCCGGTCGGCTACTACATAAAATTCGCAACCCACAATGGGTTTAATGCCAAATTTTTTGGCCTCAGCCACAAATTTAAACACCCCAAACATGTTTCCATGATCGGTAATGGCCATGGCTTTCATGCCATCGGCCTCTGCTTTTTTAAATAAACGGGTAATGTCTGCCGCCCCATCGAGCAAAGAAAATTGGGTATGAACGTGAAGATGGGAGAAATCGGGCATTATAGCTGAACTAGATTTAGGTTAAAACGACAATTCGTTTTTAAATAATTTGGCGTATGTACGCTTATCAAACTTGTATAAGTTAGCGGCTCTAAAAGATACGCCTTTTTGTTTTTCACCAAGCTCTTTTAGTATGCCGTAATTGAGCATTTTTTTTCTGAAATTCCGCTTATCCAATTTCTTGTTTAGCACGGCTTCATACAAAGTTTGTAGCTGAGTAAGCGTAAATTTTTCGGGCAACAACTCAAAAGCAATAGGCTGATACGTAATTTTTCGCTTTATTTTAAGCAGTGCTCGTTCAAAAATAGTGCTATGATCAAAAGCTAATTGCGGCAATTTGCTTACCGGATGCCAAAAGGCTTTTTTTGCAAAACTACTTATGGGCTTTAATTCTTTTTTACCATTTATGCGGAGCATGGCAAAATAAGCCACGGTAATTACTCTTCCCTGCGGATGGCGGTTCACTTCGCCAAAAGTATGAAACTGCTCCATAAAAATATCACGCAAACCGGTTAATTCATACAAAATACGCTGAGCGGCAGCATCAATACTTTCATCTTGTGCTGCCAAATAACCAGGCAAGGCAAAGCTATCTTTAAAAGGTTCTTCGTTTCGCTCAATAAGCAAAACTTTCAACTCACCACGATCAAAGCCAAAAATGACACAATCGATAGAGAAAATGGACTCAAATGTAGGCAATAGGGCTTCCAAAATAGGTGGCAGGTTTTTGTATAAAGATAGATTTATTCGTGCAGCAAGAAAAAGAATGTTGATAATTTACTGGGTATATTTTACCAAAAAAAAATCGCTAAAATTAATAACTTTGTGGCTCTTAATTTTGACTATCAACGAATACAATCACCATATAAAAATCAGTAAAAATGAAAATTGGAATTAACGGATTTGGACGCATTGGACGCTTAGCTTGCCGTGTTGCCGCAGAACGTAAAGACATCGAAATTGTGGGTATCAACGATTTAATGGATGTAGATTATATTGCTTATTTATTAAAATACGATTCTACCCACGGGCCTTTCAAGGGCGAAGTGGATGTGGTAAACGGACAATTGGTAATTAATGGCAAAACAGTACGTGTAACGGCTGAGCGTGACCCAGAGCAATTGAAATGGGGCGAATTAGGCACCGATGTGGTATTGGAATGTACCGGATTATTTTTAACCCAAGCCGATGCACAAAAACACATTACTGCTGGAGCTAAAAAAGTAGTTATTTCTGCTCCAGCCAAAGATGATACCCCAACTTTTGTGATGGGTGTAAACCATAAATCGCTTAGAGCCGATCAAAAAATTATCTCGAATGCTTCTTGTACTACCAATTGCTTGGCGCCCATTGCCAAAGTATTAAATGATGAGTTTGGTATTTTAGAAGGTTTAATGAGCACCATACACGCCGTTACCGCTACGCAAAAAACGGTAGACGGCCCATCTGCTAAAGATTGGCGTGGTGGCCGTGGGGCTTATCAAAATATCATTCCTTCATCTACGGGTGCAGCCAAAGCGGTTGCTTTAGTTATTCCGGAATTAAAAGGGAAATTAACAGGCATGTCGTTCCGTGTACCGGTAGCCGACGTATCGGTAGTAGATTTAACGGTACGCTTGGCAAAACCTGCTTCGTACGATACCATTAAAGCAGCTATGAAAGCTGCTGCCAATGGAGAATTAAAAGGCATTTTAGGGTATACCGAAGATGAAGTAGTTTCACAAGATTTCTTGGGCGATGCCCGTACCTCTATTTTTGATGCCAAAGCAGGCATCTCCTTAAATGATAACTTCGTAAAAGTAGTATCCTGGTACGATAACGAATGGGGCTACTCCAACAAATTAGTTGATTTAGCGCAATACGCTACCAGCTTAAGCTAATTAACATTAGCCTTTTAAAAACCTCTGCCTTGCGACAGGGGTTTTTTTATGCCCAAAATTTTAGGAGCTAATTCCTAAATTTTATAAGTACTATTTCCTAAAAAAAATTGGGTACAAAAAAAGCCCCGAGAAATTCTCGGGGCTTTTTAAATAAGACCGGGGTCTTATTATTTTCTCATTAACTGATCGAAAGTGAAGGATACATAATACACTGCACCAACCATTGGGTTACCATAGTTAGTTCTGTAGTATTTGTTTAAGATGTTAGATCCACCAAATTTCATGGTTAATTTCTGAGCTGGGAAACGGAAGTTTACCTGCGCATCCATAGTACCAAAAGCGGCTACATCACCAGCAATGAATACCGACTGCCATTTGTAAGCACCTTGATATCTGTAAGATACACTAGCACCTACATTTTTGTACAAGTTGGCGTTAGAAACTCCAACATTGTAACGGTACTCAGGTGTATTAAATTCACTCTGCAATACAGAAGTGCTTTCTTGCAATCTATCGCTAGAGAAGTTAGCACTGAATTTGAAATCATTGTATAAGTAATCGGCACCGATACCAAAACCGTATGCTTTTACTTTATCTGGGTTGTTTACAACTGTACCATAACTTACCTCTCTAACAGAAGTAGACGATGGAGTAGAATAATCAACTGGCACACCTACACCTGTAGTAAAGTTTTCTTTTCTAATTAAAGCTAAACTAGCAATGAAATCTTTATAATTTGTGCTGTAACCGTATACATCTAACAATAAGTTAGGTAGAATTAAACCTTTGTAACCCAATTCAACAGATTGTGATTTTTCAGGTCTCAAGGCGGAACTAAAATTATATTTAGCTGGTGCACCAGCAACAATACTACTACGTGTATAGCCTTGTCCTAAACCACTGCGTAAACCATAAGAATCTAAAGTGCTAGCAATACCGCCTACTAAAATAGTAGAACCTGTATTTAAGCTGATGTATTGGTTTTGTGTAGTTGGAATACGGAAACCAGTTTGGTACGATACACGGATGTTGTTGTTAGGTGCAACGGTGTATACACCAGTAACACGTGGCGTAAACTGACTTTTAAAGTTTTGGCTCTTGTCGTAACGTGTAGCCGCAGTAATTTTCAATTTATCATCTAAGAATTTTTTACCCAATTGGATAAAACCACCATATTCTTTGATGTTTAATTTTTGAGTTAAATCATTAAAGATAGTACCGTTAGATTTTAAGGTGTATTCTCTGTACATACCGCCAATTTGTAATTCTACCGCACCTTTAAGCGCATTGGTAAAGTTATACATACCATCGTATTGGTTCACATATGTTTTATCGGCAAATTTAGCACCACCACCTACAGAACCAATGGTTTTAGAGGTAAGAATGCTTTTTACATATTCAAACATCGGAGTATTTGGTTGATATCTGTTGGCATCAGCAGCACCACGGGCAAAGGTGTTAGCACCATCTGCAGTTAAGCCACCACCACCAACAGCCACTGGTAAAATTTTACTAGTAAATGCTGATAAATAAGTAGGTACCCAAGTAGTTGAAGATGGGCTGTAGTACTCATTTAAATACGAACCCAATGCAGTAGCATTGTAAGAATCACCCGAGTTTTCACGAGTGGTATAGGCTCTTAAGTAGAAGTCGTTACCTTTAATCTCTGCTTTATACTGAGATAATTTGAAGTTTTTAATAGAATAACGCTCAGAACCGGTATATACCGTAGTACCCGAACCCCAACTTGCGGCTAAACTAGCTTCTACCGTACTATTCAATTTGTAGTGAATAGAGTTTAAACTTTTAACCGATCTAGTATTGTAATCTACTAAATCACTTTCCTTATAACCCGTACGAGTTAATGGATTTGTTGGATATTGGTTCACGCCACCAGTGAATGCGCCATAATAAGCCAAATAAACTGGCAAATAAGGAGAAAGAGATGCTGGTAATGTAGTTGTGGTATAACCTGCTGCAAGTGCAGCTGCAACGGCGCCAGCAGGAGCAGCCGCAATTGATCTCAATGAAGGTATTAAGGTTTCATCACCATAAGTGTTTACACCATCATAACCCGGATCAGTTGCACGAGTACCTGCTTTAGCAACTTGTAAATTTCTATCAAAATTAGTCTCATCGTTACCACCCCAATCTTGCCCCGAAAGGTAAGAAGTACTGGTTTTAAAAGCAAAACGGTTGTTATTAGTTTTAACCGCATAACGGAAAGAGTAATCGTGCAAAGCTGCAGAAGCTCTACTCGGATCGTTAATGTGGTTACCACCAGTTTTTAACTGTACGCTTAAACCTGGGTAGGTAAACGGACTTTTTGAGTTCATTAACATGGTACCATTAGTACCACCAGAACCATATAATGCAGAAGAAGCACCTGGCAATAATTCCACGCTTTCTACATCTAATTCTGATAAACCAATAATGTTACCAACCGAGAAGTTCAAGCCTGGAGCTTGTGTATCCATACCATCGGTAATTTGGTTTACACGAACGTTACCGTTTGAGTTAAAACCACGGGTATTGATAGAACGGAAGGTTAAAGACTGAGAGCTACTCTCTACACCTTTAAGGTTAGCCAAAGCATCGTAAAACGAGTTGTTTCCGCTTTCTTTAATAGCAGCAGCACTTACACGCTCAATAGACACTGGCGATTCCAAGATTTTTTCTGGTGTACGAGAAGCAGCCACAACTACTTCTTGACCAAGAATAGCTTGCGCCTCTAATTCGATGCTTAAGCTACTAGTAGCACTACTAACAGTAGCTTCTACAGATTTGTAGCCTAAATAAGAAACTACTACGGTAAACGGAGTGTTTTGTGTAGTAGTAAAACTGAATTTACCGGAACCATTAGTAGAAGCACCAATAGTTTTACCTTTTACGGTAACAGAAACTCCCGGCAGGGTTTCTTTGCTTGATTTGTCGGTAACAGTACCGCTAATGGTAACGCTTTGCGCCATTAACGTAGATACCGATAACAGGAGCATAATGAATGCACCTGTAAATTGGGTAAAAATTTTACGCATAGTGATAATTTTTAAGTTATAATTTGGTTTGATTTTTATAAATCAAATATAAACTTAATACTAATTTCATACATAACAAATATTTTTTACGCTTAATTCGCAAATGAAATAGGTACTCCCCATCATCCATTTTCATTAAAAATAGTCCTAAAGCACTTAAAACCTCACACTAGGCCTTGTTTGTTTAAAAAATACTTACATTTAAATCGTTAAAAACGAATTCACAAAAAACTAGCCAATACGTATGAAAATGTTGAAATTTCTGTTTACTTCGGTACTTGCCTTGGCACTTACTTGGAGCTTAAACCACAAATGGGGAGCTGTACCTCCCTTAGGTAAATTCCTCGATCCTTTTCAAGGATTCTGGAAAAATGCCGAATCAAAAAATACAGCTACCGAAAACGCTCTCTCTTTAGCTGGCCTTAAGGGAGAGGTAACCGTACAATTCGATGATCAACGCATTCCGCATATTTTTGCAGAAAACAACCACGATGTATACTTTACCCAGGGCTATTTAACGGCTAAAGACCGTTTGTGGCAAATGGATTTTCAAACCCGTTTTGCTTCGGGCCGTTTGGCCGAAGTAATTGGGCCAAAAGCTATAGAAATAGACCGTTTTCAACGCCGAATGGGCATGGGCTTTGGTGCCGAAAATATGGTGAAGACCATGATGCAAGACCCAGAAGTAGCCGAATTGATGAATGCCTATGCCGCAGGAGTAAATGCTTACATTCATTCACTAAAACCTGGCGATTATCCGATTGAATTTAAATTATTGGATTATGCACCCGAAGAATGGACCCCCATAAACTCGGCCTATCTGTTAAAACTAATGTCGGCTACCTTGGCCAGCAGTTCCAATGAATTTTACATGACCAATATTTTAGAAAAATATGGCCCCGATGTAGTTAAAAACCTTTTTCCCGATTATCCCTTGCGTGAAGATCCCATTATACCAACCGGAACCGCTTGGAACTTTAAAAAAGTGCCCGTTCCTAGCGCAACTACTACTACAGAGCCAACAGCTACCACCGGTATTAAAACCAAAGAGAAAGACGAAGTTATTGGAAGCAATAACTGGGCCGTGTCGGGCTCAAAAACCAGCACTGGCTTGCCTATGCTAGAAAACGACCCGCATTTAGACCTCACCTTGCCTTCCATTTGGTACCAAGTGCAACTGGTAACTAAAGATATGAATGTGTATGGCGTATCCATTCCGGGTGCACCGGGCGTAATCATCGGTTTTAACAGCAAAGTAGCTTGGGGCGTAACCAATGTTGGTTCCGATGTGTTAGATTGGTATAAAATCAGCTTTAAAGATCAAAGCCATAAAGAATACCTATACAACAACCAATGGAAAGCCACTACATCTCGTATAGAAACCATTAAGGTGAGAGGCGACGAAACTTTGAGCGATACGGTATATTATACGCAGCACGGACCAGTTGTATACTTAGAAAATCAGAAACCTGAGAAATTTAGCAAGGCAGATAATATTCCAGCTGGTTACGCTTTACGTTGGATTGCCCACGATGGCTCTAACGATGTAAAAACCTTTTACATGCTAAACAAGGCAAGCAATTATGACGATTACCGTAAAGCATTAACTTATTATACAGCTCCGGCTCAAAATTTTGTGTTCGCTAGTATAGATAATGTTATTGCCATTACCCCTAATGGTTATTTCCCACTAAAATGGAAAGGTCAGGGTAAGTTCTTATTAGATGGCAATAACCCGAACGACGAATGGCATGGTCGCATTCCGGCAGAACAAAATCCAACGGTAAAAAATCCGCCACGAGGTTTTGTAAGTTCGGCCAACCAGTTCTCTACCGACCCGAGCTATCCGTACTATTTGCATTGGGAGTTTGCAGGATACGAACGTGCACACCGCATTAACAAACGCCTAGCCGTAATGACCAAAGCAACAGCAGACAGCTTACGTGCATTACAAAACGATAATTACAGCGTTTTTGCCGAGAACGTATTGGCCAACTTAAATGCCAGTTTAAATACCCAAACACTAAATACTGCAGAGAAAAAAGCACTTGATGTTGTAAGTAAATGGAACAAATTTTACAATGCTAGCGAAGTGGGTGCCAGTATCTTCGAGATTTGGCAGAAACAGCTAAACAAAGAAATTTGGGCGGATGAATTTGGCGATCAACAAAATTTAATGCGCTACCCTTCAAGAGATAGAACGGTAGAATTATTACTAAATGAACCCAATTCAAAGTGGTTTGACAAAGTAAATACCTCACAAAAAGAAACCAAAACTGACGTGGTTACCGCTGCTTTTAAATTTGCAGTAGATAGCTTAACTAGAGCGTATGGCCCTCAAAGCGACCAATGGCAATGGGGAACAGTAAAACATACCCACGTACCGCATTTAGCAAAAATTGCTGCATTTGGCTCTAAAACTTTATTTACCGGTGGTTCTAAAACCTCAGTAAATGCTACCAGCGAAAGCAATGGTCCGTCATGGAGAATGATTGTAGCCTTAGGCAAAGATTTAAAAGCCTATGGCGTTTACCCTGGTGGCGAATCAGGCAACCCTGGTAGTTTTTACTACGACGATATGGTAGATACCTGGGCCGATGGCAAACTGAACGAATTAGTTTACCTACGTAATACTAAACAAGCCTCCGATCGCATTATAGCTACGTGGAAATTCACAAAAAAATAATCTAAAAAAGAGAAAACATGTTATTTATCCTCATATTATTAATCAGCTTAATTGCTCAATTTTTCTTACCCTGGTGGGTTATTGCTCCCATTGCATTTATCCTATCCGCTTGGATGGGCAATAAGCCCAGCAAATCTTTCGGAAATGCCTTTAGCGCTATTTTTATTCTGTGGGCATGCATGGCTTTATTGCACACCCTGCCCAACGAAAATTTATTGGCCAATCGAGTAGGCCAAGTGCTTACTTCTTCTGAAAAAGGGATGCCCTGGATTTTATTAATCATTTTAAGCGCTACAATTGGTGGTCTAGTTGCCGGCGTATCTGCCTTGGCAGGAGCTTATTTTAAAGAAGCCTTCGGAAAAAGAAGACGATAAGTCCTCAAATTGTATCTTTGTGATGTGAACAACAGCCCAACTAAAGATATTTTTACAATCAAAAACCTCTACGGCTTTGAACAGAAGGCTTTAGAGGTTTTTCAGTATCAGGCCGCTCAGAACCCTATATACAAAAGCTTTATTAAACATTTGGGCATAGCCCCTACTAAGGTTGATCGGGTAGCACAAATTCCGTTTTTGCCCATTGCATTTTTCAAACAACATGAAGTAAGAATCCCGGGAAAGGTGGAACAACTATTTACCAGTTCGGGCACTACGGGAATGCAAACCAGCAAACATTTGGTGCACGATGTTAGTGTATATCAAGAAAGCTATCGCACCGCTTTTAACCTTTTTTATGGCGATATTTCGCAATACACTTTACTAGCCCTACTCCCATCATATGCCGAACGGGAAGGCTCTTCATTAATTTATATGATTGATGATTTACTACAACAAGCGCAAGCAGGCAGTGGCTATTATCTACATAACCATAAAGAGCTTTTTGAAACATTAGAAACCCTAAAAAAATTAGGTAAGCCCACTATTTTATTAGGGGTTACCTATGCCCTACTCGATTTTGTAGAACAATTTTCCATCAATTTCCCCGAACTTATTGTGATGGAAACCGGTGGGATGAAAGGTAAACGAAAAGAACTCATTCGCGAAGAACTACACCAAGAATTATGTTCAGGTTTTGGCGTAGCAAGCATCCACTCCGAATACGGTATGACCGAATTACTATCTCAAGCCTATTCTAAAGGACAAGGAGTTTTTAGCTGTCCGCCTTGGATGCAGGTGTACATTCGCGATACAAATGATCCCTTACAATTATTAATGGGTGCTGAAAAAACTGGAGGCATCAACATCATCGATTTAGCCAACGTGCATTCTTGTTCCTTTATAGCAACACAAGATTTAGGCAAACTAACAGGCCCCAACCAATTTGAAGTATTGGGCCGTTTTGATGCCAGCGATATTAGAGGTTGTAATTTATTGATTCAATAAACCTATTCGGCACGAATTAAAAAGTAGTTTTTCTTTCCTTTCTGTACCACCAAAAATTTATCATTCACCAAATTAGTAGTGGTAATTACCTGAGCTGGGTCGGCAAGCTTTTCTTTATTAAGTGCAACTCCACCACCCTGAATCATTTTACGAGCCTCCCCTTTTGAGGGAAAAACCGCGGTATACTCAGCTAAGATATCGCTAAAAGAAACACCTGCCGCCAATACCGATTTAGCGATGGTAAATTGAGGAATACCTTCAAACACATCTAATACCGCTTCGTTTGAAAGTTCTCTTAAAAAGTCTAGAGAACCGTTACCAAACAAGAAATCGGTAGTTTTTAAAGCAGTTTGCAAAGCCGCTTCGCCATGGGCACGGGTAGTAATTTCTTCGGCCAAGGCTTTCTGTAAAATGCGCAAATGCGGAGCCTCGTTATGCTCTTTTTCCAAACCTTCAATTTCGGCTTGGGTTTTTAAGGTAAATATGCGAATCCACGTTTTGGCATCATCATCACTGGTATTTAACCAAAACTGGAAAAATTTAAATGGCGATGTTTTAGCCGGATCTAACCAAACGGCACCTTCTTCGGTTTTACCAAATTTAGTGCCATCGGCTTTCTTAATTAATTGCGTTGTAATGGCAAAAGCCGTACCGCCGGCTTTACGGCGAATTAACTCGGTACCGGTAACCATATTGCCCCACTGATCGGAGCCGCCCATTTGCACCAAGCAATTACGCTCTTTCCATAAATAATAAAAATCGTAGCCTTGCACCAATTGGTAGCTAAACTCGGTAAACGACATGCCGGTATCCCCTTCTAATCGTTTTTTTACTGAATCTTTGGCCATCATATAATTTACGGTGAGGTGTTTACCCACATCGCGAATGAAATCTAAAAAGCTGAAGTTTTTGAACCAATCGTAATTATTTACCATGATGGCACTATTGGCGCCCGAATTAAAGTCTAAGAATTTTTTTAATTGACTTTCTAAGCAAGCTACGTTATGGTTTAGTACATCCGCAGAAAGCAAATTACGTTCGGCAGATTTTCCCGAAGGATCGCCCACCATGCCGGTTGCCCCACCTACCAACACTACCGGTTTGTGGCCGGCACGTTGAAAATGAATCAAGGTCATAATTTGGGTTAAATGGCCTACATGCAAAGAATCGGCCGTTGGATCGAAGCCAATATAACCCGCCGTAAGCTCTTTACTCAATTGCTCTTCTGCTCCTGGCATCATATCGTGGAGCATGCCACGCCAACGTAATTCGTCAATAAAATTCATCTTTTTCAAGTGTTGAAGAAAACAAAGATAATAGAATTGCCTAAATGCACTACCCTTGGCAAAAAATGATGCGTATTGCGTACATTTAATACAGAAAATGAACTTTTTATCGCATTACTATTTCGACCAAACCAGCGATGCCTATACGGTTTTAGGAACCTTATTGCCCGATTTAACCGCCAATGCGCAAAAAGAATGGAAATTGTATCCGCAGAAAAATCCAAATGTATTTGAAAACGATGCCGAGCTGAACGCTATTTTAAAAGGATGGATTCGGCATTTAGCTGTTGATAAGCATTTTCATAATTCTACTTTTTTTACCACACATAGCCACCAGTTAAGCGCTAAGCTACGCCCCATACTCCAAAATAGCCCAGTAAAAGCATATTTTTTAGCTCATATTAGCCTCGAACTGCTATTAGATGGATTGTTATTAAAAAATAATAAAGTTAATACTGAAGACTTTTACGACAAATTAGGTGATTGCACTCTCCAAAAAATAAGCACTTTCTTGACCTTAAACCATATTGAAGACACCCAGCCATTCATATTTTTTTTTGAACGGTTTTGCAGCAGTGCCTACCTAACCAGTTACCGAGAAACCGAAAAAATAGCTTACGCCCTAAACCGTATTTGCCTACGTTTGTGGCCAGAAGCATTAAACCAAGCCGAAAAAGCAGAAATTACAGAGGTATTGGTGACCTACCAAGCTGAATTGGCTCCGGTATATTTCGAAATTTTTACTGAAATTTCTGCCGCTTTAGCCCTCGAAACAAAACAGTAATACCGTATCTTCGTTACATGTCGATTTTTGCCATTAAAGACCGAATTGATGCCCTTGTGGCTGACCTTAACGAACATAATTACCGTTATTATGTATTGGCGCAACCCAGTATTTCTGATTTTGAGTTTGACCAGAAATTAGCGGAACTAACAGATCTTGAAAAGGCACATCCCGAATTTGTACATCCCGATTCGCCAACCCAAAAAGTAGGCGGACAAATTACCAAAGAATTTATAACGGTAGCCCATAAATGGCCCATGCTCTCTTTGGGTAATACCTATAACGAACAGGATCTTCGTGATTTTGACGAGCGCATTCGTAAAGCCATTGGCGATAATTTTGAGTATGTATGTGAACTTAAATTTGATGGACTTTCCATCAGCCTAACCTATGAACAGGGTAAATTAGTACGTGCCGTAACCCGTGGCGATGGCACCAAAGGCGACGATGTGACCACCAATGCGAAAACCATACGCACCATTCCACACCAATTAAATGAAAGCGATTACCCAGTTAGTTTTGAAATTAGAGGAGAGGTGTTTATGCATCGCCAGGCTTTTGATCGCTTAAATGAAGAACGGAGAGAAAACGAGGAAACTCCCTATGCCAATCCGCGAAATTTTGCCGCCGGCACACTTAAATTACAAGACTCGGGTGAAGTGGCTAAACGCCCGCTCGATTGCTTTTTATACTTTTTATATACCGATAAGCGCTTATACGCTAGCCATTGGGATAGCCTAAAAGCCGTAAAAACATGGGGATTTCATACTTGCGAACACAATACGCTTTGCACAAATATTGACCAAGTTTTGGCTTTTATTGCCCATTGGGATACCAAACGTTTCGATTTGGGTTACGATATTGATGGCATTGTACTCAAAGTAAATCAATACGCACAACAAGAAGAATTAGGATTTACCGCCAAATCGCCCCGATGGGCCATTGCCTATAAATACAAGGCGCAAGAAGTTGAAACCATTTTAGAGTACGTGAGCTACCAAGTAGGGCGTACCGGAGCGGTAACGCCAGTGGCTAATTTAAAGCCCGTATTATTGGCAGGAACTACCGTAAAAAGAGCCACCTTACACAATGCCAACGAAATTGAACGCCTCGATTTACACCTGGGCGATACCGTATTGGTTGAAAAAGGCGGCGAAATTATCCCCAAAATTATTTCGATAAAAACGAGCAAGCGCAAGTTAGATGCACAGCCGGTAATTTACCCCAGCACCTGTCCAGAATGCAATACTCCGCTAGTTAGAGAAGAAGGAGAAGTAGCGTTTTATTGCCCCAACGATGAAGGTTGTGGGCCACAAATAGTAGGGCGCATACAGCATTTTATTGGCCGTAAGGCCATGAATATTGATGGATTGGGTGACGAAACCATTGACCACTTCTACAAACAAGGTTTTTTAACGCAAATTTCAGATTTGTACACCCTATACCAAAAACGCGATCAGCTTAAAACTTTAGAACGTTTTGGTGAAAAATCTATCGAAAACATGTTGGCTGGTATTGACGCCTCTAAACAAATGCCTTTTGAAAAAGTGTTATTTGGTTTAGGTATTCGCTTTGTGGGCGAAACGGTAGCCAAAAAATTGGTTGCACATTTTCGTACCATTGAAGCACTGAAACATGCTTCAGTAGAAGAACTAGTAGCTGTAGATGAAATTGGCGAACGGATTGCCGAAAGTGTACAAAATTATTTTGCTAACTCAGAACATATCCATCAACTTAAATTATTGCAAAGCTACGGCATGCAATTCGAAAGCGAATTTAAAGAAGTAGTATTGGTTGGAACCCAACTGGAAGGCAAAAGTTTCATTATTTCGGGCATATTCGAAAACCATAGTCGAGAAGAGTTAAAAGAGCTTATTGAATCGTACGGCGGAAAAATTCTAAGCAGTATTTCTGCCAAACTAAGCTATGTAGTTGCAGGCGCCAACATGGGGCCGGCTAAATTAGAAAAAGCACAAAAATTAGGCATCTCTATTATTTCTGATGAAGATTTACTGGCTATGCTTGCATAACAACCCTTTTAAATCGTAAAATGTGTATTTTTGCGAAGCTAAACTCAACAAAATGAATAAACTATACGGTACAGGCGTTGCCTTGGTTACTCCATTTAACCCCGATGGATCGGTGGATTTCGATGGTTTAAAAAACTTAATTAACCATACCATTTCGGGTGGCGTAGAATATCTGGTTTCTTTAGGTACTACCGGCGAAACGGCTACCTTAAACCAAGAAGAGAAAAACGCTATTTGGAAGTTTACCAAAGAAACCGTGAATGGACGTGTGGGTTTAGTAGCCGGTATTGGTGGCAATAATACGCAAGAGGTTGTAGATAGCTTAAAACATTTCGATAGTGAAGGCTTTGATGCTATTTTATCGGTAAGCCCTTACTACAACAAACCTACCCAAGAGGGTATTTATCAACATTATACAGCAGTTTCGGCGGCTTCTCCGCTACCAATTATCTTGTACAATGTACCGGGTAGAACGGGTAGTATGGTAAGTGCCGATACGGTATTGCGTTTAGCAAATGATTTTAAGAATATTGTAGCGGTAAAGGAAGCCTCTGGCAATTTCGATCAGTTTAATAAATTAGCAAAAGAGAAACCGGAAGGCTTTTTATTAATTTCGGGCGATGACCCTATTACGTTACCCATGATTGCTTTAGGTGCCGTAGGTGTAATTTCGGTAATAGGCAATGCGGTGCCTAAGATTTTTTCGAGCATGGTACGTTTGTGCCTAGCTGGTAAGTTTACCGAAGCACAGCCTTTACATTATAAATTGATTGATTTTACGAATTTATGTTTTGTAGAGGGTAATCCGGCCGGAGTAAAAGCAGCCTTAAAAACATTGGGCGTATGTGGTGATACAGTTCGCTTGCCATTGGTACCGGTAAGTGCCAATACCCAAGCGCAATTAAACAAAGAATTGACTCAGCTAACTTAAGCTAATAGCCCTATAAACAAAAAAGCCCCCGAAATTCGGGGGCTTTTTTGTGTTTTAGAAACTTAAAATTAAGCTTTGTTTTTGGTAGCTTGTACTTCTAAACGGATAGCTTGTGCTAAGTTTTTCAAATCTTGCATTCCTTTACGTACACGAGTACCAGCTGCGCTGTTACCTTTGTTGTAAAATTTGTCTGCATCACCTTCTAAGGCTGATACTAAAGCTTTGAATTCGTTAAATTTTTTCATTTTTTGTTACTTTAAAGTTTGTTTAATAAGGTTACTGTGTAATAACGTGTAGCTAATGTAGATTCTTTTTTTCGGAAAAAAAATAGATTAAACAAATAAAATCGCTGTTTTCAAACGTTTTTTTCCACATTTTAAATACCTCTCCACAAAAAAGGAAATAATTATAGAGTTAAGTAATTGTATATCAGTTATTTAATTAAATATTGTATCAAAAAAAAGCCGTCCGATAGCAATCGGACGGCTTTGTCATTTTTTTTTCTTTTTTACGCTGTTACTACTTTTTGTTCGCGATATGCGCCATTTTTTAGGCGTTCTCCTACAATGCTAAACGCATCGAGGGTTCTGTTCACATCTTCAAGTGTATGCATCGCAGTTGGTATAATGCGTAATTCGATTAATCCTTTTGGAATGACTGGATACATTACAATAGAGCAGAAAATACCAAAATTTTCACGCAAGTCCATAGTAATGCCGGTTGCTTCTGCAAGTTCACCCTTTAAAAACACGGGAGTAACCATAGTATTGGTTGCGCCAATATCAAAACCACGCTCTTTTAACCCTTTTTGTAGGGTAGTAGCAATAGTCCATAATTTTTCTCTTAGCTCGGGTTTAGTTTTTAGCAATTCTAAGCGCTTTAGCAAACCCACTACCATGGGCATAGGCAAGGCTTTGGCGAAAGTTTGTGAGCGCATATTGTAACGTAGGTAATTGGTAATTTCTTCGGTAGAAGCTACAAAAGCTCCAATACCCGCCATTGATTTTGCAAAGGTTGCGAAGTAAACATCTACACCCTCAATACAATCTTGCTCTTCGTGTGTTCCGGCTCCGGTTTTGCCCATAGTGCCAAAGCCGTGTGCATCGTCAATCAATAAACGGAAATTAAAGTTCTTTTTCAGATCAACAATCTCTTTTAATTTACCTTGTGCTCCAGACATACCGAAAACGCCTTCGGTAATAACTAAAATACCTCCGCCGCTTTGTTCTACTAATTTAGTAGCTCGTTCTACTTGTTTGCGGCAGCTATCAATATTGTTATGCTGATATACAAAACGTTTGCCTAAATGCATGCGCAAGCCGTCAATAATACAAGCATGCGATTCTGCATCGTATACAATTACATCGTTTCTATCAACCAAAGCATCAATAGCCGACATAATGCCTTGATATCCATAGTTCAACAAGAAAGCGTCTTCTTTACCTACAAATTCAGCTAATTGTTGCTCTAAAGCCTCGTGGTTGTTAGAGTTACCCGACATCATGCGGGCACCCATTGGGTAAGCCATACCAAATTCAGCAGCTGCGTCGGCATCTGCCTTGCGTACTTCTGGGTGGTTGGCTAATCCGAGATAATTATTAAGGCTCCAAACTAAATGTTCTTTGCCTCTAAATTTCATGTGTGGTGCGATTTCACCCTCTAATTTTGGGAAAGCGAAATATCCATGAGCCATTTTTTGGTGTTGCCCTAGTGGGCCCATGTTTTTCGAGATTTTTTGAAAAATATCCAATGTATCCTATTTTGATTTAAAAATTAGTACAAATGTACGATTAAAGCGTCTAAATAGCAATTTATTCTGCGTATAGCCTAACGGCTTAGGCAAAAAGGGAGCCTCTACCAAGGAGCAAGGCTTGCTTATTTAGTCAACATTATCGTGTAAGAACGAATTATTTGGTCTTATCTCTGTAATTCCTTCTTCGCTTGATAGGGTAAATCTAGAAACCTGAGATTCTGATGAATGAGGTATATCGTCTAATGAAAGTTGCTTGCGTTTGTAAGCTGGCTCATTTTCTAATTCTTGCAAACCATTTGAGCTACGTAATTTCATGCTTAAATCTTTTAAGCGCATAATGCGTTCTTTTGATTTTCGCAATTGTTCTTCTATCGAATCGTCGGTCTTGCTAGCATCTTCGTGCACCTCCATTTCGGGTTCTGCTTCTTCTGGTTCAGCAGCCGGGCTGTAGGTATCAAATGGCAATTCAGCTTCTTCTACTTTTAGTTCAAATTCAAAGGCCATAGAGGGTGCAGCTTCTTCTGCAATAGGCTCCTGCGTTACTTGGTACATTACAGGCTCTAGCACTTCTTCTTGTTGTGAAATTTCATCCTCCATTGCAGGAACAGAAGATACTCCTGCAAAAAGATCGAGTACGCTAGTAGTCAATTCCTGCTCTTCTACTTCTTGCTCGGCAAGAGGTTCGGGTGCTGCAAAAAAGGAATTTACATGCTCCACGGGCTTAACCAATGGTGCATCCTCTATAGCAAAATCGGGAGCAAAATTACTTGCTTGGCTTCGAGATTGTTGACGCTCTTCCATGGTTTGGAAACCGGTAGCAATAATGGTAACGGCTAATTTATCGCCCAAAGTTTCGTCGGTACAATTACCCCAAATAAGATCGGCAGATAACCCAGCCTCTTGTTGAATATAATCGGTAATAACCGTTACTTCGTCCATGGTAACTTCTTTATCACCCGAACTAATGTTTAACAAAATGTAACGGGCACCTTCAATTTCGTTATCTTCTAACAAAGGAGAATTCAAGGCGCCTTCTACTGCTTTCAAAGCCCTATTGTCGCCTTCTGCGGCATAACTACCCATAATGGCTACGCCGCTATCTTTCATTACGGTACGCACATCTTTAAAGTCGACGTTTATATAGCCTGGAATGGTAATAATCTCGGCAATGCCCTTGGCGGCCGTGGTTAAAATATCATCGGCTTGGCCGAATGCTGAGCCTAGGGTTAGGTTTCCAAAGATTTCGCGTAAACGATCGTTAGAAATCACGAGGAATGAATCCACGTATTTTTTCATTTCTTCCAAACCATCTTCGGCTTGCATTTTACGACGCTTTCCTTCAAATGAGAAGGGGGTGGTTACTATACCTACCACCAAAATATCTAATTCTTTTGCTGCTTTTGCTATAATTGGGCTTGCTCCTGTTCCGGTACCACCACCCATTCCGGCGGTAATAAATAACATTTTGGTATTGGCACCCAACATTTCTTTAATATCGTCTATATTTTCTATAGCCGAATTTTTACCCACTTCGGGAATTGAACCTGCTCCCATTCCTTCAGTTAAGCTAGCGCCTAATTGTACTTTATTCGGGATAGGGCTTAGTTCTAATGCTTGCGCATCGGTATTACAAATAATGAAATCTACTCCAGTAATGCCTTGACGGTACATATGATTTACGGCATTTCCTCCACCACCGCCTACACCAATCACCTTAATTATAGATGATTTTTCTTTTAACATTTCAAACTGCATATTATCTGTTTTAGTTCTTTTTTGTATACGATAACAAAGTTTTCGTATGGTAATACTACTCAATTTTACCAGCACGTTTTCCACATTTCGCTTTTTTGTGGAAAAATGTCGTTCGTGTGGATAATTATTTCAAGTAATCCTTATCGTTGATGGTGTCTTCACCAACCTCGTCCTCAATAAATTTCTTGGTCTTTCTGAAAAGCTGCTCAAATAAGTTCCCATCGGATTTAACTTCTTCTCTTAGGGCATCCTGTGGCTCTTTTGCAGTAGCTTTTACTTCTGGCGTTTCATCAGCTGATTGAACGCCATCTATTAGCAAACCAATACTTGTAGCATACATTGGGCTTTTTAATAAATCGTAAGTAGCTTTAGGCAATACTTCGTTTTTAGCCAAATGCTCGTTAGGGTAGCCTACACGGCAATCTAAACCGGTTACATATTCTACCAATTGGGGCAAGTGTTTCAACTGCGATCCACCACCGGTAATAATTATCCCGGCAATGAGTTTTTTCTCGTAACCAGATGATTTGATTTCGTAGTACACATGTTCAATAATTTCTTCCATACGAGCCTGAATAACATAAGCCAGATTTTTGGCAGAAATTTCTTTTGGCTCACGGCCTTTTAAGCCTGGTACGCAAATAATTTCATTGTCTTTATTCTCTTCAGCAAGAGCAGAACCAAAACGGGTTTTTAGCAATTCAGCCTGATTGCGCATTACCGAGCAGCCTTCTCTAATATCTTCTGTTACGCTATTGCCACCAAAGGGAATAACGGCTGTATGACGGATAATGCTCTCATGGAAAATAGCAATATCTGTTGTTCCGCCGCCTATATCTACTAATACTACGCCCGCTTCTTTTTCCTCTTCACTTAATACAGCTTCGGCCGAAGCTAGTGGCTCTAAAACCAAGCTATCAACTTCTAAACTGGCATTTTCAACGCATTTTAGAATATTTTTTACTGCACTTACATGGCCAGAAATGATGTGAAAATTAGCTTCTAAACGTACGCCAGCCATCCCAATAGGGTCTTTAATTCCTGGTTCGTTATCTACCGTAAATTCTTGCGGCAATACATGGATAATTTCTTCCCCTGGAGGCATCACCAATTTGTACATATCCGACACCAATTTATCGATGTCTGATTTTTGGATTTCGCTGGTTAAATCTTTTCTGGTTAAGATGCCGCGATGTTGCAAACTCTTAATATGCTGACCGGCAATACCTACGTTAACCACCTTAATTTCTACGTTAGATTGGCTGCTGGCGTCTTCGACCGCGGCAACAATACCTTGTACGGTTTTCTGAATGTTTGAAACCACTCCCCGAGTTACTCCAGATGAGTCGGCTTTTCCGATTCCTAGCACTTCAATTTTACCAAATTCGCTGCGACGACCAACGATGGCGCAAATTTTAGTGGTACCAATATCAAGGCCTACGACTATTGGTGAATTTTTGGCTGTAGTAGCATTATTTTCCATGATTGTTCTGATTTATTAGTTTTTTACTTTAGTTGAATCTATTTTTAAGGTATCGGTAGGCAAGTGTTGGATGCTGGCTGACAATCCACTCTTGGTACAAATAATTTGCTTACTATATTTTAAATTGATGGTTTTATAGGTATTCCAACCTAGCTTGGGCATTGCTTGTTTATAAAAAACGAGCAATTTGTTCAATTTTGTTTCTAGTGAGTCGGCCGTGCCAATAATAATTTGCTGATCGCCCACTCGGGGCACCAATTGAATATCGGAATCGGCATTTACATAAAGTTGCTCTATCTGTTTATTCCAAAGTGTATCTTTTACCAAATACTGAGCCACTTTAAATAATTCTTTGCCTATTGGGGTTTTTAACATGGCTACTCGAGCTTCTAAATCTTCCCCAATATTGCCGGTAGCTACCACTACTTGGGCTGTAAAATTGGGACTTACAGGAATTTTGTACCCATTTTTATCTACATAATAATCTTGGTTTTTTAGATTAAAAATGCGTAAAAGAGGTTCTCTCTGCTCAATGCGTACCCAAACCACCCCGGTCATATCTGCATAGACTTTGGCTTGTTTTATAAACGGATTTGATCTTAAGGCATCTTCTAGAGCCTGGCTATTGATGGCATTTAATGCTTTGCCTTTAATATCTCCATTTACTCCCGAAATAATTCGTTCTACTTCTTTACGGGTTACAAAACTTTGTTCGCCTGGTATAAACACTTTTAAGCCTACGCAGGTTATTTCTTGTTTTTTGTGCTCAATAAAACTCATTGATACCACCAAAGCTGCTAGGCAAATAGTCCAGGTAAAACCTGTTAAAATAGCTTTCCAAGGTATGCGCTTAATCATGGCTTAAAATATTTTTTAGCGGTTCAACAAGGGTGTCAATATCTCCGGCTCCAACAGTTAGTAGCAACTCGGGCATTTTTGCTCTTACTTGGGCCAATACTTCATTTTTAGTGAAAAGATGGCGTTCAGCTAGCGTAGTTTTATGAAGTATCAGTTCAGCGTTTACCCCTTCAATAGGCAATTCTCTGGCCGGATAAATATCCAACATCCACAATTCATCGCTCATACTTAATGCTTGGGCAAAACCATCGGCAAAATCGCGGGTACGGCTAAATAAATGTGGCTGAAAAATAGTAATCAGCTTTTTATCTGGGTATAAACTTTTAACGGTCGTAATGCAGGCTTTTAATTCTTCCGGATGATGGGCATAATCGTCTATATATACATGTTTATCGGTTTTAACCACCAGCTCAAATCGCCGTTTAACCCCTTTAAAACTTGCCAAAGCCACTTTTATTTGTTCTGGAGTACAGTCTAACAATAGAGCTACTTGAATAGCCGCTAGTGCATTTTCTACATTATGCAAGCCTGGTAAGCCTAGCGTAATGTTAGGAATATTAAGCTCGGGCGAAACGAAATCGAACACGAATTGGCCTTGGCTGATGCGTACATTTTGAGCTTCAATTTGAGCAGATTGGCTAGTTGAATAGGTATAATTGCCCACTACGGCTAAACCCAATTTGGTAATTAGTTTACCATTAGGATCTACTTGAGAAGCAAATAATTGGAAAGATTCGGTTAAGTTTTCCGAATCGCCATAAATATCTAAATGATCGGCATCCATAGAGGTAATTACCGCAATATTTGGATGCAGGGTTAAAAACGAACGATCGTATTCATCGGCTTCTACCACCAAAATATTGCTTGTGCCAAATAATACATTGCTGTTGTAGTTGCTAGCTAAGCCGCCTAAAAAGGCCGAACATTCTTTACCTGAGGCGGTAAGTATATGCGCTAGCATACTAGAGGTAGTTGTTTTTCCGTGAGTACCGGCAATGGCTACACAAAACATCCCTTCACTAATTATTCCTAGTACCTCGGC
Organism: Sphingobacteriales bacterium; assembly: GCA_040403555.1. Lineage (GTDB taxonomy): Bacteria > Bacteroidota > Bacteroidia > Sphingobacteriales > Sphingobacteriaceae > JAIPAN01. The sequence continues at coordinate 333,665 of JBBAKN010000003.1, forward strand.
ACGTTTTTTAAGTTCAAAGCCTTGAGTCTTAAAGAAATTTAAAATGGACGACTCCGCGGGTATGGCCGGGGTATAAATTATGAGCGTTTCTTCATCGGGCTCTTGAAAACTTATGGGTACTAAATTTTCATCATCGGTAAAAATGATGTTAATACCTTCGGCTAGTAAGCTATGTGTAAGTTCGGTTTCTGTACGATCGTAACCACAAACTAAACAACCCATTTGGTGGAAATACCGAGCCAAACCACTCATGCCAATTCCGCCAATTCCAACAAAATAAACTCGTTTTATTGAATTAAACATCATTAGCCTCCTTTCTAGGTACAGCCAATGCCAGCACTTCTTTGGCAATTACCTCGTCGGCATTCCTTTTTCCTAAACGGCCAATATTTTCTGATAGTGCATCACACTCGTCATCATTACTTAGCAAGGTCAATGCCATTGGGATTAAATCCATTATTGCTTGCGAATCGCTCACTAAAAGGGCTGCCTGATGTTTCACCAAGGCTTGTGCATTTTTAGTTTGATGATCTTCGGCTACATTTGGTGAAGGGACCAGAATGACCGGCTTTTTCACCAAACACAATTCAGCAATGGTTCCCGCTCCGGCTCTTGAAACAATCACATCGGCTAAGGCATAGGCCAAATCCATACGGTTCAAAAACTCTAATACTTTTATTTGCGGTGGGCATGTAGCTCCCAAGCTTGAGGTAATAGTGTTATAATACACTTTACCTGTTTGCCAAATTACTTGCACATCTGCTGCTACTAAGTCATCTACTGATGCTAAGAACGCTTGGTTTAATGTTCTAGCGCCTAAACTTCCACCGGTAAGTAAAATGGTTTTTTTAGTACTATCTAAACCAAAAAAAATTGCTGCTTCAGTTTTTTTGCCTTCAATAGCTACCGATTCTTTACGAACCGGGTTGCCTGTTACTTGTATTTTTTCGGAAGGGAAATAGGCTTCCATTCCATCAAAAGCCACACATATTTTTTGAGCTTGCTTACCTAACCATTTATTGGTAAGTCCGGCATAAGAATTTTGCTCCTGAATAAGGTAAGGAACTCCCATGCCTCTAGCTGCTAGCAATAAAGGCCCAGAAGCATAACCGCCTACACCTACTGCAGCATCGGGTTTAAAGGCCTTAATAATGTTACGGGCCTGCCACACGCTCTTTAGCAATTTAAATGGCAGGCTAATGTTTTTCCAAAGCGCCATACGCTGAATCCCTACAATATCTAAACCAATAATTTTAAAGCCAGCAGCCGGAACTTTTTCCATCTCCATTCGGCCAAGTGCTCCCACAAACAATATCTCAATCTTTGCGTCAATCTTTTGCAAAGCTTGTGCAATAGCCAATGCCGGGAAGATATGTCCTCCGGTACCGCCACCACTTATGATAATTCGCTTGCTCATATTATACTTGACCAACTACTACTTTTTGTTTCTCTTTTAATTTATGCTCTTCAACATCGCGACTTACGCTTAAAATGATACCGAAAGCCACACTTGTAAATAGAATGGATGTACCCCCCATACTTACCAACGGTAAGGGTACCCCAGTTACTGGCCCCAAGCCCACCGCTACGGCCATATTCGCAAAGGCTTGTATGGTTAAACTAAAACTAAGCCCTGCCGCTAGCAAAGCTCCAAAGGCCTTGGGACTATGGGTTACAATCAACACGCATCGATATAAAAAAACGAGATAGATCAATACCAATAAAACTCCTCCAACGGCACCGTATTCTTCAATAATTAAGGCAAACACAAAATCAGAATAGGGGTGCGGCAATACATTACGCTGAATGCTATTACCTGGTCCTTTACCAAATAAACCTCCAGTTGCTATGGCAATCTTTGCTTGATCTGCCTGAAAGGATTTGTCTTTTTTTACCTTTTCGGGATGTAAAAAGGTTTGTATACGTGAATAATAGGTTTCTCTACGAGGGCCTAAAAACATGACTGCGGCTAACAACACCATACCGGCCAAAGACACAATGGAGATTTGTTTAATACTAATTCGGCCAATAATCAACAATAAAATACTTACCCCAAAGAGCATTAAGGCGGTAGATAAATTGGCTAATGCAATTAATACAAACACGATACAAACTGAACCCATAATAGGAATAAATGCTTTTTTTACATCTTTTATATTTTCTTGCTTGCGGGTAAGCGTTCGAGCTAAAAAGGTAATGAGTGCCAATTTTGCCAAATCGGAAGTTTGAAAAGTTTGGTTAATTATGGGGATGGTTACCCATCGGCTAGCATCGTTTACATTGGCTCCGAAAAGAAGGGTATACAAAAGCAGTGGAATGGTTATTACCATTAATAATTTAGATATGCCGGCATAATATTTATAGTCTAATAAATGAGAGAAATACATTAAAGCAATACCCACCACAATAAATACAAAGTGTTTAAAAAGATAGGCCTCGGTACCTACGCCTTTTTTGTAAGCAATGGTTCCGGTCGCTGAATATACCGCCAATACCGACCACATAGAGAGGATTAATACAATAATCCAAATCCATCTGTCGCCTTTTACTTTGCTGAATATCTGCTCAATCATAATCTAAACTACTACTGACTATAAATCTTTAACTGCTTTCTTAAACTGGTTGCCTCTATCTTCGTAATTTTTAAACAAATCGAAGCTGGCACATGCTGGAGAAAGTAAAACGGTATCTCCCTTTTTGGCTAAATGGTAGGCCACTTGAGCAGCTTCACTTGCCGAAAATGTATTTACAATTACCTCTACATCGTCTTTAAAGGCATCGTGAATACGGCTGTTATCTTTTCCTAAGCACACAATGGCGTTCACCTTGGCTTTTACCAAATCTTTCATCATATTATAATCGTTACCCTTATCAACGCCACCCAAAATAAGCACCACATCTGTAGGCATACTCTCTAAGGCATACCACGTAGCGTTCACATTGGTTGCTTTAGAATCGTTTATAAAATTGATACCCGAGATACGAGCTACATGCTCTAACCGATGCTCGATATTGGTAAAATTACCCATGCTTTCACGGATAGTTTCGTTGCGCAAATCCAATACTTTGGCCACAATGCCCGAAGCCATTGAATTGTATAAATTGTGTTTGCCTTGAAGGGCTAGGTCGGTCATTAACATATCAAAGGGTGTTTGTTTGGCTTGTTGTAAATTTATTTTGATGCGATCCTCTTGGAGGTAGGCACCTGGTTCTTGAACCTTTTCTATAGAAAAAGGATAGGTTTTTGCTCGAGGTTGCATGCGGTCTAATCCTCTCAATGTTTCAGGATCGTCTGCACAATACACAAATACATCGGCCTCGGTTTGGTTTTGGATGATTCGGAATTTCGAATTCACATAATTCTCCATCTTGTATTCGTAACGATCTAAATGATCGGGGGTAATGTTTAGCAATACGGCGATATCAGCTTTGAAATCGTACATATTATCGAGCATAAAACTGCTTATCTCTAGCACATAGTAGTCTACCTCTTGGTTGGCTACTTGACGGGCAAAACTTTGCCCAATATTACCTCCCAAGCCAACATTTACACCCGCATTTTTTAGGATGTGGTAGGTAAGCATGGTAGTAGTTGATTTACCATTAGAACCCGTAATGGCAATTAATTTTGCTGTGGTATAGCGGGCGGCAAACTCTATTTCAGAAAGAATAGGAATTTGCTTTTCGGCTAATTTTATAATGATGGGTGCCTTATCGGGTATACCTGGGCTTTTAATGACTTCGCTAGCCGCCAGTATTTTTTCTTCGCTATGCTGGTTCTCCTCAAAAGCAATAGCCAAAGCTGTTAGTTCTTGCTTGTAGGCTGGTGCAATGGTGCCAAAATCTGACACAAATACTTCATAGCCTTGCTTTTTAGCTAGACATGCCGCTCCCACACCGCTTTCGCCAGCTCCCAAAATTGCGATATAAGGCTTTTGGCTCATTAGCGTAGTTTTAGGGTTACGATGGTTAAAATGGCTAATAGGATACCCATAATCCAGAATCGGGTTACAATTTTGGCTTCGTGGTAGCCTTTTTTCTGGTAATGGTGATGTAATGGCGACATTAAGAATACTCTTCGACCTTCGCCGTATTTACGCTTGGTGTATTTAAACCAACTTACCTGAATAATTACTGATAAATTTTCTACTAAAAACACACCACAAAGCATTGGTATTAATAATTCTTTACGAATCATGATGGCAAAGGCTGCTATAATTCCGCCTATTGCCAAACTGCCGGTATCACCCATAAATACTTGAGCCGGGTACGAGTTGTACCATAAAAATCCTACGCAAGCACCTACAAAAGCTCCGGCAAAAACTACCAACTCGGCCGAGTTAGGGATGTACATAATGTTTAGGTAATTGGCAATAATGGTATTACCTGATACATAGGCCAAAATGGCTAAAGTTATGCCAACAATGGCTGAGGTTCCGGTGGCTAATCCGTCTATACCATCTGTGATATTGGCTCCGTTAGATACGGCCGTTACAATTACAATTACTACTAATAAAAATACTATTAGCGCATATCGCTGGTAGCCATCGCCCATAAATTTGAGCACCTTGGCATAGTCGAACTCGTTATTTTTATAAAATGGCACATTGGTTAAAGTCGATTTTACATCGCGGGTATACACCGTTTTCCCATCTACTTGGTGGTTAGAAATACCTGCGGTTTGTACCTGAGGTTTAGTTACTTGTTCCCGAACTACAATATCGGGGTGGAAATACATAGTACAGCCAATAATGAGCGCTAAACCCACTTGGCCCATAATTTTAAACCTACCTGCTAGGCCTTCTTTATCCTTCTTAAATACTTTAATATAATCATCTACAAAACCAATGGCGCCCATCCAAACGGTAGTAGTAAGCATTAATAAGACGTATATATTATCAATTTTGGCAAATAAGAGGGTAGGCACTAAAATGCCTAGTAGAATAATTATACCGCCCATGGTTGGGGTGCCTTGCTTCTCAATTTGCCCTTCTAAACCTAAATTTCGAACAGTTTCGCCTACTTGCTTGTTGCGTAACATATCAATTAATCTGCGGCCGTATACAGTAGTAATTAACAAAGAGAAAATAACCGCCATACCGGTACGGAAGGAAATAAACTGGAACAAGCCTGCTCCTGGAATATTGTATAGTTTATCTAACCAAGTGAATAAATAGTACAGCATTAGTCTTGGAGCTTAAGGTTATCGGTTAAAATTTCTTTATCATTAAAAGGGTGTTTTACCCCTTGTATATCTTGATATTTTTCGTGCCCTTTGCCGGCCAACAAAATAATATCGCCGGGTTGTGCCAAATGGCAAGCCGTTTTAATGGCTTCTCTACGATCGGTAATAGATAGCGTTTTACGTTTGTTACTTGGCGATACACCTACTTCCATTTCGCGAATAATTTCTTCGGGGTTTTCGGAACGAGGGTTGTCAGAAGTAAGTATTACTTTATCACTTCCATCGCAGGCTACCTGAGCCATTATGGGGCGTTTTGTTTTATCCCTATCGCCACCACAACCAATGATGGTAATTACCTGTTCGGTACCTTTGCGTATATCACGAATGGTAGTTAAAACATTGAGTACCGCATCTGGGGTGTGGGCATAATCTACAATACCAACGATACCATTTGGAGCTACAACATAGTCGAATCTGCCTTCGGCGCCTTGTAATCGGCTTAACGTGGTGAGTACTTTTAATTTATCCTGATCGAGCAACATCGCTGTGGCATATACGGCTAATAGGTTATAGGCATTAAAGCTTCCAACTAGTTTAAACCATACTTCTTCTTCGTCTATATGGAGTAACAAGCCGTTGAACTGGTTCTCCATAATTTTAGCACGATAGTCTGCTAAGTGTTTTAAACTATATGTTTTGCAATGTGCCTTGGTATTTTGTAACATAACCAAGCCGTTTTTATCATCTAAATTGGTTAAAGCAAAAGCTGTTTTAGGCAGGCCATCAAAAAAGGTTTTTTTTGCTTTTAAATAGCTGTCGAAGGTTTGGTGAAAATCTAAATGATCGTGTGTTAAATTGCTAAACACCCCTCCAGCAAAGTCTAAACCCTCAATTCGGTATTGCGCTACAGCATGTGAACTCACTTCCATAAAGCAATAATCGCAGCCAGCCATAACCATTTTTCGCAATAATTGGTTTATGGCTATGGGGTCAGGAGTGGTATGAGTAGCGGATATTATTTCCTGATTAATTTGATTTTGAACCGTAGAAAGTAAGCCTACCTTATATCCTAACTCTCTAAATAATTGAAATAATAATGTTGCCGTAGTGGTTTTACCATTGGTTCCGGTAATACCTACTAATTTTAATTCGCTAGATGGATTATCGTAAAAATTGGCCGCTACGGTACCCAAAGCTTTGGCCGATTGATCTACTTTTACATAATGCACACCCGCTGCTAATGCAGTTGGTAAGGTTTCGCAAAGAATAGCTGTTGCGCCTAGGGCAACGGCTTTATCTATGTAATCGTGTCCATCAGTTTGTGTACCTTTAACGGCAACAAACAAGGTACCTAAGGTTACTAAACGAGAGTCAAAAGCTATAGCCGTAATCCCAACATTGGTTGAGCCAACCACCTGCTGTAAGGATACGCCATAAAGAAGATCTCTTAACTTTTTCATTTAGTTTAATTCTAATACTATAGGTGAACCTTTGGCTAATTTCACACCTGGCGCTGTCGACTGTCGGATTACTTTGCCAGTACCTTTTGGCACCACTCGTAAACCTGCATTTCCTACCAAAAACATCGCATCTTTTAAACCCATACCTTGTACATTGGGCACTACACCTTCACGATAGGTAGTTCCGCTATCGGTGACTGCAGCTTTGGTTTGAGGAGTAGTAGCTGCTCCAAATTTCTGGGTCAAATAACGGGTAGCTTCGCTATCACCAGCTTTTACTGATGGGGCTACCGAGCCTGTAAATTTCTGCTGTGCTACAGGTTTAAACATTTGAAAATCGTTCGCATAAACCATATCGGCTACTTCTCTAAATACCGGACCAGCTACCACGGCTGCGTAATAAGCACCCTTGGGATTATTTATTACTACAATCATCGAATATTTTGGTTTGTTTGCTGGAAAATAGCCGCAAAAAGAAGCCTGATAAGCCTTTTTACCTTTATATCCTTGAGAACCATCAGCTACTTGTGCAGTTCCAGTTTTACCTGCAACTTTGTAGTATGGATTTTTAATCACATCCCTTCCAGTTCCAACTTCTACCACACCCTCCAACATTTTTTTAAGCTTACCTATTGTTTCTTTACTACATATCTGCTCATTAATAACACGTGCAGTAAATGTTTCTATCGGAGCACCCAAGCGTCTAATCTCACGCACAAAAAGCGGAGCAATAGATTTACCGTTGTTGGCTACCGAATTGTAGAAAGTCAGCATCTGCAAGGGAGTAAGGTTCATCTCATAGCCATAGGCCATTTGAGCTACACTCATTCCGCTCCACGATTTATTACTCGGGTTTTTTATTACTGGCATGCCCTCTCCCGGAATTTGTAAACCAAGTGGTTTGTTTAATCCGAACTTGTATAAGTAATTGGTAAACCGACGAGGATTTTTAGAATAATTATTATAAACCAACATAGAAACCGCTACGTTGGATGACACTTCAAAGGCTTTCTTAACAGTAATACTACCAAGCGACCCATGCGACTCTTTAATGGTATGATTAAATACCGTAAAACCGCCATTTGGCGTATTTACCACCGTATTGGTATCTACCTTTTTATCTTCTAGTAAGGCCATATAGGATGCCAATTTGAAGGTAGAACCCGGGTCTAGGCTTTCGCGAATGGCATAGTTAAATAGTTCTTGATAGGTGCCATCTTTGGCTTTGGTGTAATTCGCAATTGCTCTAATTTCGCCGGTACTTACCTCCATTAAAATCACACAACCATGGTCGGCATCGCTCTTTTTTAATTGTGTAAGCAAGGCTCTTTGTGCCACATCTTGTATACCGATATCGATGGTTGAAATAATATCAGCACCATCTTTAGTTTCAATTTCGTTAGAATTATTTACCGGCACCCAAAATTCTCCGGCAATTCTATACATCAATCGTCTACCCGATTCACCATTGATGTACTTACCGTAAGCTCCTTCAAGGCCAACTGGTTGCACGTTATCATTTTTATAACCAATGGTACGAGCAGCTAAATCTTTAAAGGGCTTAATACGATGATTTTTTTGGACAAGAATCCATCCCCCTCCATTGTTTTTCATATTTAACATGGGGAACTTTTTAATCTGTAACATATCGGGATGGGATACATTTTTACAGATTAATTTATAGCGTTCTTTTTGTTTACGCCCCTCTCTAAGAAACCGGCTATATTCTGCGGGGGTTTTATCTTTTAAAAAAGCTGACAAACTGGTTGCCAGGGAATCTACCTTCTCTTCAAAAACATCATTATCTTCAATGCCTGTAGCTAATAAATCTATACGGATATCGTACTCGGGAACTGAGGTGGCTAATAAACTACCGTCTACACCATATATATTTCCACGAACTGCTTCTACGGGCCTTAATTGAATAGCCGAATTTTTCGCCTGTTTACGCCAATGTGCTCCTTCTATCACTTGAACTTGAAAAAGCTTAAAAAGCACAGCACCCGCAAAAAGCACAATAAGGCCAAATGCGAAATATACTCGTACTAATATGTCGGTTCTAATGCTACTCATTTGCGGCTTTAACTACAATTTTTTTAGGTGGTTCTACCGGCTCAACAATGCCCAGTGTGTCTACCAATTTTGCTATCTCCGATTTGGTACTTTTAAGCATCAATTCGGCTTTTAACACCTTATACTCTGCACTTAATAATTTTACTTCTTTACTTAGCTCACCAATATGTCGGATATTGTTTTCTGCATAATGACGGTTACCGATGTAGGCCATGGCCAACATGGCCAAAAACACAATAAAAGGCAGCATGCCTGTTACAGCTTCTTTAGAAATTACCCCTTCTGTAAATAAAGTGGCCAAAAAACCCTTTGGAGCTTGTGCCTTTGGCTCTGGGGGTAATATTTCCTCGGGAGTTTCAAATAACTCTTGTTCTTCTATCGGTTCGTTTTTAAAGCGATTTCCCATATCTTATCTTTTTACAGCGATACGCAGTTTTGCGCTTCTAGCTCTGCTATTTTGGTCAATCTCGGCAGTACTTGCTACCAGCGCTTTGCGGGTAAAAACATCAAAAGGCTTTACCTCATTGCCAAAAAAATCTTTTTCTACTTCGCCTCTAAATTTTCCTTTGGCCATGAAATTCTTTACCAAGCGATCTTCTAAGGAATGGTAGGACATAACCACCAAACGGCCGCCCGATTTTAAAACCTCTACCGATTGTTCTAGAAATTCTTGTAATGCATCAAGCTCTTGATTCACCTCAATACGCAAGGCCTGAAACACTTGAGCCAAGTATTTATTCTCTTTACCTCGTGGAGTGAGCTTGGAAATAGCCTCTTTTAACTCACTTACGGTATTAATAGGTGAATTTAGACGAGCGGTAACAATGGTTTTAGCTAGCGTTTTAGCATTATGCAATTCGCCGTACATGCCAAAAATGCGGTGTAAATCTTCTTCTCTATAGGTGCTTAATACCTCTTTAGCCGTTAGTGAAGTAGATCGATCCATACGCATATCCAAATCAGCATCAAAGCGAATGGAGAAGCCTCTATCGGCTTCGTCAAATTGATGAGAAGAAACGCCTAAATCGGCTAGAATACCATCGGCAGGGAATGCCCCGTGCAGACGACAGTTGTTTTTGAAATAGCGAAAATTTTGATCGACAAACTCAAAGCGTTCGTCGGAGGGAATATTTTGTTGAGCTGCTTCGTCTTGGTCGAATGCTAGTAGTTTTCCTTTCGGACCTAATTGTTTTAGAATTGCTTTTGAATGACCGCCACCACCAAATGTAACATCCACATAAATTCCATCAGGTTGAATGGCCAAACCTTCAAGGCATTCTTGTAACATTACCGGAACGTGGTAATCAGTCATTTGCAGCCCTCCTTCCGGCATTCCCCATCACTTCTTCGGCTAGGTTAGCAAAGTTTTCCGGTTCGTTATCCAACTGAGAATCGTAGGTATCTTTTGCCCAGATTTCAATTTTATTAAACTGACAAGAAAGCACTACCTCTCCGGTAATACCTCCGTATTCTAATAAAGCTTTTGGCAACAATACCCGATTAGCAGCATCTAAACTGAGCTCTGAAGCACCCCGGGTAAAGTAGCGAATGAATTCACGAGTTTTCTTTTCGTACGGATTTAACTTGGCTAACTCATCTACAATCACCTCCCACTCTTTTCGAGTGTACATTACCAAGTGCTTTTCAAAACCACGGTTAATCACCAAACCTTCACGCTCTGCTTCGGGCAACTGCTTTTTCAAGCCAGCCGGAATCATGAGCCTGCCTTTGGCGTCCAGTTTACAATCGAATTCTCCTAAAAAATGAGCCATGTAGGTTTTTGTGGTTTTTAGCAAGAGTAAAAATATGAAATTTCTCCACTTTTTACCACAATCTCCCACAAAAAAGTTTTCCACATTTTATTTTACCCAATCGGGTACAAAAAAACCCGCTCTGACAATGCCTGAGCGGGTTTTAATGAAGTGGGATTATTTTCTAGGGCTAGCTATTAATTGCCTTTACACCCGGCAATTCTTTGCCTTCCATATATTCTAAAAGAGCACCCCCACCGGTAGAAACATAGCTTACCTCTTCGGTTAACTTAAATTTAGAAACGGCCGCTGCAGAATCGCCACCGCCAATTAAAGAAAAAGCGCCTGCTTTGGTAGCTTCAACCACCGCTAGTGCTACAGCCTTGGTTCCTTTCTCAAAAGTTTCGAATTCGAAAACACCCATTGGGCCGTTCCAAAGCAAGGTTTTTGAGTGCTTAATTACTGCCGCAAAATGCTCGGCTGTTTTCGGACCAATATCTAAGCCCATCCAATCTGCAGGAATTGCAGCAGTTTCGCATACTTGAGTTGCAGCTTCATTTGAAAAGGTATCAGCTACCAAGGTATCTACAGGTAAATGAATTTTTACACCTTTTTCTGCGGCCTTTTTCAAAAGCGAATTGGCTAAATCTAGTTTGTCGTTTTCACAAATAGAGGTACCTATTTGGCCGCCTTGCGCTTTTACAAAGGTATAGGCCATACCTCCTCCAATAATAAGATGATCTACCTTATTCAATAGTTGCTCTATTAATAAAATTTTATCGGACACCTTTGCGCCACCCATAATGGCCGTAAACGGACGTTTTGGATGATTTAACACCTTTTCTGCATTTTCCAACTCAGCAGCCATAAGGTAGCCGAAATATTTTGCTTGCGGAAAGAATTGCGCAATAATGGCGGTGGAAGCGTGTGCTCGGTGTGCGGTACCAAAAGCATCGTTTACGTATACATCGCCTAAAGCGGCTAATTTCTCAGCAAAAGCTAACTCTCCTTCTTCTTCTTCTTTATAAAAACGGAGATTTTCGAGCAACAATACTTGCCCTGGCTGGAGTTTTGCAGCCTGTTCTACTGCGGAAGCGCCTATGCAATCGTCGGCAAATGCTACCGGGCGATTTAACACTTTTGACAAATAAGCCACAATGTGCTTTAACGAATATGTAGCGGTAGGGCCTTCTTTTGGTCTGCCTAAATGCGACATGAGTATGACCGAACCACCGTCGTTTAAAATTTTAGTAATGGTAGGCAAGGCACCTTGTATGCGATTATCATCTGTTATATTAAAATTTTCATCAAGAGGTACATTAAAGTCTACTCGAATGAGAACTTTCTTTCCTAAAAAATTAATGGAGTCTACTGTTTTCATGTATATATATCAAGGTACTAAATTAGTTATTTTACTGACTTTAAGGGCAAATACATGGCTTTATGTAAGCCAATGCCCGGAATATCGAAGGTTTCGGAAATAAAAATGAAACCCAGGTTTTGATAAAACGAAAAGGCAGCTTCTCGGGCATTACACCAAACATAGGCTACATGTTTCTCTTGCAAATGCGCAAAGGCAAAGCGCAATAGTTGCGACCCCAAACCCTTGCTTTGATAGAGCGGATAGGTGGCCATGCCTCTTAATTGATAGCCTTGGCCTTGGTAGCCTTCACGGGCTTGAGGCAAAAAACTGGCTACGCAAACTACCTGCTCATCTTGCTCTGCTCCTACATGAAATGATTCGGAATCTTTATCACCAGCAAATTCACAATCTTGTGGGAGTCTTTGGCCGTTTCGTAATACTGCAGCCCGCAGAGGTAATACTTCTTCTGGTTGAATAAAACGAATCATATAGTTAGCTCTTTAATTGAGCTAATTTTAGGGCCAATTCTACTAATCTATTCGAATAACCAACCTCATTGTCGTACCAACCTACCACTTTCACCAAGCCCCCTACTACGGATGTAAGTTGGGCATCGAAAATACAAGAATGTGGATTATCTAAAATATCTACCGATACAATAGGATCTTCAGTATAGGCTAAAATGCCTTTTAATTGATTTTTTGATGCTTTTTTGAAAGCTTCATTTATTTCGGCAACCGTAACCGGCTTCGTTAAGGTGCAGGTAAAATCGGTTAAAGACCCATTTAATACCGGCACTCGAATACCTGCACCACCCAATTTACCCTCTAAATGTGGGAAAATGTTGGTAATGGCTTTGGCAGCTCCGGTGGTGGTTGGGATAATGGAGGCAGAGGCTGCTCTGGCTCTTCGCAAATCTTTATGAGGCGCATCGTGTAAATTCTGATCGCTAGTCATGGAGTGGACTGTGGTAATATAGCCATCTATAATGCCCCAATGCTCATCGAGTACCTTTATTAAGGATGCCACATTATTGGTGGTACACGAAGCATTGGATAGTATGGGGGCACTTAAATCTGTTTGGTTTTCATTTACGCCCAACACCACAGTGGGTATGCTTTTATCTGCCGAAGGCGCTGAAATAAGCACTTTTTTTGCGCCAGCTAAAAGGTGTGCATTGGCTAATTTTTGCGTGGTAAACTGTCCGGTAGATTCAATGACCAAATCAATGGCTAATTCTTTCCAAGCTAAATTTTCAGGATTTTTTTCTGAGAAAATTTGCACCTTTTGCGCATTTATAAGCAAGTGATTACCCTGCACTTCTACGTCACCGGAAAAAACGCCGTGTACCGAATCGTATTTAAATAAATGTGCTAATGTTTCCGGATCGGCCAAATCATTTATAGCCACTACCTGCAAACTTGGCTGCTGCAGGGCTATACGCAAAAAGGTGCGTCCAATTCTTCCGAAACCGTTAATGGCTAATCTCATACGGAGTAAATGTAGGTGATTTTGCTAGGAGTTAATGGCTTTCCACAACAAATCTTTCAATTCGGTAATGCCTTTTTGGGCTACCGATGAAATAAAGATATGTGGCATTTTAGGTAAATCCTTGGCCATTTCTTGGGTCAATTCTTCATCCAACAAATCGCTCTTGGTAATGGCTAGCACCCTTGGCTTATGCATCAACTCTGAATTATAGACCTCTAACTCGTTGAGCAAAATTTGGTATTCCTCTGCAATGCTTCTGCTGGTATCGGCCGGCACCATAAATAACAATACAGCATTCCGCTCAATGTGGCGCAAAAATCTAAATCCAAGCCCTTTACCTTTCGATGCTCCCTCAATAATTCCGGGAATATCGGCCATAATAAACGATTTGCTGCCGCGGTAGGATACGATACCTAAGTTTGGCACCAAGGTAGTAAAAGCATAATCTGCAATTTCGGGCTTAGCAGCAGAAACCACCGAAAGTAGTGTTGATTTTCCAGCATTCGGGAAACCCACCAAACCTACATCGGCCAATACTTTTAACTCCAAAATCATCCACTCTTCTTTGCCCAGTTCGCCGGGTTGTGCAAAGCGTGGAGTTTGTTGGGTGGCTGACTTGAAATGCCAGTTACCTAATCCTCCACGACCACCGTGGGTTAAAATTTGAGTTTCGCCATCTTCGGTTATTTCAAATAATACTTCTCCAGTTTCGGCATTTTTGGCTACGGTTCCCAAGGGTACTTCCAAAACATCGTCTCTACCGGTTTTACCGGTGCGCAAAGCTGGCTCTCCGTTTCCACCATCACCAGCAATTACGTGTTTTCTGTATTTTAAATGAAGTAAGGTCCAAAGCTGGGCATTGCCTTTTAACACAATGTGTCCACCACGGGCACCATCGCCGCCATCGGGACCACCTTTAGAGGTATTGATGTCGCGGTGTAAATGCGCAGATCCTGCCCCTCCTTTACCAGAACGGCAACAGATTTTTACATAATCAACGAAATTAGAACCTTGCGACATTTTTTTATTTTTTTACAAAAAAAGCGGATAAGCAGGCTATGCTACCATCCGCTTCGATTATTTTTTATGGGTTTATAGCGTGTTTATTACCTGGCGAAGTGAAACGAAAATTTCGTCGATTTGACCCACACCAGGAATACTATAAAATTTGTTTTGTGCTTTATAGAAATTAGCCACCGGAGCGGTTTTAGTATTGTACTCCACAATGCGTTTGCGAATTACTTCGGGATTGGCGTCATCGGGACGTCCTGATTCTTTTCCTCTTAATAACAAACGACGCTCTAATTCATCGTCGGATACTTCTAAGGCAATCATTCCGGTAATAGCTGATTGTTTGCTAGCTAACAAAGCATCTAAGGCGTCTGCTTGGGCTACCGTACGAGGAAAACCATCGAAAATAAACCCTTTGGCATCTTTATTACTATCTAACTTATTACTAATCATACCAATAACCACCTCATCTGGAACCAAAATACCTTGATCCATTAGCTTTTTGGCTTCCATACCCAAAGCGGTACCCTGCGTAATTTCACTACGCAATAAATCGCCTGTAGAAAGGTGAATTAATTGATAGTTATCAATTAAATTTTGAGATTGAGTTCCTTTACCAGCGCCAGGAGGGCCAAATAGTACGAGATTAAGCATGGGCATACAGTGCAAAAAATTAAAAGCCTTTCCGGTTGTTGGGCGAAAAGGCTTTTGGTAGTGGACCTGAAGGGAGTCGAACCCCTAACCTCCTGATCCGTAGTCAGGTGCTCTATCCAATTAAGCTACAGGTCCATTCCGAATCGGATTGCAAAAATAGCATATCCGATCAAAATACCAAAGTGTTTCGCTAAATTATTGCTGAACGATTGCTTGTATCGCATCAAAATCCGGCAAATCGCCAGCCGATTCTAAGACTTCAGCGTATATAATTTCTTGATTTTCGTTTACCACAAATGCAGCTCGTTTAGAAACGCCTTTCAAATTGAATACAAATTCATCGTAATACGCACCGTATGCTTGAGAAACTTCTTTATTAAAATCGGAAAGCAAGGGAAATTGGTACTGATTATCTTCTTTAAACTTAGCCAAGGTAAATGGCGAATCTACAGAGATGCCTAATACTTCGGCACCTAAGCCTTCGTAATAACCAAAACTATCTCTCATGGTGCACAACTGTGTGGTACATACGCCGGTAAATGCCATAGGAAAAAAATGAATCACTACTTTTTTACCTGCATAATCACTCAGGCTAACTTCTTTTAAATCGCTTGAAAAAAGGGTGAAATCTGGGGCCTTTTGGCCAATTGCTACTGCCATAATGTTTTTAATTTGAGGATCAAATATAGGTGTTTAAGCCTTTAGTTGCGCATCTACTAGCGCTAAACCTTCTACAAAAGAGTGTGGTTGATAACCGAGTTCGGCAATGGCTTTAGCTAATACAAAGCCTGTTTTGGGCGGACGTTTTGCAGCCTGATTGAGCGATGAGGAGGTAATAGGCCGAATAAGTGTTTTATCCAAATGCCAAAAATCGGCCACTTGTTGTACCAATTCTATCATGTTCATAAAGTCTTTACCCGATACATGAAATACACCTTGCGCTTCTTTTTGTACGGCGGCCAAACAGGCTGCCGCTAAATCTTCTGCCAGGGTTGGCATACGCCACTGGTCGTTTACTACCGAAATGGTTTCTCCTTTTTCGAGCGCATTTTTTGCCCAAAGCACAATGTTAGATCTGCTCATTTCTGCGGCTACTCCGTACACAATAATGGTGCGCAAAATGGCGTATGTACAGCCAGCTGCTACGATAGCCTGCTCTGCTTTCCACTTACTTTGGCCATAAAAACTCAAAGGATTCGGAGTGGCGTCTTCGGTATAAGGGCCATCGGCGCCATCAAAAATAAAATCGGTTGATAGGTGTACGAGTTGAATATTAAATTCTTGGCATAAGGTTGCTAGAGATGCTACGGCTGTAACATTTAATTTTTCGCAAGCTTCTTGGTTAGATTCGCAGGCATCTACATTGGTCATGGCTGCTGTATGAATAATAGCTTGGGGCTGATGCAATAAAATTGCAGCATGCAAGGCAGCGGTATCGCATACATCCAGTTCCTGATAGGTATATCCTGCTTTTATCGGATGCCTATTTGAGCAGCTAGAAGTAGCCACTAAACTAATATCCGATTGAGCTAAAGCCAAATCGATAAGCTTTTGCCCCAACAAGCCATTACTACCGGTTACTAGCACTCTTTTCATCCCTCAAAAGTAGTAGAATTTTAACAGTTGACTGATTATAAAAAATCTTTGTGTAGCTGTTTTTCTTTTCGGCTATAAAATGTATTTTTGCAGACCGAAAAAGCGTTCAAAAAAAGAAATGCTTATTAAACGCTTGATAGATTAAAATTTTATCGAATTTATATGCCAAACAAAGGAAAAATTGCCCAAATTATCGGTCCGGTTGTAGACGTTAGCTTCAGCAACAATGCTAGCTTACCAAAAATTTACGACGCCTTAGAAATTAAAAAAGAGAACGGACAAAAAATTGTTTTAGAAGTTCAACAACACTTAGGTGAAGACCGGGTACGTGCCATTGCGATGGACTCTACCGATGGATTGGTGCGTGGAATGGAAGTGGTTGATACGGGCTCGGCTATTAAAATGCCAATTGGCGATAAAATTAAAGGCAGGTTGTTTAATGTAGTAGGTGAAGCTATTGATGGAATTGGTGCGGTGGACAATGCGGGTGGCTATCCTATTCACAACACTCCGCCTAAATTCGATGAATTATCTACCGAAACTGAAGTACTTTTCACAGGTATTAAAGTAATTGATTTGCTAGAGCCTTATGCTAAAGGTGGTAAAATTGGTTTATTTGGTGGTGCGGGTGTAGGTAAAACCGTATTAATTATGGAATTGGTAAACAACATTGCGAAAGCATATGCGGGTTTATCGGTATTTGCCGGTGTGGGTGAGCGTACTCGTGAGGGTAACGATTTATTACGTGAGTTTATCGAATCGGGTGTAATTAACTACGGCGATGAGTTCTTACATTCGATGGAAAAAGGCGGATGGGATTTAGATAAAGTAGATCAAGAGAAATTAAAAGATAGTAAAGCAACCTTGGTGTTCGGTCAAATGAACGAGCCTCCAGGTGCACGTGCACGTGTAGCCCTTTCTGGACTAACCGTTGCCGAATATTTCCGTGATGGTGAAGGTGATGGACAAGGAAAAGATATCTTGTTCTTCGTAGATAACATTTTCCGTTTCACGCAAGCAGGTTCTGAGGTATCGGCTTTATTAGGTCGTATGCCATCGGCTGTAGGTTACCAACCAACCCTAGCTACCGAAATGGGTTTAATGCAAGAGCGTATTACCTCTACCAAAAAGGGATCCATTACTTCGGTACAAGCGGTTTATGTACCTGCTGATGATTTAACGGATCCGGCACCGGCAACAACCTTTGCCCACTTAGATGCTACCACGGTATTGTCACGTAAAATTGCCGAATTGGGTATATATCCGGCGGTAGATCCATTAGATTCTACTTCACGTATCCTAAACCCTGCGGTATTAGGCAACGAACATTACGATACGGCACAACGTGTAAAAGAAATTTTACAACGCTACAAAGAGTTACAAGATATCATTGCCATATTAGGCATGGACGAACTATCTGAAGAGGATAAATTGGTAGTATATCGTGCTCGTAAAGTACAACGTTTCTTATCGCAACCATTCCACGTAGCCGAGCAGTTTACCGGCTTAAAAGGAGTTTTGGTTGATATTAAAGATACCATCAAAGGCTTTAACATGATTATGGATGGAGAAGTGGATGAATATCCAGAAGCAGCTTTTAACTTGGTGGGTACCATTGAAGATGCCATGGAAAAGGGTAAAAAATTATTAGCAGAAGCTGAGGCATAATGATAGTAGAAATCTATACACCAGATCAATTGGTATTTCAAGGCGAAGCCGCTTCGGTAACTGTACCGGGAACTTTAGGCTCGTTTGAAGTATTAAAAGACCATGCTCCCATAATATCTACTTTAGAAGATGGCAAAGTAACGGTGCGTACTGGCCAAGAAACACAAACCTTTGCTATTAAAGGTGGTGTGGTAGAAGTAAAAGAAAATAAAGTAGTGGTATTAGCCGAAGGCTTAGCCGAGTAAACTCAAAAAAAACAAAAAGAAAGCATTCTCCAAAACGGGGGATGCTTTTTTATGTAATTGACATTTTCTTAACCTCCTCTTAATTTTCAGTTTACATAAGATTCATACTTTGTTGGTGAATGAAAATTGATTTTATTTCTAAAATTAAACATGCCAATTGGTTTTTCTATGGAACTGCCCTGCTATTGGTTCTAGGCTTTGTATTCATATGCATATGTGGGAAATCAAATTCATTTTTTTTATTGAATAGTTTCCATCACCCTGTTTTAGATTACTTTTTTATACTCTTCACAAATTTAGGGGATGGAATAATTGACCTAGTATTTTGTGTTTTGGCTATAGTTTTTTACAGAAAAAAAATATATGCTTTAAGTTTGTTTTACGCCTTTATAATTTCAGGATTAATTGCTCAGCTATTAAAAAGAATGGTAGATGCGCCTCGGCCAAAATTATATTTCGCCAATGGTGAGTATACTCAATTTATCGATGGGATTAAAATAGCAACACAGCATAGTTTTCCATCGGGCCATACGGCTACTGCATTTGCAATTGCTACGGTTATTATGATTGTGATGAAAAGTCGGAAATGGCAGATTCAAATTCTTGCTGCGGCAACTTTAGTTGGATATTCACGTATATATTTAGGCCAACATTTTCTGTTAGATGTTTTAGTTGGAGCCATAATTGGTTGTTTATCTGGTATTGTTGCAATAGACCTAGCTGAACGAACGCTGAAGGGTGTTAAAAAATGGAGTAAAAATACCAAAGCCTCTCGAGAAAAACCTACCCAAACAAGCTTATGACCTACTTTTTTTCTAGCCAACTTCTTAAATTTGCACTCGTAGGCATTACCGGAATGGGCTTAGATTTTGGAACCACTTGGCTATTAAAAGAAAGAGCTAAGATTAATAAATTTTTGGCCAATGCGGCAGGTTTCAGTATTGCAGTGATCAATAATTTCCTTTTAAATAAATACTGGACATTTGACAACCAAAATCCCATTGCTACCGAACAATTTGTAAAATTTCTGGTAATTTCAATCGTAGGGCTGGGTATAAACTCCTTGCTATTATTTATTTTATTAAAAAAAATCAAAGGGAATTTTTACTTGGTAAAGCTGGCAGTTATTGGTTTAGTTTTTTTCTGGAATTTTTCGGCAAATTACCTTTACACTTTTAAGTAAATCTTGAATTTCAGGAATCGTATTTTTGTTTTAATAGCACTAGCAACCTTAATGCGCATGCTTTTGGCATATAGCATTGGGCTTGGCAATGATGAGGTATATTACCGCATGTATGCACAAAGCATGCAGTGGAATTACTTTGATCACCCGCCCATGGTGGGTTGGCTCATACGACTAAGTACATTTAATTTACAGATCGACGAAGTATTCTTTATCAGATTAGGAGCTATAGTGTGTAGCGCCATCGCCACTTGGCTAATATATGTATGCGGAAAACACCTAAAAGACGAGCAAACGGGTTTTTTAGCCGCACTTATTTACAACTTTACCATTTACGGTAGTATTATTGCAGGCACATTTATTTTACCCGATTCTCCACAAATGGTTTGTTGGTTGGCTTGTTTATACAGCTTACTTCGCTTTAACAAAACAGACCAAATTAACGCTTACAACAAACGAAATTTACTCTTTTTCGGTTTCTTTGCCGGATTAGGCATGTTGTGTAAAATTCATACTGCTTTTTTATGGTTCGGATTGCTCGGTTATCTGCTTTTTTATGCACGAAATTGGTTTAAAAAACCTGCGCTCTATATTTCTGGCTGTATTACTCTACTTTTTTTCTGGCCGGTAATTCAATGGAATATTGACCACCACTTTATCACCTACACCTTTCATAGCAAACGTGTTGATGTAGCCAGTGGAGGTTTTTCACTACTATCCTTTGGCCGATTTATGTTAGGCCAAATTATTTATACAAGCCCCATTTTGTTTCCGGCTTTTATGATAGCTAGTTACCACGCCATAAAATCAAAATTAGACGTTCAACCGTCTCAAACTAAATTGCTCTTGTGGTGTAGTTTACCACTTATTGTACTAGCCACCTTGATTTCATTATTTAAAGAGGTATTACCACATTGGACGGGCCCGGCTTATAGCGGAATTATATTGCTAACGGCGGTTTATTTTTCTCAAAAATATAGTCATTTAACGCTCAAAATACCTAAAGTTATACTAGTAGCAGGCACGCTTTTAATCACTATTATTTTTGTAGGCATTGGTATAATTAATAAGTATCCGGGAACCTTGGGTGAAAAAAACGAAGGCACCCTTGGTAAAGGGGATTTTACACTAGATATGTATGGCTGGGATCAATTGCGAACACAATTGTCTGAAATAAGTAAAGCTGATACAAAAACGAAATTTAAAGCGGCGCATATTATTAGTAATAACTGGTTTCCTGCAGCACACTTAGATTATTATGTGGCAATGCCTCTGCATTTAGACTTGATTGCACTAGGTCCTATTGATAAAATTCATCAGTATGAATGGTTAAATACCCATAGAAAACCACTAAAAATTGGTGAAAATGCGTACACTATTGTATTATCAGATCAGCATTCGGACCCTAAAATAACCTATGGCGCTTTATTTGAGCAGATTTATTTAAGCCATACCATTACCATTCGCAGAAACAAGAAAGCGTGTAGAAAAGCCTATGTCTATCGCTTAATTCATTTTAAAGGAAAGCCTTACTCAGCCGAAGTAATCCGATAGGTTTGGAAAGCAATATGAATTGATGCCCCTACGGCATAATTTCCTAATGGTGCCCAAATAGTCAGTATCGTATCTGCTACTTTAATCTCTAATTCCATTACATACAGTTGATAACGAACTTCTAGAATCTTTGCTTGGATACCCTCATCAACAATGGCAAGTTCATGCGGATAACTAACCAACACTTGATTGCTAGCTAGTTGTAATTTTAAAATGTGATTGGCGTTTTGAGCCTGAAGCACATTTGCACCGCCCAATAGTTTAGCCACATAAGCATTTACCGGCTTATCAATTAATTCATTGGGGGTTCCTACTTGAAGTAATTCGCCTTGTTTCAATACCAGTAAGGTATCAGCCAAAGAGAGCCCATCTAGCGGATCGTGAGAAACTAAAATCATGGTGGTGCCCAACTCTTTAGAAAGTCGTTTTAAATCGGCACGCAATTGCTTACGCATGAGCACGTCCACCTGGCTAAAAGGTTCGTCGAGCAACAACACCTGAGGCTTGGTAATTAAGGCCCGAGCAATGGCCACTCGTTGTTGCTCTCCTCCACTTAATTCTACTGCACGGCGTTCGGCCAAATGGTCGATGCGCAAGGCTTGCATCATGGCCAAGGTATTCAGTAGTTTAGCTTCTAAGTCGGTATTAGAAAGCATGGAAGCTATATTATCATACACCTTAGCATAGGTGTTTAGGTCGAAGTTTTGAGCAATCATTTTCATGTGCTCGTTGCCCGGAATTAATTTTTCCTCGGGGCCTAAAAATTTTTTCCCTTGAAACAACACCTCACCTTCAGTTGGACTTAACAAGCCGAAGATAAGTTTTAGCAAGGTAGTTTTGCCACTTCCACTTTCTCCTAAAATAGCTACAAACTCTCCCTGCTGAATACGCAAATTAATTTCTCGAACCCCGCCATTGGGGTTGTTTGGATAGGATTTAGAAACTTGATTGAGCTGAATAAGCGTATTGGGCATGGCCAAAGATAAAAAAACCCACGCCAAAGAAAGCCTGACGTGGGTAAATGACACGGATATGAATTTTTTAGAACCCCATGCTTAGGCCAAAAGACATATTTTTAAAATCTGCTGGGCCTTGGCCTTTAGCAAATACATCGTTAAAGTAGTATTTGGTGTAAATACCCCAACCTTTGTAACCTACCCGAACAAAGCCACCATAGCGGAAGGGGTTAAAATTATAATCGTCTTTAAATTTCTCTTTGCCTCGTTCTTTACTTTCCTGTTTTACCTTACCATTTAATAAAAAGCCAAATTCCGGACCAAGCACTAGATGTAATTTATTATCGTTCTGAATAGTTTTGGTAAAATCGAAACCAATAGGAATTCTTAAATAACGGCTACTGAAACGGTTTTTACTGAAACTGATTACCTCCTGCGTGGCCGTTAGTGTAGCTTGATTTTTTTGAAACGTGACATTGTTATTCAACCTGATATGATTCCAATCTAAACCGGCACCAATGTAAAAGCGAAATTTATCGCTGGCTTTATACTTGAACTGAAAAAAATCGAACCCAACGTTACTGGTTTTCGAAGGTAAAAAATCTAGATTGGCATTTGCCGGACTCAAGGTAAAACTACCTTGATCTAAATAACGGCTAAAACCTAAATCGAAACGGGTAAAATCGAAGCCAATTGTAACGGATTTTTTCGGTTTGGCTACGGTGCCATTTGCCGAACCTAGGGTAACGGTAGCATCTGAATTTCTACTTTTAATGCTGATGGTTTTCCCAATCTGAATAATCGTTTTTCCTTTATGTTCAACTGTATCTTGTATTGGAGTTGACCTTAGCCAGATGACCGTTTTAGCAGTAGAGAGCACTGCACTGTCTTGGCTTTGAACTGTTTTACCTAACAGTATAACCGTTTTTTTATCCTTAAAGGCTGGCCGATTTTGCGCTTGAGCAACAAAAGCAAGTACGCTGAATGCTGCTGTAATGATTGTTTTTTTCATGTTATTTTTCTGTATTATTTTTTTTAAATTTTATAGGCCCCACATTGAGCGAAGTGAGGCTTAAAATAGCCCCATCGCTTGATGTTTCTAAAACTTTCTCTTCCCGGTTATCTACTTTTGCAACTACAAAATTAACCAAATCGCTCAACGAACGAATACGTTTCTTAGCAGGCTTGGTTGCGCTGGGCTGGGCATTCGCAAGAACCGCTTGATCCGGTGTGTTAAGTATTGTTGACGGTTCTATTGCTGGCAATTCGTTTAAAACAGCTACCTGTTGTTGTTCCGGCTGTAAAACAGCTGCACTAGGCTTGGGCTCTACTGTGCTTACCGAAGATGGAGGTAGCACTAAGTCCTGCTGTAATTGGGCTACTTTATCTATAACTAGTGGTTTAGCAATGTGTACCACTTCTTTTTTTGGCAAATTTTCTTGGGCTATTAATTCAGGATTGGTAGAACGTATAGGCATCTGCTGCACCTTCACAACCTTTACAGTGCTTAATGGGGCTTGGTTCATAGGAAAGAACCACCACGCACCTAAAGAAACCAACAACACACTAGCAGCTAACCCTAACCAAGGATAAATCACTCGTTTTTTCTGTTGCTTTGGCTCCAAGCTTGCCGAAATGTTTTCCCATACCTGCGGAGATGGGGCTACAGACACTTCGCCAAGCTTATCTTTGAACACCTTATCAAAGGTATTTTCCATCATATTATTCATAAGTAGGCACCTCCAATTTTCTTATTTTTTCTTGCAAATAAATCCGGGCTCTAGATAATTGCGATTTAGACCCTCCTTCAGAAATTCCTAACTGTTCGGCAATTTCTTTGTGCGAATAACCCTCAATAGCGTATAAATTAAACACCATTCGGTATCCATCAGGCAAATTTTGTACCAGCTGCATTAAATCTTTTACTGCTAGCTGGCTTAAAGCATTGGCATCATCTACTTCTACAATTCCCTCCAATTCAACTGTATGAAGTGAACGTACATTTTTTCGATACAACTCAATAGCGGTG
Organism: Sphingobacteriales bacterium; assembly: GCA_040403555.1. Classification (GTDB taxonomy): domain Bacteria; phylum Bacteroidota; class Bacteroidia; order Sphingobacteriales; family Sphingobacteriaceae; genus JAIPAN01. Next base: position 357,884 of record JBBAKN010000003.1, read on the forward strand.
TTTACCATAATGCGTCGTACCCAGCCTTCAAAAGATCCTTCGTTCTTAAAATCGGTCATTTTCTGAAACATCTTTACAAAACCAATTTGCAAAATATCTTCTGCATCGGTTTTATTGGCAGCATAACGCATACAAACTCCCATCATTTTGGCCGAAAGTTGCTTGTATAGAGCTTCTTGTGCTTTTCTATCTCCCTGTTTACATCCAGCTACCAAGTGCTCCATTAGTATATACTACTCAATTATTTTTTCTTATAAGATGTCTAGCTGTCGCAAAAGGTTGCATGGGTTCTAAATTATTTTTAGAAAGGCTCCCATACGTCTAAAATACACAATCTGTAAGGAAAGCTTACTCAAAGGTAGCCAAGATTGGCAAAATAATTATTTTAATAAAAGCAGCTTTTGTATTACATTGGTGTATGAAAAAATTAAGCTGCCTTTATGTGTTTTTGCTGTTGCTTTCTACAAGCTTTGCACAAACCAAGCATCAGTTCTCACTAAGTAAAACAGAATTTTTACTAGACGGAAAACCCTTTCGCATTATTAGCGGAGAAATGCATCCTGCCCGAATTCCAAAAGAATATTGGCGTCATCGCATTCAGTTAGCCAAGGCAATGGGCTGCAATACCATTGCTGCCTATGTTTTCTGGAATTATCACGAAAAAGAACCGGGAGTATTTGATTTTAAAACAGAAAATAGAGATGTGGCCGAATTTATACGTATTTGTAAAGAAGAGGGCTTATGGGTACTACTTAGACCGGGACCTTATGTGTGTGCCGAGTGGGATTTTGGAGGGTTACCTACCGATTTATTAAGCATACCCGATATTAAAATTAGGTGCATGGATCCAAGATACATGAACCGAGTTTCAGACTACATTTCTCATCTTTCTAAAGTGCTGAAATCATTGCAATGCACCGAAGGAGGGCCAATACTTATGCTGCAAATTGAGAACGAGTATGGTAGTTATGGAAATGATAAAGACTATCTAAGTGCCTTGAAAAATTTATGGGTAAAAAATGGTATTCGTATTCCATTTTTTACATCCGATGGAGCTACGCCCTTTATGCTTGAAGCCGGAACCTTACCCGGTGCAGCCATTGGACTTGATAGCGGAAGTGATGAACGTGATTTTGAGCAAGCGACAAAATTCAACCCCAATGTGCCTGCATTTAGTGGTGAAACCTACCCAGGATGGCTTACTCATTGGGGCGAAAAATGGGCTAAGCCAGATACCGCCAATTTGAAAAAGGAAGTGGAGTTTCTACTTAAAAACAACAAATCATTTAATTTATATGTAATACACGGAGGTACCAATTTCGGTTTTACAGCAGGTGCCAATGCTGGTTCGGCAACGCAGTACCAACCCGATCTTACTAGCTATGATTACGACGCTCCTATTAATGAGCAAGGGCTACCTACGCCTAAATATTTTATGCTACAACGACTCATTAGCGCTTATACAGGATTTAAAGCACCCGAATTACCAGCGCCAATAGCTAGCATGACTATTCCAGCAATTTCCATGCAAGTGGTTAATTCTATTTGGAATGTACTACCAAAAGCCATTTACAGTCCACAGCCAAAAGCCATGGAAATGCTTGGCCAAAATCAAGGCCTAATGCTCTATCAAACCCGACTTATTGGGCATAAAGAAGGGCGTTTAACCATTACCGAACCGCACGACTTGGCCCTGGTATTTTTAAACCACCAATATATAGGCAGCGTTTCTAGAGATGGCGGGAAATGGAGCATTGAACTACCAAAAGCTAGTTCTAGTACCGAAAACCCGCTATTAGAGATTTTAGTAGAGGGCATGGGGCATATTAATTTTGCGCAATATATGATTGATAGAAAAGGTATAACCGACCGTGTTACGCTAAATGGTATGACTCTGATGAATTGGAACATGTACCCACTACCTCTAGATACCAAGTTTATTGCCAAGGCTAGCCAAAAAAATACAAGCGTAGATACGGCTAAAGGAGGGTTATTTTTTAAAGGAACGTTTAGTTTAACCAACACCGCAGACACCTACTTTGATCTGAGCAATTACCAGAAAGGTGTTGTTTACATCAATGGTCACAATTTAGGTCGCTATTGGAATATTGGACCGCAGCAACGTGTGTATTGCCCCAAAGCTTGGCTAAAAGAAGGTGTAAACGAACTAGTATTGGTAGATTTATTTCAAAAAGAAGCCACAACTATTAGTGGATTCGAAAAAGCTGTTGACTAGCGTGATTGCTCCCGAAAGTATTTATAGACTTTTACCGCAACCATAATACTTCCGCCCAATACTACCAATCCGATGAGGCCGTAAGCCAAATCGAGGGCAGTTCTAAGAATAACGGCAAATACAATAGCTACTAGCAGTATGGTGGCCACTTCGTTCCATAAACGCAATTGGGTAGACGACCAGCTGAAAACACCCTGTTTAAATTGCCCAATCATGCGCTGGCAAATAAAATGATACAGCAACAAAGCCACCACAAACCCTAGTTTCAATTGCATCCACCCTTCTTGTACTAAAGCTGGATTGATGTACAGCATACCCACACCTGCCAATACAGAGAGTACCATGGCTGGTGTAGTAATAATATTCCATAACCTCGATTCCATGATGCCATATTGTTTTTGCAAAATGTTACGCTCGGTTTCTGGAAGTTCGTTAGCCTCCGTATGGTAAATAAATAAACGCACAGTGTAAAACAAGCCAGCCATCCAGCTAACTACAAAAATAATGTGTATGGCTTTAAAATAGAGGTACGTCATTTAGTATCTGAATTCTTTAATGAGTTCTACGGCGTATTTCACGTTATCAAACGGGATATCGGGCATAACCCCATGGCCTAAATTGAAAATAAATCCATCTTCGCCACGCATACGTTCAAATAAACGATGAATGCGATCTTTAATCACCGATTTATCTGCATATAAAATATGTGGATCTAAATTTCCTTGTACGGCCATACCTGCAGGCAAGCGATGTTTGATGTCTTTCAAATCAACATTCCAATCTATGGATACTACATCGGGTTTTGCTTCGGCCATTAATGGCGCAAATACCGAGCTGCCTTTACAAAAAGAAATTACCGGAATGTCTTTTCGGTGTAGGCCTGCAATAATTTGTTGAATGTATTGATGCGAAAATTCGCGATAATCGTCCCAAGAGAGTGCCTGTGCCCAGCTATCGAAAATTTGAACGGCATTAACACCGGCCGCTATTTGTAAGTTCAAATAATCGGTAGTTACTTTTGCAATCTTAGCCAATAGTTTATGCGCCAATTCCGGATGATTGTGGAGCATCAGCTTGGTTAATTTAAAATCTTTAGAAGAGCCCCCTTCTACCAAATAGCTCATTACTGTAAAGGGTGCACCGGCAAATCCAATGAGGGGTATGCTACCGTTTAAGCGTTGCTGCACCACTTTAATGGCATCGGCCACATATTGCAAACGATCGCCAACCTCGGTTTCTAGCGCATCTACATCGGCAGCAGTACGAACCGGATTGGCAAATTTAGGGCCAATACCTTGGGTAAAACTTAAATCGCCTCCCATTGCTTCGCCGGTTACCAAAATATCGGAAAATAAAATGGCGGCATCAATACCCAATAAATCTACCGGCAACATGGTTACATCGGCGGCAATTTCGGGTGTTTTGCACATCTCCAAAAACGAATATTTGTTTTTAATTTCCCAATACTCGGGCATAAAGCGACCTGCCTGACGCATCATCCAAACGGGTGGGCGTTCGGTTTTTTGAGAAAATGCAGCTTTTATAAATAAAGAATCTAATTGGTTTGGTATACTCACGATTTTTTGGGGATTTCTTGTTCTATTTTTTCTATTATCAATTTTACTCTGGAAGTAATTTTGAGTGATTTAGCTTTTTCTACGTACACTTGAGCACGTTCAAATTCTTTTTCACGAAGGCTTATATTGGCCAAATGAGTCCATACCAAAGCTTTATCGCTGGCATTACGCAAGGGGTAGCGGGTAGCCAATTGAAAGTGGCGCTCAGCCTCTTCGTAATTTTGGCGGTGCAATTCAATATTGCCATAAATAAATTCATAAAACCCTCTGCGGTGTTTGTTTAAACGCTCCGGATCAGGTACTTCTTGTAACAATTCTTCGGCTCTATCGTAATTTTTTAGATGAAATTCTTTAGCAGCCATTACCACAGTGCCTTCGGTAAAATAACCCCAAACTAATAATAGTATGCCTAAACCAAGAATTATGGCGATAGGATACACCTTTTCGTTTAGGGTCCAAGCCAAAAGCAACAAGCCCATTAGTATAACAAGTAGGCGAACTTTACGAGTAAACATTAGCTATCCATAAATTTATAACCTACTCCTCTAATAGAATGGAAATAGGTTGGGTTTTTCTGATCGGGTTCAAAATATTTACGAAACGTAAGAATAAAATTATCGATGGTTCGGGTTGATGGATACACATCATAATTCCATACGGTTTCTAAAATTTGTTCTCTAGAAACGGCTTCGTTTTTGCGTTCAATAAGTAATTTAAGCAACATGGTTTCTTTTTTGGTAAGTGCCACCATGGTACCATCGTCTTGCTTCAGCTCAAATGAGTTGAAATAAATTGTTTTGTCACCAATGCGGTACGATTGCAATTCTTTTAAATCATCGCCCTTGAGGCTACGTTTTACCAAAATACCTACCCGTAAAATTAATTCTTCCAGGTTAAAGGGTTTGGTTAAATAATCGTCAGCACCTTTTTTAAGGCCAGCCACCCGATCTTCGCTCGTATTTTTAGCCGTTAAAAACATAATGGGTACTTCCGAGTTTTCTAAACGGATAGTTTCGGCCACCTGAAAGCCATCTATCTCTGGTAACATCACATCTAAAATAATTAGGTTGAAGCGCTCTTCTTTGAAAATTTTTAGCGCCTTTTTCCCATCTGTTGCCGTACTTACTTTATAGCCCTCCAACTCAAGGTTTAGCTTAATGGCATCGAGTAAATGAAGCTCGTCTTCTACTAATAAAATACGTTTTTTAGATATCATGGGGTTGATTAAAGGTGATTTCAAATATAGTGCCTGTTGGGGTGTTATCTACCACCTGTATACTTGCTTGATGTGTTTCTAATACCTTTTTCACAATATATAAACCCAAGCCAGTACCTTTTGTTTGACGAGTATCTTCGCTACCAATACGGTAAAATTTTTCGAAAATACGGTTTTTTTCTGCATCGGGTATGCCAGTACCCTGATCTGCTACCCGCATACAAATTTGCCCATTAGTGCTTTCTAAACTTACCTGCACTTCGGCACAAGCAGGTGAATATTTTACGGCATTTTCAATCAAATTAATCAATACCGAATTCATAGCAAATGCATCGCCAATTAAATACATATTGGGGCTAGCAGTACACTTAATCGTTTGTGAATTGCAAGCATGTACTTGTAAGCGTTCTACCACTTTTTCTACTAATTCTGATAGGTTAAATTTATCTTTCGGAAAACTATACGAACTATTTTCAATCTTCGTAGCCAAGAGCATATTCTCTACTAAATCGTCTAGTCGTTCAATATCTTTTAAAGAATTACCCAAGAGTGCTTGCTGTTGTTCGGTAGTTAACACTCTTTTTAAAATGGTTTGCAACGAAAGTTTTATAGAAGCCAAAGGCGATTTTAACTCGTGTGTAACCGATAGTAAAAAGTTTTTTTGCTGATGCGCCAACTTCTCTTGGCGGCTAAGCGTTTTGTGAATTTGTATAATACCAATACACACTAAAAATAAAAAAACAGCTCCCTCACCCAGTACCATCAATTTACGATCGGGCTCAGCTTTTATTAATAAATAGCCCCACCACGCCATTTGGGCGAATACGTAAAACGTAACTACATAAAATAGTAAGAGTGCTTTGCGCATGCTTATTTCTTTCTAAAAACAATGTCTAAACTTTCAAAGATAGCCCTTTTTGCCTTCTCTAAATCAATTTTGGTATGTGCCGCCGAAACGAAGCCAACTTCGTAACCCGATGGGCCCATATAAATCTCACGATTTAACAATTCGCGGTGCATGATTTTGAATTTATCCATACTGGCAGGGTCGATTTCCTCAGCTGTTTTAATATCTTTTTTAGTAAAGGCGAACCAGAAAATAGAACCAACTGTAAACACTCTAAAGGCATAGTTGTGCGTATCGACATAACGTTGTATCGATTCTACAAACTCTTGGGTTTTGGCGTTTAATTCTTTATAAAAACCCGGCTTAGCCAATTCAGATAATTGGGCAATACCCGCCGCCATAGCCACCGGATTCCCTGAAAGGGTACCGGCTTGGTAAACCGCACCATCGGGTGAAATATGACCCATTATGGTAGCCGAAGCTCCGTAAGCCCCTACTGGTAAACCGCCGCCAATAATTTTACCATAGGTAACAATATCGGGCTGCACGTCGTAATATGCAGCAGCGCCTTCAAAACCTAGGCGAAAGCCTGTAATCACCTCATCAAAAATTAATAGGCTTTTGTTTTTGGTGCAAATATCTCTTAAGAAATGAACAAAGGCTTTATCCTGAATTAATAAGCCATTATTTGCCGGAACGCCCTCAATAATAACCGCTGCTAGTTGATTTTTAAATTGTTTAAAGGCTTCTTTAACTGCTTTTTGATCGTTTAATGGAACCACAATGGTTTCATCGGCAAAAGATTTTGGGATACCTGCCGATGAGCTTTCGCCGAACGTAACCAAGCCTGAGCCAGCTTTTACCAATAAACTATCTACGTGGCCATGGTAACAGCCTTCAAATTTTAAAATTTTATCTCGTTTAGTGTACCCTCTGGCCAAACGAATGGCCGACATAACGGCTTCGGTACCTGAACTTACGAAACGAATTTTTTCCAAATATTTATTATGACTTAGAATTAATTCGGCCAATTCGTTTTCTAGTGCAGTTGGCGCACCAAAGCTCATGCCTTTTTGCATCACTTCAGTTACTTTTTCGCGAACGGCTGGATGGTTATGTCCTAAAATAAGCGGACCCCAAGAACAACAAAAATCAATAAATTCATTTCCATCAGCATCCCATAAACGACACCCGTCGCCTTTCTCAATAAAAAGTGGCGTACCGTAAACCGATTTAAATGCTCTTACCGGGCTATTTACACCACCTGGGAAATACTGTTTAGCTTGTTCATATAATTCAGCCGAACGATCTCGGTTTATATCCGGTTTATCGGCGTGAAAAATAGGTATGCTAACTTCTTCCTTTTTTGAGAATAACTTGGATAAAAAATTGGCCATAATTTGTTTTTTAAATATAACGGGGCTTATAACCAGTTATTTTCTAAAATTTCTCGTGCGTGATAGGTAATAATGATGTTTGCGCCAGCTCGGCTAAAGGCAAACATGTTTTCCATTATCACCTTTTGTGCATCAATCCAACCGGCTTGTGCGGCAGCTTTTACCATGCTGTATTCGCCCGAAACGTTGTAACAAGCCACTGGTAATTGCGTTTGTTGGCTTAAGTTTTGAATCACATCTAAATAAGCTAAAGCTGGTTTTACCATTAAAATATCAGCTCCTTCATCTTCGTCTAAAAAAGCTTCCCGCATCATTTCATTCGGGTTTCGGAAATCCATTTGATAGGCTTTACGATCGCCTTTGCTTGGCGCCGAATCGGCTGCTTCGCGGAAAGGACCATAATAAGCCGAAGCAAATTTAATGCTGTAGCTCATAATGGCGGTATTTAGGAATTGGTGTTCATCCAGCAAATCGCGAATGGCACCCACTCGACCGTCCATCATATCCGAAGGGGCTACCATATCGGCGCCAGCTTCTGCGTGTGACAAGGCCATTTTAGCCAAAATAGCTACAGTTTCATCGTTTTGTACGTAATCATTGTGCAAAATACCGCAATGCCCGTGTGTGGTATACGCACAAGTACACACGTCGGTAATCACGTAAATAGCATCGCCAAAAGCATTCTTTAATTCGCGAACGGCTTGGGCCACCAACGAATCTTGGTGGTAGGCCGAGCTAGCATCTTCACATTTATTCTCTCCAACGCCAAATAATAGCACTTTATTTAACCCAAATTTCAAACCCTCGGCTACATCTTTTACCAACATATCTACCGAGAAATGAAAAATACCCGGCATGGCAACAATGGGATGTTTTACACCCTTGCCCGGTACTACAAAATATGGGTACACAAACATGTCTTTTGATAAACGTGTTTCGGCTACTAATTCCCGTATAATGGGGTTTTTGCGTAATCTTCTGGGGCGTATATGCATGGGCTAATAAGTTAAACCAAACACCGCTTCTGCCAGGCCTATTTCGTCTGGAGAGTAGGGTAAGGTATAGGTTACATTTAGTTGATCGAACTTTTTGCCAGTTGATTTGCCAATGCAAATAACTTGCTGACCTGGCTCTAGTAGGTTATTGGTAAAATAGGCATCTACGTTGGAGGGGCTGGTAAAAACCAATACCTCGGCAGCAGATGGATCGCAATTTTCATCCATTTCGGTTTCGTAAACCGGTAAATCAATAATTTTGGTTGCTTTGTTTAGTGCTTGCTGTATGGTGCGCAAGGAATCTTTGGCGCCAGGAAAAAGTACGGTGCTGCCATTGGCCAATTTGGCAAAATCTTTAGCAATATCTTGTGTATCAATACCATCTTCTTCGCCGTTAAAATCAGGCACAATGCCGTAGCGTCGTAACATTTCTTCGGAGGCTCTGCCAATTACCCCATATTTTACTTTTTTAGGCATTTGAGGAGATAATGAAAAGAAACATTCAATGGCATTTTTACTGCTAAAAAAGATCCAATCTACTCGTTTTAGAATAAAGGGATCGAGTTTATTAATAATCGGAAAAATTTTAATTAAAGAGCGATCGTCTAATTGGATTTGATATTTTTCTAAGGCTTTGCGGAAGTAGCTGGTTTCGGGCAGTATTCTGCTAATAAACACATTGCTCGGAAATTTTCGATCCGGATTAAATTTAGCTACAATTTCTTCGGCTAGACCTTTAGTGCTGCTTGCCGATAAAAACAATCTATCTGGGAAATCATCGCCATCTTTGGCTTTGGAAGTCCATACTTCGTAGCTATTGCCTTCCTTTCTACAATAGCAGCCTAGGGGCATGTGGCAACCGCCTTCAAATAATTGCAATACTTTACGTTCCACAGCAATTTCTTTGGCTACCGCAGCATTATGCAAAGGTTTTAATAATTCAGCTAAATCGGTATCATTTTCACGTATCTGGATGGCCAATACGCCTTGTGCCGGTGCCGGAATAAATTCCATAGGATCTAATTCCTCGACGTAAAATTCACTTAAATCGATACCCAAACGGCTGACCCCTGCTTTGGCAATCATAATGGCATCGTAATCTTCATCGCGAAGTTTTTGTATGCGGGTAGGCACATTACCACGTAAATCTTCCACCTCTAAATCTGGGCGAAAGGCCAATAATTGTGCTTTTCGGCGATTAGAAGAGGTACCTACTGTACCACCAAACTTAACCGATAACTTTTGCTGTACGTCTACACAATCTTTCAAAATCAACAGTAATTCTGAAGGATCTTCTCGTTCTGAAACAGCGGCAATGGTTAAACCTGCAGGATGGGTAGTGGGTAAATCTTTATGAGAATGTACCGCTATATCGATATTCCCGTTTAGCAGTTCTTCTTCTAGCTCCTTGGTAAAAAAACCTTTTCCTTCTAGTTTATCTAAACGCAAGTTTAAAATAGTATCGCCTTGGGTTTTAATAATTTTTAATTCAGCAGCAATACCTATTTCAGCCAAATTATTTTTCACAAAATTAGCTTGCCAAAGCGCTAAATCGCTACCCCGAGTTCCAATAATTAAAGGATATTTTAAGGAGTTGGCTTTCATGAAAATGGATGAATGGGTTAAGTTATTTAAATTGGTGAAAAATTAGCAGTTATCTACCAAAATTTCTTTGGCCATTACCATCGGCACGCTGATGTATTTTTTCTCCATATAGGCAATTACTTTTTCGAGTACTAGTAGAGAATTGGGGTCTAAATTCTGTATATCTGCGGCAAAAACCGAGTTCATTGCCGTTTCTTTTATTTCTTTAATACGCTCTGGCACTTGACGCATGGCTAACTCAACACGGCGCTGTTTTAAAATTTGTTTGAAATCTTGGAGGTGTTGCTCAATAATTTTTTCGGCATTTACCAATTCGTGGTAACGTTCTTGCTTATTCCGTTCGGCAACTTCTTGCAGGCCATGCACTTCGATAAAATGAATAGAATTATTTTTCAACACATCCGGATGGGTATCGTTTGGTATGGCTAAATCTAAAACCAATTTTTTATCGGTATCTCCAGCCAATAAATTAGTATAAACTTCGGGAGTAATAATGGGTTCTACAGAACTTGTGCAAGTAATTAAAATATCAAACCCTTTGTTATAGGTTGATAAATCTTCTAGCGGAAAAGCTTCGCCATTTAATTCGGCAGCCAAAGCTTGTGCTTTAGATAAGGTACGATTAAATATTGCAAAGTTTGAATATTTATGTTTTTGAAGATACTTGGCAATTAATTGATTGGTTTCACCGGCACCCACTAACAATACACGAGCATTGGTAAAGGTATTTACTTTTCGTAATTCTCGGTAAGCTAAAGATACCACCGAAATGGGGTTACAGGCAATTTGCGTATCCGTATAAACCGATTTAGCGGTTTTAACTACCTGATCCATTATTAATCGAAGGTAATCGCCTGTAAAGCCTAGTGATTTACATTTTTCATACGATTGACGCAATTGAGCCAAAATTTCTTTTTCGCCTACCACCAAGCTTTCTAAAGAACATGATACTCTAAATAAGTGATTGAGGGCTTCTACGCTTTCGTACACAACAGCTTGTGAAGCCAATGTAGCAATGTCTGCCCCAATAGACAAGGTAGACAGAAAAGTTTCGACAAATGAAGGGCTTAATGCCTCTTCATGAGTAAATACAAATTCAATGCGATTACAGGTACTGATATAAAAGATTTCAGAAATAGCCAATTGGTTTTTTAGTGATAGCAAATAGCTTTCAATCAACTCATCGCTGATTACTAATTTCCCTAAGTCTTTTAAATCGACTTTTTGGTGGGTAAAGGCTATTACTTTTAAATTCTTCAAGACTGTTTTTTGAGAAACAAAAATAGAAAATTGAAGGAGGGGAACTGTCAGTCCTTTGTAAAACCAACGGTATTTAGAATGGATATAAATTGGCTAAAAAGGACTGAAATGGTGCCTTTTTAACTAAAATTTTATAATGCAAGCTCCACCCAACTACCGTCTTCGCGAATAATCTCAATTAGTTCATCGAGGGCATTTTCAGTATTTACATTTTTTTTAACCACCTCTTTACCGCGGTATAGGGTAATTTTTCCGGGGCCTGTACCTACATAGCCATAATCGGCGTCGGCCATTTCGCCGGGACCATTTACGATACAACCCATAATGGCAATTTTAATACCTTTTAAATGATCGGTTCGGCTACGAATAAGCTGGGTAGTTTCTTGCAAATCGAATAAAGTACGTCCGCAACTTGGGCAAGAAATATATTCGGTTTTAGAAATGCGACAACGCGTAGCTTGTAAGATACCGAACGAGGTGCTAAGGAGTAATTTAGGGGAAAGTTGCAGAGCGTGTAACCAGATTCCATCTCCAAAACCATCCAGTAAAAGTGCTCCTGCATCTGTGGCGGCATACAATTGAAACTCGTTTTCAGTTAAATTTGGATAGATTTTTTTGATAATTACGGGCACCTTTATACCTATTTCTTCTAGCAGAAAAAATGCTTCCCTTTGTTCTTGCATGGCATTTGCGGCGGTGCTTGTAAGCACAAAAACGAGTGTTTTATCTAACGGGATTTGCTGAAAAGCATCGCTGTGCATATCGGCCAAACTAAGTTCTACCAAATTGAGTGCTGGGCATTTTTCTCCTGCAGTTAAATATTCTTGCAAACTGTACAAGGGATGACAATTCGCTTTACTGGCCAGCTTTTGCCAAGTTGGATATTGGTACAACTGCTTTAAATTTCCGGGAAGAGTAAAAGAAGGCAATTGATTGGCTAAGTAGACAAAATCAACTGATTGTTCACCCATGGTGTATTTATCTAAAATAGGAGAATAGAGATAGCCCACATCAGATAATACGGCCGGATCTTTTAAGTTTTTTGTTGATAAATCGATAATTACCCGAGGTACTTGATGCCCTCCGATAAAAGTATTTAGCTCTTCTGAAACCCTTTTTTGATAGCTAAATGGCGAAAATTCAGTAGGCAGCGTAATTGCTGAACTATGCTCGGCAACTTGAATGCGCTGAGCATAGCGCCTTACTAAATCTTGCGCCACGGGAATCTCTAACTCGGGATCTTCCGTTAACGATACCCGAATGGTATCGCCCAAACCATCTTCTAATAAGGCGCCAATTCCTACGGCAGATTTAATACGCCCATCTTCGCCATCGCCGGCTTCGGTTACGCCCAAATGCAATGGATAATTCATGCCTTCGGCCACCATGGTTTTTACCAACAAGCGGTAAGCCTGCACCATTACTTGCGGGTTGCTCGATTTCATAGAAATAACCAAATTATGGTAGTTCAAATCTTCGCAAATACGCATAAATTCCATAGCCGATTCTACCATCCCTTGTGGCGTATCGCCAAATTGGCTCATAATACGGTCTGATAATGACCCATGGTTGGTGCCAATACGCATAGCGGTACCGTATTCTTTACAAATAGCTACTAGAGGCGCAAATTTTTTATAAATGCGGTCTAATTCGTCTTGGTAAGCTTGAGGCGTATAATCAATAGTTTCAAAGCGTTTTTTATCGGCATAATTACCCGGATTGATGCGCACTTTTTCTACCAAACGGGCAGCCAATTCGGCGGCATTGGGGGTAAAATGAATATCGGCTACCAAAGGAGTATGATACCCTCGTTTAGTCAATTCTTTTTTTATTTCGGCTAAATTTTGAGCCTCTTTTATGCTGGGTGCGGTAATGCGTACCAATTCGCAACCGGCCTCAATCATGCGTATAGATTGTTCTACCGTTCCGTGGGTATCCATGGTGTCGGTAGTGGTCATACTTTGTATGCGAATAGGATTGTTTGCTCCCATAGCCACATCTCCCACCTGCACTTCTCTAGTAAGAAAGCGCTTGTATTGCAGGAGCGATGGACAGTATATTCCTGCTAGTTCGGGGGAGTTAGTAGACTTCATGCACGTGTGTTAGGAAAACAAAAATAAGAAAATGTTCGATGCAATGTAGCCTAAAGTAAGCGTTCTTTTACCACCAAGGTGCCCGCTAATTTATCGTGCAAACATTGTTGTTTTCGGTCGAAAAAACCGAATAAATAGCCTAAACCAATGGTGAGTGTACTTAGCCATTTGCCTAGGTTGCGCAATAACGATCGGCCAAAACTAATGCTGTGCCCTTCTTCATCGCATACTTTTATACCCAATAATTGTTTACCCACCGTAGCTTGTTTTTTTGAGCTCTCCATAAAAATAGCATAAACCGAACGTGCAAGGGGAATAATTACTATCCCCGAAAGGGCAATGGCAATTTTAACCAGCTGCTGATTTGCAAATGATAGCAAGACTAAAGCCACTACGCTATAGATACCAAAAACTAGCAAATAATCTACAGCCATGGCCAATAGGCGAAGATCAAGCGAAGCAAAATATTGTGGCTGCACGAGTGTAGCTTTAAAACCCAACAAGTTGCGTATTGCAGGAATTTCGTGCGCTTCTTTGTAGTCGTCCATCGTGTCCGACTTTATAAAAGTATCAGGTTTTATTGACCGATTTTTTAATTCTTCGAGTGAATATGGACCAGCGGGTTTCCCCTGTTCAACCACCCAAAATGTAGGCACATTAATAGCGTTTTACTTTAAATGACGACAAACCACCGTTTAGTTTAATATGAATTTTGGTAACTGCTGAGGCATAGTTAGCGCTCTCATACAAACCATCTCTTTTTTTATCAAATCCTTCGAAGGATTTACTAGTTAAACCACCTTCATACTCAATTTGACAAGCTGCATTTTCTGGAATAGACACCTTAACGTCAGCAACGCCTGTATCTACGCTAACTGTAGTAAGCGTTAATGGCTGACCTAATTTTACTTCAAAAGCGGCTGCTCCGCCTTCAATAGTTAAATCAGCTAATTTATAAGCCGATAAATCAAAATCAGCTTTACCCGCTCCCATATCTAACTTAATACTCCAAATAGGGTTAGGATTTAGACGCAAAATCGCTTTGTTCGCATTCGATTTTTTTAAATTCCAAGATTTATCACCATCGTGCATTTTAAACTGTACTTTATCTAAAGAATCGGTGCTCGATTTGGTAAGGGTATATTGCCCATACGATTGATTGACTTCTGCTTCAAATAGTTGAGCAGTAGCTTGCTTCAGCTCATAAACAGTAGCGCCACCTTCAATGGTTAATGCTGCGTTGGGTACCGCCGGATTATAGGTTTCTGAGAAGGTTCTTACTTGGTTGGTATCACTAGCGCTAATTTCCTCATCGTTATTAAAAAACCAATTAGCATGATGATTAGAACGGGTACTGCCCATATAGGCTACTGCCCCTAAAACTACACAAGTTAACAGAATCACAAGTACTTTACCTACTGAACTTTGCTTTGCCTTACCAAAAACTAAATTTAAACCGGCTAAAATTAAAATGAGTGGCCAAAAATGCCATACAGAACGCCAATAGAAATCAATAACATCAAAATTATCGAGCAACAAAATGGTGCCGATAAACACGAGGGTAATTCCCCATACTATTTTTTCGCTTTTCATTTGCTTGGGTTTTAAAGCTTATTAAACTTTTTTAGCTGCCGGCTTTTTGGTCGCAGTAGGTTTTTTAGCTGCCGGCTTTTTAGGAGTCGCATTTTCTTCCGAAACAGGGGTTAAAGGCTCCATAGCCTCTACTGTTTTTGCTTCGGTATTTTTGCCTGAATTGACTAACATCACTAATCCAGGTATAATTAATGTCAAAGGCCAAAGCTTGCCAAAGCTTACCCAATCTGGCACCCAGTCGAACTGATCGAGCAAGAAAAATGAGCCTAAAGCAATTAAGATAATACCAGAAATAAAACCAGATTCTCTTTTTCGTTTTGATTTTGCGGCTTTATAATCGGTCTCAAAAGAATTAGCTGCATTTTCTTTTACTTTGTAATCGGTTTGTCCAGGCATGTTCCATACGCCAAAA
Source organism: Sphingobacteriales bacterium (assembly GCA_040403555.1). Taxonomy (GTDB): domain Bacteria; phylum Bacteroidota; class Bacteroidia; order Sphingobacteriales; family Sphingobacteriaceae; genus JAIPAN01. The sequence goes on from JBBAKN010000003.1 coordinate 373,115, forward strand.
GGTTGTTCGGGAATGGCAATCCATAAAATAATATAAATGAGTAAGCCTGAGGCACCAAAAATTGTTGCTAGAATAAAAAATATTCGAATCCAGGTCACATCAATTTCGAAATAACGAGCCAAACCAGCGGCAACGCCTGCTATGGCTTTATCGCTAGTGTTTCTATAGAGTTTCTTTTCCATGAGTATACGATTAAAACGCTTTTGATATAGGGTTTAATATAAGTTGATTTAGTACTGCACCCGGGCTAAGGTTTAAACAAGTCCACACAGCTTGGGCTACATCTTCGGGTTGAATAAATTTTTCGGGTGCTACTTGGGTGCCTTCCCACGAGGAGGTATAGGTGGCTCCCGGCAAAATGGCACTTACTTTAACGCCCGAGGATTGTAACTCTTCCCTCAATATACTAGTAAGACCCAATAAAGCAACTTTTGTTACACTATACGAAGCAGCTTCTTTTACCACAGTTAAGCTGGCAATAGAACAGATATTAATAATATAGCCCGATTTTTGGCTTCGCATTTCTTTACCAAAAAACTTACTTAAGGTATAAGCAGGGTATACATTTGTTTGCATTTGCAGGGTTAAAGCATCGTCAGCCTCTTCTAAAATATTCCCTGGAAGGTATTGCCCCACATTGTTTATAAGCACATCTATAAAACCCAATTCGGCTTGGGCCTGCTTGGCAAAACTACCCAGTGCCGGCAAGTCTGCGCAATCTAGCGCTTCAATATAAATATTTGCGTTTGGACTTATTTGAAGTAAATCCGATTGAAGGCTTTTTAAGTCGGTTAAACTACGGGCACACATTGCCAAATTATATCCTTCTTTAGCCAATTTAAAGGCAATGGCTCGGCCTATTCCTTTACTGGCTCCGGTAATTACTGCATTCATAAAGCGAAGTTAAAGCCATTTTTTTAGAATTATCCTGAAGCACGCAAATAAAAATATGGCTGCTAATTCGTTTAAGAGGTAAAGGCTTGTTATTTTTACCCTTTACAATCCAATAAATCATGTTTTTTCAGCCACTTGGCAAATACCTCCTTCTGTTAAAAGCCGTTTTCCGAAAACCGGAAAAGTGGAACATTTATTGGAAAGAAATTAGTAAAGAAATGGTGGCCATCGGCATTGGTTCTATCGGAATCATCACCATCATATCCGTTTTTTTAGGAGCAGTAACTACCGTACAAACCGCTTTTCAGTTGGTAAGCAACCTAATACCACGGTCGGTAATTGGAACAATCGTTCGCGATTCATCCATACTGGAGTTAAGCCCAACCATTTCGGCCATTGTATTGGCAGGCAAGGTGGGCTCTAGCGTAGCATCCCAAATAGGTACCATGCGGGTAACCGAACAAATAGATGCCCTCGAAATTATGGGCATCAACTCTCCGGGCTACCTTATTCTTCCTAAAATTTTAGGAGCAGTAACCATGATTCCACTTTTGGTAATTATTTCTATTGCCCTCAGTATTTTTGGTGGATATATTGCCGGTACACTTTCTGGAGCAATAAGTCCACAAGATTATATAACTGGTATTACTACCGATTTTGTTCCCTTCACCTTTACTGTATGCATGATAAAATCAGTAATTTTTGCCTTTATCATTACTACGGTATCGGCTTACCAAGGTTTTTACACCTCAGGTGGTGCATTAGAAGTAGGTATTTCTAGTACCAAGGGAGTGGTTATTTCTTGTATCATGATATTGTTTGCCGATTATGTAACCGCTCAGCTCTTATTATGATAGAAGTTCGGAACATCCATAAAATTTTTGGTACACACCACGTTTTAGACGGAATTTCTGCCGAGTTTATTCCGGGTAAAACCAATTTAATTATTGGTGGCTCTGGCTCTGGTAAAACCACCTTGCTCAAATGCATGGTAGGATTGCATGAACCCAATAAAGGTAAGGTAGTTTACGACGGCCGTGATTTTACAGAAATGGATTTTGAAGAACGAATCTCCATACGGAAAGAAATTGGCATGCTTTTTCAAGGTGCTGCTCTGTTTGATTCGATGACGGTAGAAGAGAATATTCTCTTTCCGCTAAATATGTTTACCACCCAGAGTCTAGGAGAGAAAAAAGACCGAGCAAATTTTTGTTTAGAACGTGTAAACCTAGCCGGGAAAAACGCCCTCAACCCTGCCGAACTTTCTGGAGGAATGAAAAAACGAGTAGGAATTGCACGTGCCATTGCTATGAACCCAAAATATTTGTTTTGCGATGAACCCAACTCTGGCCTCGACCCAAAAACAGCCATTGTAATTGATGAGCTAATACATGAACTTACCGTGGAATACCAAACCACGACCATTGTGGTTACCCACGATATGAATTCGGTAATGGGTATTGGTGAAAACATCATCTTTTTACACAATGGACAAAAGTGGTGGGAAGGGACCAAAGAAGAAATAATTACCAGTAAGAATGTTGAGCTTAACGAGTTTATTTTTGCCAGTAAATTCATGAAAGCGCTCAAAAAATAAACCATGATTGAACTACTTAGCCCTAGCCACTGGAAAGATTACGAATTACTCGATTGCGGCGATTTTGAGAAACTGGAACGCTTTGGCGAAGTCATTTTAATACGGCCAGAACCACAAGCCGTTTGGGCTAAAGCATTAGCCGAATCGGAATGGGAGAAGCTACACCATATCCGTTTTAAAGGCAGATCGGCTACCTCGGGCGAATGGGTGAAAAAAAATGCCAAATCTCCCGATAGATGGAACATTACCTATAAAAACGAAGACATTGCCATTAAATTCCGCTTGGGATTAACTTCGTTTAAACACGTAGGTATTTTTCCGGAGCAAGCCGTAAACTGGGATTTTATTGCTCAGCAAGTAAAGCGCTTTAAAAATCCAGAACCTAAAATTTTAAACCTTTTTGCGTATACCGGTGGGGCCTCTTTGGCAGCCAAAGCTGCTGGTGCCGACACTACCCACGTAGACTCCATTAAGCAAGTGGTTACTTGGGCCAACGAAAATCAAGAGCTTTCGGGCCTAACCAATATACGCTGGGTGGTGGAAGATGCGCTCAAATTTGTAAAAAGAGAACTCAAACGTGGCAAAACCTATAACGGCATTATTCTCGATCCGCCTGCTTATGGGCACGGGCCTAATGGCGAAAAATGGAAATTGGAGGATCATATTCAAGAGATGATGCACGACGTAGTGCAATTATTAGATCCCGAAGAGCACTTTTTAATTCTTAACGCCTATTCCATGGGCTTCTCATCCGTAATTATAGAAAATCTATTAAAAAGCTCGATGCCAAACATACAAAACCTACATTGTGGCGAATTGTATTTACAAGCCAGCAGTGGCTGTAAGTTGCCGCTTGGTGTTTTTGGCAGATGTTCTAAATAAACCAAATACATGAAAAAATTAGCAAAAATTAGTTTACTCGTACTTTTTAGTGGCACCTTATTAAGCAGCTGCTCAGGCTCTGCAGGTAAAAATGGGAACAGCGATACCACTAAAGTTAAACAAAACGTGGGCAATTACCCACCAGTAGATACCTTAGCCTATTTACAAAAGATAAAAGCCATAGCCAATGGCGATACCACCGGAAAATGGCCGGTAAAAAAACAACCCTATCCGCTACCGGGAGCTATTTTACCTTTTAAACGCATTGTGGCCTATTACGGAAATTTATATTCTGTGCGCATGGGTATTTTGGGCGAATTGCCTCCTAAACAAATGCTAGCTAAATTAGATCAAGAAATAAAACGCTGGGAGAAAGCCGACCCTAAAACTCCCGTACAGCCTGCCCTACATTACATTGCTGTGGTGGCACAAGGCGATGGCGGCAAAGATGGTAAATACCGTTTCCGCATGCCCGATAAACAAATTGACTCGGTATTGAGTATTGCTAAAATGCGCAATGCCATTGTGTTTCTTGATATTCAGGTGGCACTTAGCGATATCAAAAGTGAACTGCCTCGTTTAGAAAAATATTTAAAACTGCCACAAGTGCATTTGGGTATCGATCCCGAATTTTCGATGAAAACCGGTGCCAAACCAGGAACTAAAATTGGGACCTACGATGCAGCTGACATCAATTTTTGTTCGGCTTATTTAGCCAAATTGGTTCAAGAAAATGGCTTGCCACCGAAAGTATTTACTGTACACCGCTTTACAAAAGGCATGCTTACCAATTCGAAAAACATAAAACTACACCCAGAGGTGCAGCTGGTGATGCACATGGATGGTTGGGGTGCGCCCGAATTGAAAAAAGGAACCTACCGCCATTGGATTTATAACGAACCCGTGCAGTTTACAGGCTTTAAATTGTTTTACAAAAACGATATTAAAAACCCACCTAACCGCATGATGACCCCAGAAGAATTGGTAAAATTGGTGCCCCAGCCTAGTTATATCCAATACCAATAATATGGAAAAGCTGGTTTTAGGTGGCGGATGTTTTTGGTGTACCGAAGCGGTTTTTCAGCGGGTAAAGGGCGTTGAAAAAGTAGTATCGGGTTATAGTGGTGGCGAATACCCCAACCCCACCTACCGCGAAATTTGTGAAGGAAACAGCGGCCATGCCGAAGTAATCGAGATTAGTTTCGATGCGCAACAAATTTCGGTAGCAGAATTGCTTCTAATTTTTTTTCACACCCACGACCCTACCACGCTAAACCGCCAAGGCAACGACATGGGTACCCAATACCGTTCGGTTATTTTTTATGCCAACGAAAACCAAAAGCTGGCAGCAGAGGAGCTGACGATACAATTGGAAAAAGAACAAATTTTTGATGCCCCTATTTTAACCGAACTAATCCCACTTACGGCCTTTTACCCCGCCGAAGCCTACCACCAAGACTACTACAACCAAAACAGCTACCAACCCTACTGCAGTGTAATTATTACGCCTAAAATAGCTAAGTTTTTAAAACATTTTAGTGAAAAAGCAGCCACCGAGTAGCTGTTAGTTCACCACAAAAACAGAGTTTACCCAGGTATCTACTTGTCCGTTGGTGAGGTTGGTTGCGATACCGTTTTTCCAAAGCGTAGCCGCATAATTTGTTCCATTGTATTCATAGGTAGTAGCAAAAACATTGGCACCAGATAAATAGCATGAAGTGAGGGAAGCTGAATTTTGACCATTGGTTAAGGAGCTTGCTACGCCATTTTTCCATATTTTAGCAATATATTTCGCTCCATTAAATTCGGCTCCAGCTACATACACATCGCCACCCACTACCTTTACATCAGTAGCGTATGCAGTTTGAAGGCCATCTGTTAAAGAAGTAGGCACCCCGTTTTTCCATACTTTGGCCACATTTTTAAAATTTGAATTCTCCTCTTTACCGGCCACATATACATCTGCCCCTGCTACACATACCGAATAGGCATATGCAAATTGTTGGCCGTTGGTTAAAGCTGTAGGCAACCCGTTTTTCCAGACTTTAGCCGTATTGGCCACTCCGGTAAATTCACTACCAGCTACATATACGTCGGTACCATTTACATATATACTATAGGCATCGGCATTTTGCTGGCCGTTGGTTAGCGCCTTGGGGCTTCCGTTTTTCCATACTTTGGCCACAGATTTTGTGCCGTTGTTTTCTACACCTACTACATATACGTTTGCACCTGCTACACAAATATCACGGGCAATAGCAGCATTTACACCATCTGTTAAAAACGTTTCTTCCCCATTTTTCCAAAGTTTAACTACAGTTGGGATAACACCGTTATCTTCATGACCGGCTACATATACATCGGTTCCCGCTACATACACTGCGTTGGCGTATTCATTAATTTGGCCTGTACTTAATAAAGTGGCTTGGCCATTTTTCCAAAGTGTGGCCACCGATTTTGTTCCATTTTTTTGATAACCAGCTACGTAAACATCGGTAGTGGGAGGATTAGAGTCTTTTTTGCAAGAACTTACAAAGACTAGGGCCAATAAAAGAGTTAAGGTTATATTTTTCATAATAGACAGCAGTTTAAACTTATATTACTTGGCTACTTTAGCAAGACTAACGCACAACAGTTTAGTTTTAGTATAACTAACAGTCCTTCCTAACTAATGCATGCTGCTGAAATTTTTCTGGCTTTACAGCGTTATTGAGTTTTATATATGCCTGTTGGTGGGCCTATGAAAACAACCACATGAAAACCATACAAAAAATACTATTGAGTTTAGCCACCCTAATGGCTGGCTGTGCTAGCAGCGCCAAATTTCCTGTTTCTACGGTGGCCCCAGCCGCCGAAATAAGCGCTAAAAAAACACTAGATAAAAACAAAAATTATGTGATTGAGTTGGTGGCACTCCATTTATCTAGTGCAGATAGACTTAATCCGCCTAAAAATCATTATTCGGTGTGGATTGTTACCGAACAAAACGAATACAAAAATTTGGGGCAAATTATGAATGTGAATGCAAAAAGAGGTTATTTTAAAACGTTAAGCCCTTTAACTGTAGTTTATCCCGCCGAGGCCTACCACCAAAACTATTATAGCCAAAACAGCTACCAGCAGTATACTGATACAGCCCAAGCTGAATAAACTATTGAAAGACTTTAAGGATAAACTTAACGGATAATTCAATTAAACCTACTTCTAATTTTTGGCTATAAAATAGTTACAGAAATGTTACAGAGACATGGTTAGCGAATATGTATTTTTAGTTCACAAAGAATAAAGGAAAAGCCCCCTGTTCTGATACACCAACAAGTGAACCATGATTAGAAATTTATTTGCAATCATTACTTTCTTTAGCCTGCTCTCTTGCGGCAAGTCTAAGGCTGTAGTGCCACCTGTTGTACCCCCGCCGGTTGTAGTAAATCTGCCAACTCAATATGGCGTACCATTCGCCGGAGTTCCAGACCGTCAGGATGCCATAATATACCAAGTAAATATTCGGCCATTTAGCCAGGAGGGAAATCTGGCAGGTGTAATTAACAGGCTGGATGCCATTAAAGCATTGGGAGCAAATGTAATTTACTTAATGCCTATATATCCGGTTGGAAGCCTGAAATCTGTAAACTCACCTTATTGTGTTAAGGATTACAAAGCGGTAAATACCGAGTTTGGCAATTTAACAGATTTACGTGCCCTGGTTGATGGTGCCCACAGTATAAATATGACTGTAATTATAGACTGGGTAGCCAACCATACAGCTTGGGATAATGCATGGACAAGCAGCCATAAAGATTGGTATTTGCAAGATGGGGCTGGAAATATTGTAAGCCCGCCCGGGATGGGATGGAATGACGTGGCTCAGCTTAACTTCAATAATACCGAAATGAAACTGGAGATGATTGAAAGTATGAAATACTGGATTTACAATGCAAATATCGATGGCTTTAGATTCGACTATGCCGATGGGCCTCCTGTTGATTTTTGGGTTCAGGCAATAAATAGCCTTAGAAGTATCAGTACACACAAATTGCTTTTAATGGCAGAAGGAAGCCGTAGCAGTAACTTTACTGCTGGCTTTGATTATAACTTCGGCTTTAGTTTTTATGGCCAGCTTAAAAATATTATGCAAAATAATGCTGCCGTAACCACTATTGATGGCTTAAATAATACGGAATACACCAATGCCACCAACGGGCAGCAAGTTATCAGATATACCAGCAACCATGACATAAATGGCTCAGATGGCACTCCTCTGGATTTATTTGGAGGCAGAAATGGCGCTATGTCCGCTTTTGTGATTGCAGCATATATGAAAGGTGTACCTATGGTTTATGGCAGCCAGGAAGTTGGTTATCCTTATAAAATCGTTTTTCCTTTTACATCATCTAAAATTAATTGGACGCTCAATCCGGATTTAACTGAAGCATACAAAAAGATATTGGCCTTCAGAACCAGTAGTGCAGCTATCAGACGTGGTACCTTAAACTCGTATAGCAATGCGGATGTTTGTGCTTTTACTAAAGACCTTAACGGAGATAAAGTATTGGTTATCGTTAATCTGAGAAATAGTGTGGTTAATTACACCCTACCTAATGCAATAGCAAATACCGTATGGACCGATGTGATGAACAGCGTATCGAAGACCTTAAGCAGCTCCATTACTTTGCAGCCTTACAGTTATTTAATTTTAAATAAATAATGTGGAAAGCGAAATAGTGGTTCCACGACTTAAAGTCGTGGAACCACTAAGTATAGATTTAAAACAAGCCTATTTGCCCCTTGTCGTCAATTTCTACATCGTCGGGGTTGGTAATTTCAAAACCTATTTCTTTGGCCGGTTTAATGGGCTCAGGTGCTGTCTCTTCCGGTATTTCAGGTGCTATTTCGGGCTGTGGTGTAGAAATTTCTTTTACTTCCTCAGGCTCGGGTTTTGGCATGCTTGGCATTTCTGTTTCTTCCACAAGCTCAGCATTATCCTCCACGTCCAGCACTTCGTTAATTGGGCTGAGTTCTACAATAGATTCAGGCTCTTCAGATTCCAATAGCGTCACCTGTTTCACTTCGTGCGTACTTAAGCGGTTGCCCATGGCTTTTTGCCCCTTTACATCAATTAGTTCAGAAAGGTTTAGTTCGAGTGTTTCGGGCGTTTGGCTTTTCCCTTTTAAAACCTCGAGGCTAACTTTAGGGTCTGTAGCAGCCGAAATGAGTACCAATTTGGAACCCGCTTCTTCAGAAATTAAGGAAGTTTTTTTGCCTTCGGGCGTGCGCTCTAACACAAAGCGTTTGATATAATAATTTTTAGATTTTGCTTCCCAATGCACCACAGCGTATACTTTCTCGGGATTGTATTTTTCGATGAGCAGAAGTGGTTCATCGAAACGGGTGCTTAACTCAAACCCGCACAATTCGTAAGCGCCATCAGTAGTAACGCACAAAATTTGATCGTCGCCATCATATTCGCCAAGGTATTTGCCTCTAGCATCAATATTTAAGCGTTTTAACACCTCATCGAACCAAATTTTACGACCCGATAAGGTAGAAACTCCCTTCGTTTTTAAGGTTATTTTTTTTACCGGATACTTGGTAACGGTATTGCCCATAGAGCTACGCCCTTTCACGGCAATTTCGGCAAAGTCTACATCAAACTGCAGCTTACGCAATTTTGCATGTGGTTTTAGAGCAATGTTTACCACTTCGGCTTCGCCATTGGGGTTGGCGGTAAAATAATGCACCTGCGAACCTTTGCCACCTTTGGTTAAATCGTATTCTTTATCGCGGGTAACCCCCAACACGGCAAATCGTTTTACATACGAGGTTCCGCTGGCACCGTCTTTATAAATTAAATTATAAACCGTACGCTCGTCGTTTTTGGTAAATACTTGCGCATGGATAATGTCTTTACCCACAAAAGTTTTTTCGGCTACTTTGCTTACGGTAAACTTACCATCGGCTCTAAAAGCAATGATTTCGTCGAGGTCTGAACAATCGCACACAAACTCGTCTTTACGCAGGGAAGTGCCAATAAAGCCATCTTCGCGGTTCATGTATAATTTCACATTGGCTAGGGCCACCTTAGAGGCTTCTACCTTATCAAACAGGCGGAGTTCGGTTTTACGCTCTCGACCGGCACCGTATTTGGTTCTAATTTTTTCGAACCAGGCGATGGTGTATTCGGTTAAGGTTTTGAGGTGTTTATTAACCGTTTTAATTTCTTCTTCCAAGGTTTTCATCAAATCATCCGATTTTTTGACATCAAAACGGGTGATGCTACTCATCGGTTTATCGATTAATTTCTTGAAATCTTCGGGTACAATATCGCGGTAAAACTGCTCTTTAAATGGAGCGAAAAGTTTGTACAATACGCCCACAATGTTCTCGAAATCGCTAGCGTTTTCATACTCGGCATGCTTATACATCCCTTCCTGAATAAAGATTTTAAGCAAGTTGCTAAAGAAAATACGCTCCTTTAATTCCTTTAGTTTAATTTCTAACTCTTGTTTTAATAGCGCTTTGGTAAATTTGGTACTTTCTACCAAAATATCGTTTACGCTCATAAACCAAGGCTTATCGTCTTTAATTATGCAGGTATTTGGCGAAACAGAAACCTCACAATCAGTAAAGGCATATAGAGCATCAATGGTTACATCGGGCGAAATACCGGGTGCCAAATGAATCATAATTTCGACGTCTTTGGCCGTATTATCCTCAATTTTTTTAATCTTGATTTTGCCTTTATCGTTAGCCGAGATTACACTATCAATTAAACCGCCAGTAGTGGTAGTAAACGGAATTTCGGTAATGGCTAGCGTTTTTTTATCACGCTCTACAATTTTAGCACGAACACGAATTTTGCCGCCACGTTGCCCTTCGTTGTAGGCCGAACAATCGGCCATGCCACCGGTAAGGAAATCGGGTACTAAATTGGGTCGGTTACCTTTTAAAATCTCAATAGATGCATCAATGAGTTCGATGAAATTGTGAGGCATAATTTTAGTGGCCAAACCTACCGCAATACCATCGGCACCTTGGGCCAATAATAGCGGGAATTTAACGGGTAAGGTTACAGGTTCTTGGTTACGGCCATCGTAGCTAGATTGCCATTCGGTAGTATCGGGATTAAATACTACATCGAGCGCAAATTTTGATAAACGGGCCTCAATATAACGTGGAGCTGCAGCCGAATCGCCAGTAATAGGATCGCCCCAGTTTCCTTGTTTATCAATTAACAAATCTTTTTGACCCAACTGCACCATTGCATCGCCAATAGAGGCATCGCCGTGCGGATGGTATTTCATCGTATTTCCAATTACGTTGGCCGCTTTGTTAAAACGTCCATCGTCCATTTCTTTAAGGGAGTGTAAAATGCGTCGCTGAACGGGTTTTAAGCCATCGTTTATATGCGGAACCGCTCTATCTAAGATTACGTAGGAAGCATAATCTAAAAACCAATTTTCATACAAACCCGATAGTGGAATGATGTTATGGGTATTTTCGGGGGCGGCTGCTTGGTCTAATTCTTCACTCATCGGGTAAATACTATGCTTGTTCGGTTGTGATTTCTTCTTCTGTTGGCAAAAGCGCCTCGGCACTTGGGGCTTCTTCCATAATATCTACTTCCACTCTTAAATTTTTAATAATATGTTGCTGTCTATCGGGCGTATTTTTACCCATATAGTATTCCAGCAAGTTTTTAATGCTCTGCTCTTTGGTAAGCATTACGGGGTCTAGGCGAATGTCTTTGCCAATAAACAAACCAAATTCTTCGGGCGAAATTTCTCCCAATCCTTTAAATCGGGTAATTTCTGGCTTATTGCCTAGTTTGGCAATGGCTCTTTGGCGCTCTTCATCGCTGTAGCAATAAATGGTTTCCTTTTTATTGCGCACCCTAAAAAGGGGCGTTTGCAAAATATAAAGGTGACGGGCTTTTACCAAATCGGGGAAAAATTGCAAGAAAAAAGTCATTAACAACAAACGAATGTGCATACCGTCCACATCGGCATCGGTAGCAATTACAATATTGTTATAACGCAAGTCTTCTAAGCCATCTTCTATATTTAGGGCATGTTGCAACAGATTAAATTCCTCGTTTTCGTATACCACTTTTTTAGTGAGGCCATAGCAGTTTAGGGGCTTCCCTTTTAAACTAAATACAGCTTGGGTTTGTACATCACGAGATTTGGTGATGGATCCACTTGCCGAATCGCCCTCGGTAATAAAGAGGGTGGTTTCTTGTTTGCGTTCGTGGGCATCGTCGAAATGGATTTTGCAATCGCGAAGTTTACGGTTATGCAAGGATGCTTTTTTAGCACGCTCGTTAGCTAATTTCTTAATGCCGGCAATGTCTTTACGCTCCCGCTCCGATTGCATTATGCGTTTGAGCAAGGCATCGGCCGTTTCGGGATATTTGTGTAAATAATCGTCGAGTTCTTTTTTAACAAAATCGTTAATAAAGGTTCGTACCGATGGACCATCTGGGCCTACGTTTTGCGACCCTAATTTGGTTTTGGTTTGCGATTCGAAAACCGGCTCTTGCACTCTGATAGATATAGCCGAAACAATAGATGCCCGTACATCGGAGGCATCGAATTCTTTCTTATAAAACTCTCGGATGGTTTTTACCAAAGCCTCACGAAATGCAGCTTGGTGTGTACCGCCTTGGGTAGTATGTTGGCCGTTTACGAAGGAATAATATTCTTCGCCATATTGTTGACCGTGGGTCATCGATATTTCAATATCTTCTCCTACCAAATGGATAATGGGATAGCGAATGGTTTCGGCATCGGTGTTGCGTACCAATAAATCGTACAAACCTCTTTCCGAGAAAAATTTTTCGCCGTTGTAATTAATGGTTAAGCCTGAATTAAGGAACACGTAGTTCCAAATCATGCTCTCTATAAATTCTGGAATAAAGTGGTAGTTCCGGAAAATGGTTTCATCGGGGTAAAAGGTAACGGAAGTTCCGTTACGTTGCGTGGTTTCGGTTTCGGCTAAATCATTGGTCAATTCCCCTTTTTCAAATTCGGCCTTTTTGGTTTTGCCATCGCGGTAAGATTGTACGTTAAAATGCGACGATAAAGCGTTTACGGCCTTAGTTCCCACGCCATTTAACCCTACCGATTTTTGAAAGGCTTTGGAATCGTATTTACCACCGGTATTAATTTTAGATACGCAATCTATTACTTTGCCCAGAGGAATGCCCCGACCAAAATCTCGTACAATAACACGTTGGTCGGAAATGGTAATATCAATAGTTCTACCCGAACCCATCACAAACTCATCTATAGAGTTATCTACAATTTCTTTCAGCAAAACATAAATTCCATCGTCGTAAGCAGAGCCATCGCCCAACTTCCCAATATACATACCGGGGCGTAAACGTATGTGCTCTTTCCAATCGAGGGAGCGAATGCTGTCTTCACTGTAAATTAATTCGGCCATGTATTGGGTTTAGAGTTCTAAAACGCAAATCTAATAGATTTCTCTACTGATTTTGGTGCTAAATTTCCACATGTGTAGAAATTGTGGAAATATGGCTACAAAAAGAGCCTATGGGGAAAAGCATTTGGGGGCTAGATAGCCCTAAATAAGTTTGGCATAGTTCTAGATTATACCTCTATATAAAAGTTTATTGCTCATCATTTTAATTCAGAAAGCATATGAAAACGAAATCAACTCCCAACCTAACACAACTTACTAAGAAGTTCGACAAAGAATTGTTGCTTATTTTAAGCAGAGATTTAATAACGCATATACTTCAGCTACAAAAACAACGTTAACAAAGCAAGAGCACATTTTAGCTCGGGAAGAAAGCTTGCCATTTGCACATGCTGAGCTGAAAAGGAGCCTTTCGAAAGATCGGCTCCTTTTTTACGTTTAGAACCGTATTTTCGCATACGAATTCAATTTCGCACTAAACGTTTGTACCTTTTTTTAATCTTACTCTTATGAACTTACTACATCATCGGGCTCAAGTAATCATTTGTTGTTTTTTAATTCTAGTTGGGGCTAATGCAAAAGCACAGAAAAAGCCGAAAGAACTTATTAAAAACGCTTTTTTAACTAATATTGACTTGGATGGCATTGCAAAGGAATGGGGCCAAAATCAGTTCGCTACCGACAAGGTATCGGGCATAAGCTATGCCTTGGCTAATAACGATTCTACCCTATTTGTGATCCTAAAAACAGCCAACAAAGAGAGTATAGCGAAAATGATACATTGGGGTCTAATCCTAGGTTTTAATTCACTAGAGCAGAAAAAAGTAAAAGAAAGTATAAGCTTTCCAGCCGGAAAGTCACAAGACAAACGTTTCGATCCGGTTTTGGGCAGAACCAAGAGGCCCTCATTTAAAGAGGAAGTAGCACAATTAACCAGCATTGAATTGCGTGGTTTTACCAGCCTTATTGATGGCCCCATTGCCCTAAAAAATGATTTTGGAATTAGAGCGGTTGCCCAACTGAACGAAGCTGAAGAATTGGTTTGTGAGTACGCCTTACCGATGAAATTGTTACAAATAGATCCATCTAAAAATGATATTTTTGCATGCCAAATCAAACTAAATGGACTTGTTATAGCGGCCAGTCCAACTGCTGTTAGTAGAAGTGTTGAACTTAGAGGAACGCACTCTGGGCCTATGCAAACAAACAGCTTATTAGACAGCACTGAATTTTGGGTATTTTACCCACTGGCTAGCAAATAGCCTTTACAAATAAAAACACACATGAAACACATACTATCAATTCTGATTTTGACCTTAGTAAGTTTAACTGTTGTTGCACAAAGCAATTACGAGGTAAATGGCACGGTTAGAGATTCTTCGGGCTTAAGTGTTATTGCTGCAACGGTTAAACTACGTTCGGCAAAAGACAGTTTATTTACCCGTACCAATGCCAATGGGGTATTTAGCTTTAAGGGTGTGAAATCGGGGCAATTTACCCTGTCTATCACGAGCTTGGGATTTCAATCGGCCTTACGTAAATATGTTTATAATGAAGGTGAAGGTAACTTGGCTTTAGGAATCATCAACCTAAAAAATTCGAGTAAGCAATTGAATGAAGTGGTGATTTCGGGCAGGCCAAGCGTAACCGTTAAAGAAGATACCCTGGAGTTTAGAGCAGCTGATTATAAATTAAAAGACGATGCTCTGGTAGAAGATTTATTGAAAAAATTACCGGGTGTAGAGGTTGATAAGGATGGAAATATAAAGGCTCAAGGCAAAGCAGTTACGAGAGTTCGAGTGAATGGCAAAGACTTTTTTGGCGGTGATGTTAAAACTGCCACCCAACAATTGCCAGCCAATTTAATTGATAAAGTACAATTGATTGACGATTATGGCGACCAAGCAAACTTTACGGGCGTAAAAGAAGGTGACCCCGAGAAAATTTTGAACATTCAAATTAAGTCTGAAAAGAATAATGGATATTTTACGCAAGGTAAAATTGGGCAAGGAAACGAAGGCCGTTATCAAGGTAATATTTCGGCCAACATGTTTAATAAAACTCAACAAATTTCTGTACAAGGAAACTTAAACAATACCAATACATCGCTATTTAGCTTTAATGGCGGTGGCGGCGGTGCCCGTGTACAACTGGGTGGCGGAGGAGGTGGTGGTGGCGCCCGTGTACAACTGGGTGGTGGCGGTGGTGGTGGTGGCGATGGCCTTACCAGAGTAGCTTCATTAGGTGTAAATTACCGCGATGAGTGGAGCAAAAAATTAACTTCTTACGGGAACTATAGCTATGCAAACCGCAATAACGAAGTTTACAAAACTAGCCAACAACAAAATATTAGTGCTACCGGTTTCTTATTAAATAACCAAAATAGCACCAGCAATACGAGTACTATAAACCACCGATTTAACTGGAACTTAGAGTATAAAATAGATAGCGTAAACTATTTAAAGGTAACTCCTTATTTCAACTTGGGGCAAAGTAATGGCACTTCTGCCAGCACTTTTGCGTTTTTACAAGACGGTACTAGCCTTACTTCAAACGGTAATAATGGGGGCATTAACAGTTCAGAAACACCTAATTTAGGTGCCGATGCTTTGTTTAATCACCGTTTTGGGAAACGTGGACGTACCGCTTCGGTAAGTTTATCACTTAGCAAAAACAATACCACGCAAGATAACGATGCGATTAACCAAACCACCAATTATCTTGTTGGAGGTCCAATAGCTGTGTATCAAAGGCAACTAGTAACTAACAACAATACCAATACTACCGCCCGTTCGGGTATCTCTTACATTGAGCCATTAAGCCGTACCGAAAGTTTAGAATTTAACTGGAATTTCTCTTTGGCCGATTACCAAAATGGTAGAATAACCTTAGGTACCAACACTCCCGGTGGAGTTTTAACTACTGTAGCTTCACAAAGTAACGATTATACCTATTCGTTTATGACCAACAGATTGGGCATGAATTACCGGGTAACTCAAAAGAAATACAACTACAGTTTGGGTTTAGGTGTACAGCCTTCTCTACTTTCGGGTACCTCGGTAAGTAACCAAACTAGCTATCGCAGAACAGCATTAAACCTGATACCCGTTTTACGTTACTCGTATAATTTCTCTAAAACCAAAGAGTTTAACGCCTCCTACAATGGTAGAAACAATGAGCCTTCATTTAACCAATTGCAACCGGTAACCGATGTTTCAAACCCTCAATTCCCTATTGTGGGTAACCCCAATCTAAAAGCCGAATTTAACCACAACATCAATATCAGATACAACAACTTTAATTTCGAAAAGGGTGATGTTTGGTTCACCAATTTTTCGGTAAACCTTACCGAAAATAAAATTGTAAGCAATAGTGTTTTCTTACCCAACAACAAAATTGAAACCCGATATACAAATACCAATGGATTTTATAGCGTAAACGGATTTTATACCTGGTCTAAACCGTTTGCTGAGCGCAAATACACCTTAAGCATCAACGGTATGGCTAATTATTCTAACAATATAAACTTTGTTGATGGGCAAAAAAATACAGGTAAAAACTTAATTATTAGCCAAGGAGCAAACTTCCAGCTAAATCCTGCTCAATGGATTGAATTAAATCCAGGAGTGAACTATACTGCTAATAAGAATACCTACAGCATCTCAGCACAACAAAATACGAAAGTATCTACCTGGAATTTAACCTTTAATGGTAAAGCCTATATTCACAAAACCTGGATTTTGGGTGCCGATTTTACCAAAGCTTTAAACAAAGGTTATACGAGTGCATTTTCGGTAAATCCGTTTATCATGAACACGTATTTAGAAAAACAGTTCTTAAAAAACAACGCCGCATCGTTGCGTTTCCAAATATTTGATGTGTATAATGAAAATACCAGCGTTTCACGTTCGGTATCGGCCAACAGCATTACCGATAGCCGAAGCAACCGCTTGGCTCGTTATGCTATGCTCACCTTCAGCTTAAAATTACAAAAATTTAATGGCCAACAAATGCCAAATATGGGCAATCAAATGCCTAGCATGGGTGGCGGTATGCGCAGTATAGAAATTAGAAGAGACTAAAAACAAGTATCCATCATCAAAAGAGCCAAACAAAAATGGCTCTTTTTTTTGCTTGTTATACTAATTTATACCTATTTTTAGGTACTAATACTAGATACACATGGCCAACAACCCAATTAAAATAGGCTTTATTGAAGACAATGAGCTTCTGTTAGAAAATTACAAAGAGTATTTCGAAAACAGTGAAGAATTTACATGCAGTTTTGCTTTTGGCACGATTCCTGATTTATTCACGTTCATGAAATCGAATTACCTAGCCATACCGGATATTGTATTACTGGATATTCAATTGCCCGAGATTAATGGCATTGAAGGAATACCTCTTTTGCAAGAACGCTTAGCTGGCGCACGTATAGTTATGATGACTGCATTTGACGACAAGGAAAGCGTAATGTCGGCATTTAGTACTGGTGCTGCAGGCTTTTTAACCAAAAACATGTCGTTAAATGCCGTTAGCGAAGCATTGCTCAGTTTGCTAAATAATGGAGCCGCCCTTTCCCCAAGTGCTGCACGAATATTAATTGCCAATGTAGGACAAAAAATGCAGAAAATAAACTCCATCATAAACCGCCTTACGCCTAGAGAACGAGAAATAGCACGATTCATAAAATCGGGTTTATCTTACCAGCAAATTGCCGATCAGCTATTTATTTCGGCCAGAACCGTAAACCAACATTTAAAACATATCTATCAAAAAGTGGGCGTAAATTCCCGATCGCAGTTAGCCGCTAAAATGGAAGAATAAAAAGATGAGCACATCAAAAAGTAAAACCATTCTTTGTATTGACGATGATAGCATTAATATTTTGGTATTAAAGCATCTGGTGCATTCCATGGGATACACTACAGAAAGTGCATCTGGTGGAGTGGAAGGCCTAGCTATTTTGAAAAACAAAACTATTGATCTGGTTTTATTAGACATTTATATGCCACACATGGATGGTTTTGAAACCGCTGCGGCTATTAGAGAACTTAATTCTGGCATGCCAATTGTATTTATATCAGCTGGCGAAGATGAACACCTAGCCGAAAAAATGAAACAACTAACCATCCAATACTTTTTGCCAAAGCCTCTAAACAAAGACCAGCTACAAGAAGTGTTAGATATACTACTGTAAAACAGAATGCAACACCATGTCTGCAAACACCGAATTTAATAGAGCACAAGAAGTATTATTTAAACTGCCTTTAGCGGTATTAGCTGAAGATGAAAACCGTAAAATCAGTTTTGCGAACCACTATTTTTGCGACCTATTTGCCATACCGGCACCGCCAAATGCACTCATAGGGCTCGATTGCGCCAACATGGCTCAAGAATCTAAAAATTACTTTAAAGTTCCCGAAAAATTCTTGGCATTTATAGACAAGGCACTGGGTCTGAAACAAGAATTAGCTGATATAGAATTAGAATTGGTTGATGGCCGATATTTAGCAGCTAGTTATATGCCCTATTTTAAAGAGGGTGCATTTGCAGGCCATATATGGACTTATAAAGACATTACCTTAACTAAAAATGCAGAGCTGGCTTTAGAAAAGGAAAAAGAGTTTTCTGCTGAAATATTGGATAGTTTACCAGCAGACATTGCTATTTTCGATAAAGATCATCGGTACCTATACCTGAATAAAACGGCCATAAAAAACAAAGATCTGCGGGAGTGGATTGTAGGAAAAGACGATTTTGAATATTGTGAAGCCCGCAATAAAGATCCAAAAATTGCATTAGCCAGACGAGAAAAATTTATACAAGCGCTACAAGCCAAAGAACAAATTGAATGGGAAGATGAGTTAGTCAAACCAGACGGAAGCACAGATGTAATTCTGCGCAAATTTAATCCATTATACGACAAAAAGGGGGCGTTACGCTACATGGTTGGCTATGGTGTGGGTATAACCAAACAAAAGCAGGCAGAAAAAGAACTCATTAAAAGTATTCAAAAAGAACGGGAGCTTAATGAGCTGCAAACACGCTTTGTAAATATGGTTTCGCACGAAATTCGCACACCCATGGCTGGTATTTTATCGAGTGTAGATTTATTAGAGCTTATTACCAAAGATGTAGACGCCGCCCTCAAAGAAAAAACCGATAAACATTTAGAGCGCATAAAAAACCAAATAACCCGTGTAAGTGCCCTCATGAATGATGTATTGTTGGTTGGGAAGACAGATGCCGGAAAAATACCTTTTAAACGAGAAAAAACGGATATTATTGCCCTGGTTAACGAACTACTTGAACATCCATTTGGGGAAATAATTGCCCAAAAAAAGTTGAAAATTCACACTATTGGGGAAATACGCCAAGGGGAAGTAGATCAGAACTTATTGAAACATATTTTAGGCAATTTACTAAGCAATGCCTTTAAATATTCTGTAGATAAACCCCTGCCAGAAATTACCATCGAGTTTTCGCTCAATAAACTCATTTTTAAGATTCAAGATTTTGGCATTGGCATACCTCTTGCAGAACAAAAACAATTGTTTACTGCATTTATGAGGGCTTCCAATTCGGGTAATATCGAAGGTACAGGCCTTGGCTTGGTGGTTGTAAAAAACTTCGTAGCTATACATAAAGGTAAAATTAACTTCAAAAGTGCAGAAAACAAGGGATCTACTTTTGAAGTAACTATCCCGGCTTAACACACCAAAAATACCGTATGAATATTTTAGTGATTGAAGACGACTCGTCTATCAGAGAAAATTTACAGGAATTGCTAGAGGCACATGGCTTTGAGGCAAATGGCTATACCAATGGTTTAGAAGGATTAGATGCCATACACCAACAGCTCCCAGATTTGGTGCTTTGCGATATTATGATGCCCAAAATGGATGGATATGAGGTGCTTCAAGCCCTTAAATCGAGCGACAAAACAGCCAACATCCCTTTTATTTTTATAACCGCAAAAGCAGATCGGGCAGACCAACGCTTAGGTATGGAATTGGGGGCAGATGATTATATTATAAAACCCTTTAGTTCAAAAGATGTTTTAAATGCCATAGAAATACGCAGACAGAAGCAATCGAATACACAAAAAGGGATACAAAAAGCGGTGTATACGAAGTTAAACACCTTTTCGAAAATTAATAGCCACGAGTACAATACCCCACTAAATGGTATTATTGGCCTAACAGATGTATTGTTAGATGCCGATAATAAATTAAGTAGGGATGAATTAACAGCCCTGGCGCAGGATATAAAAACTTCGGCCAAACGCTTATACCGTACCTTCCGGAATTTTATGCTTTACATGCAATTAGAAAGAGAAGAAGTGCTTGAAATGCCTAAATCTATAATTAACAAAAAATGGTTGGAAGATACGTGTAAAAGCACCTTAACAGAAAAAGCGTTGAAATTAGATCGGGTGGCCGATTGTCACTTTCAATCAACTTTAACCAACGATTTTTCGTTAAGCGTGGTAAAAAATGATTTGTTTTATAGTATAGAAGAATTGCTTTGGAACGCCCTACGCTTTTCGGGGAAAAATACACCTATTGGCCTAGAAATTACGGAACAAAAAGAGAGTATAACCATAAGTATTAGCAACCATACCCTACCAACTGATTTTTTTGAACATGCAGAGCCATTTAGGCAATTAAATCGCGATACCCAAGAACAACAAGGAAGTGGATTAGGAATATATTTATGCCAAGAACTGGCAAAGCGCAATGCATGGGATCTTAGCCATACGTATAAAAATGGTCAATCTGCCATTTCACTACGCATAAATACCTAAGCCTTTTTTTTCTGGTAGCCCTTATCAAATTTAATGGGCGACAAGAAATGCAATAGCAATACTCTTGAATACCTGAAATTAAAAGGCATTAAAATAAAAATAGGCGATAAAATCGCCGCGATAAGCCACCAAATTTCTTTTTCGCCCAAAAATTGGGCAGCAATTACTCCGGTAATTACCAATTCGGCAACGTTGAAAGTATAGCTTACATACATGGCTGCCCAAAAAAATCCAGGCTCAATTTCATAACGTAAATTACACACCGGGCAATACTCGTTCATTTTGGCATATTGGGTACTAAATAAACTATGGGTATACAAATCGCCTTGGCGGCAACGGGGGCATTTGCAATTGATAACGGCTTGTAGTTGGCTCATAAATAAAATGGGAATGCAATTAATGTCTTAATTAGCTAAGTTTATTTGGAGAAACAGATACCCCCAAATCAAACTTGCCGCTGTCTTTAATAGCTTTAAATCCGCCTTGCACATCAATGAGCTTATCAAAACCACGTGCTTTTAAAATAGAGGCAAATACCATGGAACGGTAACCGCCGGCACAGTGGATGTAATAGGTTTTATCCGGATTAAGGGAGGCCATTTCTTCATTAACCACATCCAAAGGTAAATTTTGTGCGCCCAACACATGCTCCGAATAATTTTCCGATATTTTACGCACATCTAATAAAATGGCGGCTGGCTCAGCTGTTAACCGAGCGGCTGTTTCTTCGGCACTAATGGTTTCAATGCTATCTAACTCGTGGCCGGCCTCTTGCCATGCGGCTACGCCACCTTGTAAAAACCCAAGGGCATTGTCGTAGCCAACACGGGCTAAACGGGTAACTACTTCTTGTTCTCTACCGGCTTCATCTACAATAAGTATGGGCTGTTTAATATCTGGAATGAGCGCTCCTACCCAAGGCGCAAAGCTGCCTCCCAAGCCAATATTTATAGAATTTGGAATAAAGCCTTTCGCAAATACTTGTGCATCTCGGGTATCTAATATAAGTGCTCCAGTTTCATTGGCTGCGGCTTCAAATGCAGCTGGAGATAATGCTTGGGTGCCTTTGGCTAGTACCGAATCGATGGATGCATAGCCATGTTTATTTAAGCGAACATTTTCGGGGAAATAGGCCGGTGGTGGCAAAAGGCCGTCGGTTACTTCGGCAATAAATTCATCTCGAGTCATATTGGCTCGGAGAGCATAATTGAATTTTTTCTGATTACCCAAGGTATCGCTGGTTTCTTTGCTCATGTTTTTACCACAGGCAGATCCTGCACCATGTGCCGGATACACAATAACGTCATCGGGCAGCGTCATTATTTTGTTTCGCAACGAATCGAATAACGTTCCAGCTAATTCTTCTTGAGTGAGGTGGGCTGCTTTTTGCGCCAAATCTGGGCGACCTACATCGCCAATAAATAAAGTATCTCCAGAGAATAGCGCTATTTCTTTATCGTTCTCATCCAACAATATATAACAGGTAGATTCCATAGTATGCCCCGGAGTGTGTAGTACTTTTATTTTAAGCGTACCTACTGCTAATTCTTCACCATCGTGTGCAATATGGGTTTCAAACGTGGGATTAGCTAATGGACCATACACAATTGTGGCGCCTGTTTTTTTAGCTAAATCTATATGACCAGAAACAAAATCGGCATGGAAATGGGTTTCCAACACATATTTAATTTTAGCGCCATTTTTTTCTGCTTTTTCTATATAGGGTTGTACCTCACGCAAGGGATCAATTATCACCGCTTCGTTTCCAGATTGAATGTAGTAAGCCCCTTGGGCTAAACAACCGGTATAAATTTGTTCTATTTTCATATGTAAGCAGGGTAGTGTTATTTATTACAAAGATATTTTTAAAATAGCGCTATTCAAGTGACAAAGGTCACGCCGTACCAACTATTTTACACTAGGCTTATTTTAGTACCAAGCTGTAAAGTTCGGAGAGCATTACCACTATACCCATACAGCAAACAAACCATCCAAAATATTTTTTTAACAGCGTATCAGGGAGCCTTGCAGAAAGCACCACTCCTATGAAAAGCCCCAACAGGGCTAGGAAAATAAGCGAAGCAGCAAATATCCAATCTAATTGTACATGTCCCCAGTCGCCAACAACACCTACCATAGAGTTTAAGGCAATAATAAGCAAGGAAGTACCCACCGCTTTTTTCATAGGGAGTTGTACCACTAAAACCAAAGCAGGTATGAGCACAAAACCTCCTCCTGCACCTAAAAATCCAGTAATTAAACCGGCGCCAATGCCGTAAAGCAAAAGTTTAAGTACGGATGCCGGAGCATTAGTAAGCCTTTGGGCAGTAGACTGCGCTCGTATCATAAAATAAGCCGCCACCAACATTAATAGCGAAAAAACCAACATGGTAGCCTCTGATTTGTGAACTACTAGCCCCTGTATACCAAACAACTCGGATGGAATGACCGGCAAAATAAAATGGCGGATTAAAAACACGGTAAGCATAGAACTTAAGCCGAAAGAGAAGGCCACGGGAAGATTTACCAATTGCTTTTGATAATTTTTAAAAGCACCCACCGAAGTAGTGGCGGCAATAATCACTAATGAATAGGCTGTAGCTAAACTTGCATCTATACCAAATAGATACACCAACACCGGCACCGTTAAAATAGAACCTCCACCACCTACCAAACCCAACAAAAGACCAATGCCTATGGCCGCTATATATCCTAAAATTTCCATGGTGAATTTAAATCAACAAAAATATTGAACGAAACCATCAGAACTTTAAATCTGATTATTTTGGATAAATATCCTAAAATTAGCCGTATAAAAAAAGCCACCCAGTTATAGGTGGCTTCTGTTGATAAATAAAAAACAAACAAACCTAAAAAGAAAATTGTGCAGCGCCTATGAAACCAGAATTATGTTGCATAACTACGCTGTTGTTTGCAAGCGGTTTACCTTGCTGTAAAATTTGGTACAAATAACCAAGTTCAAACTTGATTTTTTTAGAAGCACTATAACCCAGCAGTACCGAAAAACGGTTCTGATCGAAAATATTGGCACCCAATTGTTTGCCTGCACCTATAAACACTTCATTAGCTACCGCAGCAAAAACCTGATTATTTGCTTTAGTTAAAAGCGGTTTTTGGGCTCTAAATTGGTAGCGAATTCTGTTGAGGTACACCCACTGAGTGGCTTGGGTGCTCGATAATTTTGCCAACCAACGTTGCTCCAACCTAAACCGGTGTTGAATTGACCATGTAGCAATTGGTTGCTTAAAGGTAATTTGCTCATAGATGCGATGTTCGGGAAAAGCGCCATCTGCAGCAATTGGATAATCGCCGTAGGCATATGTTTTCACAAAACCATAGCCAGCATGCACATTCACATCGGGATGCATTTTATAGGTTAGTCCCAAGCGAAGTAAGCGCTGCTGAGGTGAAGCGATGTCGCCCACCTGACGCCATTGCTGTTCTGCATACAAGGCCCACTTCGGATGAATGGCTACATTAGCTACTGTTTGGAGCCAATATATAGTATTATCATCTTGCGTACGACTATACTGAGCATGCAGTGAATGGGTGCAAAACAGCATTAAAAAGAGTATACATTTTTTCATAAAAAATAAATAGCCGCTCCTAATTCAGAGCGACTATAGCTATTCAATAGTTAATTTAAGCGAAGCGTATGTTCGTAGAACTCTACAAGGCCTGTTTCTACGTTGTACATGGCACCACATATACCAATTTCGCCTTTATCTATCATCTCTTTTAGAATAGGGCTTTTAGCTTGAATTTCACCTACCGCTTCTTCCACATTAATTTTGGCCACGTTTTCTACAAAAATAGCATTCGATGAATCTCTATTTAGGGTAGTTTGTGTTTCGCAGCTTACCGCCGGTTGCAATTTGGCTAAAAGGGTGGTTAAATTCCCAAGTTCTACATGGTCGCAAGCACCTTTTACGGCTCCGCATTTGGTATGGCCCAATACCACTATAAATTTAGAGCCCGCTACTTTGCAGGCAAACTCCATGCTGCCCAAAATATCTTCGTTTACAATATTTCCGGCAATGCGCACACTGAAAATATCGCCCAAGCCTTGGTCAAAAACCAATTCGGCTGAGGTACGGCTATCAATACAGCTTAAAACCACCGCAAAAGGCCATTGCCCATCGCGGGTTTCGTTTACTTGTTGCAATAAATTGCGGTTAAATTTAAGGTTGCTTACAAAGCGTTCGTTGCCCTCTTTTAAAATGGATAATGCCATTTCGGGCGTCATAGATGTTTGTGATTCTTTATTGTGAGTTCTCATAATTTTAAATTTTAAATTGATTAACGTTTTTTTGTTGATTTCACCGGCTCAAACAAGTTTACTGCTGGGTAAGCCGGGAGGTATTCTTTAATAGATTGTACATTATCGGTATTGGTTATACCATAGCGGTTTTTAAAGCCTACAGTTTTACAATCGATGTTTTTTTGTTTCGCTTGTACGCTGGTAAAATCGCGAATAAGCTCCAACACATCGTGGTCTATGTAATGTGCATCTTGCGCATCTATAACCACCCTGCTATTTTCTGGTAAATGATCTAGGGTTAGTTTAATACTGGCTTTGTTTAAAAAAGAAACTTCTTCAGCTAGGTGAATTAAAATCACATCGCCTTCATGGTGGTTCTCTTTATGGAAATAATAAGAATTCTTATAATTACCATATAAAAGCGCTAAAACACTTACTACTAAACCTATACCCACACCGGTTAATAAATCGGTAAAAACAATGAATATTACCGTTACCATAAACGGCACCCATTGATATTTACCCAAACTAAACATTTGTTTAAATAGTGCAGGGTTACATAATTTATAGCCCGTAACCAATAAAATACTGGCTAAAGCTGCCAATGGAATTTTATTGAGTACGGTCGGAATTAAGCTTACGCAAATCAATAGCAATAAACCATGAATAATGGTAGATAGCTTAGATTGTGCATTGGCATTTAAATTAGCCGAACTGCGTACAATTACACTCGTAATGGGCAATCCGCCTAATAAACCCGAGGTCATGTTTCCAATACCTTGGGCTACTAACTCTCTATTGGTAGAGGTAACCCGCTTTTGCGGATCTAGTTTATCTACCGCTTCTATACATAAAAGCGTTTCTATGGAAGCTACAGCTGCTAGCGTTAAGGCCACCAAATAAACTTGAGGGTTGCTTAACTGTGAAAAATCGGGGAAGGTGAAGAAACCCAAAAAATCAGACAAAGAAGCTGCAACGGGTACATTTACTAAATGATCGCCACTAATAGCCAGACTGCTGCCGGTGCTTACAAACACTTGATTTAGACCCAAAGCCACTAAAACGGCAACTAGAGCACCCGGAAGTAATTTTAAGCGTTTTTTAACAAAAGGCTGTTCAAACAGTATCAGTATGCTCAAACACAAAAACGCTATTAAGCTTGCACCCAAGTCAATTTTACTTATGGCCATTAAAATTTCCGAAAAGGTATTCTGACCATCCGCTTGCAAAAAGGTTAAATCACCTTCTGCGTCTTTATCGTAGCCAAAAGCATGGGGTATTTGCTTTAAAATAATGATGATACCGATTGCGGTTAAAAGGCCTTTTATGACACTAGAGGGGAAATAATTGGCAACAGCACCTGCTTTTAAAAAGCCTAAAATCAATTGAAATAAACCAGCAAAAACTACGGCCAATAAAAAAGTTTCAAATGCACCCAATTGGGTAATAGATGCCAATACCACAGCCGCTAAACCAGCTGCAGGGCCACTTACACTTAATTGAGAGTTACTGAGGGCTCCTACTAAAATACCCCCCACAATTCCTGCAATCATTCCAGAAAAAAACGGGGCACCAGAAGCCAAAGCAATACCTAAACATAAAGGTACGGCTACTAAAAATACGACGATACCCGCAGGTAAATCGCTCTTTAGTTGAGCAAAAGAAAATTTGTTCATAATAAAATTTAAATTTTGGGTTTAATCAATACATACGCCTCTTGGCGTATAAAAAAAGGTCGATTAAACCAACTCTGGAGGTAATTCGGGGAGCGTAGAATAACCAGGATGGCTATCGGTATTGCATGTTGGATGACTGTGCGCATAGCGTATTTCAGCTATGAAAAAAGAATCCGTTTCTACGTAAAACAAGTTTGTGTTTAGCTCTTTCTCTTTGGCAGAATTCTCCTTTTCAGCAGCTTCTTTTTCGGAGCTAGTCTGACTGTCGGCAACATATTCAAAGGAACTATCTTCTTTTAATGAAGCAAATAAAGGTTCTACCACACCTAATGTAAAGATGAGTAAAAGAATATGAGCTGCTAGGTAAACCAAACGTTGTTTCACGAGTACAAACATAGAGTTGGATAGCTGAGTGGACAAATCCCAATTGTAAAAAAAATGTCAATAAAAAAGGCTTACCGTTTTGGTAAGCCTTTGTGGAGAATATCGGATTCGAACCGATCACCTCTTCACTGCCAGCGAAGCGCTCTAGCCAAATGAGCTAATCCCCCTTAGATTTGGACTACAATTTTCGGCAATTAATTTGATTTGAGCAAATATTTCTGCACCAGCTTTGCGGTACGCTCTGAAGCACCTGCAGGTCCTACACGTTTTGCTAAAACTTCATAATCAGTTAGCATTTGAGCTCTTTGCGGTGTATCGCTTAGCAAAGGTGCTAATTGTGCGGCAATTTCTGTAGGGTTACAATCTTCTTGAATAAGCTCTTTCACCACTTGTTTATCGAGAATCAAATTAACCAAGGATATAAACTTGATGTTTACCAAAAGCCGAGCAATAGCTACGGATAAGGTATTCCCTTTGTACAACACCACTTCCGGGCATTTTAATAAAGCTGTTTCCAGGGTAGCCGTACCCGAAGTAACCAAGGCTGCCTCGGCATTTAACAATAAATCGTAGGTGGCATTGGTAATGATTTTAATTTTTCGATTGCCCAAATACGGAGCATAGTCGGCTTGGCTAAGCATGGGTGCACCGGCCAATACGCATTCGTAGTCGGGGAATACATCGCTGGCGGCCAACATATCGGGTAATACGTGTTTCAGCTCCATTTTACGACTGCCAGGCAATAAGGCAATAATTGGTTTTTCGGAAAGCTGATGCGTTTTTCGGAAATTTTTATCGGCTTTATGCGCACCAATGGCGTCCATAAGTGGGTTGCCCACATAATCTACCTCCATGCCCCAGGTTTTGTAAAAATCAACCTCAAAAGGTAAAATGCAGAACAAATGGTCTACCACTTTTTTAATTTTGAGCACCCTTTTCTGGTTCCATGCCCACACTTTTGGGGAGATGTAAAAGAACACTGGAATGCCTTTTTCTTTAGCAAATTGTGCAATTTTTAAATTGAAACCGGGAAAATCAATAAGAATAAGGGCATCGGGCCGATAGGCCAAAACGGCTTCTTTGGCTAGCTTTATATTTTTAAAAATAGTGCCCAAATTGGCTACAACTTCTACAAAACCCATAAAGGCCAATTCCGAACAATGTTTATCTAAAACGGCACCCTCTTTTTGCATTAAATCGCCACCAAAGCCACGAAACTCGGCTTGGGCATCTTCTTGCTTTAAGGCTTTAATTAGGTTGGCCCCGTGCAAATCGCCGGAAGCTTCGCCTGCTATTAGATAGTATTTCATAAAGCCTGTTTACTGAGGTAAAAAACGAGCAGACAAATCACAAAACTGCTGGCTAAGATGCCTCTGGCTAAACGCTCCAAGTGATAGGTATACGCAAAGCGGACAGCAATTAAATTGAGGGCAATGGCTGCAAAATAGTATACATCATTGCTTTTTTGTATGGTCCACTGCTGATGGACCAAAAAATTAACCAATAACACTAGCCCTGGTAAACAAATGCCAGCCAAAATACCGAGTAAAATACTATCCTTCTTGAACATCAAAATTCCACGTGTTAAGCGTTTCTATGGCATGGTGAGCGGTCATATCAAATTGTACCGGCACTACCGAGGCAAAGCCCTGCTCTAAAGCATACACATCGGTATCTTCACCCTGATCGTTGTTTTGAAACACGCCGGTTAGCCAATAATAATTGCGTTTATAGGGATCTTGGCGTTCGTCAAACTCCTCGGCCCATTTGGCATTTGCCTGACGGCAAATTTTAATTCCTTTTATTTTTTCGGCTTTCGGGAAGTTCACATTTAGGAGTGTACCCACAGGCAAACCATTGGCCAATACTTGCTTGGCTACCGCTTGCACAATGGGTTTTAGCGGACTAAAATCGGCATCGTAACCAAAATCATCTAAAGAAAACCCTATGGATGGGATACTTTCAATAGCCCCTTCTACGGCCGCCGACATGGTACCCGAATAAATTACATTGATGGAATTATTGAGTCCGTGATTGATACCCGAAACGCATAAATCGGGCTTTTTGCCTTTAAATATCTTGTTAACGGCTAATTTCACACAATCTACGGGCGTACCCGAACATTTGTACATTTCTACACCGGGGTATATATGCACTTTATCTAAGCGCAAAGGTTTACCAATGGTAATGGCATGCCCCATGCCCGATTGCGGGCTATCGGGTGCTACCACCGTTACGTCGCCCAAAGGCAACATCATATCTATTAAGGCTTTAATGCCTGGGGCATCAATACCATCGTCGTTTACAACAAGAATTACTGGTTTTTTCACAGAGCTAAAATACAAATAAATGCGGCTGTGCTACAAACCCTTTGCTCCGGCTTTAATTTCATCTACCACAGCTGGGTCTAGCAAGGTACTGGTATCACCCAAATTTTCGGTTTCGCCCTCGGCTATTTTGCGCAAAATGCGTCGCATAATTTTGCCAGAGCGGGTTTTGGGCAAACCTGTTACAAATTGAATCTTGTCGGGTTTGGCAATAGCACCGATAATACGGGTAACGGTTTGTAAAATATCTTTTCGGGTTAAATCGTGGTCGTGGATAAAGCTACCTAAAATGACATAGGCGTAAATTCCTTGTCCTTTAATATCGTGCGGATAGCCTACTACCGCACTTTCAATCACATCAGCATGCATATTGATGGCATTTTCTACCTCTGCAGTACCAATACGGTGGCCCGACACATTCATGACGTCATCCACTCGGCCGGTAATGCGGTAGTAACCATCTTCGTCACGCAGGCAACCATCGCCTGTAAAGTATTTATTTTCGTAGGAACTAAAATACGTGCTGCGGCAACGTTCGTGATCGCCATAGGTGGTACGAATAATGCCCGGCCAAGGAAATTTGATACACAAGTTTCCTCTTACCCCATTACCTTCTATTTCGTTTCCATTTTCATCTACTAAACAAGGCTGCACACCCGGCAAAGGAAGGCTAGCATAACTTGGCTTGGTTGGCGTTATACCGGCTATTGGACTAATCATGATCCCTCCGGTTTCGGTTTGCCACCACGTGTCTACAATGGGGCAGTTGCCATTGCCTATTTTTTCGTTGTACCAATGCCAAGCCTCTTCGTTTATGGGCTCTCCTACCGAACCTAGTTTGGTTAATGAGCTTAGGTCTTTGCCTTTTAAAGGTTCATCGCCAAAACTCATAAGCGAACGAATGGCTGTTGGAGCGGTATATAAAATATTTACGTGGTGTTTAGCTACAATATCCCAAAAACGGCCGGCATCTGGCCAAGTCGGAATGCCTTCGAATAATAAAGAAGTAGCTCCTTGCAATAAGGCCCCATAAAGCAGGTACGAGTGGCCGGTAATCCAACCAATATCGGCGGTGCAAAAAAACACTTCGCCCGGCTGGTATTGGAACACATTGGCAAAGGTGTAGCCGGTATACACCATGTAGCCTCCGCAGGTATGTACCACGCCTTTGGGTTTTCCTGTAGAACCCGAGGTATATAAAATAAATAGAGGGTCTTCGGCATCCATGGGTTCGGCCGGGCAAGGCGGATTACCTTGCTTTTCTACTTTATTCACTTCATCTTCCCACCAACAGTCGCGGTCTTTAATCATCGAAACTGGCGTGCGACTTCTGGTTAGCACAATTACTCGTTTTACCGATGGGCATTGAACCAAGGCATCGTCTACTACGGTTTTCAAGGGTACTTCTTTGGTTCCTCTAAAACCGCCATCGGCCGTAATAACCATATTGCACTGGGCATCTGTAATACGATCGGCAATAGATTGGGCCGAAAAGCCACCAAAAACTACCGAATGTATAGCTCCAATGCGTGCACAAGCTAATACTGCAATGGCTAACTCGGGCACCATAGGCATATATATACAAATCCGATCGCCTTTTTTAGCACCATTATTTTTGAGTACATGGGCAAATTGAGATACTTTAGCATGTAATTCTTTATAGGTTATTTTTATAAAATCTTCTTCCGGATTATTGGGTTCCCATAGCAATGCGGTGGCATTAGGAGTAGTGTCAGCATACCGATCGATACAATTCTCGGTGATGTTTAATTTAGCACCCTTAAACCAAGTTGTATGGGCGGTTTTAAAATCCCATTCCAGTACCGTATCCCACTTTTTTTGCCAACTAAAATTTTCGGCAATTGCTGCCCAAAAAACTTCGGGTTGATCTACGCTTTTTTGGTAAACTTTTTTATATTCCTCAAAAGACTTAATTCGTAAATCCATAATTTTGATACGACAGGTATGTTTATTAGCTAAATATAAACATATTCGCCATTTTTGCATATGCCTACACAAGCAAAAGAAATATTCACAAATACGCTTGTGATTTAAATAATTAATTTCGATATTTGCAAGCCCCGATAAAAGGGGTTTTAATAAGCTAAAAAATCAAAAGTCATGTCGAGAGTTTGTGATTTAACAGGAAAAATGCCGATTAAAGGCCACCACGTTTCGAATTCGAATGTGAAAACCAATCGTAAATTTTATCCCAACCTACAGGTGAAAAAGTTTTATATCCCTGAAGAAGACCGTTGGATTACGTTGAAAGTAAGTACTTCAGCGATAAAAACCATTACTAAGAATGGTATTACTGCGGTAATTAACAAGTTCCTTAAAAAAGGATACATTTAGGCTAAGAGATTTTAAAAAAATATAGCAATGGCTAAAAAAGGAAATAGAGTTCAGGTAATTTTAGAATGCACCGAGCACAAAGAAAGCGGAATGCCGGGAATGTCTCGTTACATTACTACCAAGAACAAGAAAAACACTACTGAGCGTTTAGAATTGAAAAAATTTAACCCAGTATTGCGTAAAGTAACCTTACACAAAGAAATTAAGTAATAAAATTGGGCAACCAATTTAAATTGAAATACAATGGCTAAGAAAGTAGTTGCAACCTTAAAAACTGGTACTGGTAAAGAATACTCTAAAGTAATTACCATGACTAAATCTCCAAAAACTGGAGCATACAGCTTTAAAGAGCAAATTGTGCACAACGATCACATTAAAGATGCGATTACAGTTGCTAAAGAGCAAGCAGCTCAGTAATTAACAGCTAACACATTTTAAAAGCCTCCCCGAAACAACGTGGGCGGCTTTTTTTGTTTAAATTCGTAGCATGGGATTATTTGATTTATTCAGAAAAAAGACACCTACCCCACCGCCGGTAGAAGAAAAGCCTGTACCAGAAGAAGTGGCTGCGCCTATTCCCGTAATGGAAGAAACGCCCGCTACTACTGAAGTGGCTGCAGAACCCACCCCTAAAGCGGAGCCAATTGACTTAGCGCCTGAGCCTCAAACTCCCGAGCCTAGCCCGGAGCCTGTGGTAGAAATTACTCCCCGAGCAAAACTAGAAGCACTTTCTCCTGCTCCCGAAGAGCTAGAAGATAAAGAACAACTCCAAAAAAGTTTAGCCAAAACCAAAGAAGGATTATTTGCCAAAATTACCAAAGTGGTTATTGGTAAATCAAGCGTAGATACCGACGTTTTAGATGAATTAGAAGAAGTACTCATTACTTCGGATGTGGGTGTAAATACTACCCTCAAAATTATTAAGCGTATTGAAAACCGGGTATCGAAAGATAAATACTTGAACCCTGCTCAACTAAACGACTTATTAAGAGACGAAATACAACAGCTCTTAGCCGAAAACAATAGCAACGATTTCGAAAATTTTGAATACGGCCAACAAAAACCCTACGTAATTATGGTAGTTGGAGTAAATGGGGTGGGTAAAACTACTACCATAGGCAAATTGGCCCATAAATTAAAAGCCGCTGGCAACCAAGTGGTATTAGGTGCTGCCGATACGTTTAGAGCCGCCGCCGTAGATCAACTTAAACTTTGGGGCGAACGAGTGGGTGTTCGGGTAGTGGCGCAAGCCATGGGCTCCGATCCGGCATCGGTTGCTTTTGATACCGTTCAATCGGCCGCTGCCAATGGCGACGATGTAGCCATAATTGATACCGCCGGTCGCTTACACAATAAAGTAACCCTCATGAACGAATTAACCAAAATTAAAAACGTGATGGATAAAATTGTTCCGGGGGCACCACACGAAATTTTATTGGTATTAGATGCTTCTACCGGGCAAAATGCCATGGAGCAGTGCCGCCAGTTTACCGAAGCAACGGCCGTAAATGCCTTGGCCCTTACCAAATTAGATGGCACCGCCAAAGGAGGTGTGGTAATTGGTATTTCCGACGAATTTAAAATTCCGGTAAAATACATTGGCGTTGGCGAAAGTATCAACGACTTGCAACTCTTTAACAAAAAAGAATTTGTAGCTTCTTTATTTAAAGCCTAAATGAAAACCAAACATACGTCCATTGCACCAACGCAAAAGCCTAAAGTAAATGTAATCACCTTAGGTTGTTCTAAAAATATATACGATTCGGAAGTATTGATGGGTCAAATAAAGGCCAGCAACCTAAACGTTAGCCACGAATCGGATATTTTAGGTAAAGACGATATTGTGGTGATTAATACCTGTGGCTTTATTGACAATGCCAAGCAAGAATCTATCGATACCATTTTACAATACAGCGCCCTTAAAGAGCAAGGCAGAATTGGTAAAGTAATTGTAACCGGATGCCTATCTGAACGATATAAACCCGAATTACAGGCCGAAATTAGCAATGTTGATGCCTATTTTGGCACCAACGAGTTACCCGAATTATTGGCTAGCATTGGCGTTAATTATAAACACGAACTTATTGGCGAACGCCTCTTAACCACCCCTTCGCATTTTGCCTATTTTAAAATTGCCGAAGGCTGTAATCGCCCTTGTTCTTTTTGCGCCATTCCCTTAATGCGGGGTCAGCACGTTTCTAAATCCATAGAAGATTTGGTAAAAGAAGCCAAATTATTGGCAAAAAATGGCACTAAAGAATTGATTCTGATTGCACAAGATTTAACTTATTACGGCCTCGATTTATACCAAGAGCGCAAACTAGCCAATCTGCTGCGGCAGTTATCTGATGTTAACGGAATAGAATGGATTCGCATGCAATACGCCTATCCTTCGGGCTTTCCGATGGAAGTTTTAGACGTAATGAATGAACGGGAAAATATTTGCAAGTATTTAGATATGCCGCTGCAACACGTTTCAGACAATATGCTAAAATCGATGCGACGTGGCATTACCAAACAAAAAACTATCGATTTAGTGAATCAGATTAGAGATAAAGTGCCCAATATTGCGTTGCGCACCACCTTAATTTGCGGCTACCCCGGCGAAACTGAGCAAGATTTCGAAGAAATGAAAAATTGGGTAGCCGATACTAAATTCGACCGCTTGGGTTGTTTTACCTATTCTCACGAAGAAAAAACGCATGCACACAGCTTGGTAGACGATGTGGCCGAAGAAGTAAAACAACAACGGGTAGAAGAGATTATGGACATTCAGCAAGAAATTTCTTTGACCAAAAATCAAGAAAAAATAGGGCAAACGTTCAAGGTACTTATTGATAAAAAAGAAGGCAATTTCTTTGTTGGTCGTACCCAATTTGACTCCCCGGAAGTAGATAATGAAGTGCTTATTGATGCCGGTAAACACTATGTTCCGATAGGTAATTTTACCGAAATAACCATAGATAGGGCCGAAGATTTCGACCTATACGGGCACCCAAAAAGCTAATACATTTTAGCTAATTTTAAAGGGATGAAAGCAAGCTACATGGAGTATTCCGAAACCGGACAATTTGCCTCGGGTGTATTGCGCTACTTGGCACAAGATACCGAAGCAATGAGCTTTGCTAAGTATCCGCCTAGCTTGGCCGGCTTTAAGGAATTATTGAGTAACAAAAAGGTGCAAGCCAATCGCTCTGTTTTAGTAGAAGTACTCCAACAACAATATAACCGTTTAGAAACCAGTGCCACCGTTACACAAAACATCGAAGCGCTGGCCAAAGAAAACACCTTTACCATTACTACCGGCCATCAGCTCAATCTTTTTACCGGACCTCTTTATTTCATTTATAAAATAGCCAGCGCCATTGCCCTAAGCAGAGAACTAAAAGAGGCTTTTCCGGATAAAAATTTTGTGCCCCTGTATTGGATGGCCACCGAAGACCACGATTTTGCTGAAATTAATCATACCTACATTCACGGGAAAAAATTAGTTTGGGAGAAGGAAACTAGTGGTGCTACCGGCCAACTAAGCACCAACGATATTGGCGAAATACTAGAAGCTTACCAAGGAATTTTGGGAGCAAGCCCCTATGCCTTGCAATTAGCCGAATGGGTAGAAAAAGCCTATACCCATCATAATAACTTGGCAGATGCCACACGGTATTTGGTAAATAAACTATTCGAAAAATACGGGCTTCTTATCTTAGATGCCAATCACCCCGAACTTAAAAAACAGTTCAGTAGTATTATTGAAGAAGATATTTGCCAACAACATAGTTTCCGTTTAATTAACGAAACGACTACACGCCTACAGGCAGCTGGATTTGATACACCGGTTAATCCCAGAGAAATTAACTTCTTCTATTTAAAAGAGGGCCTCCGAGAGCGCATTATAAAAGAAAATAGCCAGCACCAAGTAGTTAATACCGATATCGTATTTACCGAAGCGGAAATTCGCACACACATACAAAATCATCCGGAAGCGTTTAGCCCGAATGTAGTGATGCGACCACTCTACCAAGAATGCATTTTACCCAATATCTGTTATATTGGCGGCGGTGCCGAACTGAGCTATTGGTTGGAACTGAAAAGCACTTTTGAACAGTATAAACTAGATTTCCCAATCGTTTTATTACGTAATTCGGCCCAGCAAGTATCAGCAAGCATTGCCAAAAAGCAAGAAAATTTAAACCTATCATCCGAAGCAGTGTTTAAACCATTAGATACGTTGAAAAAAGAGTGGATACTGGCCAATGCAGGCAAAAATTTAAGTTTAAAAAACGAACTGAGTGCTTTTGAAGAGGTATTTAAAACGCTGGGGCACCTAGCAAACGAAATTGATCCAAGCTTGGTAGCTAGTGCCGCAGCCGTAGAGACTCGACTAAAAAAAGCGATGGAAAATTTAGAAAAAAAACTGTTAAAAGCTGAGAAACGGAAACATACAGGGGCTCTAGAACAACTCGAAAAAATACACGCACATATTTTTCCTAAGGGTGGTTTGCAAGAACGTGCCGAAAATTTTGGACCATACTTTGCTAGCTATGGGCCTAGTTTTATTGATAATTTAATTGAAAGCTTCCATCCACTAGAAGGAAAATTCACCCTATTTCAAGCCAATAGTTAGTTATGAATACCCAAACGTTTACCGAAGTCCACTTACGCAGTTTTACCGAAAATATTTTTACCAGCATGGGCTGTTCGGCGGAGCATGCTAAACTAAGTGCCGATGTATTACTTAAAGCTGATTTACGAGGAATAGATTCGCATGGGGTAGCCCGCCTTAGCGGTTACGTACGTTTGTGGGAGAAAAAACGAATCAACACCCAACCCAACATTACCATAGTACACGAAACTCCCAGTACCGCCACCATTGATGGCGATGGGGGCCTAGGCTTAGTTATTGCGCCTTTTGCAATGAAAGTAGCTCTAGAAAAAGCAAAAATTTGTGGCTCGGGCTGGGTATCGGTACGCAATTCTAGTCACTTTGGCATTGCCGCTTACCATACCTTATTAGCCGTTGAGCAAGATATGATTGGCTTCGCTATGACCAATGCTAGCCCATTGGTAGCCCCAACTTTTGCGAATGAACGTTTATTGGGAACCAACCCGATGTGCTACGCTTTCCCCGCTGGAAAAAATGCACCCGTAATTGTAGATATGGCCACTTCGGCAGCGGCCAATGGCAAATTAGAAATTGCCCAGCGTAGCGGCAAAGCAGTACCGGAAGGCTGGATTATTGATAAGAACGGCAGGGCTTCCACCAACCCACACGAATTAAAAGAAGGCGGTTCTTTGCTACCATTGGGAAGCGATATAGCCCATGGAAGTCACAAAGGTTTTGGCTTGGGTGCAACGGTAGATATTTTATCGGCCGTGCTTTCGGGTGCCAATTACGGGCCTTGGGTACCGCCTTTTGTTGCCTTTCTAGATCCACCGGCCGATCCGGTAGGAAAAGGAATTGGTCATTTTTTAGGCGCTTTACGGGTAGATGGATTTCGCCCGGTAGCTGAATTCAAAACACATATGGATACTTGGGTAGATCGCTTTAAATCGGCAAAACCCATTGATCCGAATCAACCCGTAATTATTCCGGGAGAGCCTGAGTTGGCCGCAGAATTAGAGCGCACAAAAAACGGCATCCCTTTAGTGAATGCCGTAGTTGAAGATCTTAATCTTCTAGCCGATAAATTTGGCTTAGACCGTTTATAAGTTAGTTTGCTCCTTTAAAAATCCGATTCCAACGAATTTTATCGAAGAAAGTACCTTCGCTATCCCAACTCATCCACACAATTAAGGCTTTACCTACAATGTGATCTTCGGGCACAAAACCCCAGAAACGAGAGTCGAGAGAATTGTGGCGATTATCGCCCATCATCCAATAATAATTCATCTTGAAGGTATAGCTAGTAGCTAGTTTACCATTAATTACATAGCGGTCTCCATCTTTTTGCAAGGTATTGCCTTCATATACCCGAATGGCTCGTTCGTAAAACGGATAAGTAGTGCTATCTAACTTCACCGTCCACCCTTTTTTCGGTACAATCAGCGGACCAAAATTATCTTCGTTCCATTTATATTGCGGTGAATGAGGGAACACTTGTGGCTCATATTCTCCCTTAGGACGAATAATAGGTTGCACTAACTTTACATTCGTCCACTTCTTAATCGCAGTAGCTTCTTCAGTGGTCATATTAAAATAATACTCATCGGCAGAAGCACGTTGCACTTCAATGCGTAAATCTTGTAAGGCCGTTGGATTAAAATCGGTACCATCGGTACGTACTACATAGGTGGTTTCACCAGCCAATGGGGTTTCTGCAGCTTTACCATTCACAAAAACCTGCGTATTTACAATTTTAATTGTGTCGCCAGCAATAGCTATACAGCGTTTAATATAGTTTTCACGTTTATCTACCGGACGGTTGTAGGGCTCATCGGCTTCCATTGGATAATTGAATACCACAGCATCGTTACGTTTGATGTTTGATAAGCCAGGTAATCTGCGATAATTCCATTGCACGCCATCCCAATAGGCTTTAGTTCCAATAATAGGCATCGTATGGTGGGCAAACGGAAAGGCAACCGGTGTCATTGGGACACGTGCACCATAGTTTACTTTGCTTACAAATAAGAAATCGCCCACCTTTAAACTTTTTTCCATAGATCCGGTTGGTATGGTATAGGCTTCTATAAAAAAAGTACGAATAAGTGTGGCAGCAATAACCGCAAATAAAATGGCATCTAACCATTCGCGACTAGCACTTTTTGGAGGTTTTTCTTGTTTCTTTTCGGTGGTAGCTTTTTGCCAAAATTTCCAGTTCATAATTTTTTATACCAGTTTAAAATCAAACATATCTTGTACCGAGTAAAAGCCTTTTTTTCCGTGCAACCATTCGGCGGCCAAAATGGCACCCAAGGCAAACCCGGCTCTACTATGTGCCGTGTGTTTAAATTCTAGCTCATCTACTTCCGAGCTATAAATCACGGTGTGCGTACCGGGTACTTCTTCTATTCGGTGCGATTCTATAAGCAATTCATTCGGCTTAGTTACCACATCGTTTTGCTGCCCTACCACTTCATTTACCCAGGAACTTTTACGCTCAAGTCCGTGTAAAATACCTTCGGCAATGGTTATGGCTGTACCGCTTGGTGCATCTAGTTTTTGTGTGTGATGAATTTCTTCTACTTGCACATCGTACTGCGGATAGCGATTCATCAACTTAGCCAATACCTTATTCATATAAAAAAACACATTTACACCCACACTAAAGTTAGATGCATACAGCAAGGTATTGTTACCAGCTACACATTTTTGCTGCACAGTGTCTAATTCATCGTACCAACCGGTGGTGCCTACCACAATGGGCACACCGGCCTCAAAAGCATCATAAATATGCCCCAAGGCAGCGTGAGGTACACTAAACTCAATGGCTACATCGGCTTCTTTAAATCGTTCGGAGCGGATATCGGAGGCATTATCGACATCAATAATGATGCAAATTTCGTGGCCACGTTCTTGGGCAAAACGCTCTAATAGCTTTCCCATTTTTCCGTAACCAATGAGGGCAATTTTCATAAGCTAAGGCTAAGTTTCAATCCGGGTTGAGCGGCATAGGCATTCAGGCCTCCGGGATTGGTTTGTAAAGTTGGTTTAAGTTGCAGACTTAAGTTTTCGCTAATATCAAAACGGAAAAACTTGGCATCTACATAGGCATCAATAATGTTTACGGCATATACCACCACTCCACCAATAATGGAGAGTTCTTTATTTCTTCTAAAATTATCTTTGATTTTTACCAACCCTTCGAATGAATAAGCGGCATAGTCTGGGTTGCCCGGATTACCATTATTGGCTAAGCGGTATTGCACTTCGCTTAAAAAAGTATGGTATTGGTTATTATTATCTTGGTAGGCTTTTACAAAGGCGACAAAGCCGCCATAAATTAAAGGTACTTTCCACCAACGTTTGTTGTACACTTGACCTAAACCCGGTACTAATGCTGATCCCCAGGCTGCTTTTTTAGGCATTTTTTCGAGTACCAAACGGAGTGAATCTTTCACAGGGCCAGCTGCAACCGGTGTTTTTTTTGAGATACTATCGGCCTTGGTGTTTATTTTCGCAGACTTTTTTTGGGCAGTGGCCGAAAAAGCAAGGGCACAAAGAAAAAGTAAAACCAAGGCGGTACGCATATTTACCAATCTAATAATTCTAATAGCCTATTCAGATCGTTTTCTGAAAGGAAAGGAATTTCAATAATTCCGGAGTTTTTACCTTTCATTTTCAATTGCACTCGGGTACCCAATCGGGAGGCTAAATCATCTTGCACCTTTTGGTATTGAAACGAAACACCCTCAATCGTGGTGCTTGGTTTAGCTCTCTTTAAGCCTGTTATTTGTAGCTCACGTACCAATTCTTCTACTTTACGAACCGATAGGCCTTTGCTGATAATTTCTTTGTGGATGAACAATTGTTTGTCTACATCTTCTACACTTACCAAAGCTCGGGCATGGCCCATACTTACTTTGCTTTCGCGAATAGAAGTTTGAATGCTTGGCGGCAATTTCAGCAAACGCAGGTAATTGGTTACCGTAGATCGGTTTTTACTTACACGTTCCCCTAATTCTTCTTGTTTTAAATCACATTCATCTAACATACGCTGAAGGCTGAAAGCAACCTCCATGGCATTTAGGTTTTCACGTTGTATATTTTCAATAAGCGCCATTTCCAACATTTGTTGGTCGTTGGCGGCACGTACATAGGCCGGCACTTCGGTTAAGCCAGCCATTTTAGAGGCTCTAAACCTACGTTCACCCGAAATTAACTGGTACGTATTTTGACCTACTTGACGAACGGTAATAGGCTGAATAAGGCCTTGTAATTTTATCGAATTGGCTAAATCTTGTAAGGCTTCTACATCAAATTCTGTACGAGGTTGGTAGGGATTCACCTCAATTTGGTTTAGCAATATGGGATGAATATGGTTTAAGCCCCCTACTTCGTTGCCTAATGATTTATGCCCTTGCTGAACAAGTTCGGTGTCGTCCAATAAGGCACTTAAGCCTCTTCCCAGTCCTGTTTTCTTTTGATATGTCATGCTTATAACGTAGCTTCTTGTTCTAATTCTTCTTTAGCCAATCCATTTTTGCGAATAATTTCGCGGGCTAAATTTAAATAGTTTATGGCTCCTTTAGAATTGGCATCGTGCATAATTACCGATACACCAAAACTTGGGGCTTCGCTTAAACGGGTGTTGCGCTGAATAATGGTATCGAACACCAATTCTTGGAAGTGTGTTTTCACCTCTTCTACCACTTGATTGGCTAAACGCAATCGTACATCGTACATAGTTAACAATACGCCCTCAATAGCTAATTCGGGGTTTAAGCGGTTTTGTACAATTTTTATGGTATTTAACAATTTTCCCAAGCCTTCTAGAGCAAAATATTCGCATTGTACGGGTATAATTACCGAATCGGCAGCGGTTAAAGAGTTGATGGTAATTAAACCTAATGATGGCGAACAATCGATAATGATAAAATCGTATTCGTCTTTTATTTTGTTGAGCACGGTTTTCATGCGGTATTCCCGCTCGTGCAAATTAATCATCTCAATTTCGGCACCAACCAAATCAATATGTGCGGGTAATAAATCTAAAAAAGGCGTTTCTGTATTTTTAATAGCATCTTTTGGATCAATATCGTTAATAATACATTCGTAAATGCTCGACTTTATGGTTCTTGGATCAAAGCCTATGCCCGAAGTGGAGTTGGCCTGTGGATCGGCATCTACCAAAAGCGTGCGGTATTCTAAAACAGCCAAACTGGCGGCCAAGTTGATGGATGAAGTGGTTTTCCCAACTCCTCCTTTTTGATTGGCCAAGGCGATAATTTTGCTCATTGATTCTAATTTGGTTAGTTCTGCTTTCTTTTAACAATCACCCTATTTAGGCCCTAAAAGCATAAAAAGTTGCTGGTGCATTGACTTACTAAGATACAAAATAAACTGGGTATACTTATCCGAATCGGGATAGGTTTTGCACACGTTATCCACAAAAACGGGTGTTTTTAGGCCATAATTTCTACCCAAGCTGTACCCCCGTAGCCGAAGGTGAAAAAATTAGGATACAGAATCTCCGCTAAGCACTCTATTTGCGAAAGCATATCTACCTGCAGAAACCATTCTTCATGAAGCAAATAGGCTTTGTTTTTATCGTTGGCTTGCATATAGGACGATTGCAAAATTTCTGGGATAATACCCATGGCTTCTGCTAAATTTTTGCAAGGAACACAGTAAATCAAAATCGTTGGCTCCGTTTGGTTGGAGTCTAGGGGCAGCAAAACCGCCCCTATTTTTTGGGCAATTTCGGCAAAAATAGACGAAGGATGTGCATGTAAAGAAACTATACCATCTACTACGGAGAACTTTGTTTTTTGTGCCAAAAAACGCAGTTTGTGGGCAATTAATTGGTGTAATTCTTCAGCAGGTTGCATAAGTGCAAAGGGGCTTAATAAAAAAAGGGGCTTGTTGAAAAAATTATTGCATTCCGCCTTGATCGCCTTGTTTCAAGTCGTCGTTGTTTACGCCTTTTTTCTTTTTGGCTTGCGTTGGGTTAAAGTTAATTTTACCGAAGGACCAACTAAAATTGATGCCTACCGAGCGAAATGGGATAGCTATTTTAGAGGTTTGAGTAAACGTTGCGGTTGTATAAGCTGAATTGAAGTTCTTTCTTTCGTTAAACGGATCGATAATGTTTAACCCGATGGTACCTTTTTTCTTCAAAATTTCTTTCTTAAAGCCAATATTCCACATGTTAA
The DNA here is from genome assembly GCA_040403555.1 of Sphingobacteriales bacterium. Taxonomy (GTDB): domain Bacteria; phylum Bacteroidota; class Bacteroidia; order Sphingobacteriales; family Sphingobacteriaceae; genus JAIPAN01. The sequence goes on from JBBAKN010000003.1 coordinate 415,578, forward strand.
AAGAGGGGCTTGTACCTTGGGCCGTACGGCGTGGCGAATTCAGAATAAAAAAGGTTTCGGCACTTATGCCACCTTTGAGCAGTAAACTAGCACTTATAAAGGCATTGTACATAAAGTACGTGCGATTGCCTAAGGTAGTAATGGCGCTACTTGCCGGATTGGTAGTTAAATTATAGGTATAGGTATTTAAATTTCCTCTTAACGTTAATTTAGTAATGGGGTTTATCGAACCAAACAAATTCATACCAAACGAACTGTTAGTACCCACATTCTTAAAAGTAGTCAAGGAAATATTGGCCATAGTTATTGGGTCTACTGCAGGGCCGACCACTGTTTCGATAATGTCTTTTGTATAACGGTAATATAAGGATGCATTAATAACCGTAGTTTTCACAAAAGTAGAATATCCCAATTCAAAATTATGCGATAATTCGGGCGATAAAGATGGATTTCCTTCCTGCTGGTTCAAGGGATCGGCGGTATTGCGAAAAGGGTTTAAATAAAATAAACTAGGTCGCTGAATACGCTGGTTGTAGCTTAACTTAATGGTTTGGTAATTTTTTAGCGAACGTGAGATAACAATAGAAGGAATAAAATTACTATAGTTATTACTGAAGCTTTGGTTTGCATTTGAGAGTCCATCTATTTGGGTAGCCTCAAAACGGCCCCCTACTTTTACCTGATATTTTTTACTCAAACTAAAGCCAAATGTGGCGTAGGTAGCGTATACATCTTGGGCGTAATCGTAAGAGTTGGAAAGAGATGGACTGGGCACATAGTTGCCGTTTGGAACTTGTTGTTGTTGGACAAAGGTTGGGCTAGCAATATCTCTTAATATCACTTTGGCACCCGTTTCAAAAGTCACTTTTTTAAAGGGATGCGAATAATCCGTTTGTAAAGTTATTTCTTGGTTGGTAGCATCGTTGTTGCCAATTTCGTTCGGTTTAAAACCGCCCAAATAGTCGGTGGTATAATCCTGAATATTTTTATTTTGGGTAAGCTGTGCAGCCACCGACCATTCTTGACCGGCTTTTTTAAATTTATGTGTAAAATCAGTATTCCAATCAAAGCCGCCCATGCGCATGATTCTATCGGTAAGGCTATTGGCTGTTGTGGTTACGCCACCAAAGTAGATATCGGAAAATACTGCTCCATTAAAACTATTTTTTAGCCTGTTTAGGTTGAATGTTGAAGTAATGCCGTTGTAATTGTTGATATCATAATCTAAGCCAACAGAACCTCGGTAACCCAAACGGTAACTTTCGCTAGCACTGTGTTGCGAAAAGGTTGGCGTACCCGAAGCATCTAAACGCTTTACCTCCACATCGGTAGTTTGTGGCCAAGAGCCATTTCCACCCATATTGGCCGTAATACCCAGGCGACCTTTTTTAATATTTATATTGGCATTGCCATTGTTTTGGCGCAAGCCCAAACCGCCACCAACAGTTCCGCTCACTCCTTCTGCGTTGCGCTTTTTAGTAATAATATTTATGATGCCCGAAGTACCCTCGGCATCGTATTTAGCAGATGGGCTGGTAATTACTTCAACGTTTTTAATCTGATCGGCCGGAATCATTTTCAATGCATCGGCAATGTTATTGGCCATGGAACCCGAAGGTTTTCCATTGATAAGCACCCGAACATTTTGGCTACCACGGAGCGATACATTACCATCCATATCTACCGATAACATAGGCACTTTACGCAACACATCGCTGGCATTGCCCCCGCCTATGGTGACGTCTTTTTCGGCATTGTACACAATGCGGTCAATTTTATTTTCTACTACTGAGGCTTGTCCTTGTATAACCACTTCGCCAAGCGCATTGGCACTGGGCGACAACAGAATTTTGCCCAAATTAAGATCTGGTTTTTGCAAGGTGGTTTTTACCGCTTCGATGATTTTTGTTTGGTAGCCCAAAAAGCTTATGGTAATGCGGTAGTTCCCTGGATTTATTTTATCTATTTTAAATACCCCTTTTTCATCAGTTAAAGAACCATTGGTGGTTTTGGTTGAACCCGAACGCCCCAAGCCTACGGTAGCATAATCTACTGGTTTTTGCGTAAGCGAATCAATGATGACGCCGCTAATTTTACCGGTAATGGAAGCACCGCCACTAGGCACTTGTGCAAAACCCGTTTGGATGAATATAAAGGAAAGTAGGATACTAAAAATAGTTTTCATAGCTAGATGTTTAATTTATATAAGGCGCAAAAAGAGCTACTTTGTTACAGCCTTGGCGTAACAAAGTGTTTACAATAAAGCAATTTGGGCATAATTATTTTATGATTATTAATTATTAATTGATTACTTTTAATAGTAAGAATTAATTTATATCCCTCAAAACCTAAAATATGCGTTATTTTAAATTATTAGCCTTTCTAATTGTTTTAACAATAGGCGTATCGTGCAAAAAAAGTGAAAAAACAACCCCAGGGATTTACAAATTTACAATTAGCCTAAATGGTACAACTTATAGCTGGACAGGTAAAGCGGGTGACGTAGGTGGTGGAAGTTGCGTATACAGCGGAAATTTTGGTGTTGGCAATGTAAGCATGGGGCAAAATATAGTACCTGGTTCTAATCAATGTACCGCACTCATTTCATTAAACCAAGCAGGTTTGGGTTCATTTGTTTGCAACCCTAGTACAGCAACTGCGGCTGTTCCAAACTATGTAAGTATTACCTTAAGTAACCCTACCAGTTTTACTGGTGGCGAAATATGGACTACAGCCGGGGGATCGGTAACGGTAAATATTACGGAACTAAGCCCCAATCTTTTGGGTATTGTATAGGGTAATTTTTCTGGAACGGTAAAAAAATTCCAAACAAATACTACAGCAACTGTAAGTGGTACTTTTGAAGCGGGGAATACTACCTTATAGGATCTAAACTACCAAATTAATAATTTTCCCCTTCACCACAATGACTTTCTTAGGCGTTTGGCCATCTAAATAACGTTGTACGTCAGCATCGGCTAAAGCTGCTTTTTCAATAGCGGCAGGCTCTAAACTTAATGATAAGGTCAGATTCATTTTCATCTTCCCGTTGATGGATACCGGATAGGCAAATTCATCTTCCACCAAATACTCGGGGTTAAATACCGGATACGTAGCTTGGCTGATACTGCCTTCGGCACGACCTAATAAAGACCAAATTTCTTCGGTAATGTGTGGCGCATAGGGCGAAAGCACCACGTTTAGCGGCTCAAGAACTGCTCGTTTGTTGCATTTCAAATCGCCTAATTCGTTTACGCAAATCATAAAGGCAGAAACCGAGGTATTAAACGAAAAACGTTCGATATCTTCTTCTACCTTTTTGATGATTTTATGCAGGGCTTTTAACTCGGCTTTGGTGGCTGGCTCTTCCGAAATTACAAAATCAAATTGATCAGTATGGAACAAACGCCAGTATTTACGCAAAAACTTAAATACGCCCTCAATGCCATTGGTATTCCAAGGTTTGCTTTGTTCTAAAGGCCCTAAAAACATTTCGTACAAACGCAAGGTGTCGGCTCCGTAGCGCTCCACCATATCGTCGGGGTTTACTACATTAAACTTCGATTTAGACATTTTCTCTACCTCATACCCACACAAATAGTTGCCGTTTTCGAGTATAAATTCTGCATCGGCAAAATCGGGACGGGAAGCTTTAAATTGCTCAATATCCAAGAAATCTTGCTCCACAATATTTACATCTACGTGAACCGGAATGGTTTTGTATTGATCTTTTAATCCGAAAGATACGAAGGTATTGGTGCCCTTGCCTTGCGCATCAATTTTACGGTAGGCAAAATTGGAGCGACCTTGGATCATACCCTGGTTAATGAGTTTTTTGAAGGGCTCTTCTTGGTTTACATAGCCTAAATCTTTCAAAAATTTATTCCAAAAACGGCTGTACAATAAGTGGCCAGTGGCATGCTCCGATCCACCAATGTATAAATCTACATCCTGCCAATAATTAATAGCGTCTTTACAAGCAAAGTCCGGCAAGTTTCGTTCATCCGGCGAAGCCATATAGCGGTACCAATACCAGCTAGAACCTGCCCAACCCGGCATGGTGCTTAATTCGTAATCGTAGGCATCTTCGTATTTCCAATCTTTAGCTCTTCCCAGAGGAGGTTCTCCGCTCTCAGTAGGCAAATATTTATCTACTTCGGGCAATAATAAGGGCAATTCCGACTCTTTGATTAAATAAGGCAGGCCGTTTTTAAAATATACCGGCACGGGTTCGCCCCAATAGCGTTGGCGTCCAAAAATGGCATCGCGTAGGCGGAAATTTACTTTTGCTTTTCCTTGTCCGCCGACTTCTAGCTTGGCAATTAAGTTTGCGGCGGCTTCTTTATAGCCTAAGCCATTAATAAAATCAGAATTGATGTATTTTCCCTCTTTTGTAGGGTCGGCTTGGGTTTCTAAATCTTGTTGGGCATCAGAAATGGCCACAATAGGCAAGTTAAAATGCTTGGCAAATAACCAATCACGCTGATCGCCGGATGGCACTGCCATTACCGCTCCCGTACCATAACCTGCCAATACGTAATCGGCTATCCACACCGGAATGGGTTCATTGGTAAAAGGATGTTTTACATAACTGCCCGTAAAAGCACCCGATACGGTTTTGGTATCGGCCATGCGGTCTAATTCCGATTTTTTTTGCGTTTGGGCAATGTAATCGGCTATTTCTTTGCTTTGTGCTGGAGTGGTTAAGCTTGGCACCAAGTCGTGCTCGGGAGCCACAACCAAAAAAGTGGCGCCAAAAATGGTATCTACTCTGGTGGTAAATACTTCTATAGTAGAAGTCGCTCCATCAACCGCAAACTTCACCAAGGCTCCTACGCTTTTACCAATCCAATTGCGTTGTATTTCTTTTAGGGGCTCGGGCCAATCAATCTGATCTAAGCCTTGCAGTAAACGATCGGCATAAGCGGTAATACGCATGCTCCACTGCATCATTTTCTTTTGTACTACCGGATGGCCGCCACGTTCGGAGTAGCCATCTTTCACTTCATCGTTTGCCAATACGGTACCTAAAGCCGGGCACCAGTTTACGGTGCTTTCTTTTAAATACGCTAGGCGATATTTTAACAATTCGGCTTGTTGTTCTTCCTCGGTAAAGGCAAGCCATTCTTGGGCTGTAAAACTTCTTACATCGTCATCACAAACAGCTTTTACACCAGTCGAACCCGATTGTGAAAATTGCGCAAGAAGGGTCTCAATGGTTTCGGCTTTGTTGCTTTGTGTATTGTACCAGGCATCAAACAGTTTCATAAAAATCCACTGCGTAAAGCGGTAATATTCCGGGTCGCTGGTACGCACTTCGCGGCTCCAATCGTATGAAAAACCTAAATTATCAAGTTGTTCGCGGTAGCGATTGATGTTAGTTTCGGTGGTAATAGCCGGGTGCTGCCCAGTTTGAATGGCATATTGCTCGGCAGGCAACCCGAAGGAATCGTAGCCCATGGGGTGCAATACATTAAAGCCCTTGGTACGTTTGTATCGAGAAAAAATATCGGAAGCGATATAACCCAGCGGATGCCCCACGTGCAAGCCAGCGCCCGACGGATACGGAAACATATCCAATACATAGTATTTAGGCTTAGAACTGGTATTGCATACCTTATAGGTTTGATGGTTGGCCCAAAAGGCTTGCCACTTTTGTTCTATCTCCCGAAACTGATAATCCATTTATTTCGATTACTAAACTGCGAAAATAGCAAAAACAGCTCAGAATTGGAAGAAAAAAGGCTCATTTTGATTCCTAAAATTGCATACTGAAAATCTGCACATAAATCTTTATTTTCGTGGAGTAAAAATTCGATAACATTGGAACCACACGCACAAAAAAAACAGAATAAAACCATCCGAGTGTCTAGCATTGTTAGCATTGCTTTGGTATTGCTTATGGGCGGACTTTTAGGCCTTATGCTTGTTCATTCGCACAATTTATCGAGCTACGTTAAAGAAAATATTGTGCTCAACGTAATTGTAAACGAAGGAACAAAAGAGGCAGATATTTTGACCTTTCAAACACTAGTAAGCAGCAAAGCAGAGGTTTTGCGCACGCAATATGTGAGCAAAGAGCAAGCTGCCCGTAACCTAACCAAAGATTTAGGCGAAGATTTTGTTGACTTTTTAGGTTATAATCCGCTATTACCAGCTTTAGATGTATACCTCAAAGCAGAGTTTGCCGATAACGCTAGCATTGCCAAATTTGCCAAAGACTTAGAAAAAAACGACTTGGTAAAAGAGGTAGTTTACCAAAAATCACTCATTGATATTGTGAACCACAATGTGCGTCTTATTAGCATTGGTATTTTGATATTCGGCTTAATTTTATTGCTCATTGCCATCACGCTTATTAACAACACCATCCGCTTGGCCATTTATGCACAGCGTTTTCAGCTCAAAAGCATGCAATTGGTAGGAGCAACCGAAGACTTTATTTTAAAGCCTTTTCTTGTGAGCAGCGTTATACAAGGCCTAATAGCCGGTTTAAGTTCGGTAGGCTTGTTGCTTGTACTCTTAGTTCTTGTAAAAAACCAAATTCCAGAAATTTTAGTTTTAAGAGATTGGGCGCAATTTAGCTTGGTGTTTTTAAGCATGATTTTGGCGGGAATAATTATTTCGGCATTAAGTACCCGTTTTGCCGTGAAACGTTATCTTCAAACATCTTCTAACGAATTGTATTAATATGGCTACCCCAGATAAACCTAACAAAGAGTTCATTTTTAGCAAAGCAAATTACCGTTGGATGCTGATTAGCATTGCCGTAGTAGCCTTAGGCTTTTGCCTCATGATAGGCACCACCGATATTTACGATTTCCGCAAAATTGTGCTAGCACCGCTAGTAGTGCTTATTGGTTTTGGCATAGGTTTTTATGCCATTCTTAAGAAAAAATAATGAAAATTTGGGAAGCCATTGTATTGGCTATTATTGAAGGATTAACCGAATTTTTACCGGTTTCTTCTACTGGTCACCTTATTTTAGGCGCTAGCGCACTAGGCTTAGATCCTGCCAACCCCTTTCTAAAATTATTTACCATTGGCATTCAGTTTGGTGCCATTTTATCTGTTGTAGTATTGTACTTAAAACGCTTTTTTCAGAGCATTAGCTTCTACATAAAACTCGTAGTAGCCTTTATACCTGCCGCCGTTTTTGGCGTATTGTTTAGTCATAAAATTGATACACTTTTAGAAAGCCCAATGGGTGTGGCCATTGCCCTGCTTATTGGTGGATTTATTTTATTAGGTGTAGATACCTGGTTTGCGCAAAGTACGGTAACAAGCACCGAAGAAATTAGCTATAGCCAATCGCTAAAAATAGGTTTATTTCAATGCCTGGCTATGATTCCTGGCACCTCTCGTTCTGCAGCAAGCATTGTAGGGGGCATGAGCCAAGGCCTAAGCAGATCCCTAGCGGCCGAATTTTCCTTCTTTTTAGCCGTACCCACCTTATTGGGTGCTACCGTAAAAAAACTATACGATTTTTATAAAGATGGGTATCAACTAAGTGCAGAAGAGTGGAAACTTTTGGCCATTGGCAATGTGGTAGCTTTTATTGTAGCCCTGCTGGCTATTAAATTCTTTATTTCTTTTTTACAGAAGCATGGGTTTCGCCTATTTGGTTGGTACCGCATTGCCGTTGGGACTATCATTATTGCCTTACTTTTAGGCGGATATTCTTTACAAGTAGTGTAAATGAGTAGCACACCTCCAACATTCCCGAACTTTAAATTTACCGAAGGCGAAATGCTTTTGATAAATAAACCACTCACCTGGACCAGCTTTGACGTGGTAGGGAAAATACGCAATACCCTAAAACCACTTAAACTAAAAGTAGGCCATGCCGGCACCTTGGATCCTCTAGCCACCGGTTTACTCATTATCTGCACCGGAAAACTCACTAAAAAAATAGACGAGTTTCAGGCCCAAGAAAAAGAATATACCGGCACGATTACATTGGGAGCCACTACCCCATCTTATGATTTAGAAACAGAAGTAGACGAAAAATTTTCCGTTGACCACATTACCGAAGAAGCCATACATGAAGCTACTGTTCAATTTTGCGGACAAATTGCGCAGTTTCCTCCTCCCCATTCGGCTATTAAAATGGGTGGAGAACGCATATATTTAAAAGCTCGTAGAGGCGAAGTTGTGGAACTAAAAGCCCGACACGTGGAAATAAGGGCCTTTGAAATTACCCGAATTGCCCTACCCGAAGTAGATTTTAGAGTAGTGTGCGGCAAGGGAACCTACATACGCTCCTTAGCCCACGATTTTGGCAAAGCACTAGGTAGCGGCGCTTACCTATCGGCTTTATGCCGCACCAAAAGTGGCAATTATTGCGTAGAAAATGCATTTGAAGTGGCGGATTTGGTAAATCATATCCGCACACTAAAAGAAACCGGCAAAATGGTGTAATTTTGCAGCACCCATGAAAATCTATACCGATATTTCTCAATTTACACCCTTAAAAAAGGCCGTGGTTACCATCGGCACCTTCGATGGCGTACATATTGGGCACCAAGAATTGCTGCGCAAGCTTCGCGAATCGGCTAAAAGCATAGGAGCAGAAACGGTTATTCTTACGTTTTTTCCGCACCCTCGAATGATTATTCACCCCGAAGATCAAGGAATTAGGCTGATTAATACGGTAAAAGAAAAAACAGAATTACTCGAAGCTATTGGTATTGATCACTTAATTATTACACCATTTACTCGTGATTTTTCAAATCTCTGCCCCGAAGAGTACATCGAAGAAATACTGGTAAAACGTATCGGAACGACGAAAATAAGCATTGGCTACGACCACCGTTTTGGCAAAGATAGAGCTGGTAGCGTAGCCGATTTAAACAAATTGGCTCCTAAATTTGGCTACGAAGTAGAAGTCATTCCCGAGCAAGATATACAGCAAGCAGCCGTAAGTTCTACACGCATTCGGCAGGCACTTTTAGCCGGCGACATTGCCAGTGCAACCGAATTGTTGGGCCACACGTTTTCACTAGAAGGTCGGGTAATTAGGGGCGATCAGATTGGCCGAACATTGGGCTACCCCACCGCAAATTTATACATAGAAGAACCGTACAAATTAATTCCGGCCGATGGGATATATTCTGCATACACCTATGTGGAGGGTATAAAATATGAAGGCATGGCCTATATTGGTCACCGCCCCACAGTTAATGGTATGAGCAGAAATATCGAAGTCAATATTTTCGATTTCGACGAAGAGATTTACGGTCAAATAATCCGCATAGATTTTGATGCTTTTATCCGCCCAGATCAGAAATTTAATTCGCTTGAAGAGCTTACCGTGCAATTAGGTTTGGATAAAATTTCTAGTTTAGCCTGTTTGGCTAGGCATAAATAAGCACTTGTTTTACAAGAAGGCATAGCGCCAAAGCAACCAATAGAATAGCAATTGCGTGGTTAATTAAACGGGTGCTCAAAGTAAATTTTTCTTGAATGTACCTGGCAAAATGCGCATAGCCATATAGGGCAATAGCCGAGCCTAAGCCAGAACCTATACTGAAAATGAAAAGGGATAAATAATCGGTTCGTATCCATTGATGAATGATGACATAATTGCCAAAAAACAACCAGGTTGGTATTTGTACCGGGTTTAAAATACCCAAAAGAATGCCATAAAAAGCGCTACTTCCTCGTTTAATATCTTCTTTAGCTTTAGGCAATCTGTTTCTACGCACCCAAGTGATTGTGCCCATAGTCAGAAACATCAAAATCATAAAAGCATCGGTAAGGGTGCCTATTTTTATATGATTTACAGAAAATTCTAGGCTTACATCGCTCGACATCCAACGGGCGAAGCGCATCATTGCAAAGGTGAAAAAGACTTCTACACAAGAAAAAGCAATAATAAAGTGCCAAGCCTGTTTAATACCCTTGTTTACCGTCAATTGCGCCACACTGAGGTTTATATTTCCGGGAGGAACATAGCCAATGGCATTGATGAATAGTCCAATAAAAAAGGTTAGTAGGAGCATAATTGGTTCTTCGGGCACTAAAATACTAATTCTTAATGAATGGTTTGGCTTATAGACGGCCTTTCAGAAATTGGCCTGTATAGGAATCGACTTGTTTTACTAAATCTTCTGGCAGGCCCTCAAATACTACATTTCCGCCAGCTTCGCCTCCTTCTGGGCCAATATCTATTACCCAATCGGCAGATTTAATGACTTCTACATTGTGTTCAATGACCAAAATAGAATTGCCTTGGTTAATAAGTGCCTCAAAGGATTTGAGCAGTTTTTTAATATCATGGAAATGCAAGCCGGTGGTTGGCTCATCAAAAATAAATAAGGTTTGTTTAGATTGATTGCCTTTTACCAAGAAGGAAGCCAATTTAATGCGTTGGGCTTCTCCACCTGATAAGGTATTGGATGATTGACCCAGATGCACATAACCTAAACCTACATCGGCTAGGGGCTTTAATCGGGCAACAATTTTAGACTCATCTGCAAAAAAAGCAAGTGCTTCATCTACATCCATGCTTAAAATTTCGGATACGTTTTTATCCCCATAGGTTATGTCTAATACATGCTGCTTAAAGCGTTTACCATCGCAAGCTTCGCAGGGTAGAAACAAATCGGCCATAAACTGCATCTCTACTTTTACTTCGCCATCGCCTTGGCATACATCGCAGCGGCCGCCTTCTACATTAAATGAAAATACAGATGGTTTTAAGCCTGCTGCTTTGGCCGCAGGCTGGCTAGCTAATAATGCTCTAATTTCGTCCCAAGCTTTTACATAAGTAACCGGGTTAGAGCGGGAAGAACGGCCAATGGGATTTTGATCGACCATTTCTACCTGATGTATTTGACTTACATCGCCCTCTAAAGTATCGTATAAACCGGTTTGTTCTCCATTATAATTACCAATAGCTTTTTGTAGGGCTGGCAATAAAATGCGTTTTACCAATGATGTTTTACCCGAGCCGGAAACGCCGGACACTACGGTAAGCGTATGCAGCGGGAATTTTACATCGATATTTTTAAGATTATTTTCTCGAGCCCCTTTAACCTCAATGCAATCTGACCATTTTCGGCGAATTGTAGGCACTTCAATAGCTTCTTTTCCACTTAAATATTTGCCAGTTAGGCTATGCTCATGGATTAAAATTTCATCATAGGTGCCGCTAAACACCAATTCGCCACCGTTAATACCTGCATAAGGACCAATATCAATTAAATAATCGGCCGCTTTCATTATTTCCTCTTCGTGTTCTACTACCAACACGGTATTGCCCACATTGCGCAAAGATTGTAGTACACTAATTAAACGGTGCGTATCTCTCGGGTGCAAGCCAATGCTTGGTTCGTCTAACACATAAATAGAACCTACCAAAGAACTACCCAAAGATGTTGCTAAATTGATACGCTGCGATTCTCCACCCGAAAGGGTGTTTGATAAGCGGTTTAAGCTAAGATAACCCAAGCCCACATCGGTTAAAAATTGTAGTCGGTTGGTAATTTCGAGTAGTAAACGTTTAGCTATTTTTTCGTCGTTACCAATTAGTGTTAACGTTTTAAAAAAGGACAGCGCTTTTTCTAAAGGCATCAACACGATATCGGTGATAGATTTTTCAGCAATTTTTACATAAGCAGCATCGGGGCGCAAGCGGGTGCCCTTACAATCGGGGCAATTGGTTTTACCACGATAACGGGATAGCATAACCCGATATTGAATTTTATAGGTTTGTTCTTCTAAATAAGCAAAGAATGCTGTTAATCCTTTAAAATGGGAGTTCCCTGTCCATAATAGCTTGCGTTGTTCTTCGGTTAATTGCGCAATAGAGCGGTGAATAGGAAAATCGAACGACAGTGCATTTTTAATGAGCTGATCTGCCCATTCCTTCATTTTTTCACCTCTCCAAGGAGCAATGGCGCCTTCGTATACCGATTTACTTTTGTCTGGGATAACCAAATCTTCATCAATACCCATTACTTTACCATAGCCTTCGCAGCATTTACAAGCACCGTAGGGGTTGTTAAAACTGAAAAAATTAGGGCTAGGTTCTTCAAAAACGAGGTTATCCAATTCAAAACGATCGCAAAATGGGTATTTGATATCTGCTAACTCTACTACACATTCACCTTTACCTTCAAAAAAAGCAGTTTGTACCGAATCGGCTATGCGGCTAAGGGTTTCCTCCTCGGCGTTCATCGATACTCGATCGATGACAATGAGTAGCTCCCGCTCCTGTAGCGTTTGCGCAGCGGCAAGGTCTTTATCGGCCAATAGGTCTTCTATCTTGGCTATTTTATCCTGATATACTACCCTTAAAAATCCTTTTTGAAGCAATACAGATAATTCTTCTTTTACGCTTCGCTGATTGTGTGGAAATAGGGGGCATAAAATGGTAAGTGATGTTCCTTCGGCTTGGGCAGCACAAAAATTAACCACATCGCTTACCGTATCTTTTTTTACCAGGGTTCCCGAAATGGGCGAAATGGTTTTGCCAATTCTAGAAAATAGGAGTTTTAAATAATCGTATATCTCGGTAGAGGTACCCACCGTAGAGCGTGGATTACTACTTATTACTTTTTGTTCGATGGCTATAGCGGGAGCAATGCCTTTAATGTCATCTACTTCGGGCTTGTTCATGCGGCCCATAAACTGGCGGGCGTAAGAGGATAAACTCTCTACATACCTCCGTTGTCCTTCGGCATATAAGGTATCAAATGCCAAAGATGACTTTCCGGAACCAGACATTCCGGTTATAACTACCAATTTATTTTTTGGGATAGCTACATCGATGTTTTTGAGGTTGTGTACACGTGCCCCTTTTATTAAAATAGAATTTTTTGGATTGCTTGGCTGGGGCTTAGTCATGTATAGGGCTTAAAAGACAAAAATATTAAAAAGCTGTAAACCGTTCGTCGGCTAGTTTTGCATTTCGTCCACTAAAATACGCCATACGTCGGTTCTATCTAGCATCTACCCTCTCTTTTATTTGATATTGGTATTAATATTTTCTTAAAGCCTTGGATTTAAACGCCTATTGTTTCTAGAAAGTATATGCATAAATGAATCAATTTATTTACCAACCATCAAAAAACAAATTCCTATGAACACTCACAAAAATCTTCAGACCCGTACTGATCAAGAATTAATACATGAGTTTATCAGCGGTTATCAACCTTGCTTAGAAGTTTTAATTGCTAGACATAAATCTAAGATATACACATCCATCTATTTATTAGTAAAAGATAGCTATCTAGCGGAAGATATTTTCCAGGAAACATTTATTAAAGTAATACACACACTACAAGCTGGGAAATACAACGAAGAGGGTAAATTTTTACCTTGGGTAATTCGAATTGCCCATAATTTAGTTATTGATTACTTCCGCAAACAAAAACGAAATCCCGTAATTACCAACGTAGATGGGTTTGATATTTTCGATGTGATACAATTTTACGATGAACCACTAGAAAACATGATGATTCGTGAACAAAGTCATCAGGATTTAAAACGCATGATTCAACTATTACCTGCCGAACAAAAAGAAGTATTGATCATGCGCCATTATGGTGATTTAAGTTTTAAGGAAATTGCCGATATAACCGGTGTGAGCATTAATACGGCTTTAGGAAGAATGCGCTATGCACTTAATAATTTGCGAAAAATGATGGTTACTCCTGTTTTAGCGAATAAATAAAAAAAATCGAATAGTATACTAAATACATGTGCTGTGGCGTTTGGTGTGGAAACATATATTCATGAACAAGTTTAAAACACACCAAACCAAACACACATTTTGTACTAATTGTATCGAAATAGTAGCTCTAGAAGCATTATCGGCCGAAGATCAGCTATTCCTAACATCTTTAAGGCCCGGCCTTAATAAATTACTTCGGGAACCATCGGAGGATGTTCTATGCTCGATATTAGCCTACGCAAACCTATTATAAAATAGCGCTTGGGTTCTTATATTTGAGCATGCTTAAAAAAGAACGCTATCGGGTTTTTGTTGACTATTTTTCTAGCCACCAACCCCATGCAGAAACAGAGTTGCACTATAGTAATCCATTTGAGTTACTTATAGCCGTAATCCTTTCTGCACAATGCACCGATAAGCGTATCAACCAAGTTACGCCTAAATTATTTGAGCGCTACCCAAGCCCGCAAGCATTAGCCGCAAGTACAAGCGATGAAGTATTTTCGTATATACGGAGCGTAAGCTATCCGAACAATAAGGCTAAACATTTGGTTGGCATGGCCACTATATTGGTAAACGAATTTAAGAGCGAAGTTCCTTCAAGCGTAAGCGATTTGCAAAAAATGCCTGGCGTTGGCCGAAAAACAGCCAATGTTATTGCATCGGTAATTTTTCATGCACCTACTATGGCCGTAGATACGCATGTATTTAGAGTGGCTAATCGTATGGGCCTATGTAGCAAAGCTACTACCCCCCTGGCAGTAGAAAAACAATTGACGAAATACCTTCCTACAGATAAAATTCACATTGCGCATCATTGGCTAATTTTACATGGCCGATACACGTGCCTGGCCCGGTCGCCCAAATGTGAGCAATGCCCACTAAATTGGATGTGCAAATATTATGCACACCAACATACAGCAACTGCCTTATTAAAAGCAGAAAAAGCTGAAGAGCGTAAAAAATTAGCCACTAAAAAGAAAAAAATAAGTAAAACAACACGGATACTGCAAAAAAATGAGCAAGTAAGCTAAACAAAAATAATTTTGATAAAATTTTTAGCATTTTATAAATTTTATTTACATTTGAAAACAATAAACTAAAATTATGAGCAATACAGACAAATTGAAAGCCTTACAACTAACCTTAGATAAATTAGAAAAATCGTACGGTAAGGGTGCGGTAATGAAATTAGGCGATGAAGCCGTAGAACCACTAGAATCTATCTCTACAGGTTCATTAGGCCTGGATATTGCCTTGGGCATTGGCGGTTTACCCAAAGGGCGTGTAATTGAAATATACGGGCCAGAATCATCTGGTAAAACCACCCTAGCTACCCATGTTATTGCTGAGGCACAGAAAAAAGGCGGTATTGCTGCATTTATTGATGCCGAGCATGCTTTTGATAAATATTACGCACAAAAATTGGGTGTTGATGTAGAAAATTTACTCATTGCCCAACCAGACAATGGCGAACAAGCATTAGAAATTGCTGATAACTTAATACGTTCGGGCGCTATAGATATTATAGTTATTGATTCGGTAGCCGCCTTGGTACCAAAAGCGGAAATTGAAGGCGAAATGGGTGACTCTAAAATGGGTTTACAAGCACGATTAATGTCGCAAGCCTTACGTAAACTAACTGGCACCATAGCCAAAACCGGATGCTGCTGTATCTTCATCAACCAATTGCGTGAAAAAATTGGGATCATGTTTGGCAACCCAGAAACAACCACAGGAGGAAATGCACTTAAATTTTATGCCTCTGTACGTTTAGATATACGTCGAATTTCTCAAATTAAAGAAACCGATGAAGTTACGGGAAACCGAGTAAAGGTTAAAATTGTAAAAAATAAAGTTGCACCTCCGTTTAGAATTGCAGAATTCGATATCATGTTTGGAGAAGGGATTTCTAAAGCCGGAGAAGTTGTTGATTTAGGTGTTGAGTATGAAATTATCAAAAAAGCAGGTTCTTGGTTTAGCTACGGCGATACCAAACTAGGTCAAGGCCGCGATGCTGTAAAACAGCTTTTATTAGAAAACCCAGAATTGATGGAAGAACTTGAGGTGAAAATTAAAGAAGTAGTAACTGGCGATAAGCTAGAGTCTAAGCCTGAATAAATTTAGCATGAGTACTAAAAAAGCCTCCGGATTATTTGGGGGCTTTTTTGTTACATAGGCATTCGGGCCAATGGGGCAACGTCTTGCCCTACAAAATCAGCGGCTAAAAATTTGTAATAACCTGCAATGGCAATCATGGCGGCATTATCTGTACAATATTCAAACTTAGGGATAAATACTTGCCAATCTTGCACTTCGGCAAGTTCTTGCAGGGCTTTACGTAAACCCGAGTTGGCAGAAACTCCACCAGCAATGGCCACTTGACTAATGCCATACAGCTTAGCGGCTTTTGTAAGCTTGGCCAACAAAATAGTAACAATACGCTGTTGCACACTAGCACAGATATCTTCCAAATGCTCTTGAATAAAATTGGGATTTTGCTGTACACCCTTATTTATAAAATACAATATGGAAGTTTTTAAGCCGCTAAAACTAAAGTTAAGCTCAGGAATTTGAGGTTCGGGGAAAGTAAATGCATGTGGGTTTCCGGTCTGCGCAAACTTATCAACTAAGGGACCACCCGGATAGGGCAATCCTAAAATTTTAGCCGTTTTATCAAAGGCTTCACCAGCTGCATCGTCAATGGTAGAACCCAACACTTCCATATCAAAGTAATTTTTAACCAATACAATTTGCGTATGACCGCCCGATACCGTTAAACACAAAAAGGGAAAACTCGGATTAGGACTATCAATAAAATGTGCCAAAATATGCGCCTGCATATGATTCACTTCAATTAAGGGTAGGTTTTTCGCTAAGGCAAATCCCTTTGCAAAAGAAGTTCCAACTAATAATGAACCTAAAAGACCGGGGCCACGTGTAAAAGCTATAGCAGATAGCTCATTTTTGCTTATTTTAGCAGTTGAAAGCGCTTCTTGGACGGCAGGTACTATATTTTGCTGATGCGCCCTAGAAGCCAACTCGGGTACCACTCCACCATAGTGTTGGTGAACGGCTTGAGTCGAAATGATGTTGGAACGTATTTCACCGTTTACACAAACGGCAACTGAGGTTTCATCGCATGAAGATTCTATTCCGAGTATAGTGGCCAATGGAGCTTATTAAAGTTAAAACGTACAAAATTATCAAAAAAGCAGCAAAAATAACGTTATGGGTTCTAGTATCTCTTCTCTTGATGCTGGTTTCCTTGTTGTTTTCACTCCAATTTAAGCCCGTTCAAACCTATGTTGCCCAACGCATTGCGGGCTACCTATCTAGTGAACTACACACCAAGGTTGCAATTGCAGGATTGCATGTTAAACCCTTCAAATCTATTGAATTAGATGGTTTTTTACTCGAAGATTTGGAACATGACACCCTGCTATATACACAACATGTTTCTATAAAAATCAACACATTTTCACTCAAAAAGAGACAGTTATTTATTGCCGAATTGGGAATAAAAAAAGGACAGATTTTTTTTAAAAAATACAAAAATAAACAAACGAATCTCAGTTTCTTAATTCGTTATTTTAGCAGCACCGATACCACAAAAAGTAAGCCTTTTGATGTGCGCCTGAGCAATATTAAACTAAGCGACATGGCGTTTAAATACCGCAATTACGGGGTTAATAGAAAAACTAAAAGCATAAATTTTAGCGACCTAGACCTTAGCGAACTGAATGGAGAAATTTTACAGCTCGATACCCGTAATTACCTTGCACAAGCAGAAATTAAAAACCTACATTTTCATGAAAAGTCGGGCTTTTGGCTTAAAAATCTGAGCACCTTGGTTACCATTGATAGCACTAAAATGGAGTTCAATAAACTAAAACTCCAAACTGCTAAAACCAATATAGGCCCTTATTTCATCATGAAATTTAAGAGTTTCGATGATTTCGTTCACTTTAACAATAAGGTGTACATGCTCGGCAGGTTTAACAAATCGAGGGTATTAGCTAGCGATGTGGCCTATTTCGCACCCGAACTAGCAACCTTAAAACTCGATGTAAAATTACAAGGCACCATAAAAGGTACGGTTAGCCATTTACGAGCAAAAAACTTAGCCATTGAGCCGAATAAAGGGATAGCATTAAAAGGCGATTTCGATATAAAAGGATTGCCATTGATAAAAAACACGGTCTTTACACTCAACCTCCGAGAGTTAAAAACAAGTAAAAAAGAGTACGACCAATTGTTACGAAACATTACCGGTAATACACGAAATGATTTACCCGAAGAAATTGCAAAAATTGGTAATTTTAGTTATAAGGGTAGTTTCAAAGGCCTGAGCAATGATTTTAAAATGCAAGGCACCTTACAAACCGAATTAGGTAAGGTAACTATCAAAAGCTTGGCCTTTAAGCGAAATGCTCAGCGTGAGCCTATATACGAAGCCTCGGTACAAACAGCGCAATTTAACCTCGGAAAATTGCTTAACAAAAGCGAACTGGGTAGCATAAACTTTGATGGAGATGTAAAGGGGAAAGGCTTTAAATTGGATCAATTAAGCACCCAGCTCAAACTAAACATAGGTTACATAGATTACAACCGCTACCGCTATCAACAAGTAAAGGTAAACGGACAAGTAGATCAACGCATTTTTAATGGCAGCATTGGTATTAACGATGCACAGGTACAGCTCGACTTTTTAGGTAAAATGGACTTGAATCCTGATTTACCAGTATTTAACTTTGAGTCGAAAATTAGAAATGCAAACCTTTTAGCACTTCACTTTACTAAAGATACCCTAACGCTAAGTGCCAATTTGCAAACAAATTTTAATGGCAATACCCTCGAAAATATTCAGGGCAGTATTTCGGCCCAATCTATTGTTTTAAAAACTCCGAGCAAAACCCACTACATTGATTCTATTGAATTAGCTGCAAATGGATTGGATAACAACCGATCTATTGAATTACATTCTGATTTAGCCGAAGCAAGTATTAAAGGAAAGTATGATTTAATGACATTGCCTTCATACTTTAAATCGGTACTAAAAAAGTACGTTCCATCTCTTCGTACTAGTATTGTTCCGTTTAAATCACAGCATTTCGATGTAAACATTCAATTGAAAAAGTTTGAACCTATTGGTGTTTTTGCACCTAAATTGGGTATTGCCGATGGCGCTATTCTCAATGGTAAATTCGACTCCGATAGCAGTATTTCCACCATCAATGGATACGCAAAAACTATACAATACGACGGCATAAAAGCAAACAATCTGATTGTGGATGAGACAACCGAAAATAAACAAATGAACATTTTTCTAACTTCAGATCGCATTGATTTGGGTGATAGTTTATTTGTAAAAAATGTGAACATTGCAACCATTTTACGTTCAGATAGCTTGAGTCTCAACGTAAAGCTATCCGATAAAGATGCCACAAACCAACTCGATTTAAACGGGTTGGTAGAATTCAGTGCCGATAGTTTGGCCAAATTGAGCATTCTCCCTTCTGATTTAGTAATTAACCGCGAAGTATGGAAAATACAAGACAAGGTATTGTTCCGTTTTGATAAAGGGAAAACCTTAGTTAAAAATTTTGGATTGAGCAGAAACAATCAATTCATTTCGGCTGATGGTATAATCTCTACAGATCCGAATGACGAATTGAAAGTTGGTTTTAAAAACTTTGATTTGCAATCTATAAATCCGCTCACTAAAACAGCCGGCGTTAGGCTAAAAGGTATACTTAACGGCCAAACTGGGCTAAAAGCACTTAGTGGCAAAACTAGACTTAGTTCGAGCTTAGGTATAGATTCATTAGACTTTAACAATAATTATATTGGCAACTTAACTTTAAATGCCGACTACGATAATGATACCAAGCTTGCTATCTTAAACATGGATATTACTAGTAAGGGGGTAAAGAGTTTGGATATTCGTGGCACCTATGATGCCAATCCGGAACAAGATAATTTAGATTTAGACCTTAATATGGATAATACTCAGTTAATTATCCTAGAACCTTTTATCCGCAACCTCGTATCCAATCTAACTGGAACCATATCTAGTCGCCTAAAAATAAGTGGCAAGCCTAGTAAGCCAAAAGTAAACGGAAATGTAAGTTTAAATAATACCGAACTCACTGTTAACTACTTAAAAACTAGGTATCGTATTAATCAGAAATTAGTAGTTAACAATACTGTTATTAATGTAAACGACTTACGATTAAAAGACAGTAAGAATAATGAAGCCATTGCCAATGGTACCGTAGACCTAGGTAACATCAACACGCCCACCATCAATGTAACGCTCGTAACCAATAAATTTATGGCGCTAAACACAACCGCCAAAGATAATTCAGCTTATTACGGAACCGCTTATGGTACAGGTATTTTTAGTTTCGATGGACCAACGGATAACATGAATATCAACATCGATGCAAAAACTGAAGCTGGAACGGTATTTAATATTCCCTTAAACACAACCGAAAAAATTGGAGAAACCGATTTTATTGTTTTTGTGGGCAAAGATTCTAGCCGAGTTATTAAAAAAGAAAATGCATTTAACGGTGTAAAAATGAACTTCTCCTTAGCGGTAGATGAAAATTCACAGGTGAATATTTTCACTTCTCTGGGCAAATTATCCGGTAAAGGGAAAAGTGATTTAAGCTTACGAATTTCAACCTTAGGCGATTTTGAGATGTTTGGCGATTACCTCATCTCACAAGGTAAATTTGAGTTTACCGCCCAAGATTACATTAACAAAGTATTTGATATTAGCCAAGGTGGTTCTATTAGGTGGACGGGCGACCCTATGGCTGCCGTTATTAATTTAAAAGCTAACTATGGTGCTCGTACCAGCTTAAGTTCCTTATACACAGCCGCAGGTCGGCCAGCTAATGAAAGTAGGGTGCAGGCTGAAGCCATCATGAATTTGAGTGGTAATTTATTAAAACCCGATATTGGATTCGATTTAAATTTTCCTACCGATTCATATGTGAAAGATGAATTGCAAAGCTACCTGAGTGATGTAAACAATGTAAACCAACAGGCATTAAGTTTAATTGTTAGACGTAGTTTTACACCAGGGAACGGAACCGCCAACATTAGAACCCAGTTAAACTCTACCGTTTTAAGTGCCGGTACAGAAATTGCATTCAATCAACTGAACAATATTATTACCCAATCGCTAAACCTAAACTTTGTAGACTTTAACATAAGGTCGCTAAACGAAGCAAGTGCCTCTTTTCGTTTGCTAAATAACCGTCTCGTATTATCGGGTGGCGTTACGGATAGAAGAGCAACCATTACTGATTTTGATGTGATAGGAACAAATGTTGCAAGTGATCTTGAAGCACAATACCTAATTAAAAAGGATGGAAGTTTTGTATTGAGAGCTTCGAACAGATTAAGTAATAAAAATTTCTTAAATCCGAGTCAGGAATACGTAACTGCTTTTGGCTTGGTATACCGTAAAGACTTCGATAATTTCAACGAATTTTTACGCATATTGATAGGAAAAGAGCGCAAGGAAATACGAGCAAAAGAAGCAGAGAAGATACGGGGCAATACCCCACAAAACCCAGAAAAAAACTAAGTTTTTTTAAGTAGGTTTTTAAACCAGCGCTTGTACAAATCCACATCAAACAATACCGAATCTATGCTAGCTTTATAGGTAAGAAAAGCTCCAATGGGGCTTAATACAATAATGGCTATCCACATGCCTAGAATTGGAGAAAGATCACCTTCTTTAGCATACTTTTCGCCAATGGTTGAAATAATATGGTAAAACAAGAAAAAGATAACAGACATAACCACGGGCAACCCTAGGCCTCCTTTCCGTATAATTGCTCCCAATGGCGCACCTATAAAAAATAAAACCAAACACGATACGGCTAAGGTTATTTTACGGTTATACTCCACAATAAAATTGCGTAGCTTATCATTAAAATCGGCATCAACTTGAACTTTGGTGCTTAGCATCTCCCGTATGGTACGTATATTTTCTGAGGCCATAACTGCAGCCCGAGCACGTTCAATTTTAGGTAGTTTGTCTACATTTACAATACCTGCAACCTTTAGCGAAGATGCGTTCATAGCACCGGGATTAAGTACTTTATACTTGGTTTTCAAAATAGCCAAGGTATTAAGTGCGTTGGTATCGGCCTTTCTGGTAACAGAATCTTTATAATAAGACAGCTGCTTCATATTTAGCATGGCGTAGTTAGATTTAAACAAATTTTCATCTGTACGTTGCATCTTAAACCCAGATAAATCGAACTTTTGCTCTGTTTCTTTAAAACCAAAACGGGTAAAACGTAAGCGTGGATTGTATTCCTTCTCGCTAGGTGCTTCTTCGTAGCGAATCCCATTTTTCAACTTCAAAATCAAATAAGAATCGTCGGCCGTTCTAAACATTTTGCCCGATTCGGCAACTACCACATTTACATTACCCGAATTGTTTACCCGATCATAAATAACCACTCCACGCAGGGTTTGCCCATCTTGATCTTTTTTATCTACCCGGATAGAATAACCTGGAATACTATTGTTAAATACACCCTCATTAATTAAAAAAGCGGCTTTTTGGTTCCGAACATCCCACAGCAAGGAGCCCATTTTCAAGTTGGCTACGGGCAACATATAATCGGAAAACAAGAAAGCGGCTACACTTAATAACCCAATTACAATTACAAGTGGATACATAGCCCGCCGCAACGAAACTCCTGCAGACTTAATGGCAACTAACTCATAGTTTTCGCCAAGGCTGCCAAAAGTCATAATAGAAGATAGCAATACCGCCAGAGGTAAAGCCATGGCCACGTTAGTGGCCGAAGCGTACATTAATAATTCTAAAATAATGTACCAATCGAAGCCTTTGCCTATTAAATCATCAATGTATTTAAACAAAAAAAGCATCAATAGCACAAACATCACAATTAAGAATGTGGCTATAAAAGGCCTAATAAAGGCTTTAAGAACTAAAAGGTGAAGCTTTTTCACGTGTTTTTGTAGAGAAAATGCCTAGGCACCCAACACACCAATCAAATATTGTATTTGGTTATCCCAAATCAATTTCCGATCGGCAAGTGTATCGTCTGTAGCAAAATCGGTAACCACCAAGGCTACATCGTTGGTTAATTCATCTTGCACAATTTCTAACTCCAAATAACATTGGGGTTCATCATCAAGCCATTTAAATTTAACCGACTTGTTCTCTTTTATACTAACTAACTTGGCTGTAGAATGTTCTTCATCCCAAGTAAAGGTATATTGTTGATCTCGGTAGCTTACATCATCTGCAAACCACTGAGCCAAACCATTGGGTTCATTTAAAAAACTGTATAATATTTTTGGCGAAGACTTGATCTCGTACTCTAACGTAAATTTTTTCTTTTCTGACATATTACAAACCTTTACACAACCATGCTAGTGCATTTTTAGCAATTGTTTCTAAAGAAAGGTATTTTCTACTATATTTGCAAACCAATTCTAACCCAATTTTGGCGGGGTAGCTCAGATGGTTAGAGCGCAGGATTCATAACCCTGAGGTCGGCAGTTCGATCCTGCTCCCCGCTACATGAAAATCAAGGACTTACGTTAATCGTAGGTCCTTTGTTGTTTCTGCGTGAGGTTTTTAAAATTAATGGCGCCTTAAATAATTGGGAAGGTAAAGAATTGTAGAAATTGTCTTACTTTCAACTATTAAAATAAAAATATGGAAGTACATCACCCTCACCACCCATCGCATAAAAAGAAATGGTCTGAATACATTATTGAATTTATAATGTTATTTACAGCTGTATTCCTTGGTTTCATTGCAGAGAACATCCGGGAGCATGCAGTGGAACAAAACAGGGCAAAGGAATTTTCGGCATCATTGGTACAGGATCTGCAAAGCGATACAATTGCAATTAACAAGCAAATAAAATCCATCGGGTTATATAGTGCAGTTTCTGATAGTCTGCTACAAATCAGTAAAACCAAGTTGGAAGTCCGCAAAGCCAGTCAATTCTCATTTTATAGCCGGTTTGCTTATTGGACAACTCCTATTTTATGGAACCGGAACACATTTGAGCAAATCAAAAACTCCGGAAGCCTCCGTTATTTTACAAATGTCGGTTTACTGAAAAAATTATTAGAATATGATGCGTTAGTAAATAATAACAATGTGGATGCTGAAAATAATAAGATCAGAGGTAATATGCTGTTAACGTCCATAAATTCAATCATTGACCCGCAACTTCATCAAAATATATCACAATATTTTTTAGCAACACTTGACACCATGTCCATTAAAACCAAGGAAAGGTTTTTTTCACATAAAATAGGATCTCTGGAAAATAAAAGGGAAAAAATAATGGAAATGCTGAATATGGTAATAGTGAATCAAAGAAACAATCGGACTCAAGTCAACAACAATTTAAAACAGGCTAAGCTACTTGCAGCTGAAATTATGAATACGCTTAAAAAAGAATACCATTTAGAATAGATTAGTACAATCGCACAATAAAATGGGCCAATAAAAATCAACGCATTCATTTTCTTAAAAAATTGGGAAAGTAAAGAATTGTAGAAATTGTCTTATTTTCAAACATAAAACATTAATATGGAAGTACATCACCCTCACCACCCAACCCATAAAAAGAACTGGTCTGAATACATTATTGAATTTGCGATGTTATTTGCTGCTGTAACTCTTGGATTTTTTGCTGAAAATGTTAGAGAACACAAAGTCATGATTGAACGTAAAGATCAAAACCTATTTTCTATTTTACAAGATTTGAAACAAGATTCAATTTATCTTGAGAGTACAATTAAGTATTCAGATGATGGCATACGATATTTTCAAAAGTTGAAAGCTAAATTATTTGAATTTCATGATAATAAATTAAGTGAAAATGAATTCATAAAATTTACTATGGACAATATTGATAGTTCATTTGTTAATCAAACCGTTTTTCTGAATAGCTCTTCCTATAAAAATATGATTGCTACTGGTAATTTAACTTATGTTGAATCTAAAGATTTAAAATGGAAGCTATCTAATTATTATGAAACATGGAATAAAAGAATTGAGGCTAATGGGGAAGGGGTAGATGAGGCAAATAATTATTTTTATAATGAACATCTTCCAATAAAGAAAACTTATTTTAATAATATTTTAGAAAGTAGAAATACCGATATACCAAAAGCTAATTATAAAAGATTTTATTTTGATGTGAAATTAATTCGAGAAAAATTAATTGACGAGAATTTGATCATTCAAACAAATGTAATGTTAAACAAAGTTGAAGACTATAATAGAAAAATTAAAATTTTCAAAAATTTTAATGATGAACTCTTAGAGATATTATCCAAAAAAGATACTCACTAATTCTATAAAATTCTAAACAAATGAAACATCTAATCATCGCGTTACTATTTCTCCCAATGATTTCTTTTGGACAAGAAACTGATGAACAAATTAAAGCAATAATTACCCAGAACAATCTTACCTATGTGAGAGCTTTCGAATTCAAAGACTACAATAAGATAGCCGAATGCTTTCATTATCCTGTTTTATTGCGTGGTAAATCCATATTAGATAAAGAAATTTTAATAGAATCTTATAAAGATGACAGGGAAAAGCAAATTCAACCTGGCTATAAATATTCTAACGTTGATGAGATTAAGTTTATTAAGATTTCAAAAGACCTTGTAATTGCTGAATTTTATTATTCAAGGTATAATTCCAACTACGAAAAAATATTTTCAG
>JBBAKN010000004.1:0-317500 GCA_040403555.1 Sphingobacteriales bacterium
GACCCCAATAAAAAAGCCCCACATCTTTCGATTGGGGCTTTTTATATTAAAATCCTATTTATTTTGGATCCAACACATTTTGAATGCTTACTAAAGCATCTTCTAAATGTGCTTTTACCACAGGGTTACTAAATTTACCCAGGCTTGCACGAATTTCGGCAGCTAGGTTTTTCAACTCTCTGCGTGCCATCGGTCTAATGTCTGATGTTGTAGCATCAAAGCGTGGCCCTGCCGGCATTCCCGGGAATGCAGCCGGTGCAGGTGTATCCTGTTTGTTAATTAAGAATCCTAAACGATCTATATAGGCACGCTGTAGGTTTCTTTTGTAGGTATCTATGTTAGCACCAATGGCCAATTCGGTCCAAACGCCTTTATGCAAATCAGCAAAAAGATCAGTTAAACCATAAGCCTGGTCGCCATTTTTAGCACTATTGTCTATTACACGAGCTAATCTAGCTGGCTCTAAAACACCATTTAAAATATTTACTTGCGCTCCACGTAAACGCTCTATAATACCCGCCTGATCAAACTTGTTCAACACAGATTTATCTAGCATCCAGGTTGGGGTAGCAAAAGCTTGTGCATTAATAAAGCGAAGCGCTTCTTGTTGTTTTGCTTTAGCCACATGGGTATATACATCACCTTTTTGTTCGTAGGTTTTATCGTTTTCGTAAATACCACCAATGTTTGAGCGCACATGGCCCATGTAACGGTTCCACTGGGCTAATACTTCACCATATAACTCTCTCAAATTATCGTATGGCTTTCCTTCTTCAAAGGTCCATTTTTCGATATTTGGAAGAATGCGCTTTAGGTTGGCAATACCATAGGCAGAAGCTTTCATAGCATCATCACCTAAATCTTCAGATTGTGCACGTGGATCAATTGGGTTACCAGTTTGCTGTCCGTAGAAGTATGTCGGATTGCCTGCACGCTCTAGCGTCCATTTGTTTAAGATTTTAGCATCCTCATCTGCAGAATTGGTATCGAACCAGGTATAACCCCATTTAATGGCCCATTTATCGTATTCGCCAATACCCGGGTACAACACTACGTCGCCATCGCCAGGTTGTGCAATGTAGTTAAAGCGGGCATAATCCATAATTGATGGTGCGGTACCGCCCATTTTTTTAGTGAAAGCTGCCGAGCGTAAAGAATCAACCGGGAAAGCTACACTTGAACCGAAGTTGTGTGGTAATCCAAGGGTGTGACCCACTTCGTGTGATGACACGAAACGGATTAATTTACCCATCAACTCGTCTTTAAACTTAGGCGTTCTAGCATCTGGGTTAATAGCTGCGGTTTGAACAAAGAACCAATTGCGCACCAAGTTCATTACGTTGTGGTACCAACCAATATCTGTTTCTAATATTTCACCAGAGCGTGGATCGGCTACGTGCGGACCATAGGCATTCGCAATGTTTGAAGCGAAGTATCTAATTACCGAGTAACGAGCATCTTCAGGGCTCCAATCTGGATCATTTGGTGGATCTAAACACACAATGGCGTTTTTAAATCCAGCCTTTTCAAAAGCCGCATTCCAATCGTTTACTCCGTCTTTTAAGTACTGACGCCATTTTTGTGGCGTAGCCGGATCGATGTAGTATACAATTTGTTTTACCGGTTCTACCAATTCGCCACGTTTGTAAGCCTCTTTATCTTTCGGCTCTAATTTCCAATGACGGGCATAGCGTGTAACGGTTGCTTTTTGAGCATCGATACCGTAGTCGGTTTGTGCCTGAGAAAAGAACCCAACTCTATCATCAGATAAACGGGGCTTCATAGGCACTTTTGGTAATAATAATAAGGAGTTGTGAATTTCAACAGTTACCGAACCCAAGCTTTCATCTACCGGTGCGGCAGCTGCTCTGTAGGTTTTGGTGCTTGTTACTTCTACGTTTATAGGGAAACTTTTAACGGTATCAATGTAAGAACGAGCTTCGTCTAATGCCGATATTTTATACCTGGTTCTCACCGCTGTTGGCAAGCCAATTGACAAAACATCTTTTGTAAACAAATCAGTTGCATCAATAACTACAGAAGCCGAATCTTTATTGATGGCTTTGATATCGAAAGCACTTAAAATAGCATCTAAATTTGAGTTTTTAACCGATTGATACATATCGGTACCCTTAGCGGCTACATTGTCATAAGAAGGCACACGAAGCAATACTTGTTTATCGCGTTTTTGCCATATCCATACTTGTTCATTTAATTCTTCACCGCCATAAGCTCCGTCAACTGCCGGAGTTTTTACATAACGGGTAACCATGAGCATTTCTCTCCCGAACAATGAATCGGGTATCTCATAATAATATTTTCCATCTACTTGATGTACCTTAAACATCCCCTTGTCGGTTTTTGCTTTTTCGGTAATCACATCTTTATAGGGTTTAATGCCCGGTTTGGCGGGGCCTGCCGGAGCGCTAGCTGCCGCAGGGGCTGCTGCTGGAGTGCTTGGCTTTTTTTGTGCCATTGCGCCAGTAATTCCTAGGGCAACAAACAACAAACTTAGGGCCAAGTGACTTTTAATACGAATGTTTTTAATCATGGTTTTTGGTTTTGGTTGTGTTAACAAATATAAAAGTTGCAAGAAATTTTTTGTACACCTATCCTTAAAGTTACAAAACGGGTACAACTGTTTCTTAAAGTAAATATATAGCATTCTCATTAACCTAACATACAAATACTATCAATTTTATTAAAAAAAAGCCCGCTTTTAGGCGGGCTTTAGAGGATGGCTATTTTATAGAAAACGGAAGGTAGATACCTACTGTAATATTTCGTCCAGGATTATAAAAACCAAGACCTGGGTCTGTTTCGTCTAACCTGCCCGGTTTTAGGCGACTGAGGTGATCGTAGTATTTTTTGTTTAATAAATTATTTCCTGCCACATGAATTTTTAGTGGCATTTTATGTATTAAAACGCTGGTACCTATTCCCGCATTTAATAGGGTGTAAGCCCCCGTGCTTGTTTCAAAAACATCAATACGTTTTTGGGCAAATACGTGTTCTAATCCCATAGATAAATAGGAGTTTTTTAATCCCCTAATCCTGGGCTCTAGGCGAAAATCATTTCTAACAACCCCTGCCGGAATAAAGGGAAGTGCCCGACCCGTTGTTTCGTTGCTAGCTCGGGTATATGCAAAACTACTTTCAATATGCAATACATTTATTGGGTGCAGGGTAATGCTAAATTCTGTTCCGGTAAGTAGTGCATTATCTTGCCCAAAGCGATAAACGGGCAAAACGGTTCCATTGTTGGTAATGGTTTCACTCCCCAATTGGCGGGCATAGATGTATTGGTTAATTTGGTTATAAAAAACAGTCCAATCAACATCTATTTTTTCAGTATGAAAACCAAGGCCTAAATCCGTATATAAACTTCGTTCAGGTTTTAACGTATTGCTTCCAATTTCGTAACGAAAAGCACCTTCATGAACCCCATTAGCGGATAATTCGGCAATATTTGGTGCCCTAAATGCAGAACCCAAATTAGCTCTTAAGTTCCACAACTCTCCAAACTCTTGCGTAAACCCCAGTGCTGCACTTACATTGCCAAAAGTATTTTTGAACGCATTAAAAACGGTGTTCCCATTTTCTATTAACGACGCTGATTTGGTCGCTTTTTGGTCAAGACGTACCCCCACATTCAAAGTTGTTTCTTCCCAATTTTTTTTAATGTAGCCAAACACTCCCCATTCTGTAGAAGTATAATTTGGCACCAAAAACTCTTGACCCTTATTGGTATTTGTTTGGTTCGTCGCAGATAGTCCCAATACCCGCTCTAAACCCTTATTATCCGGAAAGAAATACTTAAAGTCACCACTTAGTGTGTTTAAGTTGAAAAACAAACTCGGTTCTGTTTGGCTGTCTACAAATTCTTTCCGCTGATTTTTTTGATACGTGACATTGGCCCGAATTCTACCAGAGCCCAACAATACATTGCTGTTAATAGACACTTTTTTGTGATTGATAGCTTGGTTGGGCAATAGCAATGTTCGTCCATCTATTTGACCCTGGGTTAATATATTACCACTACCATCTTCAAAATTACCAGCAGCATTTGGTAAAAAATCAGGCAAGCCCACATTGCTGTTAAAGTTCGAAACGTTTAGGTGTGCATAACCCCAATTTTTGTTTATACCTATTTGTCCGCTTAAATTTTGTTCGTTAAAGCCGGTATTAGGGATTCGCTCGATGGGTGTTTCATAACCCTTTGCACTTTTAAATGACACTCTTGTGCGCCAAACAAATCCGTTTTTGTTTCCAAAAATCATTGCCGAGTTGCTAAACATAGTACCATTACCGGCAAAACTACTAAGCACCTCTCCTTTAATTTGACCCTCGGGTGCCGGCAAGGGGTCAATCATATTAATAACGCCACCTAACGCATCAGAACCATACAAAAGGCTGGCTGCACCCTTTAATACCTCTACTTTGTCTACATTAAATTGATCTATTTCTATACCGTGTTCATCTCCCCACTGCTGGCCCTCTTGTTTTGCACCATCAGCCAAAGTAATTACCCGATTATAGCCTAAACCACGAATAACCGGTTTAGACACCCCCCCGCCCGTGGTAATTTGCGAAACCCCCGGTATTTTACTTAGCGCATCTATAATATTGGTAGATTGATTGAGTAATTTTTCCCGTTCAACCAGACTTATACTGGCACTATTTTTTCGATTATTCGCACTCGAGGCGCTTCCGGTAATTACCACTTCGTGCACCTCAATTGTACTGGGATTTAATTTAAAAACAAAGGCGTTTGTATTTGCAAAATCAACATTTTGCGTAATGGTTTTGTAGCCAATGTACCGCACTTCTATCAAAAAAAGGCCTCTGGATGGGGTGTTACTCAAAATAAACTCACCTTTACTATTACTAGACGTACTTAGCCTTAAATCAGGAATGGAGATGGTCGCTGCCACTATATTTTCGCCGGTTTTAGCGTCTTGAATATGCCCCTTTACTACGCCTTGTGCCCAAGAGGGGGTACTTATAATTTGAAACAGGATGAATGCCACCCCAAAAAACTTTTTCATAAAAAATGAGTTAGAATAAAACAGATCCCACGGGTTTTCCGTGTGCTTAATACAATCAACTACTTATGAAAAAGTGGGTGGCCCCCGAAGACTATAATGAATACTCGTTGTTTTAAACAAACGAGTGGTGTGTTGTATACTAAATGATAGACCAATATGTTCTACTAAAATATGTTTAGCTGATACACTAACAAACGATTTTTCGAAATGTACCGAACATGCCCAACAGAAACTATTTTTTAGGGCTAGGTGGTTTTTATGCTGACAAGTTTGGCCAGCAGTTTTGCTACACGAATTTTGTTGACCTGAAACCGCTCGGTGTCCGTGAAAAAAATCAATAGGAATTACACTTAGCGAAAAAGCCAGCAAAAGAATTACCGAAAGCGCATGGTTTCTACGTGTTTTCATGATTATTAGCTAAGTTAAGTAAAAAAACAATTTTACTACCTTCGTGTAGGTTATAAAAACCAATACCCATGAATACCGAAAAAATAAACCTGTCTGTAAAAAACACACCAACAGGTACAAAACTAAGCTGTAAGGGCTGGGTGCAAGAAGCAGCTTTGCGTATGCTATTAAATAATCTCGACCCAGATGTGGCCGAGCGGCCCGAAGACCTCATTGTATATGGAGGTAGAGGAAAGGCGGCCCGAAACCCAGAAGCGCTGGCTCTCATTGTTAAAGCGCTGCAGGATTTAGAAGAAGACGAAACCCTTTTGATACAGTCTGGTAAGCCGGTAGGTATTTTACCCACCCATAAAGACGCCCCTCGGGTAATAATTTCCAATTCACAATTGGTACCACACTGGGCTACCCAACAACATTTTGATGAGTTGGAAGACAAGGGTCTTATGATGTATGGACAAATGACCGCAGGTTCTTGGATTTATATTGGTTCGCAAGGAATTGTACAAGGCACTTATGAAACATTCGGCGAATTGGCACGTCAGCATTTTGGCGGCACCCTAAAACACACCCTATCAGTAACCGCGGGTTTAGGGGGAATGGGTGGTGCACAACCTTTAGCTATTACCATGAACGAGGGAGTTTGTTTAGCTGCCGATGTAGAAGAATGGCGTATTCAGAAACGACTTGAAACCCGTTATATTGATGAAATTTGTTACGATATTGACGAATCCATTGATCGAGCAATTCAGTATAAAAAAGAGGGCAAGGCCCTATCTATTGGGGTGGTGGCTAATGCGGTTGATTTATTGAACCGCATGATTGAACGGAATATCACCCCAGATACGCTTACCGATCAAACATCAGCCCACGACCCTCTTGTAGGTTATTTTCCCGAAGGCCTATCCGTGCAACAAGCAAACACACTTCGCGAAAGCAACCCCGCCGAATACACCAAAAAATCGTATGACACCATGGCTAAGCACGTACATTGCATGCTAGAATTGCAAAAACGAGGAGCTATCACCTTTGATTATGGGAATAACCTTCGCGGCAGAGCTCTTGAGGTTGGTGTGAAAAACGCTTTTGATTTTCCAGGATTTGTACCGGCGTATATCCGCCCGCTTTTTTGTGAGGGCAAGGGCCCATTTAGGTGGGCAGCACTCAGCGGCGATCCCGCCGATATTGCGGTAACCGATCAAGTAATCCTCGATCTTTTCCCTGAAAACGAAGGCCTCCGTCGTTGGATTACTATGGCGCAAGAACGTATTGCTTTTCAAGGCTTACCTGCCCGAATTTGTTGGTTAGGCCAAGGTGAACGAGAAAAAGCCGGATTGGCCTTTAATAAATTAGTGGCAGAAGGTAAAGTGAAAGCGCCTATTGTTATTGGCAGAGATCACTTAGACACCGGTTCGGTAGCATCGCCAAACAGAGAAACCGAAGCGATGAAAGATGGCTCTGATGCCGTAGCCGACTGGCCAATTTTAAACGCCTTAATTAATACGGCTGGTGGTGCTAGTTGGGTATCTTTACACCATGGCGGCGGGGTTGGTATTGGCTACTCTATTCACGCCGGAATGGTTATCGTGGCCGATGGAACCGCTGATGCCGAACGTCGAATTCAACGAGTTCTACACAACGATCCGGCTATAGGTGTTATACGCCATGCCGATGCTGGCTACGATATAGCAAAAGATACCGCCCGAAAACATAAATTAGATTTAAAACAACGTTTAAGCAAATGATCCCTGGAGAAGTAAATAAAAGATTTAAAGCCTTGCAGGAAGGTATTGCTCAAAATTTTGATAGTGAAGCCCCCGATTTAAAGGTTTTTCTCTTTTTAATTGGAGTACAGGAATTGGGCCAGGGTCCGCAAAAATTTAGCAAACGCCAAAAAGAAGAACTGATGCACATCGCCAATTGTCGGCTTTTTAGTGAACTAGGCTTTTATGAATTGGAGGGTTTAGATCAAGACGGTTGGCCCCATTGGAAATTAGTAAAACCCGTACCAGCTTATACACTTTTAGAGCAAGAATTAGTGCTTAAATCACTCATTGTTACCTATTTCGATAATCAATAAACACCGTATATTTATAAAAACAGCATGTTATGAAAAAATCACTTATTACCTGCCTGGTATTCCTTTCTACGACTGTCCTTGCAGCAAAACCCAAACATCAATTTGTACGCATTAGTACCGAAAAAGGTACTTGTGTCATATTATTATACAACCAAACACCACTGCACCGCGATAATTTTGTGAAAATAACCCAAGAGGGTAAATTAAGCGAAACGCTTTTCCATCGGGTAATTAAGGGTTTTATGATTCAGGGTGGCGATCCCGATTCTAAAACAGCAAAACCGGGCCAAGCCCTTGGCGATGGCGATTGGGGCTATACCGTGCCTGCAGAATTTCGCGATAGCCTTTTTCACAAAAAAGGAGTAATTGCGGCCGCTAGAGATGATATTCCAAGCAAAGCATCTAGCGCTTGCCAGTTTTATTTGGCGCAAGGTAAAGTATTTACCGATGAGCAGTTGGATTTGTTGGAACAAAATCGCTTAAAACGAAAAATCCCCACTTGGCAACGAGAGGTGTATAAAACACTGGGAGGTATTCCACATCTCGACCAAAATTATACCGTATTTGGAGAGGTGGTTCAAGGCATTGAAATGATTGATACCATTGCAGCCGTAAAAACTGGTGCAGCCGATAGACCGGTAGACGATGTGCGCATGACCGTAACGGTTTTAAAGAAAAAAGAAGCTAAAAAGTTAGAAAAATTACTAGGCTTGGCTAGCAAACCATGAAAATAATTACCTACAATGTAAATGGTATTCGAGCTGCATTAAGTAAAAACTGGATAGATTGGCTTAAGGCCACCCAAGCAGATGTGGTGTGTTTGCAAGAAATTAAGGCTAGCCCCGACCAGCTGGTTGATTTGCATCTTCTTGAAGAACTGGGTTATCAACATTATTGGTATCCGGCCGAGAAAAAAGGCTATAGCGGAACGGCAATTTTTACCAAAATAACACCCAAGCACGTAGAATATGGCTGCGGTTTGCCCGATTACGACAGAGAGGGTAGAGTTATTCGTGCCGATTTCGAACACTGCTCGGTATTAAGCACCTATTTTCCCTCGGGTTCTAGTGGAGATGAACGCCAGGCTTTTAAGTATCAATTTTTGAGCGATTTTCAGCTTTACATCAACGAATTAAAAAGCACTTTTCCAAATTTAGTAATCTGTGGCGACTATAATATTTGCCACAAGCCCATCGATATACACAATCCTAAATCTAACGCCAACTCTTCTGGTTTTTTACCCGAAGAGCGGGAGTGGATGGAAAACTTTATTCAAAGCGGTTTTGTAGATTCTTTCAGACATTTTAACGAAGAACCACACCACTATACCTGGTGGAGTTACCGTGCAGGTGCCCGATCCAAAAATTTGGGTTGGCGCATTGATTATACTTTGGTGAGCGAATCGTTGAAAGCAAATTTAAAACGAGCAGCCATTTTACCCGATGCCAAACATTCGGACCATTGCCCGGTATTGGTAGAGTTAGCCTTTTAATATGGAAATAAGTCTTTTCACCAACATCAACACCCTAGTGGGTATACACGATGCCGATGTTCGGCTGCTTCGTGGTACCGATATGGCGCAACTCCCCAGTCTTAAAAATGCCTGGTTGTTGGTAGAAGATGGTCGCATTGCCGCCTTTGGTTCTATGGATGTTTTGCCTACAAATGCTTCGCAATTGAAACAAATTTCATTGAATGACGCTTGGGTTTTCCCCTCTTGGTGCGATTCGCATACGCATTTGGTTTTTGCAGCCAGCAGAGAAGAAGAGTTTGTATTAAAAATTAAGGGTAAAAGTTATGAAGAGATTGCCCTTGCCGGTGGCGGTATTTTAAACTCGGCACAAAAAATACAAGCCTGTTCTGAAGAAGAGCTGTTTGTTTTGGCTCAAGAACGTTTGCAAAAATTACTTGCCTTGGGAACCGGAGCCATCGAAATAAAAAGTGGGTATGGGTTAAGTGTAGAAGGTGAATTAAAAATGCTTCGGGTAATAAAACGTCTGAAGGAATGGTCATCCATTCCCATTAAGGCCACGTTTTTGGGCGCCCATGCCTACCCCCAAGAATTCAAAGAAAATCATCAAGGATATATAAACCTGTTGCTTAAAACCCTCTTGCCGCAAATTAGTTCAGAGGGTTTGGCCGATTATATCGATGTATTTTGTGAACAAGGTTTTTTCTCTTTAGCTGAAACAGAACAAATTCTAGTTGCAGCAGCCAAGCTGGGTTTAAAAGCAAAAATACATGCCAACCAATTATCTGCCAGCGGAGCAGTAGAGCTGGCGGTGCGCTACCAAGCCCTCTCGGTAGATCACTTAGAGGAAATGAATGAAGCTGCGGAAGATGCACTGGCTAATGGCAAAACCATTGCTACCCTCTTACCCAATTGCTCGTTATTTTTGGGCATCCCTTTTGCCAATGCCCGCCGCCTGCTTGCTAAAAAAGTGTGCCTAGCGCTGGCTTCCGATTATAACCCCGGTTCTTCCCCTTCCGGAAATATGAATTTGGTGGTTTCCCTGGCTTGTATGCACCAAAAAATGCTACCCGAAGAGGCCATTAATGCCGCTACCTTAAATGGTGCTGCAGCCATGGAGCTTTCCGATAAGTACGGTAGCTTAAGCGTGGGTAAGGTGGCCAATTTCTTTTATACCAAAGCACTACCTTCACTGGCTTATCTCCCGTATTCATTCGGAGAAAACCTTATTGAAGGTGTATTTATAAACGGAAAACGCTACGAAAATGAGTAGACTACATACCTACAGTTCGGCTGATTTACTGGCGCTTACCAATTGCCGAGACGGTGAGACAAAATTAGGGCAAGAGTTTGCTACCGTTTCTTCTTTGGAGCAGTTGACAAGTAGCGCCGCAAGATTTGTAGTAGTGGGTTTAGCCGAAGATATTGGGGTATTAGCCAACGGGGGCAAGCCCGGTGCTGCCAACACCTGGAAGGAAGTTCTTCCGGTATTGTGCAGCATTCAAAGTAACGAAAAACTGGCTGGTACCGATGTACTGCTTTTGGGTTGTTTAACCCTTGAGGAGGAAATGAAGCAAGCTCAAGGAGCCGATAAAGCACAATTAAGAACGCTGATTAATAGTATTGATGAAGCGGTGCTGAAATTAGCGGAAGCAATTTTCGCTGCCGGAAAAACACCTATTTTTATTGGCGGTGGCCATAATAATGCTTATCCCATTTTAAAAGCATTTTCGCAGATTAATAATCAACCTGTAAACACAATTAATATTGATGCCCATGCCGACTTTAGGGCGCTAGAAGGCCGACATAGTGGCAATGGATTTTCTTATGCTTTTCAGGAAGGGTTTTTAACTAAATACGCCGTATTGGGATTACATGAAAATTACAATTCACAGTATTTGATTAACGAACTGGCCCGATACCCAGAACGGATACATATTACTTTTTTTGAAGACTTTTTACTAGGAAAAACTACACCCGAACAGGCCTTTGAAAATGCCTTAGTATTTACCCGTGGTCTTTGTGGTTTAGAATTAGACCTGGATAGCATGGCACAGGTTTCTGCAAGCGCAGCTAGTCCTACGGGTTTTACTGTGGAGCAAGTACGTTCCTTTATCTACCAAACTAAGGGTACAAAACTGGGTTACATCCATATTTGCGAAGGCATAGCAAATGCAGAAAATTTGGTAGCCAAACTTATTGGTTATTTGGTGAGTGATTTTATAAAAGCACAAAGCAATTAATACCGCCAAATTTTATCCGGACCAATGCAGCTGTTCAGCCTAATATCGAAGGACTCAACATCTTCTATAAGATCTATCGGTTCAAAATACGATAACCCCACTTTCTGAACGTTAGTATTGCACTTGGCTAAAAAACGATCATAAAAGCCCTTCCCGTAGCCCACTCGGTTACCCTGCAGATCGTAAGCTAACAAGGGAATCAAGATCATATCCAACTCTTTTTCTTCTACCTCTACTCCGCCGGTTGGTTCAGTTATGCCCCAAGTGTTGGTTTGTAGAGTGCTGTGTTCATTCCAAACAAAATGACGCAGCGTGTGTTGTTTGGTGTCGCTTTTAGAGAGCACCAAGCAAATAGCAGGATGTTTTTCTTGTAACCAATTTATTAAAGGCTGGGCGTTCACTTCATTTTTATCCGTTAGGGGTAAAAAAAGATGAAGGTATTTGATGCCCGAAAAATCTAGTGTTTTAAAATGTTCAAGAATAGCCAAATTAGCCTCTTCGATTTGCTTTTCGGAGAGGGCTTTTCTTAAATGTATAAAATGAGCTCTGGCTTCGGCTTTGTTCACAGTATAAAGGTACTAAAAATAAAAAACGGCCCCGGATTGCTCCAAGACCGACTATAATCAACATATAACTAATTAAATATCTTATTTAACCCGCTCAATATATTCGCCGGTTTTGGTGTCTATTCTAACCCTTTCACCTTGGTTAATAAATAGAGGCACTCTAATTTCTACGCCTGTTTCTACGGTTGCACTTTTAAGCGCATTGGTAGAGGTATCGCCCTTTACGGCAGGTTCGCTGTAGGTAATTTCTAATTCAACACTTGCTGGGGCTTGTGCCATAATAGGCTCTTCGCTTTCGAAGGCTACAATTACGTTCATTCCCTCTTTCATAAATCGAGCGGCATCACCAAACAAAAATTTAGGGATGTTAAACTGCTCAAAAGAAGTGTTGTCCATTACTACAAAGTAATCGCCGTCTTCGTATAGGTATTGGTAATCATTGGTTTCTACACGACAAATTTCTACCTCTTCGTCGGTACGGAAGCGATATTCTACCAATTTTCCGGTTTTTACGTTACGCATACGAGCTTGGTAGAAAGCCCGAAGGTTCCCGGGTGTGCGGTGAAGAAATTCTTCTACTGTAACCAACTCTCCGTTAAACCGAAGAATGTTGCCACTTTTAACTTCTGATGCTTTTGCCATAAAAACCGAATTAATGGTGCCTTAATGTAACCATTTTTGTACTGCAAACTTAGGGTGTTTTTTACTATTTAACAATACCTACCCCGCCATTGGTGCGGTGTTAAAAGTTTTTGTAATCTGCTAGTTGTAATTGGTGTGTACAATAGTCGTATTCGTGTTGTTGGTTAGAGCACACCACCAAGGTTCTGTTCACACCATATTGGCTTATTAATGAACGGTACCATGTAATTCCTTGTTCATCGAGATTGGATGTGGGTTCATCGAGCAATAAGAGTGGTGTATCTGAGAAAACTGCTAAAGCTAGTTTTACCCGTTGTTTCATGCCCGATGAAAAATATTTAATTGCTTTTTGCTCTGCTCCTTTAAGGGCTAAGGTTTTTAATAAGCTTTCTTTGTTGGTCCCCGGGAGCTGTTTTTTAAATTGAAAGTGAAAATTTATTTGTTCTACGAGGGTAAACTCTTCAATGAGTTCTAAATAGGGTGCGGCTAAACTGATGTATTGGTAAACATCTTCGGGTTCTAGTTTTTTATCCCCAATTTCGTAGTCAATTTTTCCTTCAGATGAACTTAGGCTAGCCGCAATAAGTTGTAATAGGGTAGATTTACCACTGCCATTGCTACCCAAAATAGCATAAGACTGTTCGGGTTCGAGTGTGTAAGACAGCGATTTAAAGATCCATTCTTGGTTAAATCTTCTTCCGATATTTTCAAGAACAATCTTCATGTTGTTTAGCCGTTGCCAAAGCCCTTCATTACTCCACGGTTGGAGTTACGAATGAAGTTTATAATTTCATCACGCTCTTCGGTGGGTTTAAAACCAGCTTCTACTAAATCGAGCGCTTTGGTTGTATTGCTGTTTTTTAAGAACAAAACCCGATAGATGTCTTGTATTTCGTTTATTTTTTCGGAGCTAAACCCACGCCGACGTAAACCCACCGAGTTGATACCCACATACGAAAGTGGTTCTCTACCCGCTTTGGTATAAGGTGGAACATCTTTACGCACTAAAGAACCACCCGAAATCATTACATGAGCCCCAACACTTACGAATTGATGTACCGCACTCATTCCGCCAATAATGGCAAAATCATCAACGGTAATATGGCCGGCCAATTGAACACCATTGGCTAAAATACAATTATTGCCTACCACACAATCGTGTGCAATATGGGTGTAGGCCATTAATAAAACATTGTTACCTACACGTGTTTCTTTTCTGTCTGATGTTCCACGGTTGATGGTTACACATTCTCTAATGGTGGTGTTATCACCAATAACCACTAAGGAGTCTTCGCCGCCAAATTTTAAATCTTGTGGTACAGCAGAAATAACTGCCCCCGGGAAAATACGACAGTTTTTTCCAATCCGTGCACCATTCATGATCGTGGCGTTTGAGCCAATCCAGGTACCTTCGCCTATTACTACATCTTTGTGGATGGTAACGAAAGGGTCAATAACTACATTTTCGGCAATTTTTGCTTGTGGATGTATATATGCTAATGGTTGAATCATAGATTTAGTGAGTTTTTCTAATTATTTGCGCCATTAATTCTGCTTCTACTACAATTTTGTCGCCCACGGTTCCTACGCCTTTCATTTGAGCAATTCCTCGTCTAATGGGTGTAATTAAATCGCAACGAAATACCAAAGTATCTCCAGGTAGCACCTTTTCTTTGAAGCGTGCATTTTCTATTTTTAAGAAATAGGTGAGATAGTTTTCCGGATCAGGAACAGTGTGCAGTACCAAAATACCACCGGTTTGAGCCATTGCTTCAATTTGTAATACACCTGGCATTACTGGTGAGCCCGGGAAGTGACCTTCAAAAAAAGGCTCTCCCATACTTACGTTTTTAACCCCTACCACATGATTTTTGCTTAATTCTAAAATTTTATCTACCAATAAAAATGGTGGACGATGTGGCAAAATATTCATAATTTGAACCGTATCGTATACCGGAGTGGCGTTTAAATCATATTTGGGCACATGTTTTTTACTGGTATCTTTTTTCCACTGTGCTTTAATCTTTTTTGCAAAGGCTACGTTGGCAGCATGGCCTGGGCGGGCGGCCATAATGTGCCCCTTTATAGGAACACCCACTAGGGCTAAATCGCCAATCATGTCTAATAATTTATGACGGGCGGGTTCGTTTTGATGACGT
Source organism: Sphingobacteriales bacterium (assembly GCA_040403555.1). Lineage (GTDB taxonomy): Bacteria > Bacteroidota > Bacteroidia > Sphingobacteriales > Sphingobacteriaceae > JAIPAN01. The sequence goes on from JBBAKN010000004.1 coordinate 14,615, forward strand.
AATTTAATGTTGTTTAAAATGCCTTCGCGGGCCACATCAATATCGTCTTTATTGAAGATTTTGGCTAAGTGTTTTAACTCTTCTTTGCTTACCTCTTTATCCACTACCACAATGGCATTGTTTAAGTCACCACCTTTTATCAGATTGTTTTCTAGCAACATTTCTAATTCGTGTAAAAAACAAAAAGTACGGCAAGAAGCAATTTCTTTTTTGAATTCACTAAGCGTGGTAATGGCCGCATGCTGACTACCTAAAATGGGTGAATTGTAATCAATCATGCAGGTAAATCGGTAATCGTCTAGTGGCATGGCTACCATTTCTACCTTGCGATCGGGCTCAGTATAGTGAATATTTGCTGGTATGGTGTAGTATTCTCTATCGGTTTCTTGATCTAGAAAACCCGCTTTTTCTAGTGCATCTATAAATTCAATGGAACTGCCGTCCATAATAGGGACTTCAGGCCCATCTAATTCCATTAATACGTTATCTACTTCACAACCCACCAATGCAGCCAATACATGTTCAATGGTGCTTACACTGGCCCCATTCTGAGAAATAGTGGTTCCTCTAGAGGTGTCGGTTACATTGTCTACATCCGCATCTATTACGGGATTGCCAGGTAAATCTACTCTTGAAAATGTATACCCATGGTTATCTGGAGCGGCTTTAAAGGTGATTTTTACCGCTTCTCCGGTATGTAAACCTACGCCCGAAAGCGAAAATGATGATTTTATGGTTCGCTGTTTGATATTCATAGTTGTTTTATATAGCAGGGCATCTCAGTGAGCGTACTCTTTATTTTTTTAAATTTTTTAATTCATTTTCCAGTTCAGCTAGTCGGCGCTCTAATTCGGGCAACCGCTGATAAACTACTTGAGAACGTTGATTATTGATAAATGGTGTGGCCGGAACGCCAGCCCATTTTTTACCTTCTTCTGTAAGCGACCGAGTAATACCCGATTTTGCTTGTATTTGACTGCCGCTGGCAATATTTATATGCCCCACAATTCCCACTTGTCCACCAATTATATTTTGATCACCAACTTTAGCACTTCCCGAAATGCCGGTTTGAGATGCAATAACGGTATTGGCGCCAATTTCTACATTGTGTGCTACCTGAATTAGGTTATCTAGCTTTACCCCTTTGTGAATAATGGTAGAACCCATTGTGGCTCTATCAATAGCGGTATTGGCACCAATTTCTACATCATCTTCAATAATTACATTGCCAATTTGGCTCACTTTATTGTAGCTGCCATCAGCTAGGGGTGCAAACCCAAATCCATCGCTACCCACTACGGTTCCCGAATGAATAATCACCCGGTTTCCTATAGTAGTTTCGAAATATAATTTTACGCCGGGAAAGAAAACACAATCTGAGCCTACCGAAACACTGTCTCCAACGTAAACCTGTGGGTATATTTTGCTGTTATTGCCGATTATGGTATTGGCACCAATGTAGGCAAAGGCTCCAATATATACGTTTTTGCCAATTTTTGCGCTCGGGTGTATAAAACTAGGCTCTTCTATCCCGTGTTTATCCATTTTGGCGGTGTTGTACATTTCTAATAGCACCGAAAAGGCGCTATAGGCATCAGCTACTCTTATAAGTGTAGCATTTACCGGCTGCGAACACACGAAGTTTACATTTACAATTACAATAGATGCTTTAGTGCTGTATAGATAGGGTTCGTATTTCGGGTTGGCTAAAAAAGATAAGTCGCCAGCTTGGGCTTCCTCAATTTTGGCCAACTTTCTTACTGCCACATGGGAATCTCCCTCTATGGTTCCATTTAATAATTGCCCTATTTGTTGAGCAGTAAATTGCATGCGTTAGGTTTTTGTTGAACTTGGTATTTAACTCACAAAGTTAACCTTATTTAGTGTTTAGCATAACAAAAATTAAATTAAAGCCTAATGCACCAATTCTTTAAGATAACAAAAAATATATTTCTTTACTGTTTTGGCCAATGCCTCCAAGTTAGAATTGTCAGATGCTTGGGCAATATCTAACACAGAGCCATCTTTCATTAAAATTTGAATACTACCATCTCCCGGGCGGTAGGCGCTGTTTTTAATGGTATCTGTAAACACAAAATAGGTGGCGTCGTCTTCAGAAACACGATATACAGTTTTAGCTTTTTCAACCATTTGGGTAATTACATGCAATTCGGGAGCCTGATTACTTATTTCTACTTGGTATAAGTTTCTAGAAATGAGGTGCTTGCACAGCGTTGATAAAATAAGATCAGCATCTTCTGCCCATACTTTTATGGAGGTAAATATGTCGTGATCGTCTAAAAGGGCAAAGCGCTCTAGGTGTATGGGGTTATCTAAAAAGTCTTCTTGTTTGATAATATTGTTCAGAAAATGTGCTAAACTAGGTGTGGCAAACAATATTTTCCCATCTAAGGCTAGTTCTCTTGCACGTTCTAAAATTTTAATCAGCAATTGTTCGCCAGCAATTACCGTTTTATGTAAATACACCTGCCAATACATCAACCTGCGGGCAATTAGAAATTTTTCAATGGAATAAATCCCTTTTTCTTCTACCACCAATTGTCCGTTATGCACGGTGAGCATTTTAATAATTCGGTCTGAACTAATTACCCCCTCCGAAACGCCAGTAAAAAAACTATCGCGGTTTAGGTAATCCATCCGATCTATATCTAATTGCCCTGAAATTAGTTGCGAAAGGAATACTTTATGATATTTTTTGGTAAAAATGGCAATTGCCAAATCCAATTTGCCACTAAATTGGATATTTAAACTATCCATTAATAGAGAGGAAAGGTGTTCGTGTGATACACCCTCAATTAACACATGTTCTAGTGCATGAGAAAAAGGCCCATGGCCAATATCGTGTAGTAAAATTGCAATTTGTACCGCCTCTTCTTCTTCTGGCGTAATCTCTGCACCCTTTGATCTTAGGGTTTCTACAGCCATGCCCATAAGGTGCATGGCTCCTAGTGCATGATGAAACCGGGTGTGTAATGCCCCAGGATATACCAGGTGCGTCATCCCCAATTGTTTAATGTAGCGCAAGCGCTGCATGTAAGGATGTTGCAGTAGATCGAAAATCAGCGCTGTGGGTATGCTGATAAATCCATAAACCGGGTCGTTGATGATTTTTTTCTTATTCAAAGTGATGCAATATACACTACAAAAATTGCTAAATTAAATGAGACTAAAAACAACGAATGTTGCCGTATCTTAGAGGTTTAATTGAACCAATACGGCATGCAAGAAACTTATATACTTTGGGCAGACGACGAAATTGATTTATTGCGCCCCCACATCTTATTTTTAAACGATAAGGGTTATAAGGTAAAAACAGTAACCAATGGCCGAGATGCGCTCGAAGTATTTAAGAAAGAACATTTCGATCTTGTTTTTTTAGATGAAAACATGCCGGGCTTAACTGGCCTGGAAACCCTTACCGAGATAAAGAACATTAGTCCCGAAACCCCTGCCGTATTAATTACCAAGAGCGAAGAAGAATATTTAATGGAGGATGCCATTGGATTTAAAATTGATGATTACCTGATAAAACCCGTTAATCCCAAACAAATTTTACTCACCATAAAAAAGCTGATTGACAATAAACGCTTGGTGAGTGAAAAAACCTCCATGGCCTATCAACAGGATTTTAGAAACCTGGGCATGATTTTGAACGAAAAACTGAATCACGATGAATGGGCTGATGTATATAAAAAGTTAGTTTTTTGGGAGCTTTCTTTAGATAATTTGGAGGATGCCGGCATGCATGAAATCTTAACTACCCAAAAAGAAGAAGCCAATGCTCAATTTTTTAAATTTATAGAGAAACAATATGTGCACTGGGTTAAAAACCCCGATGATGGGCCACTAACCTCTGATCAACTATTCAGAAAAAAAGTATTCCCCGAACTCAACACAGCGCAGCCCACATTTTTTATTCTAATAGATAATTTACGTTACGATCAGTGGCGGGTGCTTAACTCGGTAATTACCGAATATTTTAGACTAGAAGCGGAGGAGTATTATTACAGTATTTTACCCACTGCCACTCAATATGCCCGAAATGCTATTTTTTCGGGTTTAATGCCCGCAGAAATGGAAAAAAAGTTTCCCCAATTTTGGCAAAATGATGAAGATGAAGGAGGCAAAAATTTACATGAAGCGGATTTTATTAGAGCACAATTGGCCCAAGCAAACCGTAAAGAATGTCGATTTAGTTACCATAAAATTTTAACCGCCGAAAAGGGCCGTGAATTAACCGATAGTATCAGCAACTTACTATCAAATGAACTCAATGTGTTGGTATATAATTTTGTGGATATGCTTTCGCATGCCCGTACCGATATGGCTATGATTAAAGAATTAGCTAGCGACGAATCGGCCTATCGATCACTAACGCTTTCGTGGTTTATGCATTCGCCACTACTGGATACACTGAAAAAATTAGCCAAGAAAAAAGTGAAAATAATTCTCACTACCGATCATGGAACCATTCGGGTAAAACACCCCGTAAAGGTAATTGGCGATAGAAATACCAACACCAACTTACGCTATAAACAAGGTAAAAACCTCAATTTTAACCCCAAAGAGGTTTTTTTGGTTAAAAAACCCGGCGATGCAAAATTGCCATTACAACACTTAAGCTCTAGTTTTATTTTTGCTAAGCCCGATACATTTTTTGTGTACCCCAACAACTACAATCATTTTGTAAACCACTACAGCGATACCTTCCAGCACGGAGGAATTTCTTTGGAAGAAATGATCATCCCCTTTGCCACTTATTTACCTAAATAGTAATTTGCGACATGATCACACTCGTTTCCTTTATAGAAAAACTTGATGAAGCCGCACAAGAGGTACTCCAGTATGCAGGTGCGTATAAAACGCTTTTGTTTTTTGGTGATATGGGAGCCGGTAAAACCACACTCATTAAGGCTATTTGCAAATCTTTGGGTGTAAATTCAGCGGTGAGTAGTCCTACCTTCTCTTTGGTAAATGAATATGAATACCCTGGAGGCTTGCTCTATCATTTCGATTGTTACCGGTTAAAAACACCTACCGAGGCTCTCGATTTTGGTATAGAAGAATATCTGAGTTCTGATAGCTATTGTTTTATTGAATGGCCCGAAAAACTAGGCGATTTTTTGCCAAGCAGCTACCTTAAAATTAGTATTAGCTACCAAGAAGATCCGCAAAAGCGACACATCAAATTAGAGAAAATAGGATAATGCTATGCAATTGGGTACGATCTTAAAAACTGGACCGATTTTTCAATATCCGGAGCTAAAAAGTGATCTTTTTCTAAAACGGGTACTACTTTTCGGTAGGCCAATACAATTTTTTCTAAAGCTGGAGAGCTTTTCTTCGGTCGTCTAAAAGAAAGTGCTTGGCAACCATTCATTAATTCGATGGCTACAATGCGCTCTACATTGTTGCATACCCGCAAACATTTGGTGGCTCCATTGGCGCCCATACTTACATGATCTTCCTGTCCATTACTCGATACAATAGAGTCTACCGAACTTGGTGTACAGAGTTGTTTATTTTCGCTGGCTATACTGGCTGCAGTGTATTGTGTAATCATGTACCCAGAATTTACACCAGCCTCTTGTATTAAAAATATCGGCAAGCCACGCTGGCCAGATATTAATTGAAAAATGCGTCTTTCGGAGATAGAACCCCATTCTGCCAAAGCAATACTTAAAAAGTCGAGAGCCAGTGCTAAGGGTTGCCCGTGAAAATTACCTGCTGAAATAATTTCGTCGCTTTCGGGAAAAATATTCGGATTATCGGTTACCGAGTTTAATTCTGTCTCCATTATAGAAGTCACATAGTGCAAGGTATCTTTACTAGCACCATGCACCTGGGGCATACACCGAAACGAATAGGGATCTTGCACTTGTTTGCCCGGCTCGTTTAGCAGTTTGCTATCTTTTAATAAATCAAAAATGCGTTCGGCTGTTTCTACTTGTCCGCGGTGTGGGCGAATGCGGTGACTATCGGGTTTAAACGGATCTATACTGCAATTAAAGCCATCTGCGGAAATACTACCAGTAATATCGGCCCAAGCAGCCAATTTTTGGGTTTTTAACAAGATGTATACCCCATAGGCCAACATAAATTGGGTACCATTTATGAGTGCCAAACCCTCTTTCGATTGTAATTTAAGTGCTTTTAGGCCGTGTTTAGCTAGAGCTGTTTTTGCATGCACTTGTTTTTCGCCTTCCCAAACAGCCCCTTCGCCAATAAGGGGTAGAGCTAAGTGCGCCAAAGGGGCTAAATCTCCCGAAGCACCCAATGAACCTTGCGTATAAATAACAGGGACTATATTCTTATTATAAAAAGCTACTAACTGTTGTATGGTTTCCAGCGCTACCCCCGAGTGACCATAAGCCAGCGATTGAATTTTTAGAAGCAGCATTAATTTCACCACCTCTTGAGGTACAAATTCTCCGGTGCCGCAAGCGTGTGATAGCAATAGATTGTGTTGCAAATCTATTAATTGATCATTGGATACTTTTACGTTTTGAAGGTATCCAAAGCCAGTATTGATACCATAAATAGCTTCTGAACCAGTAGTAATTTTTTCATCTAAGAAAGTACGACATACCCTAATTTTTTCTTCGGCTTCGGGACTAATAGTTATTATGGATTCGCTTTCAATAATCTCTTTAATAATTGAAAGTGAAAGCGCTTGGTTGCCTATGGCGAATGTTTTCATTCTTTCTAATTGGTTCCCAAAAATGGAAAAAAGGAATCAATAAAAGGAATTAATTTTTGAATGGGAGGTAATTTAGGGTAGCGTGTACGGCAATGCGCTCGGCAATTTTATTAAATACCAATTTGGGAATATCAATTTTATGGTCGGCCAAGGTAATGTTAAAGCGGGTATCAAGTTTTATCCCCCCTTTGCTTATGCTAATTTTTCCTGTTAGGGTGCGTTTTTGGTCAACTCCGTGTAGATTTAATACACCCGCCGCCGAAACATCGTAAACACCATCTAGAGAAAAATCTGTGCCCGCACCCATCTTACCCTTAAAGGTGGCATAGGGGTAGCGTTCGCTTTCTAAGTATTTTTCATTAAAATGCTCCTGCATGAGTTTGTTTTGAAACTCAAATTGATTGATGGGTATCCGAACCAAAATTTCTAAGCTTTGGGTATTTAGCATAGAAATTACCCGGTTGTTTTTAGCATTAATATCTTCGAGCGGGGCACTAGAAAAGAATGCAATCTCACCCTTGGTGGTAGATACCACATTTTCTTGGGCACACATTCGAAAAATGCCAATACCCATTATTAGGCTAAGCAAAAGTGCTTTCTTATTCATGATGTATTATTTAAACACAACTAAAACGCACAAGCCCTATAAATTGTTATATAATGCCTTAAAATTAGTCTAATTGAGCTAAAATGCCTTGTATAGTAAGGGTACTTTGCTCCCCGCTTTCCATATTTTTTAAGCTCAATAAGCCAGAAGACATTTCTTCGCTACCAATAATGATTACATAGGGAATACGTTTGGCATCGGCATAGCCCAATTGTTTTTTAAGCTTGGCGGCCTGGGGGTAAAGTTCCGTTGCAATGCCCGAAGCACGCAATTGGCTTAAAATAGGAAGGGCAAATTTCTCGGCAGTCTCATCGAAATTACTAATGAGCACCTTAGTGGTTTCGTTGGTATTCTTGGGAAACGCACCCAATTCTTCTAACACGTCGTAAATGCGATCGGCACCAAAAGAAATGCCCACACCGCTTATGTTTTTGAGCCCAAACATGCTGGTTAAATCGTCGTAGCGGCCACCACCACCAATGCTACCCATAGCAACCTCGTTACTTTTTACTTCAAAAATAGCACCAGTATAATAATTTAGGCCTCGGGCCAAAGTAATATCTAAAGCCACGTTCGGTAGTGTAGCATTAGGCGCTTGCAGTTGTTGGATATAGTTAAAAATGGTTTCTAACTCTTCAATACCTTTTTGCCCTATTTCCGAAGACGCTAAGCCTTTTTTAAGTGCTTGAATTTTTTCAGAGTTGCTACCCTTGAGTTCGATAATGGGTTGCAGTTTTTCTATATCACTCTGCGTAAAGCCACGCTCCAATAATTCTTTGCATACACCGTCAAACCCAATTTTATCCAGCTTATCAATGGCCACTGTCATATCGATAATGAGTTCGGGTTTTCCAATAATTTCAGCAATACCCGATAATATTTTGCGGTTATTGATGAGGATGCTGAAATCTTTTAAGCCCAATTGGCTTAAGGCTTCTTGGTAAATAAGCACAAATTCTGCCTCGTTTAGCAAACTTTCGGAGCCCACCACGTCGGCATCGCATTGGTAAAATTCTCTATAACGTCCTTTTTGCGGCCGATCGGCCCGCCAAACCGGTTGTATTTGAAAACGCTTAAAGGGCAAAGAAATATCGTTTTGATGAGCCACCACATAGCGGGCAAAGGGTACGGTTAAATCGTAACGCAATGCTTTTTCGGATACTTTACTGGTAAGTTTTTTGGCATCGGCGGCCCGTAATTCTTCGGGGCTTACTTTGGATAAGAAATCTCCAGAGTTTAGGATTTTAAAAATCAATTTATCGCCTTCATCGCCATATTTACCGGTTAAGGTTTCTAGGTTTTCCATGCTGGGCGTTTGAATTTCTTGGTATCCAAACTTGCGAAACACACTTTTAATGGTATCGAAAATAAAATTTCGTTTTACCATTTCTTCGGGCGAAAAATCGCGGGTGCCTTTAGGAAGTGTGGGTTTGGTAGTGGCCATGGATATAAAGGTAGTAAAAATCAGCTTTTATTGGTTTTTGCTTCTGAAATGTATTGCTTACAGCCCTGTTCTATGAGTTGATATACGGGTTCAAAGAGTGCATCATCAAAATACGGATCAGGAACAAAGTCGGTGCCTAGTAGTAGGCGCACCTTTAGTTTATCTTTTTCTGTTTGGGCAAAAGCCAATACATTTTTTAGGTTTTGGTCGTCCATCACCAAAATATGATCGAAACGATCGAAGTCTGCTTGTTCAAATTGACGGGCACGTTGCCCAGAAATATCCACGCCCATTTTGCGGGCTACAGTTACCGAGCGGATATCGGGTGGGTGGCCAATATGCCAGTTACCAGTTCCGGCGGAATCAATTTCCCAGCCCAAGCCTTCTGTGTTTGCCAGGTGTTCGAGTATGCCATGCGCCAATGGCGAACGACAAATATTACCCAAACAAACCATTAGCACTTTCATGTATTTAGCTACCGAAAATTTGGTTTAATACTCCTGCCAAGCGAACACCGCCTTTTAGCAATTGGGTATTCACGGTTTCTAGATTATCGTAAATGTAGCGGTAGCTCAATTTATCGCCAAGGGCTACGCCGCTGTAAATAGTTTGCGCCATGCCGTAGGTTTCTGTAATCCAAGTATTGATGGGCGCATGTTGCCAATCGGCTTTTTGTTTCGCACTGCAAAAGTTAATGGCCTGGGTGTATTCGGTATAACTCAGTTGTTGCGATTCTACCAATTCGGTATCCCAAACGCTATGTAAATTGCTCGATTTTCCGAACCAGGTCAGTTTTATATCGTTGCCACCCTTATCTTCGGCACGGCCGGTATGCATGGGTTGGTGTATATCACCTACAATATGTACCAATAGGCGTATGTATATAATTTTTTGTGCTTTAGGTAGGTTTTTCTTCTTCAGTTCGTTTACTAGAAAATTAATTTTGGTATAGGCATTTACCGCGGTATCGGCTTTTAACAGTCCATTTATATCGGCGGAGTTTAGGCCCGCAGCAAAATTTACAAAATGCCAATTGTATAGGTAATCGTAGCTTTTATCTGATTTTACAAAATCGGCCCAGTTGCTGCTCATCGCCAAACTCTCGTTACCCAAAATAGCTTTAAGGGCTAAACGTGCTTTGGGGTTCAAATTATTATCGGCTATTTGTGCCACTACTCGGTGGCCCAGCATGCCCCAGGCCATGGTTTGCGATGGAAGATAAAGCAATAATCCGATCAATAATAGTTTGTTTAATAGAGAAGTTTTCATCCGTTTTAGTTTAAAGGCTTGGGTGTGCATTCCCAAGCTTGGGTTTGTTTTAAGGTGATAGGGTTTTGTTGATTTAGACTTTTAAGCGTCATGGTATCGCCCTTACTTTTTTCAATTATAAGTGTGTTCAGGTATTGACCAATGCGGTAGCAACCCGATATTTTTTGTTTACCGTTTGCCTTGGTAAAGGTTCCGCTAAGGTATAAGGTATCGTTCCGCGATTCGTAGATGCCTCGAGCATATTCTTCCCAGTTCCCCTTGTTAAAGCAACTATCAGCATATACGTTATTTTTGGCCGTGGTGCTAAGCTTTACATAAAACGAATCGCATGTAAAGCGAAATTGATGTTGGGTGTATTGCAATAATTCATTTTTATAGCTTGGAGGAACTTCTTCCCAAAGGCCCTGAATGCGGCTAGACCCTTTACCTTGATAATTTGGGTTAAAGCGGCAAGCCACGAACAAAATACTTACTAACAAGAAAAGTATGTATCCTTTTTGCATATTATTTTAGGCCGCCAATCATATCTTCGGGCCGTACCCAAGCGTCGAACTGTTCGTTGGTAAGCAAGCCTAATTCTAGTGCCGCTTCACGCAGCGATGTATGCTCATTGTGTGCTTTTTTAGCAATTTTCGCAGCGTTTTCGTAGCCAATGTGGGGATTTAGAGCGGTAACCAACATCAACGAATTATCAACATGTTTTTTAATACCCTCATAATTCGGCTCAATACCCATAGCACAATGCTCGTTAAAGGAAGTGCAGGCATCGCCCAACAAACGAGCCGATTGCAAGAAATTGGCAGCCATAACTGGTTTAAATACATTTAATTCGTAATGTCCGTTCGAGCCAGCAATGCTAATGGTTACATCGTTACCCATTACTTGGGCGGCCACCATGGTCAGTGCTTCGTTTTGGGTGGGGTTTACTTTACCCGGCATAATAGAAGAACCTGGCTCGTTTTCTGGAATGTACAATTCACCAATACCCGAACGTGGACCAGAGGCCAACATGCGGATATCATTCCCAATTTTCATGAGCGATACGGCCAATTGTTTTAAAGCGCCGTGTGTTTCAACAATGGCATCGTGGGCAGCTAAGGCCTCAAACTTATTCTCGGCTGTACGAAAAGGGATGTTGGTGAATGTAGCAATATATGCTGCCACTTTTACATCGTAGCCTTTTGGAGTATTGATGCCCGTACCTACCGCAGTTCCACCCAAAGCCAATTCGGCTAGGTGGTCTAGTGTATTTCTCAAGGCTTTTAAACCGTGGTTTAGCTGTGAAACATAACCAGAAAATTCTTGCCCCAGGGTAAGTGGTGTAGCATCCATAAGGTGGGTGCGACCAATTTTAACCACATCTTTAAAGGCAGTTGATTTTGCTTGAAGCGTATCATGAAGTTTTTCTACACCCGGAATAGTAACCTCTATAACCGCCTTATAAGCGGCAATGTGCATAGCAGTTGGATAGGTGTCGTTAGAAGACTGTGATTTGTTTACATCGTCGTTTGGGTGAATAAAAGGTGTGCCTTCCCCTAATTTATTTCCTTGTAGTACGTGTGCTCTGTTAGACACCACCTCGTTCACATTCATGTTTGATTGTGTGCCCGATCCGGTTTGCCAAATTACCAAGGGGAACTGATCGGTAAGTTTTCCTGCTAAAATTTCATCACATACTTGGGCTATTAAATCCCTTTTTTCTGTAGAAAGAACACCGCAATCGGCATTGGTATAGGCCGCCGCTTTTTTCAAAAAGGCAAAGGCTTCAATAATTTCTTTTGGCATAGAAGCCTCCGGTCCAATTTTAAAGTTGTTGCGTGAGCGTTCTGTTTGTGCTCCCCAATACCTATCGGCTGGTACTTGTACCTCACCCATAGTGTCGTGTTCAATTCTGTATGTCATGGCTTGATTGTTAAACGCTCACAAATTTAACTTTTTTTATTCCAAACGCACGATTAGCGACGGTCTAAAATGTGCAAAATTCTTTTCGTTTTTTACCCCCAATTATTTATAATTTTCGCCCTTATTTTCACACCCCTATACTATGCGTTTTTCTTATTTTTTTTCTTTTTGTGCCCTAATGGGTATTTGTTTTTTAGGTGCCTGTGGTTCTGCTTCTCAGAAAAGAACGATGGAAGACGATCGCAACGACAGTTTAGCCTTGGTTGTTCATCCGGATGGACAGAGCGGTGAAATAGAGGCATTTATTCAAAAATTGCATAAAACCAGACAGTTTAACGGCAATGTACTCATTGCCCGAAAAGGAAAAATTATTTACGAACGGGCTATCGGTTGGGCTGATTATTTGCATCGCGATAGCCTAAAAATAAACTCTGTATTTGAATTGGCCTCGGTTACCAAACCCTTTACAGCAACTGCTATTTTACTGTTGGTGGAGCAGGGAAAACTCAATTTAGACCAAAATGTAAAGGAGTTTTTCCCAGACTTTCCGTATGAAGGAATTACCATCCGGTTGTTGTTGAGCCACCGTTCGGGCATGATGAATTACGTGTATTTTACCGATGATATTTGGAAGGAAAAGATGGAACCCATGAGCAATATGGACGTGATGAAACTGATTGCTCAGCACAAACCCGCCCCTTATGCCCAACCCGATAAGGTATTCCATTATAACAATTCCAACTTCATGGTATTGGCTGCTATTATTGAAAAAGTGACCGGCAAAAGCTACACCCATTTTATGGAGAATGCTATTTTTAAGCCCCTAGGCATGAAAAATACACATGTATATTCGACTACGGTTTTTAAAAAAATACCAGTAGATGTTGTAGGGCACGATAAAGTTTGGCGAGGCTCTGTGGTCCAAAATTTCTTAGACGGCCCGGTGGGCGATAAGGGAATTTACAGCACCATTCACGATTTGTATTTATTCGACAGGGCTATGAGAGCTGGAAAAGTTTTGGAAAAAGCTAGCCTAGATTCAGCCTATACGCCCCATAATCCACTACAATATGGCCACTTTAGTTATGGATACGGATGGCGTTTGTTTGAGGCACCCAAGCAAGAGGTGGTGTATCACACCGGTTGGTGGCACGGCTTTCGCCATATTTTTGTTCGCGATTTAAAAAACGACGTAACGATTATTTTTTTGAGCAACCTTACCAATGGCAGTTTACTCGGATTAGATGAGTTGTATCAATTACTGCACGTACCCGTAATTCGTAGAAATGCGTATTCGAGAGCAGGTGATTATATAGGTGGTGCTTCGGCAGAGGCCTCAGACGATTAGGTTATAGCCGGTTGGTATCAATAGTGGCTAATCCTTTTTTTAGAGTGAACAATACATACTCCCGGTTGCGGTGCAAACGCTCCATTAAGTGCGAAATTAAGGCCTCTTCTTTTCCTTCTTGAAAAAATAAATCTTCTTCACTTAGGTAAATGTATTTGCGTTTTAATTTGAGTTTTAAACGCTGCCAATCGGATGTGCTAAGATGTAGTTCGTTCATACCCCGCAAAAATAATACTTTGATAGCAATATGTAGGTGTTTTTAATGGTTTTTTAGCTCGGAAAACTCAATTTTCCCATGCTTAAAGCCGGCATAGTTCCCAATGCAAACGGGTTACCCACTAGCGTTTCGTTGGCCAATACTGCAAATAAAACCGCTTCTTTCGCTTCCGATTTTATTCCCAGATGTTCCACCGTTTTAATTAGGGTACCGGGTATTGCTTGCTGAAGCAAGTTCATTAAATAGGCATTTCTTACACCACCACCACTGCAGTATATACTCGTATTTCCGTTAATGAAGGGTTGTAGTTGTTGGGCAATAGCAATGGCTGTAAATTGGGTAAGCGTAGCCAATAAATCAAGGGGTGCTATGCTTATAGCATGTTGGCTTAGTAGCTCGTTCAAGCTGTCTAAATTAAACAACTCGGGCCCGGTAGATTTAGGCAGGGGTGCCGTTATAAAGGGGAGTTGCAAAAGCGCATCCAATAAATCTTTGTTTACCGTACCCGATTGCCCCAATGCCCCATCTTCATCATACTCTTTCCCGAATTCTTTTTTTACCAGATGGTCTAAAAGGGTGTTTGCCGGACCAAGGTCACTGGCTACCACATCTTCCGATTGCCCATTCCTAGCCAAATACGTAAAATTGGCAATGCCACCCAAGTTGAGTAGTATTCTATGTTCTGATGGGCTGCTATACAGTAAATAATCGCCATAAGGAACCAATGGCGCACCCTCTCCACCAAAAGCAATGTGTTTTTGCCTAAAATCGCTGAGAGTTAATATATCCGTTTTTACCGCCAAATGGTCGCCATCGCCTAGTTGTAGTGTGGCGTTTCCAAAGTTGGCTTGTTGGTGAAAATGTAATGGGGCGTGGTACACCGTTTGCCCATGGCTAGCCAACACATCCACTTCCGAGGGCTGTATGTCCCACTCGTCTAAAGCAGCTAAAACCAAGTCGGCATGTTCTTGTGCAATGGCTTTATTGATGAGGGTGAGTCTTTCTAAATCCACCTGCTTTTTCGCAAAAACCTCAAGAATAAGCTCCTTAAATTCGGTAGTGTATGGATTGGTTTTAAATCGTTCCAATATTACTTGTGTTTCTTTGCCGAAGCCTTTTATGGTGCATAGGGCAATATCCAATCCATCGAGCGAAGTGCCAGACATCAAGCCTAAAATTCTGCGCTCAGGTTTTTGGCAAATACTTAAGAGGTTTGTTAGATTCTTATTCACAAGAAACGAAGATACTAAAAAGCATTTTTGCTACTTAGTGCTGTAACTTTTTAGCACTAATTTGCTCTAAATTTTAGGATTTATACATTTTGTTTCAGACATTTAAGAACCAAACACAATCATATGAAAATCACGTTCAAAATTTATGTTTTAGCAACCTTAGTTGCCGTATCTTTAAGTACACAGGCTCAAAATAAGCCTTCAGCAAAAAAGGCCAATTCTAGTAGTCAGGTTTTACCACTAGACCCCAATGTAAAAACCGGTCGTTTAGCAAATGGCTTTACCTATTACATCCGTAAAAACGTGGAACCTAAAAATAGAGCAACCCTCTATTTAGCCAATAAAGTTGGTTCTATTTTAGAGAACGATGACCAACAGGGCCTGGCTCACTTTATGGAGCATATGAGCTTTAATGGAACCAAGAATTATCCTAAAAACGATTTAGTTGGTTATTTACAAAAAGCGGGTGTTCGTTTTGGCGCCGATTTAAATGCATATACCAGTTTTGATGAAACGGTTTATCAATTACCTATTCCAACTGATGATCCTGAAGTGTTCAGAAACGGCATGCAAATTATGCGTGATTGGGCGCAAGATGCTACCCTAGATGTGGAAGAAATTAATAAAGAACGAGGCGTAGTTTTAGAAGAAAAACGATTAGGGAAAGGTGCTGCACAACGTATGCAACAACAATATTTGCCAGTAATTTTTAACGGTTCTAGATACGCAAATCGTTTACCTATTGGTACCGAAGAGGTATTGAAGAATTTTAAACCCGAAACCATAAAATCATTTTATACCGATTGGTATCGCCCCGATTTACAAGCACTTATTGTAGTTGGCGATATAGATGTAGCAGCGGTAGAACAACAAATTAAAGTACAGTTTGCCGATTTAAAAAAACCAGCAAAAGAAAAGCCTCGTACCCAATACAACATACCTTTAAGTGGTACCAATCAGTTTATTGCCGTTACCGATAAAGAGTTTCCGGTTAGTGTAGTTCAGATGATTATTAAGCATCCGGAACAAGTTATTCGCTCCGATGCGGATTACCGTGGAAGTATTGTACAAGCCTTATTTAACCGAATGATGCAGGCCCGTTTTACAGAATTAACTAAACAAGCCAATCCGCCTTTTTTACAAGCCGGTGGTAACATTGGTGGCTTCTTGGCCGGTCTTGATGCCTTTACCTTATTTATGGTAGCCAAACCTGGAGAGTTGGAAAAAGGATTTAAAGCCGCCTTAACCGAGTCGGAGCGTATTAAGAAATTTGGTTTTACACAAACAGAATTAGATAGAGCCAAACAATCTTATCTTTTACAAATAGAATCTTCTTTTAAAGAAAAAGATAAAACACAATCAGATGCCTATGTAAATGAATATTTGCAATATTTCTTAAAGGGACAAGCATCTCCGGGTATTGAATATGAATTTACATTAACACAAAAACAAACGCCTGAAATTACTCTTTCTGATGTTAATGAATTGGCTAAAAAATATATTGTAGATAAGAACCGCGACATCGTGTTGATGGGTCCGGAGAAAGATAAAGCCAATTTACCCACGGAGGCTACCGTAAATGCTTGGGCGCAAAGTGTAGCCACCTCAACTCTTGAAGCTTATGTAGATAAAGTATTAGATAAACCCCTACTAGCCACCAAGCCAAAAGCTGGAACTATCGTTTCTGAAACTAAAACCCCCGAATTGGGCATTTCCGAACTGGTATTTAGCAATGGAGTTAAAGCCATTTTAAAGCCAACCGATTTTAAAAACGATGAAATTAACTTTACCGCATTTAGTCCAGGTGGTAACTCTTTGTATAGCGATGCCGATTTTCAATCGGCTAGCAGTGCAGCCGGTATTGTACGTGGTAGTGGCTTAGGTGAATTTGATGCATTACAACTCCCTAAGTTATTGAATGGTAAAAAGGTATCGGTTTCTCCCTACATTACCGAGCGCTCTGAAGGGCTATCGGGTTATACGTCACCAAAAGATTTAGAAACCGCTTTACAATTAAATTACCTGTATTTTACCGCCCCTCGTAAAGACGGCGAAATTTTTAAGGGCTTTATTGCACAGCAAAAAGGTGCCTTGGCTAACCGAGAAAACGATCCGAATAGCGTGTATAGCGATACGGTTTCTGCAGTATTGGGTAATTACAATATCCGCCGTACTGGCCCAACTTTACAAAAGGTAGATCAAATTAATTTAGATAGAGCCTTTGAGATTTACAAAGAACGCTTTGCCGATGCCAGCGATTTTACCTATGTATTTGTAGGTAATTTCGATGTAGAAAAAATAAGACCAATGCTTGCACATTATTTAGGCGGATTGCCTTCGGTTAAACGAGTAGAAAGTGCCAAAGATTTGGGTATTAAGGCCCCTGCTGGTGTAATAAAGAAAACAGTGTATAAAGGCTCTGAGCCAAAATCAACTGTTCGATTAGTGTTTGCAGGCGATTATACCTACAACGAAGAAAACAACAACATATTAGATGCCCTCGGAGAGGTATTGCAAATTAAATTAATAGAACGCCTGCGTGAAGATGAGGGTGGTGTTTACAGCCCAGGTGCATTTTTTAATTACAACAAATATCCTACCGGTCGCTATAGTTTTACTATCGCCTTTGGTTGTGGTCCAGAAAACGTTGACAAATTAATAGCAGCCTCTTTAGATGAAATTGCCAAGATTCGTAAAAATGGTGCTCAAGCGCTAGATATCGAAAAATTTGTTGCCGAAGAACGCCGCTCTACTGAAGTGCAGTTAAAAGAAAATAGTTTCTGGTTGAGTTATTTGGTAAATCAATACCAAAACAACGAAGACCCTAAATTAATTTTAAATTACTTGGATGCGTTAAAAACAATTAGCCCCGAACTATTAAAAGCCGCAGCAAATAAATACTTAAGCGGAACCAATGTGATTCAATTGGTTTTACAGCCAGACAAAAAATAAAGGAGAACAATTCTCTAGATTAAACCGGCCAAGAAATGGGCCGGTTTTTTTGTGCAATAAATTTTTAAAAGAGTGGTTTATATAGAAAAGTCACCTCGAGATGAAATTACTTCTAGTATTTATTTTTTTGATTATGACAGAGATTACGACCGCCCAGGTAGTTAACTATCAAGATGAAAAAGGCAAAGCCCTTAGCCAAGCACAAGTAAATGCGCTGGATAAAAAGAACCACGGTTTTTTAAGCTTAGAAATTGTGAAAGAGGGCACACCAATGCAGGTTCAAGTGCGTCCACCGAGTGCCACCGAATTACAAACCCTCCAGAAATTACGCCAGCAAGAAACTGCTGCAGTGCAAAAAAAGTGGATCGATAAAACTCTGCCAACCTTTACTTTGGGTAGTACGAGTGATAAGCTTTATACTAATAAAAATCTAACAGGTCATGCTACGCTTTTGTTTTTTTGGAGCAAAGCAGATTACCGTTCTATTGCGCAATTGCCCGCATTAAGCCGTTTAGTAGCTAGTCAGAAAGGAAAACCCATACAGTTTTGGGCCCTTACTTTTGAAGATGTAGTGCTCATAAAAGAGTTTTTAAAACAGTATCCATTCCCATTTACCCAATTACCTGGAAATTTTTCTTTTGTGATGGAAGATATGGGCATTATACAAACCCCGTTATATATGCTTTTGGATAATAAGGCAAAAATCAAATTTATAAGCACCGATACTCAGGCAAACATCGATCAAGTTTTGCTGCCGGCTTTAGCTAAGTGGAACCACTAAAAATTTCTACTTTAGTAGTTCAATTTTAGCTAGATGAATAAAACATACCTAATCAGTGGTGCCGGAAGTGGCATAGGCTTGGCAATGGCGCAAAAACTTGCCGCCGCTGGAGATACCTGTATTTTATTGGGTAGAAATTTAGAAAAACCGCAAAAAGTAGTAGCTAAACTACCAGGCAATCATTCCGCTTTTCAGGCGGATGTTCGCTCCATTTCTGATTTACAAGCGGTGGCTAATTTGTTAGAAGGAAAAGCTATACACGGCATTATTGCCAATGCCGGTGTGGGTGGCGAAAATTATTGGGGCTCCGAAGATCGTTGGTCGGAAATTGTAGATACCAATTTAACTGGCACCTACCAATTGGTACAAAGCTTTTTGCCTAATTTGTCTTTAGCTAAAAGCAGCTATACGCATATTGTCATTACTTCTTCGGTATTGGCCCGTTTAGGTGTAGCCAATTATGGTGCGTATTCTGCAAGCAAGGCGGGTCTTTTGGGCTTAATGCGCTCTTGGGCGGTTCAATTTGCTCCCCAAAATATATTGGTAAATGCCATTTGTCCAGGTTGGGTAAATACGAATATGGCACAAGAAGGTTTGCAGGGTATTGCCGATGGTTTGGGGATGAGTAAAGCCGAATTTTACGACATTGCCATGCAAAGTGTACCGCTTAAGAAGATGAGTGAACCCGAAGAAATAGCCAATTTAGTAAGCTATTTAGTGAATCAAGAATCCATAACCGGTCAAAGTATAGATATTAATTGCGGGTCGGTAATGAATAGCTAATTTGCTTTTACCATTAAGCTGTTAGAAGCCTCACTTTCATTTTTAATGCGATCTAGGGCAGTAATTAAATAGGTATAACGATTGCCTTTTTCGGCCGTTTCGTCTATAAAAGACCGCAACTCTGCATCAAAACTAATTTTAAGAATAGCACGTACACGGGTGGTGTTTATCGATTCTCCATCGTTAAAGCGGTAAATCACAAAACCACTAGCGGTATCGCCATCTTTTGCAGGGTTGTATATTTGCCAGCTTAAGGTCACTCCATTTTTGGTGGCTACAGCTTCACTAAGTAGAGGCGAATTTGGTTTAATGGCATCTAACCAAGGCATGGTGGGTGGCAATGCCGGGTACTTATACAAATCGGTTTGTAACGAATCGTTAAAGCCGGCCAGATTATCTCGTAAAGATTTAGAACTAAAAAATACGGCACCCTGTACATGTTCATTTTCTCTCAAATACCTAATTTGTCTGGGTAATTGGTTTTTATCACGCCAACCCGGTCTGTTTTCATTGGCTCTATATGCTCCAATTCCCACATAAAAATGTTTATTAAAGCTATTATCGGCCCACCAATCTACCAGCTTCTCATAGGCGGCGGCGCTATAATTAAAGGGAAAATAAATCTGCGGATTCACATAATCTATCCAACCCTTTTCCACCCATTTACGGGCATCAGCAAATAATTTTCCATAGCTATCTAGCCCATTCGTTTCAGATCCACCGGGGTCTTGAGATTTGTTTCGCCAAATGCCAAAAGGGCTTATGCCAAACTTTACATATTTTTTTACGTGATGAATACTATCAGAAATACTATGAATAAGGGTATCTACATTTTGTCGTCTCCAATCGTTTATGGAGCTGAAACCCTGGCCGTATTGTTGAAATGTTTTTGCATCATTTAACACTTGATTGACTTCCGGATAAGGATAAAAATAGTCGTCAAAATGCACCCCATCGATATCGTAATTACGCACTACGGCCATAATAATGGAGGTAATGTATTCGCGAACTTCGGGTAAGCCGGGGTTAAACAGTTTTTTGCCCCCGTAGGTAATAAACCATTGGGGCTTCTGTTTGCTTATGTGTAGTGGATGTGTGTGCGAATCAATTAAATCAAAAGTAGCCCGATAGGGGTTAAACCATGCATGTAATTCCATGCCCCGTTTATGGGCCTCTTTAATAGCAAAACTTAAGGGATCGTAATAGGGTTTTGGAGCCTTACCCTGCTGTCCGGTTAAAAACCGGCTCCATTGTTCCATGCTTTGGCCATAAAATGCATCGGCTGCGGGGCGTATTTGTAACATGATGGCATTTATACCGCTTTTTTGATGCTGATCCAGTATGGCAATGAATTCTTTTTGCTGCTCTTCACTACTTAAACCCGCTTTCGATGGCCAATCGATGTTTACTACCGTAGCCACCCAAACACCCCTAAACTCTCTTTTGGCATGATCTACTATTTGCGCCCGAAGCTGTGAACTCACAAAAAAAAGTGTAAAAAAAATTTTAAAGAAGGTGATTAGACGCATAATTTGTTTTTGGTAGCCCAAATATAGTTAAATGGTGTTTTTTTTTACCCTAAATTTATATCAATTGAATGCCAAAATTCCCTCAATTAAATCAGCAACATCATTGTTTAAACAATTTTTATCTTTGCGCAGTATAATTTTAAAATAAACGAGCGTTAAATACGTTCTCATAGCAACACCGTATGGATAAGCACGATCAGTTATTTGGTTCCCTTTTGTATCTTTTTCATACCACCGGTATGCAGGGTTTGGGTAAACTAATGAACCCGGTAAGTAACAAGATTGAGAAAAATACTATACAAGCTAAAGAAAGCATTGATATGCTAGAAATGTTGAAAGAGAAAAGCAAAGGCAATATTTCACCAGAACTTAGCCGTTTATTAGATCAGTTTTTAACTGATTTGCGCTTAAATTATGTTGACGAATTAAAAGATATTAACTAATAACACCCTATGGAAAACATGAACGAATTTCAAGAATCCAAAAAGAATACCAACAAAATTTACCTTTTATTGGTAGTTGTTTTAGCTTTATTTACTACAAATGCTATTTTATATATACGTAATAAAAAAGCCGATGAGCGGGTGGTTCAACTAAGCGATGACAAAACACGCATGCAAACCGAGATTGATAAAATTGAGGCCGATCTGGATAAAGCGAACACTAATTATGCGGCTTTAACTGATTCAATGAAAAAAGAACAAGGGATTGCCCGCGTAAAAATTAGCCAATTGCGTGAAGACTTACGCAAAGGAGAGTTGACTCAAAAACAATTAATTTTAGCTCAAGAAGATGTGAGACAGCTTCGCTATTTTGTTACCAAGTACGTGGCCGATATTGAGGTATTGAGGCAACAAAACGATAGCTTAAAAACAAGTGTGGCAGTAGCTAATGAACAGGTAAAAGCGTTAGAAGGCCAAAACAAAGATTTAAACAAAAAGGTGAGTGCCGCAACCGCCCTGAAGGCATTTGGTGTTTCTGTTACGGCGGTACGTATTAAATCGAGCGGTAAAGAATCGAGCGTAAGCAAAGCGGACCCCGCTCAAAAACTAAATATCACTTTTAATTTTGTGGACAATGATTTCGCACAAAAGGCACTTCACACTATTTTTCTTCGGGTAGTTGATCCAAGTGGAAATGTAGTTGGAGTCACTGGTAATAGCACCTTAGCGTCCGGAGAGACAATAAATTTTTCCTACAAAACTGCTATTGAATTTGCTAACGATGGCCGTATTTATACTTTAGGTTGGAATAATCCGGAAGCTTTTGTAAAAGGTGAATATACCATTACGATTTATGCAGATGGATATGTGTTGGGTACCGGGAAAATTACTTTAAAATAATTCGCGATTAACTTTATAAAAAAAGGGGACCAATTGGTCCCCTTTTTTGGTATGCGGTTTTTCAATTAAACAATGCTAGCGCTATGTGTTTCCATAGCACGATCTACTTTTTTTACCAAACCTTGTAGTACATTTCCTGGGCCTACTTCGGTAAAGGAGGTGGCGCCATCTTGCAGCATGTGTTGTACAATTTGGGTCCAGCGTACAGCACCAGTAAGCTGGGCAATTAGGTTTTTCTTAATGCTTGCCGAATCGGTATAGGGTTTCGCATCTATATTTTGGTAGATAGGGCAAAAAGGTGCGTTAATTACCGTATTCTCTATAGCAGATTGTAATTCGGCACGGGCCGATTCCATTAATGGAGAGTGAAAGGCACCCCCAACATTTAGTTTTATAGCCCTTTTGGCACCAACTTCGGTTAACAATTCACAGGCTTTATCAATACCGGCAATACTACCCGAAATAACCAATTGGCCTGGGCAGTTGTAATTTGCTGGTACTACCACATCGTCTACTTTGGCACAAATTTCTTCTACAATAGCATCTTCAAGACCTAAAATAGCCGCCATGGTTGAGGGTTGTAGTTCGCACGCCTTTTGCATGGCATTGGCACGAGCTGCTACTAAGCGTAAACCATCTTCAAAAGAAAGCGCTCCGGCAGCAACCAATGCCGAAAACTCACCCAAACTGTGTCCAGCAACCATATCTGGTTTAAATGAAGTCCCTAATACTTTTGCTAAAATTACCGAGTGAAGAAAAATAGCCGGTTGGGTTACCTTGGTTTCTTTTAAATCTTCTTCGGTACCGTTAAACATGATATCGGTAATTCTGAATCCTAAAATAGAGTTGGCTTGCTCAAATAGCACCTTGGCTTCTGCAGATTGTTCGTACAATTCTATGCCCATGCCTACAAATTGTGCTCCTTGTCCAGGGAAAACGTATGCTTTCATCTATTTTTAAAATTAGTGTAGGCTAGCGGTAATTAAACGTAAAAATTCAGCACGTGTTTTATCCTCTTCAAACTCTCCAGTAAATGCCGATGTGGTGGTTACTGAATTCTGTTTTTGTACCCCCCGCATGGCCATGCACAAATGCTTGCACTCAATAACAACTGCAACCCCAACAGGGTTTAGGGTCTCTTGAATGCAATCGCGAATTTCGTTGGTTAAGCGCTCTTGTACTTGTAGCCTACGAGCAAAGGCGTCTACCACACGAGGCAGTTTACTTAAACCCACAATGTGACCGTTGGGAATGTAGGCAATGTGCGCCTTGCCGAAAAAAGGCAACATGTGATGTTCACACATAGAGAATATCTCAATATCTTTTACAACCACCATTTGGCTGTAGTCTTCTTTAAACATGGCACTTTTTAAAATTGTCGCCGGATCCATGTCGTAACCCTGGGTTAAAAACTGCAGGGCCTTGGCGACACGTTCTGGGGTTTTAAGT
The DNA here is from genome assembly GCA_040403555.1 of Sphingobacteriales bacterium. Classification (GTDB taxonomy): domain Bacteria; phylum Bacteroidota; class Bacteroidia; order Sphingobacteriales; family Sphingobacteriaceae; genus JAIPAN01. Next base: position 38,192 of record JBBAKN010000004.1, read on the forward strand.
AACCCTTCTCTAGATGGATCTTCACCCAATTGCGGCAAAATTGCGGCATAGTGGCGGGCAATGTCATCAATCTTATCTTGATTATACCGATCTATCTTGGTATATCCGTTTAGTATTTCCTCTTCGTCGAGGTGGTCAAATTTGTTCATGTTAGGGTTGTTATGCACCGAAATATTCAACGTAATTATTTTCTGTTTCGAACAGTTTAATGCTGTGTAAGGCCACACCTAGTTGCTTGATAGGCAGCTCTAGTTGATTCCAAATTTCCAACGCTAAAATTTCAGTGGAGGCTAATTTGCCCTTCATAAAGTCTACATCTAAGTTGATGTTTTTATGATCTAAGGGATCTATTACGTTGGCAATAATTATTTTTTTAAGGTCTTTTAAATCAATTACAAAACCCGTTTCCGGATTAATTCCGCCCTTAATGGTTACAAATAATTCGTAATTGTGGCCATGCCAATTTGGGTTGGCACACTTACCAAAAGTGTCGTTATTTTTTTCTACCGACCAATCTTCGCGGTATAATTTGTGAGCGGCATTAAATCGCTCTCTACGGGTTATAAAAATCATTTCTCTTGCTATTATTTAGCAAATATAAATAAACCCTACGAAGCACGACAGGAAAGCTGGATAGTGTTTAACTTTACGGCATGAAAATTTTGCTAGTTGCCGCCACTTCTGCCGAAATAGCACCCCTGCTTACCAAGCACTTTTTAGGCCAAAATACCGACTCATTTATCATGGGTAAGCACCAAGTAAACGTACTTATAACGGGTGTAGGAATGGTTTCTACAGCCTTTGCCTTGGGGCAAGAATTAACTAAAAATGGGTATGATTTAGCCATTAATGCTGGCATTGGTGGTTCTTTCGATCGTAGCATTCCGTTAGGCAAGGTTTTACATATTAGTGACGATACTTTTGCTGAATTGGGTGCCGAAGATGCACATGGATTTATAGCCATAGATACGCTTGGTTTTGGCACGCAATACACCCAAGCCCTAGCTCCGGCTATTCCGTTTCCTTTTTTAGAAACTATACAAAAAGCCAGCGCCATAACCGTAAATAAAGTTCATGGTCATGCTAATTCCATCGCCGCTACCACTTCTAAATACCATGTGCAAGTTGAAAGTATGGAAGGTGCAGCCTTTTTTTACAGTTGTGCCCAAGCTCAAGTGCCTTCTATTCAGCTAAGGGCTATTTCTAATTGGGTAGAACCCCGAAATCGCGATGCATGGAATATTCCGCTAGCCATTGCTAACCTGAATCAAAGTATAGAACAACTTTTAAGCGAATAATGAAAAAGCTGAGTTTAGGGTTTTCTCCCTGCCCCAACGATACCTTTATTTTCGATGCACTTATTCATCATAAAGTTGACACCGAGGGTCTAGAGTTTGATGTTTTTTTCGATGATGTTGAAACGCTTAATAGAAAAGCCCTGCAAGGCGTATTAGATATTACCAAACTTAGTTTCCATGCCTTTGCTCATTTAAGCGATAGGTATGTGCTGCTCGATGCCGGTAGTGCTCTTGGTTTTGGCGTGGGCCCTTTGCTTATTTCAAAAACAGCCTATACTCCAGAAGAAGTACAACATCAATCTAGCCTTAGCGTGGGTATACCCGGTACCTATACTACCGCTAATTTTTTATTGGGTATTGCTTTCCCAGAATTGCAAAATAAAAAAGAGTTAATGTTTTCGGCTATTGAAGAATCCTTGTTAAACGAAGAACTCAATTTGGGCGTAATTATTCACGAGAATAGGTTTACCTATGCGCAAAAAGGCCTTCATAAGGTTATGGATTTGGGCGATTATTGGGAGCAAGAAACAGGCATGCCCATACCGCTAGGAGGTATTGTGATGAAGCGAAACATCGATATAGAAACACAACATACCGTAAACCGCTTAATTCGTAAAAGTGTAGAATATGCATTTGAACACCCCGAGGCCAGTAGCGATTTTGTGCGCAAACATGCACAAGAGTTGGATGAATCGGTGCGCAAACAACACATCGATTTATATGTAAATAAATATAGTATTGATTTGGGCGATTTGGGTAAAAAAGCTATTCGAGTGTTTTTTGAGAAAGGCCAATCGGCAGGACTTATTTATACTTACGTAGAGCAGTTGTTTCTTACCTAAAGTGTTTCTTTTAGTTGATCGAGCGTTTTTACACTCAAGCTTGAAGATATAGCCGATGCAATTGCTGAAATACTAAAAACGGTCATGGTCACCAATACAAAATCGCTGATTTTTAACCCAATTGGATACGATTCTAGTAGCGGATTGGGGCCATCATCCATTTTTACAAAACCTGTTTTTTGTTGAATGAGGCAAAATGCCAGGGCTAATGCCAGCCCTATTACACAGCCAATTCCCGAAATCATCATTCCTTCTAAAAAGAAAATACGGCGAATGAGTGATTTTCTGGCACCCATACTGCTCAAAATAGCAATGTCTTTTCGTTTATCAATAACCAGCATAGTTAAAGAGCCTATAATGTTGAAAATAGCAATAATGAGTACAAAAGTTAAGATGAGAAAAATGGCCCATTTCTCTGAATTAAGAATTTTATACAAGAGTTCATTTTGCTGAATGCGGTTTTTTACCACAAAGTTGTCTCCTAATTTTTTCGTTAACTCTTCCTGAAAATTATCGGCATTTACACCAGGCCTCACACTAATTTCAAGGCTAGTACAGGCACTGGGTTCGTTCAATAACTCTCTTGCTAGAGAAATGGGTACCCAAACCATATCGTTTACCTCCTGTTGTATGCGTAAAACGCCCACTGGAAAAACAGAACGTACCGCAAATTCATCGGCGGGGTTAAGGCTGTTACTTACTCCTTTTCTTGGAGCGTAAATATCAAGCGTTTGAAATTGATCGCCGATGTTTACAGAAAGGTACGATTGCACCGAAGCGCCAATTACCGCTGTGGGGTTTCCGTTTTGCTCTAACAAAAAATTACCGCTTAGTAACACACTATCCACTGCCTTTCCTTTTGCAAAATCTGCACTTACTCCTTTCATCTTCCCAATAAATTGGGTATTACCATAACGTATGAGCGCTTTTTCTTGCAGTACTTCGGTATAATTAAGCACCCGTTTATCTTTGGCCAGTTCTTGTATGCTAATATTGTTCGGGTTAAAATGTTTTGAATGTGCGGCTGTTATTTCTATATCGGGCCCCAAATTGTTGTACATGGATAAGATGATTCCCTCAAAGCCATTAAACACCGACAGAATAATGATGAGAGCTGTACTCCCCACCAATACCCCCAACATAGAGATGCCCGAAATAATGTGAATAGCGTTAACCGATTTTTTAGAAAAAAGGTATCTCTTGGCTATATAGTGTGCGGTATTCAAAGCTTATAGTAAAAATGGATTGTGCGCTTTTTCGAATCCTATTTGGGTGCTTAGTCCATGACCTGGATATACCACACAATCGGTAGGTAAGTTAAACAGTTTGTGTTTAATGTTATCTAGTAATTGTTGATGATTACCGCCTGGCAAATCGGTGCGGCCAATACTTTGATAAAATAACACATCGCCCCCAATGAGAAAATTATCGGCTGGGCTGTGAAAACACAGGTGCCCCGGAGAATGCCCGGGTGCAAAAATCAATTCCAATTCACTTTTACCAAAGGCTATTTTTCCGCTTTCGGACAAGAATGTTTCTGGTAGTGGCGAAAGCTCATAGCGTATGCCCATTTGGGGAGCATAGCCCGGAATAGCATGGAGCACTTCTAATTCGAGCTTATGAAATTCGGGTAGTAATCCATAGAGGCTATGCACAAATGCGTTGCCCAACACATGGTCAATATGGCAATGGGTGTTTAGTAGTTTTACCGGGGTTAATTTCTGGCTTTCAATAAAGCGGCTAAGTTCGTTTTGCTCTTGCGACGTATAGGCTCCAGAATCTATGATGACACAGTCTTTGCTTTCATCGAACAACACGTAACCATTTTCTTGATAGGGATTAGCCGTAAAGGATTGAACAGAAATCATACCCCAAAGGTAAACATCCGCAGCTTAAATTTAGATGGGTATCTTTGTATACATGAGTGAAAAACAAACAGTAGTTTTTTTTGATGACGCTTGCCCCATGTGTGTGGGTGTAAGTGGCTGGCTTAGCCGTATTGATGGCAAAAATCAATTTAAGCTAGTGCCCTATCAAAATGCAGAAATTTTGGCTCAATACCCTCAATTAAGTGCCGAAGCTTGCCAAAAAGAACTTCATTTGGTAACCGCCCAGGGGAAAGTGCTGAGTGGTGCCGATGCCGTTTTAGAAATTTGGAAACAAACGGGGCATTGGTCTTCTTTTTTGGCAAAACTGTTTTTGTTAGCTCCTTTTATTTGGTTAGCCCGACCACTATATAAATTTATTGCTCGAAATCGCAGGTTTTTTAGCTAGTTAAATAACGCTCTTGCAGTATTTTTTGGTGGTGATTGATATGCCCAACAAGGATGAATAGTAAGGCCTTTACCGATACAAAATTCTGATTTGCTTGGCCACTTCTGCTCCATTCCTGCTCTGTAAATTGACTAAATAAATATAGTTTACTCGTTCTAATGGCTACAAACTCTTCAGCTAGGCTTTCTAAACTTCTACCCGAATAGTTTGAGTGTTTTACATAATCGTTTTCTTCAAAGCCGGCTAGATTTTGTTGATCGTTTCTGGCAAAACGCAAGGCTCGGTAAGCTAGAATCCGTTCCGTGTCTAGCAAGTGCCCAATTACTTCTTTTACCGTCCATTTTTCGGGTGCATAGGCGTAGTTTTCTTTCTCTTTAGGAATTTGAGAAATAAAGGCCGAAAATGTAATTTCTTGTTGCTTGAATTCCGCCCATACATCTGCCGAAACGGTAGCAATATAGGGTTTACAATAGGCTGGGTATTCGCTAGGCTGTGGTGGGTTCATAGTTGGCATTGCTTTTTAAAATGATGCGAAAAGTGGTTCCTCTTCCAAGTTCAGAATCTTTCACAAAAATCTGTCCGCTATGGTAATTTTGTATAATTCGTCGAGTTAAGGATAAACCCAAGCCCCAGCCACGTTTTCGGGTGGTATAGCCAGGTTGAAAAATAGTTTCAAATTTGTTTTTCGGAATACCCTTTCCGCTATCGCTAATGTCTATAATTACTTGTTCTTTTACCAAATTATCGAGAATATGTACATCAATGCTCCCGGCGCCATCGAGTGCGTTTACTGCATTTTTTAATAAATTTTCGAGTACCCAATCAAATAGTGGAATATTTAGTAAGGCCTGGGCTTGTTTATCTCCATGTACTTGAAAGCTAATTTTATCACTACTTCTAAATTTAAAATAGTTCACAAAATCGGACACAACTGCGTATACTACCTGATTTTCTAGTACTGGTTTTGAGCCTATTTTAGAAAAGCGATCGGCTACAATTTCTAGCCTTTTCATATCGTTCTCCATCTCTAATAACAAATGCTCATCATCTGCAGGGAATTTAGCTTTTAGTAATTCTACCCAAGCCATTAAGGAAGAAATTGGGGTACCTAATTGGTGTGCGGTTTCTTTGGCCATACCCACCCATACCAAATTTTGCTCCGATTTTCGGGCGGAATTAAACACAAAATAAGCGATGAGTAAAAACAGGGCAATAAGAGTTAGTTGAATATAGGGGAATATGCGTAAGCGGGTAAGTAAAACCGAATCTTTGTAGTACACCAATTGCTCGTCGTTTACGCCAAACGACGTTACCCGTATATGGATGGGTTCGTGCTGAGCTTTCATTTGCTCCAGCTCATTCTTAAAGTATTCGGGGTCGTATTTTTTTTGTTTTAGTTTATCTATGGTACGTTCTTGTGCCTCTAGTTTCATATTTGTTTTGGTACTATCTAAGCCTTTCCAAAATATAATTTTACCACTGCTGTTGGTTACAATGGCGGGTACTTCTAGGCTATCTCGAATGGAATAAATGAACGTAATAAATTCATCATTCACATCTACAACTTCCAAAATTTTCTTGTTACTCAATGCCCAAACTTCTGCCCGGGTGCGTTCGGCTACCGAAATGTTTTTTACCAAATAATTGGTATACCATAAAGAGGCTCCTGCAATAAGCACCGCAAAGGCTAGCAGTATAAATTTCCAAAATCGTTTTTGAGCGTATGGATTCATTGCGGGTACTAGTTAATCAATTCTCCTTGGAGGTCTACTTGGGTGGCAAAGGGTTGCAAATAGGCTTCGAGCAATACCGAGAATTCGTTCCTACTAATTTTCCGACTTTCATTAAAGCTCCCAGAAAGTCCAAGCGTGCTTTTCCAGCCACGTTCAATTTCTAATTTCAATTCCTTACCCCGTGTGGCAGTATACGTAATTAAACCGATGGCATCTCCAACGCTTAATGCTGTTGTGTCTGCATGATCTGCAAACCAAATTTGGCTACGACTGTATAGTTTTTTCATCGAAATTTTAATCTCATCGGCATGCACATTTTCATTACCCATCCACAGCGGGGCTCCCTGCTTTTGCTGTATACCGTTGTTTAATAATCCAGTTAGAGCTACATGTGTTATAGCCACAAAATTACTATCTACTTGGTGCATGTCTTCAAAAGGAAGCAACGTGGCCTTGTAAGTCAGTAATTCACCCTGAATTAGTCGCACGTTTAGTTGTTCTGTAGTTGTTTTAAAAAAGGCACAAAAGGCCGCAGTGGCTCCTGCTGCTTGCCCTACATTGAGTTGTGCAAATGCAGATTTTGCTGAAGGAATGCGGATTAGGTTAGCCGTTTTATCTAGTAATAATGCATTTAGCGGGAGTACGGTCTTGGGATCAAGCAAGGCTACGCTAGTTCTCATAAGTGGATTTTCAGCATCAAACGGAATGGAAGTACCAAGGGCAGGAGAAAGCCCTAATTTCTTAAGTATAGCTTGGTTATTATCCGCATCAATAAGTATCAAAGTTTTAATTTTTTGCCCACTCTTTAAGTGCAGTTCCCATCCTTTTCCCGCTTCTTTTATTTCTTCAATGTCACTAAAACTTACGAGTTTCAGATTTTTTACGGTATCGGTTAAAGATTTAATAGTTTTTAAAAGTGAATCGGCTTGTATTTTGCCGATTTTTTCTGGCAATGAATATTTTTTTAGGAGTTCTGATCCCAATGCCGATGGTACAGCTGGCTTTTCCCAATCGGCAAGTGATGCTTTATCTAACCATGAATCATTATTACTGATTAAAAGGGTTTGTACACCCGAGCGGGCGGATTGTATACTAGCCGCTAAGGCAGCTATAGTGTTGCCATATACACATACATCGGTGCGGAGCTTTTGAGCAAAGCTAGCATGCGCCCCAAGGCAAAATAATACAAAGAAGCAATAGAATTTTTTCATGAATTGAATTGTACGTGGTGAATTTAAGCTTTCTTTACCTAAATTTAATCACCAAAGCAATTTTTGACTAGCCATACATACCTTACACATTAGAATGAAAACACCCATTTCTCAACTTTTTGCCGCTCAAAAAGCCAAGCAAAGCACCCTAAAAACAAGCAGTGTTGCCCAAAGAAAGCAAACATTAAAAAAACTGAAGGCACTTATTCAACAAAATGAATCGGCCATATTTGAGGCTCTGAAACAAGATTTAGGTAAACCCCTCTTTGAGGCCGCGGTAACCGAGGTATATTTTGTGTATGCCGAAATTGATTTTGCCCTTAAGAATTTGTCTAGTTGGGTGAAACCCCAAAGGGTGGCCCCCACTTTAACTAGTTTGTTTACTAAAAACAGAATTTTGTATGAGCCCAAAGGTCTTTCCTTAATTATTTCCCCTTGGAATTACCCCTTTCAGTTAGCAATTTCTCCATTAGTGTCGGCTATTGCGGCGGGCAATGCGGTGGTCATAAAACCATCTGAGTTAAGTCCGGCTACAAGTGCGTTTTTAGCTGCATTTATTTCTTCAAATTTTGCTGCAGAAGAAGTTGCTTGCATAGAAGGTGATGCAGAAGTAGCCAAAGAACTTTTGTCATTACCTTTTGATCATATTTTCTTTACCGGAAGTACCGCCATTGGTAAAGTAGTGATGAAAGCCGCTGCCGATTATTTGGCCTCGGTAACCTTAGAATTGGGTGGAAAATCACCAGCCGTGATTACCGAAAGTGCGGCCCTAGAAAAAGCAGCCGAAAAAATTGTTTGGGGTAAATTCCTCAATGTAGGTCAGACATGTATAGCTCCCGACTATGTGTTGCTGCCCGAGCATTTACTCGAAAAATTCGTGGAATTAGCTTCAGCCAATATCGATCGTTTTTTTAACATCGATGGCAAACCCAATGCCGAAGCCTACGGAAACATAATTAATAGCCGTCATTTTGATCGCCAGAAAAAGTTGTTTGATGATGCGATTGCCAAAGGAGCAAAGCTGCGTATTGGCGGGCATTTTGATGCCGATACTTTGCGCATTAGCCCTACGGTTCTCAGTAATGTATCGCTCGATTCAGGCTTAATGCAAGAAGAAATTTTTGGGCCCTTGCTGCCTTTAATTACTTATAAAAGCTTAGATGAGGCTATTGCCTGCATAAATGCGCAAGGCAAACCACTTGCTTTGTATGTGTTCGGAAATTCAGCTATTGCTAAACAGGTAATTTCCCAAACCTCTGCCGGAGGCACACTGGTAAACGATGTGTTGGTGCATATTAGCAACCCCAATTTACCTTTTGGTGGAGTGCAATCGAGTGGTACGGGTAGTTGCCACGGTTTTTATGGCTTTAAGGCCTTTTCTCACGAACGTTCGGTGATGTACCAAAGTGCGGTAGATTTTAATTGGATGGTGTACCCGCCCTATAACATGTCTTTATTAAAACTTTTGAAAAAAATATTTTAATCTAATGAATCAGGATATAGAGCAGTTGAAATACCCCCTTGGTAGGTACCAGCCAAGTGAGGATATAGCCCCGGCACAACTAGCAGCTTGGATAGAAGAACTAGCCACTTTTCCTAGCCGCTTACGTGTGGTTGCCGAAGGTTTAAGTGATAAGCATCTAGATACTCCATACCGCCCCGAGGGTTGGACCCTACGTCAGGTAATTCACCACTTGGCCGATAGCCATATGAATGCCTACATCCGATTTAAATTGGCCATAACCGAAGAGCATCCTACTATAAAACCGTATAGCGAAAAACTATGGGCCGAATGCACAGAAGCCAAATTTGGACCTATTGCTAGTTCGCTGGATTTGCTAGAAACGCTACATGCCCGTTGGGTATTGTTTTTAAACACCTTAGAACCTGCAGATTTTGAACGCACGTACTTTAATCCCGAGCAGCAAAAAACTTCGGCATTAAAAAATGTATTGGGTGTATATGCCTGGCACGGTGCGCATCATTTAGCACATATTACCGAGACGCAGAAACGCAACGCTTGGTTATAAAACATTAAACAGGTTGTATTCTAACCGAACTAGAAATAAATTTTTCTGATTTCTCGTCATACTACTCCACAATTGAACCCGTTGAGAAACATCGATTCTAAAATTACTATTGATGATGAATTGCAGGGCTGGCGCAGCATCTAATACATGTTCTTTTTTACCCAGGTTGCTCTTGCCCAAAAATTCTAGATACACATTCATATTTGTTTGTTTATAACTTCGATAGCTTTTGGGATAAACCAATAATCCGCTTGAAAGCGTATACCCTAAACTCTCGGATCCAAAATCTGTAGGAAGTAAATTCCCCTTTTTGTTGTTTAGCGCTTTGGTATAACTTACAGATCCGGAAAGGGCTAGCTTGTGTAACAATTGGGTGAATACTACACCACCCTGCCAACCCGTGTTGTCTCCATCTAAGCTAATTTCACGGGCATTAATCATCCCATTAACAGCAGCATAACCGGCATATACGGCACCTCTAAAATGGCTATGTGTACTATCAATACTTAAAAAGCGGTATTTGGCATAAAATGCACCTCCATTTGCCTTTAAACCACTTTGTTGCATATTGTTTAGAAATATACTCTGATGTATCATCAGATTTTTCGTTAGCCCTAACATAGCCTCGGGAATAATTTTGGCCCTATATCCGTTTGTAAATACAGCTTCTTGCGTGAGCCGAATACCCAAGGCATTTTTCGGCATGTTGCTGGCCGGCTCTGTGGCTACATACAATTCTTGTGTGTAGGCACTGGTACCGCTAAGCAGCAGCACCAGTGCAATAGCAAATCGTTTCATATTAAAGACCTAGGTGGTAATTTCTGGTGTTGCCAATTTTTCCCGTTCGGTAGCTTTCTCCACCTTTACTGGCCAATTGTTTATAGGTACCCGCAGAAACAAAATCTTTATCTAATAGCGTAATTTTGGTGGCCCCATCTAGTGTTTTTGCTGCCACGTTTAAAAAGCTAAACTGCGCACCCCCGTAAGTAAAAGAGGTTCCATTGGCTATTTTTAAATCGGAAAAAGTATAAGTAAGCACCAATTTACTTATAGAAAATCCGGCGCCTTCAACTTTTTTAGCTAGCAAATCTGGATTTACCGTTTTATCTTTTTTAAACGTAATTACAAAGTTTGCGCTGTTTAAATCGGGTTGAATATCGGCCACAAAATCGAGTGTTTTTACGGCTTTTTGTGTTGCTAACTGACACATGGAACAGGTTAGTCCGCTTACTTGCATTTCGGCTTTGCTTACTTGCGCTTGGGTATAAAGGCTATTAAGTATTAGGGCTAGTAGTAGCCCTAAGTATGTTCTTTTTTTCATGATTTTTGATTTTAATTGACAAGTTCATTTGCTGTAGATTTTTGTCTACACGGATATATGAAGTTTCTATTAAATCCTGAACACACTAAAAAATATCGTTTTCGATCGGGTATTTGGGGGAGGTTTTTGCAGCTTAAAGGCGTACTTATCTACATTAATTTCATTCGTGTAGCTTGTACTTGCCTCTCGATTAGTGGATAAAGCGGTAATTAAACTAGGTACATGAATGCTTGAATTACCGAGATGTTGATCTTTTACTTTATAAGTTATTGCTTGGTTTTTACAACAATGGGCAGTTTTTTCAACTTTTTCTGAACAACAGGCACGTATTTCTTGGCTTTGGAATTGTACCTGGGCTAACCTAGTGCCACAGTAATGGAGGTTTATAGATAGACCTACTATACTTATTATATAGAAGCCTAAAAATACCAAACTTAGTGCTCTTTTGCCCATTGCTCAAATATACGAGAAATTGGACTATTCTTAATTATCAAGAATTAACCTTCATTTTTTTGAGCATCGGCCTTCATTTTTGCGTTGGCTACAATCACAATTTCTACCCTTCTGTTTTTAGCCTTTTCCTCTTCGTTACTATTGTCGGCAATGGGCTCACTTTCGCCTTTTCCTCTCGTGCTTAGGCGGCTGGCACTTATTCCCTGATTAATAGTAAAGGTTTTTACAGCTTCAGCCCTGCGTTCCGAAAGGCGATTGTTGTATTCATCGCTACCGCTATTATCGGTATGGCCAATAATAGTTACATCGGTATCTGGATTATCTTTTAGCGATTTGGCTAAGTTTTGAATATTGGTCATAGCAGCGGTTTTGAGTTCTGACTTGCTCACATCAAAAAGTATTCCTGAGTCAAATTTTACAATAATTCCTTCGCCTTCACGAATTATTTCTGCTCCCGGAATAGTCTGTTTTAATTGTTCGGCTTGCCTATCCATACCGCGACCAATAAAGGCACCGGCAGTTCCGCCAATAGCTCCGCCAATAAGTGCTCCTACGGCGGTGTTACCCGCTTTTTTCCCGATGAGAGCTCCCACGGTACCACCTGCTAATGCACCAATAACGGTACCCTTTGTGGTTTTATTGGTGGTGGAGCAACTCTGTAAGTGGGTGAGTGTAAAAACACATAGTAAACTTAGTGCAAGTACTTTTTTTGTAGCTGTATTTATCATAAGATTTCGTGTAAAGGGTTAAATAGTTATTGCACCGTGGTGCTTATTAAAACCTAAACGCACGATAAGTAGAAATAGTGTATAGTATGTGCTATGTCTTTCAACGTGCAGTTCTATTTTTTAGTTCTATAAATATGTATAGTCTTTAATAATTAAAACAAATAAAGAAATATTATTACTAATTAATTAAATAATTATTTAATTTTATATTTTTATATCGCTTTAATGAAATTATTTGCCCTTGATTCCACAACAACATTTTGAAGGAGATTGGAAATATGTTAATCTATATGGTTTACTACTGGGCTTGGTGGTTGGCCATAGCATCATTCTATTCAATACACTTTTTACTGGCAACCCGATACAATTACAGGGAGCTACTTTAGTACTATGGGTAAGTACATTTACTTTGTGCGCACTTGTTAATGCACTTGCGATGTCAATTTCTGTACCTAGGTTTGCTAAGTGCGTATATCAAAGTCCAATTTTATCTTTTTATCTTTTTAGCGTCTTGGGCCTTTTGGTGGGTGTTGTAGTTGGGGTTGCGTCTGCTACGTTATTTTTCCCATTATCTTTTATTAATACTCATAAAGGGTTACTTTTTCTCACTTTATTAGTATCGCTTGTGGTTTGTTTGGGTATTCAGTTATATGAGTGGCAGGCAGCTAGAAACAAAAATAAACAGGTTAGTCAGGAGGTAGAAGTGCTAAAATTAGATCGTTTAACTAAACAGGCTCGGTTAAAAGCGATTCAAACTAAAATTAATCCACACCTCTTATATAATGCACTTAACTCAATTGCTGGTTTAATTCAGGTAGATAGTTCTAAAGCCGAGGATATGACTATACGCCTGGCTCAGCTTTATCGCTATGGTGTAAATGACGATCAGTGGATTACCATACAAGAAGAGTTGCACATTGCTAAAAACTATTTAGAAATTGAACACGTGCGCTTTGGTGAATTATTGAATTATGAATTTACGTGCGATGCCGAATTATTAAAAGCCAGCATTCCTAGATTTTTATTGCAACCTCTATTAGAAAATGCTGTTAAACATGGTTTGGCTACGGCAAAAGAAGCTCATATTTTAATTCGGGTAGAAATTGGTATGCTGGGCGAAAAGATTCAAATAGAGGTTTTTGATGATGGCGGAAATTTTCCATCAAAAATTACTGCTGGTTATGGCTTTAGAAGTATTTATACCCGGCTTGGTATACACTATGGAACTGATTATGTAATTAAAGTGGAAAATCAGCCAAAAAAATCTATCAGTTTGTTATTGCCACTTTCACCCTTACCTCGTTAATACGTACATGATTATACCACGGAAATTTTATAGTAGTGAATGGCGTTTTAAGTATAGCAATGCCTTATTAACCGGAAGTGTGGTTGCGGTATGTATTATTGGAGTGCAAGTAACCATGAACAAATTTAATTTTATGGGTGGCTTGGGCGTTGTACTCTTTTGCACTACACACGGTTTGCTTATGGCGGCAGTTATCTCTTTTTATACCGAACAATTAAATCCGCGAATACCACAAAGATGGATTAAGGTGCCCGTGCTTTTTTTGCTAGCCATTGCCGGAACACTTGCTGCAACTACGGTTTCATTTTATGTATTTTCTTTCTTCTCCCACCAGTATTATAATGTGGGCATGCTGCTCAATCAGGCAATTACCAATTTTAGCGTATGCATTATTATTAGTGCCCTAGTTTTATTATACGAATCGCAGCGGATCAGCTATATCAATCATTTCCAAAAAAAGGAAATTGAAATTCTTCAGATGAAACAATTAAAGGTAAAGGAGGAATTGGAAACGCTTCAATCGAAAATAAACCCACATTTTTTATACAATTCTCTAAATACCATTGCGGGCTTGGTATACACCGATGCGGTATTGGCCGAAGAGCTCACCCTTAAACTTTCTAAGTTATTTAGGTATAGTATCAATTATTCGGAACAACATTTCACTACCCTAGCCGAGGAGTTGGAAATGCTTCATGTATATCTTTCTATCGAAAAAATACGCTTAGGAGCTAAGTTGCAGTTTGAGTTGAATGCCGATGAAAAACTATTGCCCGGTTATTTCCCTCGTTTTTTATTACAACCCTTAGTAGAAAATGCCTTAAAACACGGGCTTTCTACACAAGCGGAGCCAGGCTTTATTAAACTTTGCATTCAGAGAGAAACACACAATACGACCCGTGTAGAATTATTTGATAGTGGGCAAGCTTTTCCCCAACACATTACCGGTGGCAGTGGGTTTTTCAATACCAAAGAAAAGCTAGAATTACTTTTTCCTAAAAATTATCAATTTCAATTACTGAATATGCCTAATAAGCACATTAGAATTATATTTCCATTAATTGCCACACCCATATAAACCTAAAACTTATAGTTTGTTGACCTCGGAAATAACTAACCCGTGTTTGGCAAACAATTTGATACTATTTACCCAGTATACCACCTTTTAACCCACTGCATTATGAGTAAGCTCTTAAAAACCATTATTATCGACGATGAGGTCATTGGCCTACAACGTTTAAAAAGACTATTGGGAACGTACCAACTATTTGATGTGGTTGCAGAAGCATCGAATGGAAGAGAAGGCCTAGAGCTAATAGAATCACTTAAGCCCGATGTTATTTTTTTAGATATTGAAATGCCGGTAATGAACGGTTTTGATATGTTGCGCTTAGTGATGCACCACCCCAAGGTAATTTTTACAACAGCTTTTGATCAGTATGCTATTAAGGCTTTTGAAGAAAATTCTATCGATTACTTGTTGAAACCCATTGAGAAAGAACGCCTTGACTTAACCGTAAATAAATTACAAAGTGCAACAACAAACACCCCAGACCTTCATGTATTACAAACTCTAATTGATAGCATTAAACCTAAAGCAGAAATTAAAACCATTACCGTTCACCTTGGCGATAAAATTATGCTAGTTAAGCTAGAGGAAATCGCATTTATAGAGGCCGAAGAAAAATATGTTTTTTTACACGATATGGATGGGATTAGCCATTTAACCGATTTCACATTAAACCATTTAGAAGAACATTTACCCGATAATTTTGTGCGCATTCATAGGAGTTTTATTCTCAATATAGACTCTATTAGAGAAATACGTAAGAGCTTTAACGGTTCGCTGGTATTTTCATTAAAAGATAAAATAGCAACCCGCTTAAACTCTAGCAGATCATATAGCAGCAACCTAAGAGAACGCTTTAGTATTTAATACCCGTATTTGTTTTTCCAACGAGATTTGAGGTAGTCTCTAAGCTTGTTTTCGGCTTGGTTGCTACCCGGATTATACAAGGTGGTGCCACTCAGCTGTTCTGGGAAAAATTCTTGCTCTGCAAAGTTCCCCTCGTAGTTATGTGCATATTTATACCCCTTACCATAATCAAGATTTTTCATTAAGCTGGTAGGCGCATTTCGTAAATGCAATGGAACCGATAAATCGCCATGCTGTTTTACCAGCTCTTGGGCTTTACCAATGGCCTCATAGCTTGCGTTGCTTTTTGCCGAAGAGGCCAAATAGGTAACTGTTTGCGATAAAATAATTCTCGATTCGGGCCAACCAATTACATGAACAGCATCAAAACATGTTTTTGCTAATAAGAGTGCATTGGGGTTGGCGTTGCCAATATCTTCTGAAGCTAAGATTAGCAAGCGTCGGGCAATAAATCCGGGTTCTTCTCCACCGGCTATCATGCGGGCTAGCCAATACACTGCGGCATTGGGGTCGCTACCCCGAATAGATTTTATAAAGGCCGATATGATATCGTAGTGCTGCTCACCAGCCTTATCATACATAGCCATGTGCTGCTGCACTTGTTGTAGTACCAATTCATTGGTAATGGTTATTTCGGCCTTGTCTACAGTATGCACCACTAATTCCAATACATTTAATAATTTACGTCCATCGCCACCCGATTAATGAAGCAATGCATCCTGCTCGGCAATGTGTATTTTCTTTTTTTGTAGCTGTTCATCTTGCGTAATGGCCTGTTCAACCAATGCCAGCAATTCATCGCTACTTAATTGTTGTAAAACATACACCTGGCACCGAGATAGTAAGGCAGAAATTACTTCGAAAGATGGGTTTTCTGTGGTGGCACCAATTAAGGTAATAATACCACTTTCTACTGCGCCTAATAAAGAGTCTTGTTGCGATTTAGAGAAGCGGTGAATCTCATCAATAAATAAAATGGGTAAGGCTTTATTTTGCTTTTTTAGTTCAACAGCCTCATCAATAATCGCTCGAATATCTTTAACCCCAGAGTTAATGGCACTTAAACTAAAAAACGGACGTTTAAGTTGTTTAGAGATAATTAAAGCTAAAGTTGTTTTGCCTACACCGGGAGGCCCCCAAAGTAATAAAGAAGGGATGCTCCCTAATTCAATGGCTTTGCGTAACACGCCGCCGTTGCCCACCAAGTGTTGTTGGCCAATGTAGGTGTCGAGGCTTTGCGGCCGCATGCGTTCTGCCAATGGCGGGGTGTTTGCTAACATAGCCTACAATATCAGCAAATTTAAAATGCTGTTAAAATTTTATAGTAAATTACAACATAGTAGTTCCATACAGCCCATGAAAAGCCCAACAAACAGATATAGCCTTATACTAAACGTTGTACTACTAGTTTTTTTGTTGATGCCCTCAGTAGTTTCCGCTCAAAATCAATCGGATTCTACCAATACAACGGGTTTAAAATCTTATTTCTTATTACGAGTGGGTTTAGACACCGATCCGGTTGATGTTCAAAATTATTTAAAACGGACCGAGTTTATTAATCAAACCAACCAATTTAAGCAGGAATTTAAAGCCATTAGTACGAACTGGAGTGTTGCTCAACAAACACGTGTTAATGAAGCCTTTCATCATGCTTTGTCGGGGAATATAGACGCCAGTATCAGTCTATTTGAAAACCTGGCATCATGGGATATAGTGAAAAATGTTTCGTCGTTAAGTACAGGTGGGGCTATGCAATTGAGTAGTTTATTTGCACTTAAAGGCCAATATACCCAAGCAAATGGGTATCAAAAACAAATACTAGCTAGTGCCATTAGCACGAAAAATACAACACTTCAAGCACAAACATATATCCAATTGGGAAAGCTTGCTTCCGAACAAGGTGAAGCGGCATTGGCCGAATCTTATTTGTTAAAAAACGCTTTGCCATTACTTGGTAAATTAAAAGATAAAGGCCTACTTATTTTATGTTATAGAGAATTAGCTTATGCCTATGAAGTTCAGGAATTATTTGCCCAGGCCAAATGGTTTTATCTACAATCGTTAACATTGGCTAAACAAAAAAACGATGCTAGAGGAATTATTTTAGCCAACATCGCTTTGGCAGATTTTAAATGTGCCTTAACTGATTTTGAGCCAGCTATTCAAGACTTTCGTGCTGCAGAATGGGTAGCCATTCAAGCGCATGAATTACCCTTATTATTATTACTGAAATATAAACTTGAACAGACATATACAGCCCTGGGCAATGCAGATAAGGTAGTTCACTACAGCACCGAGTATATCCAGCTAAAAGACATTTTGCTGAACCCCGGATTATAGGTGCCAGCCAATTTTAGTATTTTTAACAAAAAACCACATATTTTGTCTGTATCTTAAGGCCTCCAAACGATTATTCGGGGTATATATGACTATCAAAAACTTTAAAGAAATGCTCAAAAAAATATTTTTAGGACTATTTGTTGCTGCCAGCCTAGCCTGTACTGCCGATCCAAGGGTAAAGGTAGAAGTGCTTGGTTCTTTTAATTTAAAACCCGATGCACAACAGGCCGTGGTTACCAAAGAATTAGCCGCTTTACTAGAAAACTACCACTACAAACAAGTAGCACTTAACGATTCCATATCCACTATTATATTTGATACCTACCTAAAAAGTTTAGATGCTGGCCGAAATTATTTTGTTCAAGCCGATGTAGACGATTTCAATCAGTACCGCAGTACGTTTGACGATGATTTAAAGGCGGGAGATTTAAGTGTGCCCTTTTACATATTTAATGTTTTTCAGAAACGCTACAATGAACGCCTTCAGTTTGCGCTTAGTAAAATGAATCAGCCTATTGATTATACAGCAAACGAGAGCTACCCTTACGATCGTGAGAAATTAGCTTGGTTTATCACCACTGAAGAAGCCAATAAGGTATGGACGCTTCGTGTAAAATACGATTTATTAAATCTTAAAATGGCCGGAGGCGATGCGGCTAAAAATCTTCAAACACTAAAACAACGCTACGATAACTTGGTTTCGCAAGCCACTAAAACCAATAACCAAGATGTATTTCAGTTGATAATGAATGCCTTTACCGAAACCATAGATCCACATACCAATTATTTTGTGCCTATTCGAGCGCAAGAGTTTAACGAAGATATGGCTCGTACCTACGAAGGTATTGGCGCTAGATTGCAACTAGATAATGAAGTGGTAAAGGTGAACGAAATTTTTGCCGGAGGCCCGGCATTTAAAGCCAAAACACTCAATGTAAACGATCGTATTGTAGCCGTTGCACAAGGTAAAGATGGTGAATTTGTAGATGTAATAGGTTGGAGAATAGAGAACACTGTATCTAAAATTAAAGGACCTAAAGGCACCTTGGTACGCTTAAAAGTTATTCCGGCCGGGCAAGAGCTTAGCTCTAAACCCATTGTTGTAGAATTGCTTCGCGGTAAAATTATTTTAGAAGATCAATCGGCCAAAAAAAGCATTAAAACTGTAAAATCGGGGACAAAAATCTTAAAAATTGGTGTTATTGAAGTACCGGCATTTTATGCAGATTTTAAAGCCTACCAGGCTGGAGATCCGAATTATAAATCGACTACTAGAGATGTGAAACTGTTGTTAGATACCCTTAAAGCACAAAAAGTAGATGGGGTAATTATTGATCTGCGTTCTAATGGAGGAGGGTCTTTATTAGAAGCTATTGAACTAACCGGTTTGTTTATTAAAAGCGGTCCAGTTGTGCAGGTAAAAGATCGTCGTGGGGTAGAAATAGATGAAGATGAAGATCCTACCATTGCCTATGATGGTCCATTAGCCGTTATGGTAGATCGTTTTAGCGCATCTGCTTCCGAAATTTTTGCCGGTGCCATTCAGGATTATGGCCGCGGAGTCATTATCGGTACCCAAACCTATGGCAAGGGAACCGTACAATCATCTATTGATGTATCTAAAATTATTAGTCCAACCGATAAGTTGATGTTATTGAATGAAAAAAAGGAAGAAAACGGAAAAAATGGTACTGTGGCTCGTCAAAATGCACCACAATTCGGTCAAATTAATTTAACCATGGCCAAATTTTACCGAGTGAATGGCAGCAGCACCCAGCATAAAGGTGTATTACCCGATATTCAATTCCCGATGGTTTACTCGGCAGATAAATACGGAGAAAGTGCGGAACCATCGGCATTACCTTGGGATACCGTGAAACCTTCAAAATACAGCCCCGTAGCTAATTTAACAACGGTGAATGCCACCTTGGTTAAATTGCACGAACAGCGTATGAAAGTTTCTGATGAATACACCTATTTACTAGACGACATTGTCAATTTTAGAAAGCGTGATGCCGAAACAAGTGTTTCTGTGAACGAAGCAACTCTGAAAGCCGATCGGGAAGCACAAGAGGCCAAAAACTTAGCACGAGAGAATAAACGAAGAGCAAGCCGAGGGTTGGCTCCGCTGAAAAAAGGAGAGGTAAAGGCTTCCGATGATTTTGATTTTATAGAGGATGAGAGTTTAAAAATCATTGCAGATTTTATCTCCTTCAAAAAGTAAAAAAAGCCCTCCAATTTTAGGAGGGGTTTTTTTATGCTAGGGGATTTTCGCCAATTTGTTGGCGCCAC
The DNA here is from genome assembly GCA_040403555.1 of Sphingobacteriales bacterium. GTDB lineage: Bacteria > Bacteroidota > Bacteroidia > Sphingobacteriales > Sphingobacteriaceae > JAIPAN01. The sequence continues at coordinate 57,956 of JBBAKN010000004.1, forward strand.
ATGGCGTAATATAAGCCCTTCTCTTGCAACAATTCTTGGTGCTTACCCGATTCTACAATTTGCCCCTTTTCGAGTACGTAGATGCGATCTGCGTGCATAATGGTAGACAAGCGGTGAGCAATAAGAATGGTAATGTGATTTTTTAATACTGAAACATCGCGTATGGTTACCGTAATTTCTTCTTCCGTTAAGGAATCTAAAGAAGAAGTAGCCTCATCAAACACTAAGATATCGGGTTGGCGTAGTAAAGCTCTGGCAATAGACAAACGTTGTTTTTCGCCGCCAGAAACCTTTACACCACCTTCGCCAATTACCGTATCTAAGCCCTTATTTGCTCTTGCTAATAAGTTTTCGCAAGCAGATTTATGCAATACATCCATGCATTCTTCATCCGTTGCAGTTGGGCGTACAAACAATAAATTTTCACGGATGGTTCCCGAAAATAATTGGGTGTCTTGCGTTACAAAACCAATTTTTTCCCTTAATTCATCTAAATCAATGGTGCTACTAGCGTGATTGTTGTACAATACTTGTCCGCTTAAAGGTTGATATAAACCCACCAATAATTTTACCAAGGTAGTTTTACCCGACCCCGATGGCCCCACAAAGGCGATAGTCTCCCCATTTTTGGCTGCAAATGAAATTTCGCTTAAGGCATTTCTTGTAGCAGTTAAATGTTTAAAACTCACCTTATTAAAGGCCAAAGTTTCTATGTCCCCTACTGTTTTTGGTTTTGCCGGTTTCGCCTCTTTGGGCATACTCAAAATCCGGTTAAAATTAGTTAGCGACACCTCTGCTTCCCGCCAAGAAACAATTACATTGCCTAATTCTTGTAAGGGGTTAAATAAGAAGAAAGAATAAAATAAGAAGGTAAAATATTTACCTGGTGATATTTCCTGATCGAAAATTAAAATCATAAGTATCACCACCATGGCGCTCCGCACAAAATTTACGGTAGTGCCTTGCAAGAACGACATGCTGCGTACGTATTTAATTTTTTTAAGTTCTAAGCCTAAAATTTTATAGGTGGTGGCATTTAGTCGTTCAATTTCTTGACTAGCCAAGCCCAAACTTTTTACCAACTCTATATTTCGTAGCGATTCGGTAGTGGAACCCGCTAAACCTGTAGTTTCTTTTACAATGGTTTTTTGCACTGTTTTAATTTTACGGCTCAATAACCAGCTGGTAATGGCAATTACCGGAACAGCGGCAAAATAAACGAGTGTTACTTTATAGCTTACGTTTAGGGAATATACCACCACAAAAATCATCCCCACTAAACTGGTAAATAAAATACTAATGAAGGCGGTAATAAAGCGTTCGGTATCGGTACGTACTTTTTGTAAGATACCCAGTGTTTCTCCGCTACGTTGGTCTTCGAAAGTTTGGTAAGGTAATTCTAACGAATGTTTTAAACCATCGGCATACAATTGCGCTCCAAGCTTTTGTACAATAATATTGGTATAATAATCTTGTAAATTCTTGGCAATTCTAGATACCATGGCAGCGCCAACGGCCAAGCCAACAAGGCGTAAAATGCCCCCAATAAATTCCGATCTACCGATGGTACTGCGTTTTTCAATAAAATTATCAACTATCTTACCCGTAATATGCGGATCGAGAAGTGAGAAAACCATGTTTAGGGCTGCTAGTAAAAGTGCTAGCGCCAGTAGGCCCTTATAGTTTTTTAAATACTGTAGTAATATGTTCATGTGCTACAAAAATAGCAAAGGGAATGAGGTATTTCCCCATTCCCTTTGCTTATGACTTTTTTATTGCTATTAAACCGTCATGATATCTTTTTCTTTGGCTTCTGCATGTGCATCTACCTTGGCTATATAGGTATCGGTTAATTTTTGAACATCCGCTTCGCCTACTTTAATCTCATCGTCCGATACGCCATCGGCTTTTAATTTTTTAATTTTTTCGTTGGCATCTTTACGAATATTGCGCACAGCAATGCGTCCTTTTTCTGCTTCTTCTTTCACCTTTTTTACCAAGTCTTTTCTGCGCTCTTCGGTTAATGGTGGAATATTTAAACGAATGATGCTTCCATCATTTTGTGGATTTAAGCCCAAGTTAGATTCCATAATACACTTTTCGATGACTGCTAATAAGCTTTTTTCCCATGGCTGAATAACCAAAGTACGGGCATCTGGCGTGTTTACCGTACCTATTTGGCTCAAGGGTGTTGGGGTACCGTAATAATCTACCATCAAGCCATCTAACATAGAGGGCGTGGCCTTTCCTGCCCGAATTTTGCTTAATTCTGCTTCGGTATGATCAATTGCCTTCTCCATAGTGGCTTTGGCATCTTCTAGTTGTTTTTTAATGAGTTCGCTCATGTTCTATCAATGGTTTATTATTTCACTAAAGTTCCTATGGGTTCGCCCTTGGCTAATTTTAAGAAATTTCCTGGTTTGTTCATATCAAACACAATAATGGGTAAATTATTTTCTTGGCAAAGGGTAAAAGCCGTCATATCCATTACGTTGAGGTTTTTGCTGTATACATCTGCAAAACTAATTTCATCGAAACGGGTAGCTGTAGCATCTTTTTCTGGGTCGGCGGTGTAAATACCATCTACTCGGGTGCCTTTTAGTACCACATCGGCATTAATTTCTACTGCTCGTAATGAAGCGGCAGTATCGGTAGTAAAGTAGGGGTTACCTGTGCCGGCGCCAAAAATAACAATACGTCCTTTTTCGAGGTGGCGTACTGCACGGCGGCGAATAAAGGGTTCGCAAATTTGCTCCATTTTAATGGCCGTAAGTAAACGGGTTTTTACGCCTACTTTTTCGAGTGCATCTTGTAGGGCCATGCTATTAATTACAGTAGCCAACATCCCCATATAATCGGCTTGTACACGATCCATTCCTGCTTTTTCGGCACTAAGGCCGCGGTAAATATTGCCGCCACCAATTACCAAGGCAATTTCAATGCCTTGTGCGTGTACGGCTTGTATATCTTTGGCATATTGAGCTACACGGTCAATATCAATACCGTATTGTTTTTCGCCCATTAAAGCTTCGCCGCTAAGTTTTAGAAGGATACGTTTGTATTTCATTTCTTGGAGAGGTTTATCAAAAATAAAAAAAATAGCGATAGAAAAATATGATCAAAAAAAATCCCCCGATTTTTCGGAGGATTTTTAATTAAGCACCTAGTTGTACTCGTTTAAAACTTACAACGGTTAATCCTTTCGAAACCCCGTCTAGGAATTGAGAAACGGTTTTCGATGAGTCTTTTACAAACTCTTGGTTTAACAAGGTTGATTCTTTGTAGAACTTATTTAATTTACCGGCGGCAATTTTTTCTACCATTTCTTCTGGTTTGCCTTCGGCACGAATTTGCTCTTTGGCAATTTCTAATTCACGTTCTATGGTAGGGGAATCTACATCGCCTTTATCAAGAGCAACCGGATTCATGGCTGCAATTTGCATGGCAACGTCTTTTCCTGCTTCATCAGCATCAGCTACGTTAGCGCTTAAAGAAACTAACACACCTAAGCGGTAGTTTCCGTGAATGTAGGCTACTACTTTTTCACCGCTAATTACTTCGTATTTAGATACACCAATCTTTTCGCCAATTTTACCTGTTTGATCTAAAATTTGATCGGCTAATTTAACCCCATTCAATTCTAAATTGGTTAGCGCCTCAACGCTTCCTGGGTTGTTGGCAATGGCTAAATCGGCAATGCTGTTTGCAAATGCTACGAAATCGGCATTTTTAGCTACGAAATCGGTTTCGCAATTTACTTCAACTACTATACCACGTTTACCATCGGCAGTAGTTTTAGCAATAACTACTCCTTCGTTAGACTCACGGTCTGAACGGCTGGCGGCTACCTTAGCTCCTTTTTTACGTAAATAATCAACAGCTGCATCAAAATCGCCGTTTGCTTCAACTAAAGCTTTTTTGCAATCCATCATACCAGCGCCTGTTTGTTGGCGTAATTTATTTACATCTGCTGCAGAAATTTGTACTGTAGACATTTTTTTCTCTTTTAATAGGTTTTAAATACATGTGGGTTGTAAGTTATGGGTTGCAAGTAAGCCCACAACACATAACCTGCAACCCACAATTAAATGTTACTCTTCTGTTTTTTCGGTTTCAGTTTCTGCTTTAGCAGTAGTTTTGCGTGCTCTTTTACCAGGAGTAGCGCTAGCTGCTTCTGTTGCCGGAGCGGCATCTACTTTTGCTTTTTCAGCTGCACCTTCTTTGTCGGTTTCTTCGTCTTTCTCACGTTTACGCTCTTCTAAACCTTCCTGAATTGCTTTGATAATGATATCGGTAATTAAGGTAATAGATTTTGTAGCGTCATCGTTTGCCGGAATTGGGAAATCGATATTTGAAGGATCTGAGTTCGTATCCACCATTGCAAAGGTTGGGATATTTAACTTCAATGCTTCAGCCACTGCAATGTGTTCTTTTTTCACATCAACTAAGAATAATGCGGCAGGTAAACGGTTCAAATCGGCGATACCTCCTAACAGAGATTCTAATTTGATACGTTCACGCTGAATCATTAATTTTTCTTTTTTCGACAATACATCGTAAGTGCCGTCTTGGGTCATTTTATCGATGTTAGACATCTTTTTGATAGACTTGCGCACGGTAGAAAAATTAGTTAGCATACCACCCAACCAACGTTCGGTTACGTAAGGCATGCCTACAGATTTCGCTTGCTCAGCTACGATATCTTTCGCTTGTTTTTTTGTAGATACGAAAAGTACTTTACGGCCCGATTTAACAATTTGTTTAATCGCGGCAGCACCTTCCTCTAACTTAGTTAATGTTTTATTTAAATCGATAATATGGATGCCATTACGTTCCATGAAAATGTAAGGCGCCATTTTTGGATCCCATTTGCGGGTAAGGTGACCAAAGTGTACACCTGCATCCAATAAGTCTTGATATGTTGTTCTAGCCATTTTTTTGATCCTCCTGAAATTAACGTTTACTGAATTGGAAGCGCTTACGTGCTTTCTTACGACCTGGTTTCTTACGCTCAACCATACGGTCATCGCGGGTCATAATGCCTTTAGCTCTCAATGAAGGTTTAGTTTCCGGATCTAGCTCAACAATTGCTTTCGCAATTGCCAAACGAACGGCTTCTGCCTGTCCTTTAACACCACCACCTGCTACATTTACTTTCACATCAAATTTACCGGTAGAACCGCTAACTTTTGTTGATTGAGTAACAATGTACTGCAAGGGTAATGTTGGGAAATACTCTTTGTAATCTTTACCGTTTACGGTAATGTTGCCGCTACCCTCAGTTAAATAAATGCGGGCAACAGCAGTTTTTCTTCTTCCCGAAGTGTTTGTTGTTGACATTTTTTTTCTCCTTAAAGTTTAATGGTTGTAGGATTTTGAGCAGCATGCGGATGATCAGTACCTGCATATACATACAGGTTCTTGTAAATTGCACGGCCCAAACGATTTTTAGGTAACATACCGCGAACGGCTTTTTCTACTACACGTTCTGGATGTTTTACCATTAACTCCTTTGGAGAAATGAAACGCTGACCGCCTGGATAGCCGGTATAGGAAACATACTGCTTTTCGCTGAATTTGTTTCCGGTCAGTTTAACCTTGTCTGCATTAATAACAATTACGTTATCTCCGCAGTCTACGTGTGGGGTGTACGATGGCTTGTTTTTTCCTCTTACAATCATTGCGATTTTAGAAGACAAGCGCCCCAAAATCTCTCCTTGAGCGTCAACAACTACCCATTGTTTGTTAACGGTCGTTTTCTTGGCAGAGACAGTTTTGTAACTTAACGTATTCACTTGCTTTTGTTTATTTAATTAATAAATTATGTAATCCCCAAAAATTGGGGACTGCAAAGATAGCCTTATTCTGTTAAATTTCAAATCATTAGTGCAATTTTACCAAGCAGCCAATATTATTTTTTCAATTACGTTAAGAACAATGTATTAGGTTCGGTATTTATTGTATAGATGAATAGCATAACCTATGTGTTAATTAACTCATTATTCACTTAATTTTATTGATTTATGTACTCAAAAAACTACTTATTAGCAGGAATTCTAGGCGGTATTGTTTACTTTTTCTTAGGCTGGTTTATTTACGGAATGTTATTAATGAATTACATGGAAGAAAATGCCGGCCTGGCTTTGGGGGTAAACCGTGTAGACATGTTATTCTGGTCAATCGGTTTGGGCAGTTTATTGTATGGATTTTTCCTTTCCTATATTTTTTCTTGCCTAGGGCAGGTTAAAACCGCCGGATCTGGTGCCAAAACAGGTGCTTGGATCGGGTTTTTGGTGGCAGGTGCCATAGATTTTACCATGTATGGCACTACCAATATTAGCACACTAAACGCAGTTGTGGTTGACATTTTAGCTGCAACCGTGATGGCCACAATTACCGGAGCTGTTGTGGCTTGGGTACTCGGTGCAGGCTCCACAAAATAAGCTCTCAACTACCTTTTACGCACAGATGCCATATCTTATTACCGGATATGGCATTTTTTTAATAAAATATTGACTATCTGATAAATAAACCGTATCCTTATGGCTCAACCCGCTAAAAACGATACGTGCATGATTATTTTTGTTTTTTTAATTGCCCATTGGTTTCTTTCCCTCTTTTTCCAAACCTTCTTTTTACACCGCTACGCTTCTCACAAAATGTTTACACTCAATCCGTTTTGGGAGAAGTTTTTTTATATTCTCACCTTTTTATTTCAAGGGGCTAGTTTTTTAAATCCGAGAGCTTATGCTATTCTGCACCGCATGCACCATGCGTATAGTGATACCGAGAAAGATCCCCATTCGCCCCGTTATTTTAAAAACATTTTTATTATGATGTATACCACTGGAGGTATATTTCGCCAATTTTTATTAAAAGCTAAAGAGCCCGAAAGCCAGTTTAAGGGCAATTATCCCGAATGGCCACTTATAGATGATATTGGCTCTAGCACCTATTCTAGATTAGCTTTTGGTGTATTGTACGTAATTTTTTATGTAATTTTTGCCACCCATTGGTGGATGTTTTTATTCTTGCCCATACACTTTTTAATGGGACCCATACAAGGTGCTATCGTAAATTGGTGTGGCCACATGTATGGTTATTCAAATTTTAACAACCACGATCATTCTAAAAATACCACCCCAATAGATGTGTTGATGTTGGGGGAGTTATTTCAAAATAACCACCATATGTACCCCAACAGTGCTAATTTTGCCCAACGTTGGTTTGAAATTGACCCTGTGTATTATATAATTAAGGGATTACATGGCTTGCGGGTACTCAAACTCAGAAAAGTTTAATTATAAACCCTCTCCGTTTTTAAAGTAAGGGTTTACAGTTACGGGTAATTTTCCTTTAGGTGCAAGGGTGCCACTTACTATTTTTATAGCTGCTTCTTGCATTTCTTTGCTATTTTGATAGCCCAACACTAAGCTCTGTTTGCCCTGGGGCTGAGGCAATCCAGCTAGCGTATATGGACTACCAAAAACAAGAGTTACCATTGATTTTAGGTTTAGTTTCGCTAAATATTCCTGTACAATAACGCTAAAGTCGAGAGTTGGCGCAGGTCGCCTCCGGGTATCGTGTATACTTACCATAATTTGTTCCATACCAATTAGTTCATGCTGCATCTGCTCAAAGTTGATAGTGGGTGCATCTTTAGCAATATTTATGCTAATAAAATCGGTAAAATGGTTTTTCAAACCACGTTCAAACACATCTTCAGCACCAGTACCAATACTAATAATCGCCGTTTTTTTTGTTTTTGAGAGTGAACGAATACCATCCATACTTGCTAAAACAGTTACGGCCTCTTCGGCCAATTGTTGGTTTAAGGCCAATGCCTCTGCTCGGTTTAAATTCGATACCAGGTTTTGTAAATCGGGCTGATAGGGTTTTGCCAATCCCGCCCAATATTTTGCTTTAAGTACTTTTTTTACCCGTTCGTTTATTCCCTCCCAGCTTAGTTGATGTTTCCGAATGGCTTTCCGAATTAGTTTAACTCCTCTTTTCGAATTTTCGGAAAGCTCCAACACGTCATTACCGGCTAGTAGGGCCCGTACATCTGCTTCGCCATTGGGGAAATACTTTACCACTCCTTTCATACCCATGGCATCTGAAATGATAAGTCCCTTGAAGCCCAATTCTTCCTTTAATAAGCCAGTTATAATGGGTTTAGAAAGCGTAGATGGTAGGTTTGCTGTGCTATCTAAACTGGGGATATTCATGTGCGCCACCATGACACCACTAGCGCCTGCGGTAATTAATTGTTTAAATGGATATAATTCTACGCTATCCAATCGCTGTTTAGTAAAAGGCAGCTGGGGTAAATCGAAGTGAGAATCTAGGTCGGTATCGCCATGGCCAGGGAAGTGTTTGAGGCTGGTTAACAAACCTTCTTCTTTCATTCCACGTAAATAGGCGCTGGCTTTTTCAGCAACCTTGTATTTATCGTCGCCAAAAGAACGAAAGCCAATAACCGGATTTTTAGGGTTGTTATTAATATCTACAACCGGGGCAAAATTAAGGTGCATACCCAGTAGTTTCATGTCTTGTGCAATTAGATTCCCCATTTTTTCAATGAGATCATTATTCTGAATGGCCCCCAAGGTCATCTGGTAGGGGTAACTTATGGTGCTGTCTAAGCGCATGCCTACTCCCCATTCGGCATCCATAGCAATAAGTAGGGGCACTTTGCTCTGTGCTTGGTAGTGTTTAGTGAGGGTTGCCTGTCTTACAGGTCCTCCTTGAAAAAACACCAAGCCGCCAATTTTTTCTTTTTTAATTACTCGGGCTATAGAATCTTCGTAGGCTTTGCCCTTATCGGTATGTGCCCGCACAAAAAACAATTGTGAAATACGTTGTTTGTGGCTTAAACGTTTAAAAACCGAATCGGCCCAGTAATTGGGTTGCTGGAGGGTTTGAATAAACGATTGTTTTACTTGCGCATCTAGGCTACCCAGGCTAAGGACACCACATACTAGAAAGCCAATACCTGCCAAATTACACCTTTTCATAAGCCTTAATTTATGTGTTGGAGGAAATAAACGAGCACACCCAATGCTAGCATAAAGGTAAGGCAAAAACTTAAGGAGATGCTGTAGAGCCAAATGGCCATTTTATTTTTTAGACGCTTTTTTAAGACTGATTTTACTCCCCAAATTACCAACACGTTGGCTAGTATATAAGCGGGTATGAGCAGTTGTAAAAGCATGAGTAAAATAAGTCATTTCCTGTGGTATTTACAACACAGCCCTTTATCATCAAGGGTAATTTTAGAGTCCAAATTAGTAGTGGCTATACTAGATGCCCTCGTTTTGCGTTTCACTTTACTAATCCCTATAAAATTATGAAAACTAGTGTGAAACTCCTTCTATTGCTTGTAACCGGTGTAAGTTTGTTTGCAAGCGCTTGTAAAAAAGACGAAAAAACATCTTTACCTATTACTTTTGACCAAATTGCTTTAACCGATATAACAGCCCATGAAGCGGAATTTAGTGCCCTAAATACGGGTAGTGCTATTTATTATGAGAACCCTGCCGAAGCTCGGAATTTTAAAGTAGGCAGCATTTTATTTTTAAAAGGCGATGGAATTATACACTATGCTAAATTAGAAATTACTAGTGTAAGCGCTTCAGAGGTAAAATTCAATTTTATGGCATATAATCCCGATGGAAGTGTTTTAGTGGCAAAAAAATTAGTAATTATTGGCTTAGGGCAAAGTACTTTTTCTTCTTTGACTGGTTTATATGATGCCCAACCAGCATTGTTTTCTATTGGATTTAGCAATAGTCCAACTAGTATAACTACATCAGCTGTAATTCATCATATTATTGTATTTAGGCATTAATTCAGCACAAAAAAGCCCTCCCGAATTTCGGGAGGGCTTTTTTGTGGGTAATTGTATAACTATTAAGAACAGCCGCCCTGCGTGCCGCAGTTTAGGCATTTGTAGCAGGTGCCCGAGCGTACCATAATGTGCCCGCAATTGCTACAAGCCGGTGCATCCGATTGGCCACCACCCGAAATATCCAATACAGGTTTTAGGGTTTTATCACCTACCGTAACAGTTTCGCTTACTTTGGCTGTTTCCAACACGTTGCTGCTATCCGGATTGGTATCGGTATCCTGTATTTGAGGATTTCCCAACACTACTTTTTTCTCGGTAAGTACGTGTACCAAATCCTGACGATCTAGGTATTCGTAACCCAACATGCGGAAGATATAATCGATAATTGAGGTTGCCGATTTGATGTTATCGTGGCCACTTACCATACCCGATGGTTCGAAACGGGTAAAGGTGAATTTATCTACATACTCTTCTAAAGGAACACCATACTGTAAACCTACCGATATGGCAATGGCAAAAGAGTTCATTAATGAACGGAAGGTTGCTCCTTCTTTGTGCATATCTACAAAGATTTCACCCAAGGTTCCATCTTCGTATTCGCCGGTGCGCACAAAAATGGTTTGACCACCAACCGCAGCTTTTTGTGTAAAGCCACTGCGTTTAGCAGGCATGTTTTTCTTTTCTACAACCGATGATAATTGGCGTTTGAAATGCGTATCGGTAGAACGATCTAAAATAGCACGAGCTGCTTCTAATACTTGCTCAGGCGTTAAGTCGCTTAATCTCACGTTTGCCGCTTCGCCCAATACATCCTCTACGGTATCTAACACATCTTCTTTAGAATCGGACGATTTGGTTGATAAGGGTTGAGATAATTTACTACCATCTCTGTAAATGGCATTGGCTTTGGTACCCAATTTCCACGATAATTCGTAGCAATCTTTAATTTCTTCAACGGTAGCCTCGTTTGGCAAGTTGATGGTTTTAGAAATGGCACCCGATAAGAATGGTTGTGCAGCTGCCATCATTTTTATGTGGCCGTGTGCATGAATATAACGTTCACCTTTGGTACCACATTTGTTGGCGCAATCAAATACCGGGTAGTGCTCTTCTTTTAAGAATGGAGCGCCCTCTATAGTCATGGTGCCGCAAATGTATTCGTTAGCTTCAGCAATTTGCTGACGGCTAAAACCTAGGTTTCTTAGTAAATTAAAATCATAATCGTTGTATTGTTCTGGTTTGAACCCTAAACGTTTTAAGCAATCTTCGCCCAAAGTCCATTGGTTAAACACAAAGCCAATTTCGAAAGCAGAAAGTAATGATTTTTCGATTTTCTCAATTTCGTCTTGTGTAAATCCTTTGTCGGCTAAGGTTTGTGCGTTAATATGTGGCGCTCCTGCTAAAGTAGCGGCACCTTTTGCATAGTTTACAATGGTAATAATTTGATTTTCGGTATACCCCAAGTTGCGTAAAGCAGCTGGCACACACTGGTTAATAATTTTGAAATAACCACCACCCGATAATTTTTTGAATTTTACCAAGGCAAAATCTGGTTCTACCCCGGTTGTATCGCAATCCATTACCAAACCAATGGTTCCGGTTGGTGCAATTACCGTAGTTTGTGCGTTACGGTAACCGTATTTTTCGCCAAATTCTACTGCTTTATCCCACGAATTGCAGGCAGCTGCTAATAAATAATCAGGGCAATATTTAGGGTCGATACCTTGAGGGGTAATTTCTAAACCTTCATATGTAGCATCGCTTGCGTTGTAGGCTGCATAACGGTGGTTACGCATTACACGTAACATGTGTTTTTTGTTTTCTTCGTATTTGGTAAAGGTGCCTAATTCTTTAGCCATTTCTGCTGAAGTTGCATAGGCAGTACCGGTCATAATAGCGGTAATAGAACCACCAATGGCACGGGCTTGCTCACTATCGTACGGAATACCGGCAACCATTAACATAGAACCTAAGTTGGCGTAACCCAAACCAAGGGTACGGTAATCGTATGATAATTGTGCTACTTCTTTTGATGGGAATTGAGCCATCAATACAGAAATTTCTAATACTACGGTCCATACACGGCAAGCGTGCTCAAATCCTTTTACATCAAAAACTAAAGTTTCTTTGTTGAAAAAGTGTGCTAGGTTAATAGAGGCTAAGTTACATGCGGTATTATCTAAAAACATGTACTCTGAACATGGATTTGATGCATTGATGCGTCCACCTTCGGGGCAAGTATGCCACTCGTTAATGGTAGTATCGTATTGTACACCCGGATCGGCACATGCCCAAGCAGCAAAGGCAATATCTTGCCATAATTTTTCTGTGGAGATAGATTTAATTACATCGCCTTTAATACGACCAATTAAATCCCAACTTCCGCCATTTTCTAACGCTTTAAAGAATGTGTTCGGAATACGAACCGAGTTGTTTGAGTTTTGACCAGATACGGTGCGGTAAGCCTCACCCTCGTAATCGGAAGAATATCCGGCAGCAATTAAAGCCGCTACTTTTTTCTCTTCTTCTACTTTCCAGTTTACAAAACCTTCAATTTCTGGGTGATCTAAATCTAAGCATACCATTTTGGCTGCACGACGGGTGGTACCACCAGATTTGATTGCACCGGCTGCACGGTCGCCAATTTTTAAGAACGACATTAAGCCCGATGAATAACCTCCACCTGATAATTTTTCGTTTTCGCCACGAATTTGTGAGTAATTCGTACCAACTCCGGAGCCATATTTAAAGATACGGGCCTCACGAACCCAAAGGTCCATGATACCGCCATCGTTTACTAAATCATCACTTACCGAAAGGATAAAGCAGGCATGGGGTTGTGGACGCTCATAGGCTGAGGTAGATTTGCTTAATACTTCGGTTTCTGGATCTACGAAATAGTGACCTTGTGGCTTTCCGGTAATGCCGTAAGAGCTGTGTAACCCAGTATTAAACCATTGCGGTGAGTTTGGCGCTGCCAACTGACCCACGATGGTATACACCAATTCGTCGTAAAATACTTGTGCATCGGCAGGGCTTGCAAAATAGCCATAACGTACACCCCATTGTTTCCAACAGTCGGCCATACGATGTGCTACTTGTTTAACGCTTTTTTCAGAACCTAGGCTACCGTCTGCTTGTGGTACTCCGGCTTTACGGAAATACTTTTGTGCTAAAATATCGGTTGCTACTTGACTCCAACTGGCGGGCACTTCTACATCGTTCATTTCGAACACAGCATCGCCTGCCGGATTACGAATTACTGAAGAGCGCTTTTCGTATTGGAAAAGATCATAAACGTTCACCCCATCTTTGGTGAAATAACGTGGAAAGCTTAAACCTTTACCGGTAGCTTTTGCTTTTGTAGGAGTTTTACCCATGCCTTGTACTGCGAATTAAATTGTTATTGAATTAAACTGACCCTTTCGACAAAAATCTACGGGGTTTTTCTCCAAATTTATCTTTTAGATCCTATGCACTAAATTTGAGTTTTCCACAAGTCGAAGTCTAATCAATCACCACGCAAAAAATATTTTTATAAGTACTTGTTTTTTAAGTAATTATGTCTGTGGAAAACTCGGAAAAAAATAATTTTTAGTTATAGTTTTTGACCCACCAATTAGGCACTTGTTGCACCATTTTTTTCGATTAAAAAAGCCCCTAGTAAAATGTAAGGGGCTTTGCTTTATGAAAGGGTTATTTTTTTTAATCTATCACGGTCACTTTTACCATATTGGTTTTGCCTTTATTCTTGATAGGTATGGCGGCGGTATTAATTACTATGTCTCCGGTTTTTACTAAGTGTTCAGCTTTGAGTATGGCGTTTACTTCGCTAATGGTATTATCGGTACTTTCAAATTTATCGTAATAAAATGCTTTTACACCCCATACTAAACTTAAGGAGTTTAGTAGGTTGCGGTTACTGGTAAAAATAAAGGTACTGGCTTTGGGCCGGTGACTAGAAATTTCGAATGCGGTATAACCCGAGTAGGTCATAGATACAATACCTACGGCGTGGGTTTGTTCGGCTAAATGTACTGCGGTTCCACAAACTGCATCAGACATGTAGGTGCTTGAGTTTTGATCGAGTATTTTTTGGGTATTGTAGTGGTAAGCATTTTCTTCTACGTTGGTAATAATTTTCTGCATCGTTTCAATTACGATTAGCGGAAATTCACCTACCGAGGTTTCACCGCTAAGCATTACGGCATCTGCGCCATCTAATACCGAGTTGGCCACGTCGTTTACTTCGGCACGGGTTGGGCGTGGTGTGGTAATCATGCTTTCGAGCATTTGTGTGGCCACAATTACGGGTTTGCCCGCTGCACGACATTTTTTAGCAATCATTTTTTGCAATACCGGCACTTGCTCCATGGGCATTTCTACTCCCAAATCGCCCCGTGCTACCATTATCCCATCGGTTACCGAAATAATTTCATCTATGTTTTCAATGGCTTCTGGTTTTTCTATTTTGGCAATTACACGAGCTGGTTTTCCGCTTTGGGCAATAATTTGCTTTAATTCCACAATATCGTTGGCATCACGCACAAATGAAAGCCCGATCCACTCAATATCATTTTTAAGGGCAAAATGTAAATTGCTTAAATCTTCTTCGGTTAAACTGGGTAGCGATACCTTGGTGTTAGGTAAGTTTACCCCTTTTCTAGATGTTAATATACCGCCATGTACCACTTCACAAACTACTTCATCTTTATTATTAGTTGTGAGCACACGCAATTGTAGCTTGCCATCGTCTAATAATATAATCTCTCCTTGACGTACATCGTTCGGGAAAGTATCGTAAGTAATGTATATTTTTTCGTTATCGCCAATTTGCTCGGTGGTAGTAATAGTTATTTGTGCGCCATTTACGAGTTGTATACCGCCTTCTTGTACCATACCAATACGAATTTTTGGTCCTTGTAAATCGGCCAAAATACCCACATTGGTTTTATATGCTGCGTTAATTTCGCGAATGGTGTCAATGGTTTTTTGATGAACTTCTTGGCTACCATGCGAAAAGTTTAAGCGGCATACGTTCAATCCGGCTTCTATCATACTTATGAGCATTTCTTTTTGAGAAGATGCCGGGCCCATAGTGGCCACAATTTTAGTTCTACTTTGAACTTGTTTCATGCAGGGTGTGTTTGAATGGTATTTTTAAAATTAGTGTATGAGGTACACCTATATTATAAACAGTGCTAAAATAGCAGATTTTCTTTGGATTTCAACTTTTTAACATCAACTTCTACGGCAGCTAGCACTTCAGGAATTTGTTTTAAATGGGTTATCCAAGCTTCTAAATCCTCCTCATCAATAAAATTTTTAATCACTAAAAAGTAATCTACGCGGTTCATTTCGGGTATTAATAAACCCTCCGAACCCTTATTACTTAAGAGATAAAATTCTGTATCGCTATTTTCTGGCAGATATGTATATCTGTTAAATAGTGCTACAGTATGGCTATCGGATAGGGGTAGGGCCAATTCATCAACCCGCATAAAATTGGCCGGAGCGAATTTATTGAGGTGAAAACATAGCCTATAATCTTTTAAAGAGGTAGTAATGGCCAGTACAATGAAATCGAAATCGAGTTCTAGTTTTAACGTAATTTTATTCACTGTTTTTTATTTCGATTTATTTCTATACAAAAGTAACATCATTTGCGTTTAATTGGCGATGTGCATAAGACAAAAACAAAAAGGTTTGATATTTGATATTATTTATTTTTCTTTGCACAGAATTATTTAACCCTTAAATCATAAAAACTATGTCTGATATCGCATCAAGAGTCAAAGCAATTATCGTAGAAAAATTAGGAGTTGATGAAGCAGAAGTTACTCCAGAAGCTTCTTTTACCAACGATTTAGGAGCCGACTCATTAGACACCGTAGAGCTTATCATGGAATTCGAAAAAGAATTCAATGTTGCTATTCCTGATGAGCAAGCTGAAACAATCGGTACGGTTGGTCAAGCTATTGCCTACTTAGAAACAAACGTAAAATAATACGCTCCAATGGCGCTTAAAAGAGTTGTTGTAAC
The DNA here is from genome assembly GCA_040403555.1 of Sphingobacteriales bacterium. GTDB lineage: Bacteria > Bacteroidota > Bacteroidia > Sphingobacteriales > Sphingobacteriaceae > JAIPAN01. Next base: position 73,848 of record JBBAKN010000004.1, read on the forward strand.
GGGTTTAGGTGCACTTACTCCAATCGGTAATACGGTTCCAGAGTTTTGGAATAACTTACTGAATGGAGTAAGTGGTGCCAATCCAATAACCCACTTTGACACCACTCTTTTTAAAACCAAATTTGCTTGTGAGGTTAAAAACTTCGATCCTGAACAATTCATGGATCGCAAAGATGCCCGCAAGTTAGATCCCTTTGTACATTTTGCCCTAGCCTCTACCGATGAGGCTGTAAAAGATGCGGGTTTAGATTTCGAAAATCTAGATACCAACCGCATTGGTGTAATTTGGGGATCGGGTATTGGCGGTTTAAAAACGTTTTCAGATGAGGTTACAAATTTTGCCGGTGGCGATGGTACCCCTCGTTTCAACCCCTTCTTTATTCCAAAAATGATTTTGGATATTGCTCCGGGTCATATTTCTATTAAATATGGCTTACGTGGTCCCAACTTCTCTACCGTTTCTGCTTGTGCTTCTTCTACCAATGCTTTAATAGATGCATTTAATTATCTGCGTTTAGGCATGGCTGATATTATTATTTCAGGCGGTTCGGAAGCTATTATTTACGAAGCAGGTATTGGAGGTTTTAACGCCATGCATGCCCTTTCTACCAGAAACGATGATCCCAAAACAGCATCACGCCCCTTTGATAAAGATCGCGATGGTTTTGTAGCCGGAGAAGGTTCTGGAACTCTAGTTTTAGAAGAATTGGATCATGCTTTAGCACGTGGCGCTAAAATTTATGCCGAATTGGTTGGCGGAGGCATGAGTGCCGATGCAAATCACATTACCGCTCCACATCCGGATGGTTTAGGTGCCAAATTGGTAATGACTAACGCATTGAGAGATGCAGGTATGAGCACTTCGGATATTGATTATATCAATGTACACGGAACCTCAACACCATTGGGAGATATCAGCGAAACCAAAGCCATACAAAGTTTATTTGGCGAAGATGCTTATCGTTTAAATATCAGCTCTACCAAATCAATGACGGGCCACTTGTTGGGCGCAGCTGGTGCTGTAGAAGCCATTGCTTCTATATTGGCAGTGCAAAACGATATTATTCCTCCCACTATCAATCATTTTACCGACGATCCGGATATTGATCCGAAATTGAACCTAACCTTTAACAAGGCGCAAAAACGCGAAGTGCGTGCCGCACAAAGCAATACTTTCGGCTTTGGTGGACATAATGCATCGGTGATATTTAAAAAATATCAAGCCTAATTCCCTTACTTTCTCTTACATTCGTTGTAATATATCGTATAAATCGATAAATTTCGATTCACTAACGTTTCTAAATGCCAATTTTCCAAGCCTATAATCTCTTTTTATCTCCGCATCGTAAGTTTGCAAAGAGCCTAAAAAATATGTTGGGCTTTGTTCCGACTAATTTAAATTTATACCGAATGGCTTTTCGCCATCGTTCGGTGGCTATTTCCTTAAAAAATGGTACCAAAAGTAGCAATGAGCGTTTAGAGTTTTTGGGCGATGCTATTTTAGGTTCTGTAGTAGCCGAAATGCTCTTCAAACGTTACCCCTACAAAAACGAAGGCTTTTTAACCGAAATGCGTTCTAAAATTGTAAGTAGGGTCAACCTAAATCAACTGGCCCGTAAACTCGGCTTTAATGAGCTTATAGAATACGACGCTAAAACGATAAACTACGGGAATAAACAAAGTTCGCTCTTGGGCGATGCTTTTGAGGCCTTTCTTGGTGCTGTGTATCTTGATAAAGGCTATACGTTTACCAAAGACCTTATTCTTAATCGCATTATACAAGACCACGTAGATGTACACCAATTGGAATTAACCGAAACCAATTTTAAAAGCAAACTCATAGAATGGTGCCAACGCGAAGGGAAAGAGTTTGCGTTTGAACCGCTTGTAAATGAAGATGGCGAATCCGAAAAATTATTTTCCATACAGGCCCTTGTTGATGGTGAAGTAGTAGGATTGGGTCGTGATTTTAACAAGAAAAACGCCGAAAAAATGTCTGCCGAAAAGGCCTGCGAAACTTTAAGTATTTAAACCATGCGCATCATCAGAACTATTTTTGCCAGTTTGTATTTGCTTTGGGGCGTACTAGTATTCATCAGCTTTATGCTGTTGATGTTTCCGTTTATTATTCTCATTCAACTATTATTTAAGGGCAAAAAAGCACAATCTTTATCTTTCACTTGCCTGCGTATTTGGGCTAAGGGGGTAGCCATTTTATGCTTGTATCGCATTAAAATTAAAAATAGAGAGGCCATAGACACTTCTCAATCCTACATTTATGTGTGTAACCACGGTTCCTATCTCGATGCCATTTCAGTAGTATTGGCAGCCCCCCAAGCTTTTAAGCCTTTGGGTAAAATAGAAATGGTAAAAGCGCCCATTTTTGGATTGCTTTACAAAAAAGTAGTAGTCATGCTCGACCGTAAAAACCCTGAAAGTAGAGCGGCTAGCGTACAAGCCCTAAAAGTAGAAATTGCCGCCGGACAATCTATTTTCATCTTTCCGGAGGGTACCATGAATACTACCGATGAGATTTTGGGTAATTTTTACGATGGCGCTTTTCGTATTGCTATTGAAACGCAAACCCCCATTGTGCCCATGGTGTTGGTTAATGCTCGAGAGCTAATGCCTCGTAAAGCCCCATTATTGGTAAAACCGGGCACCGTTACCTGTATATTTCTTCCACCAATACACGTGAAAGACTTAACGGTTTTAGATGTAGAAACCCTAAAGATTACCGTAAAAGAGCAAATGGCCCAAGCTATTTTGGCCAATCAGTAAGCATTCCTATCTTCGGCTAGAATCAAATTTATAGTATCTTTGCTCAATGATTAAATCAATGACCGGTTTCGGTTTAGCTACTCGTGATGCGGGAAATAGTAAAATTACCGTAGAAATTAAATCGCTAAACAGTAAATTTTTAGAGCTTTCTTTAAAAATGCCCAAAGCCTATTCCGATAAGGAGTTGCTTTTGCGAAACGAATGCAGCAAAAGTATTGAACGAGGAAAGGCATACGTTGCACTTACTATTGAAAACAATCAGTCTGAAAGCAAAACGGCACAAATAGATCAGGCTAAATTGGCGGCCTACTATACGCAATTGCAAGCTGCAGCGGCCAATTTGGGCGATACTAGCAATAATCTATTTTCTTTGGCCTTACACCTGCCCGAGGTAATTAGCTATACCGATGAAACGGGTAGTGATGAAGAGTGGGCACTCATTTTAGACACCTTTCACCAAGCGTCTAAAGCCTTTCAGCAGTTTAGAGCTGATGAAGGTGCCGTGCTTAAAAAAGATTTAGAATTGCGTATTCAGCATATTTTAACCAGCTTGGCCGAGGTAGAAATTGCGGAAAAAAAACGCATACCGGCCATTCGCGAACGCCTCTCAACTATTTTAAATGAAAATCTTTTAAAAGAACACATCGATCAAAATAGGTTCGAACAAGAACTCATTTATTACATCGATAAATTAGATATTACGGAAGAAAAAATCCGCTTAAAAAGTCATGCCGATTATTTTTTAAGCACCCTCAACCATCCCGATGCGAATGGCAAAAAATTAGGATTTATTTCACAAGAAATAGGCAGAGAAATTAATACCATTGGTTCTAAAGCAAACGATGCTAATATGCAACAATTGGTGGTAAACATGAAAGAAGAATTAGAGAAAATTAAAGAACAGCTACTCAACGTACTTTAATTAAAGATAGCGGTATGCAACAAGGTAAACTCATTATATTTTCAGCTCCATCGGGTGCAGGTAAAACCACTATTGTGCATCATTTATTAAGTAAAATACCGCAATTAGCCTTCTCGGTTTCGGCTACTACTCGTGCCAAAAGAGGCAACGAAGTTGATGGCAAAGATTACTATTTTATAAGCAAAGAAGAGTTTTTGCACCGCATTGCCAAAAAAGAATTCGTAGAGTTTGAGGAGGTATATACCGATAATTTTTACGGCACCCTACGTTCAGAAATTGAACGTTTATGGAACGAAGGTAAGCACGTTATTTTTGATATTGACGTAGAAGGCGGACTGCACTTAAAAAAGAAATTTGAAGAACATGCTATAGCGGTTTTTGTTCAACCCCCATCATTGGAAGTGCTTGTTGAGCGTTTAACAAGTAGAGCCACCGATAGCGCTGAGAAATTAGCCGAACGCATAGAAAAAGCAAAAAAAGAGCTCCAATATGTGAGCAAATTTGATGTGATTTTACACAACAACGATTTGCAACTAGCTTGTACGGAAGCCGAACAATTGGTTCGGGATTTTCTGGCCAACTAATTCTTGTAACATACCTATGAAAATTGGTTTATTCTTTGGTTCATTTAATCCCATACATGCCGGGCATTTAATTATAGCCAATTACATGGCTACGTATACAGGTCTCGATCAGGTTTGGCTGGTAGTATCTCCACACAATCCCTTAAAAGAGAAAGAGAGCCTAGTACATACCTACGATCGGCTAGAAATGGTGCGCTTGGCAATAGATGATACCGAGAATTTACGAGTTTGCGATGTAGAGTTTCAACTGCCACAGCCTTCATATACCATTGATACACTTACGCATCTTAAAGCAAAATATCCAGAACATAACTTCAACTTAATTATGGGCTCCGATAATTTAGCCTCCTTAAAAAAATGGAAGAATTATGAGATTTTGCTTCGCGATTATCATATTATGGTCTATCCACGTCGAGGCACCGAGCTACCCGAATTAGCTACGCATCCTTCGGTAAGTATAACCGAAACGCCTATTATGGAATTGTCGGCTACCTTTATTCGCCAAGCTATTAAAGACAAAAAAAGCATTCGCTTTTTTGTTCCCGATTCGGTTATAGAGTTTATAGAAAGTAAAAGTTTATATAGCTAGAAATGGCCAAAGCAGGTACCATTCTTAAATTAAAACTACCCACCGACCCGCTGTGGGTTAAAAATGTGGTAGAAAGTAACATCGAAGAAATTTTGATTGATCATGCTTTTTGCGAACAAAAAGCCGCTACCAATGCCATTACCATTATTGTTCAAAATCCAAATTTATCTGATTTGGTAAATGAAATGGCCCTGTTGGCGCAAGAAGAAATGGAGCATTTTAAACGGGTACACGATATCATTTTGGCCCGTGGCTTTGTATTGGGCAAAGAACGTAGAGATCATTACGTAAACGAATTGTTTCAATTTTTAGTAAAAGGGGGCAGTCGCGAACAACAATTGGTAGATCGTTTGCTATTTTCGGCCATGATTGAAGCCCGCAGTTGCGAACGCTTTAAGGTCATGTCGGAGCATATTAACGATCCGGAATTAGCAACCTTTTACCACGAGCTAATGATTAGCGAAGCTGGACATTATACCATGTTTTTACGTATGGCTAAAAAATATGCTGGAAGTATTGATGTGGACAAACGTTGGCAAGATTTTCTACACTATGAAGCCGGTGTAATTCAACGTTACGGCAAATCAGAAACCATTCACGGTTAATTAGCCTCGTTTGTAAAGTAGAAAAATAGTTGGTTTTTTGTGTAATTCGGGCACCTGCGTTTTCCACTCGGCCACCGTTTTAGTTTTTATAAACTCTTCGGCCGAGGTAAGATTGCAAGCAATACATAGCAGAGTCTGCGGGTGGCAACTTCTCAAAACCTCGTCTAGCAACTGATTATTTCGAAAAGGTGTTTCAATGAACAACTGAGTTTGGTTTAAGCGTTCGGCCAAGCCCTCTAATTCTTTAATGCGTTTGGCTCTTGCTCCTCTATCAATGGGAAGATAGCCTTGAAAAGCGAAGTTTTGTCCGTTAAAGCCCGAACCCATGAGGGCTAACAAAATAGAACTCGGGCCCACTAAAGGAATGACCTGTATGCCTAAACGGTGTGCTTCGGCAACCAGTTCGGCACCTGGATCGGCTACACCGGGACAACCAGCTTCGCTCATTAAACCCACATCGTTTCCGGCTTTTATGGCTTTAAAATAAGATGCCAATTGTTGCTTGTTACTTCGTTTATCGAACACCAAAATATCCAATTCGTTTTGAGGTGTTTTTAGGCACATGTATTTTAGCCAACGCCGAGCTGTTTTTTCATTCTCTACCACATAGTGTTTTATCTGGTTGATCAGGCTACTTTGTTCCAAAGGAATAACAGCGGCCACCGTTTCATCAGCTAATGGAACAGGAATAAGGTAGAGTTTTCCGAAAGCCATGGTTTAGCTTAATTTTTGTAAGGCCGATTTTAGCCGAGGTAGCATTTCTTCAATATCGGCCAAAGAACAACCACCTACCGAAGCTCTAAACCAATTCACATCGGTACCGTTACCAAAGGCCGAAAAAGGAACCAAGCCAATTTTTGCTTCATTAATGAGGTAAAAATTAATATCGGCACTAGTCTTTAAAACGGTACCATCCGGAGTGGTTTTACCGGCGTACTCTAACTGTACAGTTAGGTATATGGCTCCCATAGGTTCAATAGCATCAACAGAAAAACCTTCCGATTTTAATTGTTTAATGCCTTGGTAAAGGGTGTCTAAACTTTTTTGAATCTGGATTTTAAAAGCGTGTAGGTAGGTGTTTACCGCTACTGTGTCTTTTAAAAATTGGGCGGTGGCAACTTGTTCGGCTTTTGGCGACCAAGCCCCCACGTGGCCTAAGATTGACTTCATTTTACCAATAATAGCCTCCGGGCCAAATCCCCAGCCTACACGTACTCCGGTAGCAGCAAAACATTTAGAAATGCCATCGATGTACACCACATACTCCTTTAACTCGGGGCGTAAGCTTACCGGGTCTACGTGTTGCGTATTGTTAAATGTAAGCATGGAATAGATTTGATCATATAGAAGATACAAGGGCTTTTCGCCTGCTTTGCGTTTTTTATTTTCTTCAAGAACCAAGTCGCAAATTTCTGCCAATGCCTGTTTACCAAACATCGTACCGGTTGGGTTTAGAGGCGAACAAAGCGCTAACAGCGTGGCACCCGCTAGGTGCGGACGCAACTCATCGGCCGTAGGCATAAATAAATTTTCGGGTTTGGTGGGTACGGCTATTCCTTCTGCTCCCGCAAGTTGGCAATAGTGATTGTTGTTCCACGATGGTGCCGGATATACTACTTTATTTCCCGGATCTACTAAGGCTAAATACGTAGCATAAATTAATGGACGAGATCCTCCTGCAATTAAAATTTCTTTGGGGGTGTAGTTTAAATGGTAGCGATTTGCTAAAAACTCACTTACTTGCTCCCGTAAGCTACTCACCCCATCTGCCGGTGGGTAGTTGGTATGGTTGGCATGATAGGCATCAATAATGGCATGTTTTAATCCGTTTGGTACAGGAAAAATAGCTGGATCAAAATCGCCGATAGTTAAATTGGCAATTTTTTCTCCCTTCTTTTTCAGCTCATTAATTTCCCCTCCGATTTTAATAATTTCGGATCCTTTTAGGGTTTGGGCCAATGCCGATACGCTCATGTGTGTGTAAATTTTGATAAAGTTAATTATTTGCCAGCCAAGTTTTCTAGTGCTTGCTTTACTTTGGCAAAGCCAAACTGCTTTAATACCTGCTCGAAGTTTGCGTTAATTTCGGCAGTACATAAATTCCCTATACTGCCTTCGTGGGTATGTTTTAGTACACCCGAATGAGAAAATTCTCCATTCTCGATGGCTAGCCCCACCTTTTTATAGGCATCTCTAAACGGAATGCCTTTTAATACCTCTTCGTTCACTTGCTCTACACTAAATAGGTATTGGTATTTCGGGTCTTTTAAAATATCGCTCTTAATTTGTATGTGGCCAAACATAAAGTGGGTCATTTGCATGCATTCCTTAAGCGATTCTATAGCTGGGAATAAGTTTTCTTTTAGCAACTGTAAATCACGGTGATAGCCCGATGGCAGGTTAGTGGTCATTAACGCAATTTCGTTGGGTAGGGCTTGTATCTTATTGCAACGCCCACGAATTAATTCAAATACATCGGGGTTTTTCTTGTGTGGCATAATGCTCGAACCGGTAGTGAGTTCATCGGGAAAGGAGATGAATCCAAAATTTTGGTTTATAAACAAGCATACATCCATAGCTAGTTTTGCCAAGGTAGCCGCTACCGACGACATGGCTTGTGCCAGCACTCGTTCGGTTTTTCCACGCCCCATTTGAGCATATACCACATTGTAGTTTAATTGCTCAAAACCCAATAACTCGGTGGTCATAGTTCGGTTTAAAGGAAACGAAGAACCATAGCCTGCTGCCGAACCCAGGGGGTTTTTGTTGCAAATTTTCCAAGCGGCCAATAGCACTTCTAAATCATCGGCTAGGCTTTCGGCATAGGCGCCAAACCATAAACCAAAAGAAGAGGGCATGGCAATTTGCAAATGCGTATAGCCTGGCATTAGTTTTTCTTTATGCTGTTCGCTAAGTTGGCAAAGTGTAGTGAATAAGGTTTTACTTAGTGCCGAAATTTCGGCAATCTCATTTCTCAAAAATAATTTCAGATCTACCAATACTTGGTCGTTACGAGAGCGGCCACTATGAATTTTTTTCCCAGTTTCGCCAATACGTTGCGTTAGCAAGAATTCTACTTGGGAGTGAATATCTTCTACCTCAGGTGCAATAGAAAAATTACCCTTTTCAATTTCGGTTAAAATAGCACGAAGTTCTTTCTGAATGAGGCTAAATTCTGCTTCGCTAAGTAAGCCAATAGCCGCCAACATTTGGGTATGCGCCAACGATCCCAATATATCAAACGTGGCTAATTGCAAATCCAATTCGCGGTCTTTGCCCACGGTAAATTTGTCTACAGATGCTTCGGTTTGCGTGTTTTTTTGCCAGAGTTTCATGGTGCTTCTTTTAAACAATTTCTTTAAGCATGTTGATGTAGGTAGCAATGCCCTCTTCAATTTCGCTTACATAAATAAATTCGTCTGCGGTATGCGATCGTGCCGAATCGCCGGGCCCTACTTTTAGCGAAGGGATATCTAGTACCGCTTGATCGGACGTGGTTGGAGAACCATAGGTTTTTCTCCCTAGTGCAATACCTGCTTGTACCACCGGGTGGTTTACATCAATAGCGCTTGGTTTTAACCGAATTGATCGTGGTTGTACTTCACAAGATACATTCTGGCGAATAATTTTAAGTACTTCTTCGTTTTTGTAGGCATCGGTTACCCGCACATCTACCGTAAACTCACAGGTAGCGGGCACTACATTATGTTGGGTGCCGGCATTAATAATGGTTACACTCATTTTAATAGGACCAAAGAGCGTAGATGTTTTTGAGAAGCGATAGCTGCGAAACCACTCGATATCTTTGAGGGCTTTGTAAATAGCATTGTCACCTTCTTCTCGGGCAGCATGCCCGGCTTTTCCGGTGGCCACACAATCAAGTACTAATAAACCACGTTCGGCAATGGCTAAATCTAGTAAGGTAGGTTCGCCCACTATGGCAAAATCTAAGGGTCCTAAATCTGGAATGACTAATTCTAATCCGTTTACGCCAGAAATTTCTTCCTCGGCGGTAGTGGCTAAACAAATATTATACTTTAGATTTTCTTGTGGATAGTAATGTACAAAGGTGGCAATAAGCGAAACCAAGGCACCGCCGGCATCATTGCTTCCTAATCCGTATAATTTTCCATCGCACTCCTCTGCCGAAAAGGGGTCTTTGGTATAGGCCGAATTTGGTTTTACCGTATCGTGGTGAGAGTTTAGTAAGATGGTGGGTTTATTCGCATCGAAGTGCTGATTGTAGGCCCAAATATTATTTAGTTTTCGCTGGGTTTGTATGCCCTTTCGTTGCAGAAATGCTTCAATAATATCGGCCGTTTTATCCTCTTCTTTACTAAAGGAAGGCGTGTTGATAAGTTTTTTTAACAAACTCAGTGCTTCTGAAAATAGCGTTTCTGTAGCCATTAGTTGAGCGTTAAACTAGTTCCAAAACCTGCTGGGCTTTCCAGTTGGTTAATCTTACAGGCATCGCCAACAATTACCCGAGCAATACCGCCGTTTAGGGCAGTAAAGGCTGCATCCAATTTAGGCAACATGCCGCTGTAAATCAAGCCTTTATTTTTTAGTTCGATGTATTGTTCTTGGTTGATATGCGGAATTACCGAATTCTCGTTTGCAACATCTTCCAACACACCCTTTTTCTCAAAACCATAAATTAAAGTGGTTTCGAAAATCGAAGAAAGCGCCAGTGCTATTGCCGAAGCAATGGTATCTGCATTGGTATTTAATAATTGCCCTTGCCCATTGTGGGTAATGGCCGAAAATACCGGACAAAGCCCAGCATCTAATAAACTTTTTAATTGTTTGGCTGATACGGATGTTTCCTCTAAATCGCCCACAAAACCAAAATCGATATTTGGGTGTACTCGTTTTTTTGCTTGTATTAGGTTGGCATCGGCACCACTTAAGCCAATAGCGTTGGTGTGTAAGCCCTGTAATTGGGCTACCAGGTTTTTATTGATTAAGCCAGCATACACCATAGTTACAACCTCTAAGGAATCGGCAGTGGTTACTCTACGACCATCAATAAGCTGTGTGGCTATACCTAGTTTTTCGGAAAGTTCGGTGGCTATTTTACCGCCTCCGTGCACCAATATTTTGGCACCTTTGAGCGCAGCAAATTGCTCGATAAATGCCGCTAATTTTTCGGCATTATCCAACACATTTCCACCTATTTTAACTACGCTTAATTTTTCCATGTTAGGCGCTTAATATTCTTTTTAATACGACTTGTGCTGCCCATACTCGGTTGCCTGCTTCGGCAATTACCAAAGAACGGTCGCTATCTAATAGATTGGCAGCTAATTCTAAATCTCTGCGAACGGGCAGGCAGTGCATCACCTTGGCATTTGGTGCGATGGATAAACTTTCTTGGGTGAGCATCCACTCCTCTTTTACGGGAAGTACTTTGCCGTAGTCTTGGTAGCTCGACCAATTTTTCACGTACACAAAATCTGCTCCGGCCAAAGCTTCTTCTTGCTTATGCGTGATGGTTATTCCTTTGGTAAACTCCTCGGCTAATTCGTAGCCTTCGGGATGCGTAATTACAAAGTCAATTAGGCCTTCTTCTTGCGCTTTTCTCATCCATTCGGCAAAAGAGTTGGGCACGGCTTGTGGCAAGGCTTTTACATGCGGCGCCCAGGTTAGCACTACTTTTGGCTTAGCCGTTTTTTGGTGTTCTTTAATGGTAATAATATCGGCCAAACTTTGTAAGGGGTGGCGGGTAGCACTTTCTAAACTAATTACAGGCACTCCGCAAAATTGTACAAACTTATTAAACAAATCTTCACTGTAATCTTCGTCGCGGTTTTGCAATTTTGGAAAAGAACGCAAGCCCAATACATCGCAATACTGCCCCATAACAGCGGCGGCTTCGCGAATGTGCTCTACACTTGTTCCGTTCATGATAATGCCGTCTTGGGTTTCTAATGCCCAACCATCTTTATCCATGTTCATCACCATGACCTGCATGCCTAAATTGGCAGCTGCTTTTTGTGTACTCAATCGGGTACGCAAGCTAGGATTTAGAAATACTAAGCCGAGCGTTTTGTTTTTCCCTAAGGCTTGGTGTGCAAATGGATTGGCTTTTAGAGCCAATGCTTCGGCTACTATACTTTGGATGGTGTCAATATCGTGAACAGAAGAAAAAAGTTTCATATTAACTATTTAAAACTTCCGAAAAAGCGGTTAAAAATTCATCTGCATGCTGTTTTGTAATGTTTAGTGCAGGTAGTAAACGAATTACATTTGGTTTCGCTTCTCCTGTAAAAATGTGGTGTTTCAACAGCAGGTCTTTTTTGGCGTGAACCAGAGATTCAGGTAAATCAATACCAATCATTAAGCCTCGGCCACGTACTTCTTTAACTTGTTTAAACTGTTGCAATTCCTTACAAAGGTAATTGCCAACTTGAGTAGCATTTTGCATTAATTGCTCTTGCTCCATCACTTCTAAAACCGCTAAGGCAGCAGCACAAGCCAAGTGGTTACCGCCAAAGGTGGTGCCTAACATGCCGTGCCAAGGCTTTAATTTGGGAGCAATAGAAATTCCCCCAATAGGAAATCCGTTCCCCATGCCCTTGGCCATGGAATAAATATCGGCATTTACCCCTGCAAAATCGTGGGCGTAAAATTGCCCAGTGCGACCATAGCCACACTGTACAGAATCGGCAATGAATATACTGTCGTACTGGTCGCATAAACTACGAATTTTTTGTAGAAAAGAATTGTTGGCTACTTTAATGCCACCCACTCCCTGAATGCCCTCGATAATTACGGAAGAGATTTCTGAACCAAATTCATCAAAGGCTGTTTGAAACGCTGCCTCATCGTTAAATGGTAAGAAAATTACGTTGTCTGTTTGATTAACCGGTGCACTGATTTTTGGATTATCGGTAGCTGCAACGGCCAAAGAAGTACGTCCGTGGAAAGCACCGCTAAAAGCGATTACTTTTTTACGTCCGTTATAAAAAGACGCTAATTTCAAGGCATTTTCATTGGCCTCTGCACCCGAATTGCATAAAAATAATTGGTAATCGGTTTTGCCCGAAAGTTGCCCTAATTTTTCGGCTAATTGTTCTTGAACACCAATCTTAATGGAGTTAGAGTAAAAGCCAATTTGATGTAATTGATCGGTAATGCGTTTTACGTAATGTGGGTGAGTATGCCCAATAGAAATAACGGCATGTCCGCCATATAAATCTAGATATTCTTGCCCCTTGCTATCCAAAACGGTACTGCCACTTGCCTTTACAATTTCAATATCGTTTAATGGGTATACGTCGAATAATTTCATATTAGAAGGCGCTTGCTTTAAGATTTAGGCCTATTTTTTCATCTAAGCCAAACATCAAATTCATATTTTGAACGGCTTGCCCCGAGGCGCCCTTTACTAAATTATCTAGGATGCTTACAATGAATAATTTGTTGCCGTGCTTTTCTAAGTGAATGATGCACTTATTGGTATTTACCACCTGTTTTAAATCGATGTTGGCTTTGCTTATATGCGTAAAGGCCGCATCTTGGTAATAACTTTCGTACAAGCGGTAGGCTTCTTCTTTAGATAGATTTGTTTCTAAATATATAGCTGCCAAAATTCCTCTTGTAAAATCGCCCCTTTGCGGAATAAAGTTTAAATCTTCAGAAAAGCTGGCTTGTAGCTGTATAAGGCTTTCGCCAATTTCGGCCAAATGTTGGTGTTCGAATGCTTTGTATACCGATAGGTTATTGTTCCGCCAGCTAAAGTGTGTGGTATTGGATAGACTTTGTCCCGCCCCGGTTGAACCGGTAGTAGCATTAATGTGCACTTCGGTTTGCAGTAAATTTTTGCTAGCCAAAGGCAATAAACCCAATTGAATGCAGGTAGCAAAACAACCCGGATTGGCCGTATTTTGAGCCGTTTTAAGCTCCTCTTTATTTAACTCCGGTAAGCCGTAACTAAAGTTACGATTCCCTAATTTTGAGTTTATGCGTAATCTAAAGTCTTGCGATAAATCGATAATTTTTACCAAATCGGGAATGGCGTTTTCTTCTAAAAATTTCTTGGCATCGCCATGGCCTACACATAAAAACAACACATCAATAGTATTTGATAAGGCATTGGTAAAACTTAAATCTGTGTCGCCTAGTAAATCGGTATGTACGGCATCAATACGTTTGCCGGCTTGGCTACTACTGTGTACAAAGGCTATGCTTACTTCTGTATGATTTATTAAAATCCGAAGCAATTCTCCGCCGGTATAGCCGGCACCGCCTACAATTCCTACTTTAATCATTGCCGTTTACTTTATGCCAAATCATTACTTGGTTGCCAAATATTTTCGAAAAGCCTTTTACATCGTCGCCGGTCCAAGCGTTGTTCATTTCGCCGTAGCTTCCAAATTTACTCGACATTAAATCGTGAGCCGATTCGATGCCTATAATTTGAAAACGGTACGGGTGCAATTCTACAAATACTTTTCCGCTTACATGCTGTTGGGAGTTTTGCAAAAATGCCTCGATATCACGCATAATAGGGTCGTGAAACTGACCTTCGTGCAACCAATTTCCGTAGAAAGAGGCAAGCTGATCTTTCCAGCTCAATTGCCATTTGGTTAAGGTGTGTTTTTCTAGTGTATGGTGTGCTTTAATAATTATGATGGGTGCCGCAGCTTCGAAACCCACACGTCCTTTTATGCCAATAATGGTATCGCCCACGTGTATATCGCGGCCAATGCCGTAAGGAGCAGCCAGGCTTTGTAGTTTTTGTATTGCTTTTACTGGCGAAAGTTTTTCTCCGTTAATACCCACAAATTCACCTTTTTCAAAAGTTAGTTCTACTTTTTTCGCTTCTGTTTCCGTTACCTGAGTTGGCCAAGCGGCTTCGGGTAGCGTGTCGTGAGAGGTTAAAGTTTCTTTTCCGCCTACCGAAGTACCCCAAATCCCTTTATTGATAGAATAGGTGGCTTTTGCAGCGCTGTATTCAACTCCATGTTTATTTAAGTACTCAATTTCCGCTTCGCGGCTCAATTTTAAATCTCGAATAGGCGTAATTATTTCTACTCCCGGAATCAGGATATTGAAAATCATGTCGAAACGCACTTGGTCATTTCCGGCCCCCGTACTTCCGTGGGCAACGTATTCGGCACCAATTTCTTTCACGTAAGTGGCAATGGCAGTTGCTTGGCTTACCCGCTCGGCACTAACTGAAAGTGGATAAGTGGCATTTTTTAACACGTTTCCAAATACCAAATACTTGATGCAGTTTTTGTAATAATTTTCGGTTTCATCAACTACATCATGGCTAATTACGCCTAAGGCATAGGCTCGTTGTTCAATTTGTGCCAATTCTTTTGCATCAAATCCGCCTGTATTTACCAGAACCGAGTGTACTTCTAGGTTTAAATCTTGCGATAGGTAAATGGCGCAAAAAGAGGTGTCTAATCCCCCACTAAAAGCCAATACAACTTTCTTTTTCATCTCAATCAATCAATTTTGGGCTAAGGGCCAATACGGTAAGTATCATTTTAGCCGATTTTCTTAATGTTTTTTCGATGCGCTCGAGTAAAGAAGCCTTGTGACTTAATTTCTTCATTTTCTTTTCTACTTCTTTAGCTTTCTCAGTTGGGTCCCAAAGCATAGCGGTGCACATGCAATTTTTACGGCCCTTGCTTTGTAATATATCAAAGTTTACGCAGCTTTGGCAGCCTTTCCAAAAATCTTCATCTTGGGTAAGTTCCGAATAGGTTACGGGTTCGTAACCTAATTCTGAATTAATTTTCATTACAGCCAAGCCGGTAGTAAGGCCAAATATTTTAGAGTTGGGGTATTTTTTTCTAGAGAGTTCGAAAACACGGTATTTAATAGCCTTGGCTAAACCCTGATTTCTATATGCAGCATTTACAATTAAGCCCGAATTGGCTACAAATTGTCCGTGACTCCAGGTTTCAATATAACAAAAACCCGCCCATTGCCCATCTTTGGTAAGTGCAATAACGGCCTTACCTTCTTGCATTTTTTTCGCCACATACTCTGCCGTACGACGGGCAATACCAGTGCCTCTGGCTTTAGCCGATTCGGCCATCTCATCGCAAATTTGTGCGGCGTATGGAATATGTTCTTCGCTTGCCGGTGTGACAATAAAATCGTTTTCTTTCATGTATCGGATAAAGAAAAATTCCGTTTTAAAGGATAAAGACTACGTTTTTAGTCTTTGGTGAAAAATCTAGTTGTTTGGGTTGGTAAAATTGTTTACCTGTTTTCGGAGGGGTATGCCGGGAATCAAGCCCTATGCATAAATGATCGTCGGTGTCTGCATACAAAGCGTTTGGTTCTGCTTAATTCGCAGGCCAAAATAGCTACCATTTCCTTGTTGGCTTGTGGCGCTAACGTATTCGCTATGTGTGTGTTTAAAATCATTTTTTGAATTGCAAAAGAGCGTATAAAAAAAGATTTATGCAACAAAAAATCGATTTAAAATACATTTAAACGTTGTAAATTAAAATTTAGATGTCAATCAAGGTCGTAAATCGGCACATTTTCATCCTTTTATGTACCTTTAAAGAGTATGCAAATCCTCAATAAATACAACGAACACTTTAAGCAAGCTTTAGCCTCTTTAAACGAAAATCAATTAAAGGCTGTAAACCAATTAGATGGTCCGGTATTGGTAATTGCCGGTCCTGGAACGGGCAAAACCCAAATTTTAGCCGCCCGTATTGGTAAAATTTTGCTCGATACCGATACCCAAGCCCACAATATTTTATGCCTCACCTATACCGAAGCTGGTGCGGTGGCTATGCGTAAACGCTTGTTCGAGTTTATTGGTCCCGAAGCATATCGGGTAAACATTTACACCTTCCATGCTTTTTGCAACGATATCATTCAAGAAAATCTCGATTATTTTGGCAAGCTGGAGTTAGATGTTCTCTCCGATTTGGAGCGTATAGATTTGTTTCGAAAATTGGTAAACAGTTTTGATAAAGATCATCTCTTAAAGCGTTTTAGGGGCGATGTGTATTATGAAATTAAACGCTTGCAAAATCTTTTTGCCACCATGAAACGAGAAGATTGGACGGGCGAATTTATTAGTGATAAAATTGATGAATACATTGAGCTGGTGCAAGATTCCGAGCCAGGCAGTTCTTATTATGCCGACTATAAATACCAGAAAAAATATAAAGATAAGCAGCCCGGTGAACTAAAACCAGCATTTAATACCCTTTTAGAATCGCTCGAAAAATTACGTGCCGCTGCCAAGGAGTTTCCGGCCTACCGCAAACTGATGCAGCAGATGAATCGCTACGATTACGACGATATGATTTTATGGGTGCTCGAAGCCTTTAAAAAAGACGAGTACTTATTACTCAATTACCAAGAGCGATTTCATTATGTATTGGTAGACGAATACCAAGATACTAGTGGTTCGCAAAATGAACTCATTCAACTTTTGATTAGCTATTGGGATACCCCTAATATTTTTGTGGTAGGTGATGATGATCAATCCATTTTTAGGTTTCAGGGAGCCAACGTGAAAAATATAGAAGCCTACCACGCTACCTATGCGCATCAATTATACCAAGTTATGCTTACGGATAATTACCGCTCGTCGCAACATATTTTAGATACCGCACGGGTACTTATTGAACAAAATAAAGAGCGGGTAAAATTGCAGGGATTAAGCAAGCATTTATTGGCTAAAAATGCGGACTATGCCCACTCCGAAGTAAAGCCCGTAATTAGAGCCTATGGTAGCCAATTTCAAGAATTTGCCCATATAACCCGTCAAGTGGAAGACTTAATTTCGCAAGGTGTGGCTCCACAAGAAATTGCCATTATTTATAAAGAACACCGTTCGGGCGAAGAATTGGCCCGCTATTTCCAACTAAAAGATATTGCCGTAAATACCAAGAAAAAGGTTAATATTTTAACAGAACCCTTTGGTAAAAAAATTATCAACCTATTGCGATATGTAGCTGCCGAACAACAATTTCCGTATAGTGGCGATGGTTTACTTTTTGAGTTAATGCATTACGATTTTTACCAAATAGACTCCATGGACATTGCTAAGTTTAGCGTTGAGGTTAGCCAACAAAACCACGATGCCAAAGAAAGAACCTCCATCCGCAGAAAATTGTATGAAGTTGCTCGTAACCCCGAAGCGGAACTCAATACCGAGAGTTTAAAACAAATTCAGCGCCTCAGTAACGATTTAGAGTATTGGATAAAGGAAGCCGCCAACCTAACGCTTCATAATTTGTTCGAAAAAATGATGGTTCGAGGCGGTTTATTGGCTTATGTATTGCAATCGGCAGATAAAACCTGGTTGATGCAAATGCTCACCTCTATTTTTAATTTCTTAAAAGATGAAAGCCGCAAAAAGCCCGATTTAAGTTTGGTGGAGTTTGTGAGTTTGCTCGATTCTTTAGAAGAGCACGATTTGCCCTTATCCTTAACCCACTCCATTTTTAACGAAACTGGCGTACATTTTTTAACCTGCCATAGCGCAAAGGGCTTGGAGTTTGATTATGTGTTTTTAGTGGGCGCCAACCGCAAAGTTTGGGAAGAGAAGCGTAAAAATACGAGTGGCGAATTTAAGCTGCCCGATACGGTATTTTCGTCGCTTGCCAATACCAGCGATTTGGAAGAATTGCGCCGCTTATTTTATGTGGCCATTACTCGTGCCCGTAAAGAACTAGTCATTTCGTACGTAAACGAAGATTCGAAGGGAAAACCACAAGAAGCTACCCTGTTTATTGGCGAAATTAAAGCCAGCACCGATTTGCTGGAAGAGTTTGTAGAGGTACCTACAGCAGATTTAGAAGCCTTTTTTGTGTTGCAATTTAGCGCCGATGAACGGATTAATCCGGGCTTAATTGACGGCCCTTATATTGATCATTTATTAGAAAAATATAGCCTCAGCGTAACACACCTAAATAATTATTTAGATTGTCCGCTTAAATTCTATTTCAATAATTTAATTCGAGTGCCTAGCGGTAAAAACGATACCATGACCTTTGGTTCGGCAGTGCATTGGGCCCTAAATAAATTGTTTAGAACCTTGCCTGATAATAACCAGGAATTTCATTCTATTGAACGTTTTATGGACGATTTTAGGTGGTATATGAAACGCAATCGAGAAGCCTTTACCGACGAACAATATACCCGTAGGCTAGAGCATGGGGATAAAATTTTACCCGCCTATTACGAGCGTTATGTAAACGAGTGGAATAAAAATACCCTTACCGAACACAAAATAAAACAGGTAGAAATAGGCGGTATTCCGGTAAAAGGCGACTTGGATAAAATAGAATTTGATGGCAAGCAAATTACCATTGTAGATTATAAAACGGGCAGCTACGAAAATGCCAAAACCAAGTTAAAACCTGCCGATGAGAAAAATCCCTTGGGCGGCGATTATTGGCGCCAAGCCGTATTCTATCGCTTATTGGTAGAAAATGATCCACGTCATGATTGGGAAGTAAATTCCGTTGACTTCGATTTTGTAGAACCCTATAACGATGAATATGTAAAAGCCAAAGTGCTTATTAAGCCCGAAGATTTACAAATCGTTCGTACACAAATAAAAGAAACTTTTGAAAACATTAAAAATCATCGTTTTGATGGTTGTGGTAAAGAAGATTGTACCTGGTGTACCTTTGTGCGCAACAATTTTCAGGCACCCGATACCTTGCTGGAGTTAGCTGGCGCCGACGAAAATAGCACGGATTAATGGAGAAGATACTAACGTTTCACATTCTAGCCCTCAGATTTCGAAAAACTAAATTATATTTGCCTTCCGAAAAGTTGATTTGAATACCATGAGAGAACTACAATTTAGAGAGGCCCTTCGCGAAGCGATGAACGAAGAAATGAGAAAAGATGAAACCATCTTTTTAATAGGTGAAGAAGTGGCTGAGTACAATGGCGCCTATAAAGTGAGCCAGGGGATGTTAGAAGAGTTTGGCGAAAAACGTATTATAGATACTCCTATTGCCGAATTGGGTTTTACAGGTATTGCAGTTGGTGCCGCCATGAACGGCTTACGCCCTATTGTAGAATTCATGACCTTTAACTTCTCTTTAGTAGCTATTGACCAGGTAATTAATTCAGCTGCCAAAATGCTTTCTATGAGTGGTGGTCAATTCCCTATGCCTATGGTATTTCGTGGTCCAACCGGTAATGCCGGACAATTAGGTGCCCAACACTCTCAAAATTTCGAAAATTGGTATGCCAACTGCCCAGGTTTAAAAGTGGTAGTTCCGGCTGATCCATACGAAGCAAAAGGCTTATTAAAATCAGCTATTATCGATCCAGATCCGGTAATTTTTATGGAATCGGAAGTGATGTATGGCGATAAAGGCCTGGTGCCCGAAGAAGAATATTATTTACCTATTGGGAAAGCCCGTGTGGTAAAAGAAGGAAGCGATGTAACCATCGTAACTTTTGGTAAAATGTTAAGCCGTGTAGTTATGCCAGCGGTAGAAGAATTAATAAAAGAAGGAATTAATGCTGAAGTAATTGATTTGCGTACCGTACGCCCAATTGATTACGCTACCGTAATTGCGTCTGTAAAGAAAACTAACCGCATGGTATTTGTAGAAGAAGCTTGGCCTTTAGCCTCTATTTCAACCGAAGTAAGTTTTAAAGTACAACGCGAAGCTTTCGATTATTTAGATGCGCCAATTATTCGCATTACCTCTGCCGATGTGCCTTTGCCTTATGCCTCAACACTAATTCAAGAAGCTTTGCCAAATGCAGAGCGTGTAATTAAAGCAGTAAAAGAGGTATTGTACCTAAATAAATAAACGATTTAACCAACCAATTGTAAAGAAAGCCTCGATAATTATCGGGGCTTTTTTATTTTTAAGCTATTTGAATTTGCCGTTTAATGCTTTCTTCTAAAGAGATAAAGGTTTCGGTGCGTTGTATACCCGGTGCTGCCTGAATGCCATCATTTAGTACTCTGCGCAAGTGGCTGGTATCTTTACAAATAATTTTAGCGAACATGCTGTAAGCTCCAGTACAATAATGCAGTTCCACAATTTCTTTCACTTCCTTTAGGCGTTCTACAGCCTCGTTATACTTCGATCCCTTTTGGAGATAAATACCCAAAAAGGCACAAATATCGTAGCCAATTTTTTGGGCATTTACATTTAACTGCGAACCCTCAATAATGCCCATTTCTTGCATCTTTTTCATCCGCACGTGTACCGTACCTCCAGAAATAATTAATCTTTTGGCAATCTCGGTGTAAGGAATAGTGGCATCGGCCATTAAAATGGATAAAATCTCCTTATCTAAATTGTCAATTTCTAAATTTTGAGGCTTTTTTTCAGTCATTATTTGAAAAATTTGTTTCTATATTAAGTTTATGTTACAATTATATTAAAAATTGAATTAAATCGTTATCATATTTGCAAAAAAAATCACTTTCATTTATATTTGTATCAATGATTCGAAAGTATCATGGATTTGTGGGAAGTTTTTAACAGGTGAGAAAAGTCAAAAGCTTTTCTAGAGGTTCGATTCCTTACCCCATAGCAACCTTATTCTTTAGGTTTATAATTGGTTAGTTTAAAAAAGTCCCAGACGCCCGTCAGGGACTTTTTTATTTTAAACCCTTTTGCCCACAAAAAAAGCCCCCCGAATATCGAGAGGCTTATCTATTAGTGGAATTGAATTATTTTATTCCGTATTTTTCTTGATAACGTTTGTACAATTGCTTGTGCAAATTGTCTAGGTTAATAGTTCTACCCTGAATAAAGGCGTTTTCTACTTTATTACCCAGCATATCCAAGGCATCGCCACCAGAAATAAATAAGGTAGCATCTTTACCCACTTCTAAACTACCAGTGCTTTTATCAATACCCAATATTTTGGCAGTATTTAAAGTAATAAGAGCCAAGGCTTGTTCCTTGCTTAAACCATAGGCTGCAGCAGTACCCGCCTGAAAAGGCAAGCTACGTATACGGTCTACCCGGTTATTACCTCCCAGTGCTACCAATACGCCTGCATCTTGTAAAATTTTTGGCAATTCGTAAGGTAAGTATACATCATCGTCGTTCTTATCGGGTAATGCTTGGGTTTCGGCAATAATTACTGGAACCTGATTTTCTTTTAACACGTCGGCTACCAAATACGCTTCAGAAGCACCAACAAGCACTAGTTTTAGGCCAAATGATTTGGCAAAGTTGATAGCCTGTAACATACCAGTTGCCTGGTTTACGTTTACAAACAGCTTTTTGCTACTATCAAATAATCCCTTTAAGGCTTCGAAACGAGCATTGGTAACTGCAGGTTTTGCTAGTTGAGCATAGGCCTTTGCTTCGGTAAAATAACTGTTTAGAAGATCTAAGGCTTTTTGTCCGGCTTCGGCTGCTGGCCCTGTACCTTGGGTGATCGGCCAATTTACGTGTACAGCCATATCTTTTTTGTAAGCAGCATCTTCCCAATTCCAGGCATCTAACGTAACTACAGATGATTGTCCTGGAATTAAATCTCCTTGTGGAGTAGGTTGTGCCATCAAAATTCCATTAGAACGGGTGGTTGGAATTACTTTTGAATCGGTATTAAACGCAATAAGAGATCGTACATGTGGGTTAATTTCTCCCACTTCAGTTCCATCATCGGTACTATGAGCACCCAATTCAATTTCCACCAAACCTAAAATGGTGTTAGGTACAATAAAGCCTGGATATACGTGTTTACCGCTAGCATCAATAGTATTGGCACCGGCAATACTTGGCGCTTCTCCTTCTCCCAGTGCGGTAATTTTACCTCCATTAAAAGCAATAAAGCCATTGTTAATTACTAGCCCTGTTGCCGTGTGAATGGTAGCATGGCTAATAATAATAGGCTTGCTTTGTGCTTTGCCCGGTAGTATGTTCGCTTGGCCGAAACAAAAGGTGCTTAACACCAGTGCGGCAAGACTTAAACTATATCTTTTCATCTCTTTTTTCTAAATTTTTTTATCGATTGTTGTTTACAAATTGATCTTCCTCCAAGGTTTCGCATTCGTATAAACGCTGACGTTGCATGCTTGGACGTTGGGTAGCACTACCCCCATTTTTGGCATCCATCATTTTTTGGATAATGCGTCCTTTTTCGGTGTTCATGGCTTTAATACTTTCGGCATTTTTGCTCAAATCCCAATATTGAATACCATCAACAAAGGTTTTTTCTGCTAAGGCATAAACAGATAATGGATTGGCAGACCATAGTACCAAATCGGCGTCTTTACCAGCTTTAATACTACCTACCCGATTATCAATGTGCAGCATTTTAGCTGGATTCAGGGTAACTAGTTTAAAGGCTTCTTCTTCGCTCATACCGCCGTAGGTAATGGCTTTACCGGCTTCTTGGTTCAAACGACGGGCCATTTCGGCGTCATCGGAATTAAAGCCAGTTACTACACCCATTTGGTGCATTAGAGCACCATTGTACGGGATGGCTTCGAGTACTTCGCTTTTGTAGCTCCACCAATCGGAGAACGTAGAAGCGGCTATACCTCTAGCAGCCATTTTATCAGCCATTTTATAACCCTCTAAAATATGGGTAAAGGTGTTTATTTTGAAGCCCATAGAATCGGCAACGTGCATGAGCATGTTAATTTCCGATTGTACGTAAGAGTGGCAGGTAATAAATCGTTTTTGATTTAAAATTTCTACCAAGGCATCTAATTCTAAATCTCTACGCACATTGTTGCCTTTAACGGCACGTGCTGCTTCGTATTCTTTAGCACGGGTAAAGGCATCTACGTATACTTGTTCTACCCCCATACGGCTTTGCGGGAAACGGCTGGCATTGCTTAGGAAACTTGGTGAATTACTTTGTTTTACATTTTCACCCAAGGCAAATTTGATGAAGCCGTCGCTTCCTTCAAACTTTAATTCTTCTGGTGTTTTGCCCCAACGTAATTTAAGTATTTGAGTTTGGCCGCCTATGGCGTTGGCCGATCCGTGTAAAATATGAGAGGTGGTTACTCCGCCAGCTAATTGACGGTAAATATTTACATCTTCTGAGTTAATAATATCGGCAATGCGCACTTCTGAAGTGACCGATTGTGCTCCTTCATTAATACCACCCGATCCGGCAATGTGAGAGTGTTCGTCAATAATACCTGGGGTTAATTGTTTGCCTGTAGCATCAATTACTTTGGCGGTGCCTGCAGGCAAGTTTTTACCAACTGCTTTTATTTTTCCGTTTTCAATCAGTACGTCGGTATTGGGTAAAATACCCTCTTTTTCATTGGTCCAAACCGTCGCATTTTTAAACAATACGGTTTCTGCTTTTGGCGCTTCGGTATAACCGAAAGCGGTAAACGGATAAATAACACTTCCTACATCAGGCTTTTGTGTTTCTTTTTTTGCGGTTTCGGCAGTGGTTTTTACCTCTTCTTGGAAGGTAGCTGTCCATTTACTGCTAGTACCATCGGTAGCAATAGCTTCTCCTTTAAATACCAATGGGTTGGTTGCAGCAATAAATCCACTTAAGCGAATGGTTGCGTTTGGTTTCTTTTTAAGATCGAAGTACACGTTTACTAAATCACCGTTACGGCTAAAGTTGGCTTTTGTTTTTAAACTATCAGCTCCTTGACGCTCTACACTTACATCGTACGCATTGGCGGTGCCGGCTACTTTTAGTTTTAACTCTCCTATACCGCCTAAGCTAAGCGAATAGGTGCCACGTAAATCTTTTACATCCATTTTGGAAACCACATATTGGCTACCTTCAACCCAGTTTTCATAAATAGCGCTTTCTTTTTTAAACACGGCATCGGAAGTGATAATAAAGTTGGCCAATTTACCTGGGGCTATACTACCTGCCTGATCGGCTACACCCAATAAACTAGCGGGTACTTCGGTAAGAGATCTTAAGGCTTGTTTTTCACTTAAACCATTATCAATGGCGGTACGAATGTTTGCCATAAAATCTTTGCTACTCTCTAAACCGTATGAGGTAATGGCAAAGCGAACACCCGCTTTTTCTAAAGCTGCTGGGTTGCTTGGCGCCAACTCCCAATCTTTTAATTGACTCAAGCTGATGTTCCGAGCATCTACAGGGTTTTCTACATCATATGGTTTTGGAAAGTTTACTGGAACGATAAAACTACCGCCGGTTGCTTTAATAGCGGTAATGCGTTGGTATTCTTTTCCATCGGTTTTAAAGATGAATTGTTTGCCAAATTCGTCACCAATTTTATCAGCTCTTAATACGCTTAAGGCATCGTTAACCTCAAATAGTTGAGGGAGGCTTTGTGTTTTATTAAATTCGTCTAAAGAGATATTAAATTCTTCTTTCTGATTTTTATACCATTGTGCATCGTAATAGGTTTGACGCAATAAGGAAATGGATCCCATTAATGATGAGGGATAATTGTTGTTAGAGCTACCTTTATTAAAGGAATATTGTGCAGCGGCTACATCTTTAAGAAACACAGTATTTTCTTTTTCATCATTTAAGCTAACTACTGCAGAGGTGCCTCTAGCAATACCATCGCGATTGATAGCTTGTACAGCTCCAAATCCGTTTTTCTTTAACTCCTCTGCTTTCTTAGCATCTACGGTAAACATAGATTTTACAGCTATTTCGGGTCTGATGGCTTCGTTCCAATTGTAGGCCCCAACTTTGGTGCTGGTAAAAACTGTAGAACGCCCCTGGCCCCTAAATCCACCTTGTGGGCGGCTAGCTTCTGAGAGGCCATAGCTACTAAAGGCATCGATAAATGAAGGGTAAATAAATTTTCCTTTCAAATCAATTACAATATAACCCTTAGGTATGGTTAAGGTTTGACCAACGGCTTCAATTTTTCGATTTTTTACCAACAGCGTTCCGTTGCTAATGGTTTGATCGGCATTGAGTACAATGGTGGCATTGGTAAATGCATACAAGCCTGGGCGCTTATCCCAAGACCCATTTACCGGGTAGGTTTCTTGCGCCATGGCTGTAAAACTAGCCAGGAGCAAACAAAAGAGTACGAGTTTTTTCATGTGTTGTTTTTTAATTATTTCGAATGTTCAAATTAGTAATTCTGCAATTTTGGAGAACGTATTCGAGGTAATTTTGCTGTTACATCGAGTAAAGAAATTATCTTCCAATATTTCGCAAATAATTCACGTAATTTGAGCACACAAAATAGAAAAAATATGTATTCATTTCTTTTAAAATTTCATTCGGGTTTTAGATACTTGGTTTTAGCCCTTGTACTATTGGCTATTGTTCAGGCATTGGCTGGCTGGCTAGGTAAAAAAGAGTTTACCGAAGGTAATCGTAAAGTAGCTTTATTTGCCATGATTTCTGCTCACACTCAATTATTGTTGGGTTTGGCTTTGTACTATTTCAGCCCATTGGTGCAATTTTCTGCAGCAGCCATGAAAAATGACAACTTACGTTATTGGACTGTAGAGCATAGCGTGATGATGCTGTTTTCTTTGGTATTAATTACCATAGGCCATGGCCGTGCTAAACGTGCTGTCGAAGCTGCTAATAAACACCGTGCTATTCTACTTTTTTACGGATTAGCTTTAGTAGTTGTTATGGCTGCTATTATGCTAAGTGGTCGCCCGTTATTTGGCTCCGCTGCTTAACTAAATCCACCAATTCCCTCCAAAAAAGGCTCGTAAATTGGTATCTTTGCTCATCTAAATGGCAAAACAAAAATTTTACGATACCGCAATAAAACCAGAAAGGGCTGTTTTGGTGGGAATTATTACTCCAGGCCAAAGTGATGCGCAAACACGTGAGTACCTAGAGGAACTCGAGTTTTTGGTAGCAACGGCTGGTGGCGAAACCATACATTCTTTTACTCAACGCATGCAACGGCCCGATCGAGCAACCTTTGTGGGTACGGGCAAGTTGGAAGAAATTAAGGACTATATTAAAGCCGAAGAAATAGACATTGTGGTGTTTGACGATGAGCTTTCACCTTCTCAATTGCGCAACATTGAAAACGAGTTGCAAATCAAAATTTTAGATCGCAGTAACCTTATCCTCGATATTTTTGCCAAAAGGGCCCAAACATCGCAAGCGAAAACGCAGGTAGAATTGGCCCAATTACAATACATGTTACCCCGATTAACCCGACTTTGGACTCACCTGGAGCGCCAAAAAGGGGGTATTGGTATGCGTGGTCCGGGTGAAACTCAAATTGAAACCGATAGACGGATTATTCTCAATAAAATCTCCCTGCTGAAAGAGCGTTTGGACGAAATTGATAAACAAAATGCAACGCAGCGAAAAAACCGCCATCAATTGGTTCGGGTGGCTTTGGTGGGCTATACCAACGTGGGTAAATCTACCATTATGAACATGCTCTCCAAATCGGAGGTGTTTGCCGAAAATAAATTATTTGCCACCCTAGATACCACGGTACGCAAGGTGGTAATTGATAATGTGCCTTTTTTGCTTTCAGATACAGTTGGGTTTATTCGGAAATTACCGCATCATTTGGTGGAGTGTTTTAAATCGACTTTAGATGAAGTGCGTGAAGCCGACACTCTAATTCACGTGGTCGATATTTCGCACCCTAACTTTGAGGATCACATGAACACGGTGAACGAAACTTTGAAAGAATTGGGCGCCATTGATAAAGAAATTATTACAGTGTTTAATAAAATAGATGCCTACCAAAATCTGGAAAAAGAAGACGATGACCCAATAAATTTAGCCGATTTTGAGCAGAGCTGGATGGCTAAAAATAGTAGCCCGGCTTTATTTATTTCGGCCACCAAAAAAGAAAATCTGGAACAATTTAGAATGCTTTTATACGATCGCGTAAAAACCATTCACACACAGCGCTATCCTTTTGATAAGCTGTTATATTAATTATAAATTAGGTCTTTAATTAAGCTAACATGGAAAGTAAACGTCAACAAAAATTTGCCGGAGTTATTCAGCAAGATTTAGCCGAAATATTTCAACGAGAGGGAATGAACTTTTTACCCAATACGTTGGTTACCATTACCAAAGTTCGTGTTACGCCCGATTTGGCCATTGCTCGGGTGTTCTTAAGTTTTTTTACTAGTGCCGATGCAGCTGCTTCTTTAAGCACTGTGAAAGCCCATGCCAGCGAAATTCGCTATAAATTAGGCGTCAAAATTAAAAATCAAGTGCGTGTTGTACCGCAGTTAGAGTTTTTTGTAGACGATACCAACGACTACGTAGAAAAAATGGATCAGTTATTTGATCAGATAAGCAAAGAGCCTCGACAAGATGAAGAATAAAAAAATTCGCCAGCCGGTTAATTTTTACACCCACTTTGTCCCAGCTTTATTGGCTTTGCCGGGTGCTTACATTTTATTTGCTCAGTCGAGTAGCAATATTCAGCAGTTTGCGGCTGTGGTGTACGGCCTTTGCACGGTGGTATTATTTGGCATTAGCGCCACCTACCATGGCTACCCAAGCACCGAAAAAGAGATTCGGTTTTGGCAAAAATTTGATCATTGCTGCATTTACCTCATGATAGCAGGTTCGTATACCCCCACTATATTGTTAGTGTTTGATGGTGGTCTACGTTGGACTATTTTTTCCATGGTATGGCTCATTGCCTTGGCTGGCTGTACCATCAAAATTTTTAACCGTTTGCAACACAAAGGGTTTTCCCTGGCTATTTATATTGGTATGGGGTTACTGATTGTGCCTTTATTAAATCAAATGATGTTAAAAATACCTCTAGAAGCTATTTTATGGCTTATGTTGGGCGGTGTATTTTACATCGTTGGAACGGTTTTTTACTACCAAGATAGAGCCTACCATAAATGGGTACACAGCCACGAGATATGGCATTTATTTGTAATAGCGGGAGCGGCCAGCCACTACGTGTATAATTACGTGTATTTATTTCAACCGGGTTTAGCTTAACAGTTCAGCAATATCGGCCGCACTAAGCGATTTTTCGAAATGATCTTCGGTTGTAATAAGCGCCTGTGCTACTTTCTTTTTGCGTTCCTGCAGTGCTAAAATTTTCTCTTCTACGGTATTTTTGCTGATAAACTTGTAGATAAACACATTTTTCTGCTGCCCAATGCGGTGAGTGCGGTCAATGGCTTGCTGTTCAACCGCAGGGTTCCACCATGGGTCTAACATAAATACATAATCGGCCTCGGTAAGGTTTAAGCCCACTCCACCGGCTTTTAAAGAAATTAAAAACAGTTGAATATCTTTTTCTTGCTTAAACGAATCCACCACTTCGCTGCGGTTTCGTGTTTGTCCATCTAAATAAGCATAGCGAATATGCTCTTTATCAAAATATTTGCGGTAAATAGCTAGTTGACGCACAAACTGAGAAAAAACCAAAACCTTATGTCCATTGGCTAAAATATGATCGAGGGTATGAATGACGTTTTCGAATTTGCCCGATTCGCCTTCATAATCGGGCTGAATTAATTTAGGGTGATTCGCAATTTGACGGAGCTTGGTTAAACCCTGCAATACCTCAACTTGTTTTTTAGCTACTGTGCCATCGGCTATGCTTTGCATTAATTCGTTCCTGTAACTCGATTTTATTTCTTCGTATATATTGGCCTGCTCGGCACTCATTTCGCAATAAAATACATGCTCAGTTTTAGGTGGCAATTCGGTGGCCACTTGGTCTTTGGTGCGTCGCAACACAAAAGGCTTAATAAGCGCTTGTAGTTTTTGCGCTTTTTCTTCGTCTTTCTTTTTTTCAATGGGGTATACAAACTCCTCTTGGAAATAATGCTGCGAACCCAATAGCCCAGGGTTTATGAACGACATCTGTGTCCACAAATCGTTTACCGAATTTTCAATGGGCGTTCCACTCAAAATCAACCGGTTTTTTGCTTTAAACTGACGAATGGCTTTAAAGGATTTTGAAGCCGCATTTTTAATATTTTGGCTCTCATCTAAAATGATGTAGTGAAAATAAAAGCTGCTCAATAAGTCGGCATCTACCCGGCTAATACCATAGGTACTCAGCACTACATCGTAATTGGCAAATTGACTACTATCTTTATTGCGGAGTGCGCCGGTGTACACTAAAATCTTCAGTTTAGGAGCAAATTTGGCCGCTTCCCGTTCCCAATTATAAATAAGGGAGGTAGGCATAATTATTAAAGAAGTAGCACCTTCTTCAGCATGCTCTTCTTTTACTTGTTGGAGTAATGCCAAGGCTTGCACAGTTTTACCCAATCCCATATCGTCGGCTAGGCAACCACCAAAGTGGTATTTGCGTAAAAAGTTAAACCAATTGTAACCTGCTCCTTGATAGGGGCGCAAGGTGCCCTTAAAACCCTTAGGCATGGCCACTGATTCAATGCCTTCAAAATTGGCCAATTTTTGCAATTTACGGTCCATGCTAATGGCCGCTAATTCGGAGTTGGCAATATCGTTTACCAAGCCTATATGGTGTTTTTTGAGTTTTAACTCGTGCTTGCCTTCGCTAAAATGGAAGAGGTTTCCGTATTGGCTAAACCATTTTTCGGGAATGATAGCAATTTCGCCACCGGGTAGGGTAAATTCCTTTATTCGATTAAGGATGTGATTTTTTAGCGCCATGAACGGAATTTCATAGGGCCCAAACCATACAGTGGCTTCAATATCAAACCAATCGTTGCTTTCTTTTACATCTAAATTAATACGACTACTCCCTAGCACAAAGATTTTATCGCCGCCACTTTGCTCCAATTCAAATCCTTGAAATACTAGCCAATCGTGGTGCGTATTAATCCACTCAATAGGACTGCCACTTTCTTCTTCTGTTTTTGCTACTTCTAAATGCGCATATAAACCACCCACGGGTCGCAACCCTTGTTCCACTAGTGCATCAATTTTGGTTTTCTCCCAGGTAAGCGATCGCTTTACCCGATGAAAAATAGTTTCTTCGCCCTGTTGTTCCATACGTACCGATACTCTTTTCCCGGTATCGGCCTGAAATACATAATCACCATACTTAAAATGAAGTTGGAGCTGTGTAAAATCGCCCAATTGAACCACTTTGAGCACGGGCACCGCTTCGTAGCGTTCTGGAATAATGGTAAGGCCCTCCGCATATACGTGGTGTTTTTCAATCAGCGGAGCCACAAATTTTTCGAAATAGGTTTTCTCCGAAGCTCTTGGAATAGCAATAAAGCGTTTGTTTAAAAAGGGCTGTAATTTTTTTCCTTCTATATCGTCTTCAAAAAAGTAGAGCATATTTTCTACCAAAAGCCAAGCCGGTTGGTTGCAAATTACTTGCGCTTCTTTAAACATAAACTCAATACGTTGCCCCTGATATTTAATGGTTGGGAAATAGCGGGTTTCTGTTTCGTTGCGCCTAAAATGGAATAATACTGTGGCCCCTTCGCTGGCTAGCTGAATGCGTTTTTCTACCGGCCAGCCCTCTTTACCCATGAGGTATAAAGGCTTGTTGTTAAGTAGTGCCAATGCCTCCACCATTCTTTTTTCAATTTTTGGGCGGTATACTTCGAATAATTGAGGCGTAAATACTTTGGAGAAAAACTCTACCGGTCGGATGCTCTTTTTATAGTATTTCTTGATGAGATAGGTTTGCTCCATCTCCTCTAAAAGTTTAATTAGCTGATAGTCAGTTTTATCTAAAATAGATGCAAATTCTTTGGCGGTATTGCTAAATAAACGTTGGTAGGTAAGCGAAAAACTACCATTGGCATTTAATTGCACCACGTGGGGTTCAATTATATAGCCCAGGTATTCATGTTTGCAGAGTGCATATACAAGTTTGCAGGGTTTATCGCTTTGTAGACGGAGCATATAGATACAAAATTTTCAAAAGCTAACACTGAAAAAAATGTTAAAACTAAGTTATTTTGTCCGTAAATCAAAGTTTTTATCCTTGGATAGCACTCTCAAATACTAAGGTGGCGGGGCCTTCTAAAAATACGTCGGTGAATTTTTTTCCATCAAAGGTAAAGCGCACATTGAGTGCACCGCCGCGAACAGAAATGGGTGTATTGTGCGTGCCTATTAAGCCTTTTTCTTTGGCCATGGCCAACGCTACTGCGGTAACACCGGTGCCACAAGACAAGGTTTCATCCTCTACGCCACGCTCATAGGTGCGCACTGCGTAGCCTGCATTTTCTTCTTCAATAAAGTTTACATTGATGCCTTTTTCGGCATAGGTGCTATTGTAGCGTATGGCTTTTCCGCAAGCATACACATCCAGCTGGGCCAAGTTTTGTACCGTACTAACATAATGCGGAGAGCCGGTGTTGAGTACCCAAGCATCTCCATCTTTATCTATTACCGATACATCAATCATTTGTAAACTTACCCAGCTTCCATCTTCGCTACTATGGGCATAATGCGGCCCATCTACAGCTAAAAAAGTAGTTTCATTACTAATAATGCCTAGCTTTTTGGCAAAAGCCACCGCACAACGCCCGCCATTGCCACACATACTGCTCGGCTGCCCATCGGCATTGTAATACACCATTTCAAAATCAAAATCGGGGTGGCTTTGCAGTAAAATAAGCCCATCGGCACCTATTCCAAAACGGCGGTCGCATAGGCCTTGTACCCAGCTAGGTTTTTGGTGATTAATAGCACCCGATCGATTATCTAATACGATAAAATCGTTTCCGGCACCTTGGTATTTATAAAAATGCAGCATGGTCATGAGTACACAAGATTACAAATTTATAGCCAAAAAAGAACATTTTAGGCTCTACAACTTCGCTAAAGTAACCTTTAACATAATTTAACAATTTTGTGGCAGTTTAACTATAGGATTTAACCCCATTCTGGTAGTAAATTTGACTCAACAAAATCAAACCGAAAGATGGATATGAAAAAATTTGGATTTATGTTACTAACCGCCTGTTTAGGTGGTGTAATTACTTTAGGTGCGTATAAATTGGTAGAAACAAAAATTACCGACAGCACCTCACTAAATGATAAGCAACAGACATTTTTTGCAAGCAACCCAAGCGGGGCACTTTCTTCAACCGGGAATCCCGATTTCACCCAAGCAGCCGCTTTGGTTACCCCGGCGGTAGTACACATTAAAACTACTTACTCTGGATCGAGCAGAAGCGGTGGAACTGACCCTTTTGACGATATGTTTCAAGACTTTTTTGGTCGTCGCATGCCTCAACAACGTTCGCCACAAATGGCTTCAGGCTCTGGAGTAATCCTTTCGGAAGATGGCTACATTGTAACCAACAACCACGTGGTAGAAAACGCCGATAAAATTGAAGTGGTGTTAAACGATAAACGTTCTTTTTTGGCCAAAGTTATAGGCCGCGATGCGAATACCGATTTGGCTTTATTAAAAGTATCCGCTAAAGGTTTACTTGTTGTAAAAATGGGTAATTCAGACGATGTGCGTGTAGGCGAATGGGTATTGGCTGTGGGCAACCCTTTTAACCTAACCTCTACCGTTACAGCAGGTATTGTAAGTGCCAAAGCTCGTGCCATTGGCATTTTAGGTGATGGACAAGATCCAGCCATTTCAAAAAGCCGTCCCATCGAATCTTTTATTCAAACCGATGCTGCCATTAACCGTGGAAACAGCGGAGGAGCACTGGTAAATACCAACGGAGAATTAATAGGTATTAATGCAGCCATAGCTTCTCAAACCGGAAATTATGAAGGCTACGGTTTTGCCATTCCGGTAAACTTAGCCAAGAAAATTTTAGACGATTTTCAAAAATTTGGCTCGGTACAACGTGGCTTTTTAGGCATTCAAATAGGTGAAGTAGATGCCGAGTTGGCAGAGAAAAAAGGGTTAAAATCTACTCAGGGTGTGTATGTAGATAAAGTAGTAGCTGGCGGCGGTGCCGATGCAGCTGGTATTAAAGAAGGAGATGTAATTTTAAAAATCGAGAATGTTCCCGTAAATGCCTCTTCCGAACTGCAAGAACAAATTGGTCGTCATCGTCCGGGTGATAAAATTGCCATAACTTTGGTGCGTAATGGTGTAGAAAAAACCTTAACTGCCGTGCTAAAAGCTGATGAAGGTGCCAAGGTTGCATCTTCAAAATCAACTGAAGAAGTGTTTAATAAATTGGGTGCAAGTTTTGCACCTATTTCTGAAAGCACCAAGAAGAAATTTGGACTTACTGCCGGTTTAATCGTTCTAGAAGTACGCAATGGCGGACTATTTGATCAAGTTGGCTTGCCTAAAGGAACCATTATTACTGCGGTAAACGGAAAATCCGTTGCTAAAGTTGATGATTTAGACGAAGCGCTTGGTAATCGCAAAAACGATATGCTCCAAATCACCGGTATTGCCCCGGATGGTGCTCGAATCAATTATACCTTCCAGGTACGCTAAGTCACCATCATAAAAAAGCCCTCCCGAAATTTTGGGAGGGCTTTTTTATGCTCCAAATTAGTGTTTCCTAGTTCAAAGTATACCTATTCTTTAACGATATATATAACCGTGCGGATATAGTTAGATTAGAATCGTTCTAAATAAAAAAAAATCTTTAAATGAGCTACTCCAATCTTTATTTTTTTGCTTTTTATTAGATACTTTTGGGCACCAAAAACTTATAAAAATGGTAATGAGTACTTTCGCAAAAACATTCTCATCCTCTCTAGGAAAAAAATTGATTATGGCCCTTACAGGCCTATTTCTTTGCACATTCTTAGTGATACACCTCATCGGAAATCTTCAACTTTTTAAAGCTGATGGTGGAAAGGCCTTTAATGAGTACGCCTATTTTATGACGCATTTCACGCCGATTAAAATTGTGTCTTATCTTTTGTACACCTCTATTGTAGTGCATGCTCTTTATGCCTTAATACTTACCATTGGCAATCGTAAAGCACGTAAGGTGCCGTATGGCACCTATAAAGGATCGGCCAACAGCCCGTGGACTTCTCGTAATATGGGAATTTTGGGTACGGTTTTGCTTATTTTTATTAGTGTGCACATGACCAATTTCTGGTACGAATACCATTGGGGTAAGGTGCCTTTTGTAGAGTACCGCACCGATTTAAATACCCTGCAAACCACGCAACGTGACTTGCCTGCCGCCGAGTTTAAAGAATATGTAAAATACCAAGAACAAGGAGTAGAAATTATTAAAGCCAAAGATTTGTACGCCACAACCGCTTTTGCCTTTAAAAACTGCTGGTTGGTGGCTTTATACCTTTTAGGTATGGCCGCTCTTTCATTCCATTTAATTCACGGATTTCAAAGTGCTTTTCAAACCTTTGGTTTGAACCACAAAAAATATATGCCCCTAATTAAGTGCATTGGCGTTTGGGGCTTTGGTGTTTTAATACCATTAGCCTTTGCTGCCATGCCACTTTATTTTTTCTTTTGTAAATAAGCTATACACTACGGTTTAACCGCTAAAAAATACGTTCTGACATGAAGTTAGATGCCAAAATTCCAGAAGGACCATTAGCCGAAAAATGGTCGAAACACAAGTTTAACCTCAAATTGGTAAACCCATCCAATAAACGGAAATATACCGTTATTGTAGTTGGAACCGGTTTGGCAGGGTCTTCTGCGGCCGCTTCGTTAGCCGAATTAGGCTACAATGTAAAAGCATTCTGTTACCAAGATTCGCCACGTAGAGCACACTCTATTGCTGCTCAAGGCGGTATTAATGCGGCTAAAAATTACCGCAACGATGGAGACAGTGTACAACGTTTGTTTTACGATACCATTAAGGGTGGCGATTACCGTTCCCGTGAAGGAAACGTTTACCGCTTAGCCGAAGTTTCTGTCAACATCATTGACCAATGTGTGGCACAAGGTGTTCCTTTTGCCCGCGAATACGGCGGCTTGTTAGATAACCGCTCTTTTGGTGGTGCGCAAGTTTCACGTACATTTTACGCCCGTGGCCAAACCGGACAGCAGTTATTATTAGGCGCTTACTCGGCCCTAAACCGCCAAATACACGAAGGCAAAGTAGAGATGTTCAGTCGTCATGAAATGCTTGATGTGGTAACCGTTGATGGCAAAGCTCAAGGAATTATTGCCCGTAACTTGGTTACCGGCGAACTCGAAACCCATGCTGCCCATGCCGTATTGTTGTGTACCGGTGGTTACGGAAACGTATATTACCTATCAACAAATGCTATGGGCTGTAACGTAACGGCTGCTTGGAGAGCCCACAAACGTGGTGCTTTTTTTAGTAACCCTTGCTTTACCCAAATTCACCCCACTTGTATCCCCGTATCGGGCGATCATCAATCGAAACTGACCTTGATGTCAGAATCTTTGCGTAACGATGGACGTGTATGGGTACCTAAAACCAAAGAATTAGCCGCACAAATTCGTGACGGAAAAATTAAAGCAACCGATCTTAAAGAAGACGAACGCGATTATTTTTTAGAACGCAAATATCCATCATTTGGTAACCTGGTTCCACGTGATGTGGCTTCTCGTAATGCCAAAGAAATGGTTGATGAAGGAAAAGGCGTAGGCGCTTCGGGCGTTGCCGTGTACCTCGATTTTGCCGATGCCATCAGCCGTTTAGGCGAAGATGCCGTACGAGCGAAATACGGAAACCTGTTTGATATGTATTATCAAATTACCGACGAAAATCCGTACAAACAACCCATGCGTATTTACCCAGCCGTACACTATACCATGGGCGGTTTATGGGTAGATTATAACTTACAAACTACCGTACCAGGTTTGTATGCTTTGGGCGAAGCCAATTTCTCCGATCACGGAGCAAACCGTTTAGGAGCCTCTGCCTTAATGCAAGGGTTGGCCGATGGCTATTTTGTAATTCCGTATACTTTAGGCGATTATTTGGCCACCATTGGTCCAAAAGCAATAGATGTAAAACATCCGGCCTTTACCGAAACCAAAAAAGCGGTAGAAGAACGTTTGCAAAAATTATTATCCCTAAAAGGAAATAAGACGGTTGATGAATACCACCGCGAATTGGGTAAAATTATGTGGGAATACTGCGGCATGTCACGTTCTGAAGAAGGCTTGAAAAAAGCGAAAAAACTAATCCAAGATTTAAAAGCCGATTTTTGGAAAAATGCCATCGTTTTAGGAACTAATGAAGAGTTCAACATGTCTTTAGAAAAAGCCGGCCGTGTAGCCGACTTTATTGAATTAGGTGAATTGATGATTGATGATGCCCTAGATCGCAACGAATCCTGTGGTGGTCACTTCCGTGTAGAAAGCCAAACCGAAGAAGGTGAAGCCCTGCGTGATGATGAAAAATTTGCCTATGTAGCCGCTTGGCAGTATACTGGGGAGAACAAACCAGAAGCTTTACACAAGGAAGACTTGAAATTTGAAAACGTAAAACTCTCTCAGCGGAGTTATAAATAGTTTATTATGAGTGGAAATATGAATTTAACACTTAAAGTTTGGCGTCAGCCAAACGGAAATACCAAGGGTACTTTTGTAACCTATCCGGCACCAGGCATTTCACCAGATATGTCGTTTTTAGAAATGCTCGATGTGGTAAACGAAGGCCTCGTGAAAAAAGGCGAAGATCCCATTCACTTCGATCACGATTGCCGTGAAGGAATTTGTGGGATGTGTTCTTTACACATTAATGGCCGTCCGCACGGACCTAAACAAGCCATTACTACCTGCCAATTGCACATGCGTAGTTTCCACGATGGCGAAACCATTGTGATTGAACCATGGAGAGCATCGGCATTTCCGGTAATTAAAGATTTGGCGGTAAACCGTTCAGCTTTCGATCACATTCAGCATGCAGGTGGTTTCGTATCGGTAAATACCGGTGGTGTACCCGATGCTAACGCCATTTCTATTCCGAAACCAGTTGCCGACGAGGCTTTCAATTCTGCTACTTGTATTGGTTGCGGAGCCTGTGTGGCGGCTTGTAAAAATGCTTCCGCGATGCTTTTTGTATCGGCAAAAGT
Organism: Sphingobacteriales bacterium; assembly: GCA_040403555.1. Classification (GTDB taxonomy): domain Bacteria; phylum Bacteroidota; class Bacteroidia; order Sphingobacteriales; family Sphingobacteriaceae; genus JAIPAN01. The sequence continues at coordinate 111,102 of JBBAKN010000004.1, forward strand.
TTCACAATTAGCCCTATTGCCTCAAGGCCAGCCCGAGCGTTACCAACGTGCGCAAGCCATGGTTAACCAAATGGATACTGAAGGTTTTGGTAGCTGTACCAATACCGGTGCTTGCGAAGCCGAGTGCCCGAAAGAGATTAAGATTACCAATATTGCCCGCATGAACCGCGATTATTTTACGGCCAATTTCTTTAAAGAAGAGGCCTAATATTTGTCATCCTGAGCCTGTCGAAGGATGATTAACACCTTTCGACAAGCTCAAGGTGACATTAAAAAAGCCCTCCCGAAATTTCGGGAGGGCTTTTTTATGAAAAGGGTACTTATTTTTTGAGGGTAATCTGAATTACCCCGTTTTTTCCAGCTTTGCCATAAGCGTTCACTGCATTCTTTCCTTTTAACACATTAATAGACTCAATGGCATTCGGATTTATTTTATCTAATTCTGATTTAGAAATTACCTTACCCTCCAAAACACATAAAGGAGCATTTTTATCTGCCTTTGGAGTGCTCTTGGTACTGTCTTGCAGTGATGTATCGTAATTTTGATGTTGTTGCTGCGTTACAGCAACAGGTTTCATTGCAAAACCTAGTACAATTATTAGCCCCATTAAGAAAAAAAGTAGTCGCTTATTTGCCATATCTTTAGATTGATTTTATAGCTAAAGATACACATTTAGCATATTCAACATCCATCCCCCATGAAAATAGCCTTCCACGGAGCTGCCCGTACCGTTACCGGTAGCAAGCACCTTATTACCCTCGATAATCAAACACAAATCTTATTAGATTGTGGCATGTTTCAAGGCCGTGGTGCAGCAACCGACGAGTGGAACAAACACTTTGGCTTTAACCCAGCCGAGGTGTCGTATGCGATACTTTCGCATGCACATATCGATCACTCGGGTTTATTGCCCAAATTAGTAGCCGAAGGTTTTACAGGCCCCATTTTTTGTACCGCCGCTACGCTTGATTTGGTGCGCATTTTATTGTTAGACTCGGCCAAAATTCAAGAACAAGATGCTTTTTATGAAAACAAACGACGGGTAAAAGAGCACAAGGAGCTGATAAAGCCTTTATATATAGAAGAAGACGTAGAAAAAACCCTTAGTCGGTTTAAGGTGGTGCCTTACGATAGCCCCACGGTTATAGATGAAAATATAATTGTATACTTTACCGATGCAGGTCATATTTTGGGCAGTGCCGCCGTTCATTTATCCATCACCGAAAACAATAAAACCACACGTATTACCTTTAGTGGCGATGTAGGCCGCTACGGTGATTTGCTCTTGCGGGCTCCACAAACCTTTCCGCAGGCCGATTATATTTTAATTGAATCAACCTACGGCGATCGTTTACACCAAGAGGTAATACCCCCCGAAGAAACCTTGCGCCAAATTATTGAAGAAACCTGTATCAAGCACGGTGGTAAAGTAGTTATACCTGCTTTTAGTGTTGGCCGCACGCAAGAATTGCTCTATGCGCTCAATGCCTTAGAAGTTGACGGCAAATTGCCCAATGTACCTTATTATGTAGATAGTCCGCTATCTTCTAAAGCCACGGCGGTAATTAAAAGCCACCCCGAGGTGTATAACCGTGGCGTAAAAGAACTCATGAAAAAAGACCACGATCCTTTTGATTTTAAAGGCCTGGTATTTATTGAAGATGTAAAAGATTCCATTGCACTAAATGATGATAAAACGCCTTGTGTTATTATTTCTGCTTCGGGCATGGCCGATGCCGGAAGAGTGAAACACCACATTCGGAATACCATTGATAACCCAAATAATACTATTTTAATGGCCGGCTATTGCGAACCCAGATCTTTGGGTGGCCGGTTAGTTTCGGGGCAGCCTTTTGTGCGTATTTTTGGTGAAGAGCATGTGGTAAAAGCCCAGGTTAAAGAGATTAAATCGATGAGTGCCCATGGTGATCGGGACGATTTATTGGGCTTTTTATCTTGCCAAAATCCGGCATTGGTAAAAAAGTTATTCATTGTCCACGGCGAATTCGAATCACAAAATCATTTTAAAGCTACGCTAGAAGCCGAAGGATTTCAATCGGTAGACATACCCGATATGCACCAATCGATTGAGCTGGTTTAAGCATAAAAAAAGAGGCCCGATTTCGGGCCTCTTTTTTGTAAGTGGTTTTTATTTTTAGTTCTGACGGGCCGGTGCTGGCGTAGGCAAAGGCTTACGAGGCAATAAATCGGCACGTTGTGTACTGTGGTAAACAAACGAAGCTACAATGGTAGCGGCTTGTTTTAAATCATCTTCGCTCAAACGATCGTAGGTATCCATATTGGTGTGGTGGGTACGGGTATTGTACTCCATGCCATCTTGTATAAATTGGAAACCCGGGATGCCCACCGCATCAAAAGAAAGGTGATCGGTACCGCCGGTGTTTCTTGGAGTTAAGGTTGTAGCGCCCATATCAGCAAATGGGGCCAACCATGCTTTAAAAATTGGCGAAATGGCTTCGTTTCCTTGTAAGTATACTCCTCTAATTTTTCCAGTGCCATTATCTAAATTATAATAGGCCGAAATTTTCGCTTGCTCTGGTGTAAGTACCATGGTTTTTGGATCGCCAAAATGTTTTAAAACATAATTTCTAGAGCCGTATAAACCTTGCTCTTCTGAACTCCAAAGCGCCATACGAATGGTGCGTTTTGGTTTAAAACCAATGGTCTTAAGAATACGCATGGCTTCCATCATTACGGCAGAACCAGCAGCATTATCGGTTGCGCCGGTAGCAGCATGCCAAGAATCTAGGTGGGCACCAATCATAACGACTTGGTCTTTCAATTTTTTATCGGTACCCGGAATTTCGGCTACTACATTATAACCAGTTAAATCAGAATCAACAAAACGGGTTTGTATATCGGCTTCTACTTCTACTTTTTGACCGGCTTTTACCAAACGCAATAAACGTAAATAATCTTCTTGCGACATTTCTACTTCAGGTGCAACCGCTTTTGCATCGGCAGCGTATGAAGCACCATTGCTGGTGAAGAAGGTACCGTGGGTACCACGTCCGTTGCTCAGAATCAAGCCCACATTTTCTTGAATTAACATGTCGTTTATTTGGCTGCGTAAAGCACGTTGCTTACGCATGGCTTCCATGGCTGCAGGAGCAGGTCCGCCCGCATTTGGGCTTCTTGGAGCAGCAGGCTCCGTCATTTTAGCCAACTCTTCATCGGTATAGCGGCTACCATCCGATTTAAAACTAGTTGTAATGGCGGTAGTTACATCAAAAATAATCACTTTACCAGTCAAGGTGCCTTTGTATTTGGCTAAATCAGCAACAGAATCTGCTTTCAGTAAAACTACTTCTGCTTTAATAGGGCCATTTGTACTTGGAGTCCATGCTTTTGGCGAAGCAATTAGCGCATGATAATAGGGAGCACTCATAGCGAAATAGCTTTTTTGTACTTCCCAGCCTCTACCAAAAGTACCCCAGGGTTCTAAGGCAACATTTTGTAAGCCCCAACCTTTTAAGGTACTGGCTGCCCAATCTTCGGCTTTTTTCAATCCCGGAGAATTAGATAATCGAGGTCCGGCTACATCGGTGAGGTAAAAGGCCGTTTGCATTACCTGCGATTTATTAAGGCCTTCGTCTTTAATTTTTTGGATAGCAGTTAGGTCTACCGCTTCTTCTTGAGCTAGTACGCTAGTGGCGAAACCTAAAGCAAGAACAATGGAAAATATAAATGATTTTTTCATGTTGTTTTGGGTTGTTGTTAAACAAACTTATTATTAAATTCTTAATTCCTTGTATAACATTTTTAGTATAAAGCTTAATTTTAGCCGAAATAAAATTAAGTTTATGCTTGTAATTCGATCTCAATTTATGAAAAAGACTCTTTTTTGTTTTTTGGTGCTAGCCACTGCAGTGGTAAAGGCACAACCTACTAGTGTTAAAAAGGACAGCGTGGTTCAAGTGATGCTTGATGAAGTATCTGCCAAAAATATTGAAGCCACGGTGCGAAAATTAGTTTCATTTCAAACACGGCATACGCTAAGCGATACCCTGAGTACAAAAACGGGTATTGGTGCAGCTCGTAACTGGATAAAAGCTGAATTTGAAAAATACGCCAAAGAATCGGGTGGGCGCTTGCAAGTAAGTTTTGATACGTTTACTCAAGCTGCCGATGGTCGTAGAGTAACTAGTCCAACAATACTAAAAAATGTGTTGGCCATTCTGCCCGGAACGGATCCTTTAGATACCCGGGTATTTATTGTTTCGGGACATTACGATTCTAGAGCTTCGGATGTGTTAGACGCCCAAATTGTTGCACCCGGCGCCAACGACGATGCTTCGGGTACTGCCGTGGCTATCGAATTGGCACGAGTAATGAGCAAAAAACAGTTTAATTGCACCCTTATTTTTGTGGCCATGGTGGGCGAAGAACAAGGTTTGTACGGTGCTACCAATTTGGCAAAACGTGCTAAAGAAGAGAAATGGAACCTAGCCGGCATGATTACCAACGATATTGTAGGCAATACCTATGGCATAGAAACCGATTTAAAAGATAACCGCAACGTCCGCATTTTTAGCGAAGGGGTTTCGCAGGCAGAAACTGCCGCTCAGGGAACCTTACGAACCAGTATAGGTTCTGAAAACGACGGCTTTGCACGTCAATTTGCCCGCTATTGCAAAGAGATAGGGGAGCGTTATGTAGATCAATTGGATGTAAAACTTATTTTTAGGAGAGACCGCTATTTACGTGGTGGTGATCATACCCCATTTTCTCAGCAAGGTTTTGCGGCCATACGGGTAACCGAAATGAATGAGAATTTTAATCGTCAGCACCAAAATGTTCGCCTAGAGAAAGGTATAGATTATGGCGATACTCCCGATTTTGTAGATTACAACTATACCCAAAAAGTGGCCCGCATGAATTTAGCAGCTTTGGCTAATTTGACTTTGGCACCCCAAGAGCCGCAGCAAGTTAAAATAGTAACTACCGAACTTACCAATAAAACAAGTTTGAAATGGACTGCTCCGACTGGAGAAAAGCCGCTGGGTTATTATGTGGTAATGAGAGAAACAAGTAGCCCCATTTGGGAGCGTAAGTTTTTTGTAAGCGACACCCAAGCTACCTTTAACTACTCAAAAGACAACTACATTTTTGGTGTACAGGCCGTAGATGCAGAGGGACACGAAAGTTTGGTGGTATTGCCTTTACCTGGCAGGTAGACTATTTCCAGCTAAATAAAGCGTATACAGACTTTACCAATACCTCGGTTGAGGGCATTTGGAAATGAATGCTAGCGCTGTATTTTTCCATAGGAATTTGCATATCACTTTGCGTAGCTAAGTACACAACACCCACCAATACGGGAATTAATACCAAGATAAAGGGAGAAATAGCAGCTTTTTTATTTTTCATGGCGCATTATTTTTACAAATAACGGGTAAATTGCCGAATTCGTATTCCTAAAAAATGTTAAATTTTCACTTAGATGTTAAATGATTGTTTAATGGTTTCGATATAGTCTAGTTTTTCCCAGGTAAATAGCTCCACTTCAATCGTTTTACTTTCGCCGTTGGCACCAATAAAGGTTTTGCGCACGGTTTCATTTTTACGTCCCATGTGTCCGTAGGCGGCAGTTTCCGAATACATGGGGGTGCGTAATTTTAAACGGGTTTCGATGCCGTAAGGGGTCATATCAAAAATCTCCTCAATTTTCTTGGCAATTTCGCCATCGCTTAAAGCCACCTTGGAGGTACCGTTGGTATTTACATAAATGCCCATTGGGTTTTTTACGCCAATGGCATAAGATACCTGAACCAATATTTCATCACAAACGCCGGCAGCCACCAAATTTTTTGCAATATGGCGTGTGGCATAAGCGGCAGAGCGGTCTACTTTTGATGGATCTTTTCCGGAAAAGGCACCACCACCGTGTGCGCCTTTACCACCATAGGTATCTACAATAATTTTGCGTCCGGTTAAGCCGGTATCGCCGTGTGGGCCACCAATTACAAATTTTCCGGTTGGGTTTATATGGTAGATAAATTTATCGGTAAATAAGGCTTGAAGCTCTGGTTTTAAATGCTTTTTTACTCTTGGAATTAAAATGCTGATGATATCTTTTTTGATTTGCTCTTGCATGGCTTTCTCTTCTGCAAAATCATCGTGTTGGGTAGATACCACAATGGCATCAATGCGAATGGGTTTGTGGTCGTCGCTATATTCAATGGTTACTTGCGATTTTGCATCGGGCCTCAAGTAGCTAATTTCTTTTCCTTCTCTGCGTAGGGCCGCTAATTCAATTAATATTTTGTGCGATAAATCGAGTGCCAATGGCATGTAATTGTCGGTTTCGTTGGTGGCATAGCCAAACATCATGCCTTGGTCGCCAGCCCCTTGATCTTGTTTGTTTTGGCGCTCAACGCCTTGGTTAATATCACCCGATTGCTCGTGAATAGCCGATAATATGCCGCAAGAGTTTGCCTCAAACATATATTCCGATTTGGTATATCCAATTTTTCGGATGACTTCTCGAGTAATTTTTTGAACATCCAAATAGGTACTCGATTTTACTTCACCTGCTAAAATTACTTGTCCGGTAGTCACTAAAGTTTCGCAGGCTACCTTAGAATCGGCATCCCAGGCTAAAAAGTTATCAATTAAAGCATCTGAAATTTGATCGGCTACTTTGTCTGGGTGGCCTTCTGATACTGATTCTGAAGTAAATAAATAAGGCATTTTTTCTGATTTAAACGTGTTTAACTAAATAAAGCAGAAAATGGAGAGGTTAAATAGGTTGAAAAAACGTAGGGGTTTTAGCAATTTTTTAACGTGGTTGCAAGCAACTCAAATCGATCCACTTTTTGCATCACAAAAGTACAACAATTTTTAAATTCTTAAATATTTGGCCTTAATTTGTCTAGAATTAATAAAAAAACTCTTTGAGCAAGCAATTACTTTTCCTCATCAATCCTATAGCTGGTGGTAAATCTAAAACCAGAATACCCGGGCTGATACGAGAGCATATAGATGCTAGTAAATTTGACTATCGGTATCGATTTACCGAGTATGTGGGTCATGCTCGTGAATTGGCTAAGGAAGCTATTGAGCAAGGAGTAGATATGGTAGTGGCTGTGGGTGGCGATGGTACCATTAATGAGGTGGCCTCAGCTTTGGTAGGTAGCTCGGCAAGCATGGCTATTGTACCCATGGGTTCGGGTAATGGCTTGGCAACGGCTTTAGGTATTTCGCTTAATCCAGCAAAAGCCATTCAGCAATTAAACACATTTTCGGCGCATTTGGTAGATTCGGCTAGTATTAACGGCCATCATATTTTTAATGTAAGCGGTATGGGTTTTGATGCTGAAATAAGTGCTCTTTTTGCTAAAGAAACTGATAGGGGTTTGTGGGGATACATTAAAAATACGCTTTCGGCCATTATAAAGTACCAACCGCAAGAGTATACTCTAGAATTAAATGGTGAGACCTTTCAACGGACTGCGTTTATGATTAGTTTGGCTAATTCTACTCAGTTTGGAAATAATGCACACATTTCGCCTGAGGCTTCTATTACCGATGGTTTGTTGGATATTTGTGTGGTTAAACCTTTTCCCTTGTATAAATTTCCGCTATTGGCGTATAGGTTATTTAGTCGCACGGCACATAAATCATTGTTTATAGAAATTCACAAATCAACAGAAGCCACCATAACTCGTAGCCAAGAAGGCCCAGTACATTTAGATGGGGAGCCTATTTTATTAGGCACCAAATTGCATATTGTGTTGCATCCGGCTAGTTTATATTTAATGTATTAGGCATGTCAAAAAAGAACAGTTCTTGGGGTGGTATTATGTTTTCTACCGATCCAGGTTTTACCTATGAACCACAAAGAGATGCGGGAGAAGAAACCCTAGCGCCATCGCAACAAGAATTACGAGTACAGCTCGATCGTAAACAACGGGGTGGCAAATCGGTAACCTTAATTACTGGCTTTATTGGCAACCCTGCCGATTTGGAAGCATTAGGTAAAAAACTCAAGCAAAAATGCGGAGTGGGTGGTAGTGCTAAAGATGGAGAGATTCTAATTCAGGGTGATTTTAGAGAAAAGGTACTACAATTGCTCGTGGCCGATGGATACAAAGTGAAAAAAATAGGCGGCTAGTTAATCCGGCAAAAAAAGCCTTAACAGGTTATTTTTAGCAGTTTTTGGCTTAGTGTTTTCTGTACAATTAGCTATTTTTTTAACTAATTTTTAGCCTAAATCGTTATAGTTCTTCTTAATTTTAAACGTTTTCTTTACCTATTTGAAAACATAATTTATGAGTAACAACGTAATTGCTACCCCCGATTTGTCCTATTTGCAAATCCAAGCCAGTCAGCCAATTTATTATCAACTATCGGCTTCCGAATTAGTGGCACATGCACTAAAAAATGGCGAAGGCACCTTGGCTGATTCAGGCGCTTTAGCGGTAGATACAGGCAAATTCACAGGCCGCTCTCCCAAAGACCGCTTTATTGTAGAAGATGAGCTAACCAAAGACGCTGTTTGGTGGGGAGATATAAATCAGAAATTCGATGCGGCTAAATTTGATGCACTCCACCTAAAAGTGGCAAATTATTTGGCCGAGCGAAAGTTGTATGTTCGTGATGCCTATGCTTGTGCCGATCCTTCATATAGGCTTAGTATTCGGGTGCTTACCGAAATGGCTTACCAAAATCTATTTGCACACCATATGTTTCTTAGGCCTGCAGTTACTGAGCTAGGTGCTGTTCCTGAGTGGACTATTTTGGCAGCGCCGGGATTTATGGCTGAGCCCGAGGTAGATGGCACCCGTCAACCTAATTTTTGCATACTTAATTTTAGTAAACGCATTATTTTAATTGGGGGTACGGGATATACCGGTGAAATAAAAAAAGGAATTTTTGCAGTCTTAAATTTCTTATTGCCACATACCCAAAATGTACTTTCTATGCATTGCTCTATTAATGAAGGCAAAGCGGGAGATACAGCAGTGTTTTTTGGCTTATCGGGTACGGGAAAAACCACCTTATCTGCCGACCCAGCTAGAGATTTAATAGGCGATGATGAACATGGTTGGAGTGAAAACGCTGTATTTAATTTTGAGGGAGGATGCTATGCAAAATGTGTAGACCTTAGCCCCGAGAAAGAACCAGAAATTTATAAAGCCATTAAATCCGGGTCATTATTAGAGAATATCAATTACTTCCCCGGTAGTAATACGGTAGATTTTACGAATATAGGGAAAACAGAAAACACCCGAGTAGCCTATCCCATTGAGTATATAAGCCATGCTAAGGTGCCTTCTATTGGCCCAGCACCTAAAAACATTTTTTTCTTAACAGCAGATGCATTTGGCGTATTGCCTCCCATTGCAAAACTAACTAGTGCACAAGCCATGTATCATTTTATTTCGGGGTATACGGCTAAAGTTGCCGGCACAGAGGCCGGCATTGCTGAGCCTCAGGCTACCTTTTCTGCCTGCTTCGGCAAAGCCTTTATGCCACTGCATCCTACTGTTTATGCGCATTTATTAGGCGAAAAATTAGAAAAAGAGCAAGTAAAGGTTTGGTTAGTTAATACCGGGTGGACGGGTGGCCCCTATGGTATTGGTACCCGAATGAAACTTACCTACACTCGAGCTATAATTACGGCGGTACTTACTGGCGAATTAGAAAATGCTTCGTTTGAGCAAGATCCTTTATTTGGCTTTGCCATACCAATAACGTGTAGCGGTGTACCCTCAGAAGTATTAAATCCACGCAATACTTGGGCCGATAAACAAGCCTATGATGCAAAAGCTAGTGAATTGGCTCAGGACTTTATTGCCAACTTTACACAATTTGCAAACTTTGCTAATGCCGAAATACGATTAGCTAGCCCAAGAACATCTGTTTCTGTTTAAACAATAAATTAAATTTTCGTGTACACTTGCAATTGCAAAAAAAAATAGTTTTCATTGCATATTATTAGCGACGAAAAAAATTAAGTAACAAAAGCGTCACTAAGTATTTTTTTAGGTTGAAAAGCATATTTTTGTTATCCAGTAAAAAAATAAAAAACTAATTAATTTATAATTTAAACAAAACCAAAAACTAAAATTTTAAAACAATGGCAAACGCAATCAAAGCAGCAACTGCTAAAAAAGAGAATTCTGGTTCAAATCTTTTTGCAAGTTTATCAATCGTAATCTGTATCGTAGTAGGTATCCTTTTATGGAAATTTGTTATGGGAAATTCTGGAAACTTTGAAGGTGGAGACGCAGAGAACGGTCACCCACTACCAGGCAATTATTTCGGAATGGTATACAAAGGTGGTGCAGTAGTACCCGTATTAATGGGCTTATTCTTAATGGTAGTAGTATTCTCATTTGAACGTTTCTTTGTAATTAGCAAAGCTGCAGGAAAAGGCAACGTTGATGCTTTCGTTAAAAAAATCCAAGGCTTTTTAAGCGCTGGTAATATTGACGCTGCTTCTGCCGAGTGCGATAAACAAGAAGGATCTGTAGCAAACGTGATTAAATCAGGTTTGAAAAAATACAAAGAAGTAGAATCTGAAAAAAATATGGATACTGAGCAAAAATGCTTGGCTATTCAGAAAGATATAGAAGAAGCTACAGCCTTAGAAATGCCAATGTTAGAGCAAAACTTAACCATTATCGCTACCTTGGTATCTATTGGTACTTTGATGGGTCTATTGGGTACCGTAACCGGTATGATTAAAGCCTTCTCGGCTTTGGCAACTGCTGGTGCACCAGATCAATCTCAATTAGCAAATGGTATTTCTGAAGCCTTAATTAATACTGCAACTGGTATTGCTACTTCAACTGTAGCCATTGTTATGTACAATGTATTTACTTCTAAAATCGATAAATTAACTTATTCTATCGATGAGGCAGGTTTCTCTATTGTACAAACTTACGCCAGTACACATAAATAGTCTTTTGTTTATAAACTACCCCAAGGTAACACCTTGGGGTGTTTGTACGCATTAACTAATCATTTTGTACGTTTAATAGTAAAATCAGTCATACTATGCCAAGAGTAAAAGTTCCAAGAAAAAGTACAGCAATTGACATGACCGCCATGTGTGATGTGGCTTTCCTATTGCTTACGTTTTTCATCTTAACAGCCACTGCACGTCAGCCTGAACCATTGCCTGTTGATACCCCGGCATCAACTGTAAAAATTAAATTACCAGAAACCGATGTAGCTACTGTTACTATTGGTCAGGGTAAAATTTTCTTTGGTGTAAAAGGTCAGCAAATTCGTATAAACATGTTAGATCGTATTGCTAAACGGTATAACCTGCAATTTACAGAACAAGAAAAAGTACGTTTTTCTGTAGTAGAAACCTTTGGTGTACCTGTTGCTAATTTAAAGCAGTTTATTGCGCTAAGTAACGACGAACGTAACCAAGCAGGCTTACAACCCGGTATTCCGGCAGACTCAACCGATAATCAACTGCACGAATGGATCTTGGCTGCTCGGTACGCAACTAAAGAGTTAAACAATAAAGATCTACGTTTAAGTATTAAGGGCGATGCCAAAGAAGAATATCCAGAAATTAAAAAAGTGATTGATATTTTTCAAAAGCAAAAAATAAACAAGTTTAGCTTGATTACCTCTTTGAGACAAGCAGAAAAGTAAAATTTTAAACATCAAACTATAACACGATGGCAGAATTAAATACCTCCTCCGGTGGCAGTAAAAAAGGTGGAAAAGTTAGAAGTAAGAAGCAATCTACCCGTATAGATTTAACCGCAATGGTTGATTTGGCTTTCTTGCTCATTACTTTTTTTATGCTTACCACTACCTTAGCAAAACCACAGGCCATGGATTTAGCTATGCCTGATAAAGACGAAGATAAGCCTGAAAATAAATTAGAAATAGCTGATAACCGCACTATGACTATTCTATTGGGTCAAAACAATAGAATAGAGTGGTACATGGGATTAGTGGATAACCCTAAAACGCCAACAGTAGATAATTTTGGCAGGAATGGTATTCGCAAAGCCCTCATCGAAAAAATAAAAGAAGTAAGAGGTATTACTGGCGATCCTAAAAAAGGCTTAATCGTGTTAATTAAACCAAGCGATAAGTCTTCTTACAGAAATCTGGTAGATATTTTAGATGAAATGAAAATCTCTGATGTGCAAACATATACCATTACAGATATTACCAATCCAGAAATTGGATTGATGAAACGTGATGGTATTTATAAGTAAAACCGGACGTTTAAATAATTAGTTTATAGTCCTTTAATCGAAATAAAAGACAATATGTCAAAATTAGATATTTTTAAACTAGAGTGGATTGATTTGGTATTCGCCGGGCGTAACAAAGCCTATGGCGCCTACGAACTTCGTAAGGAAAATCCAAAAACAACCAGCAGAGCACTATTGATGGGTAGCTTGTTGTTTATTGCAGTGGTAACTCTTCCATTAATTATTAGGTTCATTGCTGGTATCATTCCAGATAATTCCGATCAGTTTAAACAAACCGAAGTGGTATTGGCAGCGCCACCCCCTATTGATAAAGATACCCCTCCACCACCCCCTGAACCACCCAAGCCAAAGGTAGATCAGGTGCGTTTCCCGCCACCGGTTGTAGTACCTGCCGAAAAAGTGCGTGACGAAGAACCGCCAACTGTAGAGGAATTGAAAAAAGCGGATCCCGGCCAGAAAACAATTGAAGGCGATCCGAATGCCGAAATTAAAATTGAAGAACCTGCAGGAAACGCTGAGGTTACAGAAGATAACGGTATTAGAGATTTTGCTAGCGTAGAAGTTATGCCCGAATACCCTGGAGGTCAAGCGGGTTGGGGTAAATATTTGCAAAAAAATATGAAATATCCACCTATCGCTCGTGAAGACAACATTACCGGTCGTGTAATTGTGAGTTTCGTAGTAGAGAAAAATGGTGATTTAACCGATATAAAAGTATTAAGAGGAATTGGTGGTGGTTGCGATGAAGAAGCCGTTCGAGTGTTGAAAGCTGCTCCATCTTGGAAACCAGGTATTCAGAATGGTCGCCCAGTTAGGGTTGCCTATACTATGCCAATTTTCTTCCAATTAGCACAATAGTTTTTCATGACTAATTATGCTGCTGATTCTAAACAAAAATCGCCTATTGGGCGATTTTTGTTTTTTTTAAAGCTATTGATGTTTTCTTTTTATCTCATTTTAGGCTTGCTTGTAATTTTTTGGAAAGGGCTACCCATAGATATTTCGCAAAACTATCGGATACTTTTTGGCGTTGTACTCATAGTATATTCCTTTTTTAGGTTTATTCGGATAAAACAAGAAAGCGTATAAGTATGAATACCAACCGCATTTTTTGGGCATTGGGCTTGTTAGGTCTATCTTTTTTTGGAGCTTGCCAAAGCAAAAGCACCGTACAAGATTATACGCATGGGCGCACAAGTTTGGTGGTAGATGAAAGTTTGGCTCCAATTATAGAAGATCAACTATTAATTTTTCAAAGCGCTTATCCAGAAGTACAAGTAAGCACGCTGTACAAACCAGAGAACGAATTACTTAAATTTTTGCTTACCGATAGCATTCGGGTAGCTGTAATGGCCAGAACACTTACTCCCCAAGAGGCTAAATTTTACGAGCAAAAACAAATTAAAATTAGGGTAACCCGTTTTGCTATAGATGGTATTGCGTTAATTACCAGTATAAACAATCCAGATAGTTTAGTAAGCGAAAACGATATTATAAACTTCATGCAGGGCAAAGAAAGCGCAATTAAAAACTTAGTTTTCGACAACCCCAACTCAAGCACCGTACGCTATTTAAAAGAATTTGCAAAAGTAATTACTCTGCCTAATAAAGGAATATATGCGCTAAAAACCAATCCCGAGGTAATTACTTATGTAGCCACACATCCAGGTAGCATAGGAGTTGTGGGTGTAAACTGGTTAATACAACCCGATGGAAGTATTAGTACTGCAGTAGAGCAATTAAAAATAATGGGGGTATGCAAGGGTAATCGTAAAAATGATGCTATAAGTTACTTTAAACCCACTCAAAGCGATTTAGCTTTGGGAAATTACCCATTAATGCGTAATTTGTACCTCATTAACTGTGAGGGAGGCCCCGGACCGGGAACTGGTTTTACAAGCTTTGTTGCCGGTGAACGTGGTCAGCGCATTGTATTAAAGTCTGGCTTACTGCCCGATAGTATCCCGCCCAGAGAAGTGATAATTAGAAAGTAGAATAAAAACAAAACGAACCATGGAAATGATGAAAAAAGTGCTAAAATCGACTTTATTGTTGATTTTTATAGGTTCAGCACTTTATGCCCAAACCTTAGGTGATGCTCAAAAAGCACTAGATGCTGAGCAATACCAAAATGCGAAATCGCAATTAAAAAGTTTAATAACCATTCAGCCAACAGTAGCCGAAAATTTTTTCTATTTAGGCCAAGTTTACCTAAAAACAGACTATGCTGATTCGGCTAAAGTGGTGTTTAACCAAGGAATTATCGTAAATCCGGCCTTCCCACTAAATTACGTAGGTTTAGGTCAGGTTGACTTAGATGATAATCAAGAAGCCGCCGCTAAAACGAATTTTGATAAAGCCATTGCCGTATCGGATAAAAAAGATGGCCGTGCCTATTTATTTATTGGCAAAGCATATACTCAGGCCAAAAAACCTAATTACGCGGAAGCAATTAATGTGCTCAATGCAGGCAAGCTTATTGTTGAAAAACAAAAAGGTGTTAATGGGTTTTTAGCCGATTTAAATCTAGCCTTTGGCGATGCTTATCGTGGTCAGCTAAAAAATTCCGAAGCCTATAGTGCCTATCGCACCGCTTTCGAATTAAATAGTAGCCTTATTCGTACCAAAGTAGAATTAGGTGTAATTAATAAAATGTCAAAAGCATTTCAAGAATCAGCCGATGAATTTAATGCCGTTTTGGCCATCAATCCCAATTATGGTCCGGCTTATCGCGAATTAGCCGAAACCTATTATTTATGGGCTAAAGATCAAGCCAAAGATTACGATGCTAAAATAAAGCAAGCCTTAGAGTATTATAAGAAATACTTAGAGCTAACCGATAAATCATTGGAATCACGCATGCGTTATGCCGATTTCTTGATTTTGGCAAAAGATTACAAGTCATTGCAAGCAGAAGCACAAGTAATGGCTCAAATGGATAAAGCCAATAAGCGAATTTTACGTTACTTGGCGTATGCGGCTTATGAAAATGGAGATTACCCAGCTAGTATTCAAGCCATTAAAGATTTTATGACTAAGGTAGAAGCTAAACGTATTATTGGTAGAGATTATAGCTACTTAGGTCGTGCTTTAATTAAATCTGGACAAGAAGAAGAAGGTTTTCAAACCGTAAAGAAAGCCCTAGCCATCGATTCTTCTTTAGTGAGTGGCATGAGCGATTTAGGTAAAGAATTGTATACGTTGAAAAAGTATAGCAAAGCTGCCGAAGCTTATGAACTTGCCGTAAAAAATCCACAACGTAACCTGTTAGATTATTTCTACTTGGGATCGTCGTACTACTTTGATTACGGTGCGAAAAAAACAGCTGGCCTAGAAGCAGATAAATCTTTATTGGTAAAAGCCGATTCTGCATTTAGTTATTTAGCCCAACGCTCACCCAATACCTTTGCTGCATGGCAGTTCAGAGGCCGCATCAACCGTCAGTTCGACGATGCCAACGATAGCCAAGGCTTAGCCGTTCCATTCTATGAAAAATATGTAGAGTTGGTAACTGTAACTAAACCGGAACTAGCTGCTAAAAATAGCCCAGGACTAACAGAGGCCTATATTTATTTAGGTTCGGTAGTTGCTCGTAAAGATAAGGACACCGAAAAAGCGAAAGAATATTTTAATAAGGTATTGGCTATTGACCCTGCCAATGCCACAGCCCTCGAAGTGCTCAAAGCACTGGGCACAACAAAATAAAAAAATATCCCTTTTTTAAGCGCCTTAATCATCAGATTAAGGCGCTTTCTTGTTATATTTGCGCCACCAAACTCAATATATGGAAGCACAAAGTACCCCAGTTAATTATTTGCCCATTTTTTTTCAAATGATTGTTGCTATGGGTTTCGTGGTCCTAACCATGGTGGTTACCCACTTAGTGGGCCCAAAACGTAAAACAGCCGATAAATTAACGCCATTCGAATCGGGAATTGAGTCTGTGGGCAATGCCCGTCAACCCTTTTCTATCAAATACTTTTTGGTGGCTATTTTATTTGTCCTTTTTGATGTCGAGGTGATCTTCATGTATCCATGGGCAGTTAATTTTAGAGAGTTGGGTTGGATAGGTTTAGTGGAGATGTTCATCTTTATGGGAACACTTTTGGCGGGGTTTATTTACATCCTTAAAAAGGGTACATTAGATTGGGAATAAAGCATAACAGCATATAATAACGGCATTATGAGCGAATTAACTATTGTTGAAGCTCCTCCCGGTATAGAGGGATCAGGCTTTTTTGCAACTTCACTAGATAAGGTGGTGGGCTTAGCCCGCTCACACTCCTTGTGGCCATTGCCCTTTGCCACCTCTTGTTGTGGTATAGAGTTTATGGCTACAATGGGCTCTCATTATGATTTTGCTCGTTTTGGTTCAGAACGTCCAAGTTTTTCGCCACGCCAAGCCGATTTATTAATGGTAATGGGCACTATTGCAAAAAAAATGGGCCCAGTATTGCAGCAAGTATATACCCAAATGGCCGAACCCCGTTGGGTAATTGCCGTAGGTGCTTGTGCATCTAGTGGTGGTATTTTCGATACTTATTCAGTTTTGCAGGGCATTGATGAAATTATTCCGGTTGATGTATACGTACCCGGTTGCCCGCCTAGGCCAGAAGCCATTATCGACGGATTTAATAAGATACAAGAATTGGTGAAAAATGAATCACTTCGTCGTCGCGAATCGCCAGAGTATCAAGCACTATTAGCCAAATACGGAATTCAATAATGGGCACATTAAGCAACCAGGTAGTAGTTCAAAAACTAACGGCACGTTTTGCCGATAAGATATCGGTACCCACCGAGCCATTTGGCCTATTAACGTTTGAAACGAATACAGAAACCATTGCCGAAGTTCTACGCTTTTTAAAAGAAGATAAAGAACTTCAGTTTAATTATCTCACAGATATTACAGGCATCCACTATCCCGAGCATGAATTAGCTATTGGGGTAATATATCATTTGCACAGCTTAAGCACAAATGTGCGTATACGCATTAAAGTATTTCTTTCAGTTGCTAATCCAAGTATTCCTACTGCTACTACCTTATGGGAAGGAGCCAATTGGATGGAACGTGAAACCTACGATTTTTTTGGAGTGCAGTTTGAAGGACATCCAAATTTATGTCGCATTTTAAATGTAGATGACATGACCGTTTTCCCGATGCGTAAAGAATACCCATTAGAAGACCCTAACAGAGTAGATAAAAAAGACCTTTTCTTTGGAAGATAAGATGAACAACCATCCGGTATATACAGATAACGATCCGCAAAAAGAGACCATCACCCTAAATCTTGGTCCCACTCACCCGGCTACGCATGGCGTTTTCCAGAACGTACTCGAGTTAGATGGCGAACGCATTGTAAGTGGCGTATCCACCATTGGTTACATTCACCGTGCATTCGAAAAAATTGCCGAGCATCGTCCATTTTATCAAATAACCCCACTAACCGATCGCTTAAACTATTGCTCATCTCCTATAAACAATATGGGTTGGCACATGACAGTAGAAAAGTTGCTCAATATACAAACACCTAAACGGGTAGATTACCTCCGTGTGATCATTATGGAGCTTTCTCGTATATCCGATCACTTAATTTGCAACGGAATTTTAGGAGTAGATACCGGGGCCTTTACAGGCTTCTTGTACCTCATGGAAGAGCGGGAGCACATTTACGAAATTTTTGAAGAAGTGTGCGGCGCCCGCTTAACCACCAATATTGGCCGAATAGGAGGCTTCGAGCGTGATTTCAACGACATTGCTTTTGCTAAAATTCGTCAGTTTCTAGTGAAATTTCCACCTATATTAAAAGAGTTTGAAACCCTCTTTAACCGCAACCGTATTTTCATTGAACGTACCAGCGGCGTAGGAGCGGTAACAGCCGAAACAGCCTTAAATTACAGTTGGAGTGGCCCCATCTTAAGGGCTACCGGTGTAGATTACGATGTACGAGCCAATGAACCTTACGCTTCTTATCAAGATTTCGATTTCGATATTCCGGTAGGAACCACCGGCGATGTATACGACCGTTATATTGTCCGCAACGAAGAAATGTGGCAGAGCTTGCGCATTATTGAGCAGGCTATGCAAAAGCTAGAAAAAGAGCCAAAAGGCGTTTTTCATGCCGATGTTCCAGAATTTTATCTGCCGGCAAAAGAAAGTGTGTACAACAATATGGAAGCATTAATTTACCATTTCAAAATTGTAATGGGCGAAATTGATACCCCAAAAACAGAAGTTTACCACGCCGTTGAAGGCGGTAATGGAGAACTTGGTTTCTATTTAGTAAACGATGGTGGTCGTTCACCGTATCGTTTGCACTTCCGCAGACCAAGCTTTATCAATTACCAAATGTATGCCCCAATGAGCAGCGGTATGTTACTATCTGATGCCATTATTAACATGAGTAGTTTAAACGTTATTGCCGGAGAATTAGATGCTTAAAGTAACCGAAACGCAAGAAATCACCTTATCCAAAGAACTGATTAAACAGTTCGATGAGATCGTTAGCCGCTATCCGGAAGGCAAGCATAAATCTGCTTTATTGCCTATTTTACACTTGGTACAAGCAGAATTTGGCTGGATAAGTACAGCCTCCATGGATAAAGTAGCGGCCTATTTACATATTTTACCCATAGAGGTATATGAAGTAACCACTTTTTACACTATGTTTTTCTTGCAGCCGCAAGGCAAATATGTATTAGAAGTGTGCCGCACTGGCCCCTGCAGTTTAGTAGGAGCCGAAAAAATGATGCAACACATTGAGAAAAAATTAGGAGTAAAAGAAGGCGAAGTAACCAAAGATGGCTTGTTTAGCTGGAGAGGCGTAGAATGTTTAGCAGCATGTGGTATGGCCCCGGTGTTACAAATTGGTCCAGATTATACCTACTATGAACATCTAACCACAGAAAAATTAGATGCTTTGGTAGACGAATTAAAAAGTAAAAAGGCGTAATAAGATGGCTCGTAAACTATTATTAGAACACATTAATGTACCCGGAATCAATACTTTCGATGTTTACCGGAAGCAGGGAGGATACCGTGCCGTAGAAAAAGCCTTGAAAAAACTTTCGCCAGAAGATGTGGTGGAAGAGGTAAAAAAATCAGGACTTCGTGGTCGTGGTGGGGCAGGTTTCCCAACTGGCATGAAATGGAGTTTCTTGGCTAAACCCGAAGGCAAAGCACGCTATTTGGTATGCAATGCCGACGAATCTGAGCCTGGTACCTTTAAAGACCGTTATTTAATGACCCACATTCCTCATTTGTTAATTGAAGGAATGATTGTATCGAGCTATGCCCTGGGTGCCAATACCTCGTACATTTATGTTCGTGGCGAAATGATGCCCCAAATCCGCATCTTGGAAAAAGCTATTGCCGAAGCCAAAGCAGCCGGATTTTTAGGAAAAAATATTTTAGGTTCTGGCTACGATTTAGAATTGTATTTGCAACCAGGTGGTGGTGCCTACATTTGTGGCGAAGAAACTGCTTTAATTGAATCATTGGAAGGAAAACGTGGAAATCCACGTATTAAACCACCATTCCCGGCTATTTCGGGGGTTTGGGGTTGCCCAACTGTGGTAAATAACGTAGAATCTATTGCCGCTGTGGTTTCTATTATAAATGACGGAGGCGATGAATATGCCAAAGTGGGTATCGGTCGTAGTACCGGAACAAAACTCATTTCGGCATCGGGTAATTTAGTCAAGCCGGGTGTATACGAAATCGAATTAGGCCTTTCTGTAGAAGAATTCATCTACGCAGATGACTATTGTGGAGGCATGGCTAATGGCAAACGCTTAAAAGCGGTAGTAGCCGGAGGTTCATCGGTACCTATTTTACCAGCCAACTTAATTTTAAAAACCACCAACGGCGAAAACCGCTTGATGAGTTACGAATCTTTAGCAGATGGAGGTTTTGCCACAGGAACCATGTTGGGTTCGGGTGGTTTTATTGCATTTGATGAAGATGCTTGTATTGTACGTAATACGTGGAATTATAGTCGTTTTTATCACCACGAAAGCTGTGGCCAATGTTCGCCTTGCCGCGAAGGTACCGGCTGGTTGGAGAAGGTGTTACACCGTTTAGAATACGGTCATGGTGCCATGAGTGATATTGATTTATTGGTAGATGTAGCTAAAAATATTGAAGGAAATACCATTTGCCCATTGGGAGATGCTGCTGCTTGGCCAGTTGCTTCAGCTATTCGCCATTTCCGCGATGAGTTTGAATGGCATGTAAAACATCCCGAAAAAGCATTAAAAGGAAACTATGGTTTGGCGCATTATGCCGATCCATTGCCACCGCTAATAGTTGAAACTGTTTAGAATTTAAAGAGAAAGATCGTTAACCATGTCAGATAAAGTGAAGGTTATTATAGACGGAATTTCCGTAGAAGTAGCGCCCGGTACCACCATCTTGAATGCTGCAAGGCAAATTGGTGGCGATATTGTTCCGCCGGCCATGTGTTACTATTCTAAACTAGAAGGTAGTGGCGGTAAATGTCGCACCTGTTTGGTAAAGGTGAGCAAAGGCTCAGAAGCCGACCCTCGTCCGATGCCTAAACTGGTAGCAAGTTGCCGCACCACCGTAATGGAGGGTATGGAAGTTCAAAACATTACATCGCCCGAAGTGGTAGATGCTCGTAAGGGCGTAGTCGAAATGCTACTCATCAATCACCCATTAGATTGCCCAGTATGCGACCAAGCCGGTGAGTGTGATTTACAAAATTTAGCTTTTGATCATGGTGCTGCCGAAACCAGATACGAATTTGAGCGCAGAACATTTGATCGGATAGATATTGGTGATAAAATTCAGTTGCACATGAACCGCTGTATTTTATGTTATCGTTGTACCTATGTAGCCGATCAACTTACCGATTGTCGCCAACAAGGTATAGTGGGCCGTGGCGATCATGCAGAAATTTCAACCTACATAGAAAAAGCCATTGATAACGATTTTTCTGGCAATATGATTGATGTGTGCCCGGTGGGTGCACTAACCGATAAAACGTTTCGCTTTAAAAGTAGAGTGTGGTTTACCAAGCCGGTAGATGCACACCGCGATTGCCCAACGTGTACCGGGAAAGTAATGCTGTGGTATAAAGGCAACGATGTGATTCGGGTAACGGCTCGTAAAGACGAAAACCACGAGGTAGAAGAATTCATTTGCAATACCTGTCGTTTTGATAAAAAAGTAACGAAAGACTGGGTTATAGAAGGTCCAAGTCAAATAGATCATACTTCGGTGATTTCATCTAATCATTACGATACCTTAAAACCCTTGCCGGTTATACAAGAAAATAAGGCACTTATCGCAGCAAACAAAGAAGAATTAGAACGCACTAAAAAAGACTAATGGATATTGCATTTGTACTAGAGAAATTTGTATTTATCACGGTAATTTTTACTTTGAGTTTGGTGGTAGCCATGTATTCTACCCTAGCCGAGCGTAAAATTGCAGCCTTCCTACAAGATAGAGTAGGCCCCAACCGTGCTGGTCCAGGTGGTATGTTTCAGCCTTTAGCCGATGGGGTAAAAATGTTTTTGAAAGAAGAAATTATACCTACACAGTCGAACAAATTCTTATTTATTGCAGGCCCTTCTTTGGCAATTTTAACGGCCTGTATTGGTTCTGCTGTAATTCCTTGGGGGCAAGATATTTTGCTTTTTGGCCGAACCATTGCCCTACAAGCTGCCGATATTAATGTGGGTATTCTCTATATTTTTGGTGTGGTGTCTTTAGGTGTTTATGGCGTAATGATTGGGGGATGGGCTTCTAACAATAAGTTCTCTTTAATGGGAGCCATTCGTGCCGCTTCACAAAACATCAGCTACGAAATCCCGATGGGTTTATCCATCATCGCCTTATTATTGCTTACCAATTCCTTGAGTTTAAAAGATATTGCCGAGCAGCAACACGGCTTTAATTGGAATGTATTTTATCAGCCTGTAGGCTTCTTAATATTCTTGATATGTTCTTTTGCCGAAACTAATCGTACGCCTTTCGATTTACCAGAATGTGAAACCGAGTTAGTGGGCGGTTACCATACCGAATATTCATCTATGAAATTGGGTTTTTACTTATTTGCCGAATACATTAACATGTTTGTGTCTTCGGCGGTAATGGCTACCCTGTATTTTGGTGGCTATAACTACCCCGGTATGGATTTTGTAAACAACCTTCTAGGCCCAACTTGGGGGCCTTTAATGGGTATGGGCGTGTTAATCTTAAAAATATTTGCCTTTATCTTCCTGTTTATGTGGGTACGTTGGACTATTCCACGTTTCCGCTATGACCAGTTGATGAACCTAGGCTGGAAAATATTAATTCCTTTAGCTATTGCCAATATTGTACTTACCGGCGTGGTAATTGCATTAGTGAACAAATTTTAATCATGGAAGCATTAAGTAATAGAAAGAAAGTATTAGAACAGAAACCGATGAATTTCTGGGAACGCATCTATCTCCCGGCAATTTTTCAGGGTATGGCCATTACTTTCCGTCATATGTTCAAGAAAAAAGAAACCATTTTTTATCCAGAAGTTCAGCGTGAGTTTTCGGAAAATTGGCGTGGTATGCACTCGTTAAAAAGAGATGAAGATGGACGGGAACGTTGCACGGCTTGCGGTTTGTGTGCCCTATCGTGCCCGGCCGAAGCCATTACCATGGTAGCTGCCGAGCGCAAAAAAGGTGAAGAAGCGCTATATCGCGAAGAAAAATATGCTGCCGTATATGAAATTAACATGCTGCGTTGCATTTTTTGCGGTTTGTGCGAAGAAGCTTGCCCAAAAGAAGCCATTTATTTAGATGGTCCCATTGTACCATCTGATTATTTGCGCAAAGATTTTATTTACGGGAAAGACAAATTGGTAGAACAACCTTTTAATTCAAAAGCCTGATGAATCTATTTTATATAGTCGCCTTTTTATCGATTTTTTTCTCCTTGCTGGTAATTTTTTCAAAAAATCCGGTATATAGTGTATTGTACCTCATTGTTACCTTTTTCACCTTTACCATCCACTACATTCTATTAAATGCCCAATTTTTGGCTATTGTAAACTTTATTGTATACATGGGGGCCATTATGGTATTATTCTTATTTGTGCTCATGTTGCTCAATTTGAATGAAGAAACAGAACCGCTTAAACCTACTTTATTAAAAGTTATGGGTGTAGTGGCTGGCATGTGTTTGTTGGTTACCCTAGCGGGGTCGCTAAAAGCTTTATCTGTTTCAGAGCCGCTTGTACTACAAAACACCAATTTAGGTTTGGTAAAAAATCTAGGTAAAGTATTATTCAACCAATTTTTATTGCCGTTCGAAATTTCTTCCTTACTGTTATTATCAGCTATGGTAGGAGCGGTATTATTAGCTAAAAAAGAAGCCTAAGTTCTATGGAAAATATCACACAAGCTATACAGGGCGTTCCGCTTAACCATTACATATTATTAAGCAGTATTATTTTTGCCATTGGCGTAATGGGCGTACTAATTCGCCGCAATGCTATCGTTATTTTTATGTCGGTTGAGCTGATGTTAAATGCGGTAAACTTATTACTTACTGCTTTTTCGGCTTACCGTGGCGATGCTGCCGGACAGGTATTTGTATTTTTTATTATGGCCTTGGCTGCGGCCGAGGTAGCCGTTGGATTGGCTATTATTGTGATGGTTTATCGCAATACCAACTCTGCGGATATTAATGTATTGAATAAATTAAAGTGGTAAACACAGCGTACATGATAAATTTAGTTTGGTTAGTTCCTGTTTTTCCCTTAATAGGTTTTCTTATTAATGGCTTGGGCCGAAATTTTTGGTCGAAAACACTCGTATCCTGGATAGGTAGTGTAGCCATCTTGGCCTCTTTTGCGCTAAGCCTTGGCATCTTTTTAGAACTGAATGCATCGGATGTAAAATCTTTTATAGTTCCAATATTCGATTGGATTCAAGTAGGCGCTTTGCGCATTCCACTCTCATTCTTGATTGATCCTTTAAGTAGCATCATGTTGCTTATTGTAACTGGAATAGGCTTTTTAATCCATGTATATTCTGCCGGCTACATGCACAGTGATGGCGGTTTTGCCAAATTCTTTGCCTACCTAAACCTCTTCATCTTTTTCATGCTCTTGCTTGTTTTGGGCAGTAATTATGTGGTCTTATTTATTGGTTGGGAAGGTGTGGGCTTGTGTTCTTACCTATTAATTGGTTTCTGGTTTACCAATGTAAACTATGCCAGTGCCGCCAAGAAAGCATTTATTATGAATCGCATTGGCGATTTAGGCTTTTTACTAGCTATTTTCTTAATCTATAGCACTTTTGGCAGTGTAGAGTTTGCAAGTATTTTTCCGAATGCGGCTTTATTGCCTGCCGGAAGTCCAATATTAATCTCAATTACCCTCCTATTGTTTGTGGGTGCTATCGGTAAATCGGCGCAACTGCCTTTGTTTACTTGGCTACCCGATGCCATGGCTGGTCCAACGCCAGTTTCTGCTTTAATACACGCTGCTACCATGGTTACGGCCGGTATCTACATGATAGCCCGTTCTAATATCCTATTTACTTTGGCACCACTCACTATGAATATTGTGGCCATTGTGGGTTTAAGTACAGCCATTTTAGCTGCTTTAATTGCCATCACTCAAAACGATATTAAAAAGGTATTAGCTTATTCTACCGTTTCGCAATTGGGCTATATGTTTTTAGGTTTAGGCGTAGGTGCCTATACCGGAGCTTTTTTCCATGTAATTACCCACGCCTTTTTTAAAGCCTTGTTATTCTTGGGAGCAGGTTCGGTAATTCATGCCATGCACCACGAGCAAGATATGCGCAACATGGGTGGACTAAAAGCGAAACTGCCTATTACCTTTTTCACCATGTTGATGGGAACCATTGCCATTTCGGGCTTGCCTCCATTTTCGGGTTTCTTTTCAAAAGATGAAATTTTAGCTCATGTATACGAGCACAATCCAACCCTATGGGTAATTGGAGTATTGGGTGCTATGCTTACCGCTTTTTACATGTTCCGCATGTTGTTCTTAACCTTTTGGGGTTCGTTCCGTGGTACTAAAAAACAAGAAAATCACCTGCACGAATCACCAAAATCAATGACTATCCCTTTGGTGGTATTGGCTATACTTTCGGTGTTTGGCGGATTAATTGGAGTACCCGAAGTATTGGGAGGTCACCACTGGTTAGCTCAATTCTTAAGTCCGGTGTTGGTGTATACCAAA
Source organism: Sphingobacteriales bacterium (assembly GCA_040403555.1). Lineage (GTDB taxonomy): Bacteria > Bacteroidota > Bacteroidia > Sphingobacteriales > Sphingobacteriaceae > JAIPAN01. The sequence continues at coordinate 136,544 of JBBAKN010000004.1, forward strand.
GCCGTATCTGGAGAAGCAGTACCTTTAGATCATGCTACCGAATACCTGTTAATGGGCATTTCGGTGGGTGCAGCTTTATTGGCAATCAGTATTGCTTATGTAACCTATGTAAGCCGCAAGGTACTGCCTATTAGCGATGCAGAAAATCGTTCGTTTTTATCCAAGCTTTCGTATCATAAATTTTATATCGATGAAGTGTACGAAGCGCTCATTATCCGCCTACTAGATGCTATTTCTACCTTCTTTTACAAAGTGGTCGATAAGTTGGGTATAGATGGGTTGGTAAATGGAGCCGGTACTACCACTAAGGAGGCTAGCAAAACCTTACGCCTTATCCAAAGTGGAAACGTAGGCTTTTATATTTTTATGATGGTGGCCGGCATTGTGGCCCTATTGATTTACGGATTTTACTATTTAGCATAAGCGATGAACCACTTATTACTTATTTTACTTTTTCCGGTAGCACTTAGTTTAGTCGCCTTAATAAAAGGTAATGTCGTGAAAAAATGGGCATTTGGTGCATCTTTATTACCATTGTTATTCACTACGCTTGCATTAAGTGTATTTAACCCGAATGGGGGTACCCAATTCTTGGTAGATTTTTCTTGGATAGCCACTCAAGGCATTCGCTTTAGACTAGGCCTAGATGGTATCAGTATGTTAATGGTTTTATTAACCAACATTTTGGTTCCGCTTATTGTATTAGCCAGTACCAAACACGACTATGATAACCCCAATTCTTTTTATGCCTTGTTGTTTTTTATGCAAGCGGGTTTATTGGTAGTGTTTACCGCTTTAGATGCCTTTTTATTTTATGTAGGTTGGGAAGCAGCCCTTATTCCTATTTATTTTATTTGTGCGCTTTGGGGTGGCGAAAATCGTATACAAGTAAACCTGAAATTTTTCGTGTACACTATTTTTGGTAGTTTATTGATGCTCATAGCTATCATCTTTTTACACCTACAAACTCCTGGTAAAACCTTTGCTATTCAAGATTTTTATGCCTTAAACCTCGATACGCAAACGCAGGGCTGGGTATTTTTAGCCTTCTTTATAGCCTTTGCCATTAAGATGCCTATTTTCCCCTTTCATACCTGGCAACCCGATACCTATACCGAGGCGCCTACAGCAGGAACCATGTTGCTTTCGGGTATCATGTTAAAAATGGGTATTTACGGCGTTATTCGTTGGTTAATTCCCATCGCTCCGCTTGGCTTTAATCAGTGGGGCCCTATTGCTTTAGCCTTATCTATTATCGGTGTGGTGTATGCGGCTATTATTGCCTTTACACAAACAGATGTAAAACGCTTGGTGGCCTATTCGTCTATTAGCCACGTGGGTTTAATTGCGGCTGGTATTTTTGTATGGAATGTACAGGGTTTGCAAGGCGCCATGATTCAGATGTTGAACCACGGTATTAATGTGGTGGGTATGTTCTTTGTGTTAGACATCATTATTCGCCGCTTAGGAACCCGTGAAATGAATGCTATGGGTGGTATTGCAAAATCGGCACCACAATTAGCAATTACTTTTTTAATTGTGTTATTGGGTTCGGTGGCTTTGCCATTAACCAATGGCTTTATTGGCGAATTTTTATTGTTGATGGGCTTATATCAATACAACCTTTGGGCGGCAGTTATTGCCGGCCTAACCATTATTTTTGGTGCGGTATATATGTTGCGTGCTTACCAACATATCATGTTGGGCGAAAGTAATAAAGCTACCGCTACGTTTACCGATTTAGATTTTACCGAAAAAATGGTACTCTATACCATTTGCGGCTTAATTATTTTAATTGGGGTGTTTCCACAACCTATTCTAAACCTTACCGAACCGGCCGTTAACTCTTTATTGCAGGTAGTTAACGCAAAAATTTTAGCCATACACTAATATGAACGCCATTATCACCCTATCCATTTTAGCTCTTTTGGTATTATACCTTGGGGTATTTAACGCAAAAAAAGCGGTACTTCCGGTTACACTTTTAGGGCTAGTTGCTACTTTGGGTCTTACTTTGGCCGAATGGAATACAAACGCACAGCCAATTTTTAGCGGCATGATGTTGTTCGATAATTTCGCAGTGGCTTTTTCGGCCATTTGTATTACAGCTACTGGTTTAATTCTGCTTATTTCAAAAGCCTATTTTGAACGCATTAGTGAACATTTATCAGAATACTACGCCATTATTTTATTTGCTTTAGCGGGCATGCTGGTTATGCTTTCTTACCACAATTTATCGATGTTGTTTATTGGTATCGAAATCATGTCGGTGAGTTTATACATTTTAGCAGGTATTAAAAAGAAAAGTGCAGCATCTAACGAAGCCTCCTTAAAATATTTTTTAATGGGGGCCTTTTCTACAGGCTTTTTACTGTTTGGTATTACTTTATTGTATGGCGCTACGGGTTCTTTCGATTTAGAAGTAATTAAAAACTACGTTTTAGCTGGCGCCCTTACTGGTTTATCACCAATGTTTTATATTGGTTTATTATTGCTTTTAGTGGGCTTGAGCTTTAAAATTGGCGCTGCACCCTTTCATTTCTGGGCCCCAGATGTATACGAAGGATCGCCAAGTTTAATTACCGCCTTTATGAGTACCGTGGTGAAAACTGCTGGTTTTGCGGCCTTTTTGCGCATTTTTCAAATTTGTTTTGCCCCACTCCACGATTTTTGGTTGCCAGTTATTTTAGTTATTACCGTGGCTACGCTTGCTGTGGGAAACATTACGGCCATTTATCAGCATAGCTTTAAACGCATGTTGGCTTACTCAGGCATTTCGCATGTTGGCTATTTATTATTTGCGGTGGTAGCCCTTGGCGCAAGTTCATCAAATACCGTTTTTGTATATGCTACGGCTTACACGGTTTCTACCATTGCTGCTTTTGCTGTGTTTATTTTAGTGAAAGAACAAACCGGTTCCGACCAGTTTGAGGCCTTTAAAGGTTTGGGGAAAAGCAATCCATTTTTAGCTTTTTGTTTAACCATTTCTATGTTATCATTGGCGGGTATTCCGCTTACAGCTGGGTTTATTGGTAAGTTTATGGCTTTTTCTCAGGTATTAGCTGAGTACCATATTGGCTTGAGTATAGCTGCCGCAGTATTGGCCGTAATGGGGGTATTCTATTATTTAAAGGTGGTAGTAGAAATGTATTTTCAACCTGCCGAGCGTAAAACCATTGCGGTACCAACCGTTTTTAAATGGGTATTGGCTTGTACCACAATCATTAGTGTTTTGATTGGAATTTATCCTAATTTTATTTCTAATCTGTTTTAGTCTACAATTTTAATGTAGATTTACAGATAGAGAAGTTATGCACCAATTTTGGGAGTTTATTCAGCAGCTAATTAATCCCGTAGAATTACTCCGAGAAGGAGGATTTTATGTATTGCTTTTTGTAATTTTTGCAGAAACCGGCCTATTTTTTGGTTTTTTCTTACCCGGTGATTATTTATTGTTTTTAGCCGGCATGTTTGTAGCCACCGATCGCTTAGATGTAAGCATTGTAACCCTCATTGTAGGTTTAATTGCTGCTGCTATTTTAGGAAATTTTGCGGGTTATTGGTTTGGACTAAAAACCGGTCCCTTACTTTATCAACGAAAAGATACTTTTTTCTTTAAACAACGTTATTTAAGAGCGGCCGAAGCCTATTATCAAAAGCAAGGAGCATTTGCGCTTATTATGGGCCGATTTATTCCCATTGTGCGCACCTTTGCGCCTATTTTTGCTGGCGTGGTAGGCTTAGATTCTAAGAAATTCGCATTTTATAATGTTTTGGGTGCAGTTCTATGGATTTCATCCTTAACTTTGTTAGGTTATTTCTTGGGTCGTAAATTTCAGCAACAAATTAATGACTATTTATTCTACATTATAGTAGGATTTATAGTGGTTACAGCGCTTCCGCTAGTGTGGACCTTTTTAAAAAATACCTTTTCTAGTGATGCGGCCGGAAGCGATACCAAGGGAACAAAATAATTATGAGTACAGACGACCATCCCTGGCACCAAGTATCCCCCGGCGATAATATCCCCGATTTGGTAAACGCCATCATTGAAATTCCTAAAGGATCTAAAGCCAAATACGAAATTGATAAAGCATCTGGTTTAATTAAACTAGACCGTGTTTTGTTTTCATCGGTTATGTACCCGGCCAATTACGGCTTCATTCCACAAACCTATTGCGACGATAAAGACCCACTAGATATTTTAGTGCTTTGTTCGGTAGACGTGTACCCCTTAACCATTATAGAAGCCAAGGTAATTGGTGTAATGCACATGGTTGATCAGGGTGAACAAGACGATAAAATTATTGCTGTAGCTAACCACGATATGTCTATCAATTATATCGATGATTTAAGCGAATTGCCACCCCATGCCATGACAGAAATCGTCCGTTTTTTTAAAGATTATAAGGCACTAGAAGATAAAAAAGTGAGTATTGAGCATTTATTAGGCAAACGCTATGCACATAAAGTAATTGAAGAGAGTTTAGCGTTGTACCAAAAAACCTTTCTAACTAAGTAATTATATGGGATTCCAGATTTTTTTAACCTTTTTCTTAGTCTTTTTAAACGGTTTTTTTGTGGCAGCAGAATTTGCCATTGTAAAAGTGCGGGCCTCTCAAATAGAAATTAAAGTAAAAACAGGCAACCGCATTGCCCGAATAGCAAAACACATTACCCAGCATTTAGATGGCTACTTAGCCGCTACACAATTGGGCATTACCCTAGCCTCTTTAGGTTTAGGTTGGGTTGGAGAACGGGTAATGGAAGAAGTACTTCATAACCTGTTGCTCACTTTTGGCGCTAGTCCCGAAACCATTGTTTCTTTTTCGGGAACTGCTGCCCCAATTATTGCCTTTACGTTAATTACCATTATGCACATTGTATTTGGTGAGTTGGCTCCAAAATCTTTTGCCATACAACGCCCAGTGAATACCACACTTGGTATAGCCTTGCCTTTGCATGCATTTTATTTAGTTTTCAGACCATTTATTTGGTTGTTAAATGGCTTTGCTAACCTCATTCTAAAAATGTTTGGCATTCACACTAGCGCAGGCCACGAGGCGCACCACAGCTCCGAAGAGTTGCAATATCTTCTCGATCAGGGTAAGGAAAGTGGAGCCTTAGACACCAATGAGCACGAGCTGATTAAAAATGTATTCGATTTTAATGAACGTGTAGTTAAAAATATCATGGTACCTCGAACTAAAATCTCAGCCATTGAATTAGATACACCCACTGTCGAAGTTTTAGACTATATCATAAAAGAGGGCTATTCCCGTATTCCGGTATTCGAAGATACTATAGATAAAGTTGTTGGTATTATTCATGCAAAAGATGTGTTACCTATTTTGGTGGAGCAGAAGGAAGTACTTATTGCCGATATTATTCGTAAACCCTACTTTATTCCGGAGACCAAAAAAATTAACGATTTAATGAGTGAGTTTCAGCAAAAACGCATTCAAATTGCCATTGTATTGGACGAATTTGGCGGCACCGCCGGTATGGTTACGCTAGAAGATATTGTAGAAGAATTGGTAGGTGAAATTCAAGATGAGTACGATGAAGAAAAACCAATTGTAGAAAAGGTATCTGATGGCGAATTTATTGTGAATGCAGCTGCCAGTGTGTACGATGTAAACGAATACTTGCCTCACGATTTGCCGGAAGATGGCGATTACGATACCATGGCAGGTTTAGTTGGCGATGTGTTTGGTAAAATACCGGAAGTGGGCGAACAAATGGAGTTTAATGGCTATACGCTTACCGTATTAAAAAAGACGGAGCAAAACATTGAATCTATTCGTTTGCAATTGGTTATTAACCCCGATGATGTAGTGGATTTGCATTAAACCCTATGCATTTATTTTACACACCAGATATTACGTTACCAAGCTATACCCTTTCTGAGGAAGAAAGTAAACACGCCATTCGGGTTTTGCGCTTGCAGCTACACGATGAAGTGATTTTAGTTGATGGCAAGGGTGGAAAATATACTGCTCAAATTACCGATGTCAATCCGAAGAAAACCCTTCTTCAAATTGCCCATAGCCAGCAAGAATTTGGCAAGCGCAACCATTATTTACATATAGCCGTAGCGCCTACCAAAAACATAGAACGCCTTGAATGGTTTTTAGAAAAAGCCACCGAACTAGGCATTGATACTATTACGCCTATTATTTGCGATCGCTCTGAGCGCAAGGAGGTAAAAACAGAACGTTTAAACAAAATTATTACCTCTGCTGTAAAACAATCGATAAAGGCTTACCATCCACTATTAAATGAAGCGATCTCGTTTAAAGAATTCATTCAACAAGGATTTGAGGGTGCTGGTTTTATTGCCCATTGTATGGAAGGCGAAAAGCCGCTTTTAGCACAGCTTATTAAACCGCACGGCCATTACACCATACTTATTGGCCCCGAAGGCGATTTTACGCCGTCAGAACTAGCCCTAGCGCAAGAAGCAGGCTTCGCTGCCATTAGCTTAGGCGAAGCCCGCTTGCGTACAGAGACAGCGGCATTGGCTGCTTGTTTTGAGATTAATATGCTGAATCGTTAACTTCGTATAAAACCCTAAGCCATGTACCAAATAAAAGTAAACGAAAAATTTAATTTTGAAGTAAACGAAACGCAAGGTTCATGGAGTGTGAATGGAAACCAAATTGAGCTAGATACCTTGGTAATTAAAGACAATCTGTTGCATGTGTTGCATCAACATACTTCTTACCGGGTAGAAATTGTTTCGTTCTCCAAAGAAGAAAAAACGGCTAGTATTAAAGTAAATGGCCATACCTATAGCGTTGCCATTAAAGATCGTTTTGATGACTTGCTACATCAATTGGGTTTAGATAATCTTCAATCTGCTAAAGTGGCCGAATTAAAAGCTCCCATGCCAGGTTTGGTACTTTCGGTGTTGGTAAAAGAAGGCGATGAGGTTAAAAAAGGCGACAACTTATTTGTTTTAGAAGCCATGAAGATGGAGAACATCATTAAATCTCCGGCCGATGTAACCATTAAATCAATCAAAATTAAGCCCAGCGATAAGGTAGAAAAAAACCAGGTGCTTATTCAATTCTCCTAAATAAAAAAAGGACCTCAAATTGCTTGAGATCCTTTTTTAAAAACAAAATTCGTTTTTATTTTTTGCTTGTTTTAAATTGAGGCTTGCCGCTTTTACTGCTTACTTCTGGTGAACCCACTAAAGTCATGGCGCAACGGAAACCAATTTCAGCACTAGCTTCGTCTTCTTGCATAAATCTACGAGTAGCTGGGTTTAACCAGTAGGCTCTATCGTTCCAAGAACCCCCTTTGTATACTCTCGATTTTTCGTTTACTAAGCTACTTACGCCGTATAATTCTTTGGCATTATCGTCTACGCCCATTTGGTCTACTGAGCGTTTGTCTGCATTAAACGCAGAATCGGGCTTAACATTAGCTTGTAATTCTTGCCAAGTTTGTTTTTTGGCAGTAATAGATGGGGTAGTCTCTACTTTACCGTATTTATCTTTTTTGTAGGTACCCTTTTTCTTGTCAGCTAAAGCCTTATCTACATATTGATTTCCACGATAAGGATTAAATTCTTCAAATTCTTCAAAAGAAAGTTTACGGTACACATCGGCAGTCCATTCGTTTACATTTCCGGCCATATTATATAAGCCAAAATCATTTGCTTGAAAAGAGCGTACTGGAGCAGTAATGTCTGCTTTATCATTTAACCAACCACCAGTACCCATATTATCACCAGCACCACGTTTAAAGTTGGCCATAATTAGGCCTTGGGTTTTCTTTTTGGCAGAACGTACGCCCATGCCATTCCAAGGATAAATTTTTCCATCCTCAATATTTTCGTATGAAGTGTTACCTGCCAATGCCAAAGCAGCATATTCCCACTCCGCCTCTGTAGGCAAGCGGTAAGGTTCTTTTAAAATACCATCCTCTAAACGTACCGGACGAGTAACGCCACCCTTAGCAGGGACAGTACCTGTTGTTGGAGCAGCAGCGGTAGCATTCGGGTTTAAATCTTTTTTCATTTTCTTACCATCAATACCTTGACCGCGGTATTGGCCATTGAGGTAGATATCGGTATTAAATGGTTTTGTGGTATCGGGCACGCTAGTGGTAACGGCGCCGGCAGCTCCTTTGCTTGGAGCTCCTTTGTATGCAGCTAAGTAGCCGCCCTTACGTAAAAGGTCTTCATTTACTCTATCGGAACGCCAGGTGCAATAATCACGTGCTTGTTGCCAGGTAACCCCAACTACAGGATAATCTTGGTAAGCCGGGTGGCGCAGATAATTGTTTACCCAAGGCTCGTTGTATGATAAAGGTCTTCTCCAAACCAAAGTGTCGGGAAGTGAATTGTAATAATATTCAGAATCGTCTTTAAAATTGCGTTTAATCCAGTATAGGTATTCTAACCAATCTACATTAGAAACTTCGGTTTCATCCATATAAAACGAAGCTACCGTTACACGACGCTTGGTATTATCGTTTTCGTAAACTAAATCTTGATTTGAGCTGCCTCCCATTACAAAAGTTCCACCTTCAACAGCAATTAAACCGGGGCCAGGGCCTCTTTTTATCTTGCCGGCAACTTGAAAACCGCCATTGTATTTATTGTTGTAGGCCATACCTGTTTTAGAAGATACCCCACTTTTTGTGCTTTTGTTACACGATACAAGCGTAATACTTAATAGTAAAACGCATAAAATAGAACCGAGTTTTAGTGCTTTTCTTTTCATTTTTGATGGCTTGCTAAGCATTGATAGTGCTAAAATAGGTTATTTACGCTAAAACACCAAAACGGCTCGATGTTTATTAAGTCCCATTTTGTCATGTATTTTTTTTCACAATCAAAACTCAATTGTTTCTATATTCGTATATTGTATATATTCGAAACAAATTGAAACTAATTTTTCACACGATGCGTTGCTGTTTATACTTCTTTTTAGGTATGGCTTTAAGTTTACAGGTAAGTGCCCAAGGCATTGGCTCAACTACCCTAGCCGATGGTAAAAAGCCCAACAGCATTCAAACGGCTATGTCTTTTTTACTGATTTCGCCCGATGCAAAAGCGGGGGCCATGGGCGATGCTGGAGTGGCCACAGATCCTGATGCGTATTCTATGCATTGGAATCCTGCTAAATTGGCCTTCTTAAAGGGTGCTTCAGGGGTGTCTGTCTCGTATTCTCCCTGGCTTAAAAATTTAGTTCCCGATATTAATTTTGCCTACTTAACCTACTATAAAAAAATGGCAGAGCAAGGAGTATTGGCGGGATCCATTCGCTATTTTTCTCTAGGGGATATTCAACTTACCGATATTAATCAGATAGATTTGGGCACTTACAGGCCAAACGAATTCGCTATTGATGTGGCATATTCAAGAAAATTTGGTGAAACCTTTTCACTTGGCACGGCTGTTCGTTACGTTCGCTCTAGTTTAAGTAACGGCCAGTTTAATGCCAGTGAAGTGTTGCGTCCGGCTTCGGCTTTTGCAGCCGATGTATCTGCATATGGGAAACATCCGGCCACAATTTTTGGAAAAGATGCACAAGTAAGTTGGGGTATAAATATTTCTAATATAGGCACTAAAGTGAACTATGCCCAAGGCGGATCTAAGTATTTTTTGCCCACAAATTTACGCATAGGAGCAGCTACTAGCTTGGCTATGAATGATTTTGATAAGCTAACCTTCACTATAGACCTAAATAAATTACTGGTACCAACTTCGCCCGAACTCGATGCCAATGGAAAAATTATTGCTGGTAACGATCCCAACCGTTCTATGGTTTCAGGCATTTTCGGTTCCTTTTCAGATGCACCGGGTGGCTTTTCGGAAGAACTCAGAGAAATTAGTTATGCTTTTGGCGCCGAATACATTTTTAGTGAGCAGTTTGCAGTCCGCACCGGATATTTTTATGAGCACCCAACCAAAGGCGACCGTCAATTTCTTACCTTAGGCGGCGGATTTAAAACAGATAAAATTGGGATAGATATAGCGTATATTTTGGCTAACCAACAAAAAAGCCCCATGGCCAATACGCTCCGCTTTTCACTCAGTTATGTTTTGCCAGATAAAAGTAAATACAATTCGAATTGAAAATAAAAGTAGGTTTTGGTTTTGATGTCCATCAGTTAGTACACAACCATCGTTTTGTATTAGGTGGAGTAAATTTAGACCACCATGCGGGTGCTTTTGGCCATTCAGATGCCGATGTATTGGTCCATGCTATTTGCGATGCCTTACTTGGAGCAGCAAATTTAGGCGATATTGGCCATCACTTTTCCAATACCGATGCCCGCTGGAAAGGCATTAGTAGTTTAATTCTGCTGCAAGAATGCGCAAAACTATTGGCCGAAAAAGGCTGGGCTATTGGTAATATCGACGCCATGATTTGCTTAGAGGCCCCCAAGATTAACCCACATGTGCCGGCCATGAAAAAGCATATTGCTAATGCTGCCGGTATTTCTGAAGAAGATATTTCTATAAAAGCCACTACCAATGAAACTATGGGTTTTGTGGGTAGAGAAGAGGGTATTGTGGCCTATGCCGTTTGCCTTATCGAAAAAGCTTAATTCTTTTTAGGTTCCACACTAGAAAAATCGGCAGCACATTTGCACGAAGTGCCACAGCTATTTTTGGCCGTAAAATTGCGATACAGCATTCGACCTAGGTACGCTAATGCTATAAAAAATACGGTAAGTACGGCTATTTCTTGTATGTTCATGCTTTGCAAAGATAATGCATTTGTTTGTTTTGAACTGTCATTGCAGTCTAAAATACACCTTTGCAGAGTTTTACGGTTTTAAAACCCTACCTTTGCAAAAATTTTCTTTTAAAACTAGTCAATGCAAAAAATTAGAAACATTGCCATTATAGCACACGTTGACCACGGTAAAACAACTTTGGTTGATAAAATTTTACATTCTTGTTCCATTTTTCGTGACAACGAGCAAACAGGCGATCTCATATTAGATAACAACGATTTAGAGCGTGAACGTGGTATTACCATTGTGTCTAAAAACGTGTCGGTACAATATAAAGACGTAAAAATTAACATTATTGATACCCCCGGTCACGCCGACTTTGGCGGTGAAGTAGAGCGTGTTTTAAAAATGGCCGATGGGGTACTTTTACTTTGCGATGCTTTTGAAGGCGCTATGCCACAAACTCGTTTTGTTACACAAAAAGCATTGGCATTAGGCTTAAAACCTATTGTGGTTGTCAATAAAGTAGATAAAGAAAACTGCCGACCAGAAGAGGTTTACGAACAAATTTTCGAATTGTTTTTCAATTTAGAGGCTACCGAAGAGCAGTTAGATTTCCCGGTAATTTACGGGTCTTCTAAACAAGGTTGGATGAGCACCGATTGGAAAACTCCAACCACCGATATTTTTGCCTTATTGGATGCTGTGGTAGAAAACATTCCGCCGGCACCTATTAATGAAGGAACCTTGCAGATGCAAATCACTTCTTTAGATTATTCTTCTTTCGTGGGCCGTATTGCCATTGGTCGTGTACACCGTGGTTCTATAAAAGAAAACCAGCCCGTTACTTTAATTAAGCGTGATGGTAAAGTAGTAAAATCGAGAGTAAAAGAATTATACACCTTTGAGGGCTTAGGTAAGGTGAAAACCACCGAAGTGCGCTCGGGAGATATTTGTGCAGTAGTAGGTATTGATGGTTTTGATATTGGCGATACCATTGCCGATTTTGATGCTCCGGAACAATTACCGGTTATCAGTATTGATGAGCCAACCATGAATATGTTGTTTACCATTAACAACTCTCCGTTTTTTGGTAAAGAAGGTAAATTGGTAACCTCACAACGCATCAGAGATCGTTTGTTAAAAGAGATGGAAAAAAACTTGGCCTTAAAGGTTTTAGATACGCCATCGCCAGACTCTTGGTTGGTATACGGTCGTGGTATTCTTCACTTGTCGGTTTTAATCGAAACCATGCGTCGCGAAGGATATGAAATACAAGTAGGCCAGCCACAAGTAATTATCAAAGAAATTGATGGTAAAAAATGTGAGCCTATTGAAACGCTAATTGTAGACGTTCCGGCTGAAGTATCGGGTAAAGTAATTGAATTGGTTACACAACGTAAAGGGGAGTTGTTGGTTATGGAGCCTAAAGGCGATTTGCAACACTTAGAATTCGAAATCCCTGCTCGTGGTATTATTGGCTTACGTAACAACGTATTAACCGCTACCGCCGGCGAAGCCATTATGGCGCACCGTTTCAAATCTTACGAGCCCTGGAAAGGAACCATCCCTGGTCGCCTAAATGGTGTATTGGTTTCGATGGAAAAAGGAATGACCACAGCCTATTCTATCGATAAATTACAAGATCGTGGCCGTTTCTTCGTAGATCCGGGAGTAGACGTATACGAAGGCCAAATTATGGGCGAACACATTCGCGATAACGATTTAGTGGTAAACGTGGTAAAAGGTAAAGCCTTAACCAACATGCGTGCTTCTGGTACCGATGATAATACTCGTATTGCACCAGCTATTAAATTCTCTTTAGAAGAAGCTATGGAGTATATACAAGCCGATGAGTATATTGAAATAACGCCGGTGAGTATGCGTTTACGCAAAATTTATTTAACAGAAAACGAACGCAAAGTCAAGGCAAAGAAATTTGCAAATTAATTTCTCGGTTTCTTACTAAAAACAGCGCTCTTCGAATTGCCGGAGAGCGCTGTTTTTTTATACATTTGTTTGGAATGAAAATACCAGCACTACCAGGTTTCGAGCAGGCAGCATTTCAGAAGTATGTAAAAAATACCGGCTGGTTGCTAGTAGGCAAACTTTTAAGTTTGGTAGTAGGCTTTATCATAGCCCGTTATTTGGGCCCCTATGCGTTTGGCGATTTAAGCTTCGCCGATGCCTTTGCCGCCCTTTTTGCAGCAGTGGGTACCCTAGGTTTAGATAGTTTTATAATTCGCGAAATTATTCAATATCCCGATAAACGAGACGAAATTTTAGGCACCTCCCTAGTTATGCGCTTAGCTGCTAATGCGGTACTTATCCCACTGGCCATTCTTACCTATTTGGCTTTTCGCCAATTATCTACCAACGAAACCGAAGTGTCTTTGGCTCTCTTAATTGCTTTGTGTAGCTCGGCAGCCCTATTTAAATCTTTCAATATTATCGATTCGTATTTTCAGTCGCAAGTTGCTTCTAAATACGTGGTGCAGGTACAAAATGTATGTTTGCTGCTCTCAACTGGTGTTAAAATTGCTTTAATTTATAACCATGCATCGGTACTTTATTTTGCCGGAGCCTTGGTGTTTGATAGTGCTATTTTAGCCCTTGGCCTTCTGTTTATTTTCAAGCGTAAACAGTTACATCTACATAATTGGACCTTCAATTGGGCACGAGCCAAATTGCTTATTCAACAATCATGGCCATTGATTTTAACCGCTGTAATGATTTCCATTTATATGAAAATTGACCAAGTGATGTTAAAATCGGCTGGTAGTAAAATTGTGGGTATCTATAGTGCGGCAGCCCGCATCAGCGAATCGTGGTATTTTATTCCCGTAGCTATTGTAACCTCGGTATTTCCGGCTATCATTCATGCCCGGAAAACTGATATAGAACGCTACCACAAACGTCTGCAAAATTTATACGATTTATTGGTAGTAATTAGTTTGCCGGTAGCCATTTTGGTAAGCATTTTTGCCGATCAAATTATACACCTCTTATACGGAAATCCGTACCAAGGAGCAGGCATTTTGTTATCTATCCATATTTGGTCTGGCATTTTTGTATTTTTGGGCAGTGCCAGCAGCCAATTTTTATTAGCTGAGGGGTTTACATTGATTTCCTTTTCGCGAACCGCTTTCGGTGCCCTGGTAAACGTATTGCTTAACCTATGGCTCATTCCCATCTACGGCGCTTTAGGGGCTTCCATTGCTACCTTAATTGCTTATGCTAGTGCCACTTTTTTTATTCTTGCCATTCCGCATACACGAGCACAGGGATTTAGTATGTTAAAATCGCTCTTCTTGATATCAATCATTCAAAAAATAGTTAAAAAGTGAAGGTAAAATATTCTAAATTAAGCCTACTAAAATGGCCTAAACTCAAAGCCCTTTTGTCTTTTGGAACCAAAGGCTATTTAGCTGATATTGGTTGGATTCGTTCCTTTGATACAGGGGCCCCAGTAGATGTCGAAGGCGTTTCCTTGCCTTGGGTTACTTATTCCTTTATCGATTTTATTAAAGATAGAATCACCAAAAAACACATAGTTTTTGAATTTGGTTCCGGCAATTCTACCCTATTTTATGCCGAACGTGCTCAACAGGTAGTTTCCGTAGAACATCACCAAGCATGGTATGACAAAATTAAATCGGCATCGCCTAAAAATGCGGAACTCATATTTTGCGAATTAGTGCCCAACGGTAATTACAGTAAAATGCCCATTACTACCCAAAAAAAATACGATGTAATTATTGTAGATGGCCGCGACAGGGTAAATTGTTGCAAACAAGCGGTAGCTGCCTTAAGCAAAAGCGGGGTAGTGGTATTAGACGATTCGGAACGTGATTTTTATGCCCCGGGTATTACCTTTCTTAAAAAGCAAGGCTTTAAAGAGTTAGCTTTTAGCGGCATTTCGCCCGGCTTATTTTATTACAAAACCACGTCGGTATTTTACAAAGCCGATAATTGTTTGGGTATTTAATATGGCAAATTCGTTCATCAGTACTGGTGTAAAAGCCGCCTACGATACCTATTATCAGGCGCATGATGAACAATGGCGTTTATTGGGCGCCCGCTATAAAGCCCAACATATTGTGAATGTTAGCAAGGGCCATGCCTTTAAAAAGGTATTGGAAGTAGGTGCCGGCGATGGCAGCATTTTATACTATTTAGATCAATGGAAATTTGCCCCTGAATTGCATGCGCTAGAAATTTCTAAGAGTGGAGTAGCTCATATTCAAGCTAAAAATATCCCTTCCTTGAAGTCGGTACAAGAGTTTGACGGCTATCGCATTCCCTTTTCGGATGATAGTTTTGATGTGGTGATTTTAGCCCACGTTTTAGAACATGTTGAACACGAACGTTTGTTGCTACGGGAGTTAAAACGGGTGGCAAAATATTTGCTTATTGAAGTACCTAAAGACTACCGCTTTGGCGTAGATACCCGCATGAAGCATTTTTTAGATTACGGCCACATTAATATGTATACCCCAACTTCTTTACGTTTTTTAGTACAATCGGAGGGTTTTCGTATAGCGGCTGATGAATGCTCCTTGATTCACCCAGAGGTAAGTAAGTTTAATGCCTTTATGAATCAAAAAAAATCGGCTACTTTTTTTGCAAAGTTTAAAATTGAGTCAGAATACCAAGTTAAAAAATGCCTAAGTTTTTTTGGTGGTAAGAAACAAGAAGAAAAATGGGCCAATGCGTATACAGTATTGTGTAGCAAACAACACGATTTAGAAATATTTTAGGATGCAAAATTTAGCCCCCATCGCTTTATTTGTATATAACCGGCCGGAGCACACCCGCCGTACGCTAAATTTTTTACAGCAAAACGAATTGGCAACCGATTCCCGTTTATTTATTTTTTCGGATGGCCCCAAAAACACTAAACAAGCCGAAAAAGTGGCTGAAGTGCGTGCATTAATTAAACAAGTTGACGGCTTTAAATCGGTTGAGATTATTCAGCGAAACAGCAATTTAGGCTTGGCCAATTCGGTTATTAGCGGCGTTAGTCAGCTGATGCAAGATTTTGGCCAAGCTATTGTTTTTGAAGACGACTTAATTACCTCTCCTTATACCTTACGTTATTTTAACGATGCTTTAGCCCGCTACCAAAACGAAGAAAAGGTGATGCATATTGGAGCGTACATGTATCCTTTGCCTCTTCCCGGATCAGAGCAATTACCCGAAACCTTCTTTTTTAGAGCAGCCACCAGTTGGGGTTGGGCAACTTGGGCTCGGGCTTGGCAACAGTTTAATCCCGATGTAGAAGCGCTCATGAAGCAGTTTGATGCAGAGAAAAAACATCAATTTTCTATTGAAGGCAGCATGAATTTTTGGAAACAAATGCAGGAGCTAAAGGCCGGAAGAAATAATTCGTGGGCTATTCGTTGGTATGCTTCTATCTTTTTAAAGGGAGGTCTTACCCTCAACCCAGCACATTCATTGGTGAGTAATATTGGCCACGATGGCAGTGGCGTGCATTCGGGTATCAACGAAATTTATAATGTATCCATCCATCCACAGCCTGTTAAGCACTTTCCGGAGCTTATTGCTGAAAATGCAGAAGCCTATAATCTCATTAAAGCATTTTTGGAAAATAGAAAAGGAAATCTATGGCAACGGGGTTTACGCTACCTCAACCAACGTTTCCGGGCTTAACGTTTTTCGGCTACCACCAAAATATAGGGCGATAGCGCTTTGCTTTCAAAGGGGAAAAGTTTACTCCACACCTTACCCACTAGCCAAATTGCCTTTACAAACAGCTTAGCCACCGCCAATTGACTTTCTTTTTCTTCTAACCACACACTAAATTTTCCGTAATAGCCGGCTTCTTCTACTACTAAGCCTAATTCTTCTAGCAAAGAGCGTAATAGCTGGGGATTCATGCAAGTTAGTTCGTGTTTATCGTAGTTTTCTTTATCGAATGTTTTTTGCACCCAGCCGTTTATCCCTCTAAAATTAGGTAGGGTAACAACCAAAATGCTACCTGCCTTCATAAACTGTACATGCCGGGCCAAAATATCCCGGGTATCTTTAAAATGTTCAATCAATCCGCACGATAACACTAAATCATATGAGCTAGTGGGAGTGTAGTCGAATAAATCGGTTTCAATAATTTCTATATCTGATGGTGCTAATGCATTGGCTTGACAAAGCTGTTTAATAAGGCCCGGATGAATAAAATAATCGAGTAAGGTTGCCTTCCTAATACCGAGGTGTTTTTTTAAGAAAATGGTGTAATAACCCGGAAAACCGCCTAATTCAATAGCACTTTCAATGCCTTTAGCGTCCGAAATACGTTTAAAAATTTCGTGAAAAAGATAATTTTTGGGAATGGAACAGGCAATATCGGTTTTCGATTCCCAATAGCTGGTCCAAAATGCTCGGTCGGTTAATTCATTAGCCATGTTGCTAAAATAAACATTATTGACAGCTTTGAACAGGCTTAACATGTGATAAATGTGTATTTTTGGTTGATTTGAAAGTTGTACACCTAAATAGCTACGAAAATAACGGAGGGGCAGGTCGTGCTGCTAGCCGCTTAGTGCAGGCTTTGCAAGCAGAGGCCCTTGATGTTAGCCTTTGGGTTAATTATTCTTTTGAATCAGCACCTAGCCCACACAATTTTTCTAAGGGCTTAGTACCAAAATTCTTTACTACTATTCAAATTATTTTAGAACGAATCCTTACTAAAACGAGGATAAAGTCTGTTAAAACCCCCTTTTCTATTCCTTTTTTTGGTAAAGATATCAGCGCCCATCCGGCACTACAGGCAGCCGATATTATACACCTGCATTGGGTAAATCATGCATTTTTGCGCCCCAAAGATCTTGCAAAACTCCAAAAACTAAATAAGCCTATTGTATGGACTTTTCACGATAGCAATGCCTTTACCGGCGGTTGCCATGTGCGTTATGCCTGTACCCATTTTGAGCAGGCTTGCGGAAACTGCCCGATTGTAAAACAGCCTAGCATACACGATCTTTCTCATCACATTTGGAAGGCCAAAAAGCAAGCCTACACCGGCTTAGCGCTTCAGGTAATTGCGCCTAGCCAATGGATGGCACAATCGGCCAAAAGAAGCGCTTTGTTTGCAGAATCTCCTATTCATATCATCCCAAATACATTAAATACTCAAGTTTTTAGCCCTTCAGATAAAGTGCTTGCCCGAGAGAAACTAGGTCTTTCGGCAAATGCCTTTTTAATTTTGTGCGGCTTTATGCCCTCGGCAAACGATAAACACAAAGGCGCCGATTTATTGGTAGATGCCCTTGGTATTTTTGGGCAAAATAATGAAGCCGAATTGGTAGTTTTCGGCAATCGTGCGGCTGGTGATTTGCCGGATTTTAAGTTTAAAACGACTTTTTTAGGAACCATTACTGAGGAAGAAAAGTTAGCACTCTGCTACGCCGCCGCCGATGTATTTGTAACGCCATCTATTGAAGATAATTTGCCGAATACTGTTTTAGAGAGTTTGGCTTGCGGTTCTCCCGTGGTAGCTTTTACTACCGGAGGCATTCCCGATATGGTTAAACATCAACAAAATGGCTATTTGGCAAAAGACGCTTCCCCAGAAGAGTTAGCTAAAGGTTTGGCTTGGGTTAAAAACCATGCCGATAGAGCGTCTTTGGCGACTGCCGCCCGCAAAACGGTATTGGCTACTTTCTCCGAATCGGTGGTGGCGCAACAACACATCAAATTGTATCAATCTATTCTTAACAGTCGTGCATAAACCTACACTTTCCATCATCACCATTGTGTATAATAACGTTCGCGATATTGAACGTACCATGCTTTCTGTGCTCAATCAAAGCTATGCCCACATAGAGTATATTGTGGTAGATGGAGCCTCTAACGATGGCACCCTGGAGATTATCCAACGTTATCAGGATAGATTAGCAAAAGTAGTATCTGAAAAAGATACCGGCATTTACGATGCCATGAACAAAGGCTTGGCTTTGGCTAGCGGCGACTATGTATTGTTTATGAATTCGGGCGATGAATTGTATGCCCCCGATACGATTGAAAACGTATTTTCCACGGCTCCTAATGCCGATATTTATTATGGCGAAACCGAAATGTATAACGAGGCTTGGCAAAGTATTGGCAAACGCCGACATAGTGTACCCGAAAAATTTACTTGGAAAAGTTTTCGTTTTGGGATGACCATTAGTCATCAAGCCATTTATATCCGCAGAACCTTAACCGAACCTTACGATAGGCAGTATGAATTAAGTGCAGATATTGATTGGATTTTAACTGCGGCCAAAAAAGCCAAAACCTCGGTTAAAGTACCAGGTTATTTGGCCAAATATTTAGTGGGCGGCATGTCTAAAAAAAGACATCAACAAAGCTTAAATGAGCGTTTTGCTATTTTCACGAAGCATTATGGCTTGCTACCCAATTTGTTTAACCACCTGCTTATTACCGTAAAGCTTGGGTTGTATTATTTCCGCTACGGCAGAACGAACGATTAATAAAAAAAGCCCCCGAATTTTCGGGGGCTTTTTAATGTAAAGTCTGTTTAGGCTTATGCCTCTTCTGGTTTGCGGCTTTTATAAATAACAAAGCCCAATAAAGCCACTAATAACATCGAGGCTGCCAACGATATTTTTTCACCTAAAATATAAGAAGTGGGTTCGAATTTAAATTCTAGGGTATGGTTACCACCAGGTAATGCGGCAGCACGTAATATGTAGTTGGCTCTGAAATACGGGATTTCCTCTCCATCCACATAGGCTTTCCAGCCTTTATCGTACCAAATTTCAGAAAATACAGCGATCATATCTTTGCCAATAGAGTAGGTATAGGTTAAATGGTCTGGACGGTAATTACTTAGTTTAATGGTCCCGTTTGGATCGAATCCTACTTTCTTGGTATCTATTAAGGATTTGAACTCGTTGCCCACAAAAGCTTCTTTTCTTGGATCGAAACTGCTGATGGCGTTCATTTCCTCATCGGCACTTTTTACAAAGGTTACGTTGGGTACAAACCAGGCATTGCCACAAGCACTTTCGCGGCGTTCCATTTTCTGCGATTTGTTTTGCTCGTCGTTGCCAATAATGTATTTGGCGTTTAGCATATCCAACACATCTTCATTAATAGCGTTGTTAAACTGCTTGTCTAATACCTCTTGGAAACGTTTCAACTTTGCCGCATGGTAACCACCCACAGTTTTGTGAAAATAGCTGGTGCTGGCATTGCTAAATGTCTGAATACTCAAATCAAATACCCGGTAATTCAGACTAGTATCTCTTAAAATAAATTGATCTACCTCACGAGCTTGGAATTGTTGCGTAAGGGCTGTTTGCTCTACAAAATTATCGTTGTTTAAATAGCGTTTATCTACGCCCCACATATCTACCAATATGATAACAGCCAATAAAGCGGTAGCTGTTCCTGCACTCAGTTTTTGCTTAATTAGTGCCCAAACCAATGCGGCTCCTATAGCTACAAAAATCAAAGATCTAAATACATCGCTACGAGCAAGGCTGATGCGGTCTGTTACCAAGCCTCGTGCAATACTTTCGGCAAAGTTGCGGTCACCACCAGTAATTTGTGATAATTGGTCTATTAATTGACTATGGCCTGCTGTTTGGAAACTAAAAAATAAGCCTGGAGCAGCTGCCATTATCGCTAATAAACCTAGCGTGCCGTAGGCTACGTATTGCACTTTCTTTAGTAATTTTTGTTTGTCTTCTTTACTATCAATAAGTTCTTGCACGGCTAGCACTGCTAACACAGGAACTAGGAATCCCGCAATGACCAGAATAGATTCTACGGCTCTAAACTTATTGTAAAGTGGAAAGTACTGGAAGAAAATATCGGACACCAGTGGCCAATTTTTACCAAAGGCTAAAAATACACTCAATAGGGTAGCTGTAAAAATCCACCATTTGGTGCGACCTTTTACCACAAATAAACCTACTATAAATAAGAAGCAAATAATGGCTCCAAAATAAAACGGACCCGAGGTGAATGGTTTTTCTCCCCAATAGGAAGGTAGCTGTTTGGAAAAAGCTAAGGCTTGTTCTGCCGGCACCCCTTTATCGGTTAAGCTTTTTACTACTGCACCATCTTCGGGAAGTGGGGTATTGCTGGCACCTCCATAAAAGTTAGGCACTAAAAAGGTAATATTTTCGCCCACGCCTTGGCTCCATTGGTAGGCATATTCTTTGTCTAAACCATTACTTGGCGCCAGTTGGTTTGTGCTTAAATTTGATTTTCCACGGATAGATTCGTTGCCATATTCGTAGGTGGTCCAAAGCATGCCGGCATTTACGGCAACAGCCAATACTAGAGCCGCCACTAAATAGGCAGCAGGCTTAATCAATTCTTTTACGGTTTTGGTTTTAATGGCGTTTACCAATTCAAATCCAATGAAAACCAAAATGGCTATGAATAAGTAATAGGTCATTTGAATATGGTTTGACCTAATTTCTAATGCCAAGGCCATTGCCGTAATGGCGACACCTGGCAGATATTTTCTACGCAATGTAAGCAGTATACCCGCTAAAATGGGGCCAAAGAAAGCCAAAGCCAATGCTTTATTGCTGTGGCCGGCTTCAATAATAATAAAGTTATACGATGAAAATGCAAAGGCAATGGCGCCAGCTGCGGCCAACCACGGTTTTACCCGCAACACCGAGAATAGTAAGTAGGCGCCCAATAAATACAATAAAACGGTATCTATAGGGTTAGGAAAAACGGTTTTTAAAAACGAAATCACGTAGGTAGTAATGTTATACGGATATTGTACCCAAATTTGGTAAGAAGGCATTCCGCCGAACATCGAATTTGTCCAAAGCGGTGCTTTACCATCAAGGGCTTTAAAGTCCATGATTTCTTTTTGCATGCCTTTTGCCTGCAAAACATCTTGTTGATACAATCCTTTGCCTTGTATGGCCGGGCTAAAATAAACCAAGCATAACAAAAGGAAAATGCCAATAATTAGTAAATGATTGGCGTTGCGTTTAAACCAGTTGCTCATATTTTCTATTTATAGAATCCAAAAATAGAAAAAAGCAGCATAGTAGCATCAATTTAGGTGCTACATTCTGAGATTATTGATTTAGTCGATTTCTTCAAAATCTACAAATTCGCCAGCCGAATCCTTTTTAGGTTTTTTGCCTTTGGGCGGCACGTAATCTACATGAATGCTGCCTTCGGGTTGTTTTGGGGGGACTCCTTGTGCTTGCTCTGCACGTTTTTGCAGCTTGGCAATCATGCGTTTAAATACTATAGGGAGGGCAATGCGGAGCACAATGCGGAGGAGCCACAGAATGAGAAAGAGGTAAAATAAAAACCGTAATACTTCCATTTGTTTTAAATCAGTTTACAAATTTAGACGATTTCTGTCGAAAAATGTTTCATCCAGTGCGTTTTAGTCCTCAATAATTTCGATTACCCGGCCAACCTGCCCATCTTCTAAACGTACTTTTATGCCTCTGGAGTGAAAAGACGAACTGGTGAGCAGGTCTTTTACCACTCCTCGGGTGCGGGCGCCAGTACGTTGGTCTTTTTTAAGAATGATATCTACCTCCAAGCCGGGGTACACATCGTTGCGGTTTTTTCCGTTCATATAATTGATACTGCAAATTTAACGTTATCGTATAAAACAAACGCTATGAAAAATTTATTGTGCTTACTAATGGCCCTAACGATTGGGCTAGTTATTACCGCTTGTAACAAGCAAGGTGACTTAGTCAATCAGCAAGAAATTCTGTTAAAAGCTCCAAGTGGAGTTGCGATAGCAGCAAATTCTGATGATTTAATGAAAGTTGCGCTAGAAACAGTTTCTGAAACCTCCGGATTGGAAATTACCAAAGTAGATTATTTACCCGTTAAAACTGGCTTCGCTGCCATTATTTGGTATAAAACCAAGGCTGGGGCTGCTGGTAATTTTGCCTATGTTCGGTACTCAAAAATTGAGTACAACGCAAAAAAACTAGTGGTTAAACGAGGAGGTGTTACAAGCCAATTAGTTGAGGGAGATATTACCGTAAGTTGCAATGGAAGTTGTGGTTGTGTAGTGAGTGGTGAAATTAAGCCCGATGGCACTATTACGTTTAGATGTGGTTGTTCTGATTGTACCGCTACCATCAAAAACAGTTAAAATTTTACTGGAACTGAGTTTTTTACCAAAAGGGAACCCGTTTTTTTACCTTTTATCCTTTAAAATATTTTCTAAGGCAAACATTTCGTCGCGGAGTTTAGCTGCTTGCAAGAAATCCATATCCTTGGCGGCGGTTTTCATCTCTTTTTTTGTTTTGTCTATGGCTTTTTGCAAATCGGCCTTGCTCATGTATTGAACAATGGGGTCGGCGGCAAGGCTGGCCAGCATTTCGCTTTCTACATAGGCTTTGGCTACGCCACCGGCAAAATCCATTACCGAGGTTTGCTCCATAATAGATTCTCGAGATTTACCCACGGTGGTTGGGGTAATACCGTGTTCTAGGTTATAGGCAATTTGTTTATCGCGGCGACGGTTGGTTTCATCTATAGTAATGCGCATGCTTTTGGTTACGCTATCGGCATACATAATTACCCGGCCTCTATCGTTACGTGCCGCTCTGCCAATGGTTTGTATTAGGGAGCGTTCGGAACGTAAAAAACCTTCTTTATCGGCATCTAAAATGGCCACTAAGGATACTTCGGGTAAATCCAGTCCCTCTCGTAATAAGTTAATACCAATGAGTACATCAAATTCGCCGAGGCGTAGGCCACGCAAAATTTCTACTCGTTCTAAAGTTTTTATTTCGGAGTGAATGTAGCGCACTTTAATACCGAGTTTTTGCATGTATTTGCTCAACTCTTCGGCCATGCGTTTGGTAAGAGTGGTTATTAAAATTCGGTCGCCTTGTTTTACGGTTTTATCTACTTCGTCTAAT
The DNA here is from genome assembly GCA_040403555.1 of Sphingobacteriales bacterium. Taxonomy (GTDB): domain Bacteria; phylum Bacteroidota; class Bacteroidia; order Sphingobacteriales; family Sphingobacteriaceae; genus JAIPAN01. Next base: position 160,153 of record JBBAKN010000004.1, read on the forward strand.
AAATCATCTACTTGGTTTATGAGTGGGCGCACTTCTATAAGAGGGTCTAGTAAACCCGTTGGGCGAATAACTTGCTCTACAAATACACCTTCCGTTTTTTCTAATTCGTAATCGCCTGGGGTAGCGCTTACATAAATGGTTTGCGGTGCCAAGGTTTCAAATTCGTTAAAATTTAAGGGGCGGTTATCCATGGCGGCCGGTAAACGGAAGCCATATTCTACCAAAGACAATTTTCGGGAGCGATCGCCACCGTACATGGCCCGCAATTGAGGCAAGGTTACGTGGCTTTCGTCAATTACCATCAGGTAATCATCTGGAAAATAATCTAACAAACAGAAAGGGCGTACTCCGGGCTTACGTCCATCAAAAAAGCGGGAATAATTTTCAATGCCACTACAATAGCCGAGTTCCCGCATCATTTCTAAATCGTAGTTTACCCGTTCTTCTAAGCGCTTGGCTTCTAGGTGTCGGCCTTCGTCGAGTAATTGCGCTTTGCGCATTTGTAGTTCTTCTTGAATTTCCCAAATTACTTGGGTAAAGCGCTCTTTGGGGGTTACAAATAAATTGGCCGGGAAGAGTGCCAAATGTGTTGTTTTATCTAATGTTTTGCCCGAACTAGGGTCAATGGTGCTTAACTCTTCAATTTCATCGCCAAAAAAAGATACCCGATACGCCAAATCTAAGTAAGCTGGATAAATATCTACCGTATCGCCCTTCACTCTAAAGGTTCCCCGCTGAAAATCGCTTGTGGTACGGGAGTATAAAATTTCTACCAAGCGGTGTAAAAATGCATTTCGGCTGATGACCGTGCCCACCGCAAAGCGAAAAATAGATGCTGCAAAATCATCGGGATTTCCCATACCGTAAATACAGGAGACAGAAGAAACCACAATCACATCTCTACGCCCCGACATGAGTGATGATGTGGTAGCCAAGCGCAATTTTTCAATTTCTTGATTAATCTGTAAATCTTTCTCTATGTAGGTATTGCTCGTGGCAATGTAGGCCTCGGGCTGGTAATAGTCGTAGTAGGATACAAAGTAGTTTACCGAGTTTTCTGGAAAAAACTGCTTAAACTCTCCATACAATTGAGCCGCTAACGTTTTGTTGTGGCTGAGTATAAGCGTAGGTTTTTGGGTTTGCTGAATAACGTTGGCAATAGAAAACGTTTTGCCCGATCCGGTTACCCCAAGCAGGGTTTGGTAATACTCCTGTGCTTGCACTCCTGTTACCAATTGGCGAATAGCCTCGGGCTGATCGCCAGTGGGCTGATAGGCAGAAGTGAGCTTAAATTCCATCGGCATAAATATACGAAGGCTTGAGTTACAATTTTAGCTTGAACAATAAATTTGCCCTGGCTTTTCATTTACAGGCATTATTTCTGCAGTTTTGTATATGGCCAAACGCTACGAACACCTCTTTTTTGATCTCGATCATACCCTTTGGGATTTTGACCGAAATGCCGAAGAAACCCTCCACGAACTCTATCAAACCTATAGCTTAAAAAAATTAGGTTTGCTTTCAGCGGACTTGTTTATTGAAACCTATACCTATAACAACCACCAACTTTGGGCCGATTATCATTTGGGTCGTATTAGCAAAGAAGAGTTACGTACCACTCGGTTTAGCAAAACTTTTTTGGATTTGGGTTTAGCACCTGAATTGATTCCACACCAGTTTGAAGATGATTATGTACGCATTTGCCCAACCAAAACGAATTTATTCCCAGAGGCGCATGAAACTTTGAGTTACTTGCAAGATAAATATGTGATGCATATTATCTCTAACGGGTTTAAAGAATCTACCGAGATGAAAATTGAATTAACAGATTTGGCTAAATATTTCGTTAACATTATTATTTCGGAAGAAGTGGGCGTAAATAAACCCGATTCTGCTATTTTTAAGCATGCTGTAACACATGCACAAACAGAAGTGCAGACCAGTTTAATGATTGGAGATAGTTTAGAAGCCGATGTGCGGGGTGCCTTGGCTTTTGGTATGGATGCTATTTATTTTAACCCCGAGCGTAAAGAAAAACCAGCTGATATTCCGAAGCAGATACATCATTTAAATGAATTAGTTGAGCTTTTATGAGTATAAACCAAACTGCCTCTCAAATAGTACAAGCTACAGCTAGGTACGAAGCATTTTTAGCCAGCCTATCTGAAGCCGATTTTCAACGAAATCCTACCGATGGGGTGTGGTCTTATGCCGAAGTATACTCTCATATTTTTGTGGCCAATTTAAGTTCATTACTAGTACTCAAAAAATGTATAGAGGGTACTGCCGAAGAAGATAACAAGCCTACTCATTTTGCGGTTTGGCTGATTTTATTTTTGGGTAGATTTCCTCCCGGAAAAATTAAAGCGCCTGCTCGTATTGCGGCCATGGTTAAAAAAATAAACCCTGCCGAAGCACAACAATTAATGCGCAATTTTAGCCAACGGTTACAAGAGTTGGTACCTCAGGTTTCGGAAGCTTCCTCTAGCCAAAAGGCCAAACACCCTCGTTTAGGCTTGTTAAATGCTAGGCAATGGCTGCGCTTTATCGAAATTCATACCAAACATCACGAAAAGCAGTTGTATCGCATCCAAAAACAATTAGGCTAAGTTTTTACAAACTTAATCTTTGCTTAACCTTAAGTTTAAGTGCCCCTGCGTTATTTGTATATATGAGTATAGAAATCATTTTTACAAGCATTTGTTTGTTGGCTATTGTACTATTTTGGTTTAGTCCTTTCGAAATTAAAGTAGAAGACGAGGCAGACGAATGGTTTTCTGAAACTTCACCACGATGAAGAAAAGAGCAGTTGACCTAGTAGTTATATCGGATGTACATTTAGGCACTTATGGCTGCCATTCTAAGGAATTGCTCAATTATTTAAAATCTATACAACCTAAAACACTAGTGCTAAACGGCGATATTATAGATATATGGCAGTTTAAAAAATCGTACTGGCCAGAAAGCCACATGAAGGTTATTCGGCAAATTTTAAAATTTGTAAGCAATGGGGTACCGGTATATTACCTTACAGGCAACCACGATGAAATGCTCCGAAAATTTGATGATTTTCACCTAGGCTCATTTAACATTAAAAACAAATTGGTATTAGAATTGGGTGAAGAGCGTGCTTGGATTTTTCATGGCGATGTATTTGATGTAACCATGCAGTATTCCAAGTGGTTGGCTAAACTAGGAGCTATTGGCTATGATAGCTTGATTTTACTTAACAGCTTTGTAAACTGGGTCCTTACGTTGTTGAAAAGAGAAAAAATGAGTTTCTCTAAAAAGGTGAAAGCTAGTTTTAAAAATGCTGTAAAGTTTATCAATAGTTTTGAGCAAACCGCAGCAGAATTGGCCATCGATAAAGGCTATCAGTTTGTTATTTGCGGCCACATACATCAACCCGAAATTAGAACCATTACTACCGATAAGGGCGCTGTTACGTACCTTAATTCGGGCGATTGGGTGGAAAATTTGAGTGCATTAGAATATCATGATGGCGAATGGGCTATTTATAAATACGATTCCAAGCAATTTGCTGATAAGCATCTAGAAGAAGATCCTGAGCTGGAAAATTTAGCATCAAAATTAGATGTAAAAATTTTGTTAGATCAAATGCGCTTTGAAGCGGTTTAAAAAATTTCTTTCTTGAAAATTTTATTTGCCATACAAGGAACAGGCAATGGCCATATTAGCCGTGCTAAAGAAATATTGCCTTATTTGCAACAATACGGCCAAGTAGATGTGTTGATTAGCGGCACCCAAGCCGATGTTTTTTTAGAGCAACCTATCGCTTATTTATTGCATGGGTTTAGCTTTATTTTTGGTAAAAAGGGGGGTGTAGATATTTGGGCAACTATAAAAAAAATGAAGCTTTTTAGGCTCCTAGCCGATATTAAACAGCTACCGGTAAAAGACTACGATCTAGTTATTAATGATTTTGAACCTATAAGCGCTTGGGCGTGCAAAATACGCAAAGTGCCTTGCATAGCACTGAGTCATCAGTCGGCATTTCTTTCCCCAAAAACACCACGGCCTACCCAAAAATCTGCTTTGGCAGAGCTTATTTTTAAGTACTATGCCCCATGCACCAACCGCTTGTCTTTTCATTTCAAATCGTACGATAATTATATTTACACACCCGTAATTCGCTCCGAAATACGTGCATTAGAGCCAAAGGATTTGGGCCACATTACCGTTTACCTCCCTGCATATGCCGATGAATTCTTACTCAGCTATTTTGAACAACTACCCGAAGTGCGGTGGCAAATTTTTTCGAAACATTGCACACAAGCCTATCAGCAAAACAATGTTTCTGTAAGACCAATTAGCAATACGGGCTTTAACCAAAGTTTAGCCAATGCCCATGGTTTAATAACTGGCGGTGGTTTTGAGGGCCCCGCAGAAGCATTGTTTCTAGGTAAAAAATTACTGCTTATCCCGATGAAAAATCAGTACGAGCAACAATGCAATGCCGCCGCTGCTGCTAAAATGGGCGTCCCCGTAATTCAGCGCATAGGCCCCGATTTTGTAGCACAACTTAAAGGGTGGTTGCAAAAGCCATTTACGTTTAAGCCTAATTTTCCCGATCAAACCAATCAAATAGTAGCAGACCTCATGAAACGTTTCAGCAAAATATCTTAATATTGCTTTGGTTTTTATACAGCCAAAAATGATTAAGCTATTTCGAACCTTTCATCCCTTAAGCGCATTGCCATTATTTGGCCTAGCCTTGTTTTTGCATTTATTTAATTGGTCTGAAACCGATACTAGCTTAGCGAATATGGGCGTTGTTCCACTCTATCGCCACCTGTTACTTCCCGCAGATAGTACTTTATTTTTATCCTTTGCAACCAGTAAATGGCTGGGTTTTATCCTCCTATTTTCACAAGCCCTATTATTTAACAAGGTTATTAATACGCATAATTTATTAGGTAAACCCAGTTTTCTACCGGGCTTACTATATGTCGTTTGTACGAGTTTTGCCGATACGCTTGGCGTATTTAGCCCCGTACTTTTATTGAATTTTATACTTATTTGGTTATTAAACCAATTTTTGAGTAGCTACCGCAAAGCCGATGCCCGTGACTTAATTTTTGATATGGGGTTACTTATAGGTTTGGGCACTATTTTATATGCGCCTTTCATTTTTTTCTTAGTCATTGTATGGGTGGGTCTGCTAATTTTTCGCTCATTTAATTGGCGGGAGTGGGCCATGGCCCTTTTAGGCCTAGCCACAGCCGCTTTTTTCTTGGCATTCTACTATTATTGGAATGGCGAATTGTCAAATTGGCTAAGTTATTGGCAACTGCCACGAACCTCAAATCCGATAAGTCAACTGCCTTCATTGGTTTTAATGGTGGTAGCTTTTATTGGTATTTTGGGTTTAATTCAGTTACGTGCAAATTTTTTTAGAAGCATTGTACACATTCGTAAATCTTTTCAATTGCTATCCGCTTTAGTTGGCGTAGTTATTTTGTCATCGGTGTTAGCCTATGGCATTCAAATGAATCATTTTGTATTGGCTAGCGTGCCGATTTCTGTATTGTTGGCCTATTATTTTATGTATGCAACTAGAGCATGGGTGTACGAGTCGCTCTTCATTTTGTTATTGGGGAGTATTCTATATTTCCAATGGGTATAAAATTTAACGCTTTTTAACAGCTTTCTACTTCTAAATCCCCTTAAATTAAATAGATTTGTAGTATGAAATTTGGCGTTGTTACTTTCCCCGGCTCTAATTGTGATCAAGATATTATTGATGTGCTCAGTAAAATTATGGGCCAGCCCGTAGAAAACCTATGGCACAAAAATCAGGAGCTTAAAGGGGCTGATATGATTATTCTCCCAGGTGGATTTTCTTATGGAGATTACCTGCGTTCCGGAGCCATTGCCCGTTTTTCGCCCGTGATGCAAGAAGTGATTCAGTTTGCCAAAAAAGGCGGCTATGTATTGGGCATTTGCAACGGATTTCAAATTTTAACCGAGGCCGGTTTGGTACCAGGTGCGCTGTTGCATAACGAGAACCGAAAATTTATTTGCCGAAATATTTATTTAAAACCAGCTACCACAAATAGTTTACTTACATCCGAACTCGACCCCAATAAAGCATTGAAAATCCCGATTGCACATGGCGAAGGCAACTATTTTGCCCGCCCCGATGTGATCAAATCTATTGAAGATCAGGATCAAGTATTGTTTCGTTATTGCGATGAATTTGGAGACGTAACTCCAGAATCTAACCCGAACGGCTCTATGCTCAATATAGCTGGCGTATGCAATGCCGAGCGCAATGTGTTTGGCTTGATGCCTCACCCAGAACGGGCCGCAGATCCTATTTTGGGTAATCAAGATGGGGTGGGAATTTTCGAATCGATTTTGAAATCGGTACTAGCTTAATCATGTTTCATCTGGTTATTGATATTGGGAATTCTTCTCAAAAAATAGCAGTTTTTGAACAGCGAAACTTGGTACATACTGAAATCACCACGTCGCTCGATATTGAAAAACTAGCACAAATTTTAGCCCAATACCTGTGTTCTCATAGCATCATTTCTTCTGTAAAACAAGAAGTAGCAGCGCTAGAACAGTACTTGGCTAAGCAGAGTACATACATTCGATTTTCAGCAGATACTCCCAATCCAATACATAATCAATACCAAAGCCCCGAAACACTGGGTTTAGATCGTTTAGCTGCCATGACGGCTGTTTATGCACTTTTCCCAAAGCAAAATACCGTGGTAGTAGATGCAGGCACCTGCATTACCTACGATATGCTCGACGCACAAGGCAATTATTTTGGTGGCAGTATTAGCCCCGGAATTCAGCTGCGCTTTAGAGCCTTACATGAATTTACCGGCAGGCTACCTTTGGTATCTTTTTCTCCAGAATCTGTAGATTTGGTGGGCATCGATACTCCGACAGCTTTGCAATCGGGTGTAGTAAACGGCGTAATAGCCGAAGTAACTAACATCATCATGCAATATCAACAGAAACACACCCAGCTAAATGTGGTGTTCTGTGGCGGCGATGCTAATTTTTTTGATAATCGGCTTAAAAATAGCATCTTTGCCAGCAATAGTTCATGTATACCCAACTTGGTTCTAATCGGGTTAAATGAAATTATCCATCATCAACATGAGTAGAAAAATCACATACGTTATCATATTGGTACTTGCCGTTTTGGGTAGCCTTAAAGCCCAAAACACCACCAATTCACCTTATAGCCAGTTTGGACTTGGAGATATTAAGTCCATGCTTGTGCCTCAGCAAATAGGTATGGGTGGCATTGCCGTTGGCTTACGCAAAACAGGTGGATATAGCATGATTAATGTAGCCAATCCGGCTGCATATAGTGCCATAAATCTAACTACCATGGATATGGGTGCTTCGCTTGATATGAGGACCTTAAGTAAAGCAGGTACCTCAGAAAAACTCACTAATGGCACGCTTGGACATTTCTTGGTAGGCGTTCCTGTGAATAAACATTCAGCCTTTACCTTTGGATTGATGCCATTTACCGATCTAGGCTATCAATACCGTATGCATACGCTAGTTGATACATTCAAGGTAGATCATTTATACAGTGGTGAAGGCGGTTTGTCAAAAGCGCATTTGGGTTATGGATACCAATTTGGTAAAAAACTAAGTTTAGGATTTAATTTGGCTTATATTTTCGGGAATCTAAAAGTACGTCAATCAGCAGAATTCCCTGAAGACCCATATGCATTAGCTACTCGTACACAATCAGACAAAAGTTTAGGTGGGCTTAATTTTCAATACGGAGTACAGTATACGTTTAATCCGGCTGCTAAATCTATTGTTACGCTAGGTTATTCGGGTGCGGCTAGTTCCCGTATCAAGTCTTCGGGCTCTATAACCAATTATCGTTACCGCTACGATGCGGTTGCGCAAGCCGAATCAGAGCCATTAGATACTATTTATTATAACCCTGCTGCAGAGTCGAAAATTCACCTACCCATAAAACAAGCAGTTGGTATCAGTATTTCCCGTCCAGATCATTGGACCGTGGGTGCCGATTTTAGTTTTACTAAATGGTCTGGTTTAACAGATGGTGGCACCAATGCCGGCTTAAAAGATGCATATAGTGTATCTATGGGAGGTCAGTTTACACCAGACATTACTGCTGTATCTAACTATTTTAAATTAATAGATTACAGTTTAGGTTTGAGATACGATAAAACCTATATCAATATTAACAATACCCCGATAAACCAATATGCGCTAAGTTTTGGGTTGGGCCTACCCTTGCCGGCCAATAGAAGCACATTTTATAAAATTAACCTGGCTGGTGAGTTAGGCAAACGTGGTAGTCTTAACAATGGGTTAGTCAAAGAGAATTACCTTACTTTACATTTGGGTTTTGTGATTAACGATAGATGGTTTATCAAAACCAAGTACGATTAATTCCAATCAACCATGCGCACTCAGTTTGTTAGCATAAGTGCTCTATGTGGCCTGCTCTTTTTTTTGCTTGCCTGCGAAAACAACTTAAAAGAAGTAGAGCGTGTTGCCGCTCAACGTATTACTATTCCAGTAGATAAGTCTACAGGAGTTGAGCTTATTTACAGCGAATCTGCCACCGTAAAAGCCAAATTACTTACACCAGAATTATTATATTACCATACGGCCAAGCCCTACTATGAGATGAAAAAGGGTTTAACTATTGTCTTTTTAAATCCCCAACAACAAGAGTCTAGCCGTGTGGTTGCCGATTACGGCATACGTAAAGAACTGGAAAAAACTATGGAATTACGCCAAAATGTAGTAGTTACTACGCATGATGGAAAAACATTTAAATCAGAAGAACTTATTTGGGATGAAAATGCTCGTCGTTTCTATTCAACTAAAATGTTAGCCATTCAAACGGCTACACAACTCATATACGGTACTCGTTTTTGGTCTAACGAAGATTTCTCATATTATGAAATTGATCAATCAACCGGAAATTTTGAAGTAGGCAAACAACAAGGATTTTAATCTGTAAATGCGCATAGTTTAGCAAAATTTTTACTCGTAAATTTTTCTAAAAATTGTATCTTGCCGCCTCTTTACAAAAAAATAAAAATTAAACATATGGGAATCATGGGTTTCCTGCGTAATAAAGCAGGTATTATTATTGTCGGTGTAATTGGCTTATCTATTGTGGCCTTTTTACTTAGTGATGCTATCCGCTTAGGTAGCCCGTTTTGGAAAGCAAATAGCAATCAGGTTGGCGAAATTGCCGGTAAAAAAATAGATATTCAAGAGTTTAATGCTAAAGTTGAGCAAAATGCCAACAACTTTAAACAACAAATGGGTACTAGCAACCTGAATTCCCAAATGATGGCCTATGTAGTTGAAAATACATGGAACCAAACCATTTCTGAGATTTTATTAGATAAAGAAGTAAGCCGTTTAGGCCTAGAAGTAGGTAAAAACGAATTAAATGATATGATTAGTGGTAAAAACCCCGATCCGCAAGTGGTGCAAGCTTTTGGCGATCCTAAAACCGGTCAAATTAACCTCGATCAACTGAATGCTTTTCTTACCAATTTAGAAAAGCCAGATGCAGCCCCTGCTTTACGTGAGCAATGGGGTAATTTCTTGGTAGGTCTTACTCAAAATCGCCTGAGCCAAAAGTATTTCAACTTGGTAAAAAATAGCGTTTATGTAACTTCATTAGAGGCTCGTGAAGATTATTCTCAACGCAATAAACTAGCTAATTTTACCTACGTTGCCTTAGATTATAACAGTATTGCCGATAACCAAGTCAAAGCAAGTGACGATGATTTTGAAGCATATTACAAGGAAAACAAATTCCGTTTCAAAAATCCTCAAGAAATTCGTTCATTCGACTATATCGTGTTTGATGCCAGTCCGTCAAAAACCGATTCCGCAGAAATAGCTGCTAAAATAACCAAACTGGCAAACGATTTTAGAGTAAGCGCTAACGATTCTTTATTCGTAAGCATTAATGCCGATACTAAATCGCCAATTGCATATGTGCGTAAAGGTCAATTAGACCCTAGCCTAGAAACATTGGTATTTGCTGCAGCTAAAGGTGCTCTTGTTGGCCCTGTATTTAGCAACGGAGCCTACCGCTTAGCCAAAGTATTAGATACCCGTGTGGGTCCAGATTCGGTAAGTGCAAGCCATATCTTACTAAACCCGGCTACCGAAGGTGGTTTAGATAAAGCAAAAGCAAAAGCAGATTCTCTGAAAAAATTAATTCAAGGGGGTACTAGTTTTGCCATCCTAGCTGCCAAATTTGGTACCGATGGTTCTAAAGATAAAGGTGGCGATTTAGGCACCTTTGGCCGAGGTGCTATGGTAGCAGCCTTTGAAGAAGCTGTATTTAACGGAAAAGCTGGAGATTTGAAAGTAATCACTACTCAGTTTGGTGTACATATCATTAAAATTAATGCTCAAAAAGGATCTTCTAAAGTGGTTAAAGTTGCTGTGGTAGATAAAGCCCTAGCTAGTGGTAGCAAAACCCAACAAGCCGCTTATGGCAAAGCTTCCGATTTCTTAAGCAAATCCACCGAAGGCGAATCTTTTGAGAGTCTTGTTAAAAAATCGGGTCTTAAAAAACAAACAGCCAGCGATGTGCTACCCACACAAGGCGATGTAGCTGGTTTGGAAAACCCACGAGAATTAGTGCGTTGGGCATATCGTGCCGAAGTGGGTGACGTATCTGACCAAGTTTTTGAAATGGGCGATAAGTTTGTTGTTGCCAAATTAAGCGAAGTGAAAGAAAAGGGAATTTTGCCACTAGCGCAACTAAAAAAACAAATAGAGCCCTTGGTTACTAAAGATGTAAAAGCGAAACGCCTAAAAGAAAAATTAGAACAAGCACTAAGCGGAGCAAGCAACATTAACCAAGTAGCACAAAAATTAGGCAAGCCTGCAACCCCAATACAAAATATTGTATTGGCCAATCCGGTATTGCCAGGAATTGGTCAAGAGAATGTGCTCATAGGAGCTATTTTTGGCTCACAACCCGGAAAATTATCTAAAGTTATTAAAGGGGAAAATGCTGTATTTGCTTATGTATTAAATGGATTTGTAAATCCGGCACCCTTGGTAAATACCTTCAAACAAAAACAACAAATTGCACAGTACGTACAACAAAGAAGTTCATCTGATGCATTTAAAGCACTAAAAGAAGGTGCTAATATTAAAGATAATAGAGTAAAGTTCTTTTAAGCACCTTATTTCTTAACTTTGTATCCGGAGTTGATTCGTTCACTCCGGATTTTTTATGTGTATTTATGGACATCCAAGTAAATTTTACAAATAAAGTCGCAGAAAGCTCCTTAATTAGCTTGGATATAGCAAGCTATTATCCGGTGGGCGAACGTGTACTTTTCGATATCAAAGACCAACTTTTTCAGGGGCTTATGCTTCGTGAAAAAGACTTCAGAGAATTTGTAAAAACACACAATTGGAGCCTATACGCCAATAAGCACGTAGCGGTACATTGCTCTACAGATGCTATTGTACCTACTTGGGCCTACATGTTGGTAGCTAGCCGACTTAGCCCCCATGCACAAACCGTAATTTTTGGCGATTTAGCTTCCCTCGAACTTACTCTTTTTGACAGAGCATTGGCCGCAATACCCATTGAAAACTACCGTGATCAACGCATAGTGGTAAAAGGCTGTGGGGATATTCCCGTACCTACATCAGCTTATGTTACCCTTGCCGAAAAGTTAACCAAGGTTGCACAAAGTGTATTTTTTGGCGAACCCTGTTCAACAGTTCCGGTATATAAACGTAAAACTATTTAAGCATTAACACCTATTTGTATGAAAAAAATAGTCGCAATACTCTTTCTACTTGGCACACTTACAGCACGTGCCCAAGAGTTGAAAAATACGATAGAGCCTGCTTTTCAGATTGGCGAACAATTAAAATATAAACTTAAATACGGCATTTTTACTGCCGCAGAAGCAACACTAAAAATAAACGACTCCGATTTAACATTTGACGATAAACCGGTATTTCATTTAGTTGCTGAAGGACGTACATCAGGCACCTTCGATCTTTTTCACAAAGTGCGCAACCGTTACGATTCTTACATCGATAAAAAAGAATTGACCCCCTATTTATACACCGAAAATATTCATGAATCTAATTACCGCCGCTCAGATAAAGCCCGTTTTTATCAAGAACAAAAGAAGGTGGTATCTAATAAAGGCACCTTTACCGGTAACGTGCAAACCTTCGATGTTATTTCGGCCTATTATTTTGCCCGAAGCCTCGATATGACTCAAGTAACCAAGGGGCAAAAATTTACTATGAGTTATTTTTTAACAGATGGCATTTCGCAATTAGACATTGAATATGTTGGTAAAGAAGTAGTAAAAACGGCCTTAGGGACTTTCAATTGCTTAAAATTTAGCCCTTCTATAGAACCAGGGCGCATCTTCAGAAAAGATAGTAAACTCTATTTGTGGATTACAGATGATAACAACCGTATACCGGTAAAAGCGCATGTTGAAGTCTTGGTCGGTTCTATCAGCATGGAGTTAACCAATGCTACGGGATTGAAATATCCGCTTCTTGGCAAAAAAGGGTCATGATAGAAGTGCAACACATCTTGGTTCACGAAGATGTCGTGTCCGAAAATTTTGTGTGTAATCTAAATAGCTGCAAGGGTGCATGTTGCATCGAAGGCGATGCCGGAGCTCCTCTCCTAAAATCAGAATTAGCCATTTTAGAAGAAATATATCCGCTTATAAAACCATTAATGACCGAAAAAGGTATTGAGGCAGTAGAAAACTACGGCACTCATGTGATAGATGCAGATGGCGATTATACCACCCCTTGCGTAGATCAAGTGAAAGAATGTGCTTATGTAACCTGGGAAAACGGTATTACCATATGCACTATCGAAAAAGCCTATGAAGCAGGCTTAGTGCATTGGAAAAAGCCAATTTCTTGCCATTTATACCCCATTCGTATTACCAAGTATCCCGAATTTGATGTATTGCATTACGATCGTTGGCATATTTGCAGTTCGGCTTGCTCTTTTGGAAAGGAACTAAAAGTGCCCGTGTATAGTTTTTTAAAAGAACCCCTTATTCGCTTATACGGAGAGGCTTGGTATCAAGAACTCGAGAAAAAGGTACATTCTGAACAATAAAACTCTTATTTTTAAGCAGCTAAATACATAACCTAGTGAAAGGAATTATTTTAGCCGGAGGTTCCGGTACCCGCTTGCATCCCCTAACCCTTGCCGTAAGCAAGCAATTAATGCCTGTATACGATAAGCCGATGATTTATTATCCGCTGTCTACTCTACTTTCTGCAGGTATTCGAGAAATTCTCATCATTTCCACTCCGCACGATTTGCCCCATTTTGAGAAATTATTGGGCGATGGTAAAAACATAGGATGCTCTTTTTCTTATGCTGAACAAGCTGTTCCAAACGGCTTAGCGCAAGCTTTTGTAATTGGAGCCGATTTTATTGGTACCGATGATGTAGCTCTCATTTTAGGCGATAATATTTTCTATGGAGATAGTATGTCCAGTTTAATGCAAGAAAGCACCAAACCCAAGGGAGGGCTTGTTTTTGCTTATCAGGTAGCCGATCCAGAGCGCTATGGCGTAGTAGAGTTTAACGAACGTTTAGAGGCGGTTTCTATTGAAGAAAAACCTAAAACTCCAAAATCAAATTATGCTGTTCCGGGATTATATTTTTACGATAATTCGGTGGTGCAATTGGCAAAAAGTATTCAACCCTCTGCCCGTGGCGAATACGAAATTACCGATATTAATAAGGCCTATTTAGCTCAAGGTAAATTAAAAGTAGGTGTATTAAGTCGCGGTACTGCCTGGTTAGATACCGGCACCTTTGCTTCGCTTATGCAAGCCGGACAGTTTGTTCAAGTAATTGAAGAACGCCAAGGCTTAAAAGTAGGCTGTATTGAAGAAATAGCCTACCAGCAAGGGTTTATCACTAAACAACAATTACTAAGCTTAGCCGAGCCATTACTTAAAAGCGGTTACGGTCAATATCTTTTAAAAATAAGCAAGCAATAAGCTTGGCTCACGATAAACACATGAAAAAAGTTGCGTTAATTACAGGTATCACCGGTCAAGATGGGGCCTATTTAGCCGAACTATTATTAAAAAAAGGCTACGAAGTTCATGGTATTAAACGAAGAGCCTCTTCTTTTAATACCGAACGCATTGACCATTTATACCAAGATCAACATGAAGCGAATGTGCTGTTTAAATTGCATTACGGCGATTTAACCGATGCGACCAATTTGATTCGAATTATTCAAGAAACGCAACCCGACGAAATTTATAATTTAGCTGCCCAGAGCCACGTAAAAGTGAGTTTCGAAACTGCCGAATACACTGCCAATGTAGATGCTGTTGGTCCTTTACGTATTTTAGAAGCGGTGCGTATTTTGGGCTTAACTACTAAAACCCGCATTTACCAAGCCTCTACTTCCGAGTTATATGGCTTGGTACAAGCAGTGCCACAGAATGAAACCACGCCTTTTTACCCTCGTTCTCCTTATGCAGTAGCTAAATTATACGGCTATTGGATTACGGTTAATTACCGAGAAGCCTATGGCATGTATGCCTGCAATGGTATTTTGTTTAACCACGAGAGTCCGGTACGTGGCGAAACCTTTGTGACCCGTAAAATTACTAGAGCCGTAGCTAAAATAGCCTTAGGTTTACAAGACACGGTTTATCTGGGAAATCTATCAGCTCAACGAGATTGGGGGCATGCCAAAGATTATGTAGCAGCCATGTGGCGTATTTTGCAACAAGATGTTGCCGAAGATTATGTAATTGCTACGGGCGTAACCACTACCGTACGCGATTTTGTGCGCTTAGCCTTTGAAGAAGTAGGCATTGAAATAGAATTTAGTGGCAAAGGTGAACAAGAAAAAGGGGTAATTATTCATGTGGATGAAGCTAAATGCAGCGCTCTGGGCCTCAATGCAGAACAATTTAAGTTAGGCACCACGGTAGTAAAAGTAGATCCAGCATATTTCCGCCCTACCGAAGTAGATGTATTGCTTGGCGACCCATCAAAAGCCAATAAACAGTTAGGATGGAAACCGGAATATGATTTACCAGCCTTAGTAAAAGATATGGTACTTTCCGATTTACAGTTAATGAAGAAAGAAGAATACCTTAAAAAAGGCGGTTTTACCACCAATAACTATTATGAATAGGCCTAATTGAGTCTGTTTAAGTAAAAGCCACGAGCAATCGTGGCTTTTTTAATCTTCATCAATTTATATACCTATAAAAACGTATGTTTAAATACGTACCTATTTTATGGTAACTAAAAATAGGTATATGTAATACATCAAACCTAAAACTAAGAAATTATAAAAAGTAGTGCTAAGAAGCGATAGTTTCTGTAGTACGAGCGGTAGCTAAATTTCGTACCGTTTTGGCTATACTAGCGGCATCGTAGCCACATTCTGCCCAAAGTTCAGGTTGTTCTCCGTGTTCTACGTAAGAATCTGGAATGCCCAAACGAATTACTTTTGCAGCATAATTGTGGTCGGCCATGAATTCCAATACAGCTGAACCCATACCTCCTTGAATACATCCATCTTCTACCGTGATAACTTTCTGGTAGTTTTTAAATACCTCGTGTAAAAGTTTTTCGTCGAGTGGTTTTACAAAACGGATATCGTAATGAGCTAGGTGTATACCTTCGGCATTGAGTTCTTTGCAGGCCTTTACGGCCTCGTTTCCAATATGACCAATGCTTAAAATAGCTACTTCTTCACCATCGCAAATTTTTCGGCCTGTTCCTACTTTAATGGCTTTTAAAGGGCGTTTCCATTCGGGCATTACACCGGTACCACGTGGGTAGCGAATAGAAAAAGGACCCATATTTTCTTGTTGTGCAGTATACATCAGGTTGCGCAATTCTTCCTCGTTCATAGGAGCCGAAACCACCATGTTTGGAATGCAGCGCATATAGGCCAAATCATACGCACCGTGATGGGTAGGGCCATCGGCACCGGCCAAACCACCGCGATCTAAACAAAAAACTACGTTTAGATTTTGTATGGCCACATCATGTATTACTTGATCATATGCTCGTTGCATAAAGCTCGAGTAAATATTGCAGAAAGGCACCAAGCCTTGCGTAGCTAAACCGGCCGAAAAGGTAACGGCATGCTGTTCGGCAATGCCTACATCAAAGGCTCTATTAGGCATGGCCTTCATCATAATATTTAGCGAACAACCCGATGGCATTGCTGGGGTAACACCCATAATTTTAGGGTTTTGCTCTGCTAATTCTACTATGGTATGGCCAAAAACATCTTGGTATTTAGGTGCCTGTGGTTTATCGCTTACCGATTTTTTGATCTCTCCAGTAATTTTATCAAACAAGCCTGGAGCATGCCATTTGGTTTGGTCCTGCTCTGCTAAGGCATAGCCTTTACCTTTTACGGTAACGCAATGTAAAAGCTTGGGGCCTGGTATATCTTTTAAATCGTGTAGAATTTTAACCAAATGATTTACATCATGGCCGTCAATAGGGCCGAAGTATCTAAAATTGAGTGCTTCAAAGAAATTGCTTTTTTTAAGCAGGGTGCCCTTGATACTTTTTTCAATTTTTTTCACTATTGCGTGGGCATTAGGCCCTAGTGATGAAATTTTACTAAGTACTTGAGAAACACCTTCGCGAAAGCTATTATAGGTTTTAGAGGTGGTGATATCGGCCAAATACTCTTTTAAAGCACCCACATTAGGGTCAATAGACATGCAATTATCATTCAAAATTACCAATACATTGGAATTTTCAATGCCTGCATGGTTTAGCGCTTCAAACGCTAAGCCTGCTGTTAAAGCACCATCGCCAATTACGGCAACATGCTGTTTAGTGGTATCGCCTTGGTAAACCGATGCAACAGCCATACCCAAGGCAGCCGAAATAGAAGTAGAAGAGTGGCCTACACCGAAAGTATCGTATTCACTTTCAGAACGCTTCGGAAATCCGCTAATGCCTTTGTACATACGGTTGGTATGAAAATCTTTTCTACGGCCGGTTAAAATTTTATGACCATAAGCCTGGTGGCCTACATCCCAAACCAATAAATCTTTTGGCGTATTAAGTACATAATGTAAGGCCACACTCAATTCTACTACACCCAAACTAGCGCCAAAGTGGCCACCATTTACCGATACCACATCAATAATATATTGACGTAGCTCTTGGCAAATTTGTTCCAAGTCCTTCTCTTCAAATTTCTTTAAATCGGCCGGAAAGTTTATTTGCTCTAGTAATGCACCTGCTTTAATGTCCATTTATGGGTTCAGTTTTCAAAAAAATTGAGTCCACAAAATACAAAAATTTAACACTAAAAATGTCTGAGAATTATATTTTTATTGTAAATGTATTTTTTATGTATTTTTGAAATCTGTGATAGCTAATACTGAATCTTTTGAGATAAAACTTCCCAAGTTTGAGGGGCCATTTGATTTGTTGCTCTTTTTTATTGAGCGTGACGAGTTGAATATTTACGACATTCCGATTGCTCAGATTACCGATGATTTTTTGGCCTACATACATGAGCTAAGTTCTCTGAATATGGAGGTAGCTAGCGAATTTATTTACGTGGCCGCTACCTTAATGCGCATTAAAGCCAAAATGTTATTACCCCGGCAAGAATTAGATGCCGATGGGAACGAAATTGACCATCGCGAAGATTTAGTTCAAAAATTGCTAGAGTATAAACGATTTAAGGAAGTAGCTGAAACCTTAAAAACCCTAGAAGATGCTCGATTTTTACAGGAGAAACGAGGGCATATTTCTCAAGATTTAGTGAAAATGATTGCCGAAACTGCTAATCCAGCCGAGGAATTGGCTTCGCTAGATTTGTATAAACTTTTGCTAAGCTACGAGCGCCTATTGAGCAAATACGAGCTAAGTTCTACCGTTGAAGTACATACTGTGCTGCAATACCCCTATACAATTGAAAAGCAAAAACAAGTGATTTTAAGCTTGTTAAGTATTAATAGTAAGATAGATTTTAAAGCCATACAGGCACAATCGGAGAATAAAGTACAGTTTGTATATAATTTTTTAGCCCTGTTAGAAATGCTACAGCAAGAATTGGCCGATATACAAATAGGCTTGGGCTACAATAATTTTTGGCTAGAAGTCAAGCATTAAAAAATCTGAAATTTAGCTGTGCTAAATTCGGTTAAATCCGTATTTTTAGCCCGATAATATACCCATTTAATGAAAAGAGATAACGTTATTTTCGACCTCATTGCCGAGGAACAAAACCGCCAAGAAACCGGTATTGAACTAATTGCTTCCGAAAACTTTGTAAGCCCACAAGTAATGGAGGCTGCAGGTTCGGTTTTAACCAATAAATATGCTGAAGGCTTGCCGGGAAAACGCTATTATGGCGGTTGTGAGGTAGTAGATGAGGTAGAGGAAATAGCCATTGAACGAGCTAAACAATTGTTTAATGCCGATTGGGTAAATGTACAGCCACACTCGGGCGCACAAGCCAATGCTGCTGTATTTTTAGCACTCTTAAAACCGGGCGATTCTATTTTAGGATTCGATTTATCGCACGGGGGGCACTTAACCCACGGTTCGCCGGTAAATTTTTCAGGAAAATATTTTAAACCGCATTTTTACGGTGTAGAACGTGAAACGGGTTTAATTGATTATAAACAATTAGAGGCTGTAGCTCGTAAAGAAAAACCCAAGGTAATTATTTGTGGTGCTTCGGCTTATTCCAGAGAATGGGATTATGCGTTTATTCGTAAAGTAGCCGACGAGATAGGTGCCTTGGTTTTGGCCGACATTTCGCATCCATCTGGCTTAATTGCTCGTGGATTGTTGGCCGATCCACTTCCGCATTGTCATGTGGTTAGTACTACTACGCATAAAACCCTTCGTGGGCCACGTGGCGGAATGATTATGATGGGAAAAGATTTTGAAAATCCGTTCGGGTTGACGACGCCAAAAGGTGAAATTCGTATGATGTCGTCGGTAATAGATGGAGCGGTTTTTCCAGGTACCCAAGGTGGTCCTTTAGAGCATATTATTGCTGCAAAAGCTATTGCTTTTGGGGAGGCTTTGAGCGAAAGTTACATGAAATACATTCTTCAAGTGAAGAAAAATGCAGCAGCTATGGCCAATGCTTTGGTACAGCGTGATTATCAAATCATATCGGGCGGCACCGATAATCATTTAATGTTGCTCGATTTGCGCAATAAAAACATTACCGGTAAAGTGGCCGAAGCGGTATTGGGGCAAGCCGGCATTACTGTAAATAAAAACATGGTGCCTTACGATGATAAATCACCTTTTGTTACCTCAGGTATACGTTTGGGCACGGCGGCTATTACTACCCGTGGTTTAATAGAAAAAGACATGGAAACCATTGTAGGCTTACTAGACGAAGCTCTTTGTGCACCGGATAATGAAGCAAATTTAAAACGCCTTGCTACTAAAGTGTCCGATATGATGGGTGCGTACCCCTTGTACAAAGCCTAATTACTAGTCAACATTATTCTGCAAAAGCCAGGGCACACACACTTACTTGTACCCTGGCTTTTTCTTGAAGTGTTACTATGCAAGCTTCTAACGTTGCTCCGGTAGTAATTACATCATCTACGAGTAAAATGTGTTTCCCTTCTAGTTCTGCTGGGTTTGTTATTTCAAACGCATCTTGTAGGTTTTCATAGCGTGCAAATCTCGATTTTTTTGTTTGCGTTTCAGTAAACAAGGCCCTTTTTAGCACATTATCTAATACCAAACAGCCCAAACTTTTGCTTAAGCCCTCGGCCAAGCAAGTACTCTGATTATAGCCTCTACTTTTTAATTTTTTAGGATGTAATGGTACAGGTATCAGGACATCGGGGCGAATAAATGTGACCGATTTAAGTAGTTCTTGCCCATATAATTCGCCCATGCGCACTGCCAACTCCGGGCGTTTGTTGTACTTGATGTTATGGAGTAAGTGTTGTACCCTATTTCCTTTACGGAAATGAAGAAAAGCACCTGCCTGTTTAATGGGCACTCTGCCCCAAAACTGCTTCACTACTTTATTCTCAGCATCTTTATGAAAATTCGTTTTAGGCAAGCTATACAAGCAGGCAAGGCATATTTCTACTTCGCCGGGGTAAAGGTTTTTGCCGCAAGCACCACATAATTGGGGGAAAAAGAGTCCGAAAAAATCGCGAAGATACGTAGTTAGGATACCCATATTAGCCAATTGTTTTTAGCTAAAAAGGATTTTTAACGAAATTATTGTTCTTTAATGGCCAACTGCCCGCAAGCAGCATCAATATCCTTACCTCTACTGCGACGAATATTGGTAATTATACCTTGGCTTTTTAAGTACTCGGCAAAGGCTTCAATTTTATCCACTTCGGCATTTTTAAAATCAGCTAAGGATATGGGGTTGTATTCTATGAGGTTTACCTTGCAGGGTACGTGTTTGCAAAAGCGGGCTAATTCTTGCGCATCGCTCAGTTCGTCGTTAAAGTTGTTAAATACAATGTATTCGTAGGTAACCGGGTTTTTGGTTTTGGCAAAGTAATATTTTAGTGCTTCGGCTAAGGCGCTTAGGCTATTTTGCTCATTAATGGGCATAATTTCATTGCGCTTTGCATCATTGGCCGCATGTAGGGAGAGGGCCAAATTGCATTTCACCCCGTCATCGCCTAATTTTTTAATCATTTTGGCAATACCTGCCGTAGAAAGGGTAATGCGTTTATACGACATGTTTAGCCCATCTTCGGCAGTAATGCGCTCGATAGACCGCAGTACGTTGGCGTAATTTAATAAGGGTTCGCCCATGCCCATATATACAATATTTGTGAGTGCAAGGTTATATTGTTGCTCGGCTTGCTTGGCAATTAATACTACTTGATCATAAATTTCGTCGGCATTTAGGTTGCGCTTACGCTCCATATAACCTGTAGCACAAAATTTACACGTGAGGCTACAACCCACCTGCGAACTGACACAAGCGGTCATACGTTCGGTGGTTGGTATGAGCACCCCTTCTACTAAGTTTCCATCATACAATTTAAAACTATTTTTTATCGTTCTATCTTCACTGATCTGCGATTGATGAATTTTCACCGCACAAATTTCAAATTGTGCCTTTAACGTTTCTCTTAACGCTTTTGATAGGTTGCTCATCTCCTCAAAATCCGTGCAGGCTTTTTCCCAGAGCCATTGATATACTTGCTTGGCCCTAAAGCCAGGCTCGCCGAATGCCATTAATTGCGTTTGCAATTCGGCTAGTGTCAGGCTACGGATATCGATACGTTTGGGTGTTTCCATGGGTGTACAAACATATTAATAAAAAAGTTTAACCTTATAAAATCATGCAAATACGTGAAAGAAAACATTTTTATATTATTTTTAAGCGAATTATTAGTATACACAACTCCCCTTTAATTAGCTACGACCCAAGCAAAGATGGAGTGAACACTTATGAGCATGCTTAAGTATTTTACTGCAGATTATGTATTACCAGTTTCATCTGCTCCTTTACCCAAAGGAGTGGTAGTGATGAACGATATTGGAGAAGTAATAGCCCTCTATCCGCACAACCACGCAGAAGTAATGGGTAAGCCCCTTCAACAGTTCAAAGGTATTTTGGTTCCGGGTTTTATAAACACCCATTGCCATATAGAATTGGCCCATTTAAAGGGCCAGCTTAAAAAGAAATCGGGGCTAATTGAATTTATTAAGGGCGTAGTATCCTTACGTAATTTTGATGAAACTGAAATACATGCAGCCATGCAAAAGGCCGACGATGAGATGTATGCAAATGGCATTGTGGCTGTTGGGGATATTTCAAATACCTCGATTTCTAACTTGGTAAAAGAAAAAAGCAAAATTTTTTATCACACCTTTATCGAGCTTATTGGTATCCAACCAGAACAAGCAAAAACTATTTTTGATGCTGGGAAGGAATTGAAAGGAGCTTTTGGTGATCAATCTGTTTCTATTACTCCGCATGCTCCATATTCGGTAAGTAAAGAATTGGTTCGCTTAATTGAACATTATTGCAAACATAGGCCAAACTTATTTAGCATACATAACCAAGAGAGCGATGAGGAGAACGAATTTTATCGGTATAAGACCGGTAAATTTTTGGATTTGTTCGATTTTTTTAAGCAAGACATTAGTTTTTTAAGGCCCCAAGCTCGAAATTCTTTGCAACATTTTTTCCCATCTTTTCCGAAAAATCAGCGCATTTTATTGGTTCATAATACGTATACAAGTGCAAAAGATCTCTATTTTGTAAAACGGTTTCCGCAAGAGGTATTTTGGTGTTTTTGCCCAAAAGCCAATTTATATATTGAAAATAGGTTGCCCAAAGTAGATTTGTTTTTACAAGATCATTTTAAGGTTACACTCGGAACCGACAGTTATGCATCTAACGATAGTTTATGCATTCTTTCTGAAATAAAAACCTTACACGAGCATTTCCCGCACTTGCAATTAACCGATACTATTAAATGGGCAACGCTCAATGGAGCTCAATACCTGGGGCTGGATACCTGCTTGGGTACCTTAGAAAAAGGTAAACAACCCGGGCTAAATCTAATTATGTATACACACGAACTTTCGTTAACGCCAAGTTCAACTATTAAAAAGCTAGTTTAAGCGTATTTTAAATTTGGCAGTTTGCTACGAAAGCATCAACTTTACTAGGTGAACGCAATACAAAAACTTTTTGCTATTCAATACCCCATTTTACAGGGTGGCTTGGCCTGGTGTAGCGGCTGGCGCTTGGCTTCGGCAGTTTCTAATGCCGGTGGATTAGGCCTTATTGGTGCCGGATCTATGTATCCTGATGTGTTGCGTGAACATATCCAAAAATGTAAAAAAGCCACCAATAAACCTTTTGGGGTTAACATTCCTTTACTCTACCCCAATATGGAAGACTTGGTGGAGGTAATTTTACAAGAGAAAGTAAAAATTGTATTTAGCTCGGCGGGCAATCCGGCTACATGGACCCCCTTATTTAAGGAAAACCACATGACCGTAGCCCATGTAGTATCTAACGTGAAATTTGCGCAAAAAGCCGCAGCTTGTGGGGTAGATGCGGTGGTTGCTGAAGGTTTTGAGGCCGGTGGACATAATGGGCGTGAGGAAACTACTACACTTTGCTTAATTCCGATGGTACGTGAGGCCATTGATTTGCCTTTAGTAGCTGCCGGTGGTATTGCTAGTGGAAAATCGATGTTGGCTGCCATGGCCCTTGGTGCCGATGGCGTTCAAGTAGGTTCTCGGTTTGCCGTCGCTAAAGAATCATCGGCACACGAAAATTTTAAGCAGGCCGTATTAGCCGCACAAGAAGGCGATACCAAACTCCGCTTAAAATCGCTGGTGCCAGTACGTTTATTAAAAAACGATTTTGCGCTTCGGGTAGCCGAGGCAGAGGCCAATGGGGCAAGCCCTCAAGAATTGGAGGCTTTATTGGGACGTGCTAGAGCTAAAAAAGGCATGTTCGAAGGCGATTTATTTGAAGGAGAGTTGGAGATAGGCCAAGTATCGGCCATGTTAGACCGAGTAGAATCGGCCGAGGATATTTTACAAGCTATTTGGCAAGAATTTTTAGCAGAAAAAAATCGGTTATCGCAGCTCGATTTAACTTAACATGAAAAATCTACACATACATATTCGCGGAAAAGTACAATGTGTTTTTTTTAGAGCCAGTACTAAAGCCACTGCCGATTTTTTAGGAATAAAGGGCTGGGTAAAAAATGTACCCGATGGTAGTGTAGAAATTGAAGCTGAAGGCGATGACTTTGCCCTCGACGAATTTTTAACCTTTTGCAAGCGTGGTCCAGATGATGCGGTGGTAGAAAAAGTAACGATAGATGAAGTCCAATTGAAAAACTATCGTAATTTTGAATTGCTTAAAAAGTTCTTTTAAACCTATAAATCCGAGTATTGTCAACAGCCAGAAAATTTGCTAGCCAAACCGCTATATATGGAATAAGCACCGTGTTTTCTAGGGTGCTTAACTTTTTTTTAACTCCCATTTATGTGCGGGTATATCCGGTTAAAGCATACGGTATTTTCACCACCATGTACAGTTGGGCCTCTTTGCTCAATGCTCTGCTTTCTTTCGGCATGGAAACCACGTTTTTTAGGTATTTAAATAAAGAAGAACACCGAAAAGAGGAGGTTTACCAGAATACGTTTTTCTTCATTTTTAGTTTGGCCGCCTCCTTTGGCTTATTTGCATTACTTTTTGTGGGCGATATTGCCGCTTGGATGCAACGAGATACAGCGTATAGCAATCCCGATTTCGGCCGCTATGTACAGTACTTTATTTATATCTTAATGCTCGATGCATTAAGTGTAATACCATTTGCCAAGCTTAGGGCCGATGGCCGAGCCAAACGATACGGGTTGCTTAAATTCTTAAACGTACTGGTTTTTGTATCCCTAAACCTCTTTTTTATTTACGGCATTCCACATATTATTCAAAACCAATTGCCAGGTGCTCATTTTCTAGCGTCGTGGTTTAGGCCGGGTTGGGTAGGGTACGTATTTCTATCTAATTTATTTGCCAGTGCTTTTGTATTAATGCTACTCATTCCCGAATTACTTCAATTAAAACTCCGAATAAATTGGCGTATGATTGGCCAAATGCTATCCTACAGCTGGCCGGTTCTCATTGCCAATATCTCCTTTATTATCAATGAAAATATTGATAAGATTTTTTTAGGTCGCCTATTGCCAGAGGCTATTAGCCAACAAGAAGTTGGTATTTATGGCGCTTGCTGCAAGTTGGCCATTTTCTTAAGCATCTTTATTCAGGCTTTTAGGCTAGGGTCGGAACCTTTCTTTTTTAGCCACGCTAAAAATGCTAATGCCAAAGAAACATATGCCCGAATTATGCATTATTTTGTGTTAGCGGTTTGCATCATCACCCTTAGTTTAGTAGCCAATATAGAGCTGCTTAAGTACTTTATTAAAGGTCATGCCGATGAGCAAGCCTTATATTGGTCGGGCTTAAAAATTGTACCTGTATTATTGTTTGCTTATGTGTTTTTAGGCGTGTACATGAATTTATCTATTTGGTATAAACTATCCGACCAAACCCGGTATGGCTTATATATTTCGGGAGTAGGCGCTGCGCTAACCATTGGTCTAAATATTTGGCTCATTCCACACTACAGCTATGTAGCCTCTGCATGGATTACATTACTGGCCTACCTCAGTATGTCGGTATTTTCCTATATACTCGGCCAAAAAAATTACCCCATACCTTACCGTTTAAAACGCAATACAGCCTATATTTTGTTGGCTATTGTGCTAGTTTGGCTCTCATTTACAGTATTTAACATGAACATTTTTATAGGTAATGGCTTATTGCTAGCCTATATTTTGGTAGTTTATTGGTTCGAGCAAAAAGAAGTAAGGGCAATCTTAAAACGTGTATAAGCAATGACGATTAACATTATCAATACCTCTACAAATCCGCTACCTATCTACGAAACTTCCGCTTCTGCCGGTATGGATCTACGAGCTAACCTAGCACAAGAAGTGGTACTAAAACCCATGGATCGTTTATTAATTCCAACGGGCTTATTTATGGAAATTCCTTTAGGTTTTGAAGCCCAAATAAGACCCAGAAGTGGTTTGGCATTTAAACACGGCATTACCGTTTTAAATAGTCCCGGAACTATAGATGCCGACTATCGGGGTGAGCTTAAAATTTTATTAATTAATTTCTCTGCAAGCGATTTTACCATTCAGCATGGCGATAGAATTGCTCAACTGATTATTGCTAAACACGAAACAGT
This sequence comes from Sphingobacteriales bacterium, assembly GCA_040403555.1. Classification (GTDB taxonomy): domain Bacteria; phylum Bacteroidota; class Bacteroidia; order Sphingobacteriales; family Sphingobacteriaceae; genus JAIPAN01. The sequence continues at coordinate 185,971 of JBBAKN010000004.1, forward strand.
TGCTTGGTGCGAAGTGAAAGAGCTAGGTGCTACTACCCGAGGTATCGGTGGTTATGGCCATACTGGTGTTTCTTAATTTATTTTTTCAGACATTTGTGCCCATGATTCTTCGCCCATATCATTTGACCTTGCTGTTTTTATGTAGTGTATTGCTACTTAGTTTAGCCGGATGTTCGGCAAGAAAAAAAGCAATTGATGTAGATAAACTGGCAATTCAGCGCAGCAATGCTGAAAAGTTAGCGGCCATTGAACAAACTCTAGTACGTTTTGATAGGTTATCTATAAAGTCGAAGGCTAGCATAAGTTTAGACGGCAACTCGAACGATGTAAGTGTAGCCATCAAAATAGAGAACGATAAAAAAATATGGATTTCGGTAACTGCCATAGCCGGTCTAGAAGTTGCTCGGATGCTCATCACACCTGATAGCATTAAAATTATCAATCGTTTAGAGAGTGTTTACATAAAAAAACCGTTCAGTTATATACACGATTATACCAATCCTCAAGTGAATTTCGGCACGCTACAAGCCATGCTGGTAGGCAATATATGGCCCGAAATTTTTAAACAAACACATGAAATAAGCACCAAAGATTCCCTGGTACAGCTACTAGGTAATCTGAGCAGCATTCAATACGACATTCGGTTTAACGAAGCCTTGAAAATGAAAAACTTACACTTGCTAGACGCTTCAGCTAAGCAAGAATTACAGGTTGGTTATACTGATTTTTGGGATGAAGGTGGACAATTACTACCACATGTACTTAAGTTAAGTTCGTTGGTGGGCGCTAAATCGGTTCAGGCAGAATTGAAATATACCAAAATAGAAAAAGATACCCCGTTGGATTTTCCATTTAATGTTCCCAAACGATTTTCAGTAAAAAACTAATTTTAAATACATTTGCGGCATGAAAAGGTTTTTTTATCTCTTGTTTTTCTTTTGTGTGATTTTAGGTATGCAGGCGCATGCACAAAGCAGTACCGACCTGAAGCGTAAAAAAGAGGCACTAACCAGAGAGATTGAAGAATTAAACCGTACGCTGAATAAGACCTCATCAAGCAAGAAATTATCTTTAAAGCAAATACGAGACTTAAATTCCAAAATTAGGCTCCGCGAACAAAAAATTAATACGATCAATTCTGAGATTAATCTATTGGATAATCAGATTAACCAAAACACAAAAACCGTTATTAACCTACAATCGCAACTAAATCAGCTTAAGAAAGAATATGCTGGAATGCTACGTTTCGAGCAACGAAACCAAAGTGCATACAGCAAGTTGATGTTTGTATTTGCAGCCGATAACTTTAATCAGGCCTATAAGCGCTTGAAATATTTGCAGCAGTTTACACAATACCGTAAAAAACAGGCAAATTATATTCAAGGCACGCAGCACGAGTTAAATGTAAAAATTGTGGCTCTCGATCAAAATAAGGAGGAAAAAACCAGTCTCTTAAATGATCAACAAAAAGAAAAACAAACCCTAGGAAAAGAAAAAAACAGCCAAACCAAGGTACTAAGTGGTTTAACCAAGCAAGAAAAACAGCTTAAGCAAGAGTTGAGTAAAAAACAGCGGGAATCCATTCAGTTAAACAGAGCCTTGCAAGCAGCCGTTGCTCGTGAAATTGAGGCCGAACGTAAAAAAGCAGAAGCTGCAGCAAAAGTAGATGCAGATAAAGCGAAATCGGAAAACAGAACAGCCACAACCAAGCCGGTGGCAAAAGGCTCGAGTATTTTATCGGCAACCCCCGAATCGGCCAAACTATCATCCGACTTTTTAGATAATAGAGGCCGTTTACCTTGGCCTGTAGCCAATGGTACCATTACTGAGGGATTTGGAACCCATAGTTATGGCGAAAATGTAACCATATCTAATAACGGAGTAGATATTCGTACCAATCCTGGAGCAACTGTACGAGCCGTATTTTCTGGAGAAGTGCGTAGGGTTTTTAGTGTTGGCGCCACCTTTGCGGTAATGATACGTCATGGAGAATATTTTACCATTTACTCTAACCTAAAATCTACAAGTGTAGCGGCCGGACAAAAAGTTTCGGTGAAACAGAGCCTGGGTGTGGTAGCTACCGACCCAAGCGATGATAGCACCGAAGTACACTTTGAATTGTGGAAAGGGGGCAGCCCATTGAACCCTGCTGGCTGGTTAGCGAATTAAATTTAACATATCGCCGGTAAAAAATGTCGTATATTTGCATACTAATAATTAGCATTTGAGCGGAAACCTAATCCTTTTCTTAAACATTGGTACTCCAGAAATGTTGTTTATCTTGCTAGCAGCACTTTTGTTGTTTGGTGGCGATAAATTACCAGAAGTTGCTCGTGGATTAGGTAAAGGTATTCGCCAGTTTCAAGACGCATCTGAAGAAGTAAAACGGGAAATTCATAAAAATATAAACGAGGTGAAGGCCAATATAGAGGAATCTATAGAACAGGAAACTCCGGTCGACCAAACGCCTCCAATAGAAAAAGATTCATCATCCTTAAAATAGAAATTATGTTAAATTTTATAGTATTAGGCCTATTAGGTACCCCAGAAATTTTAGCCATTTTGGTAGTTGTATTGCTCATTTTTGGTGGTAGAAAAATTCCAGAATTAATGCGTGGCTTAGGTAAAGGCGTCAAAGAATTTAAAGACGCTAAAGATGGCAAAAACGACTCTAACGACGTCGAGAAAAAATAAGCCTCCGGAATTTCCGTTTAAACCATTCATTTCTGTGTGGGGTTTGTCCTTTTGCACAGTCATTTTATTTGGCTAGCATGAAAACTAAAGCATTGCTTTCTGTTTTGTTGTTATTGCAGATAGTTTTACAATCTGTATATGCCACCGCTGTGCCAAGTAAACCGAGTCTATTGCCCGATTCGCTATCCGAATTCAGTGCTTCCAATCATCAGGTGCATTTAGAAAAAAATGCAGGTAGTGATAGTGTACAGCAAGTAGTTCCTAAATCCTTTAATTTGGCGGTTACGCAATACATTGAGGCTTTAACAAAACGCAAAGAACAAGTAGGTAAAATGTTAGGTTTATCTAACTATTACTTCCCGGTTTACGAAAAAGTATTTAAAGAATTCGGCCTGCCCGAAGAATTGAAATTCTTGTCAGTAGTAGAATCGGCCCTAAACCCTAATGCAGTTTCTAGAGTGGGCGCAACTGGCCCTTGGCAATTTATGTTTGGTACGGCCAAAGCCTATGGGCTTACTATAAACAAAGATGTAGACGAACGGAAAGACCCCGTACAGGCTAGTAAAGCCGCTGCAGCCTATTTAAAAGATGCCTTTGCCCAATTCGATGATTGGTTATTGGCCATTGCTTCGTATAACTGTGGTAAAGGCGCTGTAGCCAGAGCCATTGTAAAAGCAGGTGGTAAGGCCGATTTTTGGGCCATTAGCCCGTATCTGCCTGCTGAAACACGCAATTACGTGCCCAAGTTTATTGCTACGGCCTATATCATGAGCAATTACCAAAATTATGGTATTAGTCCATTATCGCCAGGTTTTAATACCCTTACCGATGTGTTTGATGTGGTAAAACCTGTTTCCTTGGCTGCCGTTGCACGAGCTACCGGAATTGATTTGCAAGAGCTTATTTTGTTAAATCCATCCTATAAAAAATTAATGGTAAAAGGGTCGCCAACCGCTCCAAAATCGGTGGTTATTCCCACCCAAAACCAACCGGACTATGCCGCCCTGTATCAAGTGCTTAATGGCACTGCTATTGGAGTAGCTGTAGTAGCTCCGCAAGCTAGTACTAGTACCAAGGTCATCTATTACACCGTAAAACGTGGCGATAATTTAAGTGGTATTGCAAAAAAATATGTAGGTCTTAGCGCCTCACAGCTAAAATCTTGGAATAAATTACACAGCTCTATCCTAAAAGTGGGTATGCGCTTAAAAATCTTTCAACGATAATATCCGTTGTTTTTTGGCGCCTGTATGGCTAAAAATCGTAATTTTGACAACCAATCATAAGTTTCTCCTATGAGTAAAATAAACCGAAAACAAGATGCACTAGACTACCACTCACAGGGTCGTCCAGGAAAAATTGAAGTGGTTGCTACCAAACCTACCAATTCGCAAAGAGATTTAGCCTTGGCCTATTCGCCAGGAGTAGCTGAACCTTGTTTAAAAATTGCCGAAAATAAAGAAGACGTGTACAAATACACCGCTAAAGGAAACTTAGTGGCCGTAATTAGCAACGGAACTGCGGTATTAGGCTTAGGAAATATTGGTCCAGAAGCCGGTAAGCCGGTTATGGAGGGTAAGGGAATTTTATTTAAAATTTTTGCTGATATTGATGTATTTGATTTAGAGTTGGATTGCACCAATGTGGACGATTTTGTAAAAATTGTAAAAGCCCTAGAGCCCACTTTTGGGGGGGTTAATTTAGAAGATATTAAGGCTCCTGAATGTTTCGAGATTGAGCGTAGGTTAAAAGAGGAATTGAACATTCCGGTTATGCACGATGATCAGCATGGTACCGCTATCATTTCATCGGCAGCCTTATTAAATGCCTGTGAAATTCAGAAGAAAAAAATTGATAAGGTTAAAATTGTGGTTAATGGAGCCGGTGCCGCAGCTATCTCTTGCTCACGTTTATACATGAGCATGGGTGCCAAAAGAGAAAATATTGTGATGGTAGATAGAACGGGAGTTATTAACCAATCCCGAGAAAACTTAGATCCAACCAAAGCAGAGTTTGCCACCACCCGTAAACTAAATACTTTAGCCGAGGCTATTAAAGATGCGGATGTATTCATTGGTTTATCTTCATCTGATGTTTTAACTGCCGACATGCTAAAAAGCATGGCCAAAAACCCAATCGTGTTTGCTATGGCCAACCCAGATCCGGAGATTGATTATAATTTAGCTATTAAAACTCGTAAAGATGTGTTAATGGCTACCGGCCGTTCAGATTATCCGAACCAAGTAAACAATGTTTTGGGGTTTCCCTATATTTTCCGTGGAGCTTTAGATGTACGAGCAACCACCATTAACGAGGCCATGAAAATTGCCGCTGTTAAAGCCATTGCCGATTTGGCCAAAAAACCAGTACCCGAAGCCGTAAACTTAGCATACAATACCAAAAACCTAAAATTTGGTAAAGATTACATCATTCCTAAACCATTAGATTTTAGATTAATTACCGCCGTATCTCCGGCTGTTGCTCAGGCCGCCATGGACTCGGGAGTGGCAAAATATACCATTACCGATTGGGATGCGTACAGAGAAGACCTTAAGCTCCGTTTGGGTATGGACGATGCCTTATTGCGTGCCATATCTAATAAAGCTAAATTAGATCCTAAACGAGTAGTATTTGCCGAAGCCGATAATTACAAGATTTTAAAAGCAGCTCAAATTGTAAATGATGATGGCGTAGCTACACCCATATTATTAGGAGATAAGCAAAAAATATTGGAACTTATTGAAGCCAACGAATTGGATATGGAAGGTGTTACCATCATCGATCCGGCAGAAGAAACAGCCAAGACAGACCTCTATGCAGAGTATCTTTATCAAAAACGTCAACGTAAAGGTATAACCCTGTATGAGGCTAAAAAATTATTACGTGACCGCAACTACTTTGGCGCCTGTATGGTACAATTTGGTGAAGCAGATGCTTTAATTTCCGGTCTAACCAAAAATTATATTCAAACTATCCGCCCAGCATTGCAAGTTATTGGTACCGAGCCGGGCGTAAATAAAGTTGCCGGTATGTATATGATGCTAACCGAAAAGGGTCCTGTATTTTTTGGAGACACTACTGTCAATGTAAATCCTACGTTGAATGAGTTGGTTGATTTGACTGTACTTATTGATCGTTCTGTAAAGAAATTTAATATACAACCTCGTATTGCCATGTTATCGTATTCTAATTTTGGCTCAAACGAAGGAGAGGTGCCCGATAAGACAAGAGAAGCAGTTCGTTTATTGCATCAAAACCACCCAGATATATTGGTAGATGGCGATATGCAAGCAAATTTTGCCATGAACCCAGCCTTATTGAAAGATAATTTTTCGTTTAGCACTTTAAATGGCCAAGCGGCTAATACACTGGTATTTCCTAACCTTGCCTCGGGTAATATTGCCTATAAATTAATTCAAGAATTAGCCGGCGCCGAAGCTATTGGCCCTATTTTATTGGGTATGAATAAGCCGGTACATATTCTGCAATTAGGCAGTTCGATACGGGAAATTGTGAATATGGTAACCATAGCCGTAGTAGACGCCCAGTCAAAAGCTGAAACCGGTATTATAGCGAAATCAAAGAATTTGTTTAATCGAATTAGAAAAAGCAATTAAGGAATATGTACGCCTATATAGATGGAAAATTAAGTGTGAAGTGCCCTACCTATGTAGTTATAGAGGCTGGCGGTGTAGGGTATCATATCAACATTTCGCTGCACACCTATTCTTTATTGCCCAAGCAAGAGCGTTGTAAATTATACACCTGGTTGCATGTAAAAGAAGATGCACATACACTTTATGGGTTTATTGAAGAAGGTGAACGAAAGTTATTTTTGCATCTAATTTCGGTATCTGGTATTGGTCCCAATACTGGCCGTATGATGCTTTCATCTATTACACCACAAGAAATTCAGCAGGCTATTGTAAAGGGTGATGTACCTTTAATTCAACGTATAAAGGGTATCGGGCCAAAATCTGCTCAACGGTTAATTCTCGAATTGCAAGATAAATTAAAAAAAGAGGGCCCCGATTCGCTCATTTCTATACCGCAAAACTATACTATCAGAGATGAAGCACTTTCTGCTTTGGTGATGTTGGGTTTCCCTAAAATCAATGCAGAAAAGGCCCTAGATCAAGCAATAAGTGGCTCAAACGAAAGTTTATCTGTAGAGCAATTGATAAAAATTGCGCTAAAAAGCTTATAATTACCTAACCTTTTACTAAAAAAAGCCTTGAGGAAAACCACCTACGTTTTCTTATTTTTTTTAAGTGGAGTTCTATTTGGAATTTCGCAACAAGTTTTTGCGCAAGGAAAGGCCCCCATTAGTTCTGATAGTTTAACATTACGTTACCCCATTAAGGATTCTAAATCCTTAGTTTTTGGAAGATCTTTTGGACTATCACTGCCCAATCCATCTAATATTAAACGCTCGGTAGTATTCAATCCATTAACCAAGCAATACACCATTCAGGATAACATAGGCAGCCAATTTTTTAGAAATCCATATTACTTATCTATACCGGAATATCAACGCTTCGAAAATAAACAACTACTAAAAAACACCTGGCGTGATTTGGCCGACCAATCGGTTTCAGCTGCTAGGCAACCGGGGTTTATCCCGCCGGTTAAAATTAACAGCCGCTCTTTTGAACGCCTCTTTGGTGGCTCGACCATTGAAATTATACCCCAAGGATCGGCGGAGCTAACCTTTGCCGGCCGAATTAATAAAAACGAAAATCCGTTATTTAACGAACGGCAACGTAAGCAAGGTAATTTTGATTTTAACCAACGTATTCAAATGAATTTGGTGGGCCAGGTAGGTGAAAAATTAAAAATAAGCACCAATTACAATACCGAAGCCCAATTCGATTTTGAGAATCAGGTTAAACTAGATTATACAGGTAAGGAAGACGAAATTGTACGTAAGGTGGAAGCCGGAAATGTGAGTTTACCGCTTAGTTCATCGTTAATAACCGGCAGCCAAGCCCTATTTGGCTTAAAAACACAATTGCAATTTGGTAAATTGGGGGTAACCAGTATTTTTTCCCAACAAAAATCGCAATCGAAGGAAATTACCATTACCAATGGAGCGCAGCAAAACGAATTTAGGTTGCTTGCTGATAGTTACGAAGCCAACAAGCATTATTTTTTAAGCCAATTTTTTCGCAACCAATATAATTTAGCCTTAAAAAAGCTGCCAATAATTAGCAGCAACATCAACATTACTAAAATAGAGGTTTGGGTAACCAATAGAGTGGGTACCACTACCGATTCGAGAGATGTGTTGGCATTTATGGATTTAGGAGAAAATAGTCCATACAACCAGGCACAAATTCAAGGGGGTGTAGCATATTCTTCTTACCCGGCGGGTTTTAGTGGCCCCGGTTTTGCGCAACAATCTAACAATTTATTGCAGACACTGCCGCTTGGAGCCCGCTTAACCAATTCGAATGCTATTAACGTGTATTTTCAGGCAAATGGCGCTACCGATAATTTTGCTAAACTTACCTATGCCCGCAAGCTAACAGATAAGGAATATGCCATCAGCCCGCAATTGGGCTATATTTCTTTAAACACGCCGCTTAATGCCGATGAAGTATTGGCGGTGGCATACCGCTATACAGTGAATGGTACAGAGTATCAGGTAGGAGAATTTTCCGCCGATTTGCCTGTAAATAATGAGATTCCGGAGGTGTTGTATGTAAAATTGCTTAAAAACGAAACGCTTAAAACCAATTTACCAACTTGGGATTTGATGATGAAAAACATCTATTCCTTGGGAGCATATCAAGTATCCTCTTCCGATTTTCGCTTAAATATTTTCCGTTTAGATGAGCAATCGGGAGTAGAAAAACCTCAAATGACCGAGGGACAAAATACCAATGGCAAGTTGTGGTTACAACTCACTAATTTGGATAATATCAACCAGCAAAACGATCGAAAGCCCGATGGCTTTTTCGATTTTATTCAAGGCATCACCATTGATGCCTTAAATGGCCGCATTACTTTCCCTACGGTAGAGCCCTTTGGTGCCGATTTAGCAGCTCAATTTACCCCTGCCGAAGCCGCTTTGGCTGCAAAATATGTGTACCAACCTTTATATGATTTAACCAAAGCCGATGCTCAGCAGCTTTACCCACAATTAAATAGGTACATCCTAAAAGGGACCTACCAATCGCAAGTAAGTTCGGAGTTTCAACTCAATGCCATAAACATTCCCGAAGGTTCGGTGCAGGTAATCGCCGGTACCATACCTTTGCAAGAAGGCGTAGATTTTACCATTGATTACAATATTGGCCGAGTGCGAATTTTAAATCAAGCGCTTTTAAATTCTGGGCAATCTATTCGCATTAAATTAGAAAATAGCGAACTTTTTGGTATGCAACAACGTTCGTTATTTGGCACTCGGTTTGACTATAGGGCCAATAAAAAACTGAACCTCGGTGCTACCTTACTAAATTTAACCGAGCGGCCGCTAACACCAAAGGTAAACATTGGCGACGAGCCTATATCCAATACCATTTGGGGTTTAGATATGAATTACCAATCGGATTCGCGGTGGCTTACCCGCATGGTAGATAAAATCCCATTCATTTCTACAAAAGAAAAATCAAGTATTACTTTTTCTGGCGAATTCGCCAAGTTTATTCCCGGCCACCCTAGTGCACTTAACTTTGCCGGGACTAAAAACGGCTCTAGTTATTTAGACGATTTTGAAGCCACCCGGTCGTTAATTGATTTAAAGAGTGCTATTACTTGGCAAATATCGGGCACGCCACAACTGTTCCCCGAATCGCAGCAGTTTAACAATTTAACATATGGCTTTAACAGAGCCCGAATAGCCTTCTATAACATTGACCCTATTTTTTATAATCGGAGTGGTAGTGGCACCCCAGCTGATGTAAAGTTGAATGCCAATGAATTATCCAATCATTATAGTAGAGAAGTATTAGAAAAAGAAGTATTTCCCTTTAAAGATTCTCCCACCGGGCAGCCCTTGTTTTTACCTACACTCAATATGGCTTTCTATCCAAACGAACGTGGCCCCTATAATTACACCAACGCCGGATTAAATGGGGATGGAAAACTACTTAACCCCAAAACCAGATGGGGTGGTATGTTCCGTAAATTAGAGAGCAACGATTTTGAAGCCCTTAATATTGAATTTGTAGAATTATGGATGTTAGATCCATTTCTGTATAAACCCAATGCCGAAGGTGGCGATTTGTATTTCGATTTAGGTAATATATCCGAAGACATATTAAAAGATGATCGCAAATCATTAGAAAATGGCTTGCCCACCGATGGAGACCCGGCCAAAACCGATGTAACCGCTTGGGGTAGGGTGCCTAAATTACAACCCGTTATTCCAGCATTCGATAATAATCCCGCAGCTAGAAAATTACAAGATGTGGGTTTGGATGGTTTATCTGATACCCAAGAGCAACAATTTTTCAGCAGTTTTGTAAATCAAGTAAGCCCACAATTAAATGCAACGGCTGCCGCAGCTTTAGCTGCCGATCCATCATCAGATAATTACCAATATTTTAGAGGTAATGTATTCTCTGGTTCTGCCAGTTCTATTTTAAAACGCTACGAAAAATATAACGGTACCGAGGGAAACTCCAAAACCCAAGAACAATCTTTGGCAGAAACTGGTATTGAAAATTCAGCATCTACACCATTGCCAGATGGGGAGGATGTAAATAGAGATAATAATACCTCTAAAGCCGATGAATATTTCGAGTACAAGGTTTCCATACGCCCACAAGATTTACAGCAGGTAGGCACCAATTTCATTTCAGATATTGTATCAACTAGTGTGAAGTTGGCCAATGGAAAACAAGAAACCGTACGTTGGATTCAGTTTAAAATTCCTTTGGCACAATTTCTTACCAAAGTGGGCAATATTCAAGATTTCAAATCCATACGTTTTGTGCGTTCCTATATGACCAATTTTGCCGATACCACCATTTTGCGTTTAGCCAAACTACAGTTGGTACGTGGCGAATGGCGCCGCTACAATGCCGAAAATAATTTGGCTAAAGTAATTGCTGATCCGGCGCTCATTAACCCAGGTTTAGACAATTCTAGCTTAGAAGTAAGTGCGGTAAATATCGAAGAAAATGGCAAACGAACCCCTATCCCGTATGTTACTCCCCCCGGTATTGTGCGTGAATTAGATTACAGCGGATATAGTGCCAATACCCGCCAAAACGAGCAATCCCTATCGGTTAGAGTAAAAAGTTTAAAAGATGGCTATGGCAGAGCGGCTTTCCGTACTTCCTTTAACGATTTTAGATCGTACCGGCGTTTGGAAATGTTCATCCACGCCGAAAGTGCCAATCCGGTAAATCCGATTAACGATAAAGATGTGAGCGCTTTTATTCGCATAGGTAGCGATAATCAAGATAACTATTACGAATACAGTATCCCATTAATAATTACGGCACCCAATACCAGTGATGCCAATGCTATTTGGCCTGCCGAAAACAAATTGGATGTACCGCTGAGCTTGTTTCAAATTGCCAAAACGGCCCGTAATAATGCGCAATTAAGTGGGCAGCCCTGGCCACCCAATGTGCCTTTCCAATATAGCGACGGACAAAATACCGTTACTGTAATGGGGCAACCTGATATGAGTAAGGTACGGGTGTATATGCTAGGTGTACGCAACCCATTGAAAACAATAGTAAACTCTGGCGACGATGGCTTAGATAAAAACGCAGAAGTGTGGTTTAACGAACTACGTTTAAGTGATTTTGACGAACGCGGGGGTTGGGCGGCTACCGCTAGGTTAAATGCCAAGCTAGCCGATTTTGCTGATGTATCGGTATCGGGCAGTAGAAGCACCAACGGTTTCGGTTCCTTAGATCGTAAGGTGAGTGAACGCAACCGTAACGATCAATCTATAGTTGATGTATCATCGAGCATAGAAGCTGGCAAACTATTCCCACAACGGTCGGGTATCAAAATCCCGATGTTTGTGAATTTCTCTCAGCAGGTAAGCACGCCCATGTTCGATCCTCGGGCACCCGATATTGAGCTTAAAAATGCTTTAAATAATTCGCCTAAATCGGTACAAAAAGATATTTTAAACGTGGTGCAAGATTTTACCACCCGTAAGAGCATCAACTTTACCAATGTGCACAAAATTAAAACCAATACAGAGAGTAAACCTAAACTATGGGATATTGAGAATTGGAGCGCCAGCTATGCCTTTACCGAATACAATCACCGCGATTTTATTAACCAGCAAAGCATTCAAAAAACCTATAAAGCAGGCTTGGCCTATACGTATTCACGGCAGGCCAAATCTATAAGTCCCTTTGCTAAAATTATAAAGAAAAACAGTTTAGCACTATTGAGAGATATTAACTTCAGCATCTTCCCGTCGGTATTAAATTTCCGTATAGATGTAGATCGGATGTACTCGGAAAATACGCTCAGAAATAACGATCCGAACAATTTTATTCCGGTGCGCACCACCTATAACAAGAATTTTCAGATGACCCGTTTATACGGCATCAGTTGGAATTTAACCCGTTCTCTACAGCTCGATTTTAATGCCACAAATTATTCGATTATTGATGAACCCGATGGGCGCATTAATGGCTTGAAACGAGATACACTTTGGCAAAACCTAATGCGCTTAGGCCGCACTACCGATTATGGCCATACCGCAAACCTTACCTACAATGTACCCATTAGTAAAATCCCGGGCTTTAATTGGATAACCCTTACTACTCGGTATGGAACTACGTTTAACTGGAAAACAGAACCCTTATCAAGCATAAACGATCCTAGTATTAACTTGGGAAATAGCATTCAAAATACCCGAATACTTCAGTTAAATCCATCCTTTAACTTTAGTTCGTTGTATAATAAAATTGGTTTTTTAAAGCGGATAAATACCGATGAAACGGCTAGCAAATTCGTGAAAGCCTTGGTACATACGCTTACTAGCCTTAAAAATATTAGCGGAGCCTATACCCGAACGCAAGGTACCTTTTTGCCCGGTTACTTGCCTAAAACTACAGCCCTTGGCCAAGATTTTTCGAGCGATGCGCCTGGTTGGGATTTTTTATTTGGTAGCCAGCGTGATATTAGACCACGAGCTATTACCGAGGGTTGGATTACGAAGGACCCACTTTTAAATCAACTCTACATAACCGGTTTAAAAGAAGATCTCAATTTTAGAGGAACCCTAGAGCCTATAAAAGATTTGCGAATAGAATTAACCGCACTAAAAAGCAGCAATTTCAACTATGCTACCACCTTTAAATTTGTAGCGGCAAGTAATAGTTTCGATAACCTGAACCCCATTACTACCGGCGATTACAGCATCTCATTTTTTAGCTTTGGTACCGCCTTTAAAAAAGATAAACCAGGCAGTGCCGCTAATTTATTCCGCCAATTTGAAAGTAACCGATCGGTTATTTCCCAACGCTTGGGCGCCTTAAATTCGAATTCATCGGGAGTAGCCAATGGCTTTTCCGATGGTTATGGTAAAGCTTCGCAAGATGTGGTAATTTCTTCTTTCTTAGCAGCCTATAGTGGCAAATCGGCTGATAAAATTAGTTTAAATACCTTCCCTAAAATCCCTATTCCGAACTGGCGAATGAACTATAGCGGCTTAAGCAGCTTACCTTTCTTAAGCGATATTTTCGCTTCTATAGATATCAATCACGCTTATAAATCTACCTATAGCATTAATGGATTTAACTCCTTAGCCCGCTATACCGAGAGTAACGGCAAAGTGAACGTGCGTGATGTAAGCAACAACTTCTTACCTAAATATCAATTTAACCAAGTAACCTTGTTTGAGCAGTTTGTTCCGCTTTTAGGCATCGATATGCGCTTTAAAAATAATTTAAGCTCCAATTTTGAATATCGAAAATCGAGAACCATGGGCTTAAGTTTAGCGAATAGCCAGTTGGCTTTACAAACCGATGAAGCCATTGTATTTGGCTTGGGCTACAGAACCACCGATTTTAGATTCCCTTTTGGTTTATTTAAAAGCCTAAAAATGAATAATGATTTAAACTTTAAATTAGATTTTGCCATTAACGATCGTAAGACATTGATTTACCGGGCCGATGTAACCGATGCCGAAGTCTCTTCTGGAGCTAAAAATATCACTTACCGTCCATCAGTAGATTATGTATTAAACCAGCGTTTAAACTTGCGCATTTTTTACGATGGCAACATTACTAAACCCTATACTTCACAAAGCTTCAATACCTCCTTTAGTAATTTTGGTTTTACCCTCCGTTTTGCCATTCAATAATACAGCGTTTATGTATTGATAATCTACCTCATTAACCCTATTTTTGAACAAACAAAAACATAACTATGAATTTCCCATCAGAACTTAAGTATACCAGCGATCACGAATGGATTAAAGTAGAAGGCAATCAAGCCTATGTAGGCATCACCGATTTTGCCCAGCGTGAATTAGGAGATATTGTGTATATCGATATTAATTCTTTAGGCAAAACAGTAACTAAAGAAGCTGTATTTGGCACCGTTGAGGCTGTTAAAACCGTTTCTGATTTATTTATGCCGGTTGATGCCAAGGTATTGGAGTTCAATAAAAAATTAGATACCAACCCCGAATTGGTTAACCAAGATCCTTACGGTGATGGTTGGATGGTGAAAATTGAATTTAGTGACCTTTCTCAAATAGAGGGCTTACTTTCTGCTGCAGATTATGCTGCCTCAGTAGGTGCATAATATCATGAAAACCCGTTTTTTAGCAAGCTGTTTGGTGTTGCTAGTGCTGTTTAGCAGTTGTGGTATTTTTAAAAAATCGTGCAACTGCCCTATGGTGAAATACCAAACACAACGTTTCAAATAGTACTTATTTGGAATCATTATAAATAATACTACCTTTGTATCACCACCGTGAGAAAAACAGCTAAAACACTTTCGGATTTGTCTCCGGGCGAATCTGGCATTATTAAAGAGTTTACCGACTTAGAAATGTCAGTTAAACTGATGGAAATGGGCTGTTTACCCGGTGAACCCATTTATGTAGAGCGCATTGCTCCACTAGGTGATCCGATAGCGGTAACCATCTCTGGATACCAATTAAGCCTTCGCAAACAAGAGGCTTCTACCATCATTTTAGTTTAAAAAAAACACGTGAAAAAGCAATTGAAAGTGGCGCTGGTTGGTAATCCCAACACCGGAAAGTCTACACTTTTCAATCTTTTAACGGGCTTAAATCAAAAAATTGGCAATTTCCCGGGAGTTACGGTTGATAAAAAAACGGGTATTTCTAACCTTATCCCAGGTCAAGAAGCTCAACTAATAGATCTTCCAGGAGCTTATAGTTTATATCCTAAAAGTAAAGATGAGGCGATGGTATTGGAAGTATTGGCCAATACAACAAATGAATTACACCCCGATGTGGTGGTATTTATTGCCGATGCTACTAACCTGAAACGTAACTTACTCTTATTTTCTCAAGTTGCCGATTTAAAACTGCCCACCATTATTGCTTTAAACATGATGGATTTGGCAAAACGAGGCGGCGTGCATATCCAGATTAATAAATTAGCACAAAAACTAGGTGTGCGGGTAGTCCCAATTTCGGCACGTAATGCAGAGGGTATTGAAGCTCTTAAACAAGCCATTGCCGATACATCTAGTATGGCTACCCAAACAGATGCCATTGATTTTTCTGAATTCTTAAACCCAATTGCGCTGCAAGAATTGCAAACAGAACTGCGGCTAAAAGAACCTTATGAGGCATTATTAGTTGCGCATCAGTATGGGCAAACCACCTTTTTAAGCACCAAACAAAAAGAATACATAGCGGCGTGGGTAGTAGCAAACGGTTTTAAATCGCAAGATTTACAAGCGAAAGAAACCATTGCACGCTACAACGCCATTAACGAAGTATTATTTGATACAGTAAAAACCGATATACAACCCTTGGGCGAAAGTTATAGCAACCGCATTGATCGGGTGCTTACCCACAAGATTTGGGGTTTGGGCATTTTCATGCTCATTCTATTTACCATTTTTCAATCTATTTTTTCGTGGTCGGCATACCCCATGAGCCTCATAGAAGATGTTTTTGTTTGGCTAGGAAATACGGCACACCAGTTATTACCTGCGGGGCAACTCACCAATTTAGTAGTAGATGGAGTTCTCTCGGGTTTAAGCGGAGTCATGGTTTTTATCCCTCAAATAGCTATTTTATTTGCCTTTATTGCCATTTTAGAAGATACGGGCTATATGGCCAGAGTTACGTTTATGATGGATCGCATTATGCGAAAGGTGGGCTTAAACGGGAAATCGGTGGTGCCTCTAATTGGCGGTTTGGCCTGTGCCGTTCCTTCTATTATGAGTGCTCGTAATATTGAGAATTGGAAAGACCGTATTATTACCATTTTGGTTACTCCTTTGGTAAGTTGCTCGGCACGTTTACCCATTTATACCTTACTCATTTCTTTGGTGGTGCCCGATTATCGAATTTGGGGCATTTTAAATATGCAGGGCTTGGCCTTAATGGCCATGTATGTAATTAGTTTAGTGAGTGCGGTATTGGTGGCCTGGGTATTAAAATTTATTATTAAGGCTCGGGAGCGTAACTATTTTATTATGGAATTGCCGGTATACCGTATGCCTCGTTGGAAAAACGTGGGCTATACCATGTACGATAAAGTGAAGGCTTTTGTTTTTGAGGCTGGTAAAGTCATTGTAGCCATTTCTATTATTTTGTGGGTGTTGGCTTCTTATGGTCCGGGGAATCGGTTTGCGGTTATTGATGAGCAATTTGCCAGTCCAAGCTACACAGAGCATTTTTCTTCACAGCAAGTAGCCAATTTAAAAGCTTCGGCCCGTTTAGAAAACTCCTATGCCGGCGTGCTGGGTAAAAGTATTGAGCCCGTGATTAAGCCCTTAGGTTTCGATTGGAAGATAGGCATTGCCCTCATTACTTCTTTTGCGGCTCGTGAGGTATTTGTAGGCACCATGGCTACCTTATATAGTGCGCAGGGCGATGGCTCTCGAACAGAATCGGTACGGGATAGAATGGCCGAGGCCAGAAACCCCGATACGGGCGAATTGGTATTTACCCTACCGGTAGCTTTTTCTTTGATGATTTTTTATGCCTATGCTATGCAGTGCATGAGTACGCTGGTGGTGGTGTACCGCGAAACCAAAAGCTGGAAATGGCCACTCATTCAATTGGTGTACATGACAGCCATGGCTTATGTAGCTAGCTTATTGGTGTATCAGTTTTTAAAATAATGATGATATTTGGAGGTGGATAGAATTCAACTTCTCGACCAATACTTGCCGCCGCAATGTGCTCCGCTTATTGCCCGCTGGATTGATCATTTTCAGTGTGAATTTAAAATATCGCGAAGCAGAGGGACCAAACTAGGCGATTACCGCCCTCCCTATGCAGGCCAAGGGCACCGCATTTCTATCAATTACGATTTAAATCCCTATTCTTTTTTGGTAACTAGCGTGCATGAGTTTGCACATCTGCTTACTTGGAACGAGCATAAACGCAAGGCCAAGCCTCATGGTGCTGAGTGGAAGGCCAATTTTAAACGCATGATGCGTCCTTTTTTCGAAAAGGAAGTATTCCCGACGGATATTCAGCGTGCCATTGTGCAGTATTTGGAAAATCCGGCTGCGGCTAGTTGTAGTGATTTGCGTTTATCTCGGGCATTAAAAGCCTACGATGCCAGTCCCGATCATCTGTGTTTGTTAGAAACCCTCCCTATGGGTTCTTTGTTTAAGTGGAAACAGAATAGGGTGTTTAAGAAAGAGGCAAAAATTCGTAAGCGTTTCCGTTGTTTGGAGCCTGCTACCGGCAAGGTGTATTTGTTTAATGCGCTGGTAGAGGTGGAGGAGATAGAGGGCTAGTTCTTTTATTTTTTTGCTTGATCAAAAAGGCAGGAAAGCCAAACTGAATTGGCGCACTGTTTTTATACTTTTTCCTTGATGAAAAAGTATGCAAAAAATCAAGGCAGAACGATGCTTCTGCCCACGGGCCTTTTCGCTGGCCCGCCGTTCTGCCGGGCTTAGCTTTTTAGTAAATCGGTTCCCAAAGTTCTATTTTGTTGCCCTCGGGGTCTAGAATGTGTACAAATTTCCCGTAGTCGTAGGTGGTAATGTCATCTAGAACGGGTATGCCGTTTTCTTTGAGTTTGTTTACCAGAGCTTCTATATTTTGCACGGTATAATTAATCATAAACTCTTTTTTGGAGGGAGCAAAGTAGGTACTTCCTTTTTTAAAGGGGCTCCATTGCAAGGAGTTAACCTCTTCGGGTTTGTTTTTGTTTCTAGTCTGAAAGGTAGAACCCCATTCGTTGGTTTCTAGGCCTAAATTTTTGGCATACCAGGCATTGGTTTCTTTGGGGTTTTCGGTAAAAAAGAAGATACCGCCAATGCCGGTCACTTTTGGGGTGATATCTAGTGGCTGTTTTGTTTTGGGTTTTTTCATGCAGAATTTGAAGCAAAGTGTTTATGCCTCACTAACGCAGAAACTCAAAAATTTAGTATCGAAGGGGCTGCTGCTTTAGAGAAATTAGTTCTTTTTTGGAGCGTGTTCCGCTTTCCATTGTTGGCTAAACGATTGTTCGGCCACTTGAGGTAATTCGCGGTGTTTAGCCCAGCTTTTAGAAAAGAATTTTTGGAGTAGACGGTTTTTCGTTTTTCCGCTAAAGAAATCCATCAGTTTGCGGCTTTTCATTCCTTTTTTCCAGAAAAACCAGCCCCAATTTTCGGTACGGGTGCTTAGGCCTTCGTTTATCGCATCGCGGCGGTTAAGCAAAAGCATTTTATGGATATCAATTTTTACAGGGCATACTTCGGTGCATTGGCCACATAAACTAGAGGCATAGCTGAGGTGTTTAAATTCTTCCATGCCGGCTTGGTGTGGCGTAATTACCGAGCCAATGGGGCCGCTGTAGGTAGTTTCGTAGCTGTGGCCGCCAATGTTTTTGTATACCGGGCATGAGTTTAAGCAGGCACCGCAACGAATGCAGTATAGGCCTTGGCGTTGGTCTTTTTGTGCCAAGAGGTTGGTGCGCCCGTTATCGAGCAAAATCACGTACATTTCTTCGGGGCCATCGCTTTCGTTCTCTTGGCGGGGGCCACTTAAAATGGTGTTGTATACGGTTAGGTTTTGTCCGGTGCCGTGGGTAGATAGCAAGGGCCAAAATAAATCTAAATCGGCCATGGAAGGAATCAGTTTTTCGATACCCACAACGGCAATGTGTATTTTAGGGAAGGTGGTGCTTAGACGAGCATTTCCTTCGTTTTCTGTTAGGGCAATGCTGCCCGTATCGGCCAATAAAAAGTTGGCGCCGGTAATGCCAATATCCGCAGTGGTGTATTTTTCGCGAAGCAGTTCCCGAGCTTTTTGGGTTAATTCTTCCGGCGTGGCGTTAGGCTCGGTGCCAAATTTCTCATGGAATAAGTCGGCAATGGCTTCTTTGCTGAGGTGCATGGCCGGAGTTACAATGTGGTAAGGCTTTTGGCCCAATAGCTGCACAATGTATTCGCCCAAATCACTTTCTAGGGCCTCCACATTATGTTTCTCTAGAAATTCGTTTAAATGAATTTCTTCGGTAACCATAGATTTGGCTTTAATAACCGTTTTGGCACCCGATTTTTTAATAATATTTAAAATTTCTTGCCTGGCTTCCTCGGCGGTATTGGCCCAAAGTACTTTGCCGCCTCTGCGTTGAAAATTGCTTTCGAACTCGGGCAATAACTTGTCCAAATTCTCCATCACTTTCCATTTAATTACGTGGGCTTTCTTTTTGGAGGCTTCTAGGTTTGCCAAGCGACTTAATCCACGCACCACTGCCGCATCGTATTTACCAATATTGTGGTTAATAATTTGGCGGTGGCTTAAATCGAAGGCCTTTTCGGTGCTCTTCTCTTGAAATACGTGGGCCGTGTTGGACATAGAGCGAATTTAGGAAAAAGCATTCGCAAACGGATATAAAAAAAACCCCCGAATTTCGGGGGCTTTTTTGTACTGCTCGGATAGTTTATCTATCGGCAGGGAAATCGTTTTTCACGTCTACTACCGGGGCTTTATCGCGGTTAGCAATATCCCAAGCGGTAAAGAATACCAAACGGGCACGTTTAGCCAGCATATCAAAATTGATTTTGCTCACTTCGTCGCTTGGTTTGTGGTAATCTTCGTGTACGCCATTAAAGTAAAAAATAATGGGAATACCGTGTTTCGCAAAGTTGTAGTGATCAGAACGGTAGTAAATACGTTCCGGATCGTTCGGGTCGTTATATTTATAATCGATGGTTAAACGAGAGTAGGTAGCGTTGGTGTATTCGCTAATTTTGTGCAAATCGCTACTTAATTTGTCAGAACCAATTAAGTATATGTAATCCGGATTGTCTTTGTGTTTCGGATCAACACGCCCAATCATATCGATGTTTAAATCGGTTACTGTTTTTTCTAATGGAAAAATTGGGCTTTCTGAATACCACTCGGAACCTAATAACCCCTTTTCTTCGCCACAAACCGTTAAGAATAAGATGCTACGGCGTGGGCCATGGCCTTCTGCTTTTGCTTTGGTAAAGGCTTGCGCCATTTCCAATACACCGGTAGTTCCAGAACCATCGTCATCGGCACCGTTATTTACTTTATCGGTACCCTCTGTAGTTAAACCAATATGGTCGTAGTGACCGCTTACTACTACAATTTCGTCTTTCAAATCGGTACCTTCCAATAAGCCCATTACGTTGTCGGCTTTGGCGTTGCTCACTTTAGAAAGCACGCTAGCTTGTATACTGGTTTTAACTGCTTTTGAAGCTGGTTTGCTGCTACTTGCAATGCCCGCAGTTAAGTCGGTAATGCTAGTTTTAGTTTTCGCTAAGATGGCATTTGCTACAGCTTTAGAAACAGTAATTACCGATGCTTGTACCGGCTGATTGGGTTTGTCTAAAATTAAACGAGCGGTTTGCAAATAGCTAGCCATACGTTTAAGGTTATTTTCCACATCAGGGTTAAAGCTGATAATTAAGGCTGGGCTCTTGCTTTGCAAATTGCGTAAGCGTTTAGCAGCATTCCAAGAAGAGGCTTTTTCTGTTCCGGTAATTATAGATTTTCCGTTTACAAAAGGTTCTTTTTCGGTAGAATAAAGTACTACTTTGCCTTTAAGGTCTAGTCCAGCCAATTCATTGAATTTTTCATCTTCAATGCCATAGCCTACAAAAACCACTTCGCTAATGCTTTTGGTGAAATTTACTTTAGAGCTTGAGGCGTAAAAATCTTTAAAATTGGTAAAGCTTTGTTTGCCTACTTTTAGTGTAGAGTTGCCCGGAGCAATTTCTACCAAAGGCACTTTTTGCAAATAGCTGCCATTTACCGGCGCTATTAATCCAAGGCTTTTAAATTGAGCCGAAATGTATTCGGCAGCTTTCCATGCGCCCGGTTTTCCGGTTTCGCGGCCTTCGTATTCATCAGATGCAAGTACCGACAAATGTTTGTAGGCATCTTCTTTGGTAATGTAATTCCCGTATTTAACGGCAATTTTATCCTGTGCTCGAGCGGCATTGCCTACTAACAAGGCTGCTGCAAGGATAAAGATGGAACGATTGTGTTTCATGTTTTATTAAATTTAGTTTATTTATTTAGCAAGATATTTTATGTACTCTGTTGGCGTGTCTGCCGCCTTCAAAATCAGTTTTTAAAAAGGCATCGCATATGGCTTGTGCATCGGCTTCGGAAATAAAACGTGCAGGCAAGCACAATACATTTGCATTGTTGTGGGTGCGGGCTAGTACGGCCAATTCTACGGTCCAGCAAATAGCCGCTCGTATGCCTTGGTGTTTGTTGGCTGCCATGGCTACGCCGTTGGCGCTGCCACAAATCAGAATGCCCAAGTCGTATTCGCCGCTTTCTACAGCTAAGGCTACGGGATGTGCAAAGTCGGGATAATCTACCGAATCGGTGCCATACGTACCAAAATCTTTGAGTTCGTTTTGGCTAAGGTGTGCCAATAAGAGTTGCTTGTAGGCAAATCCAGCATGATCGGCTCCGAGAGCAATGCGCATTGGTTTAGTTGACATAACTCAAATGTAAATTTTTCTGCGCTAGCTTTTCGTAAAATTTTGATGATAATTTAAAACACTTAGTTGCTGTAAAATTCAACTTCACTTTTTTTACGCTTCCGATCTACTTTTGCAGATACCAGAATACTAATTTCGAATAATAAAAATAGTGGGAAACTTACGGTAAGCATGGTAAATATATCGGGTGTAGGTGTTACTAGTGCCGCAATGATGAGTATGAGCACGGTGGCATAGCTGCGGTTTTTACGCATAAATTTAGGGGTCATCATACCTAATTTTGATAAAATAAAGATGATGATGGGCAATTCGAAAATTATGCCAGTTCCTAAAGTTAGGGTAGCTACGGTAGATAGATAGGAATCGATACTGATATTGTTTACAATAATACTGCTAATGGTGTAGTTTGCCAAAAAATTTATAGAAAGTGGGCAAATGATGTAATAGCCAAACAAAATGCCCAAAATGAATAAAATTGTGGCAAAAAACACAAAGCCCGTGGCTGATTTGCGTTCATTTGTTCTAAGTGCGGGTTTCACAAAGCGCCAAATTTCCCAAAGTAAGTATGGGAAACCTAAAATTAAACCCACAATAAGTGCCGAGTTAATTTGCAGGGTAAATTGCCCTGCCATTTCGGTATTTATAATGTTAAACGGAATTTCTTTAATGCAAAACTCGGGGCCAAGATTAAAGCGTTCCCCTAGTTGGCACATCATTCGGTAGGTCCAAAAATCTGGTTTTTTGGGCCCCATAATAATGGTATCGAAAATAAAATCGTAATAAACGAAGGTTAAAGAAGTAAATACCACAATGGCCAATGCGGCCCGAACTAAGTGCCAACGTAATACTGCTAAATGTCCAAAAAACGACATTTCTTCTTCGAGTGTAGCTGGCTTCCTCGATTTTTTGGCTGTATTTTGTGTTTCTTCGCTCATTTGGAGCTGTAAAAATACCATTCTTTTGTTCTAGAATGACATTTTCTTGTAGATTGTATTAGCTTTTCATTTCAAAGGTATCCATAAACTTGGTAGTGAAATTACCGGCTCTAAAATCGGGGTCTTTCATTAATTGTAAATGGAAAGGAATGGTAGTTTTTACACCATCAATTACAAATTCGCTTAGGGCACGTTCCATGGTGCAAATGGCTTCTTCGCGGCTTTGCGCCACGCAAATTACCTTGGCAATCATAGAATCGTAGTTCGATGGAATTTGATAGCCAGCATATACGTGGGTGTCTACCCTTACCCCATGCCCACCCGGAGAGTGAAAATGTTTGATTAAGCCGGGTGCCGGGCGAAAATTGTTGTATGGATCTTCGGCGTTTATTCGGCATTCTATGGCAAACATAGTTGGCTCGTAGTTTTTGCCGCTAATGGGTTCGCCGCCTGCTACTTTAATTTGTTCTTTAATTAAATCGAAGTTTATTACTTCCTCGGTTACCGGGTGTTCTACTTGAATACGGGTATTCATTTCCATGAAGTAGAAGTTACGGTGTTTATCTACTAAAAACTCAATGGTTCCGGCACCTTCGTAATTTACAGATTGGGCACCTTTAATGGCGGCTTCGCCCATACGCTTACGCAAATCGGCGGTCATAAAAGGTGATGGAGATTCTTCAACCAACTTTTGATGACGGCGCTGAATAGAGCAATCACGTTCAGAAAGGTGGCAGGCTTTACCGTATTGGTCACCAATAATTTGAATTTCAATATGGCGGGGATCTTCAATAAATTTTTCAAGATATAATCCGTCGTTACCAAAGGCCGCACCCGATTCTTGGCGGGCACTATCCCAAGCATTTTCGAATTCTTCGTCTTTCCAAACTACCCGCATGCCGCGGCCACCACCACCGGCAGTTGCCTTTAAAATTATCGGATAGCCAATTTCGTTTGCAATTTTAATGCCTTGGGCCACATCGCTTAATAAACCTTCAGAACCGGGTATAGTGGGCACACCGGCTTTTTTCATGGTTTCTTTAGCCGAGGCTTTATCGCCCATGCCGTTAATTTGGTCGGGGGTGGCACCAATAAATTTAATGCCGTAATCTTGGCAAATAGCAGAAAATTTAGCGTTTTCAGACAAAAATCCATACCCTGGGTGAATGGCATCTGCATTGGTTAATTCGGCAGCTGAGATAATATTGGGGATACTTAAATATGAATCTTTGCTGGGTGCTGGGCCGATACAAACGGCTTCATCTGCAAAGCGTACGTGTAAACTTTCACGATCGGCGGTAGAGTACACGGCTACGGTTTTAATACCCATTTCTTTGCAGGTACGAATAATGCGTAATGCAATTTCGCCACGGTTGGCAATTAATATCTTTTTGAACATGAGAATAGCGTTATCGGTTCGTTAATCGGTTATTGGTACAGATTTACGAATGAACTTATACGGGTTCTACTAAAAACAAAGGCTGATCGTATTCGATTGGGCTGGCATTGTCTACCAATACTTTTACAATGCGGCCTGAAATTTCTGCTTCAATTTCATTGAATAATTTCATGGCTTCTACCACGCACAATACTTGGCCAGCTTTAATATCGTCGCCCACATTTACAAAAGATGGTTTATCTGGGCTAGCCGAGCGGTAAAAGGTACCAATCATGGGCGATTTTATGGTCAGATAGTTATCAGATTCGCTAACTACAGGGGCCGCTGCCGCTGCAGGCGATGTTGCTACGGGAGCCGGAGCTGCTGCTACAGGAGCTGCTGCCGGAATAGAAGCTGTTACCAGGGTTGGAGCCTGATTGGTCTTTATGGTAATTTTAAAATCGTTTTCTTCGATAGAAACCTCATTTACACCTGATTTGTGTACAAATTTGATGAGATCTTGAATCTGTTTAATATCCATTTTTTTCTTATTAAATCAATTTATTAAACTTTCTTGAGTTCAAATTTAAGATAATTATTTCAAATTGCTTTTCGCTGTTTAATATGCCCACTTCAAGTATACCGAACCCCAAGTAAAACCACCACCAAAAGCGGCTAAAATAAGGGTGTCGCCTTTTTTTAATTTGGTTTCCCAATCGTTTAAACATAACGGAATAGTGCCGTTGGTATCCACCATTTTTTCGAGTTCGGCATTGTTTAAAACATACTCGGGAACATAGGCGTTTAATGCGGTAATGGCCGCACGATTTTTTTGCATAAATGGATGTTTATGAAGTGAATGCCGCCTTAATTTTGTCTACTAATTTCGACTCAATCATAGTTTTTGACAGCAAAATCATGTTTTTTATAGCTTCTGGGCTAGAAATTCCATGACCTATAATTACTGGAGCGTTTACTCCTAAAATAGGGCTGCCTCCGTATTGTTCGTAGTTGAAGCGATCGAAAAATTCGTCTTTAAATCCTTTTTTAAGGGTAAGTATGTAGAAAGTTTCTGCTAGTTTAAGCATCACGTTTCCGGTGAAGCCATCGCACACAATTACATCTGCTTTCTCGTTAAACAAATCTCTACCTTCAATATTACCTGTAAAATTGATGTTTTTTTGCTCTTTCAAGAGTGTGAAAGCAGCTTGGCTTACCAAGTTGCCTTTTTCTTCTTCTTCGCCAATGTTCATTAAGCCCACTTTTGGATTGCTAATGCCGTATACGGCTTCTGCAAAAATGCTTCCCAAAACGCCGAATTGGGCCAAAACTTCGGGTTTGCAATCGGCGTTGGCGCCTACATCGAGCATAATGCCAAACCCGTTTTTAAGTTTGGGTACATTGGTGGCAATGGCCGGGCGTTGCACGCCCTCAATGGCTCGTACGCTAAACATAGAGCCCACTAACATGGCTCCGGTGTTTCCGGCCGAGGCAAAAGAATCAATTTTTCCTTCTTTTAGGTATTGAAATCCAACAGAAATGCTGGAATTTGGTTTTTGAGTGATGGCTTTTGTTGGGTGTTCACCCATGCTAATCACTTCGGTGCAATGAACAAATTCAAAGCATGATGCATCAATTTGCTGCTCGGCTAAGATAGGGAGCGCTTGCTCCTTATCGCCAAACAACACAATTTTTTGATCGGGGGATAAGACTTGCTGGGCTGCAATAGCCCCCAAAACAGTAGCTTTGGGAGCGTAATCTCCACCCATAAAATCTAAGCCAATTTTCATTTTAGAAAATTAAGCTTAAGCGATACTGGTGTTTTCGATTACTAATTTACCTCTGTAATACAAATTGCCATCAACGTTGTATGCACGGTGAGGTAAGTGCACTGCACCAGTTGTTTTGCAAGTAAACAGGGTTGGAGCCTCTGCTTTGTAATGCGTTCTTCTTTTATCTCTTCTTGATTTCGAGATTTTCCGTTTTGGATGTGCCATAGCTTCCTGTTATTTATTCTTGTTTGTAATATTTTTTAAGGCTTCCCAACGAGGGTCGGCCACTTCTTCTGTTTTTTCTTCTGGTGCTGCTAATTTTTTCAGCGTTTCTAGCATTTCTGCGTCGCACCAGGTCGTTTTTCCTTCTTCTTTACAGCGGTTAAACGTAGGAACGCCTAGCATAATGTATTCGTAAATTAAAGCGGATACATCAATTTCGTTCTCGTTTTTATGTAGTACAATCAGTTCGTCAACGTTGTCTTCTAAAAGCTCATCGTTGCTAAACTTTACAATTTCTTGCTGTTCTAAGTGTAGTGGCGTTGGAAAACCGGCCAAACACACATCGCAGTTCTGAAAAACTTCGCCATCAATTCGAAAATTAAGCACCAACATGGTTTCTTGTTTATCAAATTCTAGGGCTATTTTCAGGGAGCCTTTTTGTACTAGTGAATACTCAAATTCTTTAAAAAATTGTTCGTTTATCTCGTATTCAAACAAATGTTTCCCGATTTTAAGGCCAGAAAACGGAATTAAGTATTGCTGTAAAAATTTCAAAGCACGACAGTTAAGCCTGCAAATTTAGGAAAAATTATTCTAAGCGGAAACAGTTTTTTTGGAAAAAGGCAATGGGCACTTAATCACGATCCCTAGAAAGTTTACTCACTTTTAAGGGCTTGGCTGTTAAAGTGGCATTTTCCCTGCGATTTTTAACAATATGAATGGCCGCAAATACGGCTTCTCGGAAGGATCCGGCATCGGCTTCGTTTTTTCCGGCTAAATCGTAAGCGGTTCCATGATCGGGGGAGGTGCGTACTACCGGCAAACCTGCTGTAAAGTTTACGCCCTGATGAAATGCCAATTGCTTAAAAGGAATTAATCCTTGATCGTGGTACATGGCCAATACGGCATCAAACTTTTTCCAGCTTTGGTTTGCAAAAAAGCCATCAGCGGGGTAAGGCCCAAAGGCCAATAGCCCATTTTTATTCGCTTCGGCAATGGCCGGTGAAATGATACTTTCTTCTTCTTTGCCCAATAAGCCAGAATCTCCGGCATGCGGGTTGAGGCCCAGTACTGCAATTTTAGGTTTTTCAATCCAAAAATCGCTTTTTAAACTTTCGTTAATGAGCGCTAATTTGCTTAAAATTTTCTCTTTGGTAATGCTTTTGGGTACTTCACTTAAAGGCACGTGGCCGGTAACTACGCCCACTCGTAAATCTTCGCCCATTAAAAGCATAAGCGAATCGGAGGCGCCAGCTTTGGTTTGAATGTATTCGGTATGCCCCGCAAAGGTGAAGGCCTCACTTTGGATGTTTTGTTTGTTAATGGGAGCCGTAACTAGAGCGTCAATTTCGCCGGCTATTAAATCGTTGGTGGCTCTTTCTAAAGATATAAAAGCATATTTTCCACCAGTTTCGTTGGCTTCGCCCAAATCAATTTTCACATCTTCTTCCCAGCAATTAATCATGTTGGCTCTGCGGTGAAGCGCATCGGCTGCTTGGTTAATTACGTTGAAGCTAAAATCCTCAATTCCCATGGTTTTACGATGAAAAGAAGCCACTTTGGTTTGGCCATACACAATAGGCGTACAATAATCGAGGATGCGTTTATCTACTAAGGTTTTGATAATCACTTCTAAACCGATGCCATTTACATCGCCAATGGAAATTCCTATTTTGATTTTGTCGCTCATACGTTCCTTCGAATTTCATCGAATTTTGGTGCAAATTACGGATTTGGCCCGAATGTTCGTCAAATACTGCCTAAACTTTGCTTATTTTGCCTCAAATTTACGCCCAATGAGTTTGGTAAGAGCCAAGAAACAATTAGGACAACACTTTTTAACCGACAAAAATATTGCCGAGAAAATTGTGAACAGTTTGCAGCTGTCCGAAACGGTAAAACACGTGTTGGAGGTGGGGCCAGGTATGGGCATTTTATCCGATTTTTTATTTCAACAGAAAGCCTTTGAAACGTATTTAATTGATATAGATACGGAATCTATTGCCTTTTTACACAAAAAATACCCCGAAGCCGGCAGTCGAATTATTTCTGGAGATTTTTTACACTATGATTTTTCTACTATTACCGAGGGCCCAATAGCCATTATTGGAAATTTCCCCTATAATATATCGTCACAAATTTTGTTTAAAATATTGGAGAATAGGCAGCAAGTACAGCAAGTGGTTGGCATGTTTCAGAAAGAAGTGGCCGAACGCTGTGCCGCCAAAGCCGGCAGCAAAGTGTACGGCATTTTAAGTGTGTTTTTGCAGGCCTATTATACTGTAGAGTATTTATTTACGGTGAAAGCTGGGGTGTTTAATCCGCCGCCCAAAGTATTATCGGCAGTCATCCGCCTTATTAGAAACGAGGTGAGTGCTTTGGATTGTGACGAACAGCTTTTTTGGAAAGTGGTAAAAGCCGGCTTTAACCAACGCCGCAAAACCTTGCGAAATGCCCTATCGGGTATTGTTGCCAAAGATAAATTGGCTGCCGATGAACCTTTGCTAGAATTGAGAGCAGAGCGTTTAACCGTAGCCGATTTTGTATTTTTAACCCAGTTAATTCAAGCAGCCAATGCCCACTAAACGTTTGTTACTAGTTGATGATTTGCATCCGCTTTTTAAGCAAGAAGCTGAAGCCTTGGGCTATGTGGTAATTGATGAACCTTTGTTTACTCGTGAACAAACCCTAGCTTCTATTAAAGAATATGAAGGCTTGGCCATTCGTACTAAATTTCAGGTAGATCGGGAAATACTAGATGCTGCCCCAAACTTAAAATGGATTGCACGTGCCGGTGCCGGAATGGATAATATAGATGAGGCTTATGCGAAAGCTAAAGGCATTCAATGCATCAATGCCCCCGAGGGCAATGCCGATTCCGTGGGCGAACATGCCGCGGGTATGTTATTGGCTCTACTAAATAAGTTTCGCCAAGCCGATATGCAGGTTCGAAATGGCATTTGGGATAGAGAAGCTAACCGAGGCTGGGAGTTGAAAGGCCGCACCGTAGGCATTATTGGCTACGGGCATATGGGCCAATCTTTTGCGCAAAAATTACAGGGTTTTGGTGTACAAGTTATTGCTTACGATAAATATAAAACGGGTTTTTCGGATGCTTTTGCCAAAGAGGTAAGCATGGAGGAAATAGTAAAACACAGCGATGTACTTAGTTTACATGTACCACTTACCCGAGAGACGAAACATTTGGTAAATCAAGAATATTTCCATCATTTCCGCAAACCTATCTTCTTATTAAATACGGCTAGAGGCGAAGTAGTAGATACGCTTGCGCTTGTACAGGCGTTAAAAGAAGGTAAGGTGTTAGGTGCAGGTTTAGATGTTTTAGAAAACGAAAAATTTCCCGCATTGGGAGAAGAGGTTTGGTACTCTGAATTACTGGTCCAAAGTAATGTACTCTTAAGTCCGCATGTGGCTGGTTGGACCCAAGAGTCCTACCGCAAATTATCGGAAGTATTGGCACAGAAGTTAAAAAATTTGCAAATCTAAGTAGCTAACTTTATCTTCGTACATACCAAACAAGACTATATCGGCCCTGTCGACATAGTCTTGTTTGTTTTATATACAAATCCTAATAACAAAGTAATGGCAGAGATTACGTATTATACCAAAGAAGGTATAGAAAAGCTGAAACAAGAATTACACGAATTGTGCACAGAAGGCCGTGCGCAAATTGCAAAAGCTATAGCCGAAGCTAGAGATAAGGGCGATTTATCTGAAAATGCCGAATACGACGCCGCTAAAGAAGCGCAAGGCCACCACGAAAGCAAAATTTCGAAACTAAAAAATGTATTGGCTAATGCTCGTATTATCGATGAATCGAAATTAGATACATCTAAAGTATTGGCCCTATCTATTGTGAAAATAAAAAATACCACCAACGGTTCCGAAATGACTTATCAATTGGTTCCGGAAAGTGAAGCGGATTTAAAAACGGGTAAAATATCTATAAAATCACCCATTGCTCAGGGTTTATTGGGTAAATCTGTTGGCGATAAAGTTGAAGTAAGCATTCCGGCCGGAAAAGTAACATTCGAGATTATAGAAATTAGCCGTTAATATGAGCATTTTTTCAAAAATAATTTCGGGAGAAATTCCAGCACATAAAGTAGCAGAAACTTTCGATTTTTTAGCTTTTTTAGATATTAACCCCTTAGTGGAGGGCCATGTTTTAGTAATCCCTAAAAAGGAAGTGGATTATATTTTTGATATCGACGATGAAACCTATGCCGGGTTGATGATTTTTTCCAAAATTGTAGCTGAAGGCGTAAAAAAAGCTATTCCTTGCAAAAAAGTGGGTGTATCGGTTATTGGCTTAGAAGTACCGCATGCGCACGTACATTTAATTCCGATAAATGCGGTAAGCGATATGAATTTTAGCCGCGAAAAACTAAGCCCAAGTGCTGAACAGCTAGCCGAAACTGCTCAAAAAATTAGGGCAGCACTTAGCTAATTCGCTTTTCGTTGGCTTTGGCAAAAGCCGCCCAGCCCGAATAACTTTTCCCGCTGTCGCCAGCATCATTTCGCTGAAACGAATGGCAAACGGCTACAGCCAAACCATCGGTGGCATCTAAAAATTCTGGCTGTTCTGTAAATTTTAACAAGTTTTTAAGCATGGCCGCTACTTGTTCCTTGCTGGCATTTCCGTTTCCGGTAATGGCTTGTTTTATTTTACGGGGCGCATACTCAATAATGGCTAAATCGCGGGCCAAGCCGGCCGCCATGGCCACGCCTTGGGCTCGGCCTAATTTTAGCATCACCTGTACGTTTTTGCCATAAAAAGGAGCTTCAATAGCTAAGCAATCGGGGTGATATTCGTCAATAATGGCCAAGGTGCGCTCAAAAATGCGTTGCAATTTCAGCGGCTGGTCCGATAAATCGTCTAAGCGGATAACCCCCATGGTAAGCAACTCCATGTTCGATTTCACCTCCTTAATAAGTCCATAGCCCAAAATGTTGGTGCCGGGGTCAATGCCTAAAATAATGCGTTCTTTAGCCGCTGTTTTGCTCATTAGCACAATAATACCCATTTTGTGGCTAAAACAATCTCCTTGGCTAATTTTTTTCTATCTTCAAGCGATGCTTTTAGCCTACCACCAAGAGAAGTTATTAGAAGCCGGTTGCGATGAGGCCGGCCGTGGCTGCTTGGCCGGCCCGGTGTTTGCTGCAGCTGTTATTTTGCCTAAAAATTTCGAACATCCTTTACTCACCGATTCCAAACAATTAAACGATAAACAACGCTTCGAGTTGCGCAACGTGGTGGAAGAAGAGGCTTTAGCTTTTGCTGTGGCTCAGGTAGATCATGCGGAAATTGATAAGATTAATATTTTGCAAGCCTCTATTTTGGCCATGCACCGAGCATTAGATCAACTTACCTTACGCCCCGAATTTATTTTGGTAGATGGAAATCGATTTAAGAAATACCAACAAATTCCGCACGAATGTATGGTGAAAGGCGATGGGCGTTATTTCTCCATCGCGGCAGCCTCTGTTTTAGCTAAAACCTACCGCGATGAGTATATGGATAAACTGGCTGTTGAATTTCCGCAATACGATTGGCTCAATAATAAAGGCTATCCAACCGTTAAACATCGCGAAGCCGTTTTAAAACATGGTTTTTCTCCCTACCACCGCCGAACTTTTAAGGTGTCTGATCCGCAGTTGTCTATTTTTAGCTAAGGCTTCATTGCTTTTTCGTATTTTCGCACAAATTTATCGCTCATGAATAACACCGCTTTAACCAATACCCACATTGCTTTAGGTGCCAAAATGGTTCCTTTTGCCGGATATAATATGCCTGTACAATATGTGGGCATTAACGCTGAACACGAAACCGTGCGCAAAGCCGTAGGCGTATTTGATGTAAGCCATATGGGCGAATTTATTTTAAAAGGCGAAGGCGCATTGGATTTGATACAAAAAGTATGTTCTAACGATGCCTCTAAATTATACGATGGTAAGGTGCAGTATGCTTGCTTACCCAATGAACAAGGCGGCATTGTAGACGATTTATTGGTGTACCGCATGTATGAAAAAACCTATATGTTGGTGGTAAATGCGTCTAACATTGAAAAAGATTGGGATTGGATTTCGAAATTTAACAGCTACGGTGTAGATATGAAAAACATTTCTGACCGTACTTCTTTGTTGGCTGTGCAGGGCCCCAAGGCAGCTCAAGCATTACAATCATTAACCCATACCGATTTAGCGGCCATGGAATATTACACCTTTGTGAAAGGCACTTTTGCCGGCATAGATAATGTTGTCATCTCGGCAACGGGTTATACTGGTGCCGGCGGCTTTGAATTGTATTTTGATAACGAGCATGCCGATAAAATTTGGAAAGCCATTTTTGAAGCAGGGGCTCCCTTTGGCATTCAGCCTATTGGCCTAGGCGCTCGTGATACCTTGCGTTTAGAAATGGGTTTCTGCTTATATGGAAATGATATTGACGATACGACCTCTCCATTAGAAGCTGGGTTAGGTTGGATTACGAAATTCACCAAAGATTTTGTGAATTCGAGCAATTTAGCTGCTCAAAAAGAAGCCGGATTAAACAAGAAATTGGTAGGCTTTGAAATGATAGACCGAGGCATTCCTCGTCACGATTATGAAATTTGCGATGCCAACGGAACCGTTATTGGTAAAGTAACTTCTGGAACGCAATCGCCCTCTTTACAAAAAGCCATTGGCTTGGGCTATGTGCAAAGCGATTTTGCGAAAGAAGACACTGAAATCTTCATCAACATTCGCGAAAATTTGGTGAAAGCACAAGTCGTAAAGTTCCCATTTTACAAAGGCTAAAACACCGGCATGCAGCAACGAAAATTAGAAGTTTGCCTTAGCCCGGCGCTATTACATGTACACGATATCCGCGAAAGCATTGTGGTGGTTATTGATATTTTCAGAGCCACCTCATCTATGTGCTATGGCCTAGCCAACGGTGCCGAAGCCATCATCCCAGTTTCCTCGGTAGAGTCTTGCCGTTCGTATGAAGACACCAATTATTTATTGGCTGCCGAGCGCAATGGCGAAGTGGTGGCCGGTTTCGATTTTGGCAATTCGCCATTTTCCTATACCGCCGAAAAAGTAGCTGGTAAAACCATTGTGCTCACCACCACCAACGGCACCCATGCCATTAACGAAAGTCGCGAAGCAAAGAAAGTGGTGATTGGTTCTTTTTTAAACTTAGGTGCGTTGAGTACCTGGTTAAAAACACAACCTCACGATGTATTATTACTCTGTGCCGGTTGGAAAAATAAGGTGAATTTAGAAGATAGTTTATTTGCCGGGGCGCTAGCCTTTCACCTAAAAAATGAAGCCTATAAATTAGATGATGCGGCTATTTTAGTAGCTGATTTGTACGGGTTAGCCAAAGGTGATTTAAACGAGTTTATGAAAAAAACCTCCCACAGCGAACGCCTAAAAGAACTAAATATTGAGCCCGATATTGCCTTTTGCTTACAAACCGATGTGGTGGATACTATACCGGTATTGGATGGCGACCGCTTGGTGAAATTGGTTTAAGGTTTCAGCTTTTCGTTATCCTGATGCCGAGTGGCATCTCTCTTCGTTTTTTTCTCCAAATTTTGTTGTAGTGCTTCGGTGAGATTCACACCCGTTTGGTTGGCCAAACAAATGAGCACAAACAATACATCGGCCAATTCATCGCCTAATTTCAGTTCCTCTTCTGCATTTTTAAACGATTGTTCGCCATATTTTCGGGCCATAATGCGGGCCACTTCGCCCACCTCTTCCATTAAAATGGCGGTATTAGTGAGTTCATTAAAATACCTCACGCCGGTCGTTTTAATCCATTGATCTACGGTGGCTTGTGCTTCTTCTAGGGTCATGTTTATTCTTTGTTTTTGGTATCCATTACAATGGTTACTGGTCCATCGTTTAGCAAATTAATTTTCATATCGGCTCCAAAAATGCCCGTTTCCACTTTTGAATTGCATTGTTTTTCCAATTCCGTTTTCATGAATTCATACAAAGGAATGGCTTTCTCTGGTCGGGCGGCACGAGTAAAGCCCGGGCGATTGCCTTTTTTGGTTTGCGCAAAAAGTGTAAACTGAGATATGAGCAAAATGCGCCCATGGATATCGGCTAGGCCCAAGTTCATTAGGCCCTGTTCATCATCAAACACTCTCATATTAGCTATTTTCTGAGCCAACCAAATGGCATCTTCGGCGGTATCGGCATCTTCAATGCCTAGTAATACTAAAAATCCGGCCTCAATTTGCCCGGTAATGGTTCCCTCTACGGTGCAAGAGGCGTGGCTTACTCGTTGAATTACTGCTCTCATTTATACTCGGGTTTCGTTTCCGTGGTACATGCTTAAATAACTATCGTATCGGCTTGGCTCTATTTCGCCCGCTTCTAAGGCTTTCAGTACCGCACAGCTGGGTTCGTTAATATGTTGGCAATTGTGAAATTTACAATTGCTCATTCGAGATCTAAATTCGGGGAATAAACGACCTAGTTCTTGGGGTAAAAGGTCAAATACGCCCAATTCCCGAATGCCGGGGGTATCAATTAAAAAACCACCAAATGGCAGCGGATGCATTTCGGCGAAGGTGGTGGTATGTTGGCCTTTATCGCTCCAATCAGATATGGCGCCCGTTTTTACATCGGCATCTGGCAACAAGGCATTGATTAAGGTTGATTTTCCTACGCCCGAGTGTCCGCTAATGAGGCTCACTTTATCTTTGAGTAGGGCTTGTATTTGGCTAATGTTGGTTCCTTCTAGCGCCGAAACTTCGTAGCACGCATAGCCCAATTGGGTATAAATTTGCTTGTATGCTGCTAAAATTTCTAAGCCTTCATCACTAAATAAATCGAGTTTATTAAAAATGATTTTTGCCGGGACTTCATAGGCTTCGGCAGTAACCAAAAAGCGATCGATAAAGCCCAAAGAAGTTCGGGGAGAGGCTAGAGTAACCACTAAAAATGCCTGATCGAGGTTGGCTGCAATAATTTGTGCTTGTTTAGAAAGGTTTACCGATTTGCGAATGATGTAGTTTTTGCGTTCGTGTAACTGGGTAATGATGCCCGTTTCTTGGTCGGGTTCGAGCTCCATGTCTACCCAGTCGCCTACGGCAATGGGGTTGGTGGTTTTAATCCCTTTTAAACGAAATTTTCCTTGAATGCGACACGCCACAATACCTCCAGATTCGGTTTGAATTTGGTACCAGCTTCCGGTTGATTTAATGACGAGTCCTTTCACAATGCTATTTCAACAAAAATACGAAAACAAGCGGCTCTGTACCTATTCGGATTTTAAAATATAGCCTCGGCAATTTTTTTGGTTGGTCCCGGGTTACTCATGGTGTAAAAATGAAGTACTGGAGCGCCAATTTTTACCAATTCTTTACCCTGATGAATCATCCACTCTATACCCACTTCTTTCACTTCTGCTTCCGATTTACAGCTACTCACCGCCTCACTCAAGGCTTCGGGTACATCAATGTGAAAGAGCTTGGGTAGGCTCACCAATTGTTTAGAGGAAGTGATGGGTTTTAGGCCTGGAATAATAGGCACATGAATGTCGTTTTTGCGGCATTGCTCTACAAAGTCGATGTATTTTTGTACGTCATAAAACATCTGGGTCACAATAAAATCGGCACCCAGATCTACTTTCTTTTTTAGGTATTTAAAATCGGTTTTCAGGTTCGGCGATTCGAAATGTTTCTCGGGATAGCCGGCAACACCTATACAAAAATCTGTTTTAAAAGTATCGTCGTGTTCTTGATGGAGGTATTTACCCTGATTCATTTGAGTTACTTGTTTTAATAATCCACTGGCATAGGCATGTCCGCCGGGTGTTGGCACGAAAGTGGCATCGGCTTTGCGGGCATCGCCACGCAATACCAACACATTATCAATGCCCAAAAACTGCAAATCGATGAGCGCATTTTCGGTTTCCTCTTTAGTAAAACCACCGCAAATAAGGTGCGGTACCGCATCTACTTTATAGCGGTTCATAATGGCCGCACAAATGGCTACGGTGCCTGGACGTTTGCGGTACGAAACCTTTTCCAATAAGCCGTCTTCCCGTTCTTTGTAAATATAATCTTCGCGGTGATAGGTTACATCAATAAAGGGAGGGTTAAACTCCATGAGTGGATCAATGGCATCGTAAATTCCTTTAATGCTATTTCCCTTTACCGGGGGTAGCAGCTCGAAAGAGAATAAGGTTTTACCCTTGGCATTTTTAATATGTTCGGTAATTTTCATTTTTTAGTAGGCTAAATTTGGGCTAAGCCATTTTTCGGCTTCTTCTATGCTGCAGTTTTTTCTTTGAGCGTAATCATTCACTTGCTCTTTAGTTATTTTTCCCAAACCAAAATAACGAGCTTGTGGGTGGGCAAAATAATACCCACTTACCGCTGCTGTTGGATACATGGCTAGGCTTTCGGTGAGCGTAATGCCGGTATTTTTCTGCGTTTGTAATAAATTAAACAGCGTTGTTTTTTCTGAATGGTCTGGGCAAGCCGGGTAACCCGGTGCCGGCCGTATGCCTTGGTATTTTTCTTTTATTAAGGATTCTTTATCGAGACCTTCATTTGGTGTATAGCCCCAATATTGGGTGCGTACCAATTCGTGCATTTTTTCTGCAAAGGCTTCGGCTAGGCGGTCGGCTAAGGCCTTGGTCATAATGCTGTGGTAATCGTCTTGCTGTGCTTCAAATTCTTGGGCAAGCTCGTCGCAACCAAAACCGGTACTCACCGCAAAAGCACCTATGTAATCGGTTTTCTCACTAGTTTGTGGGGCTATAAAATCAGCTAAGCAATAGTAGGGTTCACCCGCAGGTTTTTCTGCTTGTTGGCGTAAAAAGTGCAGTTTTGTACCATCTCCTAAAAGCACATCGTCTCCTTGAGCATGTGCTTCCCAAAAACCAATGACGCCTTTTGCGCTGAAGCGTTTTTCTGCTACAATGCGTTTCAACAATTTTTGCGCATCGGCAAATAGGTTGGTGGCTTCTACACCCACCACCTCATCACTTAAAATTCGTGGATAGGCTCCTCTTAATTCCCAAGTATGGAAAAAGGGCGTCCAATCGATATAGGGCACGAGTTCTTCTAAATCGAAATTATCGAATACTTTGGTGCCTAAGAACGCAGGTTTGGTTGGCGTGTATTCTTCCCAATTGATAGTGGGCTTCCGTGCCCGGCTATCTGCCAAGGATGCATAATGCTTTTCTAATTGTTTTTGCAGATGTGTTTCTCGGCTTTGGGCATAGTCTGCTTTAAGCTCGGAAATGTAGCTATCTTTTTTATCGGCATTTAAGAGGGTGCTGCACACGCCTACACTCCGCGACGCATCGAGTACGTGCACACTGGCGCCCGAATAATTTGGCGCAATTTTTACCGCAGTATGAATGCGTGAAGTGGTTGCTCCGCCAATGAGCAGTGGCGTAGTTAATCCCTCACGTTCCAATTCTTTGGCTACGTGCACCATCTCGTCGAGAGAAGGAGTGATGAGTCCACTTAATCCAATAATGTCTGCGTTTTCTTCTTTGGCCCGGCGAATAATTTCTTGTGTTGGTACCATTACACCAAGATCTACCACCTCGAAATTGTTGCAAGCTAATACTACCCCTACAATATTTTTGCCAATATCGTGTACATCGCCTTTCACGGTGGCCAACAATATCTTGCCGGCGGTGGTACGTGCCGATGTTTTTTCGGCTTCTAAATAGGGTTGTAAATAGGCCACTGCTTTTTTCATTACCCTAGCCGATTTTACCACTTGGGGTAAAAACATTTTGCCGGCTCCAAATAAATCACCTACGGTATTCATGCCGGCCATGAGTGGGCCTTCAATGACTTCGAGTGGCTTGGTGTACTGTTGGCGGGCTTCTTCTACATCTTCTTCTAAATAATCGATAATGCCTTTGATGAGGGAGTGTGATAGGCGTTCGGCCACGGGATTTTTGCGCCATTCTTCATCTTTTACTATTGTCTTGCCTGCACCTTTTACATTTTCGGCAAATGCTACCAAGCGTTCGGTGGCGTCGGGCCTGCGGTTAAGCAATACATCTTCTACCAAGGCCAATAGGTCTTTTGGAATTTCTTCGTATACTTCTAACATGCCGGCATTCACAATGCCCATGTCTAAACCGGCTTTAATGGCATGGTATAAAAATGCCGAGTGCATAGCTTCACGAACAATGTTGTTTCCTCTAAAAGAAAAAGAAATGTTAGATACTCCACCACTTACCTTGGCCAGTGGGAGGTTTTGTTTGATCCAACGAGTGGCTTCAATAAAATCGACTGCGTAGTTATTGTGTTCTTCAAGCCCGGTGGCCACGGTCAGAATATTGGGATCAAAAATAATGTCTTGCGCCTTAAAGCCAACATCGTTTACTAAAATATCGTAAGAGCGTTTACAAATGTCTATACGACGCTGCAAGGAATCGGCTTGGCCTTTTTCGTCAAATGCCATAACCACTACGGCGGCTCCGTATTGTGCTATTTTTTTGGCTTGTGTTTTGAAATTTTCTTCGCCTTCTTTTAAGGAGATGGAGTTGACAATACCCTTGCCTTGCAAACATTTTAAGCCGTTTTCAATCACGGTCCATTTCGATGAATCGACCATGATGGGAAGTTTGGCAATATCGGGTTCGGAGGCTAAAAGGTTTAGGAATTTGGTCATGGCCGCTTCAGAGTCGAGCATGCCTTCGTCCATGTTTACATCGATAATTTGTGCTCCACCTTCCACTTGTTGGCGGGCAACCGCTAGCGCCCCTTCGTAATCGCCACTTAAAATGAGTTTCGAAAATTTAGGTGAACCGGTAATATTGGTGCGTTCGCCAATGTTTACAAAGTTGGTTTCGGGTGTTAGGTTGAGGGCCTCTAATCCGCTTAAGCGCAAATAAGGCTTGGGATTTGATGGAATGCGTGGGCTATATTTTTGTGCCTTTTCGGCGATGCATTTAATGTGTTCTGGAGTGGTGCCACAACAGCCACCTACAATGTTTACCCAGCCGCCGGCCATAAAATCTTCCACCAAATGAGCGGTTTGATGGGGTACTTCATCGTAGGCGCCAAATTCGTTTGGTAAACCTGCATTGGGGTAGGCCGAAATAAAGCAGGCTGATTTTTCGGATAATTCTTGAATATGCGGACGCATTTCTTTCGCTCCTAAAGCACAATTAAATCCTATACTCAATAAATTGGCATGGCCCAAAGAGTGTAAAAATGCTTCTACCCTTTGGCCTGATAAGGTACGCCCACTGGCATCGGTAATGGTGCCCGAAATCATAATTTCTAAGCGCTCTTCTTGGAGTTTTCCAGCTGCTTTTAATACATCTTCATATTTTTTGATGGCAAAAATGGCTGCTTTGGCGTTTAGCGTATCAAAAATAGTTTCAATTAATAAGGCATCAACACCGCCATCAACCAAGCCTCGTACTTGCTCGTAATAGGCTTCTACCAAATCATCGAAAGTTACGGCCCGGTAGCTCGGGTCGTTTACATCGGGCGACATGGATGCGGTGCGGTTGGTAGGGCCAATGGCTCCGGCCACAAAACGGGGTTTGTTCGGATTTTGTTTGGTAAATACATCCGCAACTTCTCGGGCTATTTTGGCGCCTTCGAAACTCAACTCATATGCCAAGGGTTCCAACTGATAATCGGCTAGAGAAATACGTTGCGTGCTGAAGGTATTGGTTTCAATTATATCGGCACCGGCATTCAGGTATTCTGTATGAATGGCTTTTACCACATCGGGACGAGTGATATTTAGCAAGTCGTTATTGCCTTGTAAATCGCAGGGGTGTTGGGCAAAGCGCTCACCGCGAAAATCGGCTTCGGTTAACTGATAGCGTTGAATCATGGTGCCCATGGCGCCATCAATTACTAAAATACGTGAATGTAATTCTTCTCTTAAATTCATTTGTTTATTGGCTTGTAAAGAGAAGCGGTCTGTTAGACGTTTACTTATCTGCTCCCATCGGGATAGAATGTAGCACCTTGTTAGCACAGGTTGCTAAGACTTCGCAGGGTCTAGTCCCTCCGTCTTTCTTTATAAGCACTACAAAAATGCCATTTTTAGCCCGATAATCCAAAAAAAACGGAATATTATTTTGATTGATTGGCTAAATAAGAAGTTTGCAAAATTTAATTTGGCAAAAGAAGGTTAATTCAAACGTTTTGTAAGAAGTTCTTCTACTTTTTTAAACAACTGAATGGGCTTGAGGTTGCGCCAAGGGAGTTGATCTAATTCTCCGCCAAAGTTGAGGTAATAATCGATGTTATTGCGTTTGAATTCATCTATGACATGTTCGCGAAAGTTGATGGCGGCTATCCAGCCATCTTCTACTTCTTGGAACCATTCTTCGTAATAGCAATCGTCTGAAGAGTGGAAATTAAGTACGTTTTCGCCAATTAGAATGAATTTATTGAGGCCTTCGTCTATCATGAGGTCTAAAATTTCTCGTTTTAAAAACATGATATCGTTATGCAAGGCGTCGTTCCATTCGCCAATCAGTTCGATGATGACGTAGCCTCGATCGTAATCGGCAAATAATACTTTTAGATAGAGGGTTTGGGAGCCAAAAAAATCCCACTGTGGGTGGATGAGGTAATTGTATATCTGCTTATCGTAGGTAAATTCGCTATACACCGTTGCGTAAAAAGGGGAACAGGGGTCTTCGGCGGCAATATAGTCGTCACGCCAGCGGTAATAGGGTTCTAATTCGTGCATGGCCTAACCGTTTTTTCTGAACCCATCACAGGCTTTGCGCACGTTACCAAATTCATCGAGCAATTGCTTGGCTTTTTCTTCACTTACGCCTAAATCTTGAACCACCATAGCAATGGCTCGGCCCACCAATTTATGGTTGCTAAGCTGCATATCTACCATTTTATTGCCTTTTACTCGGCCTAAGCGAATCATTACGGAGGTGCTAATCATGTTGAGTACGAGTTTTTGTGCGGTACCCGATTTCATGCGTGTAGATCCGGTTACAAACTCGGGGCCTACCACTACTTCAACCGGAAATTTTGCTTGGGCAGCTACCGGGCTACCGGCATTGCATACCACACAGCCGGTTAATAAGCCAGCCGTGTTGGCTTTCTGGAGTCCGCCAATAACATATGGGGTACGGCCCGAAGCCGCAATGCCAATTAGCGTATCGTTGGTTTTTGGTTGGTAGGCAGCAAGGTCTTTCCAAGCTTGTTCGGCATCGTCTTCGGCAAATTCTACGGCTTTTCGTATGGCGCTATCGCCACCGGAAATAAGGCCAATTACCAAATCGAAGGGTACGCCATAAGTAGGCGGACATTCGGAGGCATCTACTATGCCTAAGCGGCCGCTAGTGCCTGCCCCAATGTAAAATAATCGTCCACCGGCTTGCATACGAGGCACAATGGCTTCTACCAAGGCTTCTATTTGTGGGATAGCCTTTTCTACCGCCAAGGGAACGGTTTTATCTTCCTGGTTCATGCCTCTCAACAAGTCGTGAGTAGACATTTTATCTAGGTTATCGAAATGTGAATCTTGTTCGGTGGTGTTTTTCATTACCAAAAGTTACACATTTTATTTCTGTCTGAAAAAGATTTGGATAGGCACGCCTTTAAAATCGAAGTTTTCTCTCAACTTGTTTTCGATGAATCGTTTGTAGGGTTCTTTAACGTATTGCGGTAAG
Source organism: Sphingobacteriales bacterium (assembly GCA_040403555.1). Taxonomy (GTDB): domain Bacteria; phylum Bacteroidota; class Bacteroidia; order Sphingobacteriales; family Sphingobacteriaceae; genus JAIPAN01. The sequence goes on from JBBAKN010000004.1 coordinate 227,722, forward strand.
TTGCAAAAGAAGGCAAACATGGGTGATGTAGCATTTATTTGCGTTACGTATTTTACCTTAATGTATTTTCCTTTGGTTGCCGGTGGCGGGTAATGCTCAATTAGGGGAAGCATTACATCGTTTAGTTTTGAGGTAGGAACTTTTTTAAGTTTGTTCTCGTATACTTTGGCTGCCCCTTCAATGGCTTTAAAAATACGCTGTTTCTCTACTACCGATGTGAAAATGATGGGCACATCGGTAAATGGAGAGATTTTTTCATAAATCTGCTCTTCAAATGCTTTGGTGGTTTTGTGATCTTTTTCAATCAAATCCCATTTGTTTACCAAAATTACAATGCCCTTTTTGTTTTTCTCAGCTAGGTGAAAAATGTTGATGTCTTGCGATTCTATTCCTTCTACAGCATCAATCATCAATACAACTACATCGGCTTCTTCCAATGCTTTAATGGTTCGCATTACCGAGTAAAACTCAATATTCTCTTTTACTTTGGTTTTTTTACGCAATCCGGCGGTATCTATCAGCATAAACTCGTGGCCAAATTGGTTGTAGTGTATGTGAATAGAATCGCGGGTGGTGCCGGCAATTGGGGTTACAATATTGCGTTCTTTGCCAATTAAGGCGTTAATAAGCGATGATTTTCCTACGTTCGGGCGGCCAACAATGGCGTATTTAGGCAGGTTGTTTTCTGCTTCGGGTTCTTCTTCAAAATGGGTAATTACTTCGTCTAATAATTCGCCGGTTCCAGAACCAGTCATAGCCGAAATGAGGTATATTTCGCCAAGGCCTAAGCTATAAAACACAGCGGCTTCGTTACGTAAATTGTTGTTATCTACTTTATTGGCAACTACGTATACCGGTTTTTTACTACGACGTAAAATATTGGCAATTTCATCATCCAAATCGGTTACACCGGTTACCACATCTACCATAAAAATAACCACGCTGGCTTCTTCAATGGCAATGGTAACTTGTTCGCGAATGGCTACTTCGAATACATCTTCAGAATGGGCTACATAACCACCGGTATCAATAACGGTAAAGTGGTTGCCCACCCATTCCGATACGCCGTAATGACGATCACGGGTTACGCCACTCATATCGTCAACAATGGCCTTACGACTTTCTATTAAACGATTAAAAAGTGTTGATTTTCCCACATTTGGGCGTCCTACTATGGCTACTATATTACTCATGTTTCTTGGTCTTAATTCTCGTATCCGAAGCTTTTTAGGTAATTTTTTCGGTTACGCCAATCGGCAATCACTTTCACAAAAATCTCCAAAAATACCTTTTTGCTTAAAAATACTTCAATATCTTGGCGGGCATAGGTGCCTACCTTTTTAATCATTTCGCCGCCTTTACCTATTATAATATTCTTTTGCGAATCACGCTCTACCACTACTTCGGCACTAATGCGGGTTAATTTTCCTTCTTCTTTAAAGGCGGTAATTAATACTTCGGTGCTGTATGGAATCTCTTTGTCGTAGAGTTTAAATATCTTCTCACGAATAATCTCCGAAACAAAAAAGCGCTCGGTACGGTCGGTTAGTGTGTCTTTATCATAATAGGGCGGGTGTTCGGGCAGTTTATCGTGAATAAATTGCAATACTGCGGGTATATTATGGTCGTGTAAGGCCGAAACCGCAAAAATGGCCTCGGGATTCAATAAATCTTTCCAATGCTCAATCTTCGCCATTACCTTCTCTTCGTCCGATTTATCAATTTTATTAATGATGACCGCTACCGGCGATTTTGTTTTTTGCAAACGTTCCAGTACATCGTTCTCATCATACCGTTCGTTAATGTCGGTTACAAACAAAATCAGGTCGGCATCTACCACCGAACCATTCACCACACTCATCATAGATTCTTGCAATCCATAATGCGGTTTTATGACGCCCGGAGTGTCTGAAAAAATAATTTGCAGGTCGGGTTCGTTCACAATTCCTAAAATCCGGTGCCTAGTGGTTTGGGCCTTCGAGGTAACGATGGACATCTTTTCGCCCACTAGGGCGTTCATGAGGGTAGATTTCCCCGCATTCGGTTTCCCGACGAGACTCACAAAACCGGCTTTATGCGACATGGAATTTATTTTGAAAAAGATTTGGACTGCAAAGAAACGAAATATATCTTTGCAGTCCAATTTAAAACAGAGGCAAGGCGATCTTTCCGGCATTTAAATTGACCAAAAGATAGTGCGGGGTGGAGCAGTTGGTAGCTCGTCGGGCTCATAACCCGAAGGTCGTCAGTTCGAGTCTGGCCCCCGCTACCAAAACGTTAGAAGTACCTGAGGCACCGAAAACGATTTATGGCCCGTTCGTCTAGGGGTTAGGACGCCAGGTTTTCATCCTGGAAACAGGGGTTCGATTCCCCTACGGGCTACAGAAATTAAAAAAACCCATTTCTAATATTAGAAATGGGTTTTTCTTTTAGGGTCTTCTCCCAGATTAATTTCGGTCCATTTTGATTTATGTAATTAATAAATTATTTCCAAAATTGTTTTCCCTGTAAAGTAATTGTTTTATATTTAGAAAATTACATCCAAAAATGTGTAGTTTTATTAAACTTAAAAAAACTAATCTGAAACAATTTACTCTCATGTTACTTTCAGCAATAATAATGTTGAGCTGTAATAATCCAAAAGATTCCATTAATCCGGCAATAGGGACCCCTATTAAAGTTGGCGGTTTAGAAGTTGCTCAAAATGACCTCTCAGAAAAAATGACAGGAAAAGATGCTAAAAAGATCTGTAATGAATTAGGTGACGATTGGAGATTACCTACAAAAGAAGAATTAAATATACTTTACACCAATAAAGATAAAATTGGAGGTTTTGTATATGGTAATTATTGGAGTTCTACAGAAAATACACCAAATACTATGTGGGTTCAAAACTTTGGGGATGGTAGTGGTATTGATGGAGCCCAAGATATGCCCTCTTTTTCGGTTAGGGTTGTACGTTCTCCCAAAAATTGATTTACACGAATAAGGTTATTTGGAATTAGTGGTAAAAGGAATTTATATAAGATAAAAACTTAATACTAATATAGAAATTAGAAAAACCCTCACCAAATTCGGTGAGGGTTTTTTGATTTCACTATATTTGAGTTTATTCAATTCTCAGGTTTATGTAGAATCACATTTTTATGTATAAGAAAAGAATTTTTCAATTTATTTTTCTCGTTGTACTTTGGGGGTGCAAGAAAAGTGAAAGCACGTCTATTTCCCCTATGCCAATCACACCTCCCATTTCTCCTACTATCAAAACTGGTGTAAATATGGATACCACATGGTTTAATAAAAAATATACCAATTATCAGTTAGTGACTCATAGATGGTACGGATATGGTGATTTCAATAAGGATGGATATAAAGACATGGTAATCATGTTTGCTGGTAAGGGTACGGAGGAATATCTCTTTCAACAAAACAGCACCGACAGAAGAGTAGTGGGTGTTTTTTTGAATCACAAAACATATTTTCAGTTGGATACCAACTTAGTATATGACTATTTAGGCGGTTATAATGGCGTAAATGTTGCCGATATTAATAATGATGGATATTTAGATATTTATCAAATGACGGGAATGTGGGAGGGAACCTCTAAGCCCAAGCCATCCTATTATAATAATAATGGGAATGGGGGAATGGATAGTTATGTTTTTATGAACAATGCAAATAAAGGATTCACTAAATATACAATACCCATTGAAGATAATCCACCTGTTTGCACATCCGTTTTTGCTGATGCGGATAGAGATGGATTAATCGAGATTTACCAGCAGAGTCTGAACTATTTTTATGAGTATAATGGAAATGGGTTCACCAAAAATGTCCTAAATTTAATTAACACATTTAATGGTCAAATTTATAATTTACGCGTAGTCACCCCAAAGTACGTTGATAATAATAAGCATGACGTATATTTTATTTCATCTGATAATTTCACCGACGATTTTTTCATCATGAAAGTAGAAGGAAATAATTTGGTTCCTAAAATTAAATATACCGTTCCTCATACACGTTCGGGGCACACTGATGGGACTAATGGGGAAAGGGAAGAGATGTATGCAATAGATTTGGACAATGATGGGAAAAAAGAGTACATCATTCCCAGCCAAATATTCGAAACCACCACCACTCCAAACATCCCATATTTATTGATTGTGAATGACCAAGGTGTAGACGTAACAGCTGATTTCATGGACCCTTCTATTAATACTAAGTTGACTTATGAACAATTTAATGGAGGGCTTAGAAATATTACCGGTTTGATTTACCACACTTTTGCAGATATAGATGGTGATGGTGTTAAGGAGATATTTCCTGCCTGCGGTTTAGGTTATTTAAAAGATGGTAATTCTTATTATTATAAATTTTTAAATGGCAAATTTGTTTTAAGATTTTATCATTTAGGATGGTTTGGAAATTTGAATACTACGGATAAAAACACCAATTATTGGATATTCCCCGATGAAAAAAATGGAGTTAATTTGATTATTCCTGTTGAAGGAAATTTAGGCAAATCTTATTTAAGGTCCTTCTAAAGGAGTACCGTTCAATTTAAAACCTTTTATATTTCTCACCCTATTTTTTTACCTTGCTTTCTTAATTACCACTAATTATTCGAAGCAATGATTCTTCAGTTTAAAAAACTACCCATTTTTACCCTTCTTCTTTTCACTTGTTTAACCGCAACGGCCCAAACAAAAACCAATATTGATGAGGGTTGGAAATTCCATTTCGGCTATGCTGCTGATCCAGCAAAAGATTTCAATTATGGCACTGCAGCTATTTTCTCCAAATCGGGCAAAACAGATCAGACCGCTTTGGCAGCCAATTTTGATGATACCGCTTGGCGAACGCTCAACTTACCCCACGATTGGGCTGTAGAATTGCCATTTAGCAATTCGCCTAATTTCGATGTGCAATCGCATGGCTACAAGCCGGTAGGAGGCCTGTATCCCGAAACGAGCATTGGCTGGTACCGCAAGCATATATCTATTGCCCAAGCCGATTCGGGCAGTCGCATCAGTTTGCAGTTTGATGGAATTTTTAGAAATGCCAGTATTTGGCTAAATGGTTTTTATCTCGGAACCAACCAAAGTGGTTATGTAGGCCAAACCTATGATGTAACCGATTATGTAAATTTTGGGAAAGACAATATCATAACCGTACGGGTTGATGCCACGCAATACGAAGGCTGGTTTTACGAAGGTGCCGGCATTTACCGCCACGTATGGTTAAAAAAATCTAACAACCTACATTTGGCACAAGACGGTGTATTTGTGCATGCGGAAGTGAAAGAAAAGCAAGCCAGGGTGTTTGTAGACGCCACCATTAAAAATGGACAGCTAAGCGATGCTTCGGCTACACTTTATTCATACCTTACTAACCGAAGCGGCAAGGTTTTAGCCCAAACCGAGCCCCAAGCCATTCGACTTTCACGAAATGGAAGCACAAGCGTTAAACAACAATTCACCCTTGATAACCCCCGATTGTGGTCTTTAGACGATCCGTATTTATACCGGGTTGTTACGGTAATTAAACAAGGGAAGCTGGTTGTAGATTCGCTGAAACAACGCATAGGAATTCGTACACTACGTTTTGATGGTAAGGAAGGTTTCTTTTTAAATGGGAAACATGTAAAAATTCAAGGTGTAAACAATCACCAAGATCATGCAGGAGTAGGAAGTGCGGTGCCCGATTATCTTCAATATTATCGCATTCAATTACTGAAAGATATGGGTGCAAATGCCTATAGAACAAGTCATAACGCACCTACACCCGAATTGTTAGATGCCTGCGACAGCTTGGGGATGTTGGTTTTAGACGAACAACGTTTGCTGAACAGCAGTCCCGAATACCTCGATCAGTTTGAACGCCTTATTAAACGTGATCGCAACCACCCCTCTGTATTTTTATGGTCTATTGGCAACGAAGAAGGGTGGATACAAGCCAACAGCGTGGGCAAACGCATTGCGCAAACCTTATTGGCCAAACAGCAGGAGTTGGACCCTTCACGTACCAGTACCTATGCAGCCGATATGGGCAATGTGTTTACCGGAGTAAATGAAGTTATTCCGGTTCGTGGTTTTAATTACCGTCAATTTGCGGTAGCTGATTACCATAAAGATCATCCCAACCAACCAATTATTGGTACCGAAATGGGCAGTACGGTTACTACCCGAGGTCAGTATGCCTTAGATTCGCTAAAAGCTTACGTACCCGACCAAGATATTACGGCACCTTGGTGGGCCAGCCGTGCCGAAACCTGGTGGAAATTAGCCGCTGAGAACGCATATTGGGCAGGCGGCTTTATATGGACTGGCTTTGATTATAGAGGCGAACCTACACCCTTTAAATGGCCAAACATCAATTCACATTTTGGGGTAATGGATATGTGTGGCTTCCCCAAAAATATTTACTACTACTACCAAAGTTGGTGGACCGATAAAGATGTTTTGCACATTTCGCCCCATTGGAATTGGCCCGATAAAGTTGGCCAACCGATTGATGTATGGGTAAACTCCAACGCCGATGATGTAGAATTATTTTTAAACGGAAAAAGTTTAGGAAAAAAAACAATGCCTCGTAACGAGCATTTGCAATGGTCGGTGGTGTACGAACCGGGTACCTTAGAGGCCATTGCCTACAAAAAAGGAAAGCGTTTAACTAGTAAAGTAGAAACAACCGGCCCAGCCGTGGAAGTAGTACTTACGCCATATAAAACTACCCTAATTGCCGATGGACAAGATGTTGCCGTAATGAATATTACCGCGGTAGACAAAGAAGGTAGAGAAGTACCAACAGCGAATCAATTGATCAAATTTTCTTTAAAGGGCGATGCCAAAATTATTGGTGTGGGCAATGGAGATCCGAGTAGTCATGAAGCCGATAAATGTGCCGATGGCGCTTGGCAACGTAGCTTGTTTAATGGCAAATGCCAAGTACTGGTGCAAGCCGGCAAAACTGTAGGCAGCATTCAGTTTGAAGCCAGTGCTGAGGGTCTTTGGAAAGGGTCTACCGATATTATAACGGTATCTACAAGCAGTGTAGCCACAATTACTTCGGATAAAAAATACGAGCTTTCTGGTGAAGCTGCTAAACCACGACAAGCCACCCAAATGTTGGGAGCCGACATCTCTTTTTTACCAGAGCTAGAAGCCAAGGGCATTAAATTTTCGGATAAGGGCGTAGAAAAAGACCCCATCTTGATCATGAAGGAACATGGATTGAATTATGTTCGTTTGCGCATTTTTAACGATCCCGCCAATGCAGAGGGTTACTCTCCCGGAATTGGTTTTTGTGATTTGGCCCATACCAAGGCCATGGCCAAACGTGTTAAAGCGGCCGGAATGAAATTGCTTTTAGATTTTCATTACAGCGATTATTGGGCCGATCCTGGTAAACAATTTAAACCTGCTGCCTGGGAGAATTTAAATCCTGAAGAATTAAAGCAAGCGCTATATGAGTATACGAAAAAAGTGATACAAGAATTGAAAGACCAAGGCACCACCCCCGATATGGTACAAATTGGAAATGAAATTAACCACGGAATAGTATGGCCCGAAGGCAGTGTAAGCAATATTGATTACTTAGCCCAATTGGTTAAAGCTGGAACTGCAGCCGTAAAAGCGGTTGACCCCACTGTGGTGATGATGCTGCATGTGGCGCTTGGCGGCCAGCACGATGAATCGACCTTTTTTATTGATAATATGTTGGCCCGTGGGGTACATTTTGATGTAATTGGCGAATCGTATTACCCAAAATGGCACGGAACTTTAGCCGATTTGGAAAACAATTTGACCACCTTGGTTAAACGGTATAATAAAGATGTGATGGTGGTAGAGTATTCTCAGTTAAAAAATGAGGTAAACAAAATTGCCTTTGAACTCCCTAATGGAAAAGGTAAGGGTACCTGCATTTGGGAGCCACTGAGTACTTGGGAATCCTTCTTTACTAAAGATGGAAAATCAAATGCTTATTTAAGCGTATACGATACCTTAAGTAAACAGTATATGGAATAAAAAAAGCCTCCCAATTGGGAGGCTTTTTTTATTTATTTAGTTTACTGTAAAACTATACACACCAGAATCGGACGTATTGCCCTTTAGATCTTTTGTGACTACTTTCCAATAATACGTGGTTGCGCTAGTTACAGATACGTTATTGATTACGCTAGCTGTAAGGTTGCTTTGCAACACACTTGGCGAATTGGTAGTTCCCAAGTACACATCGTAGGTACTGATGTCGTTATTTACATCGCTTCCATTCCAATCCAAAGTAATTTTCCCAGCAGTAGCTGTAACGGCTTGCCCTTGAGTAGGGGTAACCATTTCGGCTGGAAACGGTGCATGACTAGTCACACCAGAGCCAGAATTAAAAAACTTCCAAATATCACTCGGTGTAGTGGTACTTGTTTTGCTGGTTTTAGCTATAATTTGCCACGAGTAGGGGGTGTTTTGCAATAAAGTTACTTCTAGAGTAGTACTCGTAGTATTTTGCGTAGTACTAGCTTGAGTTAAGAGATTTTTAATAATTAAATCGTAGCTCTCCGCATTGCTGGCAGCAATCCAAGAGAATAAAATTTTACTCTCTGTGGCCGATACTACTGTGCCGTTTAAACAAGCCTCATTTTGGGCAGGTGCGGCTAAGCTAGTTTTAGTGGGTGCTGCTCCTGCTGGAGCGCTACCTCCTTTTTTCCCGCAAGAAAAAAGAGTAAAACAAAGAATACAAGTTGCTAAAAAAGTTCTCATTTTTTAAAGATTTTATAAGTTTGATCTCCTACCGTTAATAGGTAGAATCCGCTGTCTAAATTACTAACGTTAATTTGTAGAGTTCCGGTGGCATTCTGATAGGTCTGCTGAAACACCTTAATTCCCGAACTATTGCTGATGTTTACGGCTACGGTGCTCGTTTGATTTCCGCCCAATTTGATAAACAACATATCACCAAAAGGATTCGGATAAATGGTTGCTTTATCGTTTACGAGTATAGCTTCATCAAAAGTACCTTGGCAAGGTTTATCGGTTGTTACCAAAATTTGGTTGGTACCTAATTGCAAAGGCAACGTAATACTACTGCTATTGGTTTGGTAGCTTTGGCCGTTTAACTGAATTTGATAGGTACTTGCTCGAGCTAGGTTTAAGGTAACCGAATTGGTTACAGGGTTAACTTGTGAGAGCACCGCCAAATCTTTGGGTTCACCCACTACTATGCTATAACAAATTTTGTAGCTGGTGTTTCCGTCGGCAGTAATACAAATGGCATAAGTGCCCGCAACTAAGTTGGGTATGGTTAAGCTAGTTACAAATGGGTAGTTGGTGGTTTGCCCGTTACTGGTTACTGCTGCGGTATAGCTCAATGCTTGTACAGCCGTAATGGTAATCGATCCATTATTGCTGGTTCTACAAGTTTCATCAACCACAATGGTATTGAAATTATTATAGGCAAGCGGGAACGTTACCCCCACAATTACCGGTGCTGAGGTTACTGTACAGGTTCCCACAGTTTTTTGTACGGTATAGGTACCTATTTGAGTGGCATTATACGTTGTAGCGTTTGCACCTGGAATGCTAACACCGTTTAAGAACCATTGATTACCTGATGCGGCATTTGAAGTTAAAATAGTTCCATTTTTTGTAATGGTAGGAGCTGCCAAACTACTTGTAGTTACAGCGGTGCGTTGTGTATTGCTACAGCCTGCAGAACGTACGGCTAAATCGTAGAAATAATAATAAAAGGCTTGGTAGTAATTGGCATTTACTCCAGTTGGATCGGTAGCTGTATTGCCAGTGATACTAAACACATCGCCTAATTTAAATGGATAGCCACTCACTCCACTATTATTTCGGAAAATAGAAGCCCCATTTTCATATTCAATAGAAACGGTATAATCACCAGCTTCGGGCAGTAGTAAATTTAATGGGTATACTTGCCCCGTGGCACCATTAGGCGTTACATCGAGTGTTACTCTCGATACTTCTGCCCCAGTGCTAGTTTTGCTGGCAATAAACGTAATTTTTCCGCCGGCACCAATATATAATCTAGCACTTTCTAGTACTACAGGTGCATTGGCTTTCATTAATACAGATGGGTTGTTCCCGCTCAAATATGCATTGCTACCAACCCCAAATACAGTATTAGTTGCTGGGCCTACTTTGCCACTAAAATTGTTTACACCAGCATGAAATGTAGAAATAGTACTTCCTGCTTCGGTATAAGTAGCACTTTGACCTGGTAAATTAAAGGCAACAGGCAACGCATCGGTTGCATTTTTATACCAAAATATGGTACCTCCACTAGTGCCTGAAAGGGTATATGAATTTGCATTATCGCATTTTGTTACCAGTAAATTACTTGCATCTGGTGGTGTACTCGTGGTAACGGTACTGCTAAGTAAATTATTAAGTGGGTTTAAATCGCCTGTTAGTGTGGTTTCTGTTTCTATAGTATACGTAGTGCCGCCTATTAAGTTAAATCCAGCCCCAGTTGTCGTAATGTTTACATCCATCCCTGGGTCAATACTACCCGAATAGCTTCCTGTTAGGGTAGTAAGCAACGTAGTTCCGTCGTATATGCGTGCAGTTAGGCCGATGCCACTTACTGCGCTGGTACCAAAATTTTTAACATTTGCAGTAACTGTTTGGCCTGTTTTTGAGCAGGTACCGCTTGCAGGATCTATCAGGGTGTTTACACCTACATCTTTACTAGGTGCATTAAACTTGATATTCATATCTAAAGTTTCACCATTGGTATACGTTCCGCAAGAAGTTATGGTCGTGGCGTCGGTTGTTTCGGATAGCACAATTCGTGCACGGCTGGTATTTCCTATGGTTACCGTTGCTGGTATTACGATAGGGCCCGTGAATGTGAGATTTCCCGTACTGCCGGGGTTCGGTATTTGGGTTCCAACCAACTCATTCACTTCATCAAATACGCCATCGTTATTAAAATCGATATATACTTTTGATATTTTATCTTGTTCTGTGCCACAGGTTCCTAAAGTTACACTACTAAGTGGGTAGGTAGCTCCTGCTTCTACTTGTATGGTTTGGTTCGTTAAATTTGTATACCCTCCTGTACTATTACAGCCAGCAGCTGCAGTGTAGGTTACATTGGCTAGGCTAAAGCCTACAATTTTAGAATTGGGCGCACCAGTTGGTGCCGAAGCACAGTAAGTAGTTCCGCCCACACCCGATAAAATCAAGGAATAGGCCTGTTTACCACTACTTAAAGTAGTTCCTTTATGGTTAATGGTAAGGGTATAGGTTTTGCCAGGTATAGCATTGGTAATAATTATTTTTTCGACATTATCTCTAATATTATCTCCAGTAGTGGCCACATTGGCTGGTTGGTCAGGGTCAAGTTTATAGGGGCTGTATGTTAGGGTTCCGTCGCTAATGCGAAGATCTAAGTCGTTTACCAATTTTGGGGTACGATCGTCCGTGGTATTGCCGGCTATTCCAGCAGGATCCGTCCAGCAAATAGTGGCAACCAATGGTCCTGCACCGGAACTGATTAAGGGTATTGTTTTAGAGGCACCTTGGTTTAATTCATCTTGGATAATCCTGTGAATGTTTGTGGAGCCTACCCCATCACCTAGGATCACCTTTGCCGCTTTTTCTGCATTTACTAAGCCCCAACCATAAATATAGTCCGGGCCGGTATTTCCTGCATCATCTGCCGTATGAATAACTAAGCCTTTCAAAGTGGCAGACCGCATGACTGTTCCTGCATTTTTTTGTACATAGGCTTCTTGTAGCAACACCAAAGTACCTGTAACATTTGGTGCTGACATCGATGTTCCACTTAATGATCCGTACGCCGTAGGACTAGTGGGAATAGTGGATGTAAGCGATACACCCATTCCAACCACATCGGGTTTTATACGCCCATCGTCGGTAGGGCCAAAGCTACTAAAGGATGATATTTGAATAGTACTTGATGTAAAGGGGCCATTGGGTATACCGCTAATAGCACCAACGGTTAAAATGTTTTTTGCGTTTGATGTAAGGGATAGGCAATCGTACGAGTCGTTGCTATAGATATCTCCATTTGTACGTGTAAACTCTGTCCAGGTACCACCTACTTGTCTAAAGTAAGTTTGCCCAACTGCCGGCCCGGTTTCTCCACGGTTATTTCCGGCTGATTTTACTGGCAGGTAGAAAGGTGCATTATAACATATTTCATCATAACTCTTTGCACTATTGTCGTATAATCCAAATTTATAATCTTCATACTCTCCATTATTACCCATCCACTCCCAACGTGCTGCCCCACCACCACTTGGCGCTGAATTGTAATACCATCCAGCAATATACCCGTAAGAGTGATTAGAAATAAGCATGCCAAGGCTTGCCTCTGCGGCCATCTCAGGAGAATCGCCGTTAAAATCGTATGAAACTAAACGTTGCAATCCGAAGGCCATGCCTTTAGCATTTGGGTTAATACCAGCAGCCATGATGGTGCCGGCAACGTGCGTACTGTGCGTACTTACTGCAGTTGTAGGTTGTTTATTTAGAATACGATCGGTGGCAAATTCTTGATGCGATACGTATACCGAACCGCCATCCCATTCGCCAATTTTATCTTTTAAAAAATTGCTTGATCCGCTCAAACTTAGACCTAATCCACCGTTTGTATAAAGTTTATTTGCTCTGGTAGTGGCCGCTGCATAAGAATTATTATCGGTTACTAAATAAAGGGGATGACCCGCAGCATCTAAACTTTGCAAAGACATTACTTTCCCGTTTTCAAATACCTTGAAGGTGATCCAATTGTTTTTTTCGGCCGCCTTAAAAGCTTTTTTCCGATCTTTTTCAGCCGAATTTTTTTGAATTCGAGCAAATTTGTTTAGCTCTTTGGCGTTGGTAGAAATTTCTTGTGCGAAAAGTACATAACCAGGCAAGAGCAAGATTAATAGTACTAGATGCAACTTTTTCCCAATGTGATGAGAAGGGTTTAGCTTGTAGAAAAGGGTAATCATATCTTGTAAATTTAGCAGCGTAATGAAACGTTAAATTACAAAATACTTGTTAAAAAGAAATAAATAAGAATGATTTTAAATCATCAAGTTAATTAACTGATAGTTCTCCGCTTAATTGTTTGAGAGCTATTTCTGCCTGTTTGGCTTGAAATTGCGCATCGCTGGTACGGGCCGAAGCATTTAAATAATTTAACTGCGCTTCTCTAAATTCTACGGCACTTAAACTCCCTAATCGAAATTTTTCCAAAGAAATATCCATGTTTTGTTTGGCCGTTTCTTGGTTTTGAGTTTCTAAACGCACCAATAAAAGGTTGGTGGTATAGGTTTGATAGGCTTGTTGCAATTGTGCTTGAATGCGTTGTTGGGTTTGTTTGAACTGAATTTGCGCACTACTAACTCCAATATTGGCATTTTTCTCGTTTCTACTTTGTAAAAAGCCATTAAATAAGAGCATGCTGGCAGTAATACCATAGGTAAATCCTCTTCCCGTTGCTTCACGGGCAAAACCTAGTGCCGAACTTGAGTTTGAGAAGGTGTAGCCTGTGTTTACGCTTATGCCCGGGTAGCGGCTAGCTCGTACTTGAGTAAGGCTTAGTTTGGCAACTTGTTGTTGTATATCGGCTAAACGTATTTCCGGATTTTTTGTTTGCACCGCCTGTAGTAATTCAGCATAGGTAAAAGTGCCTTGTAGTGCAATGGCATCACTTACCGTGAAATCGGTTTCTAAAGATCTTCCCATTAGTAAATTGAGTTGGGTTTTAGCTTGCTGAAAAGCATCTTGCTGACGCAATAGGTTTGTGGTGTCGGTATTCAAATCAACTTTAGCTGCTAGCACCTCTAATTTTGATGCTTTGCCAATACTATAACGGGCTTGTGAATTTTTTAGCCGTATTTGAGAAACCTCTACTGCCGATAGAAATGAATGAATTTGTTGGTTTTGGCGAACCAAATCGAAATAGGTATTCATAACATCGGACAATGTATTCTCTACCGTGAGTCTAAAATTCAGTTCACCACTAGCTTGTAATTTTTGTAAACGAGTGTAATTGGCAAACATGGCAAAACCATCAAAAATTCTCCAATTAAGGTTAATTCCATAATTGGTGTTTGCATTTTTGGCATTGTCTTGTTGTTGCTGGGTGCCGTTTGCTAGTGTTTGTTCACTATTTTGTACCGAATGATTGTTGGTAAAATTGCCAGTAATTAATGGCATTATTCCAGCATTGGCCAGACTCACATTGTTTTTGGCAATGCTCACCTGATTGCTACGAAGTTGAATGTCGTAGTTGTTTTGTAAGGTGAGCTCAATAGCCTGTTGCAGGCTGAGTTTTTCTTGAGCATAGCAAGCAGTACTCAGTAATAGTAAAACTAAAACACGGAGACTATTTTTCATTGTTTTTAAATGGAATAGGTGATTTTAGTGGTTTTGACCACAAGCTGTAAATGGCCGGAATAACATAGAGTGTAAGCACCAAGGAGAATAGGGTTCCTCCGATGATAACAATACCCATGCCCATTCTACTTTTTGCGGCGGCCCCAATGGCTAAAGCAATAGGAAGTGCACCTAGGGCAATGGCTAAGCTGGTCATTAGAATAGGGCGAAGCCTAGCCTCGGCGGCTTTGCGTATGGCTGATGCCACGGGTTCTCCTTTTTCTTTTAACTGGTTGGCAAACTCTACAATTAAAATACCGTTTTTGGTTACTAAGCCAATAAGCATAATGGTTCCAATTTGGCTAAAAATGTTCCAGGTTTGCCCGAAAAGCCATAGAGAGAAAAATGCTCCTGCTACAGCCATCGGAACGGTTAAAATGATAATTATGGGGTCTATAAAACTTTCGAATTGAGCAGAAAGTAGCAAATAAATGAGTAATAAAGCCAAAGCGAAGGCGAACATAGTGTTCGAAGAGCTTTCTTTAAAATCTCGAGATTCGCCGCCTAAATCGGTAGAAAAACTATCGTCCAACACTTTTTTACTTATATTATCCATTGCATCAATGCCATCGCCAATACTTTTACCAGGTGCTAGGCCGGCAGAAACGGTAGCTGAAACAAAGCGGTTATTATGGTACAGTTGTGGCGGGGTACTTTGTTCTTCTACCTGAATTAAATTATCTAATTGAATGAGGTCGCCCCGGTTGTTCCGCACAAAAATGGAGGTTAAATCTGTGGGGTCGTTACGGTTCATCCGATCGTATTGCCCAATAACTTGGTATTGTTTGCCATTTTGTATAAAATAGGCGAAACGCTGTCCGCTTAAAGCAAATTGTAAGGTTTGTGCAATATCGAGTACCGAAACGCCTAAATTTTTTGCCCGTTCTCTATCAATGGATAGGTTTATTTCGGGTTTGTTAAATTTGAGATTTGCATCCGATACGGTGAACGTAGGGTCTTTACTCACTTCCTCCATAAAGAGGGGTAATTTTTCTCTTAATTTTTCAAAATTAGGTGCTTGTATAATGTAGCTTATAGGCAAACCTCCTCTGCGGTTTACCGAGATGGTGGGTTGCTGTACTACAAATATTTTCCCTTCGGAAAAGCCTTTGGTAATTTTAGTGAGCTTATCAGTAAGTTCACTTTGTGTAGCTTTACGTTGGTCGGGCTCGGTTAAACGAATACGTACAAAACCAGTATTTGCTGCGCCACTACCACTAAATCCGGGTGCGGTTACAGTTAGGTTTATGCGTTTATCCGGAATAGAATCTTCTACCATTTGTGCAACCTTTAACACAAAATTATCGGTGTATTCGAAAGAAGCTCCTTCGGGTGCAGAAAGTTGCATATTAATGGCACTTCGATCGTCGTATGGGGCTGTTTCTTTTTGTAAAATAACCCAAAACAACGCAATTAAAGCAATACAGCCTGCTAGAATGGCAAAGGCTCTTTTTGGTTTTTGCAAAAAGCGTTCGAGGGATTGCGTGTAACCGTTGGTAAGGGCTACAAAATAAGGTTCGGTACGCTCATAAAATTTAGTTTTTTTCTGATGCCCTTTCATTAAAAAGGCATTGAGCATAGGCGTTAAGGTAAGCGATACAAAAGCAGATATAAGTACAGCTGCCCCAATGACTACGCCAAATTCTCGGAACAATCGGCCTACAAATCCTTCTAAAAAAATAACCGGTAAAAACACCGCGGCAAGGGTAATAGAAATGGAGATTACCGCAAAGAAAATTTCATTAGAGCCTTTAATGGCGGCTTCAATAGGCGAATAGCCCTCTTCAATTTTTTTGAAAATGTTTTCGGTTACCACAATACCATCATCAACCACCAAGCCGGTAGCCAATACAATTGCTAGCAAGGTGAGTACATTGATGGAAAACCCGAACAAGTACATAACAAAGAAGGTAGCAATTAAAGATACCGGAATATCTATCAATGGGCGGAAGGCGATGCTCCAATCGCGGAAGAATAGGTATATAATTAGAATAACCAATACCAAAGAAAGTAGGAGTGTTTCGGCTACTTCGGAAACTGATTTTTTGATGAAGATGGTCTGATCGAGCGCTATATCGAGTTTAAAATCTTTAGGTAAATCTTTTTTAATTTGCGCATAGCGTTTATAAAACTCATCAGAAATGTCTAAATAATTGGCACCCGGTTGTGGAACAATGGCCATACCAATCATGGTTTTACCAGATTGACGTAACATGGTTTCCTCATTTTCTGGGGCCATTACTGCCGAACCAATATCTTTCAATCGGATGATGTTTATCCCATCGTTTTTTATAATTAAGTTATTAAAATCATCCTCGGAAGATAAGTTTCCCATGGTTTTTACAGACAATTCGGTTGACTCTCCGGTGATTTTTCCTGAAGGCAGTTCGATGTTTTCTTTGTCGAGAGCCGTTTTAATGTCTAATGCGGTTAAGCGGCAGGCCGCCATTCGCGATGGGTCTATCCAAATGCGCATGGCCATGCGTTTCTGCCCCCAAATTTGTACGTTACTTACTCCCGGTATGGTTTGTAAGCGTTGCGCCAAAACGTTTTCAGCATAGTCGCTCAATTCCAATTGGTTGCGGGTATCGCTTTCTAGGGTCATCGATAAAATAGACTCTGAGTTGGCATCTGCTTTGGCTACAACCGGCAATCCGTCTATATCTTTCGGTAAGGAACGAGCCGCTTGCGATACTTTATCGCGAACATCATTGGTGGCTTCCTCTAAATCTTTAGTGAGGTTAAACTCTACGGTAATATTACTCGATCCTTGATTACTTGATGAGGAAATATTACGAACCCCATCTATACTGTTTATGGCTTTTTCGAGAGGCTCGGTAATTTGCGATTCAATCACATCGGCATTGGCGCCAGGGTAGCCGGTACGTACCGATACTACCGGTGGATCAATTGATGGAAATTCGCGGACGCCCAAAAAATGAAAGCCAATCAGTCCAAAAAGGACTAAGCTCAGGTTCATGACAATGGCCAGAACCGGACGTTTAATACTGGTGCTAGATAAACTCATGTACTTAGTTTTTCACTATTACTTTTACCGGGCCCTCGTTTTTTAGCGACATCATTCCCGAAGTTAATAGGGTATCGCCAACGGATAAGCCAGAGAGCACTAAAATATATTTATCGGTACGTGGCCCGGTTTCAATTAGTACTTCTTTGGCCATGCCATTACTGCTAATAAATACTTTTTTCCCCTTTAAAACAGGTATAATAGCTTGTGTAGGAATTAAAATAGCATCGGGGATACCCGCCAATGGCAAGGTAATTTTAGCAAAAGAGCCCGGAACCAACTGGTTGGCTATATTGGTAGTTTTGGCTTTTAGTTGCAAGGTTCTGGTATTGGTTTCTATACCCGGATCCATAGCGTAAATTTTAGCGCTAAAGGGCTTGTTGTTTCCGTCTACGGTAAACTGAATTTCTGTTTGATTTTTAATTTTTCCGGCATATTTTTCTGGCACCGAGAAACTAATTTTGACCGTTTGGCTATTTACGAGTTTGGCAATGCTAGTGCTAGGGCTTACGTATTCACCGGTAGAAATAGAACGCAAACCAATGCGCCCACTAAAAGGGGCAGTGATGGCGGTTTTAGATAATTGCGCTCTAATGAGCTCTGTTTGTGCCTTTAGATTGGTTAATTCGGCAAAAGCCACATCGTATTCTTCTTGGCTAATGGCTTCTTTTTTTAGCAATTGTTTTGCTCTCGATTCGGTTTCGGAGGCTAGTTTTTGTTTACTTAGCGCTTGTTTAAGTTGCGCTTGTAGTTCAGTATCGTTTATTTTTACGAGTAATTGTCCTTTGCGTACACTAGTACCTTCTGTAAAGTAAATACCTTTAACTAAGCCAGCTATTTCGGGTCTAATTTGTACTTCTTCATCGGCCTCTACAGCCCCGCTTAAGGTAATGTTACTATCAAAAGCTTGGCTACTTATAATTAAGCCATTTACTTTTGTAGGAGGCATAGCACCCGCATTTTTACCCTCTTTTGGTCCACCTGAACCACCTTTTCCTCCTGCCCCTTGTTGTGCATTTTTAGTAATACGATACAGGATGGCGGCGCCTAAACAAAGGGCTAATAAAATATATAGAGTGCGTTTAGTTTTCATTTAAAATATCTGTGATTTAGGGGCAAAAGTAAGATATTCGAGGCACATGTACCCAAAATGTATCAAGTAAATTACAGCTGCAAGTTTATCAAAATTTCTTACTTTGAAATTTAAAACTACTTTTGTTTTAAACCTATTCTTTTAGAACCAATGAAGAATCTAAAATCATTTTTGTCGTTCCTATTTATGGCCCTTTTAAGTACGCAGGCAATGGCGCAAAGCCATATTTCATTTGAAGTTTCTTTTGTAGAGCCTCAGGCCCATTATGTAGAAGTAAGTATGCTGGTAAAGGGCAATCATCAGTCACAACTTGATGTGAAGATGCCCGTTTGGGCACCTGGGTCTTATTTGGTGAGAGAATTTGGAAAGAATGTAGAAGGGTTTAAGGCCATAGATGAGAAGGGGCAAGAACTTGCATCCCAAAAAGTGAATAAGAGTACTTGGCGCATCCAAAATCCTAAAAAATCGGATATTCGCATTTCTTACAGAGTATATGCTTTCGAAATATCAGTACGTACCAGTTTTGTAGATGCATCGCATGCATTTTTATCACCAACAGGTATTTTTATGTATCCGGCAGGGCAATTGGCTAAACCATCTACAGTTACCATTAAACCTTTTGCTACATGGTCTAAAGTATCTACAGGCTTAAGCCCTGTAAAAGCCGGTGCTTTTACCTATACCGCTCCAAACTTCGATATCTTATTTGATTCGCCAATTGAAGTGGGAAACCAAGATGTATTTGAATTTACAGCTGCCGGTGTTCGCCATGAGGTGGCTATGTATGGTGGCGGTAATTACGATGCTGCTAAATTAAAAGTAGATATGGCTAAAATTGTGGAACAAGCAACCGCAGTTTTTGGCGAAAATCCGAATAAATATTATGTATTTATTGTTCATAATTACGCATCTGGTGGTGGCGGTTTAGAGCATCTAAACTCTACAGTATTGGGTCACCCAAGAGGTCAATACGCTACCGAGAATGGGTATAAGAGCTTCTTAAGTTTGGTTGCTCACGAGTATTTTCACTTGTGGAATGTAAAACGTTTACGCCCTGTTGCACTCGGCCCGTTTAATTACGATGCCGAAAATTATACCAGTAATTTGTGGATTGCTGAGGGCTTTACAGCCTATTATGATAATTTATTTGTGCGTAGAGCCGGTTTTTATTCTCCAGAAGAATACTTAGGGATATTGGCGTCAGGCCTAAGTTTGGTGGCTAATCAGCCGGGAAGCTCAGAACAATCGGCTCATGAAGCAAGTTTTGATGCTTGGATAAAACAATACCGCCCGAACGAGAATTCACGTAACAGCAGCATATCCTATTATGACAAAGGCAGCATTATTGCCATGCTTATGGATTTAGAAATCTTGCAAGCTACCGCCGGGCAGAAAAAATTGGATGATGTGATGAATACCATGTACTACCAATTTTACTACAAATTAGCACGTGGCTATACCGATACAGAGTTTAAAGATATGGCAGGTAAAATTGCTGAAAAATCAATGGAGGCATTTTATAACGATTATGTATACGGCACTAAAAAACCAGATTATAATGCCTTTTTAAAAGCTGTTGGTTACCAATTGGCAGACGATAACACAAGCAAAACTGAACCGTATTTAGGCTTTAGTGCTAGTAGCCGAACTGGTAAATTTTTAATCACATCGGTTGCTAGAAATAGCCCGGCCTGGAGAGATGGCCTAAACGTAAACGATGAGCTGTTAAGCATTAACGATGAAAAAGTGAGCGGTACTATGGCAGAGCTAGATAAAGCTATTGCTGCCAAAACAATAGGCGACAAACTAAAAATTGGCATTATTCGCGATGGGTTGCAAATGACTTTTGATCTTACTTTAGATCGAAATCCGGCAGTGCGTTATCGTTTTGTTTCGGTAGATAAACCTAGTAAAGAGCAGTTGTTGCTTCGAGCAAAATGGCTAGCCCTATAAACAAAAAAGCCTCTCCATTTTTGAGAGGCTTTTTTGTTAAAACGTAAAACGTAGCGATAAGCCTATGCCTTCGCCATTTAACCGAGTGTTGGGCGCAAGCTCAATAGCAGGTTTCCAATCCATGGCAATATTTATGGGGGCATCGGGAAATTTAAAGTCCAAGCCTAAAATACCATCGGCAGCTAAGAGTACTTTGTTTTCATCGGTAGGTTTATAGGTTCTATAGCCTAGGGTAGCACCAAACCCATAGTACCAACGTAATCCATCTACATCATTTATGGGGGCATGTTTTTCCATTAAGCCGGTAACTCTAAAATAAGAGTAGTTTGTATTTGATTGAAAATTGACGATAAACTCAAGCGCATTATTGGTGTTTACAAAAGTTTTATAACTAATGCCATTAGCAGTTCCAAATCGACCGCCTATAGCATGTTTGTATTGTGCAAAAGCGCTGCTTGTACATACAGCCATTAGCAAGGTTACACTGAGTAAGATTTTATTTTTTTTCATTTTTTATGAAATATTAATTTATAATGGCAAATATCCTAAATATTCCGGCCTAGTGATCAAAAATCGGCTTAAATTTTATTCTTTGGCTAATTTTTACTATATTGGTGGTTGTAACGCCAATTAACCAATCATGCCTGCCTTTACCCGAGTTCACGATCTACTCCCCCGAATAGAAAAACAATTCATGGGAGAAGTATTTATTGCTGGAAAACAGCATGGGCAGTGGATTACCTATTCTAAATCTCAATTTTTACATCTTGTTGATGAAACCAGCCGAGGTTTATTGGCTTCTGGTATTCAACGTAACGATCGGGTGGCTATTATGTCTTCAAATAGACCAGAGTGGAATATGTGCGATTTAGCTATTGTACAAATTGGGGCTGTGTTGGTACCCATGTACCCCACACTTTCTGAGCAAGACATTCGCTTCATTTTAAAAGATGCTGAGGTAAAGTTTGTATTTGCAGGCAGCAAAGAATTGGTAGTTAAACTAACTAAAGTTAAAAAAGAAGAAAACTTAGCCCTAGAGATTTATTCTTTTAACGAACACGATGGAGCTCCATTTTGGCAAGAACTGTTCGGTAAAAGTAGCTCAGCAATAGATTTACAGCCATTAAGAGCTAGTGTGCAGCCCGAAGATTTAGCTACACTTATTTATACTTCGGGTACCACTGGTACACCGAAAGGCGTTATGCTTACCCATAGCAACTTGGTTTCTAACCTAGTGGCTACGGCGGGTATTTATCCGCCTAATTTAAAAAGAGCATTGAGTTTCTTGCCACTTTCGCACATTTTTGAGCGCATGGTATCGTATATGAATATGTATATGGGTGTGAGCATTTATTATGCCGAAAGTTTAGAAACCGTGATGGCCGATATACAAGAAGTAAAACCAAACGGCTTTACCACGGTACCTCGTATGCTCGAAAAAATATACGATAAAATTGTAGAAAAGGGATCGGAGCTTAAAGGAATCAAACGCAAACTTTTTTATTGGTCTTTAGATTTAGGCTTGAGATACGAATTGTATGGCCAAAACGGGTGGTGGTATCATTTCCAATTAGCCATTGCCAATGTATTGGTGTTTCCCAAATGGCGTGCTGCTTTGGGCGGGGAAGTAAAAACCCTCATGTCTGGAGGTGCTGCCTTGCAGCCCCGTTTAGCAAGAGTATTTTGGGC
Organism: Sphingobacteriales bacterium; assembly: GCA_040403555.1. GTDB lineage: Bacteria > Bacteroidota > Bacteroidia > Sphingobacteriales > Sphingobacteriaceae > JAIPAN01. The sequence continues at coordinate 249,908 of JBBAKN010000004.1, forward strand.
TGCCAACATTCCGGTATTGGAGGGCTATGGTCTTACCGAAACTTCGCCGGTAATTTCGGTAAATGGCTTGGGGGAATTCCAAGCACAATTTGGCACAGTAGGTAAACTTATTTCCGATGTGGAAGTTAAAATTGCCGAAGATGGGGAGATTTTATGCAAGGGCCCTAATATTATGAAAGGCTATTATAAACGACCCGATTTAACGGCCGAGGTAATGGACGCCGAAGGTTGGTTTCATACCGGCGATATTGGCGAAATGACTCCGGATGGCTTTTTGCGCATAACCGATAGAAAGAAAGAAATATTTAAAACGGCCGGTGGAAAGTACATTGCGCCACAGCTTATCGAAAATAAATTTAAAGAGTCAAATCTGATTGAACAAGTCATGGTGGTGGGAGAAAATCGCAAGTTCCCATCTGCATTAATTGTTCCAAACTTTGCCACCTTACAATCGTGGTGTGCAATTAAGGGCATCCCATACACCTCTAAAGAAGAGGTTATAAAATTAACCGAGGTGCTAGAAAAGTATCAAAGGGAGGTAGCCGCATTAAACGTTGATTTTGGGCATTGGGAGCAAATTAAAAAGTTTACACTCTTGCCTAAAGAATGGAGCATAGATGGTGGAGAGCTTACTCCTAAACTTTCCCTAAAACGAAAAGTCATTTTGGCTAATCATTTGAAAGAAGTAGAAGTTATGTATGCCGATTTGGAAAACGGCAAAATCTAGGATTATTGAGTATCCTTTTTCTCTATTACATCTTCCACTTTTTTAACTAACGATTTTTCGACTTTTTTTACCCAATCCATTAAGGTCTCCATCCACGATACTACGTTTTTTGCTGTAAATCCTCGGGCCAATTGCTGGCTTACAATGGCCACCAAGCCTTTTAGTACCATGCTCGATTTTTTGAAAATAACAGAGTTAAGTAGAATGGGTAAACCTAATTGTGCCAAAGAGCTAAGCAAATCCGATTTGCCCGAGTCATCGTGGTTGAAAAGATTTTTTATAAAATGAACCCAGCGTATAGGGGTTGCTACTATAGCTTGAATATGGCTTAGTTGCTCCTCAAAATCTGCTTCACGTAAAGCAATTTCCCAGCGCAATTTTTCCTTTTCGGCTCTAAGCTCGGCTAAATTTCTGATAGGCTTATGCAGCATGGTTATTCTCCTCTCCGCTGTCGCCCAGTACCTGATTAATGGTTTTATCTATTAAGGGGCGTTCTATAAGTGGTTTTTTTAGCGCAACTAGCAAGACAGCTAAAATTAAATAAATCCCCATTACAGCTAAAAATCCGCCCTCTACACTTTTTAACACATCGCCTAAATAAAAAGCCAAAGCCAAACTACCAAATAAGAAGGCTAGTGCTAAGCAAAGTAGTACAAGCAGCTTACTTACCATGCCAGCATAAACATGCGCCAATTTCTCGGTAGCAATGAGTATAGATAATCGGGTGCGTACCTGTATATAGGCTTTTATTTTTTCAAAAAAGTCTTCTTTAGTGCCGTTTTCCATCAAATTGATTTTTACTTGAGGTTAAAAAGTCAACTTACGCTTTTTTATTCATTTCTGCTTTGAGTTGACTCAGGTCATTTGCTTCTTCTTCCGAAAAGTCTCTTAACTTCCCACCCCAATCTTTTAGCAACTTTTTGAGTGTACTACGGGTTTCTACCCCTTTCTCGGGTGCAAGTATTATTCCAATTACTGCACCAATTGCTACTCCAGCAAGAAGGGTCACTCCAATTTTAGATACATTGTTCATGATTGTGTTTTTTCTTATACATTACACGAACTATCATCAGCTATTATTGCTTCGGTATGTTATTATTCTGATAAATACGAAGCGTTATGATGAAATAGGAGAGCAATAAGGGGCCAAATACTAAGCCCAGAATACCAAAGGTAGGTATTCCGATAATGACACCAATTACAGTAATGATGGGATGTGTATGAGCGATTTTTTTTGCCAAGGCAAAGCGTATAACATTATCGATATTGGTGATGAGTACCAAGCCCCAAATGAGTAAGCCCCAGCCAGCGGTGCTGTGCCCATAGGCTAATTGAATACATGCTGCTGGGATAAATACAAAGGGCGCACCAATAATGGGCAAGAACGATAAAAAGGTAGAAATTACCCCCCAAAAAAAGGCATCGGGTATATCAAAAATTAAGAAACCAATACTCACTAAACTTCCTTGAACAACGGCAATAAGACCCTGACCCAACACATTTGAATAGGTGGTATTTCGTAATTCTTTGCCAAATTTTAGGGCATCTTCTTTATCAAAGGGTGCATACCTGAGTAGTTCAGTTTCAAAGGCGGTGTACCGGGTAAACATGAAATAGAGTAAAAAATACATCACCAGCAGACCTATAAAAATATTGGCCGCACCACTTAAAACCGCTGGGAATAAACTGGCGGCATATTCGTTAATTTTGGGTATAATTTTTTCTAAAATATGTGGCATATTAAACGTATCGCCAACATAGGTTTCAAGTTTCTGAATGATGCCTGCAATGTTACCTGGTTGTTGTTGAAATGCAGTTATTTTGGAAACCACCATCATGCTGAGCGTTAAAAAGGGTAGCACAATAATGACTAATGAACTAAGCATAATTAAGAGTGCACTAAGCACGCTATTCCAGCGCCATCGTTCAGTTAACACGATGTTTATGGGCCTAAAAATGGTATAAATTACCAAGGTAGTTAGTAAGGTACCACTGATTATACGTAAAGAATACACTAAAAACGATCCTAGAATAAGCAGGATAATTAAAATAATTGTATTGCGTTGCTTTGGGGAGTAAAAATGCATGGATTCCATTTTTTAAAGGTACGTTGCTTTTTATAAAAAAATCCTGCCTTGTAAAAGACAGGATTTTTGTGGTGTTTACACCCTTTTTAAAATACGTTAAATTCTACACGCCGATTGCGTTGTCTGCCTTCTTCGGTAGTGTTTTCTGCAATGGGCTGTGACTCTCCATAACCTCTTGCTTCAATTCTATTTTTAAGTACCCCTTTTTTAACCAGGTATGTTTTTACCGCATTGGCTCTATTGGCCGAAAGTATTTGATTACTTTTTTCGGAGCCTACATCATCGGTATGGCCACTAATTTTTAAACTATAACTCCGTTTGGTTATGAGTAGGGTAGCCAATTTGTTTAGCGATTCAAAAGAGGCGGCCTTTATGGTCCATTTGCCGGTATTAAACTCTAAGTTTTCAAACACATCTTGTAAAATTTTCTGTTCCTCAGCAGTAAGTTGAATAGGTGCTTTTATAGATGCACCTACTTTTTCAATTACAGGGCATCCATTCGTTTCTTTTGGTCCTTTTTGCATTGGACATTTGTCTAGATAATCAGGTGTGCCATCTTGGTCTACATCTAGTGGGCAACCGCTGCCACTTACCTGTGTAGCTGCTGGTGTACTGGGACATTTATCGAAAATATCAGGCACGCCATCCCCATCAGAATCGCACTTTAAGTACTCAATTTCTTTTTCTGTTTTGCTCACTCTTTTTTTTAGTGCTGCCAGTTCGGTTGTATCAAGGCGGTTGTACAAATCGTCGTACATGAGGGCAGCCGGATTTACCCAATCTAAATTTGGTTTTTTAGCTGGTTTGCCAAGCGAAAATTCTACACCACTATAAGCATATGAAAAGCGGTCGGTAGAAGTTTTACTAACCACAGTCCCATCAAAATTATCGTTACCCACAAAATTAATGGTATACCCCAAATTAAAATTTAAGCGGTTAGATATTTTAAACTTGGTGCCTACACCCACCGGAATAAGCTGTTGATACAGATACGTTTTGTTGCCCTTTGCGCCGTATGTTCCTTTATAATTTTTTTCCACACCAAACCCGTCGAGTTGTTTATACGAAAACGCAGTAGCGCCCCAACCTGCTTTTAGTAAAAAGTTAATCCAATTTTCTCTTCTAAAAAAGTCTACCGTGGCCACATTTACTACCCCTTGCAAACTAGCCGTCCAAAAACTAGTTTCAAAATTAATAAGACCATTGGCTACACCATTGGGTTGCTTGGCATTGGTTCCCGAAACTTTTCCGCCACCCAAATTAACTTCTAGGCCAAAGGAGTGTGCTACTTGTTTTCGTACAAATACATCGTAGCCAAGGTTTACATCCCAGTTAGAAAAATCGGTATTACCACGGGTAAAGGCAACAGGTGCCATGCCGCCCAAATTTCCACCTACCGACCAAGTTCGGTACGGTTTATGGCCCTTAAATAGGGTAAAATCGTCTTGTTTCTTTTGAGTACTATCGGATTTTTGGGCCCATGTAGAGGTAGAGCTTGCACCTAAAAGTAGTAGTAAGGTGCATACAGTTTTCGAAAAGTTCATAGATATTCAATACTAGTTTGAATACCATACGAAATTTAGCGCTGTTTAGTATCTCAACTTCTATTTAATACTGAAGCTTTTCATTTTATTATACAAGGTTTTTCGGTCTATATTGAGTATTTCGGCCGCTTTACTCTTGTTAAAACTTACTTGTTTTAACACTTGCATAATGGTTTCGTATTCTGCTTCTTGCGCTCTATTTTTTAAATCGGGGCTTGCGCTAGGGATACTAATAGGCGTAGAAACATCTTTCGATTGGGCAGCAATTTCTAAGGGCAATGCACTGGTCAGAATCGTATCGCCATCGCTTAAAAGTACCAAACGCCTAATTACGTTTTTTAATTCGCGAATATTTCCTGGCCAAGGATATGCTTTAAAGCAGTTCAATATGTTTTTCGGGAAGCTCTGAATATTTTTTCCTAACTCTTGGTTGGCTTGCACTAAAAAAAAATCGGCAAAGAGGATTAAATCATCACCACGATCTCTTAAAGCAGGCAATTGAATCATAAACTCGTTAAAACGGTAGTATAAGTCTTCTCTAAACCGGCCCTCTTTTATTGCCTGAGGTAAATTTTCGTTGGTGGCTACAATAATGCGTACATCGAGGTCTATTTCTTTGGTACTGCCAATACGTTTAACTTTGCGTTCTTGCACAGTACGCAACAAAGCCATTTGGCTTTCGTAAGATAGGTTGCCAATTTCATCTAAAAACAAGGTTCCGCCATTTGCTTGTTCAAAATGTCCTATTTTGGTGGCTAACGCTCCGGTAAACGATCCCTTTTCGTGGCCAAAAAACTCACTTCCAGCCAACTCTTTGGTCAGCGATCCGCAATCAAGGGCAATAAAAGGTTTATCTTTTCTACTACTTTTTACGTGAATGCTTTTGGCAACGGCTTCTTTTCCGGTACCACTTTCTCCGTAAATAAGTACACTAAAATTGGTAGGTGCTACCAAATTTATTTGGCGTAATAGTTCTACGGAAAGCTCACTTTCGCCTACCACATAGCCAAGATTGGTACTTGTTGCTTTACCCTTTTTAGGCGTAACTTTTTCTACCGGAGGCAAAGTGGAAACGGGTATATGAATAGCCTCTCTAGTTTCTAAGGCTTTATTAATGGTATTTAGTATCTCGTTGGGGTAAAGCGGCTTGCTAATATAATCGTAAGCCCCTAGTTTAATAAGCTCTACAGCCAAACGAATATCAGAATAGGCTGTAATAATAATTACGCCAGTACTCGGATAATTGGCTTTAATTTCTTTAAGAATTTCACGGCCATCGGTGTCTTTTAATCGGAAATCACAAAGCACCAAATCAAATGCCTTAGTGCTTAATTTTTCAAAAGCGCCTAGTCCCGAAGTAGCTGTTTCAACTTCAAATCCATTTCTGCTTAAAAAATTAAAAAGAAGTTGCCCAATCGCAACCTCATCATCAATAACTAAGATTTGCTTCATAAAATCTGTCTCAAACTGGCTTAGAATTTCTTCTATACAAGCCCTTGTGTTGAGTTAAATATACAGATTTTATCCTACTAGTTAAAAAAAGGCTTAGCGACCTTTGAATTGAGCGGGTCTTTTTTCTAAAAAGGCCGAAACACCTTCTTTAAAATCGGCGGTATCAAAACAACGAGCAAATTGGTTAATTTCTTCCTCAAAGCCGTTTATACCATCGGTTAAAGCGGCATTTACGGCATTAATGGCTGCACCCACTGCAATAGGGGCCCTACTTAAAATCTTGCTCATTTTATCTTCGGCAGCGGCCAATAGGTTTTCTGGCGCTACTACCTCGTTCACCAAGCCAATTTCCAGTGCTTTGGCAGCTGTTATCATATCGGCAGTTAAAATCATTTCTAAGGCTCGGCCTCTGCCTACCAATTGGGTAAGGCGTTGTGTACCACCATAGCCCGGAATTAAACCTAACGTTACTTCGGGTAAGCCTAAACGGGCATTTTCTGATGCAATACGCATATGGCAGGCCATAGCCAATTCCAAGCCACCACCTAAGGCAAAGCCGTTAATGGCAGCAATTATTGGTTTTTCGCTGGCTTGTATACGATCAAATACTTTATGATGCCCTTCTTGAGCAAAAATGCGTCCTTCATCGGTATTCAAGTTGGCAAATTCACTAATATCTGCTCCAGCTACAAAAGCTTTTGGCCCGGATCCGGTAAGTATAATACCGCCAACTTCGGGGTTGGTAAAAGCATTGCTTAGTGCAGTATGCAACTCTGCCAAGGTTAATTTATTTAGCGCATTTAATTTGCTTTCGCGATTAATAGTAATGCGTAAAATGTGGCTATTTAGCGATAATAAGATATTTTCGTAATTCATAAGTTGAAATTAAAACGAGCGATTTTCAGCCACCCAATTTGTAATATAAAGTGCAATTTCTTGCGTGTTTGTGCCTGGAGCAAACAATTTACCTACGCCCATATCCTGTAGTTTTTCCGTATCGGCACTTGGTATAATTCCTCCACCGGTGAGTAGTACATCTGTTAGCCCTTTGGCCTCCATTAATGCTATAATTTTTGGAAAAACGGTGAGGTGTGCTCCAGATAAAATGGAAACGCCAATGGCGTCAACGTCTTCCTGTAAAGCGGTATTTACCACCATTTCAGGTGTTTGGCGCAAACCGGTATAAATTACTTCCATGCCTGCATCACGTAACGATGTGGCAATAATGCGGGCTCCTCTGTCGTGGCCATCTAAGCCTACTTTGGCAACTAATACACGTATTGGTCTTTTCAAGGTTTTTTGTTTTAAAGTGTAAAAATAGCAAGAAAATATCAATGCACTAGCAACTAGATACATGGTGCAATGCGGGGTAATTTTATTATTTTTGTTCCCCTATCTAAATTAAAACAAAAGATAAATTATGAGTGAAGAGCGGTCTTTACATTTCTTGGAAGAAATTATTGAAGCAGATTTAAAAAACGGCACACACGGCGGTCGGGTACTTACTCGTTTCCCACCAGAACCGAATGGCTATTTACACATTGGTCACGCCAAGTCTATTTGTTTAAATTTTGGCTTGGCTCAGCAATATGGTGGCAAAACCAATTTGCGTTTCGATGATACCAATCCCGCTACAGAAGAAACTGAATATGTAGAGAGCATTAAAAAAGATGTAAAGTGGTTAGGTTTTGATTGGGCTCAAGAATTATATACTTCCGATTATTTTGAGCAGCTGTATGCATTTGCCGTAACGCTTATTAACAAAGACTTGGCTTATGTAGATGATAGCACAGCTGAAGAAATTGCAGCCGGTAAGGGAACTCCCACTGTTCCCGGCAGCCCTTCGGTATATCGCAGCCGTAGTATCGAAGAAAATCTTCAATTATTTGAAGAAATGAAAGCCGGAAAATATCCCGATGGTGCTAAAGTATTACGTGCTAAAATAGATTTGTCTTCACCCAATATGCACCTTCGCGATCCATTGATGTACCGTATTAAACATGCTACCCATCACCGTACTGGAGATGCCTGGTGCATTTACCCGATGTATGATTTTGCCCACGGGCAAAGCGATGCTATCGAAGAAATTACCCATTCTATTTGTACTTTGGAGTTTATTCCGCACCGTGCCTTATACGATTGGTTTATTGAAAAATTAGAAATTTTTCCTGCCAAGCAATATGAATTCGCCCGATTGAATATCGATTATGCCGTAATGAGCAAACGCAAGTTGCTGCAGTTGGTAAACGAGAAGTTCGTAAACGGTTGGGATGACCCTCGGATGCTTACCATTAGTGGTTTACGCCGTCGTGGATACACCCCTGTTAGTATCCGTAATTTTTGCGATAAAATTGGCGTGGCCAAGCGTGAAAATCTAATAGAAATGAGTTTGTTGGAGTTTTGCATTCGCGAAGATTTAAACAAAACGGCGTGGCGACGGATGGCGGTGCTCGATCCCATTAAATTGGTAATTACCAATTATCCTGAAGGCCAAGCAGAACTCCTTTACGGAGAAAATAACCCTGAAGTAGAAGGTGGAGATGGAGAAAGAAGCATTCCGTTTAGTAAAGAATTGTGGATTGAGCGGGAAGACTTTAAAGAGGAAGCCGAGAAGAAATATTTCCGTTTGGCACCAGGCTTGAGCGTACGCTTAAAAAGTGCCTACATTGTAACCTGCACCGGCTTTAAAACGGATGATTCGGGCAAGGTGACCGAAGTGCATTGCGAATACATTCCCGAATCTAAATCGGGTAACGATACCAGTGGCTTGCATGTAAAAGGTACCATTCATTGGGTAAGCGTAGCGCATGCTAAAACTGCCGAGGTGCGCTTATACGATCGCTTGTTTCAAGCAGAAGATCCATCGAACGAAGATGACGATTTTAAGGAATATATAAACCCAACTAGTTTGCAGATGCTTCCTAAAGCCTATATAGAATCCGACTTGGCTACAGCCGAATTAGGACGAGGATATCAATTTATTCGTAAAGGCTACTTTACCTTAGATATAGACACTACTGCTGAAAATTTAGTGTTTAACAGAACGGTTACCCTAAAAGATAATTGGACTAAGAAAGTCTGAGCTAGTTATGGAAAACAACCGCTTGGCTTGGTTGCAGGCACACATTGGTAAATCTACCAAGAATAGCCCTTCGCCTTTTGCACATTGGTTAGATGGTGTTTTGGAACAAGCTGATCTTGGTGTAGTAGCTGTTCGTTTTGCCGTTCGTCCTGATATGACCAATCCTTTTGGGATGTTGCATGGTGGTGTAATTTCCGGAATGTTGGACGATGTAATAGGTACAGCGGTTGCCAGTCTAAATAAAGAACAAGCTTTTGTATCGCTCAACCTGGTAGTTGATTTTATTAATGCCGCCAAGGTAAGCGATGAAGTAGTAGCCAAGGCCACCGTCATTCGGAATGGAAGAACGGTAGTGTATGTGCAAGCAGAACTCATCCACCACTCTGATAAAATTTTAGCCAAAGCCACTAGTAATTTAGTAGCCGTACCTAGTAAAATTGGATAGTTTTACTCATCAAATTTAGTTAATCAAGGTGCCGGTAGTTTTCTGCAAATTTTCCAAAATTGCGCTTTAGACCTGATTTTTTATACATACCTTTATATATCAATATCTACGAATAGAAATGCTATTTGTAGACATCAAAATATTGCATCAACTATTTTGGTGATTTTAAACTGCGACTTTTTTTAATAAACGAACAAAAAATGGATTTTAATGCATCACAATTGCGTGGGTGTAGTCTGTTGTTCGTGGGTAGTCGCAGTACCTATTTCACTCGGGCTACTTGCCCACGCATTTTTTGTTTTCAGGCGCTTATTTCCATTGCTTTTCTATGGATTTTTTCCAAAAGCTTGGGTGTATAAAGTAGCTATATTTTACCTTTAATAGGATAGGCAAAGATTCGAAATTTTTAATCAATTTTCGGCAATTTTCATTTTTACATGCACAAGTCATTTCCCAATAGGGGTCTAATTCTGTTGATGAGTAATCTAACAGCAATTCTGTATTTGCTGCCAATGGCGTTGCGGCAACTAGCTCTAAATATTGATTAATAAATACGTTGGGTTTGCAGGAATGGTTTACAAATAGCACGGGGCTTCCCTTAGGCGGAATAATCCATTCGTTGGGTCCAATGCCAATCCATTTGGATCCTTCTTTTGCAAATTTTGGGGTATAATCATGAAAAACATGATCGCCTTTTAGGCTAAAAATACACTCTTCATAGGCTAATGGTCGCTTACAAAATACACCCATACCCGATATGGCAGAGGGTGCAGTATATAAAATGTTCATGGGCAGTTTGATTACATGCTTGATGTAAAACGACACACATTGGGAAAATATTTTATAGGCTAAAAATTAAGTTTTTTCTTCCCACAATACAGCTAAATGCACCAAAGTTTTTACTGCTTTATTCATGTCTTGTACAGATATCCATTCCAATTTGCTATGAAAAGCATGTTCGCCGGCAAAAATATTGGGGCAGGGTAAACCCATAAACGATAGCCGAGAACCATCGGTGCCCCCACGTATACTTTGTAATTTCGGAGTAATTCCTGCTCTGCGGATGGCTTCTAAGCCAAGTTCGGTTAATTTCGGGTACTGGTCCAATACCTGCTTCATGTTGCGGTATTGTTCTGTTGTTTTTAAGCTATAACTGGCATTTGGGTGTGCTTTTAAGATTTCTTCAGCTAATTTACGGAGATAATTGGCATGGGCTATCAAGCCTTCATCGGTAAAATCACGTAAAATAAACTCGATACTGGCTTCTTCTACACTTCCTTTTATTGCTACCGGATGAATGAAGCCTTGTTTGCCTTCGGTACTTTCGGGGCTACATTCATTTTTGGGTAATGCAGCAATTAGTTCAGCAGTAATTTTAAGGGCACTTTCCATTTTTCCTTTGGCAAAGCCGGGGTGTGAACTAACGCCCGAAATATGCAATACGGCACCATCGGCTGAGAACGTTTCGTTTTCTAAAGATCCCAAAGTTTCCCCATCTACGGTGTAGGCCACTTCGGCACCTAATTTTTGAAGATCTGCTTTATTTACTCCTCTGCCAATTTCTTCATCGGGGGTAAATAGCAGCTTTATGGTTCCGTGTTTAATCGTCGGGTTATTTAATAGAAAATGGACACAATCTATAATTTCTGCTAGCCCTGCTTTATTATCGGCACCTAAAAGGGTATTGCCGCTAGCGGTAATAATATCGTTGCCAAACTGCTGGCTTAAATCTGGGTGTTCCGCTAAACGTAGCACTTGTTTGGGGTCATCGGGTAGCACTAAATCTTGCCCTTGGTAATTTTTATGGATAATGGGTTTAACGCCAGCCCCGCTACAATCCGGAGAGGTATCCATATGCGAACAATAGCAAAGCACCGGCACTTGTTTGGTTGTATTGCTCGGGAGCGTAGCATATACATAGCCATGCTCATCTAAATGAGCGTCAATAATGCCCATGGCTAGTAATTCTTCAACCAATACCTTCCCTAAATCTTTTTGTTTTTCTGTTGATGGGCAGGTGGGTGAGTAGGGGTCCGATTGCGTATCGATGGTTACGTAGCGTAAAAATCGAGTATGTGCTGTAAAAGAATAGGAGCTAAGTGCTTGCATGAAATACGTATAAATCGTTTTTAAATATACCCGCTTTCAACTTATTTTTAGTTGATTTCTTAATAAAGAATCTTATTTTTAAGATTCTTTATTGGCTAAAGCTTATGCGCTATCTTAGATTAATTTGTTATCTATTTATTATTTCATTTCCTTCTTGCGCCTTTGCTCAAAACATCGAGGAGCTTAAAACCATTTCCCAACAAGAAGCTGCTGTTCATCAGCGGTTACAGCTGCAAAGTAGCCAAATGGCTCAATTTACAACAGCAAGTGATGCTTTTGATGTAAAGTATTATCGGTGTGAATGGGATATAGACCCAGCTGTACGTTATATTTCGGGCAAAGTTACCGTGTATTATGTAGTTAAAACAGCCATAAATACCATCAACTTAGATTTGATGAGTACCATGTCAGTAACAGAGGTTAGGCAACGAACCAATGTGTTAACTAAACAACATCTCAATAATGTGCTTAGCATTAGTTTGCCTGCTAGTGCCCCTGTTGGCATACTCGATTCGCTAAGTATAAGCTATCAAGGAAGCCCAGGGCCCGATACGGGTTTTGGTGCTTTTAAAAATAATACTCATAATGGTGTTGCTGGCATGTGGACCTTAAGTGAACCCTACGGCAGTCGTGAGTGGTGGCCTTGTAAAAATGGCTTAGAGGATAAAGCTGACTCGGTTGATATTTTTGTTACCCACCCTTCTATTTATAAAGCATCATCTAACGGATTTTTAAAAAGTGAAACGGTATTGCCAGGCGGTAAAACACGTACGTATTGGAAACATCGCTACCCCATTGCATCGTATTTGGTATGCTTGGCAGTAACTAATTACAGTGTTTTTTCTGTGAATGTGCAATTGGGTAACAAGTACTTACCCATCCAAACTTTTGCTTACCCAGAGAGTTTAACTGCTTTTCAACAAGGGACTTTAAATACCCTTTTTGCTATGGCATTGTATCATCAAAAATTTGGCGATTATCCTTTTATTAACGAAAAGTATGGGCACACCCAATTTGGTTGGGGTGGAGGAATGGAGCACCAAACCAATTCGTTTATGATAAGCCTATCTGAAGGGTTGGTAGCCCACGAATTGGCTCATCAATGGTTTGGCGATAAAATTACGTGTGGCAGCTGGGAAGATATTTGGTTAAATGAAGGCTTTGCCACACATTTAGCAAGTTTTTATAACGAGAATAAATACGGCCAAATTAATTGGGATAGCATGATTATGAATCGTAAATCGGCGGTCGACTATATCACATCACTGCCAGATGGTTCAGTAAAGGTAAGCGATACCACCGATGTAGGCCGTATATTCAGTAACCGATTAACGTATCAAAAAGGATCATATTTATTGTATATGTTGCGCTGGAAATTAAGTGATGAAGTGTTTTTTAAGGCCATCCAGCAATATCAAAAAGATCCGAAATTAGTATATGGTTATGCAAGAACGGCTGATTTAAAGCGAAACTTAGAGCAGGTTAGCGGTGTAGATTTAACCAAATTTTTTAAAGATTGGTATGAGGGACAGGGTTATCCTAGTTATCAAGTGCAATGGACTCCAGTAGGGATTGACCACGTACGTATTAAACTAAATCAAACTACTTCGCATCCCTCAGTTGATTTTTTTGAATTACCCCTAGCATTAAAATTTTCTAATGCAAGCCAAAGCAAAATCCTCGTGCTCGATAATAAAATAAATGGCGAAGTATTTATTAAACACTTAGGTTTTATCCCCACTAGCGTAGTGGTAGACCCAGAATATTGGCTCATAACCAAAAACAATACCACGCAAAAAGTGAGTGATAATCTCAACCCAGAGAACTTTGTAAAAGTTTTCCCGAATCCTATTGGCGATCAATTTTCGGTGTATTTGCGTAATTTTTCGTCGTCAGAAACCATATTATCCATCTACACTATGCAGGGCAAACTAATTCAAAAAGAGCGCCCAGTTTTAGTAGAAAGGGCGGGTGTAGCAATTATTAATTCGCAGCAATGGCCACAAGGAACCTATATATTAAAAGTCAGTTCAGGTGGGGTAAAGCAAAGTTTTAAATTGGTAAAATAAGCAAAACCTCGAATGGTGCTTTGCAAATTAAATCAGTAAAAAAATTATGAAAAAACTAGTTATCGGTAGTGTAATCCTGTTAATTACCCATATATCTGGGTTTGCTCAGATAACGCCTTTTGAACAAAGTAGTACTAAAAACGTAAGCGCCACGCATGCCCAAGCCATTGCCTTTTACCAAGTATTAGATGCGCAATTTGAAGAACTTAAACTACTTACCTGCGGTTTAACTGATAGCGGGAAGCCACTTCATTTAGCAGTGCTTTCAAAAAATAAAATTTTCGATCCAGTGGCTTTGCGAAAGCAAAACAAACGCATTTTGTTAATTAACAACGGTATTCATCCCGGTGAACCCGAAGGTATTGATGCCACGATGATGCTGGTGAGAGATTTATTGAAAAACCATTCGCTGCCCGCCGATGTGGTGATTTGTGTAATTCCTCTTTACAATATTGATGGAAGTTTAAATCGTTCATCTACCTCCCGAGCAAACCAAAATGGTCCGGAGTCTTATGGCTTTCGAGGAAATGCTCAAAACTTAGATTTAAACAGAGATTTTATTAAAACCGATTCTAAAAATTCGAAATCATTTCAAGAAATTTTTAACACCTGGCAGCCCGATATATTTTTTGATAATCATACCAGCAATGGTGCCGATTACCAATATGTAATGACGCTTATTGATACTCAGCAGGATAAATTAAGCCCCATCTTGGCCCGTTTTATGACGCAAAAACTTACACCCGAACTGTTTAAGCGCATGAAGGCTAGCGGATTTGAAATGACTCCTTATGTAGATCATGTGGGCGAAACACCCGACCTAGGCATACAATCATTTTTAGAGCCTCCCAGATTTAGTACTGGCTATGCAGCATTGCATCAAACCATGGGCTACATGCCCGAAACTCATATGCTCAAACCTTTTGCCCAACGGGTGCAGGCTAGCTATCAATTAATGAAACATCTGGTGGAGTTTACGCAAGAACATGCCACCGAAATTGGCAAAGTGAGGGCACACGCTTTGGCGCAAGCAGCTCAACAAAAGCAATTTGCATTAAACTGGAAACTTGATGAAAAACGGGTAGACAGCTTACGTTTTAAAGGTTTTGAAGCTAGCTATAAACCCAGCGAAATTAGCGGTCAAAATAGATTGTATTACGACAGAACAAAACCTTACGAGAAAACCATTCCTTGGTTTAACCATTACGAAGCAACCTTAAGCGTGCAAGCACCCCACGCCTATATTATTCCGCAGGCTTGGCAAAAGGTAATTAGTTTGTTGCAGTTAAATGGGGTAAAACTAGAGCGCCTAAAGAAGGATAGTGTATATAGCCTAGAAATGTACACCATTGTAGATTATAAAACAGGGGCTAAGCCTTACGAAGGACATTACGTACACAGCCAAGTAACAGTGAAAGCACAAGAACAGGCGGTGCAATTTTATGCCGGCGATTATGTGGTTTGGGTGAATCAACCACCAAACAGATATATTGTAGAAACCCTAGAACCTCAAGGTGTAGATTCATTTTTTGCATGGAACTTTTTTGATAGTATTTTAGGGCAAAAGGAATATTTTTCGGCTTACGTGTTTGAAGATACTGGCGCAGAAATTCTGAAAAAAAATCCTGAATTACGGAAACAATTAGAAGAAGCAAAAGCACAAAACGAAGCCCTGGCCAAAAGTGGCTCGGCACAGTTAGATTGGGTATACCGTCATTCAGATTATTTAGAAAAAACGGTTAATCGCTATCCGGTAGGAAGAATTTTAAATTAAGTATCATGCAAGAATATTTAAGCCAAACCCCAGTAGCCAGTATTGTTTTATTGTTTACGGTCATCACGAGTATTTACGCCTTCTCTAACCACGAAGTTTACGGCAAGTTTATGCTACATCCGTATAGTGTAAGCCGAGGGCAACGGGTGTACTCGGTGTTTACCAGCGGACTTATTCATAAAGATTGGGGGCATTTGCTCGTAAATATGCTCTCCTTTTATTTTTTCGCTTTCCCCTTGGAGCAAACCTTGGCTTCTTTAAGCAGCTTTGGCCATTGGCAATTTGCAGGCTTGTATGTACTCAGTTTAGTATTGAGCGATCTTGGTTCTATTATAAAGCATAAGAATGATTTTTGGTACAATAGCTTAGGCGCATCGGGTGCGGTTTGTGCCATCGTGTTTAGCTATATTTTATTTTATCCGCTTACCAAAATGATGATTTTCCCTTTGCCTATTCCCATTCCGGCGGTATTGTATGGATTTCTGTTTTTGGGCTATTGTTGGTATGCCTCTCGTAATTCAAGTGATCATATAAACCACGATGCGCATTTTTACGGGGCCTTGGCAGGCGTGAGTATTACGGTTCTGTATCACCCAGATATTGTGCCCTACTTTTTGGGCCAATTATTGGGTAGGTAATTAGTGGAGTGGCTGCTGTTGAAAGGCGCCAGTTTCATCCGTTAAAAAACTCATCGGATTTTCGGGGTCTTTAATAATTTCGAATAGGGTAAAACCCCAAGCTTTCCAGAAATTCTCAAGCACTTGTCCATAGGTTTTTACGTCCCACGCATCAAAAATGGGCTTACTGCTGATGCCTTGAAGCGGCATGGCCTCTATAAATATGGTATCGGGAGTAGGCAGAACGGCGTATTCGGGTAAACGATTAAACAGATAAGCCGAATAGAAAAAACGAGCACAGAGTTCTTCAAATTGTGCAGGACTTAGCGTCTGCTCATTACAAATTTCCAATAGTTCCTTGTGGTAGTGCACATTGGTCCCGTTATCTTGTAAGCAGGCAATAATTCCAAAATTATGTGCTCTGAGGCTAAAGCTTAAGGTATTTAGTTCGTCTCGGTAACTAAAAAAATTGTCTTCTTGTGCCAGCTTAAACACCTTAATGCTCCAAGGTTTAGGCTCTTCGAAGCTAATAGGCTGAACGAGCGATTGTAGCATAAGGTGCAAGTTTCCGAACTTATGCGCCATAGCTTGCGATAACGTAAAGTGTTCGCCAAGGGTTTTTTGTTGACGTATACCTTGTTTAATTTCGTGGTAAATAATGCCGTATAGTAACTTCGAAATCCATTGGAAAAGACGGAGATCCGGTACCTCTTTTACCAGTGTATATCCTCCTAAAAATGCTGCCTGTATATCGGCCTCTAGCGGTTCTATAGCTTGTTTATACACCTCGGTGCTACACGGAACCTTGAGGTCTTTGTAGGTCACCATGCTTTCATCAAGTAATTTAAACGGACGATCTGCTAAGCCAAAGGCTTGCAAAAACCAAGGCGCAAACACGCCTATTTCTTCTTCAGGTGATACCAGCGGCTGTCCACTTAAAAAACAGTGCTTTGCATCAAATTGCAGGGTTTTAAAGGGGTGGTATAAACTATCCTGCATGCATTAGTTATTCCCAATAATTACCGGTGCTCCTTTGCTATTGCCCATAATAATGATTTTAGTGTTGGGCGATAAGGCAATTTCTTTTTGTGCTTTAATTGCTTCGTACTGTAATTGTTTATCGCTTAAGCCAGTAGATAAAATACGCTGATAATCGGCAATACCTTGCGCTTCCACTCGTTTACGTTCGGCCTCTTGGCGTTCTTTTTGCAAAACGAAGGTCATCTTTTGTGCATCCTGCTCGGCATTAATTTTAGACTCAATACTTTTCTTTACCGATTCGGGGAGGGTGATATTGCGGACTAATAATTGCTCCAACACCAAGCCACGTTTGGTGAAACTTTCGTTAATGGTTTTAAAAATTTTATCCTGAAATTCTTGACGTTTGGTAGAATACAAAGCCACTGCTTCGTAATAAACGGCATTATCGCGAATGGCGGTACGGGAAATTGGACGAACAATTTTATCCAAATAATCATTACCAATCTCTTTTAAAATACGTGGTGCTTCGGTAGCTCTAACTTTAAATAAAACAGAAAGATCAATGGTTACTTCCAATCCATCAGAAGACAAAACCCGAATGGCATCGTCGCCCGCTTTAGTCCCTTCATCGTGAATGCCCGACATGGTATAGTTCTGTGTTTTGGTATCAAAGTTGGTTACCTCTACCAAAGGATTGACCACGTTTAATCCACTGTATAATACATCGTTTTCTACCTTACCAAATAAGGTTTTCACACCTACTTGGCCGGCATCAATAACCTTAAACATAGATACAGAAGCACCTAAAAGGAGCAGTAAAACACCTGCAATGCGTAGCGGATTGCTAAATTTTTGAACGGGATTATCTGCACGAGACAATTGGAAACCTACGATTAAGGCAACAAGGCCTAAAATGAGTAAAAACATAGTATTTGTTGTTTAAGTGAAATTTAATCTTTTTTTGAGAGGCTTTTTACGTTTTTTAATAACCTGGCTTTTAAGAATATAAGCAAGGCCAGTGAAAAAAGTGCTGCCGCTGTAATACCATAATGTTGTCCCTTAGCCGCCCAATAGGTGCTAAGCGTGAGTACCATAATGCCAATATTTAACAATACGTTGAGTAAAACTTTGAAAATCATATTAGTATACCGGTATGTTAGGGTCAATTTCTTGAGCCCACGCAAGAATGCCTCCTTTTAAATTGTATAATTTGGTAAATCCTTGTGCCTCTAATTGCATAATTGCGGCCGCACTGCGTGCGCCACTGCGGCAATGTATAATTACGGGTTTATCGGTGGCAATTTTCTCTACTTCTAACAGCAATCCACCCAATGGGATATTTTCGCCGTTTAGGTTAGATACTTCATATTCAAACTCTTCCCGAACATCTATCAGCTGAAAATCTTCTTCCTTATCTAATTTACGCTTAAGTTCTTTTACAGTAATTTCTTTCATACGTATGCCTTTATTAACAAAGGTATCAAATACTCAACAATAAAATTTAAAAAATCAATTACTATGCTTGCATATCAATTTTGAAATCTTATATTTGTTATGCAAGCATAGTAATAAGATGAAACCAGAAGATACCGTTGATTATTTTTTAAAGGTTGTTTGGCAAAATGTAGCCAATACCTATAACCAAATTGCTTCGGGTTTTGGTATTACACAAGCCTTGGGCTATGCCCTTATTAATATTCACGACGAGGGTACGGCCGTTTCTCAAATCGCCATACTATTGGGCGTAAAATCTACCAGCTTATCGCGTATGTTGAATAACATGGAGGGCTTGGGTTTAATTTACCGCAAGGTATCTTTGGATGATAAGCGCTCGGTAAAAATTTACCTCACCGATTTTGGTAAAGAACAGCGCCAAAAAGCCAAAGAAGTAGTGCGTAAATTTAACGAGTATTTGAACATCCATTTAGAACAAAAAGAGCGTCAGCAATTAATTGCGGCCTTGCAAAAAATAAACCAGCTTACGCTGGCCTATCAACCTACATCTGGACTATGAAAAGAAGTATAAAAAAAGTGGCCGTATTGGGCTCGGGAATTATGGGTTCTCGTATTGCCTGTCATTTCGCTAACATTGGCGTAGAAGTGTTGTTGTTAGATATCGCTCCCAAAGAGCTTACACCCGAAGAACAAGCCAAAGGCCTTAGCTTGGAGCATCCGGCGGTACGCAATAAAATTGTAAATGCGGCTTTAGAAACAGCAGTAAAATCTAACCCATCGCCCATTTTTACCAAGCGTAGCCTTAGCCGAATTAGCACCGGTAATTTTACCGATGACATGAAAGACATTGCTACCTGCGATTGGACGATTGAAGTGGTAGTAGAAAACCTAGATATTAAGAAAAAGGTATACGAGCAGGTAGAACAATTCCGTAAGCCTGGCACCTTAATTACCTCCAACACTTCGGGCATTCCTATACATTTAATGGCCGAAGGGCGTTCCGAAGATTTTCAAAAACATTTCTGCGGAACCCACTTTTTTAATCCGCCCCGTTATTTACGCTTGCTAGAAATTATTCCAACACCCCATACCGATCCAGAAATTGTAGATTTTCTGATGCATTATGGCGATCAGTTTTTGGGTAAAACTACCGTTTTGTGTAAAGATACACCGGCCTTTATTGCCAACAGAGTGGGTGTTTACTCCATCATGTCTTTATTGCATTTGGTGGAGAAAATGGATTTAACAGTAGAAGAGGTTGATAAATATACCGGCCCGGTATTGGGTCGTCCAAAATCGGCAACTTTTCGCACTACCGATGTAGTGGGATTAGATACTATGATTAACGTAGCCAATGGGTTATACCAAAACGTACCCAACGATAAAGCACATTCCCTTTTTCAATTACCAGGCTATGTGTTAAAAATGAAAGAAAACAATTGGTTGGGCGATAAAACCAAGCAAGGATTTTATAAAAAAGTAAAAGGCGAAAATGGCAAAAGCGAAATTTTAGCCCTCGATTTAAAAACACTCGAATACCGTCCGCAAGAAAAAGTAAAATCGGCCACACTCGATGGTTTAAAATTAATTGATAACCTTCGCGACCGCATGAAGGCCTATGCCAAAGGCACAGACCGAGCCGGCGAATTTTTCAGAACTGCTTTTTTCGGCTTATTCGAATATGTATCGGATCGTATTCCCGAAATTTCGGATGAATTGTACCGCATAGACGATGCTATGCGTGCCGGTTTTGGCTGGGAACTGGGTCCATTTGAAGTGTGGGATGCCATTGGCATCAGCGAAGCACTTGCCGGAATGAAAACGCTAGGCAACGAAGCTGCCCCTTGGGTACACGAAATGCTTGCTGCTGGGCATACTTCTTTTTATAAAGTAGAAGATGGCCTAAAAAAATACTACGATATTCCGAGCAAAAGCTACAAAGCCATACCGGGCACCGATGCCTTTATTATTTTAGATAACATTCGGGCTAGCAAAACCATTTGGAAAAATACCGGTACCACCATCACCGATTTGGGCGATGGTATCATCAATCTAGAATTTCATACTAAAATGAATACCATTGGTGGCGATGTGATTCAAGGGATAAACAAAGCCATTGATTTGGCCGAAAAAGATTTCCGCGGATTGGTTATCGGAAACGATGGGGCCAATTTTTCTGCTGGGGCCAATATCGGTATGATTTTTATGGCGGCCATTGAAGAAGAGTGGGACGAGATTAATATGGCCATTCGTGCTTTTCAAAATACTTCCATGCGCTTGCGCTACTCGAGTATTCCGGTGGTAGTGGCGCCTCACAATTTAACCTTAGGTGGTAGTTGCGAATTTTCACTCCATGCCGATCACGTACAACTAAATGCCGAAACCTATATGGGCTTGGTAGAATTTGGTGTAGGCTTAATTCCCGGAGGAGGAGGCACCAAAGAATTTGCACTACGGGTTTCCGATGAATTGAAAGATGGCCAAATTGATCAAAATGTATTAAAGGATCGCTTTTTAACGATCGCCATGGCCAAGGTTTCTACCTCGGGTGCCGAGGCAGCTGATTTGGGTTATTTACAAGTGGGTAAATACAGTATCACCATGAACCGCAGTCGTTTAATAGCCGATGCAAAAGCTAAAGCCTTGGAGCTTGCCGATGCTGGATATACACAACCGGTGCGTCGTACGGATATAAAAGTATTGGGCAAATCGGGTTTAGGCATTGTTTACGCAGGTGCCAACTCTATGTTTGCCGGAAATTATATTTCGGAACACGATAAAAAAATATCCGAAAAATTAGGCTATGTGATGTGTGGTGGCAATTTGTCGGCACCAAGCATGGTAAGCGAACAGTATTTGCTTGATTTAGAGCGGGAAGCTTTTTTATCGCTGTGCGGAGAAAAGAAAACCTTAGAACGTATTCAAAGTATCATTACCAAGGGTAAACCATTAAGAAATTAAATAAGGAGAATCATGCAAGAAGCATATATCATAGCAGGATACCGTACCGCGGTGGGCAAAGCCCCAAAAGGAGTTTTCCGCTTTACTAGGGCCGATGAATTGGCTGCCGAAGTGGTTAAAGCTTTAGTAGCCTCGGTGCCTAATTTAGATAAAGAACAAATAGACGACGTGATTGTGGGTAATGCCACCCCTGAAGCCGAGCAAGGCTTAAATATTGCTCGTATGGTTTCATTAATGGGGTTAAATACCGATAAAGTGCCCGGCGTAACCATGAACCGCTATTGCGCTTCTGGTTTAGAAACCATTGCTACTGCGGTAGCGAAAATTCGTTCGGGTATGGCCAATTGTATTGTAGCCGGTGGAGTTGAAGTGATGTCGGGTATGCCTTTTGGCGGTTGGAAATTAGTGCCCAACCCCGAAGTTGCCAAAGCGCATCCCGAATGGTATTGGGGCATGGGTCTAACTGCCGAAGCCGTTGCCAACGACTATAAAGTGAGCAGAGAAGCGCAAGATGAATTTGCATTTAATTCTCACCAAAAAGCAATTAAAGGTTTAGAAAGTGGACGTTTAAAAGCCGGTGTGTTGCCCATTAGCATTACCGAGAATTATGTGGATGCCAATTTGAAAAAGAAAACTCGAGACTATGTGGTAGATACCGACGAAGGTCCGAGATCGGATACGAGCATTGAAAAATTAGCCAAATTGAAGCCAGTATTTGCGGCCAATGGAAGCATTACGGCTGGTAACTCGTCGCAAACTTCAGATGGTGCTGCCTTTGTATTGGTAGTATCAGAAAGTATGCTAAAACAATTAGGCGTGCAGCCAATTGCCCGTTTGGTTAGTTATGGTGTGGCCGGCGTTCCTCCTCGAATTATGGGTATTGGTCCTATTGAAGCCATTCCTTTGGCTTTAAAAAAGGCGGGCATGAAACAAGATCAATTGGATTTAATTGAATTGAATGAGGCTTTTGCTTCTCAATCTTTAGCCATTATAAACACCTTAGGTTTAAATACCGATATCGTGAATGTAAATGGCGGAGCCATTGCCCTGGGGCACCCATTGGGTTGTACAGGCGCCAAATTAACCGTACAAGTACTTAACGAATTAAAAGCAAGAAATAAAAAATATGGCATGGTAACTATGTGTGTAGGTACTGGCCAAGGAGCAGCAGGCATTTTCGAACTGCTATAAATCAATACATCATGGAAAAAACACATACAAAAGGTGGTGAATTCATCATCAAAGACACCGAAGCGGCAGACATTTTCATTCCCGAAGAGTTTGACGAAGAACAGTTAATGATTAAAAAAACCTGCGAAGATTTTTTGCAGGCAGAGGTTAACCCAAATTTAGACCGTATTGATAAGCTAGAGGAAGGCTTGATGCCAAGTTTGCTCGATAAAGCAGGCGAATTGGGCCTATTGGCTGTTTCTATTCCCGAAGAATACGGCGGCTTTGGAAAAAACTTCAACACCTCCATGTTGGTGGCCGATATTGTAGGTGCTGGACACTCCTTCGCCGTAGCCATTTCGGCGCATACTGGTATTGGTACCTTGCCCATTTTGTATTATGGCAACGAAGCCCAAAAAACAAAATACATTCCCAAATTAGCTAGTGGAGAGTGGAAAGCCTCCTATTGCTTAACCGAACCCAATTCAGGTTCTGATGCCAATTCGGGGCGTACCAAAGCGGTATTAAATAAAGAGGGCACCCATTATTTAATTACCGGCCAAAAAATGTGGATTACCAATGGTGGTTTTGCCGATATTTTTATTGTGTTTGCCAAAATTGAAGACGATGAAAATCTAACCGCATTTATTGTAGAGAAAACTTTCGGAGGTATAACCATGAATCCCGAAGAACATAAAATGGGTATTAAGGGTTCTTCAACCCGTCAGGTTTTTTTTAACGATTGCCCGGTGCCGGTAGAAAACGTTCTTTCCGACCGCCAAAATGGATTTAAAATTGCTGTAAATATTTTAAATATTGGCCGTATTAAATTGGGTGCAGCAGCTATCGGCTCTTCTCGTGCGGTAATTGATAAGTCTATTAATTATGCCAATGAGCGGGTGCAATTCAAACTTCAAATTTCAAAATTTGGGGCTATACGTTATAAATTGGCAGAAATGGCCACCCGTAATTTTGCTATAGAAAGTGCGTGCTACCGAGCCGGCCAAAATATTGACGATGCCTACGATGCACTCGTTGCTGGAGGCATGGAAACTGGTAAAGCCAAGCTAAAATCTACCGAAGAATTTGCTGTTGAGTGCGCCATTTTAAAAGTATGGGGATCGGAAATGTTGGATTATGTGGTAGATGAAGGTGTGCAAGTATATGGGGGCATGGGCTATTCTGCCGAAGCGCCTATGGATAGAGCCTACCGCGATAGCCGTATCAACCGCATTTTCGAAGGAACCAATGAAATTAACCGTTTGCTGATTGTAGACATGCTCTTGAAACGTGCCTTAAAAGGCGAATTGGATTTAATGACGCCTGCGCAAGCGGTTGCTTCCGAACTGATGTCTATCCCTGAATTTGGTGAAGAAGATGACAGTTTATTTGCAGCCGAGAAAAAGACGCTTAAAAATCTGAAAAAAGCAGGCCTCATGATTGCCGGTTCTGCCGTGCAAAAACTGATGATGAGTTTGGCCAAAGAGCAAGAAATTCTGATGAATATCGCCGATATTATTGGTGCGGTATATGTAGTCGAATCGACGATTTTGAGGGTAGAAAAATTGGTGAAAGCTAGAGGCGAAGAAGCCGTGCAAGGCCAATTAGATATGATGCGTATTTATTTGCAAGAAGCTGTAGATTCGGTTTATTTGGCTGGTAAAGAAGCCTTAAACTCTTTTGCCGAAGGCGATGAATTAAACATGATGTTGGTAGGCTTACGCCGCTTTACCAAGCTAGCACCTTATAATATAAAAGATGCCCGCCAACGTGTAGCCAAACAGCTTATTGAGGCTAATAAATATTGTTACTAAGTTATTGCAAAAGAGAGCCGTTCTAATGCAAATCAGAGCGGCTTTTTTTGTTAAATAATGTTAAGCTGTCGTTTTTTCGGTTTAAAAGGATAAATTTGTGACTCAGAAAATCCGATGACTAGAAACTTTTTCGCTTTCTTTTGTGCTTGTATCTTGGCTTTAGCCGGCTTAAGTGGCTGTACCAAAACCTATCCAACTATTGCCGAAGTAGATGCGCAAGCCGTAGCCAACTATATTCAAAGTAATAACCTATCGGTTCAGCAATATGGCCAAACGGGTATATTTTATCAGGTAACCCAGGTTGGTATTGGCCCCAATATTGATTATTCTATCCAAATCCCATTGATTTATACCATTAAAACATTAGATGGCACCTATGCCTCTATTGATACCTTTAACAACCGTTACGGAGGTTATTTCGGCTATTTTAAGCCAGATTCTTTACGTGAAGTAATTAAAAATACCTTGATAAAACAGGGTGGAACTGTTCGTGTAATTGTACCCTCGAGATTTGCCTTTGGCAAAGCAGGCAGTGGTAGTGTACCCGGAAATAGTTCGGTAGATTTTACGGTTACCGCAATTACCGCTACCAAATTGGCCGATTACGACGATTTTACCATGCTGCAATACATGCAAGCAAATAATTTAACAGGCTTTACCAAAGCAGCACAAGGCTATTATTACAAGTTAAGCGATCCGGGATCTGGTACTGAAACCATATCACTATCAAGTGTTATTTCTGTAGAATACACCGGTAAAACGCTCAATGGGACGGTTTTTGATAAAACTACAGCCGGTTCACCAGCTACGTTTAGTTTGGGTAGCACGGTGGAGGGTTGGCGTTTAGCACTTCCTTTGTTGAAAAAAGACGGGGCCATGCAACTTATCCTTCCATCAGCATTAGGCTATGGCTTGTCGGGTAGTGGTAGCATTGCTCCTTTCTCTTGTATGTTTTTCGATATTAAAGTAACCGACGTAGCCAACTAAGCGCTATTTTTCTAAAGCTTTCTTGTAAACTTTCAATACTCTATCACGAGCAAAAGCGTGATCTACGATGGGTTTGCTATACGTAAACGGATCGCTAAATTCGGGCACCCATTTTTTCACATATACGAGTTGGGCATCAAATTTTTGCGTTTGTAAGGTGGGGTTAAATACTCTGAAATAAGGAGCGGCATCGTTTCCACAACCGGCAGCCCATTGCCAGCCACCTACATTACTAGCTTGTTCATAGTCTAACAATTTTTGCGCAAAATAAGCTTCGCCCCAACGCCAATCTATTAAGAGGTGTTTGGTTAAAAAACTAGCTACAATCATGCGTACACGGTTGTGCATAAAACCCGTGGTATTCAATTCCCGCATTCCGGCATCTACAATGGGGTAGCCTGTTTTTCCTTCACACCATGCGGCAAATTCTGCTTCGTTATTTCTCCACTCAATACGATCGTATGCAGGCTTAAACGCTTGTGTGGCGCTATGCGGGAAGTGCCATAAAATCATGAAGTAGAACTCTCTCCAAATGAGTTCCATTAGCCAGGTTTTGTCGGCTACGGTTTGTGCAGTTTGCACCAGTTCTCTAATGCTGAGGGTGCCAAAACGCAAATGAAGGCCTATTCTGGAAGTGGCCGGCAAAGCTGGAAAATCTCTGTTTTTACCATAGTTAGCCAATACATTTGTGTACTGTTTTCCCGGAATGCGTATGCTGCTTGGCTCAAAGCCAATGGATTCTAAGCTAGGTATTTTCCTATTTTTTAACTGTTCGCAACTGGCTAGGAGGGTTTCACTCGGATAAGTTTTTATTCCCGTTTCACTCAATCGTTGTAACCATTTACGGCTGTATGGGGTAAACACGGTATATGGTTTTCCATCGTCTTTTACTACTTCGTCTTTCTCAAAAATGACGTGGTCTTTGAACGTATGAAAAGCAATTCCTTTCTGTGAAAATAGAGTAGCCAATTGTTCATCTCGAGTACGAGCGTAGGGTTCGTAATCGTGGTTTGCAAAAACGTTTTTTACCTCATATTCGTTCAAGAGTTCTTCCCAAGCCTGTTCCGGTGTGGCATGTTGTACCAGCATTGATGAGCCGGCGGCTTTTAATTCTTCATTAAGAGCACTTATTTCTTGTTGAATAAAGCCGACTCGAGCATCGCTGCGGTCGCTGAGTTTATCGAGAATATTCCGATCGAAAATGAAGAGCGGCACTACCGGTAAGCCGGCATTAAGCGCTTCAAAAAGTCCACGATTATCACGTAGACGTAAATCCCTACGAAACCAAAAAATAGTAACAGCTGCTTTAGGCATACAAATTTTTTAAGGCTGATGAAATAGTTGCGAAATTGAATTGAAATCCGGCATCTTGAATTTTAGAAACAGCTACTCGAGTGCTTCCTAAAATGGCGGCACTGCGTTCGCCTAATACTACTTTTAGTAAAATAGATGGTACTCCCGGCAACCAAAGCGGTCTTTTAAATTGTTTAGCCAGAGCTTGCGTAAATGTGCTATTGGTAATGGGTTCGGGTGCTGCCATGTTGTAGGTCCCCTGCAAATTGGTATGCTCTACCGCAAATACGTACATGTTTACCACGTCTTCCCAATGAATCCAAGAAATCCATTGTTTACCCGAGCCTAAGTTTGCGCCGAAGCCAAATTTTACCGGCAAGGCCATGGGAGGTAAAGCGCCGCCAGCTAAATCGAGCACTATGCCGGTACGAAATTTTACGATGCGCAATCCCAATGCTTCTCCTTCGTCAATAGCTTGCTCCCAGGCTATACACGATTCGGCTAAAAATCCTTCACCTGCTGGGCTGCTTTCGATCAGTATTTCATCTCCTCTATCGCTATAAAAACCTATGGCTGCGGCAGAAATTATTGTTTTAACGGAAGTGTTATGGCTGTTTTTTAAGGCGGTGTATATTAAGCGCACAGAGTCTGTTCTACTATCAATAATTGCTTTTTTTCTAGCCGGAGTCCATGCTTTATCTACTATTGCCTCACCTGCTAAATGGATGATGGCTTCTGCCCCTTCAAAGCAACGTTCGTCTACTACGTTTCCAGAAACATCCCAGGCAAACGAACGAATGCGTTTATCTATCTGCTGGTTGGCTTTTCTGCTCAAAATACGCACGTTATAGCCTTTATTAAGTAAAGCTTTACACAATCGCTGGCCAATAAGGCCGGTACCACCACTTACTACTATTGTTTTGTTCGTCATGTTAGTTTCAAAAATTGCTATTTTTAAGCAATTATTTGCAAGATGTATACAATTTAACACCTAGAAGACATAGAAGTTATATATTTAGAAAAACTATTATTTAAAATATGAAAAAGACATCAGTATTAGAATACCTTATTTTAGCAGCAATCATTGTTACCATATTTATTTCTGAATACCACTTTCTAATATTGAAAGATTATGAGAGGGCTATATTTATTGGTTTATGGCCACCAACAATGATAGGACTGCTTATTTACCTTAATTTAAAAAAATGACATGGAGAATTTAGATATTTTCATTCTGACAGCTATTGTCTCAGCTTTATATTTAGGATATGCTTTTATAGTTCTGGGCGCATCAAAACGTAAATAACAAAGTCCCTTGTTAATTTACTATTGGGGTTGCCTTTCATTTGTTAAATACAATTTTAACATACTAAAAATGCAAATTCACTAATCTTATTATGATCTATCAAAAACACCTTTTTATTTGCACCAATCATCGGGCAGCCGATGCTCGTATCTGCTGTGGAGAAGCCAATGGCTTGGCTTTAGTGGCTGCTTTTAAGAAAGCGATTAAAGATAAGGGGCTAAATGCCGAAATCAGAACCCAGCGAACCGGCTGTTTTGATCTTTGTGAACGTGGACCCATTTTGGTGGTTTATCCCGAAGGTGTTTTTTACGGCAAAGTGCAGTTGAGTGATGTAGAAGAACTTGTTTCAGAACATGTAGAAAACAACCGGATTGTGGAACGTTTGGTGATTAATTCTAAAAAAGAAGCTTAGTGGCTAAAGTAATTGTTATTGGCGCCGGAATTGCCGGAATTGCATCGGCCATTCGGCAGGCAGTTAAAGGTCATGAAGTAGCTATTTACGAAGCCAATGCCTATCCCGGTGGTAAATTGTCAGAGTTTAGATCTGGCGATTTTAGGTTTGATGCTGGCCCGAGTTTGTTTACCATGCCACAGTACGTGGATGAGCTGTTCAGTTTGGCTGGTAAAAATCCAAAAGATGAGTTTACTTACGAAAAATTGGAAACGGTTTGCCGTTATTTTTATGAAGATGGTACCCGTATAAATGCATGGGCTAACCGGGATAAATTAGCGAAAGAAATAGCTTTAAAAACCAAAGATCCGGCTTTGTCTGTACATCAATTTTTGGATTATAGTGCCCGAATTTATGATATTACCCACGCTATTTTTCTAGAAAAAAGTCTTCAACGTATTCAATCTTTTTTGAACTGGGAAACTTTAAAAGCTGTATTCCGATTTCCGAAAATCGACCCTTTTCGGAGTATGAATACCGCGAATACTGATTTTTTTAAAGACGATAAAACCGTCCGATTTTTTAACCGCTATGCTACTTATAACGGATCTAACCCATACAAAGCACCGGCAACGTTAAATGTAATTCCGCATTTAGAGCAGCATTTCGGCGCTTATTTTCCTAAGGGGGGCATGGTAGCCATTACCCAAAGTTTGGTTAAACTGGCCGAAAATTTAGGTGTAAAATTTAATTACCATGCTCGTGTAGAAGAAATTTTGGTGGAGGATAAAAAAGTTAAAGGCATCCGTTTAAACGGAGAAAATCTACCGGCCGACCGGGTGATTTCTAATATGGACATTTGGTTTACCTATCGTCAATTGTTAAAAAATGAGGTCGCTCCAAAACGTATTTTAAATCAGGAGAGAAGCAGCTCTGCACTCATTTTTTATTGGGGCATGAAGGCTGAGTTTCCTGAATTGGATTTACACAATATTTTTTTCAGCGAAGATTATAAAAAAGAGTTTGCAGCTATTTGGGAGCAACAAGCTATAGATGTTGACCCCACCATTTACGTCAATATAAGTGCTAAATACCAAACTGAAGATGCGCCAAAAGGTGCTGAAAACTGGTTTGTGATGATAAACGTACCGGCCAATACCGGCCAGAATTGGGATAAACTTATCGCAGAAGCACGAAAAAACATCATCGATAAATTATCCCGTATGTTGGATCGGGATATCGCTCCGCTCATAGTTAGTGAAGAGCTATTAGACCCCCGAAGCATTGAACAAAAAACCGCTTCGTACCAAGGGTCTTTGTATGGAACCAGTTCTAATAATCAGTTTGCGGCTTTTTTGCGCCATGCCAACTTCTCGTCTAAAATCAAAGAGTTGTACTTTGTAGGTGGCAGCGTGCATCCTGGTGGCGGCATTCCGTTGGCTTTACTCTCGGCAAAAATTGTGGATGACTTATCTGCCTGAAAGTGAAACGCTTTGTAAAATTTCCTATATTTAAACCATGTATCCGCCACGTCAAAACACTTTAATTTATGCCTTCTTTACCTGGTATATCAACCGGATAATTGGCCGAAATTTTAAGCATTTCGACTATAATTCCATCGATATTGACCCAAAGCGTGCCGTTTTATTACTAGCCAATCATTTTTCCTGGTGGGATGGCTTTTTACTATTCCAGCTGAACCGTTTATTTCTACATAAGAAATTCCATATTTTGGTAACCGAAGAAAATTACAAGGACCACGGTTTTTTAAAATATTTGGGCGCCTTTTCGGTGAAAAAGCAATCGCGAAGCATGATTGAAACCTTAGAATATGCCGGTAAATTACTAAACGATCCGGCCAATTTGGTAGTCATTTTTCCGCAAGGTAAATTGTTCTCTAGCCACTGCGACGAGGTTTTGTTTGAGAAAGGCTTGATGAATATTATTAATTCCTCCGACCGTAAATTTCAATACCTATTTGTAGTACTTTTGGTAGATTATTTTCAGTTTAAAAAACCTACTGCCAAGGCCTATTTGCAAACTTGGGAAGGAGCCGAGTTTACCAGTTTGCAGCTTATTAAAAGTGAATACAATAAGCATTATAGCCAAGCAAAACGTAGCCAAAACCAAGAGGTCGTATAAGTATGATAGGGGTATATGTGGTTTTCTTTTTTTTAGTCATTCGCTTTTCTGTAACGCTATTTAATTTTATTTCTCGTCCATTTTTGTTTAAAAGTGCTCTAAAGCACAAGGAATTGGTTTCTATACTTATCCCGGCCCGAAATGAAGAGCGAAACATGGCTAAGCTGCTAACATCGTTAGCGCAAGAAGGTTACCCAAACCTAGAAATTTTAGTTTTAGACGATGGCTCTACCGATGCTACCGCCGCTATTTGCGCATCTTTTGCCGCAAAAGATATTCGATTTAAAGTGCTTATAGGACAAGCATTGCCTGAGGGCTGGCTCGGAAAAAATTATGCCTGTCATCAATTGGCTAAAGAAGCCAAGGGAACTTATTGGGTATTTTTAGATGCCGATACTTGGGTGCAACCCGGTTTCATTGCTGCCTTGATTCATCGCATGAAAATCCGTCGCCTAGATTTATTGAGTATATTTCCTACGCAAGAGATGCACACTTTTGGAGAACAACTCTTTGTGCCACTCATTAATTATGTGTTGCTCAATTTGTTGCCGCTTCGATTGGTACAACTCTCTAAGAATCTGCTTTTTTCAGCTGCCAATGGCCAATGCATGGTGTTTGATGCATCTAGCTATCGCCAAAATAAATGGCACGAACACGTGAAGGCAAATGTGGTGGAAGACATAGAAATTATGAGAGCTGTAAAAGTTTGGGGCGGCGATGGAGAGGTTCTGCTAGACCGTGGATTTATTTCGAGCAGAATGTATCGCGGATTTTCGGAGGCTTTGGAGGGTTTTAGTAAAAACGTATTGGTTGGCTTTGGCAATAGCATTTTTGTGATTAGTGTGTATTTATTTTTGTTGGTTGTGGCCCCCTTGCTTTTAATTTTCTTTGTCGATATCCGATTAAGCTTATTTGCCTTAAGCTTAATTTTGCTAAGCCGGGTAATGATTGCCTTGCTATCTGGTCAATCGCTATGGAAAAGCATAGTACTACATCCGCTACAGTTGCTTAGTTTTGTATTGCTTGCCTTTGTTGCTGCACAAAAAAAACTAACGCGTAGCACTACATGGAAAGGGCGAAGTGTGGCATGAAAAAGAAAGAATATATCTTAAGTTTTTTTGTAATTCTATTTCACCTGGTAGGTTTTTTAGGCTTTTTTTTAGGCTATAAAAATCTATTTACGAGCCTTATTCCCTTTCATTTACTCCTCATGTTACTCTTGCTAGTGTGGAGTTATGAGTCTTTTAACAGCCGCTTTGCACTACTCATTTATTGTTTAGGTTTTGGTATAGAATATTTAGGGGTGCATACCGGAATCATATTTGGCAGCTATCAGTATGGCGATGCATTGGGTTTTAAACTTGCCCATATTCCTTTACTTATTGGAGTAAATTGGGTCTTATTAATTTTTGCCGCCGGAAGTACTATTCAATACGTACCCATTAAGTCTGATGTGTTAAAGGCGGTGCTGGCGGCAGGTTTATTAGTAGTACTCGATGTATTCATAGAACCTGTAGCTATACGCTTCGATTATTGGCATTGGGCATCTGCAACTATTCCTTTTCAAAATTATGTTGCTTGGTTTACATTTTCATTCGGCTGTTTTTATCTTTTTTTGAGTCAAAAACAGAAAGAAAAAAATCCGGTAGCCGTTGTACTCTTGCTAGCGCAATTTCTTTTTTTTATGGCCTTAAATTATTGGGGTTAAACCCTGCTAAATTCGTACTTTTGAATTGTTATGAGTTATAATCTTCAAGTGACTATCGATGGTGATTCGGGCTTTTGCTTTGGCGTAGTTTATGCCATAGATATGGCCGAAGAAATTTTAGCCGAACAAGGCTATTTATATTGTTTGGGCGATATTGTGCACAATGATGAAGAAGTAGAACGTTTAAAAGCAAAAGGGTTACGCATTATTTCTCATGATGATTTGCCCAGTCTAGAAAATGAAAAAGTGCTCATTCGGGCACATGGCGAAGCGCCTGAAACCTATAAAATAGCGTTAGAAAAAAACATAACCTTAATTGATGCTTCTTGCCCGGTAGTGTTGAAATTGCAAAACCGTATTAAAAATTCATCTGATGATAAAGAGCAAATTCTCATTTTTGGGAAACACGGCCATGCCGAGGTTATTGCTCTACAAGGACAAACCAATAACAATGCCTTGGTATTTCAAGATTTGGCCGAACTAGATCAGGTAGACTTGCCAAAATCGTTTACCCTATTTAGCCAAACCACTAAAAGCACCGAGAAGTTTTATCAAATTAAAGAAGAACTAATTAGCCGTGGCTACGAAATAAAAGCCCACGATACCATTTGCAGACAAGTATCTAACCGCGACAAGGAATTGCCCGAGTTTGTAAAGAATTTCGATAAAGTTGTTTTTGTATCGGGTAAAAAGTCATCTAACGGCAAAGTATTATACGAAGTTTGTAGGAAATACAATAGCAATACGTATTTCGTATCCAATGTTGGCGAATTAAATTCTTCTATGTTTGCTCCTGGCGAAAAAGTAGGAATCTGCGGCGCTACTTCTACTCCTATGTGGTTAATGGAAGAAATCAAAGCTGCCCTAGTAAAATTATAGAATGAGAAAAATAGGTTTTTTGGTGCTTAGTTTGTGTTTGGCATCTACTCTTTCTGGTTTTTCCCAAAAAAAATCTACAGAACTGAACTTAGTTACTACCAAAGGGTCTTTATCAGGAACACTTTTACCCGCCGGCCGCAACCAAACAATAGCCATTATTATTGCAGGTTCTGGTCCAACAGATAGAGATGGAAATAATTACTTAGGCGTAAAAGCAAACTCATATAAATTAGTAGCCGAAGGCTTAGCCAAACAAGGTATTGCAAGCTTAAGGTACGATAAGAGAGCTGTGGGTAAAAGCAGTAGCCCGGGCATGAAAGAAGCCGACCTCCGCTTTGATGATTATATAAACGATGTTAAAAGTTGGTTTAACTACGTACTTGATTCTTTAAAATACAAAAAAGTAGTGCTTATTGGCCACAGCGAAGGAGCTTTGTTGGCAAGTATTGCCGGCCAAAATGATCGAGTTACTGGTGTTGTGCTAGTGTCGGGTATGGGCCGTAGTTTTGATGAGGTTATAGCCGAGCAAATTTCTAAAAATGCTCCATTGGCTATACAGCAAGAATCGCAAACTATAATGGATTCTTTAAAAGAAGGCAAATTGGTCTCAGAAGTGCCTAGCTATTTTAATGCACTTTATAGACCCTCGGTGCAGCCTTATTTGATTTCTTTGCTTAAATATGCTCCCTTGGCACAGGCTTCTATTCTACAAAAACCGGTTCTTATTTTACAAGGAGATGCCGATAGCCAAATACAGGTAAAAGATGCAAAGGCCTTGGCCGGAGTTGTAAAGCAGGCTCAGCTTGTCATAATCCCGAAGATGGATCATGTGCTTAAAGAAGTGCTCGATGCTCAGAAACCATTGGCAAATTATTCAAATGCCGAGGGGCCATTAGCTCCTGGCTTTATGAAAACATTAACAGCATTTATTAAGGGCCTAAAATAGGGTTTAGCCCATGTTGTGGTAAACAGCCTGCACATCGTCATCTTCCTCTAATTTGTCAATTAGTTTCAATACATCGGCTGCCTGTTCTTCATGTATTTCAGCGGTAGATTGTGCTACTCGTTCTAATTTAGCACTAATTACTTCAATGCCCTTTTCCTCTAAGGCTTTTTGCATTTTGCCAAAGTCCTCAAATGCAGTATGAATTACGGCTATATCTTTTCCTTCTTCGCCTTCTTCAACGTAAATTTCTTGCAGACCTGAATCAATCAAATCGAATTCTAATTCTTCTAAATCTACTTCTCCAGGCTCAAAACGAAATACCGATTGACGGGTAAAAATAAAATCTAAGGAGCCTGTTTTACCCAAAGTGCCATCACATTTATTAAAATAACTGCGTACGTTGGCTACAGTACGGTTGGTATTGTCGGTAGCAGTTTCTATTAAAATAGCTACCCCGTGTGCCGCATAGCCTTCGTACACTAATTCCTCGTAATTG
Organism: Sphingobacteriales bacterium; assembly: GCA_040403555.1. GTDB lineage: Bacteria > Bacteroidota > Bacteroidia > Sphingobacteriales > Sphingobacteriaceae > JAIPAN01. Next base: position 284,343 of record JBBAKN010000004.1, read on the forward strand.
CTTTCATCTTTATTGCTGGCACGTTTAATGGCCGCTTCTACACGGTCTTTAGGCATGTTTACCGCTTTAGCATTTTGCATGGCTGTGCGCAAACGTGAGTTACCATCGGGGTTTGCACCGCCTGCTTTTACAGCCATTACAATCTCCTTACCCAACCGGGTAAATTGAACGGCCATTTTGGCCCAACGTTTAAATTTTCGCTCTTTTCTAAATTCGAATGCTCTTCCCATGGACTATTATTTACTTAAATTTTTAATCATATCTGTGCTTATTCCTGCCAAATCGAAGGACAATTTCCATCCCCAATCTTCTTTAGCAAAGCTATCGTCTATTGATTTTGGCCAGCTATTGGCAATGGCTTGCCGTGGATCATTCTCGGTGTACGAGAGCGTAAAATTAGGAACTTGTTTGCGTATTTCTGTAGCCAATTGTTTGGGTGTAAAACTGATGCCACTTAAATTGTAGCTCGAACGAATGCGTAATTTTTCTGCCGGAGCATCCATTAATTGAATGGTGGCCCGAATGGCGTCTTCCATATACATCATGGGGAGTGCGGTGTTTGCTGATAAAAAACATTCGTAATGCCCATTTTTTAAGGCTTCGTGAAATATATGTACTGCATAATCAGTTGTGCCACCGCCTGGTTTCGCTTTCCAGCCTATTAATCCCGGATAACGAATACTCCGAACATCCAACCCGTATTTAGTAAAATAATATTCGCACCAGCGTTCGCCGGCTAATTTGCTAAATCCGTACACCGTGTTCGGATCCATTATACAATACTGGGGGGTATGTTCTTGGGGTGAATGTGGCCCAAATACCGCAATTGAACTCGGCCAAAATACTTTTTTCACCTTAAACTCAACCGATAAATCGAGCACATGGAGTAATCCATCCATGTTTAACTCCCACGCTTTTTTCGGTTTTTCTTCTCCCACGGCAGAAAGTATGGCTGCTAAGAGATATACTTGAGTGGGCTGATATTTCCCGAAAAGAGTGTGTAGGTTCTCTTGGTCTAATACATTTACTTGTTCAAAAGGACCATTAAGAGTTTGAGGCTCCCGAATATCGCAGGCAATTACCTGCTCTTTGCCATTGATTTGGCGTAGGGCCTCTACTAATTCTGTCCCAATTTGCCCGTTAGAGCCAATAACCAAAATGGATTCACGCATGTTTTGCTTGAGTTTCAAGCAAAGGTAAAAAAAACCTAGAACCAAGGTGCATGAAACCCGCTAATTCAATTTACTAGCCACTACGCATGTTTTGGTATAGTTTTTTACTTGTCCGCTTGTATTAAATACCTGAATTTTAAGAATGTAAATGCCTATGGGAACTCTTTCTGCTTGTTCGTTGAGGCCATCCCATACCCAAGCCCCTTCTGTACCCAGGGTTTGATTTTTAATGAGGTGGCGTACTAATTGTCCTTGTTCGGTAAAAATTCGTATGTTGGCTATCCAGCCAGGTTCTTGCCAATGATACAGTATGGTGAGGGCATCTTCAAAGCCATCGTTATCTGGAGATACGGTGGCAGAACTTAGGTTAATTTCGTTAGCGCCCGGCACTCCTTCTAAAAATTGTGAATTTTGATAACCCGGTGTAGCAAAACCCGCCGCTGCTGCTGCCGAGCGAAAGTTCCCGGAAGTGTTGGCCGCTACGCTGAACAAACTGCGTTCTAAGGAAACTCCTTCGGTATTAACTAAGAGTGCAAAATGCATTTTGTCGGAATAATTAAACTGATCAATACGAATGGAATCGCGAACAAGAATAACCACGCCGGCATCATCGTTAAACGAAGGTAAAGCAACAATTTTAACCAATGTATTGGACTGATTTACGATGTAGTTGGCCAAAATATAGTCTGTATCGGTGCTTAGTACCCGATACGATTTTGCTGGAATGAGACTGTTTACTCCGCTAACTGCTTTCAGATTAATAAGTTTATCTTGATTATCTGCACTGGCAATGCCTAGGTCTTTTAAATCGAGTGGATGGTCGGTATTGTTATAAATTTCCACGAAATCGACCCCGCCAACTTTAGGGTTAAATAAGATTTCGGAGAGTAATAAATCGCCAACCATAATCTTTTGGGGTAAATAAAAATCTCCGCTATTATTGGGTGCCTGAATGAGCACCCCACTGCAATCACTTACTTGGTTGGTGCTTAGGGTGTACGTCAGCCCTCGGCTAAGAGGACCTCCAAACTTTAATTGCACCTCGGTGAAATTAGGCGCCACTGCCACTCCCGAGATGGGCTGGCCTACACCGTTATTCAAATTATAATGGCTAGGAAGCACCGCCGAGGTGCTGTCTATAAATCGATTAAATTGAATGCTTAGGGTTACACTATCCAATACGTTTACCGAGAGCAGTTGTAAGGGCGCCGGATTTACCCCATTTGAATATATGCTATTGGTTTTACCCGGAGTTCCTCCCTTTATATCAAGGCTAGCAGCCCAATTCTGAATACCGGTGCAAATTGCTTTCGGGTTGATGAGTTCTAAGCTATAGCCTCCTTGTTTTTTAAGAGCGTCTTTATACCAGGTATCGGTATAATTTACTTGGTCCATTACTGCCCCCTTATCATTCTTCAGTACCAACTTATCGCCGGCATTGTTTAGGCTGGGCCAAGTGTTGAGGCCAATTACGGTACCAAAGGGCATAAAATTAGGCACATCAGCTAGGGCACATAGCACTATGAATTCGTGTGCATTTATACTTACATTTCCAAGGGTCGCGGTGCTGGTGCCATCACTATAGGTCCAATTTTTTAAAGAGATAGAAAAATCGGTGTTATTCCATAGTTCTACAAATTCTACACTAGGTAGGTCTATTTGTGGCGATGGATCGGCAAAAATTTCGTTAATTAGAATATCTTTGGCTTGAGCAACATAAGGCTTAATATAGGAAAAGCTAATGGGCGAATTACCCACTAGGTTGCCAGCCTTATCGCTTACATTTGCTATACTGAGCAAATAGGTAGCTGTTTGTAAATTATTGGCAAATTTCAATTCGTAGTTTGCACTATTGGTTACTTTTTTAATGTAGCTAGGGTTCCCAAAACCATTATCGAGTATATAATTATTTATGTTTTTAGCTTTAAGGCTGTCCATGGGTTCATTATAGGCAATAGCTATAGTGTTTGAATCAATAGCTGTGGCCGAGAGGATTTTTGGTGGCGTAGTATCAACAATAAGAGGGGCAATTAAAATATCATCAAAAAAGTGTTTTTGTACAAAAGATACGGTAGACTGTTGCGCCAAAAAGCCAAAATAAGCGGTGCTCATAATGCTATTATCCAATGCCGATCCTTCGGGAAAATAATCAAAGCCAACACCTGTTAGATCGCGTTCTAGTGTAATCAGCCCAGCAGCAGTTCTGCTCACTCTAATTTTTACGGTATTGTTTGAGGTATTGAGTGTGCCATCTATCCCATCAATAATTTTTACACTTGTATTCGCTGCACCCGTTCTTTTATAAAGCGAAATCTCATCGACAGAATTTCCGAGGCGTACAAAATATCCAGTAATGTTTACACTTTGTAAATTTTGTTGATCCGAAATAAGATATACATCCACATAATTTGCACTTGAGGTATTAAATTGCAGGTTGCACCAAAACTCCCAAGTACAATCAGTAGCTAGGGAGTTTGCAGTGCTCAAATAAAAATTACTATTAATGGCTACCGAGTTAGAGCGCAAATGATTTAAGCTGGGCAGATCTGAAATAACAAAATCGGCTCCGGAATTACTACCATTCCAAAGTGGGGTGCTTGTAAAATCTCCGTCATTAAATGTGTCGGATACCTGCCCAAAAGCAGAATTGATGCACAGCAGTGCTAAAAAGACTAAACTATTTTTCATATTTGTAAGCATTAAACGCATGAATTTACAAATAATTAAATAATTTAACTAATAGCTAAATGAAAGTTGCTCTAGTAGGTGCCACCGGTTTGGTAGGCACCGTGATGTTGAAAGTATTAGAAGAACGTAATTTCCCATTAACAGAACTTCTACCTGTTGCCTCTGCCAAGAGTGCCGGTAAAACCATTCGTTTTAAGGGTAAAGACGTGAAGGTACTCACCATTGATGAAGCTATTGCGGCTAAACCAGACATTGCCTTGTTTTCTGCGGGCGGTGATACTTCTTTAACCGAAGCCCCTCGTTTTGCTGCAGTAGGAACCGTAGTTATCGATAATTCATCGGCTTGGCGCATGGACCCAGACAAAAAATTAGTGGTGCCAGAAGTGAATGCGCAAATATTAACCAAACAAGATAAAATTATTGCTAACCCGAATTGTTCTACCATTCAAATGGTGGTGGTTTTAGAGCCGCTACATAAAAAATATGGTATTAAACGGGTTGTGGTTTCTACGTACCAATCGGTAACCGGCACGGGTGTAAAAGCCGTTGAGCAATTGATGAACGAACGTAAGGGTATATCGGGCGTAATGGCCTATCCGTATACCATCGATTTAAATGTGATTCCTCATATCGATGTATTTCAAGAAAATGGCTATACCAAAGAGGAAATGAAGATGATTGTGGAGACCAAAAAAATTATGGGCGACGACAGTATCCAAGTAACAGCTACTACGGTACGTATCCCGGTAATGGGCGGGCACTCCGAATCGGTAAATATTGAGTTTGAAAAAGATTTTAATGTAGTAGAAGTGCGCCAACTTTTAGCCCAAACACCAGGACTAATTGTGGTTGATGATCCGGCGAATTTAAAATACCCTATGCCCAAAGATGCCCATGAAAAAGATGAGGTATTTGTAGGCCGTATACGCCGCGATGAATCTCAGAAGAATACGCTAAATCTTTGGATTGTGGCCGATAACTTGCGCAAAGGTGCGGCAACCAATGCCGTGCAAATTGCTGAGTATTTGGTAGCGAATGGCTTAGTATAAGTATATTCTATAGGAATGAAAAGCCTCCCGAATTTCAGGAGGCTTTTTTCTTGCCATAATTTTTCTACTTTTAAGCATGAGAAAAGGACTGCTTTTGCTTTTGGTGTGTTGTTTGGCTACTGCCAAGCTGTTTGCACAAAACGAATTGGCCAAACAGTTAGCACAAGCCTATACTCGTTTTGTTTCCGATGAGCAAATGCAGTATGCCAGCATTTCGCTTACCGTGCTCGATGCCCAAACCGGAGAAGTACTGTTTGCTAAAAATGAGCAGCAAGGTTTAGCTCCAGCATCTACCCTAAAAACCATTACTTCTGCTACCGCACTGCATGTATTAGGGCCTAATTTTACCTATAAAACCCAATTGGCCTATACCGGCAACATTTCAAAAGAAGGCATTTTAACCGGCGATATTATCTTAGTAGGTGGCGGCGACCCTAGCTTAGGTTCTTGGCGCTACAACCAAAGCACTTCGGCAGTATTAACACAATGGCTAAACGCCATAAAGCAAGCCGGTATTAAACACATACAAGGCAAAGTAGTGGGCTGCGATTCCTTGTATGGCGCACAAACTACGCCCGATGGCTGGATTTGGCAAGACATTGGTAATTATTACGGAGCCGGAGCTACTTCCTTAAGTTGGCACGAAAACCAATTGGATGTGTACCTAAAACCAGGTGCTAAAGTGGACGATTTGGTTAAGCTCACAAAAATTGATCCGGCTTATCCCTATCTGCAATTTATAAATGAGATCAAAACCGGCCCTGCCGGAAGTGGCGATAAAGTGTATGCCTATGCAGCACCTTATTCATCGGTAATATATTTACGAGGAACTTATGGTATCGATTGGGTAAAACCCATTTCACCGGCCATTCCCGATCCGGCATTTGATGCAGCTTACCGCTTAGCCGATACCTTGCGTACTGCCGGTATTTCATTAAGTGAAGCACCCACTACTTGGCGTAGAATGCAGGAGCTGAAACCAAGTACCTTGCCTACTTATCAAATACTACATACTATAAACTCTCCAAAACTCACCGATTTAGTTTTTTGGTTCAATAGGAAGAGTATTAATTTATATGGCGAAAATTTGCTGAAAACTCTGGCGCTTGATGCGGGGAAGCCTGCCGAAACGCTAGCAGGGGTAGAAGTAGTTAAAAACTTCTGGAAAAATAAATTAGGCATCGACCCTCATTCTTTAAACATAAGTGATGGCAGTGGCCTGTCACCAGCCAATAGGGTAACTACTCTAAGCATGGCTAAAATATTGCAATCGCTTAAAAAAGAGCCTTGGTTTACATCTTACTACGATAGTTTTCCTACGTACAATGGTATGAAAATGAAAAGCGGCAGTATTGCGGATGTATTGGCTTATGCCGGTTACCAACGCAGAGCTTCAGGAAAAGAATTGGTTTTTTCGTTTATGGTAAATAACTACCATGGAAATACACCGCTGGCAAAAAAGAAAATCTATGTGCTCTTAGATCAGCTTAAATAAGCTGCTTATTCGTAGCGAAGTGCTTCTACCGGATCTAATTTAGAAGCTTTAGAAGCTGGGTAAAAGCCCGATATCATGCCTACGCCAACGCAAATTACAACGCCCAGAATCATCCAACCCCAAGGAATAATAAAGCTACCGCCAAGTGCAATGGCCACCAGGTTACCAATTAAAATGCCTAAGAAAATTCCGCTAATTCCACCCATTAAACAAATGACTACAGCCTCCATTAAAAACTGACGGCGTATAACCATGGGGGTTGCCCCCACAGCTTTGCGTATACCAATTTCACGGGTGCGTTCGGTTACCGAAACCAGCATAATATTCATTAAGCCGATTGAGGCTCCTACGAGCGTAATAAAACCAATAATAATGGCGGCTAAGGTTACATATTTAATATTGTCTAATAGCGTTTGCGCAATAGCATCGCTCTTCATAATTTCGAAATTATCATCGTCTTTCGCACGCAATTTGCGGATGGTTCTAAACGTTCCGGTGGCTTCGCCAACTGCATTTTCCATTAAGGTGGGGTTGGTAACCATTACCGCAATGGTATACGATGGATTGGGATTGGTTTGAATTTGTTTGGCTCTTAATAATGGAATAACACATACTTTATCACCACCCATACCCATGCTCGAACCTTTTTCGGCAAATACGCCAATAATGGTGAACTTGTTATTCCCAATGGTTACGATACGGTTTACCGGATCGGTATTTTTAAATAAACGAGTTTTTACCTCGTTGCCAATAATAACCACGCTACTGCCAAACTCTTGTTCGCCTTGCGAAAAATTACGCCCTGAGGCCAATTTATAGCCGCCAGTAAATAAATAGCTATCATCGGCACCTAAAATAAATAAGTTGGGGTTAGTTTTTTCGTTGCCGTATTTGGCTGTAGCAGCAAAAGTGGCAAAAGTGTTTACCGAAATAATGGCCGGGTAATTAAATCGCGATTTAAAGGTAAGCGCCTCTTGGTAGGTAATAGATTTGTATTGTTTTGGTCGAGCACCGTTTCCGCCAATACGAATGCCAATACCACGGTTTCGAATGGTAAAGGAATTAGAACCCATGCTAGAGAAAGTATTGTTTAACGAGCTTTTAATGGCATCTATGGAGGTTAAAATACCTACCAAGGCCATTAAGCCAAAAGCAATAATTAGGGCGGTTAAAAAGGTACGGAGCTTATTGCTCTTTACCGATTGCATGGCCACTTTTACGTTCTCTAAATAATTCATGGATGTGTAAAAAATAAAAATCCCGCCTGTTTGACAGCGGGATAGCACTAAATGTTACATGTGTAAGCTATTAAACCGAAAAGGAAGTTCCACAGCCGCAGGTGCTAGCCGCATTGGGGTTGTTAAATACAAAGCCACGTGCATTTAATCCTTGCTGATAATCTACTTGCATGCCGGCAAGATATAATCCATGCGCTTTATTCATCAATACCCGAATGCCATCAATGTTAAATTCCTGATCGCCTTCTTTTTCTTGGTCGAAGCCCAAAATGTAGTTCATACCCGCACAACCACCGCCTTCTACGCCCACACGTAGCCCAAAATTGGGAGCAATTTCCTGTTGTTCAATTAGCTTTTGTATTTCTACTTTAGCGCCTTCTGTAAAACTGAGGGGCGCTTCTATCGCTGTTGTTGTACTCATCTTTTTTAAAATATATACAAATATACGCTTAAATGCCTACAAACCATTTTTGTAATTGCTTTTTACATTTGCTAAACAATCGGTGTTTTTCTGATTTTTTGGCTAATTTTAACCAACAATTATTTGCACCACGCAAACAGCTACATGGCCGAAAAAAAACATACAACTACTTCTGGCATTTCTATTAAAGAAGTATACACCACCGCAAAATTGAGTACAGAATTACCGGGCGAATTCCCCTATACTCGAGGCATACAGAAAGATATGTATCGGGGTAAAACCTGGACTATGCGCCAATATGCGGGTTTTTCTACTGCCGAAGAATCGAATAAGCGTTATCATTATTTATTAGCACAGGGCACCATGGGTCTTTCGGTGGCTTTTGATTTGCCCACGCAAATTGGTTACGATTCCGATCATGAGATGGCCGATGGTGAAGTGGGTAAAGTGGGCGTAGCCATCGATTCGCTCCGCGATATGGAGATTTTATTTGATGGGATTGATCTGCAAAAAATTACCACCTCCATGACCATTAATGCCACTGCCGCTATTTTGTTGAGCATGTATATTGCCGTGGCTAAAAAACAAGGTGCCGATTTAAAACAGATTTCGGGCACCATACAAAACGATATTTTAAAAGAATACGCCGCTCGGGGCACCTATATTTATCCGCCTAAACCTTCTATGCGTTTGGTTACCGATGTGTTTGAGTTTTGCAGCCAAGAGGTGCCCAAGTGGAATACCATTTCTATTTCGGGCTATCATATTCGCGAAGCAGGTTCTACCGCGGTGCAAGAGTTGGCCTTTACCTTAGCTAACGGCAAAGCCTATTTGCAAGCGGCCTTAGCCAAAGGTTTAGATATTAATATTTTTGCCAAACGCTTATCCTTTTTTTTTAATTGCCACAATAATTTTTTTGAAGAAATCGCCAAGTTTAGAGCAGCCCGACGCATGTGGGCTCACATCACCAAAGAATTAGGAGCAACTGATCCTGGTGCGCAAAAATTACGTTTCCATACCCAAACCGGAGGCTCTACCTTAACAGCGCAACAGCCATTAAACAATGTGGTCAGAGTAGGGCAGCAGGCTTTGGCCGCTGTATTGGGGGGCACCCAATCGTTACATACCAATGGTTACGATGAGGCGCTTTCTTTACCTACCGAGGCAGCAGCTAAAATAGCCTTGCGTACGCAACAAATTATTGCATTTGAAAGTGGCGTAACCGATACGGTTGATCCTTTGGCCGGTTCGTATTTTGTAGAAAGCCTAACCGATGAGGTGGAGGTCGCTGCCTGGAAATATATTGAAACCATTGATGCCATGGGTGGTTCGGTAAACGCTATTGAGACCGGCTATATGCAGCAAGAAATTGGCGATGCCGCCTACCGTTACCAGTTAGAGTTGGAGCAGGGCGAACGTATATTGGTGGGTGTAAATGCCTTTACCCAAGAAGAGCAGGCTGCTGGGGAAGTATTCCGGGTAGACGATTCGATTCGTTTAGTACAGACAGAAAAATTGCAAAAACTGAAAGCCGAAAGAAATACACAAAACGTTAGCAAGGCTTTAGCTGAATTGGCACGGGCTGCGGCTGGGACAGAAAACCTGGTTCCGCACATTTTAGTAGCGGTAGAAAGCTACGCCACCTTGGGCGAAATTGCAGACGTGTTACGCAAAGAATTCGGAGAATACTAACATTTTTTTATCACCCTATTGGTGTTTAAACCCATATTTTGAAATAAATGTTAATAAAATTCAAAATAAGTTTTTTATATGATTTTTTTTTAGAATATTCGAGGTTACAAAGGAGGTCAACAAATCTTTGGTCTATTGCTTGTAAATCACCTTATTAGAAATTTATACATGGAAAAAACTAGTACCCAAGTATGGGACAGCTGCCTTCAGATTATCAAAGACAACATCCCGGCTCAGAGTTTTAAAACTTGGTTTGAGCCGATAAAAGCTTTGCGTTTAGAAGGTAATGTACTAACCATACAGGTGCCGAGTTTATTCTTTTACGAGTGGTTGGAAGAGCATTATGTTGGTCTGCTTCGCAAAACAGTTAAAAAACAATTGGGTGAAGAAGGACGATTAGAATACAATATTGTGGTAGAAAAATCATCTACATCTATTCCGTTTACCACCAATATGCCGTCAAACGGCAATGGAGCAGAAGGCAAAAATCAATCGATGCCGATGCCGGTGGTTTTGAATAAAGATATTAAAAATCCATTTGTAATTCCTGGTTTAAAGAAATTGCAAGTAGATCCGCAGTTAAATGCAAACTATACTTTTGAGAATTTTGTAGAAGGCGATTGCAACCGTTTGGCACGTTCGGCAGGTTATGCCGTAGCCGCAAAACCGGGAGGCACGTCGTTTAATCCATTAATGATTTACGGTGGCGTAGGCTTGGGTAAAACCCACTTAGCCCAAGCCATTGGCAACGAGATTAAACGCAGCATGCCCGATAAATTGGTGTTGTATGTTTCTTGTGAGAAATTTACCCAGCAATTTGTTGATGCCTTAAAAAACAATAACATTAACGATTTTGTGAATTTTTACCAAGCCATGGATGTGCTCATTATGGATGATGTGCACAATTTTGCTGGTAAAGAAAAAACACAAGATATTTTCTTCCATATTTTTAACCACTTACACCAATCGGGTAAGCAATTAATTGTTACTTCAGATAAAGCCCCTAAAGATTTAGCCGGCTTAGAAGAACGCTTATTAAGTCGTTTTAAATGGGGTCTTTCTGCCGATTTGCAGGTACCCGATTTAGAAACCCGTATGGCCATCTTAAAAAAGAAGATGTATGCCGATGGTATTGATTTACCAGGCGAAGTGATTGAATACGTGGCGCACAACATTGATAATAACGTACGTGAATTAGAAGGAGCCATGGTTTCTCTATTGGCTCAATCTACCTTAAACCGTAAAGAAATTGATTTGAATTTAGCCAAATCGATGCTGAAGAATTTCATCAAAAATGCCAGCAAAGAAATTTCAATGGACTACATTCAAAAATTGGTATGTGAATACTTCGAAGTGCCAATAGAAATGGTGAAATCGCAAACTCGTAAACGAGAAATTGTGCAAGCCCGTCAAATTTCTATGTACCTATCTAAAAGTCACACCAAAACTTCGCTTAAATCTATTGGTGCATTCTTCGGCGGCCGCGATCACTCTACCGTTATTTATGCTTGCCAAACGGTAGAAGATTTAATTGATACCGATAAGAAATTCAAAGGCTACGTAGCCGATATTCAGAAAAAACTGAAAATGAGTTAACTCTCTTTTAAAAAGCCCTCGAATATTCGGGGGTTTTTTGTGAGATAACGCTTATAAACATGCCCCTTAGTAAAGAAAAAATCAGAATCTTAAGCATCGGCCTATTGGCTTGGGCTGTACTCATGCTAGGTAATATCTACCTCCATAAAGCTTATCCCCAACTCGAAATCGTATTCACGGTTTTGGCCGCTTTGGTAGGTGCTATTACTGCGTTTAAGTTGATGAAAAAGCCCCATTGATTATTAGAAATGTACCTAACCAAAAAAGCCCCCGAATTTTCGGGGGCTTTTTTAGGTTAAATTTTTAAGCTTACCAACTTCCGCTAGCACCACCACCACCAAAACCACCACCACCAAAACCGCCAAAGCCTCCGCTATCGCTTCCACCCCCAAAACCACCACCGCTACTGCCACCGCCTCCACTTGCAAGCAGCCACCAAAGTGCGCCTGCTGTGCCACGTCCGCCAATTACTTGTCCGTTTCCGCCCCCCCCAGATTTGCGGGCAATGGCTATAAAAATCAGAATAAATATTAGTGCGAAAACCAAGGGGAAGCTTTTAGTCTTACCTCTTTTAGGAGCATCATTTTTGTATTCGCCCTTGGTATAAGCAATAATATCGTTGGTTCCCGCATCTAGGCCCTGGTAATAGGCACCTTCTTTAAATGCCGGTTTTATAGAATTTTCTATAATGCGCCGAGCAATGGCATCGGGCAAAGCACCCTCCATGCCGTAGCCGGTTTGTATGCTTATTTTTCGGTCGCCAATAGAAACCAAAAGAATAACACCATTGTTCTTTTTATCTTGGCCAATGCCCCATTTGTCGGCTAAACGGACCGCATAATCGGCTACATCGTAGCCTTCTAGGCTTTGGATAAGTACTACCGCAATTTGAGTGGAAGTAGAATCGTTAAAAGCGACTAATTTTTGTTCTAAAGCCTTAGTTTCATCTGCCGAAAGCGTATTGGTATAATCGCTTACGAGTGTATTTGGCCGTTCCGGAAAATTCTGTGCCGAGGCACCACTGCCAAAAAGGATAAAGAGCAGAACGAAATAAAGTATTTTTTTCATGCGGTGATTCGTTTATTCGTCATCGCCAAAAGCGATATCGTTACTTAATTCGTTGGTATCGTTTTCTACCGATGGAAAGTAGGTTTTTAGCTGTTGGCCGGCCTCTTCAATACCTTTTAGAACACCTTCCAACATGGCCCCCTTTTTAAATTCGGCTACCATGGCTTCTTTGGTACTGTCCCAAAACGTAGGAGGCACCACGGCATTAATGCCGCTGTCGCCAATAATTGCAACTTGTTTATCTAACACCGCTAAATAAATAAGTACCCCATTGCGGCGTTTGGTTTTATGCATATCTAATTTGTGAAAAAACTGTACCGCACGGTCTAAAGCAGCATGCTTGCTACTTTTCTCCACACAAATACGTATTTCTCCGGAAGTAGAACGTTCCGCCGAAGCTACTGCCTGGCGAATACGTTCTTGTTCTTGTTCGTTAAATAAATGCATTAGAATTGCACGTTAGGTGCTTTAGCGGCACCAGCATCGGCTTCAAAATAACCCTTTTTGGTAAAGCCAAACATACCTGCCGTGATGTTGTTCGGGAAGGTGCGAATTTTGGAATTGTAAACTTGGGTGATTTCGTTAAACTTTTGGCGCTCTACTGTAATACGGTTTTCCGAACCTTCTAATTGCGATTGCAATTCTAAGAAGTTTTGGTTTGCCTTTAATTCTGGGTAACGCTCTACCGAAACCAATAACCTGCCTAAAGATTGCGTTAACTCACCTTGTGCAGCCTGAAATTTCTGAATGCTTTCTGGCGTTAATTTGCTAGCATCTACGGTTACCGAAGTAGCTTTTGCACGAGCCTCAATTACCTTGGTTAAGGTCGATTGCTCGAAATTAGCGGCTCCTTTTACGGTATTTACCAAGTTCGGAATCAAATCTGAACGACGTTGATACACGTTTTGTACTTGAGCCCATTGCGATTGCACTTGTTCATCAAGGGTAACCATGGAGTTGTATCCACAAGAACTAAAAGAAAATACTGCCAATACGGCAACCATTGTATACATTAATTTTTTCATAGTCATTTTTAATTTTTTATCAATTTACTACTTAGATAGCAAATTTCATACCTTTGTTACAATCCGGGATAAAAACCTGGCACCGCATGACACAAGAAATTGAAATCGTTCTTCTTCCCGAAGAAAATGACGATGAGCTCCTACTCAAACAGAAAGCCGCTCAGAGTTTAAAAATAGCCCTTAATCGTATTCAAAGCGTACAAATACGCAAACGCTCTATTGATGCCCGCAGCCGTCAGGTAGTATTTCGGGTAAAAGTAATGGTGGCTATTGATGAACCTCTAACACCTGAAATATTTACAGTAAACTACCCCTCCGTTACTGACAAAAAGCCCGTTCTTATCGTGGGCGCTGGTCCGGCCGGTATATTTGCCGCCCTGCGTTGCATTGAACTTGGGTTAAAACCCATTGTGTTAGAACGGGGAAAAGACGTAAAACAACGCCGTCGCGATTTGGCCGCCATTAATAAGCAAGGGCTTATTAACCCCGAATCTAATTATTGTTATGGAGAAGGTGGAGCCGGCACCTATTCTGATGGTAAATTATATACCCGCTCTAACAAACGAGGCGATGTAAACTATGTATTACAGACTTTTGTCGCTTACGGCGCTAGCCCCGATATTTTGGTAGATGCTCGTCCGCATATAGGTACCAATAAATTGCCACAAATAATTACCGCCCTGCGTGAGCAAATTTTAACTGCCGGCGGAGAAGTGCACTTTGATGCCAAAGTGAGCGATTTTGTGTTAGAAAGCAACTGCTTAAAAGGCGTAGTATTAGCAAATGGCAACAAGCTAAATGCCGAAGCACTTATTTTAGCTACGGGCCATTCGGCTAGAGATATTTATGAATTATTGCATCAAAAACAAATAGCTATAGAAGCAAAAGCATTTGCCTTGGGTGTACGTATTGAACATCCTCAAATTTTAGTAGATCAGGCCCAATACCATTGTGCTATGCGTAGCCCACATTTGCCACCCTCGTACTATAGTTTGGTAGAGCAAGTCGACAGTAGAGGTGTATTTTCTTTTTGTATGTGCCCGGGAGGTATTATTGCGCCATGCGTCACAGATTATAACGAAATTGTGGTCAACGGCTGGTCGCCATCTAAACGCAACAACCCTTTTGCTAATTCGGGTACTGTGGTGCAAATTAATTTAGAAGATGTTCCGGGTGCGGAAATAGATCCTTTACGCTTATTGAATTTTCAGTTAGCTATAGAGCAGCAGGCCTATCGCTTAGGTGGAGGCAATTTAGTTGCTCCAGCACAACGCATGGTCGATTTTGTGGAGGGTAGGGTTTCTAACGCTTTACCCCTAAATTCTTATTTCCCCGGCACCAATTCGGTAGATTTAACCGAAGTGTTGCCCGAATTTATTCATCAGCGTTTGCGCAAAGCCTTGCCGCTATTTGGCCAAAAAATGAAAGGCTATTACACCAACGAGGCCATTTTGGTAGGTGTAGAATCGCGAACCTCATCGCCGGTGCGTATCCCTAGAGATCGGGAAACACTGCAACATCCGCAGATTGCAGGCTTGTATCCTTGTGGTGAAGGAGCGGGTTATGCCGGAGGAATTGTATCCGCTGCTATTGATGGCATGAATTGTGCGGAAGCAATTGCTAAAAAAATATCTTAAATTAGTTTAATGAATAAGAAGACTCTCATACTAGGTGCAAGTACCAACCCGGAGCGTTATGCCTATTTGGCTGCAACTCGTTTAGTAGAAAATGGGCATAGTATTGTGAATGTAGGTGTAAAAGCCGGAGTAGTAGCGGGAGTACCTATTGAACTTGCCCACGAGGTATATACAGATATAGATACCATCACACTTTATCTAGGACCCGATAATCAGGGAACGTATTATAACTATATTTTACAAACAAAGCCCAAACGAGTTATTTTTAATCCGGGTACTGAAAACCCAGATTTAGAAAAATTGCTCAAACTAAGAGGCATAGAATTCACAAAAGCCTGTACCCTTGTCTTGTTGGCTAGCGGACAGTATTAGTATAAATTCTGGTTTACAATACGCCACTCTTTGGGGTAATAATTGTTTAGCCTTTTGGGCAATACTTTTACCCACCCCAAGGCAAGTGATTCGTAGCATACCAAGGCCCAGCCATTTAGTGATGTAGTTGCCGTAAAATCTATCCGTTTTAAATAGTTTAGGGCTTGCGCTCTGCTCAGCGGAATTCTAGGAATGCTCTCCGATACCCAAACACTTAAGGCCAATTCGTGGTCGGGAATAAAGTCGTTTCCCGCAAATTTACCTAACCGAATACCTGCTTTTTTAAGGTATAGCTGTTCTCTTAAATAGTCGAAATCTTTTAGCTGATTGGCTGGTATCGCCAAAAATACATCCCCTATTACCGTTAATTCATAGCCCGTATTGGGTTTTATCCACTTTGCTATTTCCGTTAGTTTACCTTGGGCTATGCGGTTTCGTTCTTCCTTTTTATGCCGAATAATTAATGCTTTTGTGGACTCCTTTTTACGAAAACAGGCGATAAAAAAACCTTCCCCTTTTACCATATGAGGGTAAAAACGGTAGCCCCACTGTTGCATGCTATCTGACTGGGTTTCTTGAATGCCCCATGCAGGCTCTATTGGAATGCGCACACTTTCTAATTCGAAAGTTTCCGCCAACCAGTCGCAGATATCTTCATTTTCTTCTTTGGAATAGGAGCAGGTAGAGTAAATTAATAAGCCATCTTCTTTTAAAGCAGGGTATACATCGGCTAAAATACGTTGTTGGCGTTGGCTGCATAACTGTACAGCCTCTTCCGACCATTGGCTAATGGCTTGCGGATCTTTACGAAACATACCCGAGCCCGAGCAAGGAGCATCAACTACCACCACGTCGAAATAGCTGGGGGTTCTTCCGAAATCTTTTGGGTCGTTATTGCTAACATAGGTATTGGCCCTACCCCAGCGAATAAGGTTTTCGCTTAAAATGGGTACTCTCGTTTTAATAATTTCGTTGGCTAACAATAAGCTTTCATCAGTAAGTAAGGAGCTAATTAAGGTGCTTTTGCCACCCGGTGCTGCACATAAATCTAATACTTTAAGAGTTTTGCTGATATCTGCCTGCTTCAGCGCCTGCTCCAAAAACATAGACGAAGCTTCTTGCACATAATATGCTCCTGCGTGAAACAAAGGGTCGGCAGTAAAGGAAGGGCGTTCTCCGAGGTATTTCCCAGCTGTAGACCAGGCAATGGCTTGTTCTTCTAAAAATACTGAACTTGGCTTTGCCTCATTTTTTCGAACACTAGTAAGCGTTTCTTCGCTTTCGTGTAGTTGTATAAAAGCAGGAACCTTTGGAGCAGCAATGCGCTTTAATGAATCTAAAAGAGCTTCGGGTAAGGCGTATTTCATTACCTCAAAGTACGCGAATATTCGCAAACTAAAAAATGAGTTTTTTAATGATAATTGGTTATTAGAGTGGGGTTTTAATCTTTATTCTATCTTTTTTAAGCTCAATATCGTTTAAGGTGTCGTATATTTGTTGCTATGCAAAATGAAATTCCTGTAGAATCGAGAAAAGAAGTAATGACTTACTTAGAGCCCTTTATGGAGGGGGAGATGGCTACGTATTTAAGGCCAGTAGAAGAGTTGTGGCAACCAAGTGATTTTTTGCCCGACGCTAGTAAAGAAACTTTTTTTGCTGATATTAAAGAACTACAACAAAATGCTAAAGAACTGCCGTATGATGTATTGGCAGTACTTATTGGCGATACCATTACCGAGGAAGCCTTACCAACCTACGAATCGTGGTTGATGATGGTGAATGATGTTTCTAGAAACGAACAAGGTGGTTGGATGAAGTTCTTAAGAGCTTGGACTGCTGAAGAAAATCGCCATGGCGATTTGTTAAATAAGTACTTATACTTAAGTGGCCGTGTGGATATGCGTGCTATGGAAATATCCACTCAATATTTAATTCACGATGGATTTGATATTCAAACCTACAATGATCCTTATCGCACTTTCGTATACACTTCTTTCCAGGAATTGGCCACCAATGTTTCGCACCGCAGAGTAGCCGGTTTGGCTAAACAGGCAGGGGATAAGTTGATGGCTAAAATGTGCGGCGTTATTGCTTCAGACGAGGCTAGACATGCTAAAGCATACATCTCTTTAATTAAAAAAGCTTTTGAAGTAGATGCAAACCAAGTGATGTTGGCCTTTGAGGATATGATGAAGAAAAAAATTGTGATGCCTGCGCATTTTTTGCGTGAAATTGGTTTACAAGTGGGCCAAACCTTTGGTCACTTTACTGATGCGGCACAACGTACCGGGGTTTATACGGCTACAGATTATGTAGATATTATGAAAGAGCTGCTGGTAGAATGGCAAATTGAAAGCATGCGTGATTTAAACGAAGCTGGAGAAAAAGCTAGAGACTACGTAATGGCACTACCCGACCGTTTGATGAGAGTAGCCGAGCGGATGAAAAGTCCTGGATTAGACTATAAATTTAGCTGGATACACGCTTAATAAAAAAAGCCCCGAATTTCGGGGCTTTTTTTAGTTACATATTTCGTCGGTATTGGCCACCCACGCTATACAATGCATTGGATATTTGACCAATAGAACAAATTTTACAAACTTCTATTAAGCTTTCGAAAATATTCTCACCAGCCAGAGCTTTTTGTTGAAGTGATAGCAAGGCTGCATCGGTTACTTCTTTATTGCGTTCTTGGAAAGCACTCAGGGTAGCAATTTGGAATTGCTTTTCGTCTTCTGTAGCTCGAATAACTTCGCCAGGCAAAATGGTTGGCGAACCGTTTTTGTTTAAAAACATATTTACGCCCACAATGGGAAATTCGCCGTTGTGTTTTAGCGTTTCGTAATACAAGCTTTCTTCTTGTATTTTACCGCGTTGATACATGGTTTCCATGGCGCCCAATACACCGCCACGTTCGTTTATACGTTTAAATTCTTCGAGTACGGCTTCTTCTACTAAATCGGTTAATTCCTCAATAATAAAGGCCCCTTGTAGTGGGTTTTCATTTTTGGCCAAGCCCAGTTCTCGGTTAATTATCAACTGAATGGCCATGGCTCTGCGCACCGATTCTTCGGTAGGTGTGGTAATGGCTTCGTCGTAGGCATTGGTATGCAAGGAATTGCAATTATCGTAAATGGCATACAAAGCTTGCAGGGTAGTACGAATATCGTTAAAATCAATTTCTTGTGCATGCAGCGAACGCCCCGAGGTTTGAATATGGTATTTCAATTTTTGCGAACGCTCGGCTCCTTTGTATTTGTATTTAATGGCTTTTGCCCAAATGCGTCGGGCAACACGGCCAATAACTGCATACTCCGGATCAATTCCGTTGGAGAAAAAGAACGATAAATTGGGCGCAAAGTCGTCAATTTTCATTCCTCGACTTAAATAATACTCTACAAACGTAAAGCCATTGCTTAAGGTAAAAGCCAATTGCGAAATAGGATTAGCTCCAGCTTCGGCAATGTGGTAACCCGAAATAGATACCGAATAAAAGTTCTGAATTTGATTGTGGATGAAATACTGTTGAATGTCACCCATCATGCGTAAAGCAAATTCGGTAGAGAAAATGCAGGTATTTTGCGCCTGGTCTTCTTTTAAAATATCGGCTTGTACGGTTCCTCTAACCAAAGCAATGGCTTCTGCTTTAATTTTCTCGTACACGGCTTTTGGCAAAACCTCATCGCCGCTCACGCCCAAAAGCATTAAGCCAAGTCCATTATTCCCTTCGGGGAGTTTGCCAGCATAAGAAGGTCTTTTTAACCCTTTTTTCGTATAAATGGCTTCAATTTTTTGTTCAACTTCTTTTTCTAAACCATTTGCTTTAATGTATTTCTCACATTGTTGGTCAATGGCCACGTTCATAAAAAAGCCCAACATCATGGGGGCTGGTCCGTTAATGGTCATCGAAACCGAAGTGGCCGGGTGGCATAAATCGAAACCGGAATATAATTTCTTAGCATCGTCTAGGGTAGCTATGCTTACTCCGGCATTGCCTATTTTCCCGTAAATATCCGGACGGATGTGTGGATCTTCTCCGTATAGCGTTACCGAATCAAAGGCTGTAGATAAACGAATAGCCGGCTGACCTAATGATACATAATGGAAACGTTTATTGGTGCGCTCAGGTCCACCTTCGCCTGCAAACATGCGGGTAGGGTCTTCGCTATCTCGTTTTAGGGGAAATACACCAGCGGCAAATGGGAATTCTCCTGGAACATTTTCGGTAAGTAACCAACGTAAAATGTCGCCCCAAGCTTCGTATTTTGGTAAAGCAATTTTAGGAATGCGCAATTGCGAAAGCGAAGTAGTAAATAAGGACTGCCGAATTTCTTTGTTACGTACCTTGAATACGAATTCATCTTCTCGGTATCTTTTTATCGTATCAGGCCATTCACGCAATAAACGCTTGCATTCTACATCTAATTTTTCTTCTATTTGGGTATATATTTTTTCTAGATCAGAGCGTGTTTCTTTATGGCTATCGCCTAAAAGATCGATTGTGCCTTTGAGTTGAAATAGGCGTTGCGCTAGTTCACATTGTTTGGCTACCCAAGATTTATAGTCTTCATTTGCTTCGGCAATTTCTGCCAAATAGCGGGTACGTTCAGGCGGAATGATATAACTTTTTTCGCCATTGTGTTTGCTGAGTGCAAAATTTGCTTCTAAATCGATACCCGTTTTGCTTTGTATACTAGCCATTAAGGCAGCAAACAAATGGTTCATTCCTGGGTCGTTAAACTGCGATGCCATGGTGCCAAAAATCGGCAAACTTTCGTCGGCCGCTTCGAATAGGTTGTGGTTGCGTTTGTATTGTTTGCGTACATCGCGAAGGGCATCTAGAGCGCCTCGTTTATCAAATTTATTTATCGCTACTAAGTCGGCAAAATCGAGCATATCAATTTTTTCTAACTGTGTAGCGGCACCAAACTCTGGTGTCATTACGTAGAGCGAAACATCGCAATGTTCGGTAATTTCGGTATCCGATTGGCCAATGCCAGAGGTTTCTACAATAATTAAATCATAATCAGCGGCTTTGCAAATTTCAATAGATTCTTGTACGTACTTAGATAAAGCTAAATTCGCTTGTCGGGTAGCCAAAGAACGCATGTAAATGCGGGTATCATTAATGGCATTCATCCGAATGCGGTCGCCAAGCAAAGCTCCTCCTGTTTTCCGTTTCGATGGATCTACGGAAATAATAGCCATGGTTTTATCCGTTTCAATTAAGAAACGTCTAACCAATTCATCTACTAAAGATGATTTTCCGGCACCACCTGTTCCGGTAATACCCAATATAGGAACTTTTTTTGTTCCGATGAGTTTTTTTAATTCTTTGAGTAGACCTTCGGCTTCGGCTGGTACATTCTCGGCCAAGGTAATGGCGGCTGCAATAGCCGGTATATATTTTGTTTGAATGCCTTTTAGTTCATCGGCGGCTTTGGTACGGGTAGCAAAATCGGATTGTTGCAGCATATCGTTAATCATGCCTTGTAAACCCATTTTTCGGCCATCATCTGGCGAATAAATATTGGCAATGCCGTAGGCTTTTAGCTCGGCAATTTCGTGTGGTAGAATGACACCGCCACCACCACCAAAAATTTTGATATGTCCGGCCCCTTTTTCCTTCAATAAATCGTGCATGTATTTGAAGTACTCGAGATGGCCTCCCTGGTAGGAGGTTATGGCAATGCCCTGCACATCTTCTTGGATGGCACAATTCACCACTTCATCTACCGAACGATTGTGGCCCAAGTGAATCACTTCGGCTCCCGAGGATTGTAAAATGCGGCGAATAATATTAATAGTAGCGTCGTGGCCGTCGAATAATGAAGCAGCCGTAACGAAACGTATTTTGTGTGTTGGTTGATAAGCAGTAATGCTTTCCATAGGATATAATTGGTACACAAATGTACTAAAAAGCTAGTCGCTGTTTATGTATCTTTGTCAAAAATCATAGATACAATTCTTTGGGAACCCCACTCGATTACGGCTTTAAACCATATACCCATTATGGTGGTTATTTAAAAGATAAATACCAAGGCCAACGTGTATTTAAAATTATTGCCGATGGTGGCTTTACCTGCCCCAACCGTGATGGAAGCAAAGGTTTTGGTGGCTGTACCTATTGCAATGTAGATTCGTTTACTCCCGAGCTTTCTAGAAGTTTGCCTAGCATTAAAGATCAAATTGAGCAGGGCATGGAACGGGCCATTAAAAATTATCAAGCAGAGAAATTCATTATTTATTTTCAGCCCAATACCAATACGTATGCACCTACGCATTACCTTAAAAGCATGTATGATGAGGGCTTGAGCATCAATACCGAAAACATTGTTGGCCTCTCGGTAGGTACCCGGCCCGATTGTATTGATGCCGAAAAAGTAGCGCTTTTAGAAAGTTATACCGATCGCTTTGATGTGGATTTGGAAATGGGTATGGAATCTATTTATAACGATACCTTGGCTCAGATTAATAGGGGGTGCATTCATGAAGATTTGGAGCAAAGTCTAGACTTGGTAAAAGATTCGAAATTGGATGTTTGCTTGCATACTATTTTCGGTTTCCCTTGGGAAACGAAAGAAATGATGTTGGCCTATGCCCATGAATTGAATCGCTTTCCGCAAGTGAAATTTGCCAAATTGCACCACTTGCATATTGTAGAAGGTTCGGTAATGGGCGTAAAATATAAGAGAGCGCCTTTTAAGCTTTTTAGTTTAGAAGAATACACCGAATTTTTAGCGGAATTTATCCCGCTTTTACGCCCCGATATGGTACTGCAGCGTTTGTTTGGCTTATCTGACTACGATTTGCTAATTGCGCCCAATTGGGGCCTTAAAAAAACAGAAATTCAGGATTACATTGACAAGGGCCTGCAAAGTAGAGGGGTAGTGCAAGGCAGTAAGTACCAACCTGGGTTACTCGTTTAACCGCTATATTTCCCAAATAATTCTTCTACTTTTTTCTCCCGGTAATCGAAAATACCTTGTATTTCTTTGGCCACTAATATGCTATTGGCCATACGTCCAAAAATACCCATTGGTATCGCATAATTAATAATATCGGTCATGAGCACACCGCCCGGAATTTCTTGAAAATGGTGTTGGTGATGCCAAAGGGCGTAGGGTCCGAAGCGTTGTTCATCTACAAAATAGTCGCCTTCTTTTACGTGGGTAATTTCAGTCATCCAATTGAGTTTGATGCCTAAAAGTGGTGATACTTTATAAGTAATGATCATACCCGGGTACATTTTTTGCCCTTCTTTAAAATCAGATGTAATGATGAAGCCCATATGATCGGGCGTAATTTTTGCCAAGTTTGCTGGCGAAGAGAAAAAGACCCAAGCCTGTGTAAGGCTAATGGGTAATTTTTGTTCGTAACGTAACTGATAGGTTTTCATACCGGCAAAGCTACGCTTTAGCGCTCAGTGTGTAGGCGCTACCATGTAATCTACCGGTCAATTTATTGCACCATTTTATTGGCGCAGCCCGAACTAGCAAAGGCCTCTGGTTTGGCTTTAAATACAAAGCCCATGCCCAAAATATAACCCATAGCTTCGTGTAAGGCCTGGTTCGATTTGAATTGCGGATTGGTATTGATATCGGCATGTACCTCTAAATCTACATCATACAAATCCAATAAATCGCAAAGCGCATAGGCAATTTCAATAGATTTTTGCACCTCCGATAACATACGTTCTTTAATGCCCATTTTTTGGGTACTGCGTTCTTGGTGAATGTACATAAAGCCGCCTTTTTGTTCGCGAACGAGCACAATTACGGTAGCAAAATCGGTGTGGTCGCCTTTTACTTGCGAATCGGTGCCGATGCATACTTTGAGGCTATTGCCTAAACTAGTTTCACGAATAATGGCATTTTCTACTTCTTCGATGATGGGTAGCTTAATTTCATCGCCATTGAATTTTTTCCAGGTCATAAATTTTGGTTTAAAATTTGCCGACCTTTTTAGGGGTCCATAAAATTAAGTGATTGTTTTCCTTCCTTTTGTTAAAAACCAATTATTTAATTGTTAACATCAGGCACTTTGCTAACACTGTTATTTTTAGGTTACCTATTCGCTATGCTCAACAAAAAATCAGATATAATGTAGATATTTGTAGCATGAAAAAAATATGTTGAGAAAGTCGCTTTTAAGTCTATTATTAGCAGGGTTTAGCCTTTTAGCTGCTGCACAACAGGCAGATACCACACAACAAGTAATTGCCGGAAGAGTAAATGCGCCCGAGCAACAACAAAAACCCTATGTAATTTTAATTTCTGCTGATGGCTTTCGCTACGATTATGCCCAAAAATACGGGGCTAAAAATCTCCTGCAGTATGCCCAGCAAGGTGTAACAGCCGATGCACTCATTCCCTCCTTCCCGTCTGTAACTTTTCCCAATCATTATACCATTGCCACGGGATTGTATCCAGCGCATACGGGTTTGGTAGCCAATTCTTTTTACGATAGCGCCCGTAATGAAACCTACAGCATGAGCCAAAAAGATAAGGTGAAAGATGGTTCTTGGTATGGCGGTACCCCACTTTGGGTATTGGCAGAAAAGCAAAAAATGCTTTCGGCTAGTTTTTATTGGGTAGGGTCTGAAGCCCCAATTCAAGAAACTTTTCCCACCTATTTTTATTATTTTAATAGCGAAGAATATAAAAATGTATCGATAGAAAGCAGAATTGCTGAAGTAAAAAAATGGCTTAGCTTACCCAACGAAAAACGGCCTCACCTCATTACCTTTTACCTACCCGAAGTTGATGGTGCCGGGCATGCAAATGGCCCAGAAGCTTCCGAGACAAAAGCAGCTGTACATTGGGTAGATGCATCTATTGGGCAATTGGTTTCAATGGTGAATGCGACTGGTTTACCCGTTAATTTTATTTTTGTTTCCGATCACGGGATGACCCAGGTAGACCAAAAAAATCCTATCAAAACGCCGGTTAGTATTGATAAGCAGAAGTTTGAAATTAGCACTTCTGGTAGTATGATACAGCTTTATGCCAATGAGGCCTCAGATATTTTGCCGCTATATGCCAAATTGAAAGCAGATGCTGTAGATTATGAGGTGTATTTGAAAAAAGATGTGCCGAAGAGATTGCATTATGGTCCGAAAGACGATCGATTTAATCGTATTGGCGACTTAGTGTTATTGGCAAAATGGCCTAAAGTTTTTTCCGATTGGAAAGTAAATCCTGGTTTTCATGGGTTTGATCCGGCGGCTGTGCCCGATATGAAGGCTACTTTTTATGCTTGGGGGCCGGCATTTAAACAAGGGCTACTGGTACCTGCATTTAAGAATGTAGAAGTATACGACATTGTTACTCATATTTTAGGCTTAACTAAAACCACCAAAACCGACGGTACTGGTAAGTTGGCCAACAAAATTTTAAAATAACATCACTCTAATTTTTAGAGGGTAGTTAGACATTCCATATCATACTGACATAATTTCCGTTAAGTAGTAGAGTGGCCCAATTGTTGATAGAAGTTTGACAATAGGCTATTGGATGGAGTGAATAATTTACATAGCTTAGAACTTTAAACACCAACATAGAAAGGGGAACAAGATGGAAGCTAAATTTTCACCACGGGTAAAAGATGTAATTGCATTTAGTAGAGAGGAAGCTCTCCGCTTGGGCCATGACTATATTGGTACCGAACATTTACTCCTTGGGCTTATTAGAGAAGGCGATGGCATGGCCATTAAAATTCTAAAAACCTTGGGTGTTGATACCGCACGTGTACGCCATTCGGTTGAAGATGCCGTGAAAGGCACTTCTACCACTAGCTTAAATCTGGGCAATATCCCCTTAACCAAGCAAGCTGAAAAAGTATTGAAAATCACTTACTTAGAAGCAAAAATATTTAAGAGCGAAATTATAGGTACCGAGCATTTATTGCTATCTATTTTGAGAGATGAAGACAATGTGGCTTCGCAAATTTTATTGCAGTATGAGATAAACTATGAGGTGGTAAAAGCCGAAGTAGAACAACATAAAGAAGAATTTAAAGACGAGGCTCCAGGCTCTGCTGCGGGTGGCGATGAAGAATTTCCGGAAGAGGAAAGCTTTACGCAACCTAAAAAAGTTTCGGATATTAAATCGAAAACACCGGTTTTAGATAATTTTGGTAGAGATTTAACCAAATCTGCCGAAGAAGGAAAACTAGACCCTATTGTAGGCAGAGATAAAGAAATTGAGCGGGTATCGCAAATTTTATCACGCCGTAAAAAGAACAATCCTATTTTAATTGGAGAGCCCGGAGTGGGTAAATCAGCCATTGCCGAAGGCTTGGCTTTACGTATTATACAGCGTAAAGTTTCTCGTGTACTGTTTAACAAACGAGTAGTTACGCTCGATTTAGCTTCGCTGGTTGCCGGTACCAAATACCGCGGCCAATTTGAAGAGCGAATGAAAGCTGTAATGAACGAATTGGAAAAATCGCCCGATGTAATTTTGTTTATTGATGAAATTCACACCATTGTAGGTGCAGGCGGAGCTTCAGGTTCCTTAGATGCATCTAACATGTTTAAACCTGCTTTGGCTCGTGGCGAAATTCAATGTATTGGTGCCACTACGCTAGATGAGTATCGTCAATTTATTGAAAAAGATGGGGCTTTGGATCGCCGTTTCCAAAAAGTAATGGTAGAACCAGCTACTCCTGCAGAAACATTAGAAATATTAACTAGAATTAAAGAAAAATACGAAGAACACCACGGCGTAGTGTACACCCCAGAAGCAATTTCGGCTTGTGTAAGTTTAACCGCTCGGTATATCAGCGATCGTTTCTTACCCGATAAAGCCATAGATGCTTTAGACGAGGTGGGATCACGAGTACACTTAATCAATATTCACGTACCTCAAAATATCATCGATATTGAAGATAAAATAGAGGAAATTAAGGTAGAAAAAAACAAAGTAGTCCGCAGCCAAAAATATGAGGAAGCCGCTAAATTGCGTGATACCGAAAAACATTTATTGGAAGAGCTAGACCAAGCTAAAGTAGCATGGGAAGCCGAAACCAAAACCAAACGCTTTGAAGTTACCGAAGATGATGTGGCACAAGTTGTATCCATGATGACGGGTATTCCGGTGCAACGTGTTGGCCAAACCGATAGCCAAAAATTATTGGGTATGTTTGAATCCATTAATAAACGAGTAATTGGCCAAGAAGATGCAGTTAAGAAGTTAACCAAAGCCATTCAACGCACACGTGCGGGCTTAAAAGATCCTAAAAAACCAATTGGCTCCTTCATCTTTTTAGGCCCAACAGGAGTAGGTAAAACCGAGCTGGCTAAAGAATTGGCTCGTTTTATGTTCGACACTGAAGATGCTTTGATACAAATTGATATGAGCGAATACATGGAAAAATTCGCTGTTTCACGTTTGGTTGGAGCGCCTCCCGGATATGTGGGTTACGAAGAAGGCGGCCAATTAACTGAAAAAATTCGCAGAAAACCATACGCAGTAATTTTGCTCGATGAAATTGAAAAAGCACATCCTGATGTTTTTAACCTGTTACTACAGGTACTAGACGAAGGTCAGCTAACCGATAGCCTAGGCCGAAAAGTTGATTTTAGAAATACGGTAATAATAATGACTTCTAATATTGGGGCACGCCAGTTAAAAGATTTTGGTCAAGGTGTTGGTTTTTCAACCACTGCCAAAACCGATCAGGCCGATACGCATTCTAGAAGTGTTATTGAAAGTGCGCTTAAAAAAGCATTTGCGCCCGAATTTTTAAACCGTATCGACGATGTGGTGGTGTTTAATTCGCTTGGTAAAGAAGAAATTTACAAAATAATCGACATTGAATTGAAATCATTATTCGTTAGAATTAGCGATTTAGGGTATCAAATTAACTTGACCGATGCGGCCAAAGAGTTTATTGCCGAGAAAGGCTTCGATGCCAACTTTGGAGCCCGTCCGTTAAAAAGAGCCATCCAAAAATATTTGGAAGACCCCATTGCGGAAGAAATTTTAAAAGGCGATTTGCATGAAGGCGATACGCTAGAAATAGATATTGATACCGAAACAAAGGAGCTTAAAATTTTAGATAAGCCAAAGAATAGAAAGAATAAGGAAACCAAAAACGAAAGTTAAGCGTTTGTATCATCTTAATTAATCTTATGAAAAAGGTAATTTTAATGGCCGTTTGTTTGTTGGCGGTAAGTTTTGGTTATGCGCAAAAGGTAGAGTGGAAAGCCATGCAAGACTTTCATGCTGTTATGAGTACAACCTTTCATCCGGCCGAAGAAAACAATTTAAAGCCTACTAGGGCTAATGCACAAAAGCTACTCCTTGTAGCACAAAAATGGCAAAAATCGACAGTTCCAGCAGGCTTTAATGCCATTTTAGCAAAGCCTATCTTGAAAAAGTTGGTTAAAGATTGTAGTATGGTAGCTCAAGCAGTAAAAGCGAAAAAGTCGGATGCCGAGTTGAAAAAACTGATTACGAAAGCACACGATACGTTTCATGAGTTTACTGAAAAGTGTAGAGAATAAAAAGTCTATTTGAACAAAAAAACCTTCTCGAACTTCGGGAGGGTTTTTTTGTTACATTGTAAACTAATTATTTTTCCATTTGCTCAATTACGGCTTGGCTTACTCCGGTAAAGGAGAACCCGCCATCGTGGAACAAATTCTGCATGGTCACCATTTTGGTTAAATCAGAGAATAAGGTAACGGTATAGTTTGCGCATTCTTCGGCAGTGGCGTTACCTAGTGGGCTCATTTTTTCTGCATAGCTAATAAAACCATCGAAACCTTTTACGCCCGAACCAGCTGTTGTACGGGTTGGCGATTGCGAAATGGTGTTGACACGCACTTTCTTTTTAGTACCGTATTGGTAACCGAAGTTACGGGCAATACTTTCTAATAAAGCTTTGTTATCGGCCATATCGTTGTAATCTGGGAAGGTACGTTGTGCAGCAATATAACTTAAGGCCACCACCGATCCCCACTCGTTAATGGCATCCATTTTCATGGCAGTAGCCAATACACGGTGTAAACTTAAGGCCGAAATATCCATTCCTTTATGCGTGAAATCGTAGTTATTATCGGTATAGGCAATGCCTTTACGCATATTAATACTCATGCCGATAGAATGTAAAATGAAATCTACACCACCACCAAAATGTTCCATGCTTTTTGCAAACAAGTTCTCAATATCTTCACTCGAGGTTACATCTGCAGGAATTACTGGAGCATTACACTCTTCAGCCAATTTATTTATTTCGCCCATGCGTAAAGCAATAGGGGCGTTAGTTAATACAATTTCAGCGCCTTCGGCATAACATGCTTTAGCGGTTTTCCAGGCAATAGAATTTTCATCTAATGCACCGAAAATGATTCCTTTTTTCCCTTTCAGTAAGTTATGAGCCATCTCTTTTTAGTTTTGTTTAAAGTTCAAAGTTGTTAAAAAATATTAAATGTACGCTAGCCTAATTCGAATTAATTGCCCAAGAGCTCTTTTGCATGCTCCATGGCCGAGGCACTTGGCTGTTCTCCGCTGAGCATTGTGGCAATTTCGAGTATGCGTTCATTGCTATCTAAGGCCTTTATTCCCGTAGTTGTTTGCTGGCCCATTTCGTTTTTAAATACGCTGAAGTGTTTCCCTTTTTTGCTGGCAATTTGAGGCAAGTGCGTAATGGTAATTACCTGCATATTTTGGGCCATTTGTTGCATAATGGCGCCTACTTTTAAGGCTATTTCACCCGAAATTCCGGTATCAATCTCATCAAAAATAATGGTTGGCAGGGCGGTTTCTTTCGCTATTAATGATTTAATGCAGAGCATCAACCGAGATAACTCCCCACCCGAAGCCACTTTATTCATGGGCATAGGCGCTTGTCCCTTATTGGCACTAAAAAAAAACTGAATGCGATCTGCCCCTGTAAGATTCAATAGATTGATGTCCGTTTCTTGGGATATACGCAGTTGCGCATGAGGCATACCTACCGTAGTTAAAGCCTCTTGTACCTGTTGCTCCAATGCCGGAATAACTTGTTTCCTATTTGTACTGAGTTGCTGGGCTAGGGCTACCAAATTGCTCTTTAACTCACGTTCCTCTTGCTGTAAACGCTCTATTTCTTCTTCTCCTGAAAGAATTTGTTGCAATTGGGTTGAAAATTTATCCTGAAGAACCATTAGGTCAGCTACACTGTTTACCCGGTGTTTCTTTTGTAAGGTGTATATTATATCTAAACGTTCGTTGATGAGGAGTGTACGAGCTTCATTAATGGAGGTGCCCTGAGCTATGCTTTCAAGTTCGGCAGCAATATCTTTAAGTTCAATAAAGCTGCTTTGTAAACGCTCTATAAGCGGATGTATACCTGTTGCATACTTTTCAATAGCTTGGCTTAATTGCATCGCTTCTTTCAATTGAGCAAGGCTCGTTTGCTCCCCATTGCTTAGTAAAAAGAGTGCTGCCGATAGGTTTCGTTTAATTTCTTCGGCATGCGTAAGGTTTTTTAGCTCTTGCTCCAATTCCTCTTGTTCGTTGACTTGCAAGCCCGCTTTTTCTAGTTCTTCAAATTGATAGTGAATATAGTCTTGTGCCGATTTTGCCTCCAAAAAAGCCAATTCAAGCTCTTTTAGTTTTTTAGCCAATTTTTTGTGCAGTGCAAAGGCCTGCTGATACTCATCTAATAAGGAAGCGTGTTTGCAGAGCGTATCCAAAACCAGTAACTGAAAGCCCTCAGTGTTTATAGCCAAGGTGGCGTGTTGCGAATGAATATCGATTAATTGTTCGCCTATTTGTTTTAAAATAGCCACCGTTACTGGCGTATCGTTTATAAAAGCCCGTGTTTTGCCATCTAAAGATATTTCTCTACGAAGCACTGTTTCAGCTTCGTAATCTAACTCTTGCTCTTCAAAAAATTGCTTTACGTGATACCCATCAATTTTGAAAGCTCCTTCAATGACACATTTTTTTTCCTGATTAAAGAAATACTTACTTTCTGCCCGTTGCCCTAAGAGTAAAGAGAGTGCACCCAATATAATCGACTTGCCAGCCCCGGTTTCTCCCGTCAGAATGTTTAATTCTTTGGAGAAATCGATGTCAAGCGAATCTATTAAAGCGTAATTGCGTATGGCAAGCCGTTGGAGCATGGAAATTAAATGTTTGTGCTAAAATAGGCAAATTGTTGGATTCGTTTTAGTCGAATACGTAGCAATAGACTTATTTTTTTAGGGCTTCGTATTTAGATGCATTGGCAGGGTCTAGTTGAATAAGTAGCTGATAGGCATTTACCTTATCGCTATTACTGGCGCCTAGCAGCGTGTTTACCAATTCATCGGCTTTAGCCGTAAAAAATAGTTGGGTAAGCATGGCGCCTTGTTTCAACCGATCTGCTTCCTGCAATTTGGGCAACAGGTTTAACACGGCATTTCTGCCCGTGCTTGGGTTTTCAGCTAATTCATCGAGGCCTAAACGGTGATAGGTATAATAGCCTTCTCTAATAGGTAAAAAACTTTTGTTGTTTAAATTTTCAATTAACCAATAGCGATTGTGCAAATTTTCAAAGCCTTTCCAGCCTTTATAGGAGGCATTTTGGGCATTGCTAACAATGTTTTGAGCTTTGATAAAATAGGGGGTGCCGCCCAATTTGCTAAACGAATCGTAATCTAAACCCACCACTACATTGGCATAAAAGGCTAATAAAGAACTTAGATTTCCAGAATAATTCTGCTCCGCGAATTCTACTGCCTGTCCTTCGGCATAATAAAAGTCAAATTCTTTGTCGGTAATATTTATAAGGGTACTATTATAGGCTGTATTGTATACCGGTCTGCTTGCTAGTAATTGTGCTTCGGCTTTAAAGTTTGGTGATGAGCCGTCCCAGTCGGTAATGGTAATAATCCAGGTACAATCTATGCGTTCCTGAGGTTTAAGTTCATCTGCACTCCATTTACGACCATTTAGAAAGTCGCTAATGGTAGTTTGCAAAACATCTAATACCCGTTTATTAGCACTTTGTATTTTTGGCGAAAGAATTTGCACTCGAGCGTTTAAATCCTGAGCATGTACCTGCTGGATGAAGCAAAAACCTAAAACAATCCATTTAAGACTTTTCATGAGGTATTAAAGCTATAATTTTTCGGCAAACATCTTGTGCAACTTCGTTCTTTGGTTTAAGAACAAATGTTTCGGCGTTTAATTGCTTATCGAGGATAGTAATCTTGTTAAGATCGCCTTTAAAGCCTGCACCCTCATCTTTTAAAGAATTTAGAACAATAAAATCGAGGTTTTTCTTTTTTAGCTTATCGCTGGCATAAGCCAATTCGTTTTCTGTTTCTAGCGCAAAACCTACCAATACTTGGTCCGAACGTTTTCTGTTGCCCAATTCTGCTAGTATATCGATGGTTTTAATCAGGTTTAAAGAAAACTCTTGCGCTTTCTTTTTTATTTTTTGATTAGCTACCTGTTCCGGCTTATAGTCGGCCACTGCAGCACTCATCACGGTAATATCCGCCTCTTTAAAAGCGATGAAGCTGGCTTTTAGCATTTCGTCGGCCGTCACCACATCAATGCGTTTAATACCTTCTGTAGAAAGGCTCAGTGCCGTAGGGCCGGTAATTAACGTAACGCTAGCCCCTAATTTATACAAGGTTTCCGCTAGGGCAAAGCCCATTTTACCCGACGAATGATTTCCGATAAAACGCACCGGATCGATAGCCTCGTAAGTTGGCCCTGCCGTTACCAAGGCCTTTTTACCTGCTAATGGAAGTTTTTTTTTAAATTCTTGTTGTAAAAGGGCAACGATTTCTTCAGGCTCGGCCATTCTACCTTCGCCAATTAGACCGCTAGCCAATTCGCCGGCATTTGGCTGAATGAGGATATTGCCGTAAGACTGTAATTGCTTAACATTTTGTGTGGTAGAAGGGTGTTTCCACATATCTAAATCCATGGCTGGAGCAAAATACACCGAACATTTAGCAGATAGATACGTGGCTAACAACAGATTATCGCAGATGCCTGTAGCCATTTTGCCTAAGGTGTTGGCACTAGCCGGTGCAATTAGCAACATATCGGCCCAAAGGCCCAACTCCACGTGATTATTCCATTCGCCGGTTTCGGGGATGAAATAATCAGTTAATACAGGTTTTTTAGATAGGGTAGCAAGTGTAAGTGGGGTAATAAAAGATAGGGCATCTTTGGTCATCACCACCTGCACCTCTGCGCCAGCCTTAAGTAATAAACGCACTAAATGAGCAGCCTTGTAACTAGCAATGCTGCCGCAAACGCCTAAAATTATTTTCTTGCCGGTAAGCATTGGGCTTAAATATTAAGCGGCTATATTATTGCTCGTTAGTAGGCTTACGGTGGTATACTTTACCGTTAACAAATTCGTCAATAGCAACTAAACTAGGCTTAGGCATACGTTCGTAGTGCTTAGAAATTTCAATTTGCTCACGATTTTCGAATACTTCTTCCAAGTTATCGTTAGACGATGCAAACTCAGCAAGTTTAGCATGTAACTCCTCTTTCACATTGTTTGAAATTTGGTTTGCTCTCTTGCTAATAATTACAATTGATTCGTAAATATTGCCAGTTTCTTTGTCTAATTCGCGTAAATCACGAGTTACAGTAGATGTTGGGATAGACGGTTTAGTTGTCATGTTGTATATGGTTTTTATTGTCTTCTATTAATTTATTTCGCAATGGCTGTTTCTAGTGCCATTAATTTCTTCGCAT
>JBBAKN010000005.1:0-82891 GCA_040403555.1 Sphingobacteriales bacterium
ATGGAACACCATTTCAGATACTGAGACATATAGTGTCGAAGTAGCCCTTGCTTTTGACAAGCCCATTTCTTCTGAACCGGATTCTACGAAAAGAGGGGGACTAAAAAGATTAGAAAAATACAGAACTAAGCTTCTAGAACGAGACAATCTACTGTTGGATAGACAATTAGACTTCGAAAAATTCATCACTTTCTATGGTAGCATTGATAGCTCATTCGTAGAGCTTGGCGATAGTTTTGCTTGCGAAGTTTCAATCAGTGGAAAGGGGCTAAAAGACTTAGTAATAAACTATCCTTTTGTATTTGAAGTTCGCGAATTAGATACAATCAAAGGGGTTTTTGGTAATGATTTACAAGCGCTAAGTTCACAATTTGACATAATCGCACCAACGAGTGATTCTCCAGAAGTTGGAATTATAGATAGTGGCATTATGGAAAATCACGCTCTATTGGAAAAAGCAATTATTCCCGCGAATTCAAAATCCTATTTAACGGGGGTGGATTCTGTATCAGACCAAGTGAAAGATGGTGGTCATGGTACAAAAGTAGCTGGTGCTGTTCTTTATCCACAAGGTGTTTCCACAATAACTTCACCATATCAATTGCCATGTTTTGTTAGGAATCTGCGTGTACTAAACAGCAATAATGTCATGGAACACATGTTTCCCGCTGAATTAATGCAGAAAATCGTTAATGATAATACAGATTGTTTTATATACAATTTGTCAATTACCACAACAACTCCAAGCGAATTTAAGCATATGAGTTCATGGGCTTCAATGCTAGATAAACTTATTCATGAAAAAAGTGTGTTGTTTTTCACTGCTGCTGGTAATATCAGCAGAGAGACAATCGGTGCCTATATAAAAGATGGTAAATCCTATCCTTCTTACTTCTCAGAGTCAAACAGTAAATTAGCCAATCCTGCAATAAGTAGTTTTTCTATTGTTGTAGGTTCAGTTAATCACTTGTCTTTTGAGGATGATTTTTGGCAATCACTTGGCAAAAAAGATGAAGTGTCTGCATATTCAAGATCAGGGACAGGTATTTGGGGTCACATAAAACCTGATATTGTTGAATATGGTGGCGGATTTCAAATTTCAAAAAATGGATTAAACCAATTAAGCAATAGGGATACATCTACAGAGTTAATAAGATCAACATTGAGCGGAGGAGGCGCTTTTGCTAAAGATACTGTTGGGACATCATTTTCCACACCCAAGGCTGTCCATATCGCTGCAGAACTATACAAACTATACAAAAACGAAAAGAATTTAAACAATCTAATACGTGCCTTAATTGTGCAAGGTGCCAGATTGCCAGAACCATTTTTCAAGAATCCGACAAAAGCTAGCATAGAGCAGCTAGGTTATGGAATTCCTTCGTTAGATAGAGTTACTAAAAACTCCGAGTATAGAATTACCTTTTACAATACAAACACTATATCTGCAGAATTTGGACAAATATATTCTCTTAGACTACCATTTGAATTAAGAAAACCGGAAAACGAATTTGAAGTACTGATAGAAGTAACTCTCGCTTATACTGCAAAAATTAGAAGAACACGGCAAAAAACTAAATCTTATTTGGGAACTTGGCTTGAATGGAAAAGTTCCAAGATTTCTGATACTTATGACATATTCAAGGCTAACACATTGTCTGAATTGCAAGGTGAAAAAATAGCGAGAACTGAAGATAGTAATACAGATGTAATTCAGTGGAAAATTCGAGAAAGAGGGAATTGGGGAAGTGTTGAAGATATTAGCAGGAATTCTAGCACAATACAAAAAGATTGGGCTATAATCAATTCATATCAACTGCCAGAAGAATTACATTTTGCTGTTATTGCTCACAAAGGTTGGGATATAAGTAGGATACCTGTTCCATATGCATTGACTGTTTCGATTGAAGTTTTAGGAAAGAACATTCCCATTTACAATGATATTAGACTTGAAAATGGAGTTGAAATTCCAATTGAGGTATAACAATCACTATTAAGCTGAATTTGCACTGATAAAGTAACTAACGATTTTCATTTCATATCTTTTTCAATGAATAATTATAATTAGTTCCGGAAAAGATAATTTATATAAAGAAACTAGTAACACTTTTTTTCAGGGTTCCCCAAAAAATTCTACTATTAAAGCAACTTGTTTTGGAGAAAGTAATTTCTTACCTAATTTAAACCCTAATTGTTCCCACTTTATTTTCAATTTTTGATTTTGTCTAATCCATCTACCTAGCTGCGCACTAGCGCTTTTCTTAGTACTGTTCGGAAAGTAGAGCATCGCTAGCTCACAGTAACTGTATGATCGTATTACAAATTCTTTTTCCATTTCAATTATGTTCGTATGTGTTCACAAAAAAGCCCCGGTTATCCCGGGGCTTCATTTTAATTCGCTAGTGCTAATCTGGTTCCCAATCTTCGCGAAAGCAGCTCCATGTCCTCGCCAACCTTTTGGTCGACGATTCGGGCATAGTGCTGGGTGCTATTGATGTTTTTATGTCCTAGCATTTTGCTTACGGTCTCAATAGGTACGCCATTCATCATGGTTACGGTTGTAGCAAAGGTGTGCCGTGCCACGTGGAAGGATAAGGTCTTGGATATTCCGCACAGGTCGGCTAGTTCTTTCAGGTACGCATTGATCTTCTGATTGGTCAGAATCGGAATAACCGTATCCTCAGGATTCAAAGCTTCCAGGTTGCAATACTTCCGAATGATTTCCATGGGGACATTCAACAAAGGGATGTTAGCTCTACCTCCGGTCTTTTGACGGCGCGTGCGAATCCAATACTTCTCCTCGTGATATTCAATCTCACACTTTCGGAGCTGCTTTACATCGATGTAAGCTAGCCCAGTGAAGCAAGAAAACACAAAGAAATCACGAACCCGGATCAGTCGCTCAAAAGGGGAGTTGAATTCCATCAAGCTTTTCAATTCGTCCTCGGTCAGATACGGGCGAACGACTTCCTTCATACCCAAACTGATTCCGGAGAAAGGATCCTTCAACAACCAACCGTGCCTTATAGCCATGGTGGTAACCTTCTTTACGTTCTGTAAGAATTTGTTGGACGTATTGTGGTTGCAACCTTTCTCAGTTTTCAAGTAGAGTGCAAACTGGGTAATCATGTAATGATCCACTGCTTTAAGGGACACATCGTCTGAACGGTAGTTCTTGATGAGGAAACTCTGGAGGTGATTACGAGCCGTAGTGTTCTTTTGGTAGGTCGAATAGGTAGTCTCCTTACCAATCAGAGATTTCAAGCTGGCGATGTAATCATCCCAAACCTCGACAATCATTTTGACCTTTGCATTGTTGATGCCCAGGATGGCGTCCCGAAGATCGGTAGCCAGGACTTCCTCCTTTTGCATAAGGAGGTCATTGTACTTCTGATGGGCACGAACTCGCACCGCTTCCAAATAGTCATTAAAGACCTTGGCCACAGTAGTTCGGCCTTTCATTTGATACCTCACTGGATCCCATTGATCGGGTTCAATGAAGCGTTTTAATCTCAGGGCTACTTTATCCCCGTTGATGTTGATGCGTAGCATCACGGGGCATTCCCCGTTCTTCTTGTCTTTTGTCCGGTTGATGTAGAACACCAGACTGAATGTTGTTTTTGACGACATAAGGCGCAATTGTGTTTAATTGTGCCCCCCATTTTGATTACAAAACTACGTTTACCCCTCGGCTAAATCAAGCTTATCTTGTTGATTTTCAGTCCTATTATGTTCGTATTTGTTCGTACACCGTTGACCCCTTTTTGATTTTTGAAAAGGGGTCACCAGAAGGAAACCCAATCGGCGTACAAACGCGAACATTTTCGGAAAGTAAAGAACAAAAAAAAGTGTGTAAATCAACGACTTACACACTTTTCGAACAGTTGCGAACTGTACTCAGCGGAGAGTGGGGGATTCGAACCCGCGGACCCTTTCACAGGTCAACAGTTTTCAAGACTGCCGCAATCGACCACTCTGCCAACTCTCCACCGCAAAAGTACAAATCCGCAGGGAAACTGCAAACCCTCCTTCCATTTTTTTAGCATATTATTTTTAATCCACCTTAGGGTAGAAGATAAATAAACCGTATTTTTGATGTTTATAAACCATATAGCTCTCATCATGAATATTTTAACTAAAAGTTTAGCAGCAATTGGCATCCTAACCACGTTTGTTGCGTGCACCCAATCCGCTCCAAAATCTGCTAGTGCCGATCAAAAAGTTGTCCAATCAACAACAGATACCATCCAACTAAAAGATACCCAACAAGATGATATATTGAAGCGTTATTTTAGGTTAAAGGATGCTTTAGTGGCCTCAAATGCCCCCAATGCGCAAAATGAAGCCACTACCTTAACCACCTCATTAAAAGCTAGCCCTGCTTTTGCTAAAAGTGTACTCATCTGCGATTCTATTGCTAAAACAAGCGATTTAGCTAAACAACGCAGTACCTTTACCAACCTAAGCAACCAACTCATTGCCCAATTCAGTAAAACACTAGTACTAAAAGGTTCATTTTACCTGCAGTTTTGCCCCATGGCCAATGAAGGTAACGGAGGCTATTGGTTAGCAGCCGAGCAAGAAGTACGTAATCCGTACTATGGCGATGAGATGTTAGCTTGTGGCGAAGTAAAACGTACAATTAAATAATTTAATGTAATAATTACATACCTTTTACCTAACATGCTTTTAAAACAGAGCTAATTCATTAGTTTTGTGTATCAATTATACATCCTATGTCAACCACTGCTACACTAAATTTTAACAATCAAGAGATTGAGCTGCCGGTTATTACCGGAACCGAACAGGAAAATGCCATCGATATCTCCAAACTTCGGGATCAAACGGGTTTAATTACTCTCGATTTGGGCTATAAAAATACGGGCGTAACCAAAAGTGCCATCACTTTTCTAGATGGTGAAAACGGGATACTTAAATACCGTGGCTATTCCATCGAAGAATTGGCTCAAAAATCGAGTTTCATAGAGGTAGCGTATTTGTTAATTTATGGTGAATTGCCTTCAAATAAACAATTAGCAGATTTTCAGTTTCAAATTTCTCGTCACACCTTGGTGCATGAAGACATGAAGAAATTTTTCGATGGTTTCCCATCGAAATCGCACCCAATGGGGCAGCTTTCTTCATTAATATGTTCTTTATCGTCCTTTTACCCAGAATCTTTAGATTCTCACCAATCGCCAGAAGAATTAAACTTAACCATTACCAAACTACTAGCCAAAATGTCCACCATTGTATCTTGGATTTACAAGAAATCATTGGGGCATCCGGTTTTATATCCGCAGAATAAATTAGACTATGTGTCTAATTTCTTAAACATGACTTTTGGTCAACGTACCGAAGACGTAATCATAGACCCGGTTGTGGTAGAAGCTATGAACGTATTGTTAATTCTACACGCCGATCACGAACAAAACTGTTCAACATCTACTGTGCGTATGGTAGGTTCATCAGATTGTAATTTATATGCATCGGTTTCTGCAGGTATTTCTGCCTTATGGGGCCCGCTACACGGTGGCGCTAACCAATCGGTAATTTTAATGCTCGAAAAAATTAAAAACGATGGTGGAGATACCGAAAAATGGATTAATAAAGCCAAAGACAAAGAAGATTCCTTCCGTTTAATGGGCTTTGGTCATCGTGTGTACAAAAACTTTGATCCACGTGCCAAAATTATTAAAAAAGCCTGCGACGATGTATTGGCTAAATTAGGCGTAAACGATCCTATATTGGCCATTGCCAAAAAATTGGAGGAAGCAGCCCTAAGCGATCCCTACTTTATAGAGCGCAAGCTATATCCCAATGTCGATTTTTATTCAGGTATTATCTACCGTGCTCTAGGCTTCCCAACCGATATGTTTACCGTATTGTTTGCTTTAGGCCGTTTACCAGGATGGATTGCGCAATGGAAAGAAATGCACGAGAACAAAGAACCTATCGGCCGTCCACGCCAAGTGTACGTAGGAGAGGTTAACCGTTCTTACAAACCTATGGCAAGCAGATAAGTCATTTTGTTATTCATATAGAAGCCCAAGCAGGATTATCCGGCTTGGGCTTCTTCGGTTTTAAACTATTCTAACTTAGTATAAAATACCCGCAATAGTTGCAGATAGGTAAGAAGCTAACGTTCCGCAGATTAAAGCTTTAACACCTAATTTAGCCAAATCTGTTCTGCGTTCTGGAGCCAATTCGCCAATACCACCCACTTGAATAGCAATGGAGCTGAAGTTAGCAAATCCACAAAGCGCAAAACTGGTAATGATTAAGGTTTTAGGGTCTAAGGTTTCTTTAATCTTCGCCAAGTCTAAATAGGCTACAAATTCATTAATAACCATTTTGGTACCCATTAAAGAACCAGCTGCGTGAATATCTTTCCCCGGAATACCCATTACCCAAGCAAATAGAGAGAATAAACTTCCCAAAATTTGATTCAAACTTAGGGTGTTAATATCTATACCCATGAATGCTAATGTTAAGCCTAAGTGGCCTAATCCTGTCCCAATTTTACCCAATACAAAATCTAGCAAGGCAATGATGGCAATAAAGCCTATAAGCATGGCAATTACATTTAAACCTACTTTTAAACCATCGCTAGCTCCGTGAGAAATGGCATCTACCAAATT
Source organism: Sphingobacteriales bacterium (assembly GCA_040403555.1). Lineage (GTDB taxonomy): Bacteria > Bacteroidota > Bacteroidia > Sphingobacteriales > Sphingobacteriaceae > JAIPAN01. Next base: position 6,642 of record JBBAKN010000005.1, read on the forward strand.
GGCATTCGTTTTTTTAACTTCTAAAGATACGTTGCCTTGGGTCTCAGAGACCTCAGTTTCGGGCCAAACAATCTTAGAAATAACCAAAGCACCCGGTGCGGCCATTAAACTTGCCGCAATTAAATATTCGGCAGGTACACCTAAGGCAATGTATACTGCCATTACACCACCGGCAATACAAGCCATACTGCCGGTCATGGAGGCCAATAACTCCGACATGGTCATGCCTTTTAAATAAGGCTTAATCATAATTTGAGCTTCTACTTGGCCTACAAAGGCACTAGCTACATTCGAAAGAGCTTCTGAACCCGAAACCCCCATCACCTTATACACCACATAAGCAATACCTTTTACAATGCGCTGCATAATGCCTAAATAATACGCTACACTTACCAATACCGCCACAAAAATGATGGTAGGGATAATTTTAAAGAAGAAAATAAAATCGTTTCCTGGGCCAAAGGCTTTATCCATGAGTTCTTTATTAACTAAACCACCAAAAACGAAATTGGCACCCGCTTGCGAAAAATCGAGCACTTTGGTAACCGCAGCCCCTAGCCAAGAAAATATTTCTTTACCAACCGGAACTTTTAAAATAAACAAAGCCAATACAATTTGAACTATGAGTCCGGTAACTACCAAGCGGTAATTAATGGCTTTGCGGTTATTGGATAATAGAAAGGCGATTGCAAAAATGACTACAATGCCAATAAGTCCGGTAAATCTTTCCATGTCTTTAGGTATAATTGGGGTTTATCTCCGAAAAATAGAAATAAGAAAATGAAACTCGAAATAATGTAGATAAAATCGGATTGTTGAAAATTAAGAAAATTTGCGTCGGTCGAGTTCATCGCGGATAGTTGCCGCCTTTTCGTAGGCTTCTTGTGTTAAAGCAATCTCTAGATTTTTTTGAAGCTCTTCGATACTTAATTTAGATAAGTTAGCAGTTGCAGGCTGTAGCAAGGTGCTCTGTATCTCGGTTGTTAGATTTTCTAAATGAGTAGATTCAGTGCCTTCGGTTAGGGTACCGGCAGTTGCTAAAATGAACTCATAGGTATAAATGGGGCATTCGAAGCGTACGGCTAAGGCAACTGCATCGGAAGTGCGGCAATCAATTTCGGTCGTTTTCTTGCCATCAAAACAAATAAGTTTGGCATAAAATATACTTCCTACTAAATTATAAATGAGTACTTCTTGCAGACTAATGCCATAACATTCGGCAAAGGTTTTAAATAAATCGTGGGTGAGAGGACGTGTTGGAGTCATCTTCTCTATTTCTATAGAAATGGCTTGTGCTTCAAATCCCCCAATTACAATGGGCAAATGTCGTTGGCCATTTACTTCACCCAAAACTAAAGCACAAGAACCAGTATGGGTTTGGCTATAGGAAAGTCCAACTATATTTAGCCTTATTTTTTCCATAGGAAATTAACTTATCCGTTTTGGGTATAGGCCTTCATGGCAGCAGTTAATTGTGGCACTATTTCCATAGCATCGCCTACAATACCGTAGTCGGCTACTTTAAAAAAGGGTGCTTCGGGATCTTTATTAATAACCACGATAGTTTTTGACGAACTTACACCGGCTAAATGCTGAATGGCTCCAGAAATACCTACGGCAATGTATAGGTTAGGGCTCACAGCAATACCGGTTTGGCCTACGTGTTCTTCGTGTGGTCTCCAACCCGCATCAGAAACGGGCTTAGAGCAAGCCGTGGCTGCTCCCAAGCTTTGTGCTAAATCTTCTATCAAGTGCCAGTTTTCCGGGCCTTTCATTCCTCTACCTGCAGAAACCACTAAATCGGCCTCTGGAAGAGAGATTTTATTACTGGCTCGTACAATTTCTTTTACGCTAATCTTATAGTCGCTGGCTTTAGCTGTAGATGTTAAACTAACTACTTCGGCGCCCACCGGCTGTTCGTGTATGGGGTAAGAATTGGCATTAAGTGCTAAAATATGAATAGCGCCGCTAAGTTTTACGTGGGCAAAAGCTTTTCCGGAATAGGCAGTTCTTTTTACAGTAAGGCTAGCACCTTGTATTGTTGGTAGGGCAACCACTCCGCTTGCTAAACCGGCTTTCAACCGTACGGCTAAACGAGGAGCCAGGCCTTTTCCGCTAAAAGAATTGGCTAAAACCACTACGGTAGCTCCTTCTTTTTGTGCGGCGTTGCTTAAAATACTTGTATAGGCCTGGGCATTAAAAGTAACTAGTTGTGCATCGTTTACGTGAAGTACTTTTTGTGCCCCATAGGTGCCTAAACTACTTAATTGATCGGCGGCTAGGTTTCCAATGGCTAAAGCAACAAGGTTGGTGTTTAGTTGTTGGGCAATGGCTTTTGCATAGGATACTACTTCAAATGTTGATTTTTTGAATGTGCCTTCTGCATGTTCTACATATACTAAAACTGACATATGGTATGTATTAAGTCCCGATAATAGGGAATGTGAAATTTTTATGAATTAGATAACTTTAGCTTCGTTGTGCAATAAATCTACCAGTTGAGCCACATTGGCTGCATCAACCATTTTTACGGCACCACGTGGAGTAGGGGTTTCAAATTTTTCGACCACACTTAGCGGTTCAAGGCTTTGGGCGGCTAATACCTCAAGCGGTTTGGTTCTTGCCGACATGATGCCACGCATGTTTGGTATTTTCCACTCGGCAACACCTTCTGCACAACTGGCAACAAATGGGCCTTCTACTTCAACAATTTCTTTTCCGCCTTCAATTTCACGGCTTAAAGTTGCTTTATTGCCGTTTAAATCTAATTTTTTAATAATAGATATAGAAGGTAAATCAAGGAATTCGCCAAGCATGGCGGCTACCTGGGCACCGTTATAATCAATAGACTCACGTCCGGTTAAAATCATGTCGAAATTTTTGCTTTTGGCATATTCGGCAATTTGGTAGGCAACAAAGTACGCATCGCTAGGAGCGGCATCAATACGAACTGCATCATCGGCACCAATGGCCAAGGCCTTCCGAATGGTTGGCTCGGTGCTGGCCTCACCTACATTTATTACAGTAATGTTTCCTTTACCACCTTCGCATAAATCAATGGCTTTAGAAAGCGCAATCTCATCGTACGGATTTAATATAAATTGTACGCCCGAGGTGTTGAATTCGGTATTATCGCTGTTAAAGGTTATTTTTGTAGTAGTGTCTGGAACATTACTGATGCAAACAAGGATTTTCATAGGTTATTTTTTTTCAAATTTAGTTAAAAATCAGATATAAAGATATGCCCAATACCCGAATTACACGTTTACTAGAATTTTTAGAAAGCGAACCCAATGACCCATTTTTGAACTATGCATTGGCTACAGAGTATGTGGTTTTGGGAGAGCCTAGTTTGGCTTTAACTTATTTCGAGGAACTCATTAAAAATCACTCTGATTATGTAGGAACCTATTTTCATTTGGGTAAATTATACGAAACATTGGGCCGTAAAGAGGAAGCGATTGCTACCTACAAAAATGGAATAGAAGTGGCCAGCAAACAACAAAACGCACATGCTCGTTCGGAGTTACAAGCAGTGTATCAATTGGCCATGGGTATAGATTATGAAGACGATTAAGCATGTCCTTAACTAAACGCCATATCCTTTTTTTACGTGACCTAGTTGTATATACCTTTACGGCATTTGGTGGCGCACAAGCTCATATAGGCATTATGCTTCGCGATTTTGTGCAAAAACGCCGGTATATTTCTGAAGAAGAATTGTTAGAATTAAATGCCTTAACTCAAATTCTTCCGGGGCCAGCATCTACTCAAACGTTGGTAGGCATGGCCTATAAGGTAGGGGGTTTTTGGTTAGCCATACTTACTTTTTTCATTTGGGTTTTACCTTCGGCGGCCATCATGTGTTTTGCAGCCATTAGCCTAAGTTTATACAGCAGTAAAGCTCAGTTTGAACATACCTTTACCTTATTACAGCCCGTCGCCATTGGTATTGTAGCTTTTGCTGCTTTTCAATTGGGTAAAAAAATTTTAAAATCGGATGTAAGTATGTATTTGGCTGTTGGTGCAGCTATTACCACCCTTATTTTAAATAATACCTACGTTTTCCCCATTCTTATTTTACTGGGAGGTATTGTGAGTTCTGCATTAGAAAGTTCGGCCGATGAAACACAGCTTCGTACCACACTTTTTTCAAATATAAATACCCGAAAAGTGCTTTATTTTGTTGGTATTTTATTGCTTTTTGCAGGCTTGGGGGCATTAATTAACCGTACTTCTCCTTTCAGTTTACCTATTAGGTTGTTCGAAAATTTTTACCGAAACGGCATTTTTGTATTTGGTGGTGGGCAAGTATTGGTGCCCTTTATGTTTACCGAATTTGTGGAGATGAAACACTATGTGGGTTCTTCCGAATTCTTATCGGGCTTTGCCCTGCAGCAAGCTTTGCCAGGGCCTACCTTTTCATTTACTTCATTTATTGGGGCATTAACACTTAAAAATGCCGGCTATGGTTTGTGGGGTCAAATAGGAGGTAGCATTATTGCCGTGTTAGGCATCAATTTACCTGGATTAATACTCATATTATTTATTGTTCCATTTTGGGCCGATTTAAAGAAAATAGGTCGAATTAAACATTCTCTTTCAGGAATTAACGCAGTTTCTGTAGGCTTCTTAATAGCGGCGGTAATTTTCATGTTTCGTGCGCAAAGCTTTCAATGGCAATCTCTTTGTTTGCTGTTCGTAACCTTTGTCTTACTATCATTCACCCGTATAAAAACACCCATTCTCATTTTTTCTGTAATCGTTCTGTCGTTTTTTTTATAGCCTAAAAAATTTACGTTTATTTAATAAAAACTTCAAGGAGGTTTGTCTAAAATTTCGTTACTTCGGAGCTATGAAAATTTACACTAAAACAGGCGATAAAGGTCAAACATCATTAATTGGTGGTACCCGAGTTCCTAAACACCATTTGCGCATAGAAAGCTATGGTACTGTAGACGAACTAAATTCGTATATCGGTTTAATCCGCGATCAGCAGGTTTCTGAGTATCAACAAAATTTATTAAAAGAAATTCAAGATCGTTTGTTTACCATCGGTTCTGCTTTGGCCTCCGATCCGGAAAAATCGAAAATGAAAATTCCTGATTTACATCAGGAAGATATAGAATTGTTAGAAAAAGAAATAGATACCATGACAGCCGATTTACCTGAGTTGCGCCATTTTATTCTACCAGGCGGTTCCAATGCGGTATCTTTTTGTCACCTTGCTCGTTGTGTATGCCGCCGTGCCGAACGTATTTGTGTACATTTAAGCGAAGATAGTTTTGTAGATGAAAAGGTAATGGTCTATTTAAATAGATTGAGCGATTATTTATTTGTACTATCCAGGAAATTGTGTTTCGATAATCAAATTGAAGAAAATAAGTGGATTCCACGTATTTAACCGAATGTGTAAAACTTCTTTATAGATTGTACTAGATTATTCTATTTTTGCGAAAAATAAAACAATTGTAAAGCCTATGTATTGGACCTTAGAATTAGCCTCACATTTAGAGGATGCCCCTTGGCCGGCTACCAAAGACGAATTGATTGATTATGCCATTCGTTCTGGTGCGCCAGTTGAAGTAATCGAGAATTTACAAGCATTGGAAGATGATGGTGAGCCTTATGAAAATATTGAAGAAATTTGGCCCGATTATCCAACCAAAGACGATTTTTTCTTTAACGAAGACGAATATTAGTAAAAAGCCCTCTCGAATTTCGGGAGGGCTTTTTTGTTTAAATTTGTTTTAAGAATACCTCGGCCAAGGCCAAGTCTTCGGGGTAAGTAATTTTTATGTTTTTTGGATCGCCTTCTAGCATGTTGATAGCCATTCCGGCATGTTCTACTACAGAAGCATCGTCGGTAAAGGAAGTTCTAAACTCCTGTTGATATGCTTTTTTGAGCATATTGCTGGTAAATATTTGCGGTGTTTGAATGAGATAAACGAGTTCTCTGGCCACAGCTTTATTTCCTTTGGTATCGCTAAGCCTTACCGAATCTTTAGATGGGATAGCTAAAACTGCATTTCCATGTACTTCCGCATAGCTATAGGCTTGTTCTATTTTTTCTTTTTTGATAATAGGTCTAACCGCATCGTGTATGGCAACCAAGGCTTTTCCCTTTACCAATTTTAGCCCATTTTTTACTGAAAAAAAACGTTCTTGTCCGGCTTTAACCAGTGTGTGTGGAATGCTGAATTGATGTGTTTTGCATAGTTTTTCCCAATATTCATGAAAATCAACATTGAGCACCACTACAATTTCTGGACGTGGTTCCGATTGGTAAAAAGCCTCCAAGGTATGCATAAGCACCGGCTTGCCATCTAGCAATAAAAATTGTTTAGGAATATCTTGTTGCATTCTGCTGCCAGAACCACCTCCAACTAGTATGGCGTAACGTTTCATGGCTTTACAAAAGCAATTTAGATAATCAACATGGCATCTCCATAGCTATAGAATTTGTATTTTTCTTTCACAGCTACTTCGTAGGCATTCATAATATGATCGTATTCACCAAAGGCAGCAACCATCATCATTAAGGTCGATTCTGGCGTGTGAAAATTGGTGATCATGGAATTGGCAATGCTAAATTCGTAAGGAGGGAAAATGAATTTACTAGTCCAATCGTTAGCAGGTTTTAAATTACGGGCTGCAGAAACAGACGATTCAATAGCTCTCATAGAAGTAGTACCTACTGCACAAATACGGCGTTTTTCTACCAATGCATTGTTTATCATGCGTACTGTTGGTTCTTCAATAATATACTGTTCCGAATCCATTTTGTGCTTGGTTAAATCTTCAACCTCAACCTGACGGAACGTGCCTAGGCCAACGTGTAAGGTTACTTCTGCAAAATCAATTCCTTTCAATTCAAGGCGTTTCATTAATTCGCGACTAAAGTGTAAACCTGCAGTTGGAGCGGCCACAGCACCTTCGTTCTTTGCATAAACGGTTTGGTAACGCTCTTTATCCTCTTCGGTGGCCTTACGCTTAATGTATTTTGGAAGGGGTGTTTCCCCTAAAATTTCAATATTTCTGCGAAACTCCTCATTGGTACCATCAAACAAGAACCGAATGGTACGTCCTCGTGATGTAGTATTATCTACCACCTCGGCAACTAATAAATCATCGTCGCCAAAATAAAGTTTATTGCCTACACGAATTTTACGAGCCGGATCTACCAACACATCCCATAAACGTAAGTCTTTGTTTAACTCTCTTAACAAGAATACTTCAATGGTAGCGCCTGTTTTTTCTTTATTTCCGTATAAACGTGCAGGGAATACTTTTGTATTATTCAAAATCATCACATCCTTCTCATCAAAATAGCCTAAAACATCTTTAAAGATTTTATGTTCTATGGCGCCGGTCTTTCGGTCTAACACCATTAAACGGGCTTCATCACGTTTGTCTGAAGGTTCGTGAGCAATTAAAGAATCGGGTAAATTGAATTTAAATTGAGATAGTTTCATATGTGTTTTTATATGATTAAGGGCGCAAATTTAGATAAAATAATTGGTAAAATGGCTGTTAATAGGTAGAGTTAAAATGACTAAATTTAATGACTAGATTTTTGTAACGTTTTGGTGCTTGGCAAGTCTTATAAAGGTATGTTATTCCTCAGATTATTAAAAGAGAGCTTCATTTTTGCTTTTGACGCCCTTCGTCAGAACAAATTAAGAACCATTTTATCCTTATTGGGCATTACCATTGGTATTATGACCATCATTGGCGTTTTTTCTGCCGTAGATACCTTGCGTAATAATTTGCAAAATAGTGTAGAAAAATTAGGAAGTAACACCATTTATGTTCAAAAATGGCCTTGGGGTGGTTTTGGCGATTATCCTTGGTGGAAATACATGCGTAGACCGGTGCCTAAAATTCGCGATTTTGAAAAGTTAGCTAACCGTTTACAAACTGCCGATGGTGTAGCGTATGAAACCAGTATGGGGAATAGGGTGGTAAAATACCGAAACAATAGTGTAGAAGGAGTTAGCTTAAGTGCTGCAAGCCACGATTTATATAAAACCCGAGTGTTTAATTTTTCAGACGGACGTTACTTTACCGAAATAGAAAGTAGAGCAGGTAGCCCGGTTGCTATTTTGGGTTATACGGTTGCCGATGGCTTATTTCCGAACGAAAGTCCGATTGGTAAAACCATTAAAGTATTGGGCAGAAGGGTAACGGTAATTGGTATTTTTGAAAAAGAAGGCGAAGATATGTTGGGTATTTCGGCTGATAAATTGATTTTATTGCCGCTAAATTTTGCCCGTAACGTCATCAATGTGGAGGACGAACGCTATGATCCGCAAATTACCGTAAAAGGTTTAGGAGATATTTCCATTAACGAGGTGGAAAGTGAATTACGTGGTACCATGCGCTCCATACGCCGAATAAACCCTCGAGATGATGATGATTTTGCCTTAAATAAATCAACTATTCTAACTGCCCAGCTCGATCAAATGTTTGGTATTATAAACTTTGCAGGAGCCTTTATTGGTGGTTTTTCTATTTTGGTGGGTGGTTTTGGCATTGCTAATATCATGTTTGTATCGGTAAAAGAACGAACCAACATTATCGGTATTCAAAAATCATTGGGTGCCAAGAATTACTTTATTCTGCTGCAATTCTTATTCGAATCGGTGGCTTTATGTCTAATGGGAGGTGTAATTGGCTTGGCTCTGGTATTTTTATTAACCCTGTTGGCCAAAACCTTTGCCGATTTAACAATTATAGTAGATATGGGTAAGGTGATACTTACCGTTGTATTATCTACAGTTATCGGGTTAATTTCAGGATTTATTCCTGCTTATATGGCTTCTAAATTAGATCCGGTGGAAGCCATTCGAAGTAAATAAGCCTTAGGCTAATTTTGCTAAAGCTGCTGAAATGTGTCTCATTGCTTCGCTTAGTTTTTCTTCAGAAGCTGCGTAAGAAATTCGAATAGAATTCGCATCACCAAAAGCATCGCCCGAAACCAGGGCTACATGCGCTTCGTTTAATAGGTATAAGCTTAAATCCAAGGCATCTTTTATTTTATCTCCATTAGCGCTTTTGCCGAAGTAACTGCTTACATCTGGGAAAAAGTAAAAAGCACCACTAGGTAAGTTGGTTTTTATGCCCGGAATGGTTGTCAATAATCCATATACCAAATCTCGGCGCTTTAAAAAAGCTTCTTTCATTTTTAACACACTTTCTAAGCCACCTTCGCAGGCTGCAATGCCAGCACGTTGTGCAATAGAACAAGTGCCAGAGGTAATTTGCCCCTGCATTTTATCGCAGGCTTGTGCAATTTCTTTGCTAGCAGCTAGGTAACCTAAACGCCAGCCGGTCATGGCAAAGGCTTTAGAAAATCCATTAATAATTACAACACGTTCTTTTAACGAGGCAAACTGAGCTATGGATTCGTGTTTATCTCCGAAATTGATGTGTTCGTAAATTTCATCTGATAGAATGAAAAGGTCAGGATATTTTTCGAAAACTTTAGCCAATTCTGCCAACTCCTCATAGTTATATACACTACCGGTAGGGTTGCAGGGAGATGAAAACATAAACACCTTGGTTTTTGGAGTAATGGCTTTTTCCAGTTGTTCGGGGGTAATTTTAAAGTCTTGTTCAACCGTGGTGGTAATAAATACCGAAGTACCCTCGGCTAATTTTACCATTTCTGAGTACGAAACCCAATATGGGGTTGGAATTAGTACTTCATCGCCAGGGTTTACTAAACACAAGAGGGCATTGGCCAATGCTTGTTTAGCTCCGGTGGTTACCACAATTTGATCGGCATCGTAATTTAAATTGTTCTCTATTCGCAATTTTTCGGTAATGGCTTTACGCAATTCCGGGTAGCCCGCCACGGGTGTATAAAAAGTAAAGTTATTATCTAGCGCTTTTTTTGCCGCATCTTTAATGTAGTCAGGCGTGTTAAAATCAGGTTCGCCAAAGCTCAGGTTAATAATATCTATGCCTTTTGCAGCTAATTCTCGGCCCATTTTGGCCATTTTAATGGTTTGCGATTCGGCTAAAGCGTGTATGCGATTAGAAAGTGCTGTCATACCTTCAAAAATAAAAAAATATAGCGATTTTGAAAGGTTTAGGCTATAATTTTTCTGATTATTAGGTCTTAAATTTTGGTTTATTAACTTTGATTACTAAAGTAAGCACGTGAAGAGCCAGAAACGAATCATTATTTTGTCGCTAACTATAAGCATTTTGCTTTTGCTAGTAAAGTTCTTTGCCTATTTTATTACCTCTTCAAATGCTATTTTAACCGATGCTGCTGAGAGTATAGTGAATGTTTTGGCTAGTGCTTTTGCTTTTTATAGTATTTACCTATCTAGTCAGCCTAGAGATATAAACCACCCTTATGGGCACGGGAAAGTAGAATTCTTCGCTGTGTTTGTAGAAGGATCACTCATTTCCATGGCCGGTCTTTTAATACTTTTCAAAGCTATTTATGCTATTTTTTATCCACACGCCATTACGAATATTAGTGAGGGTGCCCTTATAATTGGTGCTACAGGATTAATAAATCTCCTCTTAGGGCTATATCTCATCAATTCTGGCAAAAAACTAAATTCCATAACGTTACAAGCCGATGGAAAGCACTTGCTTACCGATGCGGTAAGCAGTACGGGTTTGGTAGCAGGCCTAATTCTGATTGCCTTTACCAGAATTTATATGCTCGATAGCATGCTATCTATAGCTTTGGGTTGTTACGTGTGTTACAGTGGTTACCGCTTGGTGCGTAAATCGGTTGGTGGGTTAATGGATGAATCTGATCTTAATAAGGTAGAAAATATTATTGCCGTTTTGCAAGCCAATCGTCAAAGTTCATGGATTGATATTCATAATTTACGTACGCAGCAATATGGCAGCGATTTACACATAGATTGCCATATAACCATGCCTTATTATTTCGATTTAAATGAGGCGCATGAGCAAGTATCGGCTATAGATACCTTGGTGAATAGCCATCTTTTTGAAGATACCGAATTGTTTATTCATACTGATCCCTGCATTCCGCAGTGTTGCCATTATTGCCGTATGGATAGCTGTAAAGTGAGGGGCGAAGCGCAACAGAAAAATATCGTTTGGACAGTGGATCGGGTAGTTAAAAATCAAAAACACTTCGATTAAGCATGAATTATCCTTTTAATGTACGAGTGTATGGCTTATTAATTGATGAGCAAAATAGGGTGCTTATAAGCGATGAAGAAGAGGATGGTTTTCAGTTTAGCAAATTTCCGGGTGGTGGTTTAGAATACGGCGAAGGTTTGATAGATGCCCTGTGTAGAGAGTTTATAGAAGAGTGCGCACTGCCCATAGAGGTAGTTTCTCATTTTTATACCACCGATTTCTTCATCAAGTCTGTTTTTAACGAAAGCCAGGTAATAAGTGTGTATTATGTGGTAAAAGCCTTGGCACCATTAGCCGTTCCAATTAAAGAAAGTCCGTTTGATTTTCATGATGAAGGACCCGTAAAACAAGCCTTTCGTTGGAAGGCTATTCCAGCACTTCAGCCAAAAGAACTTACTTTCGAAACAGATCAACGGGTGGCTGAATTATTGATTAAAAACTTTTAAAACGCTAAATAGCTGTTATAAACCTCTTGTAGGTAGGCTTTTCCTATTTTTTCTAATCGTTTTGTTTCTTCCGTTTTTGTAGCATCTTTTTGGTAACTCATAGTTTTACCCACATTATCGAAAGAAATGGTTTGGCTAGGCGTTACTATGCCGAATCCATTATCCCAATCATAAAATCCAAAATCTTTGCTGCCGCTGTGTAATAAATCTTTGCTCCAAGCATAGGGAGAAGCATCTAGCTGTAGTTGGGCGCATAGGGTACCTGCAATATCGGTTTGACCGCCGTATTTGTTTACTACCAGGCCTTTGGCTTCGGTTTTTAGGACTTCGCCAAAAAATACCAAGGGAATGCGGTAGCGGTTGGGGTGCCAATTTTCATACGTATCTAAGGGTAAGCGATGCCCATGATCGGCCACTATGATAAACAAGGTATTTTTGTACCAGCTTTGCTTTTTTGCTTGGGCAATATAGGCGCCTAAACATGAATCTGCATAATAGGCGGTGCTTTTAAATTTCTCTTTCACGTCATTTCCCGGAAATTTTGGGTTACCTGGTAATTCGAATGGTTCGTGGTTGGTAAGTGTAAGTAGGGTGGAGAAAAATGGCTGTTTGGTATTTTTTAAATCGGCCAATTGCTTTTCATACACTTTTTCATCGTAAGCACCCCATTTAGAGTTCATATCCTCCGATTGAAAGGCTTCTTTATCTGTTACTTGCTCATATTGATGAAACAATACAAAAGACTTCATGCCGAAAAATTCGATTTCGCCGCCATAGTAAAAAGAGGTAGCATAGCCTTTATTTTTTAGAGTTTGCGAAAGTGCAGGTAACTTTTCTTGTTTGCTTTCTTCTTTAATTACACTGCGAATGGCTTGCGAAGGAAACCCGCTTAAAATAGCAATTAGGCCTTTGTCCGTCCGGTCGCCAGAAGCGTAAATATGACTAAAAGAAACACCCTCTTTACTTAACCTTTCGAGTTCTGGTGCTGTATTGCTTAATCCGCCTAGGTTTTTTACCAAATCGGCGGTAAAGCTTTCCATAATAATGAGCACTACATTGGGTTTTTTGGTATTAAGTATAGGCATAGTGCTGCCATCCTCAGTTTGATACAGTTCTTTTACTAGTTCTTTGGCCGTTTTTTCAGGTAAGTAGCGGTATGGGTTTTCTTGTCTATTTATATTCTTGCTGATATCTTGCATGAGGTTCCAAAAGGTATTTACCGAGGCATGGTTTACCACGGGATTTTGAGAAAAATACGACATGCTTTGGTTAATAGGTGTTAATTGCAAGCCCCCTCTCATTACTAAAAAGAGTATAGAAACTAATCCAAAAGCGGTTAATCCTTTTTTCCAACTAGCTTGATTACTTGCCGGCATATTAAAGGAAATGATTGTACGGCTTAGTGCTATACTTCCCCCAATTAATGCTAGCAGCAACATTCCGGCCAATAAAATGGGTGAAGAAAGGCTAGAAGCCAAGGCTTCGCCCGGAGAGTCTATAGCAAATTCTAGCGCCCTATAATTTACTTTAGTGCCCCATTCATTGTATAATAAGAGATTGGCAATACTGCCCATAGAAAATAATACAATAAAAACATAGGTATAGGTACGTAATGCAATTGCTTTTAAGGGGATGGTTGGTAAAAACCAAAGAAGTATATAAAAGAGTAGGGGCAGTAGGCTGATATAACCTGCCATAGATAAATCGAGGCGAAGGCCATGGTAAAAAGGACCGATTTGTTCGCTTAGTGCCAGCCCTTTAAACTTTTGGGTATAGTACAAAACAAATAGGAGTCGATCTAAAAAGAAAAAGATCAACCAAAAACAATAAAATCGAATATGCGTTTCGAAATGTTTGAGCATAGCAGCAATAATGCTTGCTTATTGTCCGCCTCTCAACTGCATCAGCTGCGTGAGACTCATTTCTTCGTAGTCTTTGCTAGCAGAAAACATACCTGCCGGAACATTAGTTTTCCGAATTTCTTTTACAGATGCCTTAACCGACATGCCGTTTTGGAAACTTGTAAATTCTAATGGAAAGCCATAAGATGGTTCGTAAAAACGGCTTAGTGGGTTGGCTACAATATCTACGTCTTTGGTAAACCATACATCAAATGTGGTATTGGTTTTACTTTCCGAAACCTCAAATTTAGTTGCTTTATAGCCGTTAATTACTTTGCTTTCAGTACTTGGTTTTAAATTCATTTGTGGGTACTTATCTGCAAGCGTTTCTTGATCGGCAGGGGTAAAAACAACTGAATATTTTTTGCTCATCATCGGAATATCTAGCAACAAACGTTCGTACTCTTTTTTTGTATTTAAAATACTTTGAGAACTAAAAAATTGCGATTCCATTTTCATGCTACTCGAATCGCCCTTAAAATATACTTGAACTTCGGTAGGAAGGCTGGCGGCCATTCCTTGGGCTTGTTCCGGAACATTCCAGCTTAAGGTATAAACTACAATTCCTTCGGTGATTTTTTGTTGGGCATTTACGTTTACTAGGGCTACTAGAACGATTGCAAGGGTTAAAATTTTTTTCATGTTGATGGGTTTAATGCCCACAATTTACAAAATTTCAATTAAACGGCCTCACCCGATTGTGGTAAATACCAATCGGTATACGTATTTGATAAAAAATCGGCTACATCTTCATTTAAATTAAATTCTTCGAACAAATAACAGGAGTAATTTAGTAGCGCACTTAGTTTCATAGTTTCAGCCGGACGCTCTGTGAAGCTAATGTTGCCACAACGAATCAGAAATTCAATCAATTTTTCACAGGTGCTTGACACCAGCTTTCCTCTTGTATTGCTTTTTAAAATACTTTGCATGGGCAATTTAACCACTTGCATAAGCCCAAATGCAATGCCATATGCTTGGTCAGTGGCTCCATGTAGCAATTTAATTTCAGCATCGTCTATATGCTGGCTTACTAATTTCAGGTCTTTTTCTAGCGAATTCATATTCTTCGAACGAAATTATTTAGTAAAAATTTTCTTTTGAATTAAATAATGATAATTTCGTTTTATAATAATTAAAAATGAAATATATAATAATTATAGGAATTCTGTTTTCTTTAAAATTAAATGCACAACAAAATATGGGTGGCCGAATAGGTGCAATGGCCGAAACGGGAGTGGTTCTAGTCGATACTTGGTCCATAAATGCGAATCAAGCAGGTATGAGGTCCATTGTAAAACCTGTGTTTAGTATAGCCTATCAACTTAACGTGTTTTCTACACAAATTGTTACCCAATCGGCAACTTTTCAACTGCCAGTACAGACCTATGTCTTAGGTCTTGTAGTATCAAATTATGGGTTTGAAGCATATAAAGTTCAGCAAATTGGTATAGCTGTGGCAAAGAGTTTTGGACCTGCATTAAGTGCTGCTATGCGTTTCAATTATCATCAGGTGCAAATACCTGCTTACGGGAAAGCTAGTACCTATAGTGCCGATGTGGGCTTTTTATACCAATTTTCTAAACGTATAGGTATAGGGGCCCATATACAAAATGTGAGCAATAGTTCTTTTGCAAATACGGCAAATAATTCGCCAATTCCTCTAGTTATAGATTTTGGACTTAGTTATAAAAGTACCGATCAACTTTTGTTGGTTGCTGGGCTACAGCAATCATTAAATCATACTCCCCAACCTAAATTGGGTATAGAATATAAACTTATACCCGTATTGGCACTTCGTGGCGGGCTTAGTTTTAATGAACCAAAACAATTTGCAGGTGTTGGTTTTAAAATTAAGAAAATGTGTTTTGATTGGAGTATATCTAGTCAAAATACAGTAGGTGCGGGATCTCAAATTTCGTTGCAATATGAATTTTAGGAAGCTTATATGGATGTTTATACTGCTATTGGCTATACCCTTTACTAGAGTGCATGCCCAAGCAGATATTGACCACGATATAGCTCAAATTCTCGGCTATTTAGAATCTAATTTGCAAGAAACCAGTAATTTCGAAGAGCTGATTGATCGTTTAACTCAGTATAAAGCTCATCCATTAAACATAAACAAGGCTTCAGAAACTGAATTACAGGAGTTATGGTTGTTGAGCCCCATGCAAATTCATGCGTTACAAACTCATATATCGGCCAATGGGCCCATGATAGATCTATTGGAGTTGCAATCCATAGATTACTTTGATTCCCAAACTATTCGTTTACTCTTGCCCTTTGTTCACTTAGGTTTTGAAAATGCCTTTTCTGGCAAAAAATTGGCCTCATTTTTTTCAGGAAATCACGATTTAATTGTTAGGTATCAGCAAGATTTGCAAAAAGAACAGGGCTATTTACCCGGTGATAGTTCACAGAATAGGTTTTTGGGTGGGCCGCAACATGTATTGGTTCGCTATCGGTATGCATCTAGCAAACACTTGTTAGTTGGGCTACAGGTAGAGAAAGATCCAGGTGAATCGTTTTTTAGTAAGCATCAACCTCTAGGTTTTGACTTTGTTTCGGGACATGTAGAATTAAAACAAGTTGGCCCCTTTAAAAAAGTAGTTTTGGGTGATTATAATTTGCAGTTTGGCGAAGGATTATCTTTATGGTCTGGTATTGGATTTGGTAAAAGTAGTTTGTTAAGTTCAATTGCTAAACAAGAAATAGGTTTAAGGTCGTATTCTTCTGTTAATGAAGGCTTCTTTTTTAGGGGGCTAGCTACTCAAATAGCTATAAAAGGGGTACAAATTATACCCTTTTACTCTAACCGAGATTTAGATGCCAGTGTTCAAGATAGCGCAGGTATTTCGAGCGTTAATTTGAGTGGTTTACACAGAACGACTTCAGAATTAGCGTATAAAAAAACGTTAAATCAGCAGGTATATGGTACGGCGCTAACCTATAAAATTCATGGAGTAAGTGTTGGGCTAACGAGCTACCATTCTCAGTTCAATAGAAATTTTCAAAGTGGTCAAGATCCATACAATCAGTTTAAATTCTCTGGAAAATCACTCTCTAATTTTAGCGTAAATTATCATTTTTCGGTAGCCAATAATTATTATTTTGGCGAAATTGCCAAAGCCTCAGTCGGCAAATCGGCTTATTTAGTCGGCTTGTTATCTAGCCTGTCACCTACCGTTACTTTGGGATTGTTGTACCGAAATTATCCGGTTTCTTACCATTCTTTTTACAATTCAGCCATCGCCGAATCTAGCACTAATATAAACGAAAGAGGGTTTTATTCAGGCCTTTCGGTTAAATTTCATCCAAAATGGGAGTGGAGTTTTTATGCCGATGTTTTCAGTTTTCCATGGTTGGGTTTTGGGGTAAATGCTCCTTCCAATGGATCTGAAATACTCAGTCTGATTAGCTATAAACCAAGTAAAACTAGCCAATTACAGCTTTTTTATCAACGTACCCAAAAAGCACAAAATTTGCTAGAGCCTGATGCGTCTATAGCCTATACTCAGCCACGTGTACAGCAAAAATATCGGCTTGATTTCCGGTATCCGCTTAATCGAAATTTTGCTATGCATCATCGGGCAGAAATGATTCGAGTAGGACAAGAACAAGGTTTTGTATTGCTTCACGATTTGGTATACCAACCTTTACAATCTAAGTTTTCTGGCAACATGAGAATTGCTGTTTTTGATGTATCAAATTACGATGCTCGTATTTATGCGTTTCAGAATGATGTTTTGTATAGTTATTCAATAGAAGCGTATCAAAATAAAGGGTTCCAGCTTTATGTAAATACTCGGCATACCTTGCGCAAGGGCTTAGATTTTTGGTTACGTTACGAAACCAAAAGGTATACCAATTTATCCAGTGTAGGTTCGGGTTTAACTGAGATAGACGGAAATCACCAATCTGAAGTTAAAATTCAGGTTAGGTATCAATTTTAGGAGATTATGCACAAAGGTGAAATCCCTTTTGTACGTTTATTACTTCCTTTTATATGCGGAATTTTGTTAGGTTGGTATTCACCTCACTATTTCTCATTTAGCTTTTGTGTTGCCCTACTATTTAGTAGTTTTATATTTTTTTTAGCCAGTCGTATTTTTCACAAAAAGTATCCATATCGTCATTTTAGATGGTTTTTGGGCCTTCAAATCCATCTGTTTATTTTTATGTTGGCATGGGTATTAACAAGCTATCCGGAAGGCTTTCGGCCGCAAAAGAAATTGGCGCAAGTTACCGCCAAAACGCTTTGTGTGCAAGTAAGTACAGAACCCATAGCCAAGGCAGACATTTTGCGTTTCGAAGCTAATGTATGGTATGCAGATTCTCAAAAGCTAGCAGATAAACTATTAATAGCACTTAAAGTTGGAAACGAAAAATCCATTGATATTTCCTTTGGCGATGTTCTACTTATACCCGCTAATTACCATGAGGTGGAACCACCATTTAACCCTGGTGAGTTTGATTATCGGTGGTATTTACGAACTCATGGCATAAAGCAACAAAGTTTTATACAGTCAAAGCAAGTCAAAAAAATAGCTTCTGGCTTGGGTAATCCACTTATTTCTTTTGCACTTACACTGCGTAAAAAAATTATATATGCCTTTAGAAAGTATGTAACCGAGGCAGAAAACGCAGCTATGGCATCTACACTAATTATGGGCTATCGGGCAGATCTCAGCCCCGATTTGGTAAATGCTTATGCACAAACAGGAACCCTACATGTACTCTCCGTTTCGGGAATGCACGTGGCTTTGGTATTTTTATTACTCGGCTTTTTGCTTAAACCTCTTGATTTGGTTTTTAAAAACCCAATTCCAAAAGCATTACTTCTTGTTGTCCTGATATGGTTTTATGCCATGTTGAGTGGTTTTTCTCCTTCTGTAAATAGAGCTGCCCTCATGCTGAGTTTAGTTGTGGTAGGAAACGCCATCAATAAACGTATGAATACCTACAATCTACTGGCTGTATCGGCTTTTATATTGTTATTAATCAATTCACTCTATCTTTTCGACATAGGGTTTCAACTCTCTTATTTAGCGGTTTTGGGATTAGTGGCTGTACACCCCTATGTTTATGGTTGGTTTTATATCAAAAATAAACCTGTAGATGCTGTATGGAGTTATACCTCCCTTTCTATTTCTGCACAAGTATTTACCTTTCCATTAAGTGTGTATGTCTTTCATCAATTCCCCTTGTCATTCTTGCTAAGTAATCTGGCCATTGTATTACCAATTACAGCCGTTATGTATGTTGGAGTGGGTTTTGTTTTACTCATGCCCATCACGCCAATATTACCTCATATTGGACAATTACTCAATTGGTTAATTCATATTTCCAATCAATTGCTATTTCATATTGCTAAACTCCCACATGCTAGTTTACAAGGTATTTTTATTGATAAAATTGAACTCATACTATTATATATAGTTAGTATAATCTTATTGTTTTCGTTTATCAATAAGAACAAAAAATGGCTAGTCACTGGTATTATAGTGTTTCTTTTTTTGGGAGGATATAGGCTTTATACCGTATTTAATCGACCAAAATCGAGTTTAATTTTTTATAGCTTGAGAAAAAACACGGCGCTAGTGTACGCTCACGCCAATAGCTTTGTATTAATTACCGATTCAGGCCCAAGTGATAAAGCTTTTCAGTTTTCCGTAAAACCATCATTAAATAAGTTTGAAAAAGGAATGTGGCTAAAACCAAAATCTTCATTTAGTACGAATTTTGCGTTTTCTAATGGTATGTTGATTCATTTTGGTAATCATAAACTTTTGTATTGGAGTCCGCTATTAAACAAACTTCACTTCACTAAAAAGATATATGTAAACACCATTTTACTCAGTAATAATCCTCACATCGAGTTAAAAGAGATATGCGAAAATGTGCGTTTTGACCGCATATTAGTAGATGCGACCAATCCCGATTATAAAATAAAGCAATGGATACTAGATGCGAAACGCTTGGGTATACAGCTCCGTGTGCTCAAAAAAAATCCTGCTTTTGAGTTATATTGGTAAAATAATAGTTCGCTAAACGCCATAATTTCAGCTAAAAGCGTAAATTAGCAACATGCAATCTTTTGAACTGGATAAAACGGATTTAATGCGCATTAAAGAGGCATTAGAAGCTGATGATGCGGTATTGAAAGAACTGCTAAAGGAGTATCATGCTTCCGACATTGCCATTATTCTAGAGGGTCTTCCACAGGATTCTAGAGATCGCATCATTAATATTTTGCCTTCCGATCTAGCTTCTGATGTATTGTCGGAGATGGATGCCGAAAGCCACCCGGAAAGAATTCTTGAAAACCTAAATCCCGAAAAACGTTCCGAAATTGTAGAGGAATTGGATTATGATGATGCTACCGACATCATTAGTCAGTTACCCGAAGAGCAACAAAACGAAATTTTATTAGAACTGGATGAGGAAGATGCCTCTACCATTCGTACTCTATTAACCTATGCCGAAGATACCGCCGGTGGTATCATGAATACCCAGGTGCTTAAGCTCAATGGTAAATCGAGTAAAAAAGAAGCGCTAGATGAGGTCATTCGTCAATCGGAGGAGATGGAGGAGTTTTATACCATTAATGTAATTGACGACGATAATGTGCTCTTGGGTATTGTATCGTTAAAAGATATTATTAAGTCTAAAAACAGCATTAAAGTTGCAGAACTTATTCAGGTTGATTTTGTATACGTATTAGCCGATACCGACCAGGAGGAGGTTGCAAAATTAATTTCTCAGTATAATTTAACAAGTATTCCGGTTGTAGATGAGGAAATGCATTTGTTAGGTAGAATTACCTTTGATGATGTTATTGACGTATTGGAAGAAGAGAATACCGAGGATATCTTGAAAATTTCGGGTGTTTCTGAAGATGAGGAACTTGCTGGTAATTGGAGAGAAGCGGTAAAAAGTAGACTTCCGTGGTTGGTACTAAACTTGGGTACTGCCTTTTTAGCTGCATCGGTAATTCGATATTTCCATGGAACCATTGCTCAGCTAGGAATTATTGCTGGTTATATGACTATGATTGCCGGTATGGGCGGTAATGCGGCTACGCAAGCCCTGGCTGTAACTGTTCGTCGTATCTCCTTAAATGATTTAACAGATAATCAGGCGTATAGAACGGTATTGAAAGAATTTACGGTTGGGCTAATTAATGGAGCTGTTATTGGTGCCATTGTATTTGCCTTCGCCTATTTTTACGATTTAAATCCCATGCTTGGTTTAGTGGTATTCTTAGCCATGACTGGTAACCTCATTATTGCCGGAGTTGCAGGTTCTGCTATTCCATTGGTGCTAAAACGAGTGGGTATCGATCCTGCGGTGGCATCATCAATCATCATCACCACCTTTACCGATGTGTTTGGTTTCTTGCTTTTATTGGGTATGGCCACCCGTTTTCTAATCCAATAATTTTTAGAACTTACTGTCTGCTTTATTAGCAGAAGAATATATGCTGAGGAGGTTGTAATCAAAAAAAGCAAGCCTATAAGCCGGGTTCTGTATCTATTGCTAGATTTCTATCATTTATCTAGTCCCGATGTTGCCAACGGGATCTATCGACCTACCCACTAACATCGGACGAGCAGCCCTACATACGTTAGCCTATTTGGTCTTTCAACTCCTGGGGTTTACCGCAATCTCGATCACTCGAGAAGGCCGTGAGCTCTTACCTCACGTTTTCACCTTTTCCCCGAAGGGTAGTTTGTTTTCTGTGGCACTTTCCGGCTCCCGATTTTCATCGGAATCCTTCCCGTTAGGAAGCAGAATGCTCTGTGTTGCCCGGACTTTCCTCCCCGATAAATCGCGGCGATAGAACGGCTTGCAGCTGCAAAGATATGATAATTTAATTGCTACAGTTTTGAAGATCGGCACCAACCTGCTGGTAGGGGTAAAAGCCTTGCTTATTGCCAAAGGAATTGGTTACATAGGTAATAATTTCAGCAATTTCTATGTCGCTAAGTGTAGCCTGAGCCGTCATTATACCTTCGTAATTTTTACCTGAAATTTGTATTGGACCTTGCAATCCGTTTTTAATAAAGCAAGCTAGTTTTGTTTTATTTTGCTTTAAAAACGTAGAATCAGTTAAAGGCGGGTAGAGCATAGCCAATCCGGCGCCATCATTGCCGTGGCAATTAGCACATTTGTTTTCATAAAGTTGCTTACCAGCGGTGTAATAGCGTGCATAGGTAATATCTTCTTCCGATTGGCAGGCATAGAAAAAAATGCCAATAGTGCTCAGAATAGAGAAAATAGGGAACTTATTTTTGCTCATTTTCTTGCAAAAGTAAATCCATATCACTTATTAATTGAGCTACTTGATCTGATTTAGTTCCATCGTAAGCACCCCGAATGCGTTTTTCTTTATCAATTAACACAAACCAACCTTGGTGCACCAAGCCTTGTGGGGCAGTACCATCTTCATAGGCAGCTACTAAATAGTTCTTTGCCGAAATGTCATAAATTGAATCACGAGTGCCGTGAATTAAATTCCATTGGGGGCTACTAATTCCTAAGTTATCGGCATAACGTTTTAGTCTAGTAGGTAAATCATATTTGGTATCTATGCTGTGCGATAGAAATTTCACTCGTTTATCGCCTTTATATTTGGCATACACTTGCAATAAATTGCGATGCATAATTGGGCAAATGGAGTTGCAGGTGGTAAAAAAGAAATCGGCTACGTAAATGCTGCCGTCGTAATCAGTATTGCTAATCAGTATACTATCTTGGTTGTAGTAGTGGAATGGTGCAATAGTTTGATAGATGGTATCGGTAACGGTTTTACCATTAATTACCGTGTCTTTAGTGCTTCTTTCACCTAATATGGGCAATTTTTTGGGCTCGTTGATGCACGCAATAAGCAAGCTAATTGCACTAAAAAGTAAAACTATCTTTTTCATGTTAAGCTAATAAGGTAGATTTTGTGGCATCTAAAATGGCAAAAGCAACGGCCGATGTTGGCGCTTCGGAATATACTCGTAATACCGGTTCTGTTCCCGAAGGGCGAATCATTACCCAAGAATTCTCATCAAAATGGAATTTAAATCCATCAAGGTCTTCGGTTTTTATCACTTTATACGAATCAAACTGCGTGAATGCTCGGTTCTCACATTTCTGGATAATGGCTTGTTTTAACTCTTCGGTTAAGTGTAAATCGTAGCGTTCAAAAGCAAATGTGCCTACAAGGCTATAAATTTCTTCAATGAGTTCTGTAAGGCTTTTACCGGTTTTGGCCATACATTCCCAAATGGTTAAGCCCATCCAAATGCCATCTCGTTCGGGTATGTGACCTGCTATGGCTATACCACCAGATTCTTCTCCGCCGGTTAAAAATGGTTTACCCGAGTTTACCATAAGGTCGCAAATGTATTTAAAGCCTATTTTGGTAATGGTATTGTTTATGCCATAGGCATCGCATAGTTTTTGAATTTTATTGGTACAAGAAAACGTGGTATAAACTTCTCCTTGCAGGTTTTTAACCTTGCTCATGTAATGAATGAGAAGGAGTAAAATATGGTTAGAATCCACAAAATTTCCATTTTCATCATACAAACCAATACGGTCGGCATCGCCATCGGTGGCCAAACCAGAAGCAATTTCGCCTTCAGAAAGTTTAATTACTTCCGAAAATTCGGTTAAATTACGGTGTATGGGTTCTGGCGCTTGTCCGTCGAATCCGGGATTATGTTCACAGTGTAAAAAAGTGATATTAGGTAAAATTCTACGCATTACGTTTTGTCCGGCACCGTACATGGCATCGTAGGCCCAGTTCATACCACTGTTGCGAATGGCTTCCATATCAAAGTTGGCCTCAATTTCATCGCAATACATGCTTTCTAAATCCACAAAACTGATGAGTCCTTCTTTGCTATATTCTTCAACTGATTTTAGTTGCAGATTCAAGCTGTCGGGAATTAAAGTCTCTACTTCATCAATCATAGCCGGGGTAGCCGGACCGCCGTAACTGGCTTTAATTTTGTAGCCATTGTATTCGGCCGGGTTGTGTGATGCGGTTATTATAATGCCTGCATCTGCTTGTAATTTTACCGTTCCTAGAGATACCATTGGGGTAGAAATAAAGGTATTATCGCTTCTATAAACCTTTATTCCCTGCGAAGCCAATACACATGCCGTGGTATCGGCAAAAAGTTTGCCAGCAAATCGACAATCGTTGCCCACTACGGCCGAAGGTTCTTGATAATGCTTACGTAACCATAAAGCGGTAGCATAGGCTACTCGTTTTACATTTTCTACGGTAAACTCTTCTGCAATAATTGCTCTCCAGCCGTCGGTACCGAATTTTATTTTATTCATCGACCAAAGTTAAGGCAATTTTCTTTATTTTTAGCCCCTTAAAGCAATACTTATAAATCAAATTGCTGTATCATAATTCTTTAAATGATGAAGGTTCTCAAGTTTGGCGGTACATCGGTAGGTAGTCCCGAACGCATGAAAAAACTGTTGGCTATTATCCGCCCCGAAACACCTCGGCTGGTGGTATTATCTGCTGTATCGGGCACTACGAATAAATTGGTAGAGATTGCCGCTTTTTTTGAAGCTGGCGATAAAAATAAAGCTGTAGCCGCTATTGAAAGATTGCGTGCAGAGTACAATCAGTTTATTGCTGAACTTTTTGTTACCGAGCAGGGTTTAGCCGATGGGAAAAACACGCTCGATTATCACTTTGGATTATTAGAATCGATAGCTAACGATTTATTTACAGCCACCGAAGAGAAAATTATTTTGGCTCAAGGCGAATTGATATCTACTACTTTATATCATTATTACCTTAAAGAAATTGGGGTGCACTCGGTATTGTTACCAGCACTCGATTTTATGAAGGTAGATGAAGATCATGAACCGATGGTTGATTTTATTACCGATCATATTACGCCACTATTGGCTCAAAAAACTAATTTATTCATTACTCAAGGCTATATATGCCGCAATGCTTACGGCCAAATAGATAATTTACGTAGAGGAGGAAGCGATTATACGGCCTCTTTAATTGGAGCCGCTATTCGTTCGGAAGAAGTGCAAATTTGGACCGATATTGATGGGATGCACAACAATGACCCACGTGTAGTGAAAGGAACCAAACCCATAGCCAATTTATCTTTCGATGAGGCAGCAGAGTTGGCTTATTTCGGTGCAAAAATACTGCATCCGCAGAGTGTTTTCCCTGCTCAGAAATACAAAATACCCGTTCGTTTGCTAAATACTATGGAGCCAGAAGCCCCTGGAACCTTGATTAGTTCGTTTAGCGAACCTGGAAAAATAAAATCAATTGCCGCTAAAGATGGTATTACGGCCATTAAAATACAATCGAGCCGCATGCTATTGGCTTATGGTTTTTTGCGTAGAGTTTTTGAAATATTCGAACGGTTTAAAACACCAATTGATATGATTACCACCTCGGAAGTTGCTGTATCGTTAACTATTGACGATACCCGTAATTTAGAAGATATTTTAAAAGAGTTAGACAAATTCGGTACTGTTGAATTGGATAAAGACCAAACCATTATCTGTGTGGTTGGCGATTTCGGTGCTGATAAACACGGTTATGCCGCTCGGGTATTTGAGGCTCTAAAACACATTCCAATCCGAATGATTTCTTACGGAGGAAGTAATTACAACGTATCTTTATTGGTAAAAACTGCCGATAAAACAGAAGCGCTTCGTTCTCTCCATAATCGCTTATTTGAATAGCATGAGCACATTTAGTCCCGAAGTTATCCGCCAATTAATAGCTGCAGATAGTCCTTGCTATTATTACGACATGAGTTTGTTGAAAGCTACCTTAAAAGCCTGCAAACAAGCCGCCGACGTGCACCATTTTAAGATACACTATGCCTTAAAAGCGAATTTTAATGAGCCTATTTTGGCATCCATTTATCAGCATGGTTTTGGTGCCGATTGTGTAAGCGGTAATGAGGTTATGCAAGCTATACAAACTGGTTTCGATCCGAAAGAAATTGTATTTGCAGGCGTTGGTAAAACAGACAAAGAAATTTTAAACGCTTTACAATACGATATTTTCTGCTTCAATGTTGAATCGGTTGAAGAGTTGCGCATTATTAACGAATTGGCAGCAAGCCAACAGAAAAATGTCCGAATTGCTATTCGTATAAACCCCAACGTAGATGCAAAAACGCATCAATACATTACTACGGGTTTAGAGGAAAATAAGTTTGGCGTAAATACCTGGGAATTAAACGATTGTATTGAGGTATTGAAACAATCTCCTAACTTAGAATTAATTGGTATTCACTTTCATGTGGGTTCGCAAGTAAAAGATTTAGATGTATTTAAAAGCCTCTGTTTAAAAGTAAACGAGTTTAATACGTGGTTCGCTGAACGTGGTTTTAACCTACGTGTGTTAAATGTTGGTGGTGGCTTAGGTGTAGATTATTACCACCCCGATGAACAGCCTATGGTTAATTTTGAAGAATATTTTGCCATTTTCAATCAGTTTCTAGAGCGTAAAAAAGGCCAAGAAGTCCATTTCGAATTAGGCCGCTCTTTGGTTGCTGCCTGCGGGACCTTAATTAGCCGAGTGTTGTACATTAAAAAGGGATTGAAAAAGAATTTTATGATTTTAGATGCTGGTATGACCGAATTGATGCGTCCGGCATTGTATCAAGCTTATCATAAAATTGAGAATTTAAGCCGAAAAGACAAAAAGTCTACTATAAATTACGATGTGGTGGGGCCTATCTGTGAAAGTACAGATACCTTTGGTAAAGAGGTAGAATTGCCCGAATCGTTCCGTGGTGATTTGGTAGCCATTCGTACTGCTGGTGCTTATGGAGAAGTAATGGTTTCTCGATACAATTTGAGAGAACCCATTAAGGCCGTGTATTCGGCTTAATTATTCAAACGCATTTATCCCGGTTATATCCATACCCGTAATAAGCAAGTGAATATCGTGGGTGCCTTCATACGTAACCACCGATTCTAAATTCATCATGTGGCGCATAATGGGAAATTCGCCGCTAATACCCATGCCGCCTAGCATCTGTCGGGCTTCACGGGCAATTATTAAAGCTGTTTCTACACCATTTCGTTTTGCCATTGATATTTGAGCTGGGGTTGCTTTATTATCATTTTTGAGGACTCCCAATCGCCAATTTAAGAGTTGGCCCTTGGTTATTTCTGTAATCATTTCAGCCAATTTCTTTTGTTGCAATTGAAATCCGCCAATAGGTTTACCAAATTGTATACGTTCTTTTGAATAACGCAAAGCAGTATCGTAGCAATCCATAGCTGCACCTAAAGCACCCCAGGCTATGCCAAAACGGGCTTGGTTTAAACAACTTAAAGGCCCTTTTAAGCCTTTTACATTCGGTAATATATTTTCTTTGGGCACTTTTACATTATCAAACACCAATTCGCCGGTAGCCGAAGCTCGTAAACTCCATTTATTATGCGTTTCGGGCGTTGAAAAACCTTCCATACCACGCTCAACAATTAAACCTTTAATGTCGCCTTGTTCGTTTTTTGCCCATACCACAGCAATATCGGCAAAAGGAGCATTGGAAATCCACAATTTAGCTCCATTTAAAATTACGTGGTCACCGGCATTAGTAAAGTGCGTAACCATACCGGCAGGGTTCGAACCAAAATCAGGTTCGGTTAAGCCAAAACAGCCCATCCATTCGCCGGTGGCTAGTTTTGGTAAATACTTTTTTCGCTGCTCTTCCGATCCAAAGGTATAAATGGGGTACATGACCAATGAGCCCTGTACCGAAGCGGTAGAGCGAATACCTGAATCGCCACGTTCCAATTCCTGCATCATTAAACCATATGATATATAATCTAAGCCGGCTCCACCGTATTCAACCGGAATAGTGGGACCGAATACACCAATTTCGCCTAAGCCTTTGATTAAATGTTTCGGGAACTCTGCCTTTTGAGCATATTCTTCAATAATGGGGCTTAGTTCTTTTTTCACCCAGTTGCGCACACTATCGCGAATCAAGCGTTGTTCATCGTTCAGTAAGTCATCCACTACATAATAATCGGGTGCTTCAAACAAATCTTTTTTTGAGGAGGGGGTATGCATTTTTCAGGTTGATTAGTAGCTATTTATCAAAAATAGTTAAAAGCGAATTTTATATCTCAAAAAAACGAATATTTATCTCTATTCGTCTATTTTTGTTAAATGTGTTCGGTACTAAAAACAGTTGCTTTACGAGATGTTCGATTCTATGCTTATCACGGCTATTATCCGGAAGAGCAGCAAATTGGTGGCGTTTTTTATGTGGATATAGTGGTAAGTGTATCTGTAACCAATTCGGCTACTGATGAATTAGCCGATACCTTGAATTACGAACAGTTGTTTGCTATGGCCAAAGAGGAAATACAGAAAACTAGTAAATTAATTGAGACACCTGCAAAGCATATACTCAATAGGGTGTTGGGCGCATTTCCTGACTTAGTACGTGTAGAAGTTAATATACGTAAAGCCCATCCACCTTTAGCTGGTGAAGTAGCCTATGCAGAAGTGAGTTTAATACATACCGCATGAGCCTGAGCTATAGTCCAGTTACTACAGAATTTATAAGCCAGCTAAAGACTTTAATGGGCGAAGCCTTTGTGCTTACTCAACAGTCTGAATTGGCCCCCTATGCCCAAGATGAAACTGAAGATTTAACTTATTTCCCCGATGTGGTGGTAAAACCGCATACCGCCGAGGAGATATCTCAAGTGCTAAAATGGTGCAACGAGTATAACGTGCCGCTCACTCCCCGAGGTGCCGGAACGGGCTTAAGTGGAGCTGCTTTGCCCATTTACGGTGGTTTGCTGTTATCTATGGAGCGGTTTAATTCTATTTTAGAGATTGATGAACAAAATTTACAAGCTCGAGTACAATCGGGGGTAATAACCGAAGTGTTTATGAATGCGGTGGAGGAAAAGGGTTTGTATTATCCGGTTGATCCATCGAGTAAGGGCTCGTGCTTTTTAGGAGGCAACGTAGCGCATGGCAGTGGTGGACCAAGAGTGGTAAAATACGGCACTATTAGAGAGTATATTTTGAATTTAAAAGTGGTATTGCCTACCGGAGAAATTATATGGACCGGTGCCAATACGCTCAAATTTGCCTCGGGCTACAACCTAACACAATTGTTTATTGGCTCAGAGGGTACTTTAGGCATTGTGACCGAGATAGTGGTGAAATTAATTCCAAAGCCTGCCCAAAATGTGTTACTACTTGCTTCTTTTACATCAAATGAACATGCTTGTGAAGCGGTTTCGGCTATTTTTAGAGCTGGTATCATGCCATCGGCTTTGGAGTTTATGGAGCGCAAAGGAGTGGAGTGGGTGATGAAAAATGATGGCGTGGTGTTTGATTTAAAAGACCAAGTTGCTGCGCTTTTATTAATTGAACTTGATGGACCTTCTTTAGATACTTTGTATGAAACAGGCGAACAACTAAATACTGTTTTAGAACAGTACCACTGTTTAGAAGTTCTTTTTGCCGACACCACTTCGCAGAAAGAAGAACTATGGCGTATGCGCAGAACCATGGCCGTTTCGGTAAAAGCAAATTCGGTGTATAAAGAAGAAGATACGGTAGTTCCTCGAGCGGCTTTGCCTCAATTAATAGCAGGCATTAAGCGTATTGGTTTTACTTATGGTTTCGAATCTATTTGTTATGGACATGCGGGCGATGGAAACTTACATGTGAATATTATAAAAGGCACTATGAGCGAAGAAGATTGGCAGCATAAATTAAAAAAGGGCATTGCCGAAATTTTTGAATTAACAGTTTCTTTAGGCGGAACACTTTCTGGAGAGCATGGCATTGGCTTGGTACAAAAAGAATACATGCATCTTAAATTCTCGGAAGTGCATTTAAACCTCATGCGCCATATTAAACAGGTTTTTGATCCTCATGGAATACTCAATCCCGGTAAAATATTTTAAAATACGGCTTGGGATGGTTATTTTTGAGCTATGGCCCGTGAATTACTAGAAACTAAGCGTAAAGCATTAAAAATTAACCTCGATCCGAATATTTACGGAACTTTCGCCGAAATTGGTGCAGGGCAAGAGGTAGCTCGTAATTTTTTCACGGCAGGTGCCGCATCCGGAACCATCGCAAAAACCATATCGGCCTATGATATGGTTTTTAGTAATTCTATTTACGGTAGCGAAGAAAACGGTCGTTATGTAAGCAAATCGAGGTTAGATAAAATGCTTAGCCACGAGTTCGAGCTATTAACTGAGCGGTTAAATGGCCCAGAATATGCTTCTAAAACCTTTTTTGCCTTTTCCGATACGGTAACTACCTTAAATTTTAGTAAAAGTAACGATCCGCATGGTTGGTTAGGCCTCCGTTTTCAAACAGAACCTAATGGCCCAGCCAACGATATTGTTTTCCACGTGCGTTTGTTAGATAGCGATGCTAGCTTACAACAACACGTATTGGGTGTATTGGGGGTAAATTTGGTGTATGCTGCCTATTTTCACCATCAAGATATTCAAACCATGATAGAATCTTTAGCCGATAATTTGGCTCAAGGATCAGTAGAAATTGATATGGTAAGTCTACATGGCCCGGCTTTTAAAGATGCAGATGACCGTCTAGTAAACCTCTATTTAATTGCTAAAGGATTTTCTAGTGCAGCTATTTTTAATCCAAATGCCGAAGCTTGCCAAAGCAAAGACGTGTTGTACAAAAAGGATGTGATGATTTTACGTACCAAATTTGGGCAAAAATCAAATCCTAATTTCGAGTTGTTAAATACCGCCGTAGCTCAATTTAAACGCTCTCAAAATGTAAATGATGAGCAAGTTATTGTGTTAATAGAAGTGTTAATGACCAATCTGCTAGACAGCTCTAAAGAGGTAAGTGCCGCAGATTTAGATGCTTTTGCAAGTAGGGCAGAGGCTTTATGTGCTACTGGTAATTATGTAATTGTTTCAAACTATACCCGTAATCATAAATTAGCACAGTATTTAAGCCGATGTAGTCCTCATAGTGTGGGTATTTCTACTAATATTTCTAATTTAAAACACATTTTTACTGCCGAGGAGTATGGCGAAAATTACACCGATGAATTATTGGCTTATGTGAGTGATTTGTTCAGTAAAAATGTAAAATTATATGCTTATCCGTATTTAGATAAGACCAATAACCAAATTATTACGATCCAGAACATGCCGGTTTCTCCAGAAGCAAAACCATTATTCGATTTCTTAGTGGGAAATGGCTATATCTCAGACATTGATGGTTTTGATGCCAAAGACGTGAAAACGGTTTAGTTCCGCATATTTATAAACTGCAGAGGTTGGCCAAAATCTTGGCCACGGCAAAGAGAAATTACTGCCTGTAAATCATCTAATTTCTTGCCTTGTACACGCAATTGATCATCCATAATAGAAGCTTGCACTTTTATGCCACTATCTTTTATGTTTTTTGCTAATTTTTTGGCAGTTTCTTTATCTATTCCCTCTTTAATTTTAATTTCTTTGCGAATCATATTGCCCGATGCATAGTGCTCTTTTCCCATATCTAGGCAAGCCGGATCGATTTGCTGTTTTACCATTCTAGAAATAATAGCATCTTGAATGGCTTTTAAACGCATATCGTCTTCGGTAACAATCAGTACCGTATTGGTCTTTTTGTCTAACTCTACGGTGCTGTTTGACCCATTAAAATCATAGCGATTTAAAATTTCCTTTTTGGCTGTATTAATGGCATTATCTAGGGTTTGGCCATCTACTTTACTCACAATATCAAATGAAGGCATATTTTTTATTTTAAAGATACGTAAATAGATTAGGCAAGTTCAGCTTGTTTTTCTAAAGCAAGCATAACCCCATCCCAAAGGGCAATTCTGTGCATTAATCCGAGTTTAACGGCTTCTAAAGCTTCTGCTTTTTTACCCTCATCGGCAGCAATTAAATTTTCGGTCATAGCGATAGCCAAATGGCTGTGGTGGTCGCCATCAACTTCTATATGACGTTCTAAATAATACTGAAAAATTGCCGCTTCGTTATCAGTTTTAATATTGATGTCTTGCACCAAAGCAATAAACATATCTGGAATTAAATCTTCGCGACCAAAAGTAAATACTGCCGCCTGAACGTGGGATTTGTTTTCTTCAATTACCCTAAAGGTGTAGCGTACAAAGTTTTTAATACTTTCATCAATATCTAATTGGTTTAGAGCTTCTGTTATGGATAAACCATTTGTAATGTATTCAATCAGACGGTTTATTGCTGAGGTATCAGCACCGGCTTGCTTCATAGCTTTTAAATAAAGTTCAAAATGACTAATGTGATTACCATCTTGGTCAATATCGCTTTCTTCGCCCACCACAATTTCGTTAATTAAAAAGCGGGTAGCTGGCGAACCTACGGGCAGCCAAGGACTTTTTACACAGGTAAGATTGCTTTGCAAAGCTTTTAAAAGCGACATGAAATCCCACACAGCAAATACATGGTGATGCATAAATATGCGTAAATCGTTCGTAGAGTTAATTCTCTTGTAAACCGGATGATTTACTAACTGTTGCCGTAGGTCGGTAATTTCTTGCTGAATAAATTGAGTGCTGGTCATACTTATGCAAGTATAACCAGTCTTTTTTACCCAATATAATTTAAGTTAGAATTTGAATATTTTATGACAAGATTTAGAATTTTTAGGCCAATTCTTTTCGTTTGATTTCAAGCCCTATTTCATCGATAAGGTAGTCGTTATAAATTTTTTGAGTTTTAATTTTAGGCTCAAACATAGAACCGATACCACAAACCAACCAAGTAGGAGACAAGCCAAATTCTTTAGAAAGACATTGGATTTTATCAACGGTAATGTCATTGTCGCCATTTTCCATTCTAAAATAACCTACTTGTGTAATGTTTAAAATATTGGCCATGTCTTTCTGGGTGAATTTTAGCAACACTCTTAATTCTTTTAAACGTAAACTTCTAAGTTTTTTTTGGTACCTGGTGTTGGGAGATTTAATGGCTTCCATAGTTATTTTGTTTTAGATATATATCCCATATAACTACTTAGAGTTTGGTAAAATTGTACCAAATCGAAAATATATTTTAGTTTTCCAACATGATGTAGAATTATTTAGGCTGATTCTTTAAACCCAAGTTTTTTCTGAAACGTAATAATTGGGGTTTCGCCAATCGTAAACTTCTCTTAGAAAGTTCTATGCTGGCATTTAATTCAAATCCAATAAGAATAATAAGCGAATTGATGTACATCCAAATCATCATTACAATGAGTGTACCAATGGAGCCATATAGTTTATTGTAGGTGCTGAAATTATTGATGTAATAGGCGAATCCTACAAATGTTAGAATGGCTAATACGGTAGCTAGCCAAGATCCGGGACTAAAAAATTTCCATTTTTTGCGGGTAGCCGGGCCGTATTTATAAACCATAGAAATGGTCATAAAATAGAGTCCGGTAAGCGTAGTCCATCGGGCTAATTCTACCACTAAAATTAAGAAATATCTGTTTATACCCAATTTAGTACGCATTAAGCCCGCTAAGTATTCGCCGAAGGCAATGACACTTAGCCCGAAAATGAGGGCAAAAACTATCATAAAGGTAAGGACAGTAGCTACGATACGCTGTTTCCACCACGATCTGTTTTCGTTTACCAATGAGGCTTTGTTAAAGGCGATCATAAGTTTGTGTACGCCATTGGTAGCAAAAAACAAGGCTAAAAAGAAACCGAATGAAAGCAATTTCGCATTTTGATTGCGAACAATATCTTCGAGAGTTGTTTGTACGGCTAAGAATGCGTTTTTAGGCAATACCATTTGCATTAAACTGAGGAGCTGCTCTTGGAAGTTTGAAATGGGTATATAAGGTATAAGCGTAAATAAAAAGATGATTCCAGGAAAAATAGCCAACATAAACGTATAGGCCAAAGAGGAAGCTTTATTTACAAGCGATTCTTTCCCTAATTCTTTGAAGAAAAAACTTGCAACCGTGTACAAAGGCAATGGTTTAAAGCCGGGTAGTATCAATACCTTTGTCCATTCTATTAAAATGAAATAAGGTTTAAATCGCAAAAACCAACGGTGTGCAGCGTTCATTAATTAAAAAACGGCTTTACTTTGTTTAAAAATTCTTCAGACGGAAGACATGGCTTGTTTTTTACCATGTCAACGAAAACAAGGGTAGTTTCACCCACATTAATGAGCTCTTCTTGCTCATTATATAACTCATAGTTGAAGTGAATTCGTATGCCCGGCATTTTTTCAATAATCACTTTTACGGTAATTTCTTGGTCGTATAGTGCGGGTTTAATGTATTTGCATTTAAGCTCTAAAACTGGCATCATTATACCCGAGGCCTCCATAGATTCGTAGGTCATGCCTAGGCTACGGAGTAATTCTACACGCCCTACTTCGTAAAATTGGGCGTAGTTGCCGTAGTACATATAGCCCATTTGGTCTGTTTCGCCATAGCGTACGCGTATTTTGGTGGAATGAATGAGCATTATTTCTTTATATTTCTATCGTTTAGGGCCTGCTGAAATCGTTTGGCATTGGCCAGGTGTTCGCCTAAATTACTGGCAAAGTTATGCGTTCCAGAGAAATCTTCTTTGGCACACATGTAAATATAGTTGTGCGTTTTTGCATTTAAAACGGCATCAATAGCAGCAATACTTGGCATACTAATAGGGCCTGGAGGCAAACCGGTGTGCATATAGGTGTTGTACGGAGAATCTTTACGCAAATGTTTGTTCAATACACGGCGTATGGTAAAATCATTGTTGGCAAAAATTACAGTGGGGTCGGCCTCTAATTTTATTCCCTGATTTAATCTATTCAAATACAAGCCGGCAATTATGGGCATTTCACGATCAACTAATGCTTCTGAATCTACAATAGAGGCTAAAGTGCTTACTTCAGCGGTACTCAGATTTAGTTTTTTGGCTTTTGCCAAACGCTCTTCGTTCCAAAATTGCTGGTAGTTTTCAAACATTTTAGTGAAAAAGGTCTTTGCATCGGTATTCCAATAAAACTCATAGCTATTGGGAATGAAAACGGTGTACACATTATCGGGGGTAAAGCCATAAGCATGTACAAATTCAGTAGAATCTAGCAGTTTACTGATAGATATGCTATCGGCTTCTAGTTTCTTAGAAACCATACCTACAAAGTTTTCTTTTAATCGAATATTTTGAAAATACAGGGTAACGGGTTCTTGGTTGCCCGATTTTAGTATATTTATTAAACGTCGGTTGCTCATGCCCGCAGAAAGGCGGTATTTACCGGGTTTAATTTTTTTTCCGAAGTTCATTTTCTCTGCAGCCCATCTAAAACCGGCGGTATCGTTTAAAAGTTGTTGCTCTTTACATATAGACATCAGCTCTTCAAAGGTAGAGCCAGTTGGAATATAGAGGTATTCGGCTCTATCTGTTACGTTGCTGCCAATAAATCTCCAAACATATTTACCCGTTGTTATGCCTCCAATAAGGAGTAAAAAAGCAATAAACGCTAGAATTAGTTTAAGGCTCGATTTCTTTTTCGTCGTTTTTTTGTTCATAAATTAGTTACGTTGAAGATGTTTTTGCCAGCCCAATAGGCCGTCGTGTAAATTAAGTACATTTTTAAATCCGGCTGCTTCTAATACGCTGCAAGCCGTTAAACTCCGAATGCCTCGTTGGCAAATCACCACAATTTCTTCTTCCAGATCAATTTCTAAGTCGTCTATACCCTGTATTAAGTGACCCAAGGGGATATTTTCTCCACCAATATTAAAGGTGTGAAACTCTAATTCCTCACGTACATCAAGAAGCACAGGGCTTTGCCCCGCTTGTAATTTTGCGTGTAATTCGCTTGCAGAAATACCGTTCATTAATTACCTCCGAGTACTAAATCAACGCTGCTACCAATGGGAACTTTATTCAACGAATCGCTTAGAGCTGGACTTTGTTTACTAATTTTTAAGTTGATAGTATCTCTAGAAGAACCCTGAAAACTAATTATTCCCACTTTTAAGGAGGATCCCGATAAAGCCATACGGGCTTCGCCAAGTGTTAAACCAACCAAATCCGGAATATCAACCTCACTAGCGCCCAAGCCATCGCCAAGCACTAAATTTACGACAGAACCTTTCGGAATTTCGTCGCCAGCTTGTAGCGCTCTCCCTCTAAATAAAAACTGCAATACTACATCTTTGGCCACATCCGAAACATACGTGGTATCGCCCACTTTTAAGCCAAAATTACTCAAGGTAGCTTCTGCCTCTAAATAGGTTTTATTACTTAAATCCGGAAAGCGCACAATAGGCGAAAGGCGGGTTATCACCGTTAAATAAATGGTTCTATTAAATTTTACATTGGTATTTGGGTCTGGATCTTGTTCAATAACAATACCTGCAGCTTGATTTGGTTGGTATACCGAATCTATTTGGTATCTAAAGCCTTGCGATTCTAAAACCTGAATGGCACTTTCAATAGGTAAGCCTTTTAACTTGGGTACGGCAACACTTTCGCCGTGATGTGTATAAAAACGTAAGCTATAAAAGGTAATCAGTAGGAAAGCAACAAGCACAGCTAAGGCCCAGTATAAATTAGTACGAAACGTTTTGGTAGTTAAATAGCCAAAGAAATTGCCCATGTGTTTTTTGTTAAACGGTAATTCGATTTCAAATTTAATCGAAAAATAAGGAAATAGGAAGATTAATCTTGCTAAATAGCTTCGCAATTTTACCCTATATTTGATCATATGAAGAAAACCATTGCCCTTATTACCGGCGGATTCACAGGCGAATCTGTTATTTCTTTAAAAAGTGCCGCTCAAATTGAGCAGAATTTAGATGCCACTAAGTTTGAGGTCTACAAAATTATCATTAGCCCCCAATCGTGGTATTATGAGGCCAATGGGCAAACAGTTGAGGTAGATAAAAATGATTTTAGTTTAGTAATAGGTGGTAAAAAAGTACTTTTTGATGCGGTATTTGTGGGTTTACACGGTTCACCAGGGGAAGATGGTAAGCTACAAGGCTATTTTGATATGTTGGGAATCCCTTACACCAGTTGCGATGCACTAACGTCGGCGATTAGTATGAATAAGGGCTATACCAAAGCCATTGTAGCTGATATCCCGCATTTATTTGTGGCCCGTTCTTGCCAGTTCTTCTCTAATATTCCGGCAAACGCCGAAACCATAAGTACAACACTTAAACTCCCATATTTCGTAAAACCAAATAATGGCGGAAGTAGCATTGGTATGAGCAAAGTAAATGCCACTGCCGAATTGCCCAATGCATTAAAATCGGCTTTTAAAGAAGATACCCAGGTTTTGGTTGAGGAGTTTATTAAAGGCAGAGAATTTACCATTGGGGTATATCTTGGTAAAAATAGCATTCAGGTTCTTCCATCTACCGAAATTATTTCGTCTAAAGAATTTTTCGATTTTGAAGCCAAATATACCCCCGGCGTTTCCGAAGAAATTACTCCCGGCCGTATGAGCCAAGAAGAAAAAGATAGAGTAGAAGGGATAGTGAGAGCGGTATACAATAAATTAAATTGTAGGGGCGTAGTGCGTATCGATTATATTTTAGAAGAATCTAGCGGTAATTTTTACTTTATTGAAATTAATACTGTGCCCGGTCAATCTGAAAATAGCATTATCCCACAGCAGGTGCGTGCTACAGGGCGTAGCGTGCAAGATTTTTATACGGAGTTGTTAGAGGTAGTACTCTAAAAAACAGTTTTAAATAGAGTATTTTTCTATCATTTCTTCGGTAATGCGCATGCCCATACCCGTTTTGAGATCAATCATCACATAATCGAACCAGCCATCACAGCTTATTTTGTTTGTTTTTTTATTTACAATCTCAAACTTCACTTTACAACCCTTGTTATTAATCGTTTCTATGCCCGTTTTCACCATAAATTCGTCGCCAAGGCCCAATGGACGTTTGTAGTCTACAAAAGCGGTTCTTACTACCCAACCATAGCCTTTTGACATAAATTCCTCCATTGACATGCCGTAAAAACGTTCCATTTGTTCGTAACGTGCAGCCAGCACGTAATCAAAATAGGTACTGTTGTGCACGTGATTAAACATGTCAATATCGTCGGGGCGTACTTTAAATTCGCTTGTAAAGCTGCTGTACAAAGGCTGTTCACTCATCTAGCAAAGATGCTAAATATTTTATATCAACCAGATTTAAGCTAAAATTGCTTGTATAAACCAAAGCTAAACCCTACATTTGGGGCAACTAATTAAATTTTTAACGCTTTAATATTATTCAAGAATGTATTTAAGTAACGAATTCAAAGCAAAAATTTTTGCTAAACACGGTAAAAGCGCCACCGATACAGGTACAGCCGAAGGTCAAGTAGCCCTATTTACAGCACGTATTGCGCACTTAACCGGTCATTTAAAAACCAACAAAAAAGATTTTTCTACCCAATTATCCCTACAAAAATTGGTAGGTAAGCGTAGAGCAATTTTGGCTTATTTATACAAAAAAGATATCAACAGGTATCGTGCCATTATTAAAGCATTGGAGTTAAGAGATATTATTAAGTAATTCTTAACCCTAAGCGAAAAGCCATCTCATTAGGGGGTGGCTTTTTTTGATTTGTAACAAACAAAAACTACATATCGCTATGCTCAAAAGAGGAAAAGTATAGCACAATTAAAACAACATGAATCCAATTAAAAAAACATTCGACATTGGCGATGGCCGCATGATCGAAATTGAAACCGGCAAATTAGCCAAACAAGCCGATGGTTCGGTAGTCGTAAAAATGGGCGATACCATGCTTTTAGCAACGGTAGTTTCGTCTCAAACTGCAAAAGAAGGGGTAGATTTCTTACCACTTTCTGTAGATTATCAAGAAAAATATGCCGCTACTGGTCGTATACCAGGTGGTTTCTTACGCCGTGAGGCCCGTTTATCAGATTACGAGGTATTAATTTCTCGTTTGGTAGACCGTGCATTGCGCCCTATGTTTCCAGAAGATTATCACGCAGATACGCAAGTAATGATCTCTTTGATCTCTGCCGATAAAGATATTATGCCCGATGCATTGGCTGGTTTAGCCGCATCAGCAGCCCTAGCTGTTTCAGATATTCCTTTTAACGGACCTATTTCTGAAGTACGTGTAGCTAAAATTGATGGTAAATTAGTTATTAACCCATTAATGAGCGATTTAGAGCGTGCAACCTTAGAATTTATCGTAGCCGGTTCGTACAACGATATTGGCATGGTAGAGGGTGAGTGTAAAGAAATTTCGGAAGCCGAAATGGTAGAAGCGATTGAATTTGCACACAAAGCCATTAAAATACAAGTTCAAGCACAACGCGAATTAGCTGAAATGGTAGGTAAAACTACTAAACGTGAATATTGCCACGAAAACAGCAATCCGGAATTACGCGAACGTGCTTTTGCCGATACTTACGAAAAAGTATATGCCGTAGCTAAATCAGCTTCTGCTAAAAACGAACGTTCTGAGAAATTTTCTGAAATTGAAAAAGCATTTATTGCTTCTTTAGGCGAAGGTTTAGACGATGTAACCAAGTTCTTGGCAAAAAAATATTTCCACGATGTACAATACGATGCCGTTCGTAACCTAGTGTTAGATGAAGGCATGCGTTTAGATGGTCGTGATTCACGTACTGTACGCCCAATTTGGAGCGAAGTAGGTTATTTACCTGCTGCTCACGGTTCGGCAGTGTTTACCCGTGGCGAAACCCAAGCATTAACATCGGTAACCTTAGGTTCAAAATCGGATGAGCAAATGATTGATGGGGCTTTCATCAACGGATACAACAAATTCTTATTACACTATAATTTCCCTGGTTTCTCAACCGGTGAAGTTCGCCCAAATAGAGGTGCAGGACGTCGCGAAATTGGCCACGGTAACTTGGCTATGCGCTCCTTAAGACAAGTACTACCCGAGGAAAATCCATATACCATTCGTATCGTTTCTGATATTTTAGAATCAAACGGATCCTCTTCTATGGCAACTGTTTGTGCCGGTACTTTGGCCCTTATGGATGCCGGTATCCCCATTAAAGCACCAGTTTCTGGTATTG
The DNA here is from genome assembly GCA_040403555.1 of Sphingobacteriales bacterium. Classification (GTDB taxonomy): domain Bacteria; phylum Bacteroidota; class Bacteroidia; order Sphingobacteriales; family Sphingobacteriaceae; genus JAIPAN01. Next base: position 46,204 of record JBBAKN010000005.1, read on the forward strand.
CCATGGGTTTAATTACCGACGAAAAAACAGGTAAATATGCTATTTTGAGCGATATTTTGGGTGATGAAGATCACTTAGGCGATATGGACTTTAAAGTAACCGGTACCGAAAAAGGTATTGTGGCTTGCCAAATGGACTTAAAAATTAATGGTTTGAAATGGGAAGTATTATCTGCTGCTTTGGAACAAGCAAAAGAGGCCCGTTTACACATCTTAAACGAGATGAAGAAAACTATTGCTACTTCTCGTGAAGATTACAAACCACACGCACCACGTATTGTAACCCTTAAAATCGATAAAGAATTTATTGGAGCTGTAATTGGGCCAGGTGGTAAAATTATTCAAGAAATGCAACGCGAAACTGGTGCAAATATCTCTATTGAAGAGGTGGACAACCAAGGTATCGTTGAAATTTTTGCTGATAATAAAGCCGCTATTGATGCTGCAGTTGGTCGTATTAATGCCATTGCTGCTAAACCAGAAGTAGGTGCCACCTACGAAGGAAAAGTGAAAACCATTATGCCATTTGGCGCATTTGTAGAAATTATGCCAGGTAAAGATGGTTTATTGCACATTTCTGAAATTGATTGGCAACGTTATGAAACCATGGACGGCATCTTTAATGTTGGCGATATGGTAACCGTTAAATTGTTAGAACTAGACAAACAAGGAAAACTGAAATTGTCTCGTAAAGCTTTATTGCCTCGTCCGCCAAAACCGGAAGAACAGGGAGCTTAATTCTAAAATAAATACCCAAAGCCTCATCTGAAAAGATGGGGCTTTTTTGTTTTTGGTGTTGTTCGTCGGCGCCCTAAGTCCGTTTATCGGAAATTTCCTACCACTTGTCGGTTTGTCTAAATATGTTCCTAAAAAGTGCCGAAATTTAGCCTAAACCCATTTTTTAGCCCTTATTCGGCTTCAGGCCATTTTTTTAGTTCGTATTTCCAAGGGTTTATTGTTGCCAATTATTTTATTCTAATACTAAAAACAAAAAATATGAAAACAAACCAAAATTTTAAAACCTGCCTTACACTTTTTGTGTTGGCTACTTGCTTTACGCTTAGCGGCATGCAATGCGAAAAAGACCAAGTTTTACCAGCTGCCACACAAACCGGAAAGAATACTTTTGGATGTAAAATTAATGGTGAAATTTTTGTGCCCAAAAAAGGGTGGAATCCTGGTTTACCCCTAAGCCAAGAAGCTACGTATTACTATAATTTTGGCACAAATTCTTACGATGTTTTAATTGGGGCTTCCCATACAGCCAATTACCCACACCGTTTTTTACTAATTTCAACAAAAGACATGCACTTAGATGAAAAAACCTATGATATCGGAGAAGAAAATACCCTAAACACATTTTATGCCCATTATAGTTTTACGGATTCGCCAACCTATACTACATCCCCACAAGCGAAGGGCCAAATCAATATTACCCATTTTGATGAAATAAATAAAATTATTTCGGGAACCTTTTGGTTTGATGCTTTGGAACCTAATGGGGCTAAAGTTGAAATTAGGGAGGGTCGTTTTGATTTGAAATTTTAAAGATTGCTAATAAACGTATTTGATATTTTTTATGAAAAATTTGTACTGCAAAGTCGGATTGGTTCTATGCGGACTGATTCTGATGACTATAAATCTACAGGCCCAAGAGGTAGATACCACCTACGCAACTAGGGTAAATTATATTTTTAACCCTATTGATAAAACCGAAATACCCTATGGTTTATTAAAGGATGCGGCGCTAGAAATGGCCGAATTGAAATATTATAAAGGAGAGGTATTGCAAGATTTGAACTGGGTATTTATTGAAAACTGGAGAGATATTTATAAAACACTATTTACCTCAAAAATGCATGCTTCGGCCACTGCCACGCTCCCCAATCCGGATGTAATAGATAGTGTTTGGTTTGCCAAACGTCAGCCTGGGCAGGTTACGCTGGCGGGTCTGTATTATGCCTATAGCCGCTATGCGGACGATGCCGCTAGCAAAGTAAGCGTTGTAAACGATCAGGTCTATGACAAATTTGTGAACGGCCAATGGCAAAACCCCTATAAAACCGAACAGGTACTGGCTTTTGCGCCAGCTAACGTGTTTTATCCCGCTTTGGGTTTTAGCTTATACCTACCGCCCGAATTGTGGTTGAGTAATCAGAAAAATCAGGTTGCAGCCATACAATGCGATGCTTCCGATGGCTTGGGCTATCGGACCTTAAAAGCAGGGGTGACTTTCCCGGTATTTTATGCCGATACGGGTATCAAAGTACTCAACTTTAAAATCATTCTAACTAATAATACAGTTTTGCAGAGCCACAGCCTACTCCGAATAAGCAATTCGCCTTATGCCTATATACCCAATACCATTGTGCCGGGTACCAGTGTAAAAGGCAATAGCCCAGCAAATGTATTGCCCCCTGGCAATTGCATCAGCGGAAATGTTGACCCTTCTACTGGCTTGGAAAAACTACTGATGACTAGCACAGAAAGTTTTAACGGTAAACAGGCGAAAGGCTTAATTACCGTAAAATATGCCCAAGCTGACCATCAACTGCATAAACCGCTTATTGTGGTAGAGGGTTTTGATACGGGCATTTATAGCAATCCGGAAAATTTGGTAGGTGATGGAGGATTAGATGATTTTATTACGAAAATCTCAAATTCACAAGCTAATGAAATGCAAGATATACTATTACATGTTCCACAGTACGATATCATTTTCATCGATTGGCAAAATGGTACGGCCGATATGCGCTTAAATGCGCTCTTGTTAAAAACAGTTATTCGCTGCGTAAACCAAGTAAAAGTAGATCCGGCAGTAAAAAATGTGGTATTGGGGCAAAGTATGGGTGGCGTAATTGCTCGTTATGCTTTAAAAAAGATGGAAGATGCAGCCGAAAACCACGATACCCGGTTATTTATTAGCCACGATGCACCACAACAAGGTGCCAATGTACCCTTGGCGTTTCAGGCAGCGGTGCTGCATCTTCGATCGGCCTTTGTAAAACCTGCTGGTGATAATCCAGATAATTTCTCTTTAGATGTGGGGGCTCATTTAAAATCAGCTTATTTAATGAATACGCCAGCGGCAAAACAATTATTGGTAAACAGAATAAATAATTTTAATGTATTAGACGATGCCACGCATATAGCTTGGCAGTCTGAATTAGCAGCTTTAGGGTACCCTCAGCAAACACGTAACATCGCTATCAGTAACGGATCGGAATGCGGAACCGCTTCTCCCATAATACCCGGAGATCATTTAATTTATTTAGATGGGTATTATAAAACATCCTTGTTAACAGAAGTACTCATGGCCTTAACCCCACAATTTTTTTCCCCTATTTTGGGTTTAGCTACACGAAGTTGGAAAGTAGCTTTGTATTCTTTTATTCCCGGAAGTAATAAGTTTAGTTTTCATATAGAAGCCAATGCTTTACCGGCAAATGGATTCAATAATTTTATTTATCAAAATAAAATAATATTCATGAAAAAGGTATTATGGTTAATACCTATAAAACAAACCATAGCTTCAAAAACAGTGTTTGCACCTCCAGGATTAAATAATTTAGAAAATTTTCCCGGTGGTTTTTTTAGTACTTTAGAACAGGATACGATCAATACATTGAATCCAGATAATTTATTTTTTAAGGGCACGTATCATCTTAAAATTAATAAAGGTTTTTCTTTTATCCCCACAACAAGCGCTTTAGATATCGGCGGGGGTAATGTGCCACTCGGCCAGGCAGATTATTATTCAAGTTATGTAGGGGCCAATCCGCCACCAGCGCCTAAAAATACCCCTTTTGCAAATTTTACTACCGCTTTTTCAAATGGCAGTAGCGCCAATGAACAGCACATTACTTTTAGGCAACGCAATGGCAATTGGTTGGCAAAAGAATTAAGTGAAGCACCAATTTCAACCAATTGTGCTGCATTCTGCAATTTAAGTATTGGTGGTATACCGTGTTTACAGTCGGGTATAGGTACCTATTCGGTTCCCAGTATGGGAGTTAATAGTGTGCAGTGGGGAGTAAGTGGCCCAGCCATGATTATTAGTCCTACAAATACCAATCAAGTTACCTTACTAGTTAACGGTACGTGCATGGCCACCTTGTATGCTCAAATTAATAGCGATTGCGGCACATTCACAGTTCAAAAAAACATATTAATAGGGATTAATCAGCCACAAATAATACTTACCGGAAAAGATTTTAATGGCACCAATACACATTATTTTAAAATAACCAATTTCGTTGCTGGTTATACATATAATTGGTATTTAAACAATAATTTTATAGGAACATCGGGCCCAAATTACGATGGATTCCAATATCAAATTCCATGTAACGCATTCAATTCTATTTATGCAGTTATTCAAACCGGTTGTGGGTTTCAAACTACCAGCAATTCCCTGAGTTTAGGCAATCCTTGTAATGGGAATATAGTAATTTACCCCAACCCCGCCAATACCGAAATAAGTATTAGCGTACCTGCTGCTGTGTCAGCTGAAAGTATAGCACCAAGCAACGAGATTTCGTTTGTAGTGAAGTTGTACTCTAGTTCAGGGAAGCTCTTGCTTACAAAAAGCAACGTGAATAATGAGCCTTTACTCACCTTAAATACACAAGCGCTGCCTACTGGTAACTATTACCTGCATGTTTCTTACAACAATCAGGTGTTAAAGAAGCAAATTCTCATTCAACATTAAATTTAAAAGCCCCCTCCATTTCGGGGGGTTTTTTTATAGCAGAATACTTATATTTGATGCATGAAACACCTCATCGCTCCTTCGGTACTTTCTGCCGATTTCGCCAATTTGCAACGTGACGTTGAGATGCTAAACCGTAGTCAAGCCGATTGGTTACACATTGATATTATGGACGGTGTGTTTGTACCCAATATTTCTTTCGGTTTTCCGGTGCTAAAAGCCATTGACAAGCATGCAAAAAAACCATTGGATGTACATTTAATGATTGTAAACCCGGATAGGTATTTAGTCGAATTTAAAGAAGCTGGAGCCGCCGTAATTACAGTTCATTACGAAGCCTGTACCCACTTGCATCGCACCGTACAAGCCATTAAGGCATTGGGTTGTAAAGCAGGAGTGGCTATTAATCCGCATACACCCGTTTCGGTTTTAGAAGATATTTTAGCCGACTTAGATTTGGTTTTAGTCATGTCGGTAAACCCCGGTTTTGGCGGGCAACAATTTATAGAGAATAGTGTTCAAAAAGTTCATAAAATAAGAACAATGGCCACCAAGTTAAATCCTCAGCTACTTATTGAAGTAGATGGAGGCGTGGGTTCGGGAAATATTGCCAAGCTAGTAGCTGCCGGAGCCGATGTGCTGGTAGCCGGAAATGCTGTTTTTGCTTCAGAAAACCCGGAAGCAATGATACAAGAATTAAAAATGTTGTAAAACATTCAATCGTTTACACAAAAAATACCTATGAAATACAATTTCGGAGCAGGTCCCTGCATTTTACCCCAAGAAGTTTTTAAACAAGCCGCACAAGCCGTTTTGGAGTTTGATCACACGGGTTTGTCTATTCTAGAAATATCGCACCGCACACCCGAGTTCGAAGCCGTAGTAGTAGAAACCGAACGTTTGGTTCGTACCCTATTAAACGTGCCCGAAGGCTATTCGGTAATTTTCTTGCAAGGAGGAGCTAGCCTACAATTTTCTATGGTGCCCATGAATTTATTGGGTGATGGGAAAAAGGCAGCCTATACCGATACCGGTGTTTGGGCTAATAAAGCCATTAAAGAAGGTAAATTGTTTGGGGAAATAAACGTAATTGCTTCTTCAAAAGATGCCAATTACACCTTTATTCCCAAAGACTACGAGATTCCGAAAGATGCAGCTTATTTTCACTGCACCTCTAACAATACCATTTACGGAACCGAAATGCACCAATTTCCAAAATCACCTATTCCTGTGGTTTGCGATATGTCGTCTGATATTTTTAGCCGCGAAATAAACGTAGCCGATTTCGGTTTAATTTATGCCGGAGCGCAAAAAAATATGGGACCAGCAGGCGTAACTTTGGTGATTGTAAAAGATGAAATTTTAGGAAAAATTGACCGTAAAATCCCGTCGATGTTGGATTATAAAATTCATATTGATGGCGAATCCATGTACAATACACCACCGGTATTTTCTATTTATGTTTCGATGTTAAACCTGAAATGGTTAAAAGCAAAAGGTGGAGTATCCGCCATTGCGCATGAAAATTTGGCCAAATCACGGGCTTTATACGCCGAAATTGATCGCAATCCGTTATTTAAAGGTACTTGTGCGGTGGAAGATCGCTCGAATATGAATATCTGCTTTGTGATGGAAAACCCAGATCTAGAAAAAGACTTTTTGAAATTTGCAGAAGACCGCGACATTATAGGGATTAAAGGACATCGCAGTGTGGGGGGCTTCAGAGCGTCTATGTACAATGCTTTGCCTATTTCTAGTGTCCACTTTTTGATAGATACCATGCAAGAATTTGCCGAAAAACACGCCTAACACATACTATGTTTAAATTATTAGCCAACGATGGCATCGACCCCATTGGGAAAGAAATTTTAGAAAAAGCCGGTTTTGTAGTCGATACGCAAACTGTTCCACAAGAACAATTAGCGGCAGCATTACAAAACTACGATGCTTTGACGGTACGTAGCGTAACTAAAGTGCGCAAAGAATTAATAGACGCTTGCCCCAATCTAAAACTTATTGGTAGAGGCGGGGTAGGTATGGATAATATTGATGTCGATTATGCCCGTAGTAAAGGCATTGCGGTAGTCAATACCCCGGCAGCCTCTTCATTATCTGTTGCCGAATTGGTATTTGCTCATTTATTTACCGGCGTTCGTTTTTTACAAGATGCCAATCGGGCTATGCCTAGCACCGGTGCAACCCAGTTTAACGATTTAAAGAAAGCCTATGCAAAAGGCATAGAATTGCGTGGAAAAACCATCGGTATTATTGGTTTCGGCCGAATAGGTAAAGAAACCGCTAAAATTGCCTTGGGCTTGGGTATGGATGTGTTGGCCTACGATTTTTCACCCATACCAGAAACCTTGCCTCTTGTTTTTTCGAGCGGTATAGAAGTGAATTTGCCTGTGAAAAGTGTTTCTTTAGAAACGATTATTGCAGAATCAGATTTTATCAGTTTACACGTTCCATTTACCGATAAACCAATTATAGGTGCCGCCGAGTTTGCTCATATGAAAGATGGAGCTGCTTTGGTAAACTGCTCACGAGGAGGAACAGTTGACGAAACCGCTTTATTAGCCGCTTTAGACTCTGGTAAATTAGCTTTTGCTGGTTTAGATGTGTTTGATAACGAACCAACACCTCGTCAGGATTTGTTAAGTCACCCAAAAATTTCTCTTAGCCCACATATTGGCGCTTCTACCAATGAAGCTCAAGAACGTATCGGAACCGAATTAGCTCAATTAATTATTGATCATTTCAACCAGAATTAACCCACAATTCTATGCCTACAATCAAAGCATTTAAAGGAATTCATCCTAGCCAATCTTTGGTAGCGCAAGTGGTTATACCTGTAGAAAATTTAGTATTGGCTGATGCCAAAACTATTCGTGATACAAATCCCTATTCTTTTGTGAACATGTTGGTTCCTAAAGTAGAAAACCGTTTTTTAATGGGATCTAAAACAGAATTGACCTATAAAAAAATCAACGAAAATTTTGATGATTTTTTAGATAAAGGTATATTACAAAAAGACGATAAAGAAGCCATTTATGTGTATAGGGTAAGTCATTATGGTTTCACACAAACCGGTTTTTGGACCTTAACCGCTATTGACGATTATTTAAACAATACCGTAAAAAAACATGAGCTAACCCGGGCCGATAGGGAACAATATTTAGTAGATTATCTGCAACATACCGGGATGGATGCCAATCCGGTGCTTATTACGTATCCATCGGATGCTATCTTGGCCGATATCTTAGCCAACATTGTAAAAACCGAGTCCTTATTACATTTTAAGTTAGATACTGCTCAACACAGTATTTGGAAAATTACCGATGAGGTCCTTCTAAAACGTATTGTTAATCGCTTTGCGGAACTTTCTGCAACCTATATTGCCGATGGGCATCATCGTGCTGCCGCTGCATCTTCCTACGGCATTGAACGCAGAAAATACAATTTAAAACATCGTGGTAACGAAGAATATAATTTTTTTAGTTCGGTTTACATAGATGCCGAACAGTTGCATATTTTCGAATTTCACCGCTTGGTTAATGATTTAGGGAAACTGAAAATAGCTCAATTTCTAGAAAAAATCTCAGAACAGTTTACGTGCACACTGTTATCAAGCACAGCAAATTACGCCCCTCTAAAACCCCGTCATTTTGGGTTATATATTGCCGGAAACTGGTACGAATTGGTAAGTAAGAAAGTAATGAATAGTGATAATCCGGTAGATAATTTAGATACATCTATTGTACAAAATGATATTTTAGATTCAGTTTTGCAAATTTCGGATCCAACAACCGATACCCGTTTAAGTTTTGCCGGTGGACTAATACCCATAGAAGAATTAGTTAAAAAAGTAGACGAAGGGGTATTTGATATATTGTTTACCCTCTATCCAACTAGTATAGCAGAATTGTTTAGCGTAGCAAATGCTGGTGAGGTTATGCCCCCTAAATCTACATGGTTTGAACCTAAATTTCCCTCAGGTTTATTGGTACACCAAGTTAGTTAGTTTTTGGTTTCTTTAGTCTTATCAGCAAGTAAACTATGCCCATTAAAAATGATGCTAAAATTGATATCCAAGAAATATATCGATCAATTAGCACATTCGTTTCGATACCGAATCGGTAAAAAATTAATAAAGTAATGCCTAAGGCTGAACATACAAACGGGAATAGGCAGGCTCCAATAAATATACCATTTGTTTTTAGTTTATCTAGCTTGCTTTCACAGGTGAGCAAAATATGCCTAATAAATAAGCAAAAAATCAATAAACCAAAAAAACTTGCTGTAAAAATAAATAAGGCTAAAGAGGCAAGACCATTAAAAGAAATATCTGACATGAAACAGTTTTTAATCTTTTTAACGTCTTTTTAACTCTCAAATTGTAATTGACTGAGATAGCGGTAAAGTCCTCCTTCTTTCTGCATGAGTTCTTGGTGAGTTCCACTTTCTAAAATGGTACCATTTTCTAACACCAAAATGCTGTCTGCTTCGCGAATGGTTGATAAGCGGTGGGCAATAATAATGGAGGTTCTATTTTTCATCAATTCCTCTAAGGCTTCTTGCACTAAGCGTTCCGACTCGGAGTCGAGCGATGAGGTGGCTTCATCTAAAATGAGTACAGCAGGGTCTTTTAATAAGGCTCTAGCAATGGCTATACGTTGGCGTTGCCCACCCGAAAGTTTCACACCTCGTTCGCCCACTAAGGTGTCATAACCTTCGGGGAAACTGGTAATAAATTCATGGGCATTGGCTCGTTTAGCTGCTTTAATTACTTCTTCGTTGCTAGCGCTAAGTTTGCCGTAGGAAATGTTTTCTAAGATGCTCCCACCAAATAACAAGACATCTTGCGGCACAATAGCTACTTGATTACGAATATCTGTTAAGCTGAAGTTGGTAGAAGGTTTTTCGTCAAATAAGATTTCTCCTTCATTGGCCTCGTAAAAACGTAAAATAAGAGAAGCTAAAGTCGATTTTCCAGCTCCACTTGGCCCTACAATGGCAATTTTTTGACCCGCTTTTGCACTAAAACTCAGTTCTTTTAGTACAGGCATTTCTAGTCGAGAAGGATAGGTGAAAGAAACCTTGTTAAAACGTAAATTGCCTTTAATGAGCTGTTTTACTTTATTTTCTTCAGTATCAATAGAAATAGCTTCGTTTTCTTCATGCAAAATTTCTAATACCCGTTCGCTAGCACCCACGGCTTTTTGTACGTTGGCGTATAATTCGGGGAAGCTCCCCATGGCTGCTCCTACAAAAATGGCGTATAAGATAAAAGTAGTTAAGCTACCTACAGAAAGTTCTCCGCCAGAAACTAGAACAGAGCCGTACCAAATAACAGCAACTATAGCACCAAATAAACAGAAAATTACAAAGGAAGCGAAGGCTCCACGATAGGTTGCACCTTTAAGAGCAATTTTTACTACCTTTTTTAAGTTATTTTCGTAGCGGTTGGCCTCGTAGGCTTCGTTTACAAATGCTTTTACATTGGAAATTCCTTGTAAAGTTTCTTGCACCACGGTGTTAGATTCGGCTAATTGATCTTGAGCCGCTCTAGAAACTTTCCGTATAAATCGTCCAAATACTACTGCCGATACAACCAAAATGGGTAAAATGGTTAGATTGAGCAGCGTTAGTTTTGGCGATACGACCACCAAGAGCGAAATGCCACCAATAAGCAGTACAATTTGTCTAAAAAGTTCGGCTAGGGTAGTGGTTAAGGTATCCTGAATTTGTGATAAATCGGACGATATACGGCTATTTAATTCGCCAACTCTGCGGTTAGCAAAGAAATTCATGGGGAGTGTAATCAAGCGGAAATATGTATCTCTACGGATATCAGCTAACGCTCTTTCTGCCACTTCAACAAATAAACGTATTCTAAAAAAGGATACAAACGATTGAACAAATAAGATGCAAAAGCAAATAATACCAATGGTATTGATGTTTGCAGGAATAAAGCTCAGTTTTTGTTTGCCTTGGGCAGCATCAATCATGGCACCTAATAGAGATGGAAAGGCAAGCCCAGTTAAACTAGAAAGCAATAAAAACAACATGCCAAAGGCGAATTTAACTCGATAGGGTTTTAAATAGCGTAGTAGTTCCGAAATGTTTCGAATACTCTGTTTGGTTATTTTGGTTTTTGGAAGTTCTTCGGCTTGGGTATTTCCGCTATTTAATGTTGATTTGGCCATTGGGTGGATACGAAATTAGTCGTAAAAATAAGCAAAAAAAGCCGTTTTATGTTAGTTTGTGTACGCGGTAGCTTGGTTTATTTTTTACCTAAAAAGTTGGTAAGCACTTGTAAAGATTGTTTGGGATTTTCTTCCATAGGCGTATGGCCAAGGTTTTTAAGTACCACAAGCGTGTCGTTGGGTAAATCTGCGTGAAAGTTCTCGGCCACTATGACTGGAATTAATAAATCTTTATCTCCCCAAAGTATTAAGGTTGGGGTTTTTATGTTTTTTATTTGGAGATAAGTGGAATCGTTTAATAACGTTTTAAATGTTGACATCCTATCAATAAAAGCCTGACGATTTCCAGCTCGTAATGCCAAATTAAAGTACCGATCTACTAATTCTGGTTGAACTTTTGTTTTGTCGGCATACACGTTTTCTATGCTTTTTTGAACAATAAATCGAGGGGTAACATATTTAAACAGATTTTTGATAACCGGCATCCCGGCCAATTGGAATGCCATAGGTACCGATTTTGATTCCATAGGATAACCAGCAGCATCTATTAATATCAATTTTGAGACTTCGGTTGGATAATTAAGTGCATACCGCCAAGCAATGGCACCTCCTAAAGAATTACCGCCTAGAATGGATTTTTTAACGCCTAATTTTTTCAAAAAATTATGAATGAATTTGGCATAATATTCTTGAGAATAATCGCCGGTTTTATTAGGTCCGGTAAGGCCATAAGCAGGTAAATCCATCCTTATAACCCGATGTGTTCGTTTTAATTCTTTTACCCAGGCTTCCCAGGTATGTAAACTAGCAGCAGTGCCGTGTATCAATACAATGGGTGTACTATCCGTCCGATTGCCTTCATCGCGGTAGTGTACCAATACATCGTTTACTTGAAGAAATTTTGATGGGGAAGGCGCATATTTATCTTTTAAATCAGATAACGGAATATCGTTTTGCCAATATACTGCACAAAAAGAGCTGGTAATTAGCAAGAAGGCTAAAAATAAATACTTAACTGGTTTCATATCAATTCAGGGTGTTTAAAGTCCAAGCCTCGGCTTTGTTGTTAAAGAGTGGTTTAACCTTCGACCAAATTTCTCTAAAAAATGCCGATTGACGGTAGCTTTCTAAATGAACTTCGCTACTCCATGTGCTAATGGTAAAATACGTATCGGTATCGCTGGTGCATTTAAAAATTTCTAAACTAGTACAACCATCACTTTTTGCCAATAACTGTTTATTTTGATTAAAAATTTCTAAGAATTCGGAAATCTTGTTGGACTGAAAATTCAGTTTAACTATTCGGGTAATCATTTATGAGAATTCTATACGTACAATATCGCCCAAACCCAGGCCGAGCAAACCGCTTGCATTTCCTTTGTTTATAGCAATTTCTAAGTGATTACTTATACCAAATAAACACAGTTTTTCTCCTTCCGGAACTTCGTTATAATGCCAACTAAGGGTATTGATAGATTCGTTTCTTCGGAAATATAAATTGAAATTTCGCTTTTTCTGGTAACGGGTAAAAATATCTTTAGTGATGTTGGTAATTACATTTTGGAAGGAATCAATATAAATAACGGCCCCCCTTATCACATCGTCATTAATAACCGGTTGTAAGGTAAGGCGTTGTTCTAATTGACTCATCGGAAGGCCAATATCCGAAAGTTTACCACCACTAGCTAAATGGCAAGCAGCTTTCGAAAAAATATCTGAAAGTGGAAAATGAAGATATTTTAAATCTTGCATAATATTAATTTCTACTATTTCCTCCGGCTCTGAATCGAAAAGAAGTGAAAAAATACCATTATCAGAGCCCACAAAATAATGACCTTTATAACGCATAGCCAGGTATCGGGTGCGCTCGTGGTAAACAGAATCAATTCCAATTAAGTGAACAGTCTCTTGCGGAAAATAATGAAAGGCATTTTTAAGCACAAAAGCGGCATGGGGTATATTGAAGGCTGCAATATCGTGCGTGATGTCTACAATATTTACTGTAGGCAATTGCGTTACAATGCTACCTTTTAGGGCTGCCTGGTAAAAATCTTTAGATCCCAGATCGGTAGTTAATGTAATTATTGCCATTTAAAAAAAAATCCTTTTTGTGCTTATATTTGCCAGCGGTAATCCGCATACAAATATTCAATTTTTTATCGCATAAAAAAACGTATTTTTAAATCAAATAACAATCATTTTCACTTGAACGAATTTACCCAAACCCTAGAGCAAGTAAACCCCATAATAGTGTGGGGTGCCAACAACGAAAACTTCGAAGCCTTAAAAAAACAGTTCCCAAAACTGAAAATTGTGGCTAGAGGTACTGAACTAAAAGTATTAGGAGATGAAACAGAATTACAGCTTTTCCAAGCTAAGTTTACCGAGATCTTAAAGCACATAGATCAATACCAATCGCTCACACCCAACGATATATTACATATTTTAGGAGCTCCCAACATCTTACCTGACGCCGAAAAACCAACAGAGAAAACAAACGGCTCTGAACCCATTGTGTTTGGCCCTAATGGCATTGTGGTAAAAGCCCGAACGGCTAATCAACGCCGTATGGTGGAAAGCATTGCTACGAACGATGTAATTTTTGCCATTGGCCCTGCGGGTACAGGAAAAACATATACAGCTGTAGCTTTAGCTGTTCGATCTCTAAAAAATAAAGAAATTAAGCGCATTATTTTAACTCGACCGGCTGTTGAAGCAGGCGAAAACCTAGGTTTTTTGCCCGGTGATTTAAAGGAGAAAATTGATCCGTATTTAAGACCCCTATACGATGCGCTAGACGATATGATTCCGGCTGAAAAGCTGAAATTGTATTTAGAAAATAGAACCATAGAAATTGCGCCATTGGCTTTTATGCGTGGGCGTACACTCGACAATTGCTTTGTAATTTTAGATGAAGCCCAAAATGCTACCGATTTGCAGTTGAAAATGTTTTTAACTCGGATGGGGCCTACTGCTAAATTTATTGTTACAGGCGACGTAACACAGGTTGATTTGCCAAAAATTCAGCAATCGGGCTTACATACCGCTTTGCGTATTTTACCTGAAATAAAAGGTATTGATATTATTTATTTAAGTGGAGAAGATGTGGTGCGCCACAAATTGGTAAGAAAAATTTTAGAAGCCTACGGCGATATACAAAAATAAGCATGCAAGCAATAAAAGAAACCCACTTCGAATTCCCGGAACAAACCGCTTTTTATAAAGGCAAAGTAAGAGATGTATATACCATTGCTAACAACTTGCTTGTTATGGTAGTTAGCGATCGTATTTCTGCCTTTGATGTGGTATTGCCTGAGGCTATTCCCTGTAAAGGACAAGTGCTCAATCAAATTGCGTCTAAATTTTTAAAGGCCACCGAAGATATTTTGCCCAATTGGGTTATTGCTAGCCCCGATCCGATGGTAACCATTGGCAAAATGTGTACACCATTTAAGGTTGAAATGGTTATTCGCGGCTATTTAGCTGGCCATGCTTGGCGGGAATATGCTGCTGGTAAACGCAACGTATGCGGCGTAGCTTTACCCGAAGGCTTAAAAGAGAATGATCAGCTTCTTGAGCCCATTATTACGCCAACTACCAAAGCCGCTGTTGGGCACGATGAAGATATTTCTCGTGAAGATATTTTAGCACAAGGAATTGTATCGGATGCAGATTATAGCCAATTAGAAAAATATACCCGAGCTCTTTACCAACGTGGTACTGACATGGCTAAAGAAAGAGGTCTAATTTTAGTAGATACAAAATATGAATTTGGTAAAGATACCGATGGACTAATTACTTTAATTGATGAGATTCATACGCCCGATTCGTCGCGGTATTTTTATGCCGATGGCTATGCTGAACGCCAAGCAACTAATGAACCTCAGCGGCAGCTCTCTAAGGAATTTGTTCGTAAATGGCTCATAGAAAACGGATTTCAAGGTAAAGAAGGACAACAAGTACCCCATATGAGTGCCGAATGGGTGACTGCCATATCTGAACGTTATATTGAGTTATTTGAGCAAATTACCGGCGATACCTTTCAGCGTTATGAAGGAACAAATGTATCGGGCCGCATATTTGAAAATATTAAGTCTTGTTTAGCGCAATTAAGCGCATAAGCTAAAAGCATTACATGCTATACCATGAAATTTGAGCTTACTATTTTAGGAAGTAGTTCGGCTACACCCATTCATGGTAGAAATCCCAGTGCTCAACTACTCAATATCAACGAAAAGATGTACCTCATTGATTGTGGCGAAGGCACTCAACAGCAATTATTGCGTTTCGGATTAAAAGCAGCCAAAATCGATACCATATTTATTAGTCATTTGCATGGCGACCATTATTTGGGCTTAATGGGCTTATTATCTTCTATGCATTTAGTAGGTAGAACAAAAGCATTGAGGCTATTTGGCCCTCCCGAACTGCATGAATTGCTTCAACTTCATTTTAAATATTCGACTACCCAATTACGTTTTCCACTTATTTTTAAGCCAACTCAGGTTACTGCTCCTGTAATTATTTTAGAAAATTCGGATGTAGTAGTAGAAACAATAATTTTAACTCATCGCATACATTGTACGGGATTTAAGTTTACTACAAAGTCTGCCTTACCTACACTTAGGGAGGATAAAGTACTTGACTTAGCAATTCCTGTAGCGCACAGAGCCTTAATTAAGAAAGGTTTTCCATTCACCGATGCCTTGGGTGTGGTACATACGGCCGATTCGCTAACCCTGCCGCCGTCACCTAAAAAGAGTTTTGCCTATTGCTCCGATACACTTTGCGATTGTTCTTATGCAAAGCAATTAGAAGGAGTAGAGCTTTTGTACCATGAGAGTACCTTTTTGCATAATATGCTCGATAGGGCAAATGAAACCTATCATACTACCGCATTACAGGCTGCCCAATTGGCCAAAAAAGTAGGGGTAAAACAATTACTCATTGGACATTTTTCTGCCCGTTATAAAGATTTAACACCGTTGCTAGAGGAAGCACAATCGGTGTTTAAGGCAACTCAGTTGGCTATAGAAGGAGAGAGTTTCTCGATTTAATTTCGATTATTTTTTCCCTCCGCCAAATACCGAGAAATGTACATAACGTTTCGGATTGGCTTTCAAATCAATCATCAACTTATCCAAATTCTCAGCAGATTGTGCTAAATTATCGTATAATTTTTTATCGTTTATTAATAAGCCAATGCTGCCTTCACCGGCATTTATTTTAGAAATCACCTGCTGTAAATCTTTAACAGCTTGGTTGGCATTAATAAGCGTTTCTCCGATGTTAGCTTTGGCTGTTTGGTCGCTTATTTGCTCAAAATTGGCAACAATGGTACTTATTTTCTGATTGTTGTTTTTAAAATTAGTAGAAATGGATTGCAGGTTAGATAAAATACCCGATATTTTGGCCGTTTCAGAATCCATTAAGCCATCTACTTTTTTAGAGGTACGTTCCAAGTTTTCGAGCGTATTGGCAATGCTAGCAAAGCTTCGGTCGAAGTTTTTCTGAAATTTAGGATTTAAGGTATTGTTAACCGATTCTAGAATAGAATCTAAACGGCTAGCAATTTGATCAGCTTTCTTTTGAATAGGTTTTACTTGATCCATAAATCCTTCTTGAATAAAGGCAGTTAAGGTGTCGCCATCAGAAGCAAAGGTCTTACTGTTGCCCAATTCGAATACAATGGCTTTTCCTCCCAATAAATCGGTGCTTTCTAAACGAGCAATGGTGTTTTTTGGAATGTTATAGCCTGGGCTTATTTGAAATTCGGCAATAATTTTACCATCTGGAGCTAAGGTAAGTTTAGAAACCCTACCAATTTTAAAACCATTAACCAATACAGGTTTAGATTCGGTAAGCCCGTCGATGTTTGGATAAACAGCATATAATTCATCTTCTCTCATAAACAAATCGGTGCCCTTTAAAAAGCTATAGCCCAATATTAAAACAGTAATGGCTACCGTGGCCAATATGCCTACTTTTGTTTCGTTAGATATTTTCAAAATCTTTTAGTTAAGCTTTTTAATCTACTTCTAGTTGTTTCTTATACGTTTGAATTGCTTTAAATAAACAATCCACTATTTCTTGTTGTCCGGTTTCAGAATTCATATAGGCTTCTTCTTCTGGATTAGAAATGAAGCCAATTTCGGTTAATAAAGCAGGCATACCAGCTCTTGCTAATACGGCCAAGCTTTTTTCTTTCACACCCCGATCAATACGGCCTGTTTTAGCATATTCATCTTGCATAAAAGTAGCCAATTTAATGCTCTGTTCTCTGAAACTATTTTTTAAAAAGGAAAACATGATGATACTTTCCGGATCATTTGGGTCGTAGCCTTCGTAATTGTCTTTGTAATCCTTCTCTAGCAAAATAGAAGCGTTTTCTCGTAATGCAATATCTTGCTCGTCCAATCGCCCAAAACCAGAAACGAATGTTTCTACCCCACTAGTATTTGTACTTTGGGTAGTAACGGTAGAATAGGTGGGTACTTTTTTACCTTTTTTATTTCGATGATAACCTGTTATTATAGTTTTCTTATATATAGGCATGGAGTTGCAATGTATAGAAATGAATAAATCAGCCTTTACTCTATTAGCTAAACCAATACGTTCATATAAGGGAACAAAAACATCTGTAGTGCGTGTATATACTACTTTTACGTCTTTAAGCTGTTCTTCTATGGCTTTTCCTAGGCGTAAAGCGGTCATTAAGGCCACATCTTTTTCTTTAGAAATTGCCCCGTGTGTTGCACCGTCTTGCCCGCCATGGCCTGCATCTATTACAATTGTTTTTATGCGATAGGGTGTAATTAGAGGCGGTTTGCCACTAGAAATCAATGGCATAAGTATTAAAACCATTAAGAAAGCAGAAATCGGTCTGATGAATGTGATATTTTTCATTAATTTTGAACGATTTTTCGAGTTGAACATTTACAAAAATAGTATTCATCGGCTAATTTGAAATTAAAAAGAGCTCTTTTTCTATTTATTCTGTTCAATTGTTTCTATTTAGGGGCAATGAGTACTCTCTATGCGCAAAAAAAGCCTACTACTAAATTTCCTGCTGTACAGGTTGATACCATTAAACAAACAAATTCTAAATCAGCAAAACCAGATGCAGCTGTAAAGTATACCGCCGAAGATTCAATCCGCTTTGATAAAAAAAATGGTATTATTTACCTCTATGGTAGAGCTCGTGTAAATTACACCGACTTTGAATTAGATGCCGACTACATCCGTTTAGATCAAAAAAACAGTTCTGTTTTTGCGAAAGGCGCATTTGACCCAAAAACTAACCGCTATAAAGGTCGTCCAATTTTAAAGCAGGGTGCCGATCAGCCAATTACCACCGATTCTTTATTGTTTAATATTTATACAAAAAAAGGTAAATCTTACGGTGTTTTTTCTGAAGTAGATGGTGGCTATTTGCAAGCCAAACAATTCAAAAAAAATCAATTCGACGAAGGTTTTTTTAAAAATGGAATTTATAGTACCTGTAACTTAGATCATCCACACTTTGGAATTTTTATTACTCGGGGTATTGTAACTGATAAACAAATAATTACCGGACCATCTTATTTACAAATTGAAGATATTCCAATTCCGGTGGGCATACCATTCGGTTTTTTCCCGAAAGCAAACCGAAGATCTTCAGGTATTTTGTTTCCAACTTTTGGAGAAGACGCAACCCGAGGTTTCTTTATGCGTGATTTTGGTTATTATATTGGCCTAAATGAGTATTGGGATATGACATTAAGGTCTAGCTTATATAGCCGTGGTTCTTATGATTTAAGTATGGCCGCTCGTTACCAAAAACGCTACAAGTTCGATGGTAATCTTAATCTACGTTATTCATCTACCCGTACAGGTATTGAAGGAACTCCCGGCTATAAACCATTTAAAGATTTTAATATACAATGGAGTCATACACAACGACCAGAGGCTAATCCGGGTACTACGTTTACCGCTTCGGTAAATGCCGGTACATCAAGCTATTTTACAAATACTGCAGCTGGTGGCACGTATAATTTCGATCAATTAACTCGAAATACACTCTCTTCAAATATTAGTTATGGAAAAACCTTTGGCAATGGCTTATTTAACTTTACATCAAGTTTAAGCCACCGACAAGATATGCAACAAAAAACAGTGTACTTAGAGTTGCCAACCTTCAGTTTAAATATGAGTACCATTAGCCCATTCGATTCTAAAACAAGAACTGGCGATCAAAAATGGTACCAGCGGATAAATGTTGGTTATAGCTTACGTGGAACAAACACCTTAGATACCAAAGAAGATTTACTATTCAAATCTGGCGCACTAAAAAATCTGAGAAATGGTTTCCAGCATACAGTGCCTGTTAGCTTTTCTTTAAATCTGTTAAAGTTTTTTAATGTAAATTCCGGGGTAAGTTATACTGAGAATTGGTATACCAAAACTATTCGCAAGCAGTGGTCTTCGGCAGAAAATAAAGTATTAATAGATACCGTTCCAGGTTTTAGTCGATCTTATGAATATAGCTTAAATACAGGTTTAACTACTAAATTTTACGGACAAGTAAATTTTAAAAAAGGCCGATTAATGGCACTTAGACATGTGGTAACTCCATCTGTAAGTTTTAATTACCGTCCAGATTTTAGTGCTTCACATTTTGGTTATTATCAAGATGTTCAGAACAATGCCCAAGGTGCGATTTCGCAGTATTCAATATATGAGCAAGGTGTTTATGGCTACCCTGGCCGTGGTAAAGTTGCAGGAATTGGGTTTAGCGTAGATAATAATATTGAGGCAAAAGTGAAAACCAAAAAAGATACCATTGGGAAAGGTGAAAAAATACCCATACTTCAGGGTCTTAGCTTTTCTGGGAATTACAATTTTGCGGTAGATTCCTTTAAATTATCTACCATCAACTTTTCGGGTAGAACCTCATTATTAAAGCAAAAATTAGGTGTAACTTTCTTTGGTATTTTAGACCCCTATCAACTAAATAGTGCAGGTGTACGCATCAACAAATACAGCATTTCCGATGGTAAATTAGCCCGTTTATCTAATTTTGGTTTATCGCTCGATTTTAATTTAAATTCATCTGGCTTAAGTAAAAATCATCCTGGTCTTCAAAAAAATACATTGGCTACCCTAACACCTCAACAAGACGAACAACTGGCGCAAATTAATCGAAATTCTGAAGCCTTTGTAGACTTTAATATTCCGTGGACATTTAGAGCATCTTATAGTTTTAATTATTCAAAATCAGGATTAGTATCTTACAGAACCAATACGCTAAACTTTAATGGCGATTTTAGTGTTACACCAAAGTGGAAACTTACTTACACGTCTGGTTACGATTTTCAACAGAAAAAAATAAGTTTAACTCAAATAGGAGTATATAGAGACCTTCATTGTTGGGATTTATCTTTCGGATGGATTCCATTTGGAACATATAGAAGTTATACCGTTGATTTACGAGTAAAAGCTTCAATCTTGCAAGATTTAAAACTAAGCAAACGACGAGATTACTACAACCAATTTTAAGATGTTAGCAGAGATTATAACCATAGGCGATGAAATACTGATAGGGCAGGTAGTGGATACCAATTCGGCTTGGATTGGCAAAAAATTAAGCAAAATTGGTGTTCGTGTACAACAAATTACATCCATATCCGATCAAAAAGAAGCCATCATGCAAGCTCTTGAGGTAGCATCGAAACGTGCCGATATTGTGTTATTAACGGGTGGTTTAGGTCCAACCAAAGACGATATTACCAAAAAAACTTTGGCTGAATACTTTAATGTTGGTTTTAAACAAGATGCAGAAACTCTTAAAAGGGTGACTGAATTTTTTAAAAAATTTAAAGCCCCTTTATTGCCTATTAATAAAGCCCAGGCCGATGTTCCTGAAAATTGCACGGTATTACAAAATAAAAATGGCACTGCACCGGGCATGTGGTTTGAGCAAGACAATTCCATTATTGTATCCATGCCAGGTGTGCCTTTTGAGATGAAATACCTGATGGAGGAAGAGGTATTGCCACGCATCAAGAAGAAAGCCAATTTGCCGGCTATTGTACACCATACCTTGTTAACCGCAGGTATTGGTGAATCTTTCCTTTCTGAACGTATTGCCCAGGTAGAAAACAATTTGCCCAATCACATAAGCTTAGCCTATTTGCCAAAATTAGGTCAGGTACGTTTACGTTTAACAGCTTTAGGAAAGGATAAAAAAAGCTTAGAAACAGAAGTGCTAGGCCTAGCCAATCAAATTAAACAATTAATCGGACCCTACTTTATTACCGAAGCTGATTTACCTTTTGAGAAGGTGATTTTAGACTTTATGGAAGCTCGTAAACTAAAACTAGTATTAGCAGAGAGTTGTACTGGTGGGTTTTTAGCCCATCAGTTTACCCAACATGCTGGATGTAGTTCAGTTTTCGAAGGAAGTGCTGTAGCCTACTCTTACGACCTTAAGGAGCGTATGCTTGGTGTAAATCATCAAACATTATTAACATTTGGAGCCGTTAGTGCAGAGGTAGTAGAAGAAATGGCACAAGGGGCATTAGCAAAATATCATACAGACTACGCCGTTTCTATAAGCGGTATAGCGGGCCCAGATGGTGGTATGCCAGAGAAGCCAGTGGGTACAGTGTGGATTGCCGTAGCCAACAAAACTAAAGTAATTAGCCGCAGATTTGAGTTTGGCTATAAACGTAAAGAAAATATTGAACGCTCGGCAGCCAATGCCTTGCTTATGCTTTATAAGTTACTAACAGAAGATTACGCTTCATAAAAAAGGCTTATTTTTGCACCTAACATCTTAAAAATATGGCTAAATATCAGTTAACTCTTCCTAAAATGGGCGAAAGCGTTGCCGAGGCTACCCTGATAAAATGGGTAAAAAATATTGGCGATACGATTCAAGCAGATGAAATTATTTTAGAAATTGCTACCGATAAGGTAGATTCTGAAGTTCCTTCTCCCGTAGCAGGTAAACTGATAAAAGTGCTATTTAACGAAAATGATGTGGTGCAGGTGGGTGAGGTAATTGCACTTATTGAAACTGAAGGAGGTGGCACTAGCAGCCCAGTGCCTCCAGTAGCAACCGCTCCTGAAGTCATTCCTGAAGTTGCAACACCAATTATAGCCGATATTCCCGGTATTAAAGAATTCGTTGCAGATCCAATTGTTGCAGTAGAAGCTGATTTCAATCAAAGTGATAAGTTTTATTCGCCTTTGGTTAAAAGCATTGCTACCGAAGAAGGAATTACTCCTGCTGAATTAGATGAAGTAACAGGTACTGGTACTGATGGAAAAGTTACCAAACAAGATTTGTTGGATTATATTGCCAATAAAGGCTCAGGTGCTTCAAATGTACAATCGCCTAAATCCGTCTCGATAGAAAGCCCCAAAACCACTAATCCGTCCGTAAGTGTGACTTCTGGTGCAAATGAGATTATAGAGATGGACCGTATGCGTAAACTCATTGCCGAACATATGGTTATGAGCAAGCAAACGTCGCCACACGTCACCTCTTTTGTTGAGGCCGATGTGACCAATATGGTGCGTTGGAGAGATCGGGTAAAAAGTGCGTTTGAAAAACGTGAAAAAGAAAAATTAACCTTTACACCCATTTTTATTGAAGCTGTGGCTAAAGCCATTAAAGATTTTCCGATGATAAACGTATCGGTAAATGGTCATCAAATAATTGTAAAAAAAGACATTAATATAGGAATGGCAACTGCCTTACCATCAGGCAATTTAATAGTGCCAGTAATTAAACGTGCCGATTTATTAAATATGGTTGGCTTAAGTAAATCGGTAAATGATTTAGCCAATCGTGCACGCCAAAATAAACTACAACCCGATGAGGTAAGAGATGGTACATTTACCTTAACCAATTTAGGCTCTTTTGGCAATTTAATGGGCACACCCATTATTAACCAGCCTCAAGTAGCCATTTTAGCCGTGGGTGCCATTAAGAAAAAACCTGCCGTATTAGAAACTGCTGATGGGGATGTAATTGCCATCAGACATATGATGTTTCTATCCTTATCATACGACCATCGAGTGGTTGATGGAGGCTTAGGTGGTTCTTTTGTACGTAGGGTAGCCGATTACTTAGAGGCTTGGGATGTGAATAGAGAAGCTTAATTTTAAGCCAAAGCTTGCGCCAAATCAGCTTGTAAATCTGCTATATTTTCTAGCCCTACCGATACCCGAATAAGATTTTTAGGTGTTTTGGTATCCGGTCCCTCCACAGAGGCACGGTGTTCTAGTAAACTTTCTACACCACCCAAACTAGTCGCTTGAGTGAATATTTTTACGCTATTACACACCTTTCGTGCAGCTTCTTCACCATCTTTCACCAGGAATGAGATCATGCCGCCAAAACCACATTGCTGTTTTTTAGCCAATTCGTGTTGTGGGTGGCTGGCTAAACCCGGATAAAACACACGTTCAACTTTTGGGTGTTTTTCTAAAAAGCTAGCCAATGCTTGTGCATTTTCTAAATGCCCTTTCATGCGGTAGGGTAAGGTTTTAATACCACGAACAGTCATATAACAATCAAAGGGAGCGGGTACAGCCCCCGAAAGATTTTGAATGGTTCTAATTTGTTCCCAAAACGCATCAAGTTTTTTGGTGATTAAAGCACCACCCAAAACATCACTATGCCCGCCTAAGTATTTTGTAGTAGAATGCATCACTATATCGGCTCCCAAAGCTAAAGGACACTGAAAAATAGGTGTAGCAAAGGTATTATCACAAGCCACTTTAATGGCATGCTTTTTAGCCAAACTGCAAACGGTAGCTATATCACTAATTTTTAATAGTGGATTAGAAGGGCTCTCCAACCAAATTAATCGGGTAGTGGGTTTAATAGCCTTTTCAATCGCATTCAAAGAGGTGGTATCTACAAAATCTACTGTTAAAACTCCCTTAAACACTTGTAGGAGCGCATTTCGCAAGCCGTGATACATGTCATCGGACGCAATTACGTGGCTGCCAGGTTCTAAGGCTTGAAATACTGCCGAACCGGCGGCATTGCCGGAAGAGAATGCACAGGCATCAAGGCCATGTTCTAAGGCCGCTAAAACTTTTTCTAAAGAACGACGGTTAGGGTTGCCACTACGAGAATATATATAGCCATCGGGGTAATTCCCTTCTGTATCTCGTTCAAAGGTGGTAGAAAGACTAATGGGCTGAATTACTTCGCCTGTTAAGCTATTTACGGTGTTGCCAGCATGTATGGCTATGGTTTCAATTTTCATACTATATAATCCTTTCGTAAACTTAACAAATGCGTGGCTTTATCCCAACAATAGGATTAAATATTGTGTACCGAATGTGTATTTTTGTAAAAAATAGCTACCATGTCTTCCACGCTTTCTTTTTTAGTATCCGATCCTTCTTTGCCAGTAGAACTTAAAGCTATTGCGCAAAAGGTACAACAAGGGGAACGCATTAGTCCCGAAGAAGGGATTTTGCTCTTCGAAAAAGCAGATCTTTCTTATTTAGGCGTGTTGGCCAATTTTATAAGAGAGCAAAAGCACGGTCATAAAACTTATTTTAATCGCAATTTTCATATAGAACCCACTAATTTATGTGTGTACGATTGTAAATTTTGTTCTTATTCTCGTTTATTAAAACAAAAAGAAGAGGGTTGGCAGTTTACGAAAGAGGATATGATGAACATCGTAAAATCATACGATGGGAAACCCGTAACCGAAGTGCACATTGTAGGAGGTGTTTTGCCGCAGTATGATGTTGATTTTTATCTAGATTTATTTCAATCTATTCGGTCACATCGAGCAGAATTACACATTAAAGCGCTTACACCTGTAGAGTTTCATTACATCTTCAAAAAAGCCAAAATTGATTATGCCACTGGTATGAAATTGATGAAAGAAGCTGGCTTAAATTCCATTCCTGGTGGTGGTGCCGAAATATTTGCTCCCGAAATTAGAGAGCAAATAGCAAAAGATAAGTGTACGGGGGCACAATGGTTAGAAATTCATGAAATTTGGCATAATTTGGGCATGCGCTCCAATGCCACCATGTTGTATGGCCATATAGAAAAGTACGAACATCGTATTGATCATATGGAGCAATTGCGCCAATTGCAAGATCGTACGGGTGGTTTTCAAACCTTTATTCCATTGAAATTTAGAAATCAGGATAACCAATTATCGCATCTTCCTGAAGTAAGTGTACTTGAGGACTTACGAAATTATGCCATTACTAGAATTTATCTCGATAATTTCGATCACATTAAAGCCTATTGGGCCATGATTAGTCGCCAAACCGCTCAACTTTCTTTAAGTTTTGGCGTAGATGATATTGATGGAACCCTTGACGATACCACCAAAATTTACACTATGGCCGGTGCCGAAGAACAAAATCCGGCTATGAGCACGCAAGAATTGGTAAACTTAATTAAACAAGTTGGCCGCCATCCTTTAGAACGCGATACCCATTATCATGTCATTCAAGACTTTAAGGATGTAGTGTTTGAAGATGAGGTGAAACCCAACTATTACCCCTTACCGGTATTGAATTAATGTATAGCGCAAAAACATTTTACATTATTAGGCACGGCGAAACTAATTTAAATAGCCAAGGAATTATTCAGGGTAGGGGAATGAATACCGATTTGAATGAAAAAGGGAAAGCCCAAGCTGTTGCTTTTTTTAATGCATACCAACACATCCCATTCGATATAGTTTATACGTCAACCTTAAAGCGCACCCACCAAACAGTTTCTCGATTTATTGAGAAAAATATTCCTTGGAAACAGCATGCTGGTTTAGATGAATTGGCTTGGGGAATTTATGAAGGCAAACCATCAGATATTACCAAACCGGCATTTTTAGCCTTAACAACAGCATGGTTAGAAGGTGCGGTACACGAAAAGTTTGATGCTGGCGAAAGCCCTATAGAGGTTCAAAATAGACAATTAGAGGCTTTAGAAGAGTTAAAAAAACTACCAGAAGAAGTATCCAACGTGTTAATATGTATGCATGGTCGAGCATTACGCATATTCTTATGCGTGTTATCTGGTTTATCCTTAGCGCAAATGGATACATTCCCGCACACTAACACCACTTTGTATAAAGTGCATTTTGATGGTGAGGGCTTTGAAATTCAGGAATACAACAATACTCAGCATCTAGTCTAAAATGAGCGATAAAATTAACGTTTCTGCGGTTTCTTATACCAATACCAAACCTTTTGTGTACGGGCTTACCCATTCGCCGGTAGCATCACACATTAACTTAAGTTTAGATATACCCGCTACCTGTGCCGATAAATTGTTGAATAATGAAGTAGATATTGGCTTGGTTCCAGTAGCCACATTACTGCATATGCCACATTATGAATTGGTTTCCGATTACTGCATTGGAGCGGTAGGGGCGGTAAATTCGGTATTCATTTTTTCAACCAAACCAATTGAAGAAATACAAAGTGTTTGCTTTGATGCACAATCTAGAACATCTAATTTATTAGCCCAGGTGCTTATGAAGCATTTGTGGAAAAAAGAAGTACAATGGTTAAGTGAAGGAGAAGCAGATGCATTTGTAGAGATTGGCGACCGTACCTTCGGAAAAAAAACACAGTATGCATATAGTTACGATTTATCGGAATGCTGGTTCAGTTTAACTCAGCTTCCTTTTGTATTTGCAGCTTGGGTAAGTATAGTAAAATTACCTCAACACTTTTTAAGTTTATTTAATGAAGCACTGGCTTTTGGTCTTAATAACCGCAATGCGTTAATAGAAAGTTTAGCAAAGGAAAACCTAGCTATTGATTTAAGGCACTATCTTACCCAATCTATAGATTACCAATTTGATGCCCAAAAACGTTTAGGACTTAGCAGGTTTTTAGAGTTGGCAAGTGCGTTCTAACACCAATTTTATTGTTTTATCAATCGTTTTACTGGGGTTTTTAGAAAACTCATATTTAACTCTGCTAGCTAAAATGGCATTAACCGATATTGCTTGGTGGCCTAAAATATTCGCTAAACCATAAATTCCAGAGGTTTCCATTTCTAAATTAGTTAGTCGCCAATTATCTTTTTTAATGGCAGATAATTGCTTTATAAAATTTGGAATGGTTTTAGTAAAACGCAATTCGCGGCCTTGTGGTGCATAAAAACCTGGGGCTGTAACTGTAATTCCACGAGGTAAATCTTTACCAATTTTGCGTAATAATAGTTTGCTTCCGGCACATACATACGGTTTAAAAGATTTAAAAGCAGGGGCTTGGTTATTTATTGCTCTTAAAATAGCTTTTTCTTCTCGACTGGCTTCATAGGTGTAAAAGGCCATCAAGGCATCAAGGCCAACAGCGTATTCAGATACTAAGATGCTATCAATAGGAATATCAGCCTGAATGGCTCCAGATGTTCCAATACGTATAATATTCAAGCTTTTAAGTTTTTGTAAATACACTCTCCGGTCAAGATCTATATTTACTAATGCATCCAATTCATTAAGTACAATATCTATATTATCGGTTCCAATACCTGTAGATATTACACTAATTCGTTTCGAACCTATATAGCCAGTATGGGTAATGAATTCACGCTTTCCTTTGCGTAGTTCTACTTTATCGAAGTGTTTGCTTACTTCGCCCACACGATCCGGATCACCAACCGTAATTATATCATCAGCTAGATCTTCGGGCAAAATGTTTAGATGATATACGCTACCATCTTTATTTAAAATGAGGTCTGTTGTGGTAATTTTCATAATGTCGATAGATAAATTAACCTCAAGTTATTAATATTTTCTAATTGTGTAATAATTTTTAACACTAAATTTTGTCTAATTTCAATTACTAGCTTACATTGGGTATCTAATTCTTGCGCTATAATAGTGATTTTTTCATCTTTTAGTATTTTCATTAGCTCATTAAGTTGGACATAAGGTAGCAGTATTTGATAGCTATCGTGTATCGTTTTTTCTATTATTTCAGCTTCTTTAATAGCTTCTAACGAGGCTTCTTTGTAGGCATGTATTAAGCCAGGAACTCCCAATAAGGTACCGCCAAAATAACGTACAACGGCTACACAAACTTGGGTAAGATTGGTGGATAAAAGAGTATTTAATATCGGTTTTCCGGCTGTTCCAGAGGGTTCTCCGTCATCATTAACTCTATATACCGAACGGTCGGTGCTAAGCCTTAGCGCCCAGCAAAAATGTCGGGCCTTGGGGTGTTCGGTCTTTAATTTAGTTAGTATTTCTTTTACATCCTCGGCCGATTGAATAGGGAAGATGTAGCCAATAAACTTGCTGCCTTTATCTTTATATTGTCCTTGAGCGGATTGTTTTACGGTTAAATACGAATCGTTAAACACAGCTAGGCAAGTGAAATTAAAAGAATGGCTAGCACGGCTAGGCCAATGCCCATATAATTTAATCGACTCAATTTTTCTTTAAATAGCCATAAACCCACCAATGAACCCAAAGCAATTACGCCAATATTCATGCTGGTAAATACGATAGAAGGTTGGGTACTTAGGGCTTTATGTGCTTTTAGATAAAATAAAATATTGCCGAAATTGAAAGTGCCTAATACGATACCAAAGAGTATATTTTTAAGTTTTAAGTGTTCCTTTTTAATCCAGCGGTTATAGGCTAATAGGATGATAGAAACAAAAAGTGCTAAAAGGAATACCCAAAATAGCGACGTGGTAAAGGGAATTTCGGAAAATGTAGCCAATTGTTTAAAAAACACATCAATAATACCCATTCCAATAAACACAAGAAGTGGATAAACCCAAGAATAACTAGCGCTAGATTGATTCTGTTTCCAAGGTATTGATAAAAGTACAGCAACCATACCTACAACTATAGCTATCAATTTCTGATTCGAAATAGGCTCTCCAAAAAGTAAAAAAGCAGCTAATAATGGAATGAGCAACGATAAGCGTTGAGCAATGTCGGTACGTACTATGCCCGATTTGGTTACAGATATGGCCAAAATGATAAATAAGGTTGGCAGTAAAACGCCTAGTAGAGCATAGGCACCAATGGGACCTTCTGTAGGTAAATTGAGACTCGGCTTGAATATAAACAAGCATGCCGAGGCGGCTACTACATAATTTATGGGTATGGCTTGCACCATATTTACTTCATAGCGCTTAGCTACTTTTAGTAAAATGGAAACAAGTACGCTACAGAAAATACTAATAAAGACGTATAACATGGCTTGTATAATACCTTGCAAAATAGTGGAATTTATTTGTTTTTGAATGCGATTCTAGCTTTTTTACCAAAGCTTTTATTTATTTTGCAGCGATGACTTTTTCTGACCTTGAAAAACAGTTTATTGCCGAATTAAGCAACTCTTACGCTAGGGAAGAAGCAACAATGCTTTGTTTTTTAAGCGTTCAACATCGTTTATTATGGACAAAGGCAAGCTACCTACTTAATAAACAAGACCTAGTTACGGATGCGGCCTATTTCTTAGAAATTCTTGCCCAACTAAAAACCTCAAAACCTATTCAATACGTATTAGGAGAAACCGAATTTTATGGGCGTACTTTTCGAGTAAACCCTGCCGTATTGATACCAAGATCCGAAACCGAGGAATTGGTAAAGTGGGTTTTAGACAGTGTTTCGATAGTAAATCCTTCCATATTGGATATTGGAACAGGTAGTGGCTGTATTGCTATCAGTTTTAAAATTGAATTACCTGAAGCAGAGGTTTTTGCTTTAGATATTTCGGCAGATGCCTTGGCACTTGCTCAAGAAAATGCTGCATTACATAAAGCAGCAGTTACGTTTATAGAAAAGGATGTATTGCACATGCAGCCTACCGATTTAGCCACCACCTTTGATGTTGTAGTGAGCAATCCTCCATATATTGCTTTGGCTGAAAAAGATACTATGAAAGCCAATGTATTAGCAAATGAGCCACATTTAGCTCTTTTTGTACCAAATAACGATCCGCTGATTTTTTACGAACGCATTTCGGCTTTAGCACAAGCAAAATTAAATCCGGGTGGGTTTTTGTTTTTCGAAATAAACGAACGTTTTGGTATAGAAGTGATAGAATTGCTTGTAAAAAAGGGTTTTAAGCAAGTAGCATTGCATCAAGATTTGAGTGGAAAAGACCGTATGGTAAAAGCGCAGTGGTTGGGCTAACTACGTGGATGATATTGTAAAATGGTACTCTTTAAATAGTCACGATCTAGGTGCGTATAAATTTCGGTAGTGGTAATACTTTCGTGGCCTAGCATTTCTTGTACGGCCCGTAAATCGGCACCTCCTTCTAATAAATGCGTAGCAAATGAATGCCTAAAGGTATGCGGACTAATGGTTTTTTTTAGTCCAATTTTAGTAGCCAAGCCTTTAATAATTAAAAAAACCATTACTCTAGAAAGCGATGAGCCTCTATTGTTAAGGAATACCCAATCTTCTTGGCCAGGTTTTATTTTAAGGTGTACCCGAACCTCCTGAAGCCAAATTTGTAAGAATTTAGCCGCTTCGGAACCAATGGGTACCAATCGTTCTTTGTTACCCTTGCCTAAAATTTTTACTAATTCTATATCTAAAAATAAGTTCGATATTTTTAAATCAACCACTTCCGATACCCGTAAACCACAACCGTAAAGCATTTCTAAAATGGCTTTGTTGCGCATTCCCTCTGGTTTAGAAAGATCAATGGCATTTATTAAACTATTTATTTCGTGTATGCTAAGCGTATCGGGTAGCTTTCGGCTCAGTTTTGGGCTTTCTAAAAGTGAAGTTGGATTTTCGGTTAGTATCCCTTCTAGAACCAAATAGTGAAAAAAGGTTTTTATGCCCGATAAGATTCTAGCTTGAGAGCTGGCACTCATTCCACGGCCATGAATCCATGCTATAAATTCTTTTAAATCAGAAAAATCCAACTTATTGAGCGATTTGCTGCCCAATTCACTTGCTATAAAGCTCTCTAGTAGCGCCACATCACGCAAATAGGCGGCACTTGTATTGGCCGAAACAGAGCGTTCTAGCTTTAAATACGCTTGAAATCCTTTAATTATTGACGCCCACTGCACCTTTTTCGATTTTAAATTTTATGTTTGAGTAATGAATATCTATATCATCAACGGACCAAATTTAAACTTACTTGGCATTAGAGAGAAATCTATTTATGGCGAACAAGGATTTGAGTCGTTTTTTGAGGACTTAAAAACCCAATATCCATCCGTAAATTTGCACTATTACCAAAGTAATGTTGAGGGCGAATTGATAAATAAATTACACGAGATTGGCTTTACAGCCGATGGGATTATTTTTAATGGTGGCGGTTATACGCATACTTCGGTAGCTATTGCCGATGCCATCGCCGGTATAACATCGCCTGTTATTGAAGTGCATATCTCAAACGTATATGCTCGAGAAGAGTATCGCCACGTTTCTTTGATGGCAAAAAACTGTAAAGGTGTAATTAGTGGATTTGGCTTGGCTAGTTACAAGCTGGCATTAGATAGCTTCTTATAATTGCTTATAGGTTTTTTGTTTGCGCACAAAATATTGCCAAATAATGCTTCGTGGAAATAGGCCAATTGCATTAAATGTGCCACTTAGTTCTAGGGCATTCACTTCTTTTTCCCAAATTCGTTTTAAAAAATCTATATGCGCACGACTAATGGCCCATGCATTTGCACCCTTTTTATCAGCTAAAAACTTAACTAAACTCAAAAAATCTAAGAAAAAACGCAACACAATAATATAGATTCGTTTGTTTTTTGGTAGGTTTTTGTAAAGTATAAGCAAATTGTTTCGGAAGTTTAAAAAGGTTTTATGCGGGCTTTCTGCAGACAAGGTTCCACCGCCAACATGATACACACTAGCCGCAGGGCAGTACCAAATTTGTTTACCTAAGCGTTTTAAACGCCAACATAAATCAATTTCTTCCATGTGGGCAAACAAACTTTCATCAAAGCCACTTGCTTGTAGCCACGCTTCTTTTTTAATAAACAGGGCAGCACCGCTAGCCCAAAATATTTCAGTTGCTTGCTCGTATTGCCCATAATCTTTTTCGATGCTGTCAAAAATGCGACCTCTGCAAAAGGGGTAACCTAAAAAATCAATAAATCCACCAGCTGCTCCTGCATATTCAAAACTTGATTTATCTGCATAACTTAAAATTTTAGGCTGGGCCGCTGCGGCATTGGGGTTCGTTTCTAGTAAAATTATTACAGGTTCAATCCAATTCGGTGTAACTTCTACATCCGAATTCAAGAGTACAAAATAGTCGGCATCTACCTGAGTCAGAATTTGGTTATAACCACCGGCAAAACCGTAGTTGTTATCGTTCTCAATAACTTGTATTTGAGGATATTCTTGTTGAAGCCAAGCTACCGAATTATCAGTAGAAGCATTATCGCCCACTATAATAGCAAGATTGGGGTAGGTACTGGCTAGTACCGAAGGCAGAAAATTAGCTAAATGCTGTTGCCCGTTCCAATTTAAAATAACAACAGCTACACGGGGTTGTTTACTAGCACTCATGATTTTTTAGGTTGATGTTTCCAACGTTTGTGAGACCATAGCCAGTAAGCCGGATTAGCTATAATGATGTTTTCTAATTTCTTATTGTATTTTTCGGTAATCTCGTCTTCAGCAGTTGCCAAAGGATTAGCCTCTAAAACCGAAAATGCAGCTTGGTAATAACCTCTTTTAACCCGTATTACGTGCATATACACAATGGGACTTTTAGTGAGTTTAGCAATTTTTTCTAAACCCTTAAAAACTGCTGTAGGCTGATTTAAAAAGTCTACAAACTGCATATTATCTCTAGCCGAAGGGGTTTGATCACTCACCATAAAGGTGATCGTGGTTTCACCCTGGTGCTCTAAAATGGTACGAATAGATTGTTTCATAGGCACCATAAGAGCTCCGTATTGTGATCTAATACTATTTATAACCTTCTCTACAGAAGTGTTACTTAATGGCTTGTACACCAAAATAGTTTTTACAGGTATTTGCAATGTTAAACCAGGAGCAGACCATTCCCAATTGGCATAATGGCTCATGGCCAATAATATAGATTGATTTTTATCTGTGAACTGGGTTATTACTTCCGGATTTTTTAAATGAAAGCGTTTTTGATAGCTTTCTTTACCCATGCTTAGTGATTTTAGACTTTCTGTTAAATTGTCGGCTAAAAATCGGAAAAAAGTTTTTTCTATAACAAGGCGCTCTTGCTCGTTTTTTGTAGGGAAAGAACGTCGTAAATTATCGCGAACAACCTGCTTACGGTAACTAATCACATAATACAAGAGGTAATACAGGCTATCCGAAAAAAAATATAGCACCCTGAAAGGCAATAAAGAAATCAGATATAACAATCCGTAACTAATCCAAAAAATAGGGTTGAGGGTCATGTATGGCTTGTGTGCTATTTGCTAATCGTATCTGATTGTTTAGTTTTGGCTAAAATCTATACAAACATAAAATTTCGCATGCATAAAGCCACCATATTCCCACTATTTTATCTGCCACCTATCCATTATTTTACGGCATTAAAACAAAGTCAAGGTGATATCTTGCTCGAAATACACGAACATTTTCCAAAACAAACCTATCGCAATAGAGCTTCCATTCATTCGCCAAATGGCAAATTAGATCTAATTGTGCCTGTAGAAAGAGGAGCAGAAGTACATAGGCCAATTAAAGATGTTCGCATCAGTTATGAGTTTAATTGGCAGCGCATTCATTGGTTGAGTTTGCAAACAAGT
The DNA here is from genome assembly GCA_040403555.1 of Sphingobacteriales bacterium. Lineage (GTDB taxonomy): Bacteria > Bacteroidota > Bacteroidia > Sphingobacteriales > Sphingobacteriaceae > JAIPAN01. Next base: position 79,852 of record JBBAKN010000005.1, read on the forward strand.
TATCGCAGTTCAGCTTTTTTTGAATTTTATGAAGATGATTTTGCACCTTTTTATGAAAAAAAATGGGAGTTCTTGGTAGATTATAATCAAGAGTTATTGACTTTAATAAGCCGTTTATTGAAGTTGAATTTTTCATTTACACTCACAACCGAGTATAAATTTATAAAAACAGAGCCAGATTTTAGAACAGCTTTGCATCCAAAAAAAAATCTTTTATTTAGTGCTTCTCCATATTATCAAGTATTTGAAGAGCGTAATGGCTTTATAGAGAATTTGAGTATAGTTGATTTGTTATTTAATCAAGGCCCACACTCTAGAAATCATATATAATAGTAAAAGCCTTTACCAGTACTGGCAAAGGCTTTTACAAACTAGGATTCTTAATTATTACTTTTTCAGGGTAATTTCTTTGGTTTTTCCATTGGCACTTATAGTTGCCTTATTGTCGCAAGCACCCGTTCCAAAATCTAAAGTAAGCTGAGGTCTGCTGGTAATGTTTATTAATAATTTACCAGAGCTAATGTATAAACAAGCTACTTTTTTAATTAGCGGTTCTAAAGTGGTGTATGAATAGGTTCTGCCTTTAGAATCGGTAGCGCTTAAACTCCCTCTAATAGAAAATTCATCATCCGTTGGGCTAGTATTCGAATTTTCAATCCAGGTAATAGTTTTTACAGAAGTTAAAGTAGAAGTTCCGCCTGTTGCACGAATACGAGTATGGTTTATAGTAACTGTAAAACTGTAATTTCCGGCAGTATTTGGGCCATTATTAACGATAGATTTAGTGCCCTCAATTTTATCGCCATTGATATAAAAATTATCGAATGTAATATTGATGGTAGTACCCGTTTGTTTAAAACGACCACTAAATACGGCTATAATCTTGCCTTTTTTCAATTTACCGCCATCATCGCAACCTGTACCATAATCTATAGTCACAGTTTTAGGAAATACGTTACCACTTGGACTTACTGTAACAGTTCTGCACGTAGTATTTGGTATTAACCATGTTGAAGAAGTTGTAGCATCTGTGGATATACCATTAGAATTGTTTACCGGTGCCTCAAATAAACTCACATCTTGTGAAGTTATTAAGAATAAATCGCTAAAGGTATCTGAAATTGTTTCGTCGCCCTGAGCACTTTCAATAACAGTTTCTGAATCGGTGGTTGTAATTTCTTCTGTTTTTTTACAAGAAGATACAAATGTTAAGGTAGCTAAGCATGCTACAGTAAAATAGGTGTAAAGGTTCTTTTTCATATTGTATTGTGTTTGGGTTTATTGCTTTGATGAAGTTAAACAATAAAGGTTTAACCATCTACTATTTTTTTTAGAAAATATAACCGATAAGTGTATTTTTGAACATAATTTAAGCACATGAAATTCGGAACCAAAGCCATACACGCCGGCCAAGAGCCAGATCCAACAACAGGAGCCATAATGACTCCAATTTTTCAAACCTCTACCTATTGGCAAGAATCGCCGGGTAATCATAAAGGTTATGCCTATGCTCGAGGGAAAAATCCAACCAGAAAAGCTTTAGAAGATTGTATGGCTGCTTTAGAAAATGCAGAATTTGGTTTAGCATTTTCGAGTGGAATGGGTGCAACCGATACGGTAATGAAACTGCTTAAACCAGGCGATGAAGTAATTACTGGAAACGATTTATACGGCGGATCTTACCGTATGTTTACCCAAATATTTGCTCAGTACGGCATTAAATTCCTTTTTATCGATTTAAACGATGCGGCCAATATTAGCAACTATGTAACTGAAAATACCAAGTTAATTTGGATAGAAACACCTACCAATCCAACAATGCGTATTGTAGATATTGCAGCGGTAGCGACTATTGCTAAAGCAAACAACCTTCTTTTGGTTGTTGATAATACGTTTGCCTCCCCGTATTTACAAAACCCTATTGATTTGGGTGCCGATATTGTGATGCACTCTGCAACTAAATATTTGGGTGGACATTCCGATGTGATTATGGGGGCCTTACTTACCAACCGTCAGGATTTATTTGATAAACTAGCCTTTATTCAAAATTCATGTGGTGCGGTACCTGGCCCAATGGATAGTTTTTTGGTATTAAGAGGATTAAAAACCCTGCATTTACGCATGAAAGCACATTGTGAAAACGGGCGTAAAGTAGCCGAATATTTAAAAAATCATCCGAAAGTAGAGGTAGTATATTGGCCAGGCTTTGTAGATCATCCCAATCACGAAATTGCTAAAAAACAAATGCGTGATTTTGGTGGTATGATTTCCTTTAGTACCAAAGGTGCCACACTTGAATCTACGTTTAAGTTGGCTTCTTCCTTTAATGTATTTTCTTTAGCCGAATCATTGGGTGGGGTAGAATCGCTCATAAACCACCCAGCAACTATGACACATGCCTCTATACCAAAAGCCGAACGTGATAAAGCCGGAGTAACCGATACCTTATTGCGTTTAAGCGTTGGGGTAGAAGATGCTGAAGATATTTTGGCCGATTTAGAACAAGCTTTAGCCCGTATTTAATGTTTCCCTCACCCGATGATCTTCGTGTTTTTTTAGATCAGAAGGTAGCGCAATACAATCAAAAAGAGTTTATAGCCCACGATCCGATAAGTATTCCGCACTTGTTTAGTAAAAAACAAGACATTGAGATTATGGGGTTTTGGGCCGCCGTATTGGCTTGGGGGCAACGCAAAACCATTATTAATAAATGTAAGGAGCTTATTCAGCTAATGGACAACAGTCCGTACGACTTTATTTGTCATCACGAGGATTCGGATTTAAAACGATTTTTAGCATTTAAGCACCGTACTTTTAATGCTACGGATACACTCTATTTTATCCAATTTTTTAAGCTGCATTACCAACAACATCAGAGTTTAGAATCGGCATTTTATACTGCCGAGGGCCAAACTATGGAGCACATGCTCAATCAGTTTCGCAGTAATTTCTTTGCCTTTACGCCCGATTTTCCTGCCCGAACAAAGAAGCATATTGCCGCACCCAGTCAAAAATCGGCCTGCAAACGCATAAACATGTT
>JBBAKN010000006.1:0-16572 GCA_040403555.1 Sphingobacteriales bacterium
TTGTACCCCCCCCCCCTATATACTCTTTCTCCTTTCCTCATACAGGGGCTGGCGAGCGGGCCATCTCGCTTACGCGAAGGACATCCTACCCAACTAGGGGGAGTACAATCTAAACAACAATGGTGGGCATAATGCTATAATTAATGCAGCTATTGGCTAAGCTGACGTTTGGCAGTGGACTAGCTTAAGTTTTATCGGGGACTCTAACTATGACCGGGTTATAAGACTTATTTACAGCCCGCTAGGCTCAAGTCAAGCACACCAGTCTAGTCAGACGCTGAGTTTGCTAGACTGGTAGGGGGGGGTGTTTACTCAGACCAATAATTAGGATAAGTTGGCCATAGTGCACCAAGCTTGCTTTGGTCGGGGTTCTTTTTGATAGTGTTGACGAGCACTTTAGTTAAGGCCAGCTAAACGTGCAGTTAGAGGTCTAAGTCAAATATCCCGCGGGGCTCTATTTGTGCGCTGCGGACAAGAAGTCTTTTCTCCCTCCCCCCTCTTGGGGCTTGCTTCGCACCCTGCGAGCCCTAAAGTAGCTAGGGCTAGGGTGGCTTGGCCTAGCTCCCTAGCTTAGGCTAGGGACTACTACCCGCAAGATGGGCTTGTTCCTGATTTGACTTTGGAGGGTAAACGCTATTTTTAACCTAGGCATTTTCTGTCTTCTAAGCAGGAGCTTACCTTGAGTCTGTCCTGCCCCCATAGTAGGGGCTATAAGAGTTAGATTCCTAAATTTTACAAGCTGTTCCGAATTTTAAATTTTGCAAATTTACGTAATTATTTATACTAGGCAGCCTTACAAGCAGCACGTTAGATGGGCCCACTAACCTTACCTCTATCAATAATTGACCCTAAAGTCAGGCAATTTTAGGTTTTGCTTTCGAAGGGTTTCTTAATTGGAAATTAAGTGTAATTTATTATACTAAAAGCAACTGCTTGTTACAAAAAAATTTTTAGCTATAGGTAATTTAGGGCTGGAGCATGCACTCCAGCAGTCTGCCCGTCCTTGCGGAAAAATAAAATTGATTAAATTCCTTTCGTACTAGTAAACAAAAGTTTATTTTTTAGATAGAAACCAGTCTGACTCGCGTCGACCTTAACTCAAATCATGTAAGACATTTTGGACGAACAGTCCTAAAGCCTCTAAGGCTGCTTAGAGGGTTTTCTTAATTCAACATCGAGGTCATAAATTTACGCTCAAATTTGAACTTCTGGCGTAAGTAGTGCTGTTATCCCTAAAGTACTTTTATTTAGCTTTTTAGGGTCTTTCCTATTATAGGGGCTTACTGTTTTTATTTCATAAAAGAATTATCCCAATTAAATATTTTAAAGTTTTAGGGTCTTCTCGTCTAAAAAGTTTACTTCTGCTTTTTCACAGAAAAATTAAGTTTTTGTAGCAAACGCTACTCTCTACAAAGTTTAATTATTCATTCTAGGCTACAATTAATAGGCTATTGATTTTGCTACCTTAGCACTTGCGCGGCCATTAACAATTTAAGCATTGGGCAAATCTTACAGGTGCAGACCTGCGATGTTTTTGATAAACAGGCTTTGTAGAGTTCAAGTAAAGTTTTTGATTTGAACAGTTTCAAGTTTTAAATAAGGTGTATTTTTGTACTTGTAGTTATAAAATAATACTAATAGTTTCATTTTTGAAAGAAAAAAGTTACTCCTTAAAATTAAAAAAATTTTGTTTGTTGCTATGGTAGAGTAACCTAACTATTATTATTTAAGTAGCGCTCGAGTATTTTTTTAATAGAATTTTTAGAGCTTTCCCCTAAAAATTAAAATTTAACTAGATAATTTTTTATAGCTCATATCAAGCTCTGCCTTAAATTTGAAGCAGCTATGCCACGACGCATTGGTTTAAGGAGACTGAAAATTATCGAGATAGTCTAATGTGGGTGGGGGTTGAAACCCCATGATGCTAAAGGTACACTCCTAATTTTCAAAATTGAAAAAGTATTAGAAGCAGTTTAAGACCAATTTTTTTAAAAATTACGTAAGTAATTAATTCAGACTTAGGGTGTTAGACTCCCCCAGGTATAAAGCCCTAAGTATTCTGAACACGTAAGCTTGGATAAAAGCTACGGCAGACTCAAGTACAATTAATAAAATTAACCCAGACAAAATAAGCCTGGAAGCTAAGGGTTCCGAGTGTACTAATGGGGAACTAATTAACGTCATTAAAAGATGCCCAGCCACTATATTAGCAGCAAGCCGGACAGCTAAGGTCAGAGGGCGAATTAAACTCCTAACTAGCTCAATTATCACTATTAGAGGCATCAAAATGTACGGAGTGCCAACAGGCACAAGATGGGCTAAGGCTTGCCCAGTGTCCATGACAGTAGAGGCGCCTCAATACCTCAACCAAGTAGCCAGCGCGAGCCTTATAGTAACGGAAAGGTGTCTTGTACTTGTGAAAGTGTAAGGGGTTATACCGCCTACGTTGTTTAATAGCACCAGGGTAAATATTCTTAAGGCTCAGTGGCTGTGCCCAGGGGTTGCGATTAAGCCGAAATTGGCCTTGAACTCTCTGGCCAGAGTGTTTAAAATTTTTTTAAGTACGAATGTCACTTGGGAAGCTGCTACCCAGAAAAGGGCGGGCACTCACAATAGGACACCCAGTATTCTAACCCAGTTAGCTTCAAATCTTAACCAAAGCACTTGAGGGTCAAACACAGAAAATAGATTGTTCATTACTTAAAAAAGTAAAGCTTGACCCTAATTAGCATTAAAAAGCTTAACGTAGAGAGAAATACAACAAGTCAAGCTATGGGGGCAATTTGAGGAATTTTTTATGGACTTAAAAGTCTTATCCAAAGTAAAAGCTTGGCATCATAAGATTTCATAAAACTTTTTAAATATTAGTTTGTCTCTGAGTTCTAAGCTCAGCGCAGTTTTTTTGCTAAAAAAGAACCCGACTAGCAACTTAAGTGTACAAAACTTATATTTTAACATAAACTACACCGTCAGACAACAAATTTCATTTAAAGATCTTTGCCACGAAAAAGCAATGTAATATTTATACTATGAAATCAACCCAGTCAAATTTGGGAAAGACTTTATACTAAAGTTCGAGAAAGCCTTTATTGGTAGGTTAGTGTTTGTGGGGTTTTTAATTAGTCTTTTATTAATATTGACTTTCAGGTTTTGCTCTGAAGCTGTTAGAATTTTATTAGTTGAATACAACTTTTTCGTCTTGCGAGGGTATAGACTTAGGTTTGTTTTGCTTTTAGACACCCTAAGCGTTATATTTTTATTCACTGTGGGGTTAATCACCACCGCGGTTTTGGTATTTAGGCACTCGTACATGGCAGAGGATAAGTACTTTTTTCGGTTTCACATTTTGCTGCTTTTGTTTGTCTTGAGAATATTTTTTTTAATTTTGAGGCCTAACCTGGTGGGTCTTTTACTTGGCTGGGACGGGCTAGGCCTAACTTCATACTTGCTAGTTGTTTACTATGGCAACAGTAAAGCCTATAACTCGGGGATGGTGACAGCGATAAGTAATCGTCTAGGGGACGCTTTTTTGTTAGTTGCAATTAGTTATTTAGTTGCTTTTGGGAATTGAAACTACTGATTCTACTCTAACGCCTCCCTAGCATTTATCAGGGCCATAATTGCGTTAACCGCGACTACTAAGAGGGCTCAGATCCCGTTTTCTGCATGGCTACCCGCCGCCATAGCGGCCCCCACTCCTGTTTCTTCTTTGGTCCACTCTTCTACCTTAGTGACTGCAGGGGTGTACCTAATTATTCGGCATCGAGATTTTTGAAGATTAACCCAGGTCAGAGAGTACTTGCTAATCATAGGCTCCTTAACTATAATTATAGCTAGGGTTAGAGCTTTATTTGAGACTGATTTGAAGAAGATGGTGGCGCTGTCAACCTTAAGCCAGCTAGGGGTGATAGTGTTAAGATTAGGGCTGGGAGCTTTTCTGGCCAGGTTTTTTCATTTATTAAGCCATGCTTTTTTTAAGGCTTTGCTTTTTTTAGGAACCGGCTCTATTATTCACAACAGGAAAGACTACCAAGACCTGCGGATGGTCGGAGGGGGCGTTCTTCCTGTCACCCACAGAGTGATTTTATTAGCCAGGATAAGATTAATAGGGGTCCCGTTTATGTCTGCTTTTTTTTCTAAAGAGATAGTCCTCGAGTTAATTTTAGTTAAAAATTTTAACGTAGGAAGTTATTTGTTTATGTTAACAGGAATTTTATTAACTGCCGCGTATAGGAGTCGTTTTATACTTTTTGTATTCACGCGTTCTACAAACGGGGGGGCATTAAGGTTTAACCTTGACGAAGACAAGGCTGTAGTAGCCGCAATGCTTTTGCTGCTTATCCCCGCGTCCTACGGGGGGTTTTACTTAAGAATAGCTCTTTTTCCTAGGCCTGTAGTTGGGGGGTTTAGAAGAACTATAAAACTTGTAATTTTGAGTTTACTAATTTTAGGCATCACTATTAGGAAAATCAACCTGAGCCCCTGGAAAAGATCTCTCAATAGAGCTGTAGGCAGGCTAGGAAGGCTTTGAAGCCTTCCTAGGTTAAGCACCCGCCCAGCTTTATTTTTATACAAAGGATGTAGTAGGCTGCTTTTACAAGCGATGGACCGGGGGTTGTTAGCAAAAATTTTTGGCACTTACTACAACCTTTTTGGGGGGAGGCGTCTTTATAATTCTTCACTTTTATCTATTTTAAAAATAGTAAATCTATTTTTTGTGTGAGGGTTGGTCGCAGGGTTTTATTACTTATGTAATTTATTTACATAGCCAAAAATTTATTAAAATCACCCTTAACCCAGTGTTAAGAATAAAAAAGTTATAAATATTTCTCAAGGCCCTCGGCCTTATAGTGAGCTTTCTATCCCCTGAGTTAGTCAGGGCCAGGGCATTAAAGATAATCACAATATACATATAAATTATAAATAAGCTTAGGACTACCAAAGCCAGGGGTAACACCAGCGTGACTTGGTGCAGTGCCAGCTGGATGAGTACTGAGATTTTTAAAAAAAAACCTAAGAAAGGGGGAAGGCCCCTTATCACTAGTAAAAAGCCAAACAACGTTGCTGTGCTCACACTGTCGATTCGTGTCCTGCCTTGGCGATTTTTTCGCGAGAATATTAGGGCCGCGCAGGCTACGAGAACTCCTAAGTTTAGAGCGTATCCTCCAAAAAAGACTACTCACGTGTAAAAATTTGCTAGTATCGAAGCAAGTAGCCACCCTAGAGTAAAAATAGACGATAAAGCAAAGAGTTTTTTAAGGGAGGTCTGTAATACTACCCCAGCCCTACCTACTACCAGAGAAAAAAGTCTGGCCGGGAGTAAGTAGGTTGAGCTGACCCTGGAAATTAATAACAGGGGCACTAACTTTTGTCAGCAAGACAAAATCCAGATAAAAGGTCAAGACAATTTTTGGACCAACTTTAAGTACCAGTTGTGAAGGGGGGCCCCCCCTAATTTTAGTAAAATAGAAAAAAAAAATAACGGCCTGAATAAAAAATTCACCCCGCCGATTAAAAACACTAAGCTGACGAGCATTAGTCTCCTACCTAAAGCTTGAACAAGGAAGTAGTTTAAGGCTCTAGTTTTCTCGCACGAGCTTTTCCTGGCTCCCAAGAGCCCTACAAAAGAGACAAAGTTAATTTCGAGTAACAGCCAGAGAGAAATACCTCTTTGGACCGCAAATGATAAAACACAGCTTAAAATTAATACTGCTTTGACTGACATTTGAAACCTTCAGTAAATATATTTGATGGCTGAATTAGGCGTTAGACTGTAATTCTAATTATGAACACCTTCTCAAATAATATCGTAAGAAAGTTAATTTCATTTCAGGCGCTTAAAGCCTGTGCGCTAATCCGCCATTAAGATTAACTTAACTCTGAAGTAAAATTTTTACACTTAGTTTCGGCCTAAGATTAGGCCTCACCCTTGAGTTTATATTAAAGATATTGATCCTGCTGGGGGTCAGGACATCGATTTTTTTGGCCTTTACCTGAGAAAGGGTTTTGATTTTGTTTGCACTAAGGCTGGGACTGGTTTTTACCACCCCTGTGGTTAGTGAGTGGGGGGAGGTGAGATTTAACGGAGTAACTTTCTCGAATCTTAGGTTTTTTCTAACCGTGCTAAGAGTGGTTAGTTTGTTTTGAGCCAGCAGATACTTTTCAACTACCGAAGTAGGCATTGCAAGTAGGACCCTTATTTTTTACATTTTTGTGCTTAGATTAGCTTTGTTTAGATTTTTTAGCTTGGATAAATTTTTAAAGATTTATATTTCGTTTGAATTAAGTGTTCTTCCAATCTTTATAATTATTATAGGGTGAGGCTACCAGAGAGAACGGTTAAACGCAAGACTCAGACTTTTATTTTACACTTTAAGCGCGTCCATGCCCCTGCTAATTTCTTTTATCTGGCTAAGAATTAAATTCTCTCAGAATAGAATTTTTTGTCTTTCGTCTCAGGGTGCTTTAAATCAAAGGAGGTTAACCTGAGCTATGAGTGCAGGATTGTTTTTGGCGTTTGCAGTTAAGCTCCCTGTGTTTGGTGTCCACCTCTGGCTCCCTAAGGCACATGTAGAAGCCCCGGTAATTGGCTCTATAGTCTTGGCCGCAATTTTGCTAAAACTGGGGAGCTATGGACTATGACTTTTTCTTCCTATTTATTTTTATTCTAGGTTCACGTACGCCTGCAGGTCTATTGCTCTCATGGGCACTTTTTTGATTAGGGTATTATGCCTACGGCTAACTGACTTAAAGATAATTATTGCCTACTCGTCGGTAGGACACATAGGCTTAATAGTGGGCTCGTTGTTGACGGCTACAAGGCTTGGGGCTGGGGGGGCTATTTTTCTAATGTTGGCCCACGGAGCCAGGTCTTCTGCTATATTTTTGATAGCCTTTATATTTTACCAGGTCAATCACTCACGGAGAATTTTACTAACAAAGGGGGTCCTTGCTTGGTCAGGGGCCGTGCCTTTATTTTGATTCTTAGTTTTGATAGCTAATATGGCCTCCCCCCCCACATTTAACTTGCTAGCTGAGCTTATGGTTATTACCAGGGTTGTTTTAGCTGTAAAGACAAACGTCCTCTTAATAATCCTCATTGTTATAGTAAGCACGGGGTACTCACTAGTTATTTACAGGTCAAGAGTTCAGGGTGTAGCCTTGACTTCTGCTTCTTTAAGGTTAGTATCCCCGGCTGAAATAGTAATTATCTCAAACCATCTATTTTGAGCATTTTTAATAGTCTTAGGTTTAGGAATTTTAAATTAAAATTGAGAAAATTTAATTTCTAAAAGCTAATTTCAAGTTAGCCAGCAACAATCTTAACTCCCCAAAAGTTAAAAAATTCCTCGGTTCTTGAGCTTGACAAACTCATATTTTTCATAAACTAAATTTTTGAGAGAGGGACTCATTTTTAATCTCCAAAATTAATGTTTTAGATTAAACTATCTCAAACTTGGCTATAAAAAAATATAAATTATCAAAGAGTTATGAGCCCATTAGCTTTATTAGCTTATTTTTATAGATTTTAAAGACTAGAGGGTTAGAGTTGTACCTGTGTGTCAGAGGTGGAGACGTGTGAATTATTTCCAGCCTTCTTCTAAAAAATTTACCAAAAAGAGCAGGCCGATGAGCTGCGAAAGCTTCCCAAAGAATAAAAATGAAAAACAGTACCGCCACTACCGAGATTAATGACCCCAGGCTAGCAATAATATTTCAAGTGGCATAAAAATCGGGGTAGTCAGAGTACCGACGGGGCATCCCCGCCAGTCCTAAGTAGTGTATGGGGAAAAAAGTCAAATTAACCCCAATAAATATAATAATAAATTGCGCTTTTAATCACTCAGGGTTTATTGTTAGCCCTCTCATAAGAGGGAACCAGTTAACAAAGCCTCCTATCAAGGCAAACACCGCCCCCATCCTTAACACATAGTGGAAATGGGCGACTACATAGTATGTGTCATGCAGCACCACATCTAAGGATGAGTTGGCTAGGACTACCCCCGTCAGCCCCCCTACTGTAAACAAGAAAATAAAACCAAAAGCTCATAGCGTTGACGGGGTAAATGGAATTCACCTTCCGTGGAAGGTCCCGATTCATCTAAAAATTTTAATTCCTGTGGGAATTGCGATGATCATAGTAGCCGTGGTAAAGTAAGCGCGGGTATCTGTGTCCATTCCTACCGTGAATATGTGGTGAGCTCAGACTACAAACCCCAAGACACCGATGGCAAGTATTGCATACACTATACCTAAGACCCCGAAAGGCTCTTTTTTACCCCTTTCTTGCCTGACAATATGGGACACCAGCCCAAACCCGGGTAAAATTAAAATGTAAACTTCAGGGTGGCCAAAAAATCAAAATAAATGCTGATAAAGGATGGGGTCTCCCCCCCCTCTTGGGTCATAGAAAGAAGTGTTCAAATTTCGGTCTGTAAGCAGCATAGTAATAGCTCCGGCTAAGACAGGAAGAGATAATAAAAGCAGAATAGCTGTAATCAGGACTGCCCAAGCAAACAAAGGCATTCGGTCTAGGAACATCCCGAATGTACGTATATTCCCTAAAGTTCTAATAAAGTTGACAGCCCCTAAAATAGAAGATACTCCTGCCAGGTGAAGAGAGAAGATGGCGTAATCCACAGAAGCCCCGGCATGCGAAACGTTTCTTCTAAGGGGAGGATAGACTGTTCACCCCGTGCCCGCCCCCCTCTCTACTAGAGAACTAGTTAAAAGTATAAAAAGTGCTGGAATCAAAAATCAAAATCTTATGTTATTTATACGAGGGAAAGCCATGTCCGGAGCACCGAGCATAAGCGGCACTAACCAATTTCCGAAGCCTCCAATTAAAATGGGTATTACTATAAAAAAAATTATGATAAAAGCGTGCGCTGTCACAACTACGTTGTAAATCTGGTCATCCCCCATTAGAGAGCCCGGCTGCCCCAGTTCTATCCGAATAACTATTCTAAGGCCTGTCCCGATTATGCCTGCTCAAGCCCCCGCTAACAAATAAAGAGTGCCAATATCTTTATGATTACAAGATCACAATCACTTAGCAGTAGTCACTAGTTGGTTGGCTGTAGTATAACCTTACGTTTCTTTTACATAGAAAAAATACTTTTAGTCGGCCAAACAAAACTATACTAATATTAACAGGTGTCTTAATATTTAGACTCGGAACGTCTCTTGCTTTATTTTCGGCAAACCCTAGTCTTATTATCGTATGATTAGTAGGACTAAGAATAAACGTGGGGTTGCTCTTAGGAGTGAAAAGAAGATCTTGGATATTTTTTGCAGTTATTTTACTTTTCACGGGAGGGATAATGGTATTATTTAGGTATATGCTGACCCTCGTCTCATCCACAAAAATCACGTTTTTTAGACCTGGAGGATTTGCTTTAAGAGCCTGAGGGGTGTTAGCTATCACATTTGTGAGGGGGGAAAAATTGATCGTATACGGGCTACGTGTTAGAGATTTATACAATCTAAGCCAGAATTTAATTTTATTTTTGTTGGCTTTGTATCTTTTAGTGGCCTTAACCGTGGTGGTAAAGCTAGCTTTAAACTTCAGGGGCGCCTTAAAAGTGTACAGCACTAATGAACTCTAAATTAACAATAAAACTGGGAGTAATTACTGCGTTGTCTTTGTCTGCTTTAATTATAGACATGGGTTACCCCGCTTTGGGACTAATTTGGGCCGGGATTTTGTTGTGGACATTTAAAAAAATAATAAACAAGCTCATTTCTCTACTTTTGACTCTCGAGATGTTTTCTCTTTTAGCTTTACTGATTTCCCCCCAATTCGCCGCCTTAAGTAACTCTTGCAGTTTAATATTTATTATAATAAGATTAAGAGTGGGGGAGGGGGTCTTAGGTTTAGCCCTCTTGGTCAAGTTTGTACGGGATAGGAATGTTGAGCAGACCAGGGTCTCGTTTTTATAATGTCCACATGGTCTCAAATTGGGTTGCAGGACGCATTTTCCCCAGTTATAGAAGAATTTATTTATTTTCACGATTTTACTAATATAATTTTGTTATTTATTTTAAGATTTGTTGGTTTAATTTTAGTAAGAGTTCTTTTTAACAAAACTGTACATAAATCTCTTTTAGAAGGGCAAATCCTAGAATGTATTTGAACATTAATTCCTGCTCTAATTCTAGTGCAGATTGCTCTACCTTCTTTAGTTCTCCTGTACACTTTGGAAGAGTACAGGAGAGACAAAGGAGTTACTTTAAAAGCTACTGGGCATCAATGGTATTGGAGCTATGAGTACCCTGACTTTCGGGGGGTGGATCTTTCCTCCCCTGTGATAGGGTTTGACTCTTACATGGTTCCCACAGCTGACTTAAAGTCGGGAGATTTTCGTCTTCTAGAGACGGATAACCGGGTTTCCCTCCCCACGCAGACCCCTATCCGAGTTCTGGTAACAAGCGGGGACGTGCTACACGCCTGAGCTATACCTAGGCTGGGGTTAAAAGTAGACGCAGTACCGGGGCGTCTAAACCAGCTCAGGGTGGAGATAAATTCAGTCGGAGTATTTTATGGGCAGTGCTCTGAAATTTGTGGGGCTAATCACAGGTTTATACCCATCTCAATTCAATTCTTGAAGATTGAGGACTGGGCCGCTGCCAGGTTAAGAACTTAAAAAAAAATATAAGTTAATTTAAACTAAGAAACTTCAAATTTCTCTATGCCTAGGGCTATTTTTGTTGTTTAAAGCTAAGTGCCTGCGGTTGTTACCTGCAAGAAGGATTTTAATATCTATAAATAAAGTAATTTATTTTTTAAGTTAGTCTAGTATAATAACACCCTCGCAATAAAAACTCTGGCAGCCAAAGCTAAAGGTAGAATTCTTTTCCATGCCAATCTTATGAGCAAATCATACCGGTAGCGCGGATAAGTGCTGCGCGCTCAAACTCAAAAAAATAAGAATACTCTTGCTAAAATGGCTACAGGTAAGGGGTTGGCTGAGGGGCAAAAAATAAAAGACGTTACGAACCTTAAAAAATAAATACTTCCGTATTCCGCTATAAAAATCACGGCAAACCCCCCGGCGCTGTACTCTGTGTTAAACCCTGAAACCAGCTCACTCTCCCCTTCAGAAAAATCAAAAGGGGTTCGGTTAGTCTCTGCTAACCTCGAAATTAGCCACAGGCTTATAGCAAAAGGAGCTACAAATAGTAGTAAAACATACTGTTTACCCTCAGAAAATAAATCTAGGGGAAGACTCATAAAGTATATTAGCATAATTAACATTAACAAAGCTAGTCTCACCTCATAAGAAATCGTCTGCGCAACCCTGCGGAGGGCACCCACTATCGAATACTTGTTAGATGAGGCTCACCCGCTCAGAAGCAGAGGGTAAACATTTAATCTTATGATTATTAATAAAAAGACTGACGAAAAGTAGTAATAGGATCTTTCGAATCTTTTAGGGATTACTAGCCAAACCCACAACACCAAAGTAAGAGCGACGAACGGGGACAGAGAGAAGACGTTTAGGTGGCCACCTATAGGATAAATAATATTTTTACTAAACAGTTTTACAGCGTCAGCTGCTGGCTGTAAAACACCAATAAAAGAAGGCTTATTGGGCCCTACCCGTCTTTGGGAGTATCTTAACACCTTACGCTCTATCAACGTAATAAAAGCTACGTTCACTAACACCGCTACTATCAAAATTAAATTGTCAAGCAGAGTAAGACCTCAATATATTATCTCTAAAAATTTTTTTCCTCCACTGCTTCAAAGTGGTGCTCTGTATAAGCTATAGAAATTTGCGTGCCTTGAGTTTTCAAGATTAAAAAAGTCAAAATTTTTTAATTTACACACAAACAATTTATTCTAGAATAAAATTAAACCCACTCATGCGAATTGTGAATGGAAGCTTAGTAGACCTGCCGACGCCTAGAAGGATTAGGACAATGTGAAACTTCGGGTCTCTCTTAGGATTATGCTTGGCGGTTCAGTTAGGCACAGGGTTATTCCTGGCTATACACTATTCAAGAGACACGGTCTCCGCTTTCGAGACAGTAAGGCATATTATGCGTGACGTCAATTTTGGCTGAGCCTTACGTATCTTTCACGCTAACGGGGCTAGTATGTTTTTTATTTGTATTTATTTGCACATCAGCCGAGGGCTTTACTTCGGGTCGTACGCCAATTCACACGTCTGAGCTAGGGGGGTCACTATTTTGTTTCTTTTAATAGCAACAGCTTTTTTAGGGTACGTGCTGCCTTGAGGGCAGATATCTTTTTGGGGGGCTACTGTAATTACGAATTTGTTTTCTGCTATCCCTTATTTGGGAGGGGATATCGTGTTTTGGCTATGAGGAGGGTTCGCGGTTAGTCAGCCCACCCTGAGTCGGTTTTTTGCACTCCACTTTTTTTTACCTTTTGGTATCATAGCTATGGTCTTGGTCCATTTACTCTTTTTACACCAAGACGGGTCTAGAAACCCTCTAGGAGTAAAAAGAAACTTTGACAAACTGTTATTTCATCCTTATTTTTCCTGAAAAGACTTAGTCGGGTTCATCATTTTTGTATGGCTTTTCAGGTGAGTCTGCCTTGTTAAACCGTGAGATCTAGGAGACCCTGAAAATTTTATTCCTGCTAACCCGCTGGTCACCCCCCTCCATATCCAGCCTGAGTGGTATTTCTTATTTGCCTACGCTATCCTTCGAGCTATCCCTAATAAGCTCGGAGGAGTGATGGCTTTGGCAGCTTCAGTGGCTGTTCTTTACTTGCTCCCATTAATTAATTCAAACAAGTTTAAGTCTTCAAGATTTCATTTTTTTGGCAAAAAAATATTATGAATTTTAGCTACAGTCGTTATCTTACTAACCTGGATTGGTGCACGCCCGGTAGAAGCGCCTTTTGTATTAGTGAGTCAGCTACTCACCGGTCTTTACTTCGGGATGTTTGCTTTATGACCTTTAAAAGGTAAATAATCCCAGAAGTTATTAAAACATTAGTTTGTGGAGCTAAAAAAGCTTAGGCCTAGGATAAGAGTTATAGTCATGTATGGCACTTAATTTGCACTTAAGAGGTAATAAAACTTTGACTAAATGCCTGAAATAGGGCTACTTTGATAGAGTAGTATATGCTAACAAGCTTTAGTTAGGCCACCTGATAAGTTATGGCTAATCCCAGGTAGGCCTATTTTTATAAACTTAACCATTTTAGGATTGACTGTCTTACTAAGATTTGTAGTGCTGCTGGTAGTTTTAATAGCTAGTAAAAAAGGAGCGGTAGACTCCGAGCAAAGAAGCTCTTTTGAGTGCGGATTTAATTCTGCTACTCAGAGGCTACTACCTTTTAGCCTGCAGTTTTACTTAATTGCCAATATTTTTCTCATTTTTGATGTAGAGCTGGTCCTGCTTTTCCCTATACTCACTAAGCTCAGTGTCACAAGCTTTTGAATTACTCCTCTTATTTTTATTGTACTGGTCTTGCTTTTGTCATTGGGGTTGTTCCACGAGTGAAATCAAAAAATGCTAGATTGAGCTAAGTAAGCTTACACGCGAAGACTTCTAATCTTTTTAAGGCAATTAAATTTGTCAAAGTTTAAATAATGTCCAATTTTTTACGTCACCCTTTTCACTTAGTCGACGAATCGCCTTGACCGCTCTTAGCTTCGCTAGGCGGGATGACCTTGACTTGCGGGCTTCTAGAATGGTTTCATGCCTCTAGGCCTTACTTATTTTTAAGGGGTGTTCTTTTTATGAGCCTAATTACGTTACAGTGATGGCGAGACGTTGCTCGGGAGGGGGCCTTCCTAGGCCTTCACAGCAGTATAGTTGAGTTAGGTCTTCGATGAGGTATGATTCTGTTTATTGTCTCCGAGATTTTTTTTTTCTTAAGGTTCTTTTGAGCTTTCTTTCACAGAAGCTTGGCGGTAAACGTTGAACTAGGCAACCAGTGGCCCCCCACTGGAGTCCTTGCATTTAACCCTTTTGGGGTACCTTTGTTAAACACAGTAATTTTACTATCTTCAGGGGTTAGCGTCACCTGAAGCCACCATAGCCTGATATCTGGTAACCACTCTCAAACAAAAATTTCGCTGCTGTTAACTATTTTAATAGGGGCCTATTTTACTGCTCTTCAAGGAGTTGAGTACATTGAGGCCAGGTTTAGGTTCGCTGACTCAGTCTACGGTTCTACTTTTTTTTTAGCGACAGGCTTTCACGGCTTACATGTTTTAGTAGGTACAACGTTTTTAGGCGTGTGTTTGTACCGACTTACAAATTGCAGTTTTAGAGCTTCCCACCATTTTGGGTTTGAGGCAGCCGCCTGGTACTGGCATTTTGTAGACGTGGTGTGGTTATTCCTGTTTGTTGTAATTTATTGATGAGGGGGCGCCTAGCAAGTTGAGTATTGGCCTTAATACGGTTCAAATTTTTAATTTAATATACCGTTTATGTAGCTATAGTAAGAATCATTTTCTTTTAAATAGTCATGTAAAAATTTTATATTTGGTTAATAAAGTGCCAGCATCCGCGGTTATACTTTTAAAATAAAATTTTATTTAGTAACACTTTAAATTCTTTTTCTTCTCCAGTTTTGCGGCTTTTAGAAAAAAAGTTATGACCTCCAAACCCTCTGACAAAACTGGGGTAGAAGCCAGGTATGTACAAATTTTAGGTATTATAAAAAAACCTAAACTACATGGCAGCGGTTTATCCTGATTAGAGAATTTTGGCTCATAATTTGACACTCCTCAATTTTGTTTACTATTTTAAAGTTTGTGTGTGGTTGTTAAAAAATAAGTGTCCATTTAAATTTTTCCCAAATGACACATAGCTTAAACTAGGGTAGCTGAAATGCAGTAAATAAAATTAATAGACACAGGATTTAATAGTAGGTCGCAAAATAATCGAATTAGTTATAGACCGGGTTCATATTGTCCGTCACTCTCTGCTAAGAGATAAGTCGTAGCAAAGTAAAAGTTATAGAAATAGCTTTTAAGCCTTTAATAAGCTGACGCGTTAAATTGGAAATTTAACTAATACTAATTAACACTAGGCCCAAGCCTAGCCTTTAGATAGCACAGACGAGCAAAAGCTTGTCTGGCCCTTTTAATACGAATGTGCGTTAGGCCCGCGTAAACTTCAAATTTTGATGGTTAAGTCATAAACCTCAGCAAAATTTTTGACTCTATAAGAGTCAGGGGCCCCATAAACTAAACACTCCGCCAACGCCCGGGATCAACCAATTTTTTTTTCGGGGCTAAGTACTAACCCCCTCCTTTTGTAATCTCTGCGAGTCTGAGCACCTACAAATTTGCTCAAGACGTATTGTGTACGTGGTATTAGCTATTAAATTAGTAATTAAAGCAGCCCACTAAAGATTTTTATAGCGAAGCTATATGAGCTTAGGCTGACGACGCTCTAGGGAGTACCTTAACCAATTTTGCCTAAACTTTTAGTTAAAGAATTTAACTAGAGAGCAGCAGTCCCAGCTAGCATTGCTGGTTTCACTTGTGCCAAATACTGCCAGGGGCTTTAAGTCAGCGCGACAAACTAAAGCTGAAGAGCTCATTTTGGGATAGTCAAAGATGTTAAATGAGGGCTCTCTTCAAAAAATTTTTTTGGAAGGGTTAACTACTCATCCTGTAATCCCTTCACAGACTATTTTGAGAGCCTAGGACATAAACTCCAGGGATCTATAAAATAATCCACTGAGATTTTAGGTTACAAGAAGATGGGCCCTGCCACCAGGGCGGGGTGCAGCCTTTTAATTAACCCTAAAAGAAAAATTCAGGCACCGAGTATAGCAGCGTTTCAACTTCAGGGAAACAAAGTTTGGATAAATATAAGCCAGCTTAAGTTAACCAGGCTAAAAATTTCAGTCTATCGGGGTCTGGAGCCAATTTTTTTAGGTATTAAAAAGCTCAACAGTCTCTACTAAAACAGAAGGTCAGAAACATTTGCACTCAAGGGCGTCTACGAGAACAGGGCTACAAAGCCCACTAAAGCCTTGGGTAGGCTAGCACGCACCCAACTAGACCTGGGCCTAGGGCAGACGACGTCAGCAATTCATATAAATAAGCATCATTGCTTGCCTAACAGGCTGATTCTTGCTCACCCTGAGAAATTGCAAAATAAGAGCAGGACTCTGTTAAAAAGCTTTGACTAGGGATCCCCTCTTCTAGGTGAGTCTAGTCCTTGTCGAAATTGCCGCCGTGCCCTATTCTGTCAAATACTTAAATGGCCCAGGTCTAAGTCAGGACTAGAGCAATCCTAGACACTTAATTGTTTTACTTAGCCACAAAAGCGTAATATGAATTTATGCATGGCCAATGTTAACCAAAACACACAAATTAATTTGTTTATACAACAAATTATATTAGGCTCCCCTAGAAGGTATAGTTTTTATCCAATTTATTATTTACGTTAGTGGATAGCTTCTATGTGGGTACAACCCCCAGCGTCTTGTTAATTATAGCATTATGTTCCGTAGCTACTGTATATACTATACTTCCCCTTGGTTGGGTAATCTATACTCCGCGTACGCGTGATGGCCCGCTTGCCAGCCCCTGTATGAGGAAGGAGAGGAATTAACCCCGGGGG
>JBBAKN010000007.1:0-2679 GCA_040403555.1 Sphingobacteriales bacterium
CTATAGGGCGTGACTCGTTTACTTACTTGATCGCACGGATCAGTTTGGAAACGGGAATATCGCCTAAAGATTTAATTGAGTTAGATAGCAGGATGTTTACGGCTTTGCTGCAGGCGATGAAAGACAGAGTAAAGGAGATGCAAGATGTCACAAGTAGAAATACGCGGAAACGCTGATCTAATTAAGGCTCTACGGGCATTTACACCTGATCTTGAAAAACAAATGCGACTAGAAATTAAAGCAGCTTTAATGCCTGTAGTAAAAAAGGCTAGGGGTTTTGTACCTAGCCAATCTCCTATGAGTGGCTGGGCAGAGCGTTCTTTTTCTGAGGCGCGCTTTCCTTTTTTCAATTACAACACGATCACTCGGGGCATAGTTTTAGAAAATAAAGTAAGCAAGCGAAATCGTGCTGGATTTAGTTCAATGGCTAGAATTATTAACAAGTCTGCAGCTGGCGCAATTTACGAAACCGCTAGACGGCCACAAAACTGGGTAGGTCCTAAAGCATCGGGTACATCTAAAGGTGTAAGCCGATCAGTAAACCCAGGTGCAGGCCAACAATTTATCAACAATCTAGGCATAGTTACTCAAAGTGCTAAAGGCCAAGGCCGTTTTATATTTCGCGCATGGGCGCAAAGCCAAGGCGTAGCCGAAGGTGCAGCTAACAAAGCCATAGATTCAGCGGTTAGACAATTTTATGCGCGTAATAAAGTGCATGTATTTAGTAGGGCTGCATAATGGCATTTCCAGATATTAAACTTGGTTCTACCTTTGACGCTAAAGGATTTAAGGAGGCAGAGTCAGCTGTAGATAAATTAGGAAAAAATGTAAAAAATTTAGCCAAGACATTTGGTTTAGCATTAGGTGCTGCAGCGATCGTTAAATTTGGCAAGGCATCTGCCAAAGCGTTTATGCAAGATGAAGCAGCGGCTAACCGCCTCACTACAGCGGTTAAAAACCTTGGCTTAGGTTTTGAGGATGAACGCATTAAGAATTTTGTTTCAACCATTGAGTCCCAAACGGGCGTACTTGATGACAAATTAAGGCCAGCTCTACAGTCCCTATTAACGACTACAGGATCTGTAGCAAAGTCACAAGAATTACTTAGACTTGCCATAGATGTAGCAGCCGGTAGCGGTGAGGATTTATCTACTGTTGCTAATGATTTATCGCAGGCTTATGTTGGTAATAGAAAAGAATTAAAAAAATACAATTTAGGTCTATCTCAAACAGAGTTAAAGGTTGCGTCTTTTAATGATGTTCAGACAGCTTTAAACAAACAATTTAGCGGATCTAACGCGGCTTACTTAGATACATACGCTGGACAACTCAGCGTGTTAGGCGTGAGTTTTGCCAATATGCAAGAAACTATAGGTAAAGGTTTACTAGATAGTTTTGCTTTATTAGCAGGAGATCAAGGCATAGGCGCAGCTACTGGTGCAATGGATAGATTCGCACAGGCTACATCCGATGCTATTTTTGGTGTTGCATCGCTACTAAATAAATTAAACTTTAAATTAGGTAATAATGGCGATACGTTTTTTGATTTCTTAAAAGGTGCATTTATACCTAGCATCCAGCCTTTAATTGATTACGGCGCAAAACAAAAGATAAAGCCAAAGCCATTTACTACGCCTATGACTATTTCAGGGCAAACCGACACAAGTAGCCAAGCAGCTAGGCAACGCGCGGCGGCTGAAACTGCGGCGGCTAAACGTGCTAAAGAACTAGCAGCTTTACAAAACAAGTCAGCACAAACAGCAGCAAAACAATCAGCAGCTGAAAAGCAACGCATTTTGGCAGAGAAAGCAAAAGCTGCATTGAGCAAAGCTGCCGCTGTATTTGACCTTAACAAAATACAGATAGCAGCAGCTTTGAAAGCTACCTACGATAAAGATGAACGCTTACGTTTATTGGCTATGCAAGCTATCGAAAACGATGACGGCGAGGCTGCGTTGTCCTATCTTAAAATGGCAGATGTTTTAACTAAAGAACAGCAAACCAATAAGTTAGCCGGTATTAAGACCATCAGCGAAACCGAACTTAACTACATTAACCAGCTGCTACTCGATGAACTTCAGCGTATTAAAACTACAAAAATGTCTGAGGAAGAAGCTGCCCTAGCGCGACAGGCTGCCTACGCTAAATACAATGCGGCTATCCAGCAATCAGGCGGCTTAGCTGAGGCTAATTTCTATACTGAACAGACACAGGTAGAACTGCTATCTATTGCAAAACTAGCTTCGCTAGATAAGGTTGCAGCGGCTCAGGCCACAATGGATATTCTTAACTACACTACCCAAACCAATATAATTGCTAATATTGCAGCTGCTCAAAAAGTAGCAGATGATGCTAAATACAAAGCATTACAAGATTACCTAGCATTACTCGCTACACCTATTAACCCGCCCGGTGGCGGTGGCGGCGGAGTTAAGCCCCCTAGTTTTGGAGTAGGTGGACAGCCCCTTTATGATCAAAATGGCAATTACCAATATGGCGATTATGTTTCATCGGGTAATAGTGGCGCGGGAACTACAGTCATAGATAATTCTCAAACTATAACCATTGAAGGTTCGCTACTTGATGAAGGTGCGTTTGATGACATTATGAATCGCGCTTTACTAAACAATATTAAGCGTGGCATGACTCAAATGCCAGCAGGGTCGCTGCCATGACCGT